>CAVZPO010000001.1:0-125459 GCA_963777165.1 uncultured Chloroflexia bacterium
CTCTCATGAAGCCGCTGCCGCAGCAAATCTGCTAAGAGATGGTGATATCGGTACCAACGCCGCTCGCGATCCAGCGGCACGATGAACAGGTTGGTGCGTTCGAGATACTCCAGAGTTTCCTGCCCGGAAGCAGAAGGAGAACCCAGGACAGCGTCACAGAGGGTCCCGCACATGCGGTCGAGGATGGATGTTCGCAGTAGGAAGGTCTGAACGCCTTCGGACTGCCGTTGCAGGACTTCTTCAACCAGATAGTCCAGCACGAAGCGGTGGCTGCCGGTGAATGATCGGATGAAACCGGCGATGTCTTTCTGCCCCCGCATGGAGAGCGCGGCCAACTGCAGCCCGGCGATCCACCCTTCGGTGCGGCTCTCCAGGGCGGCGATGTCCTCCGCCGTGAGCTCGAGGCCCATCACCCGGCAGAGGAAGTCGGCCGCCTCGTCGGGCGAAAAGCGCAGGTCGGCGGCGCGCAGCTCGGACAGCTCGCCGCTGGCGCGCAGGCGCGCGAGAGGCAGCATCGGGTCCTCACGGGTGGCGATGACGAGCCGCATGCGCGCGGGCAGATGCTCGAGCAGGAAGGCGAGCTCCTCATCGACCTTGGGGGAGTGGACCGTGTGGTAGTCGTCGAGCACGAGAAGGATATCCCCTGTGATGCCGTCGATGTCGTTGATCAGGTCGGTGAGGATCGACTCGGCCGAAGGCGGCTGGGGCGACTGGAGGGCGGCCATCGCGTCGGCCCCGCAGCTCGGCTCGGCGCTGTGCAGAGCGGCGGCAAGGTAGAGAAGGAACTGGGAGGGGTCGCTGTCCGCCTCGTCGAGGGAGAGCCAGGCGACGCGAAGCTTCGGATCCTGCCGTGCGCGCTGGTCGATCCATGCGCTGAGCAGCGTCGACTTCCCGAATCCGGCTGGGGCAGCGATGAGGGTCAGGCTGCAATGAAGACCCTCGTTCAGCCGCTCGATCAGGCGGGGGCGGAGGACAAGGTTGGGCCGGGGTGGGGGGACATAGAGCTTGGTGGCCAGAATTGGCGTGGGCACGGGTCAATTGTAGACCGCACCCCCCAAGTGTCCAAGATAGGGCGAAGATCTGAGTGTATCGAAATGGATCCTGGGAGAACACCAGGAACTTCGATCGCTCGGCTAGGCACTGGAGAGCATCTTGGATTCGTCCCGGCTATGCCCGTCTGAGAGACCTAAGGAGCAGTCGACAGCCTGAGCCGCGGATGGCTGTAGTCAACCGCGCGCACCACGCGTGGCAGGCACTAAGACGCGTTGTCCGGTGTTGCCTGCCGTTGTCTGGTGTTGCCTGGGTGCGGGAGCACGCGCGAGACCCTTAACCAGTCCTGGTGCCTACACCCCTCATGCGGACTCCCGGAAAACGCACAAGGGTCTCCCGGATTCCAGGAGACCCTTACACGAGCTTTCACGCTGCCTCTCGTTCAGGAGGCGACGGTGGGATTTGAACCCACGCATGGGGGTTTTGCAGACCCCTGCCTTACCACTTGGCTACGTCGCCGGGAGACGCAATCAGCTTTCAGCCGTCAGCGGTCAGCAAGGGCTCGCGTGCAAGTGTCCGGCTGATGGCTGAGCGCTGAAAGCTGATCGCTAGCGAGAGCGGGCGATGGGATTCGAACCCACGACCTTCTCCTTGGCAAGGAGACGTTCTACCACTGAACTACACCCGCAGGTAGAGCGTGGCGAGGATACCGTGAATGGTGGGACGTGTCAAGGAAGGCCGCCGCAGCGCACCCCGTCACGCGCTTCCGCGGTCGGTTGGCACCTGTTCTCGCAGCAGCGGACGACCGAGCTTCAGCCCTTCAGCGCTCCGGCCATCAGCCCGCGCAGGAAGAATCGCCCCAGCAGAATGTAGACCAGCAGCGTTGGCAGCGCCGCCAGCAAGGCTCCCGCCATCTGAACATTCCACTGCACGATCTGGCTCCCCGCCATGTTGTTCAACGCCACCGTGATCGGCCAGGTCTTGTTGTTGGTCAGGACCACGGCGAACAGGAAGTCGTTGTAGGCCTGCGTGAACTGCCAGATCAGGACTACCACAAAGCCCGGGATGGAGAGCGGGAAGACGATGTGGCGGTACAGGCCGACCAGGCCGGCGCCGTCCATGCGCCCTGCTTCCAAGACCTCGGTCGGCACGCCGGCATAGTAGTTGCGGAAGATCAGCGTCGTGATGGCGATGCCGTAGATCACGTGAACCATCACCAGACCCGAGATGGAGCCCCGCAGGCCGAGCTTCTGCATGAACTGGACGAGGGGGATGAGAATCGACTGGTAGGGGATGAACATCCCGAACAGGATCAGCGTGAAGATGGTGTCGGAGTACTTGAACTTCCACTTGGAGAACACATAGCCGTTGATGGAGCCGACCACGGAGGAGATGAGCGCCGCAGGGATCACCATGCGCAGGCTGTTCCACAGATGCGGCGCCAACAACTCAAAGGCGGCGCGGAAGTTGTCGAAGTTGATGCCGGTCGGGAGATCCCACATGCGCTGGAGGTCAACCTCGGTGAAGCTCTTGAGGCCGGTGACCAGCAGGACGTAGATCGGCAGCAGGTAGAGGATCGCCGTGCCGATGGCCAGGGCATACAGGAGGGGGCGGGTCAGCCGGCGGGAGGTGGAGGGGTTCATACCTCCGCCTCCGTGCGCATGCTGTAGATCAGATAGGGAACGATCAGGACGGCCACGGCCAGAAGCATGATGACGCCGATGGCCGCGCCCTGGCCATAGTTCATGCCGTCGAACGTGGTTCGCCACATGTAGACCCCGGGGACATCCAGGGCGATGTTGTTCTGACTGATGGCGACGATCAAGTCGAAGATCTTCAGTGAGATGTGGCCGAGGATGATGATGGCGCTCAGCGTAACCGGCTGGAGCAGCGGCAGCAAGACATAGCGGAAGATCTGGGTCTCCGAAGCACCATCCACCCGGGCAGCCTCCCGCAGATCGTCGGAGATCGCCCTCAGCCCGCCCAGATACAGCGCCATCGTGAACCCCGACATCTGCCATACGGCCGGGATGACGACGAAGGCGATGCCCCATGGCGCATCGCTCAGAGTCCACTTGCTGATCAGGAAGTCGAGCCGCAGGTTATGGAAGAGCAGGTTCAGACCGCTGATGCGGGTCCCGGTGGCGGAGTTCATCAGCCAGCGCCAGATGACGCCGGTAACAATGAACGAGATCGCCATCGGGAAGAGGTAGATGCTGCGCAGGAGGTTCTCGCCGTGAAGATGCTGGTCAAGCAGCACGGCCAGGAACAAGCCGATCGCCAGACAGGCGATCAGAAAGAAGACCGTGAAGACGGCCGTGTTGCGGACGTCGATCATGAAGCGCCGATCATGCATCAACTCGATGTATTGCTGCAGGCCGACGAAGGTGAAGTCGGGGGTCAGGCCGCGCCATTTGCTCAGCGAGACGCGGATCGTCCACCCGATGAAGCCGTAGACGAAAACCGCCGTTGCCAGGATCGAGGGGATGACAAGGGCGATCCCCAGCATCCGGTCTCGCTGCATGTAGGATCGGTGACGAACCGGCGGACCCGCCTGGGCAACCTGCAGGGCTTCGGTCATCTGGATCCCCTTTCGCGGTGGGGTGCCCCTATTCTACGCGACTTGGCTGGCGGCAGGGATATCCTCACGTCACGCAAGGCGAGGGGCGGAAAGACTCCGCCCCTCGCTCCACTGTTGCAGCAAGCTCCTGCTTCTTGTCCGGGTGGGCCCGCAGCCATTGCCCGCCGGCCCAACCATCGCATCAATCAAGAGCCTGGTGCGCCTCCCGTGTCTGACTTAGTTCGGGTAGGCCTTAGCGGCAGCAACCAGCGCTGCCTGGAACGCGGCCACGTCCTTGTCGCCCAGGAACAGGCCAAGGGCCGTGGTGATCTCGGTCGCCCAGGTCGGATTGGCGACCACGCCGTGGGTCAGGCTGCCGACCACTCGGTCGGTCGCCCAATCGGCCATGGCGCTCTGCAGGTAGACGTTGAAGAGCGACTTGTCGCAGTCCGTCCGGGCGCAGATCGATCCCTTGACAGGATTGAAGGCTTCCTGGCCCGCCTTCGAGCCGGCGGTCGTCAGCCACGCCATCGCGCCGTCAGGGTGCGGAGCGTTCTTGGCCAGCGTGAAGCTGTCGCTCAGGAACTGGAAGAGACCCTTCGTTCCCGGAGGCGATGCCCAGCCGTAGCCTTCGCCCGGGACGAGTCCCAGGTTTCCACCGGCGGCAGTGCCGGAGAAGTAGCCGTCGGCCCAGTCGCCCATGATGTTGAAGGCGGCGTCGCCGTTGGCGACAAGCTTGGAGGCGTCCTGCCAGGTAAGCGAGGCGGCGTCAGAATTGACGTGCCCCAGAACCTTGGCATACGTCTCCAGGGCGGCGGTCACGTCCGCGCTGGCCCAGTCACCGCTGCCATCCCACAGGGCGCTGTACTTGTCCGCGCCGAGGGCGCCCAGAAGCACAACTTCCATCAAGTGCTGGGCCGTCCACGTCTCACCCATCGACATGCAGATCTTGCCCGCGGCTTCGATCTTGTCGCAGGCGGCGAAGAACTCGTCCCACGTTGTCGGGACGGTCACACCCGCCTCTTTCAGCAGAGCCGGGTTGTACCACAGCACATTGGCGCGGTGGATGTTCACCGGGACGGAAAACGGATGACCGTCCTTGGAGATCAGCGGCAGGAGGGTCGCCGGCATAACGGCTGCCCAGCCCTGATCGGCGTACAGGGTGTCGAGCGGCTCAATCTGGCCCGAGGCAACATACGCCCCGAGGATCTCCTGACCGGCGTGTGCCTGCCATGAGTTTGGCGGGTCACCGGCGGCCAGACGGCTGGCGAGCACGGCCTTGGCGTTCGTGCCCGCACCACCTGCCACGGCGGCATTGATGAAGGTGACATCGGGATAGGCGGCATCGAAGACCTTGATCATGGCCTCCAGGCCGGCGGCCTCACCGCCGCCCGTCCACCATGAGAAGACCTCAACCTCGCCAGGTGCCGCCGGGGGAGGTGCTTCCTCCGTCGGTGTGGCGGCGCCGCCACAGGCCGTCAGCAGCATGGTCCCGACAATCAACAGACCAACGATCATGGAAAGCTTGCGGAACATCTTTGTGTCCTCCTCTAAGGTTAGACCGTCGAAAACGATCACCATTTCATGCATTCATCGATGTGGCCTTGATCACCTCCCTTCCAGCGGTATCGATGCTCGTAACGAAACCCCCGCGCGGTGATGATGAGTTGGCATGGCTTCCGGCAACTCGGGCACGCGGCGTATCAGGTGAGGCTGCCGCAGGATGTCGTGCAACACCAGGGCGACACCGCCCAGCACGCAGGCATCGGCCTCCAAAGGAGACACGACGATCCGGGCGACCCGGCTGAGCTCGCCCATCGCACGCTCAGCGATCACCTGACGCGCGGCGGGCATCAGGAACTCGTGCGCCAGGCTCAGAGAGCCGCCGAAGGCGACGAGCTGAGGATTGAGCAGATTGACCAGATTGGCGATGCCGATGCCCAGGTAGGTCCCCGTCTCGTGCAGCGCCTGGCGGGCGACTTCATCGCCCTCGCGGGCGGCGTCCAGGATGGCTTGCAGCGTGATCTCGCCGCCGTCGACGACGGACATGATCCGGCTTGGCCGTCCGCTCCGCACCGCAAAGTCGACGCGCTCGATCAGGGCGCGCTGGCTGGCGAGGCGCTCCCAGCACCCTCGGTTGCCGCACCGGCACAGCGGCCCGTCGGGATCGATCGTCGTGTGACCGGCCTCCCCGGCATACCCGCTGGCACCGGCGAAGATTTGCCCGCCAACGACCAGCCCGGCGCCCAGCCCGATGTTGCCCACGACGTAGGCAAAGTCCTCCACATCCTGCGCCGCACCGAAGTACCGCTCGGCCAGCGCCGCGGCGTTGGCGTCGTTGTCGATGAAGACCGGCAGCTGAAGTTTGGCGGCCAGGCGCTCGCGCAGCGGCACGTCGCGCCAGCCCATGTTGGGTTCGAAGACCAGGACGCCGGAGCTGACGTCGACCAGGCCGGGAACCGTCACGCCCGCCCCCAGCAGCCGGCGGTTGGTTCGCTGGGCATACTGCTTGGCCTGACGGAGCAGGCCATCCAGCTGCTGCAACACGGCCTCTTGGCCGGCATCTTTGACGAACGCCGCCTCGCGGCGCCAGGCAATGGAGGCCCGCAGGTTGGCCACGATCACGGTTATGTGCCCGACGCCGAACTCACCGCCGATGATCCAGCCGCCGTCAGGATTCAACTCGAGCAACACGCCCGGCCGCCCGCCCCCCGAAGCGTCGCGGCCGATCTCGCGTACGAAGGCGTTGGCGATCAATTCGTCGACCAGGTTGGAAACCGTCGTCTTGTTCAGGCCGGTGGCAGCCGCCAGATCGGCGCGCGAGAGCGGGGGACCGACCCGCAGCCGCTGCAGCAGGATCGACCGGTTGAGTTCGCGGACAAGGGTTTGATCGCCGGTCCGGAACCGACGGGGCATGCTGGGCTCCATGCTTAGTTTGTTGGGGCAACCAACGAAGTCAACTTCAAGTCTAACACAATTCCGCGGATGGAGTCAACGACGGTGGGGCGCGTCCGGCTCATGGCTGACCCGCAGAGCCTGCTGTCTGTCCGCCATCGGCCGGCGCGGGCGGGAGGGTCGGCGGGCCTCGTGTGAGCGGGAGCGTCCTGTTTCTGGCGTCCTCCGAACCCCCCTGCCTTGCGAGGCCCCCAAAGCCGAGGCATTCTCCTCTCCCTCCGAATGCCGGAGCGACACGCTTGCGCCTTTGCGTCCAGGGAGATTGCTTCGTCGGGGTTCGCCCTCCTCGCAATGACATTCGATGGGGGCGCTCGCCCCTCAATCTCGCTGATGGCCGCGGGTCGCCTTCCTCTGTCATTGCGAGGCGTCCCGCGCTCTGGGCGGGGCGCCGTGGCAATCCCGGATAGGAATGGAAGCACAGGTGAGGCCGGGCTGTCCCATTGCCCGTGCGCCCGCCCGTGCTAGACTCCCGACGCGTCCCCGGGAGGCAGCGCCCTCTCGCTGCCGGGCCGTCCAGCACGGCCCGCCCCGGGACCTCGACCGGTCGCCACAGGAGGCCTGCATGGAGATCCTCGAATCCGGGGTGGGACCGATGCTCCAACCCCCGGACCTCGACAGCCTGCCGCGAATTCAATCGGCGCAAACCAAAGACCCTGATCGACAAGCGCATGTCGGAGGCGGAAGCGATCACCCGCTTCCTGCATGACGGCGACTACATCGGGACCGAGCTCTACGGCACCGTGCGCTGCCCGATGTCGCTCGTCTCCGAGATCATCCGGCAGGGGCGCAAGAACCTGCGGGTCGCTGGCCAGGGCGTGCTGGAGCTCGATATGCTCATCGGCGCCGGAGCGGTCCAGGCGATGGATCAGACCTACATGGCCCTCGAGGTCTACGGCGTCTCCAACTGCCTGCGCCGCGAGGTCGAAAGCGGACGCCTCTCACCGGTCGTTGAGTGGAGTAATGCCGGGATCGCCTGGCGCTTCAAAGCCGCCGCCATGGGCGTGCCCTTCCTTCCGGTGCGCTCGATGCTGGGAACCGACACATTCAAGTACTCGTCGGCCAAGGCGGCGCGCGACCCGTTCACCGGCCAACCCGTCTGTTTGCTGCCGGCGCTGATCCTCGATGTCGGTCTGATCCACGTCCACCGTGCCGATATCCACGGCAATGCCCAGGTGGATGGCATCACGGGTTTCTGCGTCGAGATGGCCCGTGCGTCGAAGCGCCTGATCATCAGCACTGAGCGCATCGTGCCCACCGATGAGATCCGCGCCCATCCGGATCGGACGGTCATCCCCTACTACCTCGTCGACGCCGTCGTCGAGGCGCCGTTCGGGTCGCACCCGGGCGAGATGGCCTACGACTACGAACGCGACGAAGATCAGATCCGCGAGTGGGTCGAGGCGAGCAAGACACCCGAGACGACCCGCGCCTATCTGGACAAGTACGTCCACAGCCTCAAGGACCACGCTGCGTACCGGCAGAGGATTGGCGAGGCGCGGTTGAAGGCACTGGCCGACGCAGTGCCCATCGCTGGCGGGAGGCGGTCATGACCGGGCCGGCCTATAACCCGACCGAGCTGTTGATCTGCTCTGCAGCCCGGCTGATGGAGGACGGCGCCACGGCCTTCATCGGAACGGGAATCCCCATGCTGGCGGCGATGCTGGCCCAACGCATGCAGGCACCCAACCTGGTGGCGGTCTTCGAATTCGGCGGGACCGGCGCCATCCTCGAGGAGCTGCCTCGCGCCGTCGGCGAGCGCCGCACCTTCCACCGGGCGCTCTCGGCCACCGGCATCTGCGAGGTCGTCGAGGCGGCACAGCGCGGGTTCATCGAGTACGGGTTCCTCGGCGGCGCCCAGATCGATGCCTACGGCAACCTCAACACAACGACCATCGGCGATCACGACCGTCCCAAAGTTCGACTGCCGGGCAGCGGCGGCGGCAACGACGTCGGCTCGCTTTGCTGGCGAACGATCGCCATCATGCGCCATGACAGGCAGCGCTTCGTCCCCCAGATCGATTTCGTCACCACGCCCGGCTACCTGAGTGGGCCAGGAGCACGCGAGGCGGCCGGCCTGCCGCGCGGCACCGGGCCCTACCGGGTGGTCACCAACCTGGCCGTGCTCGGCTATCACCCGCAAACGAACCGCATGCAGGTCCTGGCGCTTCAGCCGGGGGCCACGCTCGATGGGGTGGTCGAGAACACGGGGTTCGAGCTGTCGGTCGCCGATCGCGTCGAGCAGGACGCGCCGCCGAGCGACGAGGAGCTGCGTATCCTGCGCGACGAGATCGACAAGGACCGCTTCTACATCTAACTCGGTTTGCGCATCAGGCTCGGACCAGGTCAGGTCTGGTTGCGCAGGGCGGGGGGTCGCCCTCCACAATCTCGACGCCCCCGCTAATCGCAGGTGCATCGCGGGTGATAGACTTGCGCCCATGGCCTCCGCAATCGAGAGCACTCTGCCGGACGCACCTTCGGGTCCTCCTCCGCCTCGCCGGTTCCCGGCCCTCGGGGGTTGCCTCCTGGCCATCCTCGCCGGCGCCTGCGCTTTCCTGTGCACCTGGACGGCGCTCACTCTCGGCGCGCGTGGCGAGCTCGCATGGCGCCTCGGCCAACCCACCGAAGTGCGCGTCTGGCTGCTGCGCGGTGAGGACCTCGGCGGCGTAGGCTGGTCGCGCGGCCAGATCGTTGACCGCCGTGGCCCGGTCGTCTGTGTCCGGACGCTCGTCGGATTCTGGACGTGGCGCGGCGTGGCGCCCGAAGCCAATTCTCCCGCCTGTGACTGCTATGAGCGTCAGGGCAGCACCTGGATCGGGGTGGGGGGATGCCCTTGACCGCCGCTGGTTCGAACCTCGACCCGCGCCTTCCGCTCGATACCGTGCTGCACGCAGATTGCCGGACGGCTCTGGCCGGGCTGCCTGAGGCGTGTGTCGATCTGGTCTTCGCCGACCCGCCCTACAACCTCCAGTTGTCGCAGGACCTGTATCGCCCCAACATGACCCGCGTCCAGGCCGTGGACGATGCCTGGGATCAGTTTGGGTCCTTTGCCGACTACGACGAGTTCACACGGGCGTGGCTCGGGGGCTGCCGGCGCGTGCTCAAGCCGGATGGAGCGCTTTGGGTAATCGGCTCGTACCATAACATCTTCCGCATCGGCGCCCTGATGCAGGATTTAGGCTTCTGGATCCTGAACGACGTCATCTGGGTCAAGTCGAACCCGATGCCGAACTTCCGCGGCGTACGCTTCACCAACGCGCACGAGACGTTGATCTGGGCCTGCACGGCCCACGGCGCGAAGTACACGTTCCATCACCACGCCATGAAGGCGCTCAATGACGAGCTGCAGATGCGCAGCGACTGGACGCTGCCGGTCTGTTCGGGCGCCGAGCGTTTGAAGACGGACGGCAAACGGGCGCATTCGACGCAGAAGCCGGAGGCGCTGCTCTACCGCCTGATGCTGGCGTCCACCGACCCAGGTGACATCGTGCTGGACCCGTTCTTCGGATCGGGGACGACCGGCGCCGTCGCCTTTCGCCTCGGGCGCCACTACATCGGGATCGAGCGCGAGGCTGGCTACGTCGAATTGGCACGGGCGCGCCTTCGGGGAATCGAACCGAACGCCGGTCCGCCGGAGGCCCTCGACGTGCGCGACCGGCGCCGTACGGCGCCGCGCGTTTCGGTCGGCTCCGTAATGGAGGCGGGGCTCCTCCGTGTGGGCCAGGAATTGTTCTTCCGCAGTGATCGGAAGCGAGTCGCACGCCTGCGCGCAGATGGTCATCTGTTGTTCGACGGTGTCGAGGGGTCGATCCACCAGATCGGGCGACACCTGATGAGCGGCAGCCCGTGCAACGGCTGGGACCACTGGTACTTCGAGAACGACGCGGGTGAGCTGAAGCCGCTGGGGGACTTGCGAGAGGTCCTGCGCCAGGCGGGGAGCTCGGGCGGAGGATCTAACCGAGCGTCCGGGACTCAGGAACAATAGAAGAAGCACCCGCGTGGGTGCTCCAGAGTCTCTTGGTGCCGAGAGCCAGAATCGAACTGGCGACACCGCGATTTTCAGTCGCGTGCTCTACCAACTGAGCTATCTCGGCAGGCGGCGTCATTCTAAACGCCGCCTCCGAGGGTGTCAAGGAAGCGGTCCGAGGACTCGCGCGGCGCTCCGACGAAGCACCTATGACGCGGGTAGAATCTGCCCCACCATGCCCGTCCTTGAGACGCTATTGCTCGCGTTCGGCTTGGCGATGGATGCCTCCGCCGTCTCCCTCGGCGTAGGCTCCGCCGGGCATGCCTATTCCGCCCGGCCGATTTTCCGCATCTCGTTTCACTTTGGCCTGTTTCAGGGATTGATGACGCTGCTCGGCTGGGCGGCCGGCAGCGGACTGGCCCGTCTTATTGCCGGCGTCGACCACTGGGTCGCAGCCGTCCTGCTCGGCTTCGTCGGCGTGCGTATGATCGTCTCGGGTCTTGACCCGCGCCCCGAGAGACGCACCATCGATCCTACCCGTGGAATGACGCTTGTGCTCCTGTCAGTCGCCACCAGCATCGACGCTGCCGCTGCCGGCTTGAGCCTGGCCGTGCTTGGCCTTCCGGTGGCCTTCCCAGCCGCGGCCATTACGGTGGTAACCAGCGGCCTGTCCCTCGCCGCGTTGACCCTCGGCAAACGACTGAGCTCGACCTTCGGCAAACGGATGGAGATCGTCGGTGGACTTGTCCTGCTGTTCATCGGAGCCCGAGTCGTGGTCGCTCTCCTGTAGTCACCGAACGGCTGCGATCTGCAGCTCTCTCCCCGGGATGCCTCGACCTGCAAGCCGAGGGCGACCAAGTAGGTGCACAAGGCCCCATGCCCGGATCCACAATGCCCGCCACCGAATTCGCGATCAGCCGCGCCGTGCGCGTGACGCCAGACCTGGTGCGCCGCGTTCGCCGAACTCGTCCCGCAGCTCAGCCCGGGGCGGGTGCCGCCGTCCGGCGCGGAGTTGGAGAAGATCCTCAGGGACGACCGCGTTCATCTGTTCGTCGCCCGGTCATCAGACGGCGTCATTCACGGAGCCGTCGCCCTGGTGTTCTACCGCGTGCCAACCGGGGTCCGCGCCCGGATCGAGGACCTGGTTGTCTCTCCGTCACGCCGCGGTCTCGGCCTGGGGCGAGCGCTGATGGTGTGCGCGATGCAGGCGGCGAGAGACGGGCAGGCGCACGTCCTAGACCTGACATCGAACCCGTCTCGCACTCGGGCCAACGCTCTGTACAAGCAGCTCGGCTTTCAACGCTGGGAGACCAACGTCTACCGCTGGGAGCTCGGTCCTCCCCCGGACCCCGGCGCGACCGCCGGCTGAGCTGCTTCTCCCCGGCTCCTTCCTTTCTGGTATAGTTGAACTGGAAGCCGCAAGGGAAGTCCCTGACCCGGCCGTTCGCAGGCCGGGCTTTTGTTAACTCGAGGATCGTGAAGTGAAGGAACCAAGGCAGGACCTGCGCAATATCGCCATCGTGGCCCACGTGGACCACGGAAAGACCACGCTCGTCGACGGCCTGCTCCGGCAGGCCAAAGCGTTTCGCGACAACCAGCAGGTTGCCGAACGGGTGATGGACTCGCAGGATCTGGAGCGCGAGCGCGGCATCACCATCCTGGCCAAGAACACCGCCGTGACCTACCGCGGGGTTCGCATCAACATCGTCGATACACCCGGCCACGCGGATTTCGGCGGCGAAGTCGAGCGGGTGATGAACATGGTCGACGGCGTCCTGCTGCTGGTCGACGCCGCCGAAGGCCCGATGCCGCAGACGCGCTTCGTCCTGCGCAAGGCCCTGCAAATGGGCCACAAGGCCATCGTCGTCATCAACAAGGTCGACCGCAAGAACGCCAACCCGGTCGACGCCGTCAACCGCACCTTCGACCTGTTCATTGAGTTGGGCGCCGATGAGCGCCAGGCCGATTTCGCCGTCGTGTACACCAATGCCCTGACGCAGCAGGCGGGGATGACCCCCGAGCTGGGCCCTGATCTCCAACCGCTGTACGAGGCCATCCTGCAGCACATCCCGGCGCCGCGCGTCGACCGGGCGGCGCCGCTGCAGATGCTGGTCACGACCCTGGGCTACGACGAATACAAGGGCGTGATCGCCATCGGCCGGATCTTCGCCGGGGCGATGCGCGTCGACCAACCCGTCGTCCGCATGGATGTCAACGGCGGGCAAACCGCTTCGCGCGTGCGCTACCTGTACATTCATCAAGGCCTGCAGCGCCTGCCGGTCGAATCGGCCGATGCGGGCGAGATCGTAGCCGTCGCCGGGATCGAGGGCGTCGGCATCGGCGAGACCATCGCCGATCCCGAGCTGCCCGTCGCGCTGCCGGTCATTCGGATCGAAGAGCCGACGGTGCGCATGACCTTTGGCGTCAGCACTTCGCCCTTCGCCGGCCGGGAGGGGACGTGGGGTACGTCGCGCAAGCTGCGCGAACGCCTGTGGTCCGAGCTGCTGCACAACGTCGCCCTGCGGGTCGAGGAAACCGACAGCACCGACACCTTCCTGGTCTCGGGCCGGGGCGAGCTCCAGCTGGCGATCCTGATCGAGACCATGCGCCGCGAGGGCTACGAGTTCCAGGTCTCTCGTCCGGAGGTGATCTACAAGGACGGGGTGGACGGCGAGCGCCTCGAGCCCTACGAAGAGGTGCACCTCGAGGTGCCGGAGTCCCACGTCGGTACGGCGGTCGACCTGCTCGGCCAGCGCCGCGGCCAGATGATCGACCTGCAGCACGGCGGCGTGGATGGAACTGCTCATCTGACCTACATCGTCCCGACCCGCGGCCTGCTGGGCTTCCGCTACCAGTTCCTGACCGCCACGAAGGGGACGGGGATTGTGCACACAATCTTCCACGCCTACATGCCGTCGGCCGGTCGCATCGACGACCGGGCCGTCGGCTCGCTCGTCGCCTGGGAGACCGGCCTGGCGACGGCCTACGGGCTGAAGGGCGCCGAGGAACGCGGCCGGCTTTTCGTCGAACCGGGCGTCGAGGTCTATGAGGGGATGGTTGTCGGCCAGCATCAGCGCCCCGGCGACCTGACGATCAACATCGCCAAGAAGAAGCACCTGACCAACGTGCGCTCCTCGACCCAGGATATCGAAGTACGCCTGGCGCCGCCCCGCCGCATGAGCCTCGACGAAGCTCTCGAGTATCTGGGCGAGGATGAGCTGCTCGAGGTGACGCCGGCCGCATTCCGTATTCGCAAGCGCCTCCTCGACACCGAAGATCGTGGCAAGGCGACCAAGAAAGCCAAGGAAGAGCTGGCCGCCGGCGCATAGCGCTTCAGGGCGGCGCTGTTGCCGGTACGAGTACTCTCCGGGCGAGTCGGTCCTGCCGTGCCCGGGCTCCGCAGTAGAATCTTCCTCGAGGGCCATGCCTCATGACGGTGGAAGTGGTCAGGCGCAGCCAACTCGATGACTGGAAACGGATGCGGGCCGCGCTGTGGCCGGATTGCCCGGACGAGGACCACGCGCGGGATCTGGCCGACATTCTGGGCGATCCCGAGTTCAACGCCGCATTCCTGGCCCACGCCCCTGACGGTTTGCCGGTGGGTTTCCTGGAGGTCTCGATCCGGCTGACCGCCGAAGGCTGCCGGCCCGGCCGCATCGGGTACCTTGAAGGCTGGTACGTCGAGCCCGCGTGGCGGGGCAGGGGAATGGGTGCGGCTCTGATTGCCGAAGCGGAGTCCTGGGCACTGGCCCGCGGCTGCCGCGAGATGGCCTCGGATGCATATGCCGACAACCACGACAGTCGGGCGGCCCACCAACGGCTCGGCTACCAGGAGGTCGCTCTCCTGGCGCATTTTCGCAAGGACCTGAATCCACGCTGATCCATCGCCCCCGGGAGGGAGTCGCGTGCCTCACACTCGCGTCGAACGCGCCCTGGCCACAGCCACCGACACGCGCGCCGTGATCGTCGATTCCGGAGCTCTGCGCGGCGTCGGGGCCGCGCTGCGAACACATTTCCCATCACCGCGCACGCTGCTCATTGCGGACGAGAACACTTACCGCGCCGCCGGCCGGCTGGTCCGTGCTCAGCTCGAGTCTTCAGGTGGGCTGGCGGCTGTGCCGCTGATCTTCCCCGGTGCGCCGCGGCTGCACCCGGACTTCGACCACGTCCTCCGGGTGGAGGCCTACCTGAAAGCACACGACGCCACGCCGGTGGCGGTCGGTTCGGGCGTCATCAATGACCTTGTTAAACTGGCCGCCCACCGGCTGGGCCGCCCGTATCTATGTGTGGCGACGGCGGCATCCATGGACGGCTACACCGCCTTCGCCGCCGCCATTACCCACGACGGCATCAAGCGCGTCGATCCGTGCGCTGCCCCGCGCGTCGTCCTCGCCGATGTCGACGTGCTGGCCGCGGCCCCTCCGGCGATGGCTGCCTCGGGCTACGGGGACCTGCTCGGCAAAGTGATTGCGGGCGCCGACTGGATGATCGCCGGTGCCCTCGGCATCGAGACGATCGAGCCGACCGCATGGGAGCACTCGCAGCACGGCTTGCGCGACTGGACCGCCGATCCGCTGGCTCTTCGCCGCCGTGAGCCGAGAGCTTTCTCCTTGTTGATCGAGGGGCTTCTGATGGCGGGCCTGTCGATGCAGGCGGCGCGCTCGAGCCGGCCAGCGTCGGGCAGTGAGCATCTTTTCAGCCACCTGTGGGAGATGGAGGGCGTGCGCCGGGGCACCGATGTGCCCTCCCATGGATTCCAGGTCGGCCTGGGAACGGTGGCCGCTGCCGCACTGGCGGAGAAACTGGTGATGCGGGATCTATCAACCCTCGACGCGGCTGCGCTGCAGGCACTGTGGCCCGGGTGGGAGAAGGTCGAGCCCGAGGTCCGCCGATCGTTTGCCGACCCGCGCGTCGCCGCCAGCGCCGTCGAAGAATACAAAGCCAAGTATCCGCCGCGGTCGGAGATGCCGAGGCGAATCGAAACGATCCGCCGCGCCTGGCCCGAACTGCAGCGGTCGCTGTGGTCCCAGTTGAGGCCGGTTGAGGAGCTTCGGGTGATGCTCGCCGCCGCCGGCTGTCCGACGACCCCTGAGGAGCTGGGGCTGACGCGCGCGCAGCTCAAGGCGGACTATGCCCGGGCGCGAATGATCCGTACACGCTACACGCTCCTCGACCTGGCGGCCGAGTGCGGCCTCTTGGACACGCTGGTCAAATCGCTGTTCACCACAGAAGGCTTCTGGGGAAGGACGAGCTGAGACGGACTAGGCTCCGCCGTCAAGGACGGCACTTGCCGCCGAGGTAAAGTCCGGATAGATCGTCGCGCCGGCGGCTTCCAGGGCGCGACGCTTGGCGGCCGCCGTCGTCACCCCGCGCAGATCAAGCTCCAGTCGAATCCCGATGCTCTGCAGCGCCCGTTGAGCGCCGCATGCACTCTGTACCCCGCGGAACGAGTCCTCGAACACAATCGCCTTCGCCGCGTCCAGGCGGTCCCACCGCCCGTCGTCCACGCGATCCAACTCCAGACCCGCGGCCGCCAATAAGGCGTCGCCCAGTGAATCCCCGGCCGCCAGCCGAAGCGCCGCGAGCGCGTGGACCGGGCTGGGTTTGAGCAGAGATTGCGACTCGAGCCCGCGCCCGGCGGCAACCCAATCCAGGTGTCCCATGCCGACGAACGGCAGCGTCGAGAGCCCGACGCGCGCCATCCCGATCTCCGCCTCCGGCATTCCACCAGAACCATCGGGCCGCCTTGACGGCCGGTTGGTGAAGATCACGGCGCGTTTCCCTGGGGTCAGGGCCCAGTCTGCCAACCTGGCGGCCTCGGCTGGCGAGAGTAGAGGCGGGTCAATCGTGCTCAGGTAGCCCGGCCCTGGGATGGCGGCCGGATGCCCGTAGCACGCTTCGTACTCGACCGCGCCCAGATTCAACTCCTGGATGATCCGGTTGGTCAGCGAAGACTTGGTGTCAAAGGCCGACCGCAGCACAGCCTGCAGGGCTTGGCGCTGTCCCGGCGTGCGCTGATGATCATCAAGCAACCGGCGCTCAACCCGTTGGCGCGCTCCGGTCCCGGTGACCGCACCATCCACCGCCGTGCGGAAAAACGACTGGAAATCGGGCGCTGCCAGGCGATGTCGGCGGCCGTCGGGCGCCGTCGGCATTTCCGGGAGCCGGAGCTCAGGATCGACGGACCAGGCGCGATCGAGGAGCAGGGCGGCGCAGATGGCGGACGAGTCCCATTCGGAGGTCACACCCAGCGATTCGAACACGGCGATGTCGTCGTCCGTGAGACGCGCCGCCTCGAACCCGCAAAACCGGCCGACCCGCTCGACGCATTCCTTGAGGGACTGGTGGTAGGCCACCTGCTGGATTAACACGTCATCCAGGTCGAGCAAGAGGATCGTCAGCACCGCGTGTCTCCGCGTCATGCGGTCACTCGGCCAGGGGCGTGATGGACGCCATGTGCAGGTCGAGAGACTGCTCGGCCTCGGTCACCACGGTCCCGAACCGAAGTCCGCTCTCGGGGGTGGCGATGGCGTACTGGTTGTCGATCCAGGCGACGAAACCCAGGGGCGCATGGGGAGGCTGTTCGGCGCGCAGCACGACTTGGCCGTCCACCCGGAACGTTGCCGCGCTGCGCTCCCAGATCAGCTCGTACTCGTGGAGCTCGTCCGCCGCGGACGTCAGCATCGCTTCGGCGGCGGCAACTCGCCGGAGCGCAGCTGACATCACGGGCCGCCGGACAACCGGGATCTGCGCCAGGGCGGCGACCGCCAGAGCGGCTGGCGTCAGCCACAAGGGATGGTAGTGCGGGGTGTCGATCGACATTGCCCGCCAGCCGCTGCGCGGGCCGGGCGTGAATCCGAATTCATTCGGCGGCGAGGCGTAGAAGAACCACAGCGCGCGCGGCCCGCACGGCAGACGGCGCGCTGCGCCGCGGAGTCCGAGCGAGACGGCAAACGGGTCGTTCCACAGCCCGAAGCCGTATGTGCCCAGGGACAAGGCCGGGGAAACCTGGGCTCGGACGGTCAGTCGCAGAGGCGGCGTCCAGCAGAATCGATCGCGCGGCACGCCCTGCGTGTCGTCGAGCTGCGCGTCGGCGTAGCCGCGTGGGACGGGAGGGATGGCCAGCCGGCATCCGCCGCCGGGGAGAGTCTGGATCCGGCCGCCGCCGAATTGAACGGAGTGGGTCGAGGCGAGGAGGTCGTGCACGCGCCGATTATACCGAGCGCCGGCCCAGTGCCTTCCAGTCAACGCGCCGAGAGGTGCTCGAGCGCCAGCCGCGCCGCCCTGAGGCCCGAGAGCGCAGCAGTCGGGACGCCGAATCCGGGGAAGGTCGATTGCCCGGCGAGGAAGAGCCCGGGGATTGGCCCACGCTGAGGGAACAGCGCCAGGGGACCGGCGGCGGGATCGACGCCATAGATCGCACCGCCCGGCAGATGCAGCTCGGCCTGGAAATCGAGCGGGCTGCGCACGCGGCGGACGGCGATCTCGAGCGAATGGCGCCTCCCCAGCCACTCGATCGCCGAATCGGCCAGGCGCGACTTGCGGTCCGCTCCCCATGCCTCTGCAGGCTCCTCCTGGGAGACCGGAGGGTAAAGCTCGACCAGGCTGCCTCCCGAGGGTGCGAGCCCAGGAACGACGACTGTGGGAACGGAATAGTATCCCCACTCGACCTCGGTCGTGCGCGGCGCGAAGAAGGCCTCCTGGCCTTCGAGGGACGGGAGCACGTAGTTGAGGTGGGACGGCGTATCGATCTGGTTCGCCAAGCCCAATTGGACGGAGAACGCCTTCATCGATAGGCGGGATGTGTCTCAGCCTGGCGTGCCAGCCACGTGGCAGTGCTAACCCACCAAGCAATGGCCCGAGGGTGATCAGAGGGCTGGCGGTGGAGATCACCGCCGCGCATTCGAGGATGCCGATCCCGTCAGCTTCAACCGAATCGACCCGCCCGCCTCGGACGCGCAGCTGCCTGACCGGTGCGGCCAGGTGGAGGGTTCCGCCATTTCGTTCCACGGACGCCGCCAGCGTCGCCGGCACTTGGCCCATTCCGAACTCTGGCAGAAACAGCCCGTCCGCCAGGACGCTCACCAGGGCGATGATCGACGGGGCCCTGAAGTGGCGCGGAGGTCCGCCGGCGAAGAGGAGATGCCCCGCCATCACCGAGCGGAAAGCGGGCTCGCCAAACGCAGAGTTCAGCTCGGCCTCGAGGCTGCGAGCGAACCGCGGCAGGTGACGCCCCACCGTCCGAAGGACGGCGAGCGGGGTGGCACCACCCAACAGCCAATCTGCGCTGGTCAGATCCTGAAGTACCGGGCGCCAGCGCCGGAGCAAGTGCTGCAGCTCGTCCTCCGCTCGGCGTGTGTCCAGCCGACCGCGCAGGCAGCTGACTTTCATGTCGGATCCGATTTCGATTTGCGTTCCGTCCGTGAGTTCGGTCAGCAGCGGTGAGCGCACGCGCTGGAGCGCCAGGCCGGAGGAATCGATATTCAGATGTCCGAAGATCGCGGCCATCAACTGGGGAAGCATCAGATACTGCGCTCCCTCGTTGAAGCGGTAGCCATCCACGATGGTCGTGCCGCAGCACCCCCCGACTTTGGGTGTGGCTTCGAGGACGACGACGTGGACGCCCTGTTGCGCCAGCCACGCTGCGGCAGATAGCCCGGCCACCCCGGCGCCAATGACCACCACGCTTCCCCGGTGTGTCTTCATACCCGGTAACCTCCACGAGGGCTGCGGGTGGGTCGGGCCAGAACCGATGCCGACCTGCAGCCGGACAAGGCTCGCGCCACCAACCGGCATGCGCAAGTCCGGAGCGGGGGGGGCTGCGCATGAGGCTAGGCCATCGTCCCCGGAGCTCGCCTCTGTCGCTGAGACAACTCCATTGCCCGGCGAATGCGGCTCCGCCCAGGCAGACCACAGCGGGAGATCGCGGCCCAGAGGCGGGCCTGTCCCGAGTGCGCATCCGCAGCGGATAGAGGTCTCTGCCACGTTTCCTCGATTCGACCCTCGTGTATAATCGCACGCTTGGAAGTGGAGGCGGCATGGAGATCGTCTGGTACGGGTTGTCGTGCTTCCGGCTGACGGAGCGCGGGCTGGCGACGGTGGTGACCGATCCGTACGAGCCCACGCTGGGCCTGCCGACACTCAAGCTCAAGGCCGATATTGTCACCGTCAGCCACGACGCGCCGGGTCACAACTACCTCAAGGCGGTCAAAGGCGAACGGCGCGCGATCACCGGCCCGGGAGAGTACGAGATCGGCGGCGTGTTTGTCACCGGGATTCGCATGGAGCCGCGCGACTCGAAGAAGAACGGCTCGAAGTCCAACACGCTCTACGTTTTCGATTTCGAGGGTCTGGCGGTCGCCCATCTGGGTGACCTGGCCTACGTGCCGACGCAGTCACAGATCGAAGACCTGGGTGCGGTCGACATCGCCCTGGTCCCGGTTGGGGGCGGCGGAGCGCTAGGCGCCTCCGAGGCGGCCGAAGTCATCAGCCTGATCGAGCCATCGATCGTCGTCCCGATGTACTACAAGACGGGGAAGGAGGACTTGAAACTGACCCCGGTGGCACGCTTCCTCTCCGAGATGGGGATCTCCAAAGCGGAGGCGGTGCCGGTTCTGAAGGCCACCAAGTCGGGGATGCCGGACGAGACGCAGGTCGTCGTCCTGACCCCGGCCTCGTGAGGCTCCCCCGGTGCCCGTGAAGCTGTTGATGACCTGGGACATCATTCCCGGCCGCGAACAGGAGTATTTTGAGTTCGTGGTGCGTGAGTTCGTACCGGGTATCCAGCGTCTGGGCATCCAGCCGACCGAGGCGTGGTACACAACGTACGGGCGGCGGCCGCAGATCCTGACCGGCGCGGTGGCAGACACGGTGGCGCGTATGGAGCTGGCGCTGGCGACGGAGGAATGGCGGCGCCTGCGCGATCGGCTGCTGGACTACGTCACCGATTTCACCTGGAGGATTGTGCGCGCCAGCGGCGGCTTTCAGATGTGAGCCGTTGAGGTTGGGGCAGGAACGACAAGAGCCGGCATGCCGGCTCTTCTTCATGGTCGGGCAGAGCGGTCAGGCTAACTCTCGCTTGCCTTCTCGGGCTTTGCGGCCACCGGTTCGGAAGGAGCGGACGACTCAGCCTTATCAGCCTTATCGGCCTTTTCGGACTTCTCGGACTTCTTGGCCGCGACCTGACCCGACGGCGAGCGGTGGTCGGTGGCGTAGAAACCACTGCCCTTGAAGACCACTCCCACCGGCTGGAAAAGCTTACGGAGCGAGTCCTCTCCGCACTCCGGGCACTGGACCAGGGGTGCGTCGGTGAAATGCTGCCGCTGCTCGAACTGCACACCGCAGTTGTCGCACCGGTAACTGTAGAGCGGCATTCAAAGCCTCCGAAGATCTCCGGCATTATAGTCCACTTGCCGGGCTCCAACAAGCCTTCGAGCGAGGTGGACCCAAGCTTAGGTATAACACACGAGCGTATGTGGCAGGTAAGAGGCACGCCGCCGGCCTCTGAGCACCTCAGGAGGCCGGTAGTCGGTCCGGCTGGGGTATGATGAGCTTGGTATTGGGTAGGCCGGGCGATCGCGGCCGGCTCGGCCGGCTGAGGAAAGTCCGCGCTCCACAGAGCACGGCGCCGGGTAACCCCCGGGCGGGGCGACCCGCGGACAGGGCCACAGAAACAGACCGCCCCGGCGCAAGCCGGGGTCAGGGTGAAAAGGTGGTGTAAGAGACCACCGGCGCGGCCAGCAATGGCCGCGGCCAGGCAACCCCCGCCGGGAGCAAGGCCAAGCAGGGGCGACGGTCCTTCGGGATCCAGGGGGCGGCTCGTCCCCTCCGAGCCCCGGGTAGGCTGCATGAGCCACGCGGCGACGCGGCGGCCCAGAGAGATGATCGCCCATCCGCAGGCTGGCGGGATGAAGGCCGCAAGGCCGTAAACCGCCCGCAGGTGGTGGACAGAACGCGGCTTACAGGCCGACCCAATGCCAGGCCCCCGGGGCAACCCGGGGGCCTTCGCATTTTGAGTGGTTTGAGGAGGTTAGCCCGGGCCGGTCTCGGGGGAGGAGAGTGAGAAGGCGGCTTCGAAATCCGGTGCCCACCCGTCGGGTCGGTATTCCCCGCTTCCCGGATCCTGGCGGTATTTGCCGTGGTATTTCCCGGCGGCCACAACTGCGAGGGCCTCGAGGAATTGATCCACCTCTTCAATCGTGTT
This sequence comes from uncultured Chloroflexia bacterium, assembly GCA_963777165.1. Lineage (GTDB taxonomy): Bacteria > Chloroflexota > Anaerolineae > Anaerolineales > E44-bin32 > DYJB01. The sequence continues at coordinate 21,673 of CAVZPO010000001.1, forward strand.
GTAGAGCCCGAAGCTAATGCGCGTCATGCCGGGCATCTCGCTCCGGTCTCCGGCCAGGATCCGCGCCCGAGACACCTCGGACTGCGCATGGTCCATGCCCAGCAGCCGGAGCACATACGGATGGGCGCAGAAGCAGCCTGAACGAACACCGATTCCAAACTCGTGGCCCAGGATGGCAGCCACCAGGAAATGCGAGATGCCGTCGAGCCCGAACGGGATCACGCCCAGGCGCTCGGCCGCGCGCTCTGGATCGACATCGCCGAAGAGGCGTATGCCGGGGACGCGCTTCAAGCCGCGGAGGGCATGCGCCGTCAATTCGGCCTCATGGCGGGCGATGGCCGGCATTCCGATCGCCCCCAACTCCCTCATCGCCAGAGCCAACGCCACCGCCCCGACGACGTTGGGGCTGCCCGCTTCGTCCTTGTCTGGAGGGCCGGCCCAGGCGACCGAGTCGAGCGTAACGACTTCGACCGTCCCGCCGCCGCGCACATCCGGCTCTCCGGCCTCGAAGATGTCCTTGCGTCCGATGAGGGCACCCGTGCCATAGGGTGCGTACATCTTGTGCGCCGAGAGAGCGACGAAATCCAAGTGCCCGGGATCTGCCAGGTCACGCATGTCGACGGCGCGATGCGGGGCGAGCTGCGCACAGTCTGCCAGGAACAGCGCGCCGGCGGCATGTGACTTCTCGGCCAGCCGGTGCATCGGGTTCAGGTAACCGGTCACATTGCTCGCGCCGGTGACAGCAACGAGCCTCACTTTCCCTTGATGCTGCCGCAGGAGGCGATCGAAGTCCGCCTCGTCCAGCCGGCCGTGAGCGTCAACGGCGACGTGGGCCACCTGCGCCACCGCGCGGAAGGGCAGATCATCCGAGTGGTGCTCCATCTCGGTCGTCAGCACGACGTCGCCGTCGCGCAAGTCCAGCCGGCGCGCCAGCTTGTTGGTCGCCTCGGTGGTGTTCTTGCCGAAGATGCACGTGTGCGTCTCGGGGTGGGCGCCGACGAAGGCGAGTGTCTGGTGGCGCGCCTGCTCATACGCCCACGTGGCGAGTTGTGACTTGAAGCCCGTTCCGCGGTGCACGCTCGAGTAGTAGTCGAGGAAGCGATCGATGCCGTCGCGAACTGCCTTCAGCGCCGGCGTGGAGGCGGCGTTGTCAAAGTTGATGTAGCGACGACGCGTGCCATCGAGCACAGGCACTTCGATCTCGGTGCCGACGACGAGGTCGCGCAGCCCACGACTGGGGTTCGGATAGTCCACGGTCAAGCCCTCCGCGGGGAAAGGTAGGACCTAGGTACCACCTAGGAGTGGTGGGGAACCTGTTGCGCAGTTTCGGAAAATGCATGTATACTGTGTCAGATTGTGGGTGCAAGTGGGGATGAGTGGGACGCCGGCGGGAACCGGCGTTCTGCCTTTGAAGGGACAATTAGCACAGATGTTCTTGGGACAGTACACCCACAGCCTCGATGCCAAAGGGCGCCTGACGATCCCGGCGCGCTTCCGAGAAGCGCTTGCGTCCGGCGCGTACGTGACGCAAGGCTTCGAACGCAACTTGATGGTTTATACCACGGAGAGCTTCGAGCGGCTGGCCAAGCGTGCCAGCACGCTCACCGCCACCGACCCCGAAGCGCGCGCGGTGAGGCGCGTGATCTTCGGCGGCGCGACCGAAGTCGAGATCGACAACGCCGGTCGCATCCTGATCCCCGAATTCCTGAGGCAGTACGCGCAGTTGGAAGGTGAGGCGGCCGTTGTGGGCGCCGGTGAGTATTTCGAGATCTGGGGCAAGCAGGCCTGGGACCAGGTGCTCATCGGGGTGACCGATCCGGACAGCAACGCCAAGCGATTCACCGCGTTCGATCTCTCGGCGGGGTAGGGGATGGCCGACGGGCCGCTCCCTCACCTCCCTGTCCTTTACAACGTCGTGCTCTCCGCTCTCCGTCCGGCCCCCGGCTGCCGTTTCATCGACGGCACCGTTGGAGCCGGCGGCCATGCCTGGGGACTGCTCGAGGCCAGCGCTCCCGATGGGGAGTTGCTCGGCCTCGATCGCGACCCGGTAGCGCTGCGCATCGCCGCTGTGCGGCTCGGCTCGTACGGCGGCCGGGCGATCTTGCGCCAGGCATCTTTCGCCTCCATGGCCGTGGCGGCCGAGGCGGTGGGATGGGACATGGTCGACGGGGTGCTGTTGGACCTGGGGATGTCCTCGATGCAGGTCGATGACCCGCAGCGAGGGTTCTCCTTCCAGCAGGACGGCCCGCTGGACATGCGCTTCGATCTGGCCGCCGCCACGACTGCGGCCGACCTGGTGAACAACCTTCAAGCGGGTGAGCTGGCCGATCTGCTCACCCGCTTTGGGGAAGAGCCCCGGGCGCGGCGTGTGGCGCAGGCCATCGTCGCCGCCCGGCCGATCCGCACCACTCGCAGCCTGGCACAGGTCGTCGCCTCGGCCGCGGGTTACAAGGCCGGACGGACTCATCCGGCGACACGCACGTTCCAGGCGCTGCGCATCGCTGTGAACGACGAGCTCGAGGCGGTGGAGCAGGGGCTGCAGCAGGCGATGGGTTGCCTGAGGCCTGGCGGGAGATTGGCAGTGATCGCATTCCATTCGCTGGAAGACCGGGCGGTGAAGCAGTTCATGCGGCGCGAAAGCACCGACTGCGTGTGCCCTCCCCGTCAGCCAGTCTGCACTTGCGGTCACCGGGCCAGCCTGAAGCAGATCACGCGTACCCCGATCCGGCCCGATGACGATGAAGTCGCCCAGAACCCGCGGGCCCGCAGCGCCCGGCTGCGCATAGCCGAGCGGCTGGGGATGGCATGAAGCTTGCATGCAAGCCCTGGAATGGTGGGCGAGGGACCCGGTATGAGAGCCAAGCGAACGCATGCTTCCCGCCAAGCTCCCTGGCGGCTCCAAGTGCGATGGACCGGGAAGACGATGCTGATCGCCATCGTCTTCCTGGTTGTCAGCGGCGTTTACCTGGCGGTGAACGCTCGCCTGGCAAGGGCGGGGCGTGAGGTGATGACGCTGGAGGAGCACCGGACGGAGCTGCTGCGCATGACGAGCGAGCTCAGCGCCGAGCTGGCCTCGCGCACCGCACCGGAGACGATGATCGCCAGGGCATCCAATCTCGGCTTCCATCCCGCCGGCCCTGACGACGTGCTGTTCATCACCATCGACGGCTACGTCCCGCCGCCCGACTTCATCGCCCCGCGCCCGCCTGCCACGGAGGACGACGGCCAGGCGATGCTTTCACCCGCATACACCGAAACGCTCGGGGATTGGCTGATGCGCTGGGTCGGGTCGCCGGGGGGTTCTCCGTGAATCAGGAAGGCGTCACCCGACGACGCATTCGATTCGTCCTGATCCTGATGGCCAGCGCCGTCGCCGCGCTGGTGCTCCAGCTTGTGCGTGTGCAATTCGGCCCTTACGCGCCGGTGTTCGCGGCACGCGCCGAATACGGCGCATCGCAGGTCGAGAAGGTTGTCCCCGCGCGCGGCCAGATCTACGACCGCAACGGCAACCTGCTGGCCAGCAATGCAACGATGTTCTATCTCGAGATCGAGGTCCGCCAGCTCACGGAGCGAAGCAAGAAGGAAATCCCGTTGACGCTGTCCAAGCTGCTCGTGCTCCCGCTGGAGGATCTGTACACGCAGGTCACCACCGACTGGGCGGCGGTCGGACAGTTCCGCATTCGGATGACGCGCAAGGACGCCAACGGAAACCCATGGCCGGTGACCGTCGACAAGACGGTGGCCGAGGTGCTCAACGGGTTTCTGGCCGATCCCTTGGCGCCGGATTTGAGCGGGCTGGATCTGGTCGCCGCACCCAAGCGCACGTATCCGGCGGGGACCGTCGCCGGCCATGTGCTGGGATTCGTCAATCAGGAGGGGCAGGGCTTCTACGGTGTCGAGGGCTATTACGACGAGTGGCTGTCGGGCAAGCCGATCACGATCCACCGGCCGTTCATCCCGCTGGAGGCCCGCCTGCAGCCCGACCCGCCTGCCGGCGTCAACCTGGTCCTGACGCTCGATCTGGCGATCCAGCAGATGGTTGAGACGGCGCTGAAGGAAGCGATCGAGTCCAGTCTGGCGGAGAGCGGCCAGGTCATCGTCATGGACCCGCGCAACGGCGAAATCCTGGCCATGGCCGCCTGGCCGGTGCTCGACCCCAATCACTACGAACCGTGGCTCCCGGACGCCAATCAGGAAGCCGAAGGCAACCCCGTCATCACGCCCGGGGTCGCAGGCACCTTCGAACCCGGCTCGACCTTCAAAGTCCTGACGATGGCAGCCGCCCTCGATTTGGACCGCGTCAAGCCTGAAACCGAGTTCATCGACACCGGACAAATCGAAGTCGGCGGGCACACCATCCGCAACTGGGACGGGCGTTCGTGGGGGCAGCAGACGATGATCGGCTGCCTGCAGCATTCGCTGAACGTCTGCCTGGCATGGGTCGCTTCCGAACGGCTGGGGGCGACGGACCTGTACACCGAGCTCGGCAAGTTCGGCATCGGCCAGCTCACCGGCGTCGACATGGCCGGCGAGGTCAGCGGCGAAATGCGCACGCCCCGAGACCCGGATTGGACCGAACCGGACATGGGCACGAACTCGTTCGGGCAGGGCGTGTCGGTGACGCCGATGCAGTTGCTGACCGCGGTCAGCGCCATCGCCAATCATGGCGATATGGTCCAGCCGCACATCGTGCGCCAGGTCGTCGGGCCCCAGGGTGCCTACTGGCCTCAGCCGACCGTCCTGGGACGGCCGATCTCGCGCCAGACCGCCGATACGCTGACCGACATGCTGGCCCAGTCGCTGGAAGGCGAGACCCGCTACGCCTCCGTCGCCGGCTACCGGCTGGCGGGGAAGACCGGTACGGCGCAGATCGCCACCGAGAAAGGCTACGACCCGAAGTGGACGGTGGCGTCGTTCATCGGCTGGGGTCCGCTGCCGGTGCCGCGCTTCCTGGTGCTGGTGCGGATCGACAAGCCGGCGACGGCTCCCTGGGGCTCGGTGATTGCCGCCCCAGTCTTCCAGGAGATCGCTGAACGGCTGGTCGTGATGATGGGCATCCCCCCCGACCCCTCCGCGGAACAGGCCGCGGTGGGCGGATGAGCCAACGATGCTGACGCTGGGTACGGTTGTCGAGGCGCTGACGGGACAGGAATTCCCGTTCCTGGACCAGGTGGTCACGGACGGCGCCATCGACTCGCGCCTGGCGATCCCCGGCTCGTTGTTCGTCGCCCTGCCGGGTGAGCGGACGGACGGGCACGAGCATGTCGGCGCAGCCCTCGAACGTGGGGCGCTGGCCGCCCTGGTGGAGCGTGACCTGGAAGGTCCCTGGACCACGCTTGACCTATCCACGCCGCCCAGCGAAGAGCAGGCGCGCGCGGCGCGCCCACCGCTGTGTATCCGCGTCCCCAGCACGCTCGCCGCGCTGCAGGCGATCGCCGGGCACTGGCGGGCGAAGCTCAACCTGCGCGTGATCGGCATCACCGGCAGTGTCGGGAAGTCGAGCTCCAAGGAGTTGGCGGCCGAGGTCCTCGAGGGCCACTACCGCACGCTGAGGAACCCGGGCAACCAGAACAACGAGATCGGCCTGCCGCTGAGCATGCTGCGCCTGACCGAGATGCATCAGCGCGCGGTGCTCGAGATGGGGTTCTACGTTCCCGGGGAGATCGCCCTGCTGTGCCGGCTGGCACGGCCGCACGTCGGCGTAATCACCAACATCAGCGCCGTGCACCTGGAACGCGCCGGCACGATGCAGGCCATCGTCGATGGCAAGGCCGAGCTGGTCGAGAGCCTGCCGCCGGCGCCGGAGGGCGTCGCCATCCTGAATGCCGACGACGAACGCGTGTTGGCGATGGCCGATCGCACCCGGGCGCGAGTCCTCACCTACGGCTTCGCCGCCGCCGCCGATCTGCGGGCGAGCGACGACGAGGGGCTGGGGTTGGAGGGCATTCGATTCGTCCTGCATCACGCTGGCGAATCGTTCCATGTCCACGTCCCGCTGTTGGGCCGCCATTCGGTCCACACGGTCCTGCGGGCGGCGGCGGTCGCCCTGGTGGAAGGGATGCCCTGGGACGCGATCCTGGACGGATTGCGCAACACCCAGTCTCAGCTGCGGCTGGTGGCGGTGCAGGGACCGCATGGTGCGTTGCTGCTGGACGATACCTACAACGCCGCGCCGGCGTCGGTCATCGCCGCCCTCAACCTGCTGGCCGAATTGGAGGGGCGGCGGATCGCCGTCCTGGGTGACATGCTCGAGTTGGGCGAGTTCGAGGAACGCGGGCACCGGATGGTCGGAGCGCGCGCGGCCGAGGTGGCCGCGGAGCTGGTGACGGTCGGCGAGCGTGCCCGCTGGATCGCGGATGAGGCAGCCCGCGCCGGATTGGGGGCCGCGCGCATCAGCGCCGTGCCGGACAGCGCCGCCGCCACGGAGCTGCTGCGCGGGCGGATCGGCGAGGGCGACGTGGTGCTGGTCAAGGGCTCGCGCGGCATGCACATGGACGCCATCATCGCCGGCCTGGAGGAGTCAGGGTGAGCGACACATCGATCGCCCTCTCCCTGGGCGGCATCACCTTCCTGTTGACCGTCATCTGGGGCGGGCCGCTGGTGCAGGTCCTGCGCATGCTGAAGATCGGCAAGCAGATCCGCATCGAGGGACCTCAGCGCCACATCACCAAGCTCGGCACGCCGACGATGGGCGGTTGGCTGTTCATCATCCCGGTCCTGGTGATTACCGGGACGCTCAACCTGGTCTCGATCCTGACCGAGATCAACGTCCTGGGGCGCTCGATCCTGCTGCCGCTCGTGGTGATGCTGGCCTTCGCCGCGCTGGGGGCCTGGGACGATTGGAAGGGCATCCGCGGCGTGCGGCGCGGCGAGGGACTGCGCGCCCGCTCGAAGTTCCTGTGGCAGATTGTCCTGGCGGTGGCGGCTGCGCTGGCGCTCAAGTATGGGCTCCAGGTCCCCGAGCTCTACCTTCCAAACTACCCGGAGGTCATCTCGCTCGGCATCTGGTACGTCCCGATCGCCGCGTTCGTCATCGTCTCCTCCACCAACGCCGTCAACCTGACCGATGGGTTGGATGGGCTGGCCGGGTTGATCGCGGCCGTGGCGTTCGTCGCCTTCGGGATCATCGCCGCGCTCCAGGGACAGGTGTTCCTGCTGCGCTTCTGCTTCACGGTGGTGGGCGCCCTGTTCGCCTTCCTCTGGTACAACGTCCACCCGGCCGAGCTGTTCATGGGCGACACCGGTTCGCTGTCGCTCGGGGCGACGCTGGCCGTCGTGGCGCTGATGACCGGGCAGTGGGCCCTGCTGCCGGTGATCGCCATCGTCCCGGCGAGCGTCACCGCTTCCGTCATCCTGCAGATCGCTTACTTCAAGATCACCCGCGGGCGGCGCCTGTTCAAGATGGCGCCGCTCCAGCATCACTTCGAGCTCCTCGGATGGAGCGAAACCCAGGTCGTCCAACGCTTCTGGCTCGTCAACTTGCTGGCGGCCATGGTGGGGATCGCCCTGGCCCTATTGAAAGGGAGGTGAGATGGATATCGGCATGCTGTGGTTCGACGACAGTTCCCGCACGTTCGCCGAGAAGGTGCGGCGCGCGGCCGACTACTACAAGGAGAAGTACGGGCGGGAGCCGACGCTGTGTCTGGTGAATCCGGACACCTGGGACGATGCCGACTCCAAGAAGCTCCCGGTCGAGATGCGCCAGGCGCGCCTGGTGCTTCCCAACCACTTCTGGATCGGCGTGGAAGACGACCTGCGGCGCGTGCATCACCCGGAGAAGCGGGCGGCGCGCACCGAACGCGTCCCGGCGCCGGCGCTGCAGTCCGAGCGGGCCGCCTGACCGTGACGCATGGCGGACTGGACGGGCAAACACGTCGTCGTCGTGGGGCTGGCCCGACAGGGCAAGGCCCTGGCGCGTTTCCTGACCGCACAAGGAGCGCACGTGACCGTGACTGATCAGAAGCCGGCCGCCTCCCTCGCCAGCTCGATCGACGAGCTCGACGGCCTGCCTGTGGAGTTCGTGCTCGGAGGCCATCCGCCCACGCTGCTCGAGGGCGCCGACCTGCTGTGCCTTTCCGGCGGGGTTCCCGCCGATCTGCCGCTGGCTCAGCAGGCCCGGAAGCGGGGCCTGGCGGTGACGAACGACTCGCAGATCTTCGTCGACGCCAGCCCCGCGCCCACGATCGGCATCACCGGCTCGGCGGGTAAGACCACGACGACCGCGCTGGTGGGGCGGATGGCCGAACGGCACGCCGCGGCCACGGGGCGCGCGCCTGGATCGGCGGCAACATCGGCCGCCCGATGTTGGAAGACCTGGGGCTGATCCGGCCGGAAGACTTCGTCGTCATGGAGCTCTCGTCCTTCCAACTCGAAGTGATGACCACCAGCCCGAACGTGGCCGCCGTGCTCAACCTGACGCCCAACCACCTGGACCGGCATCGAACGATGTCGGCGTACACCGAGGCTAAGGCGCGCATCCTGTCGAGCCAGGAGCCCGATGACGCCGCCGTGCTGGGGCAGGACGACCCCGGTGCGTGGGGGCTGCGGGACCGGGTGCGAGGCGGGCTGTGGAGCTTTGGACGCGACAAACCACTCGCCGGGCAAGGGGCGTCGTTCGGGGGCGGCCTGGTCGTGCTTCACGCTGACGGCCAGCCTCAGGTTGTGCTGCCCACCAGCCAGGTGCTGCTGCGCGGCGAGCACAACCTGCAGAACGTCGCCGCGGCTTGCACCATCGCCGCCGCCTCGGGCATCTCGCTGGAGGCGATGCGCGAGGCCATCCGCGGATTCCGCGGCGTGGAGCATCGCCTGGAGTGGGTGAGGCGCGCCCGCGGCGCAGACTGGTTCAATGACTCGATTGCCACCGCACCGGAGCGCTCCCTGGCCGCACTGCGTTCGTTCCAGGAGCCCATCGTGCTCCTGGCAGGCGGACGCGACAAAGACCTGCCTTGGCGCGAGTGGGCCGATCTCGTCACCCAGCGCGTCGACCATCTGATCCTGTTCGGGGAGGCGGCGCCCAAGATCGCCGCGGCATTGGCCGAGTTCAAAGGTCGCGAGCGGCCGCTCACGACCGACGACTGCGTCGGCCTGGACGCAGGCCGTCCAGGCAGCGGCCGAACGCGCCGAGCCCGGCGATGTCGTCCTTCTCTCGCCCGGCGGCACGTCGTACGACGAGTTTGTGGACTTCGCCGCCCGGGGGGAACGCTTCCGGGAACTGGTGACCGCCCTGTGACCGCCAGCGCCTTCACACCTCCGATCCCGCAGCCGCTCGGCACCCGCCACTCTCGCTGGCTCGGGTTCGACCCGTGGCTGCTGCTGCTCGTCGCCGGCATGATCGCCTTCGGCCTGGTCATGGTCTACTCCGCCAGCTGGGACGTGTCCTGGCGACTGTTCCTCGATCCGAATGCCATTCTCCTCAAGCAGTTGGGAAACCTCGGATTTGCGCTCGTGGTTCTGGGCTTCGCCGCCTTCTTCCCATTGCACTGGCTGCGCAAGCTGGCCGTACCGGTCATCGTCGTCGCCATCCTCGGGCTCCTGCTGTCGCTGCTGCTCAGTGTCGGGGGCGGGCCGCGGCGCGCCATCCTCGGCGGATCGGTCCAGCCGTCGGAGATGGCCACGCTGGCACTGATCATCTACCTGGCGGTGTGGATGGAGTCGAAGGGTGATCGGCTGTCGGAATGGGGCTACGGGTTTCTGCCGCTGATGATGATCCTGGGCATCGTCGACGGGTTGGTCCTCTTACAGCCGGACCTGAGCGTGGTGCTCACCGCGGCGATGGTGGCCCTGGTGATGTTCTATCTGGCCGGTGCCAAGACGGCGCAGTCGCTGGTCATCACGCTCGGGGGCGGGATGATGGGCTACATCCTCGTCCGCCTGACGCACACCGGCCGGGCGCGCTGGGATCTATTCATCGCCGGGCTGATCGACGTCGATCAAGCCTCCTACCACGTGCAGCATTCGCTGCAGGCGCTGTACTCGGGAGGAATCTTCGGCCGCGGGTTGGGCGCCAGCCGCGAGAAGTTCGGCTTGCTCCCGGCGCCGCACACCGATTCGATCTTCGCCGTCATCGGCGAGGAGTTGGGTCTGCTGGGGGCGGTACTGGTCATCGTCCTGTTCGCGCTGCTGATGGCGCGGGGTTTCCGCATCGCCCTCGGATCCCCGGACAAGCTGACGCAGCTCCTGGCGGCCGGGATCACCTTCTACATCGGCATTCAGGCTTTGATCAACATGTCGGTGCTGCTGGGGCTGCTGCCGTTCGCCGGCAACGCCCTGCCGTTCTTCTCGTATGGCGGATCGAACCTGACCAGCACATTGGCCGCCATCGGGATCCTGCTCAATATCTCGCGGCGCAAGCCGCTCGAGGTTGGACCGATCGACTATGCTGCGACTGTTGGTATCGGCTGGCGGAACCGGCGGCGGCGTGTATCCCGCCTTAGCCATTCTCGCCGCCCTGCACGCTCGCGCTGAGGTGCTCTGGGTGGGCGGAGAAGGCGGGATGGAAGCGTCGCTGGTGCAGCGGGAAGGGATCGCCTTCACGGCGGTTCCGGCCGCCGGCGTCCATGGCGTCGGCCCGCGCCAGCTGCCGGGCAACTTGCTCCGCCTGGCGCGGGGTGTCCCGGCCGCCCGCCGTATCCTGCGCCGATTCCGGCCGGACGTGCTGCTGTTCACCGGCGGTTTTGTCGGCGTGCCGGTGGCGCTGGCTGCCGGGGGGCGGCCGCGGGTGGCTTACGTGCCGGATCTCGAACCCGGCCTGGCTCTCAGGTTCGTCAGCCGGGGCGCGTCCGCCGTGTGTGTTACGGCCGAAGCAGGCGCGCGAGTTCTACCCGGCTGGACAGCGCGTGGTCGTGACCGGATACCCGACGCGGCCCGGGCTGCAGACGGTCGACAAGCAGCAAGCGCGCCTCGAGCTGGGGCTCGAGGCAGACGCACCGGTGCTGCTCGTCTTTGGAGGCAGCCGCGGGGCTCGGTCGATCAACGAGGCGCTGTGGTCGTGCCTGGACGCCGTCCTGAGCCTGACGCAGGTGGTGCACGTCACCGGTGAGCTCGATTGGCCCCGCGTGACGGCGATTCGCGAACGCCTGGAGGCCGACCCATGGCCGACGCTACCACCCGTATGCCTACCTGCACGAAGAGATGGGTTTGGCTTTCGCCGCGGCCGACCTGGCGATTGCTCGGGCAGGCGCATCGACGCTCGGTGAGCTTCCGCTCTTCGGTCTGCCAGCGGCGCTGGTGCCCTATCCGCATGCATGGCGCTACCAGAGGCTGAACGCCGAGCACCTGGTGCGCCAGGGCGCGGCGGTCCTCGTCCGCGATCAGGATCTGGGCGTGGAGCTGCTGCCGACGATGCGCACCCTGCTGGGCGACCGGGAGCGGCTTCAGGCGATGGGCGCTGCTTCGCGCCGGCTTTCGCGGCCGGACGCGGCGCAGGCGATCGCGGCCGAGATCGAGCGCGCCGCGGCGCAAGGGGCTACAGCGGATGGTTAGCCTGACGGTCTTGTTCGGCATGTTCGTGGCGCTGTTCGCCGTCATCGGCGCCATGCGCGGCTGGGCCAAGGAACTGCTGGTCACCAGTGCGCTGGTGCTCGGGCTGTTCCTGAATGCCATCCTGGACAACTACATCACGCCCTACCGGACGGCGATGCTGCTGCAACCGCCACTGACCCAGTTTGCCCTGCGCGGCGGCGTGCTCCTGTTGATGGCGCTCTTCGGCTACCAGACACCGAACATCCGCGCCCTGCAGCCCAAGCTGGCGCGCGAGCGCGTGGAGGAGATCCTGCTCGGGCTGGTGCTCGGCGCGCTCAACGGATACCTGCTGATCGGATCGCTGTTCTTCTACCTCGATCAGACCGGCTACCCGACGTCGCTGATCCTCGCTCCGGCGGCCAACTCCGTCCTGCGCGCCCAGATCGACGGAGTCATGAAGTGGGTGCCGCCCAGCCTGCTGCCGATCCCGCAGATCTACTTCGCCGTCGGCGTCGTGTTCGTGTTCATCATCGTCGTGTTCGTATGAGCGATCGGATTCATATCATCGGAATCGGAGGCACGGGCTTGTCGGCAATCGCCAAGGTCCTGTACGAGCGGGGGGAAGCGGTGTCCGGTTCGGACCAGGCGCCGTCTCCCTACGCGCAGGCGCTCGAGGCGCTTGGCGTGCCGGTGACCTACGGTCATGCGGCGTCCAACGTCGCCGGGGCGCGGCTCGTGCTGGTCTCGTCGGCGGTGGCGGCCGACAACCCGGAGGTGCTCGCCGCACGTCAGGCGGGCATTCCCGTCCTGCGGCGTGAGGAATACTTCCGCGAGCTGACCGCCGGCTACCGGACGGTGGCCGTGGCCGGGACGCACGGCAAGTCGACGACGACGGCGATGATCGCCTGGATCCTCGAACAGGCCAGACGCGATCCGTCCTACATCATCGGCGGTGTCGCCATCGACCTGGGGACCAACGCCCATGCCGGCTCAGGGATTGAGTTTGTCGTCGAAGCGGATGAGTACGACCGCGCCTTCCTGGGCCTGTCGCCGTCGGTGGCGGTGGTAACCAACATCGAACACGACCATCCCGACTGCTACCCGACGCCCGAAGAATTCCACGCCGCCTTCGAGGCCTTCGCGGCCCAGGTGCAAGACCTGCTGATCACCTGCGCGGACGATCCCGGGGCCGCGGCCCTGAACCCCGCCGGGGTACGCCGCATCACCTATGGGCTGCATGCCCCGGCAGACTGGACGGCGACCGAAGTAAGACCGAGCGCGGGCGGCGGCTCCACGTTCACCGCCTGGCACCATGACCTGCGGCTGGGCTCGGTAACGCTGACCCAACCCGGAGTGCACAACGTCAGCAACAGCCTCGGGGCGCTGGCGGCTTCCGATCAGCTTGGCACTCCCTTTGCAACCTCGTCGACTGCGTTGGCGGCCTTTCACGGCGTCGGGCGCCGCTTCGAGGTGCTCGGGGAGGCAGATGGCGTGACGGTGATCGATGACTACGCCCATCACCCGAGTGAGATTCGGGCGACGCTGCAAGGCATTCGACAGCGTTTCCCGCAGGCCGACGTCTGGGCGGTATTTCAGCCGCATACCTACTCGCGCACCCGGACGCTGCTGGAGGGATTTGCCCGTGCGTTTGGCGAAGCCGACCACGTCCTGGTCACTGAGATCTTCGCCGCCCGCGAACAGCCGGACGGCGTGACAAGTGGGAACGGCCTGGTGCGGGCGATCGTCCATGCGGATGCGCGCTTCACGCCCGGGCTGGGAGACGCAGTCGAAGTCCTGGCGGCCGAGGTGCGGCCAGGGTCCGTGGTGGTCACGCTGAGCGCAGGCGATGCGAACCGCGTGGGTAGTGAGCTGCTGGCCCTTCGAAGGGCTGGCGCATAGGGAGGATGGCGCCATGAATAAAGAGAAGCGCCTGTTCGAACTCGATCGGCGGATGGAGCTGAAGTTGCGCCTGGCGGCCAAGAAGGCCAGCCACCTGGGGCAGACGGGAGGGCTGGCGCTCGATCTGGAAGGCCTGCCCGAACGCCAGGTGGTGACCAGGCTCATCGAGAAGGTGCGCCGCTTGTGAACTCCGGGACCCAGGCCGAGACGCGCCAGGTTCTGCGCGAGGCGTTCGGACGCGAGCTTCGTGAAGGCGTTCTGCTCGCTCCGTACACCTCGGCACGCGTCGGCGGCCCGGCGGATTTCCTGCTGCTCGCCCGTTCGGCCACAGAGCTCGACGGCGTGTGCCGGGCACTCTGGGCGCTGGGAATGGACTTCCGGCTGCTGGGGGGCGGTTCAAACGTCCTGGTGGCCGACGCCGGCGTCAGGGGCGTCATCGTCCTCAATCAGGCCAAAGACGCCGAGTTTACGACCGACGGCGATGGAGCTGCGGTGAGAGCGGAATCCGGGGCGGCCCTTGGATCGGTCGCGCGCCGAGCGGTGGAGCAGGGGCTGGGCGGTATCGAGTGGGCGGCCACGATCCCAGGCACCATCGGCGGCGCCATTGTTGGGAACGCCGGGGCCTTCGGGGGGGAGGTGTCCCAGGCTCTGCGGTTGGCCGATATCTTGCAACGACCTGACCGCCGCGAGCACTGGTTGCCCGAGCGCCTTGAATATGGCTATCGGACCTCCTGGCTCAAGCGCCACCCGGGCGAGGCCGTCGTCCTTTCCGGGACCTTCGGCCTCCGGACCGAGACTCGTGAGGCGACCCGTGCTCGGGTGTCCGAGTTCGCCGCCCGTCGCCAGGAGACGCAACCGTCCGGCGCCAGTTGGGGATCTATGTTCAAGAACCCACCGGGCGATTACGCCGGGCGGCTCGTTGAGGCAGCGGGCCTGAAAGGGACGCGGCAGGGAGCGGCCGAGATCAGCGCCCGGCACGCCAACTTCTTCATCAATCACGGCGGGGCGACGGCCGCAGACGTCTGGACTCTGATCGAGAAGGCCCGGGACCAGGTGCTCCGCCAATCGGGCGTCGAGCTGGAGCTGGAGATTGAGCGCCTGGGACAGTGGGATGTGACCGAGGTCGCATGAGCCGATTGCGCGTGTGTGTCATCTTCGGTGGCCGATCCGGGGAGCACGAGATCTCCCTTCGTTCGGCGCGCTCGGTGCTCCAGGCCCTCGACCCGGCGAAGTACGACGTCCTGCCGGTGGGGATCACCCACGACGGCGGATGGCTCGTCGGGGACGACGTCCTGGACGCCTTCGAGAAGAGGAACACGGACGGGCTCGTTCCGGTGACATTCCCTTCGCAGCCTGGCCGGCGGGAGTTGATCCCGCTGGGGGTCGGCAAACGGACCGAGGATCTGTCCTTCGATCTTGCCTATCCGGTTCTGCACGGCACGTACGGCGAGGACGGGACGATCCAGGGCTTGTTCGAGATGGCCGACGTCCCGTACGTCGGAGCGGGGGTGCTGGCGTCGTCGGTGGGGATGGATAAGGTGCTGTTCAAGCTCGTGATGCAGCGCTGTGGTCTGCCGGTGGTCGAGGGCGGGGTTGTCTTTCGCTCTCAGATCCTGGGAAGCGCCGACGTCGGCGCTCCATGCGGCCGAGGCCGTGAGCGGCTACCCGCTGTTCGTCAAGCCGGCCAACCTTGGTTCGTCGGTGGGCGTCAGCAAGTGCCGCAACCGGTCGTCGCTGTACGAGGGATTGATGGACGCCGCGCGCTATGACCGGCGCGTGCTGGTGGAGCGCGGGCTCGAGGCGCGCGAGCTCGAAGTGAGCGTCCTGGGAAACGCCGACCCGCAGGCCTCGGTGGTGGGCGAAGTGATCCCGGGAGATGAGTTCTATTCGTACCGGGCGAAGTATCTGGATGACAACTCGGAGCTGCTGATTCCTGCGCCGCTCGAGCCGGCCGTCTCGGACGAAGTCCGGCGCCTGGCAATCGAGTGCTTCAAGGCGATCGACGGCGCCGGCATGGCACGCGTCGACTTCCTCCAGGAACGCTCGACGGGCAAGCTGTTCATCAACGAGATCAACACACTCCCGGGTTTCACCAGCATCAGCATGTACCCCAAGCTGTGGCTGGCAACCGGCTATTCCTACCCGGGGCTGATCGATCGGCTGATCGAGCTCGCGCTGGAACGACAGGCGGAGAAAGATGCGCTGCTGCGTGTCTACGGAGGGGCAGGGTGACGACCACCAGTCGCTGGCTGGGCGGACCGCGCTCCCGGGCCGATCGGACCCGGTCGCGCCGCGCGCGCCTGGTGACCGATGCCGAGGCGCTGGATGCCGCACCGCTGCGCAAGATCCCGCACAAGCGCAAGTCGCGGCCGCGCAAGCGCTTCGATTTCGCGCTGCCTGCTCAGCTCGGCGCACAGATCCAGCTGCCTTCGATCCCGGTCGTCCGGTTCGGCCCGCGGCTGCTCTCGGCCTTGCTGCTGGCCTGCGTGGTGGCGGCCATCCAGCAAGCCGCAGTCTCTCCTTCGTTTCGGGTCGCCGAGGCGGCGGTGGATGGCAACCGGATCCTCTCGGCGATGCAGGTGCACATGATCGTCGGCGCCACCGGGCAGCCGGTCTTCCTGGTGGACCCGCAGGGCGCGGAGCGCTCGCTGGCGGCGCATCCGGAGATCCTTTCGGCCGAGGTCAGCGTCGCGTGGCCGAACAAGGTCCGCGTTTCGCTGGTCGAGCGGCACCCGATGGTGGAGTGGGACGATGCCGGGCGCACGTGGTGGATCTGCCCGGATGGGGTGGCGTACCTCAAGCACGGCGAGTGGCCCGGCCTGGTACCTATTCGAAGCGAGGCGGCAGCGCTGACGATCAGTGAGGATCCACTGCAGCCGGCGATCCCGGCCCAGGTGCTGCGGGCAGCGGCCGTGCTGAATGCTCAGATGCCTGACGAGGCGGCGTCACTGCTCTATGACGCGCAGCACGGGCTGGGATTCGATGACCCGCGCGGCTGGCGGGCGTACTTCGGCGTCGACGGGGACATGGTGATGAAGGTGCGGGCTTACCAGGCGATCGTTGCAGAGCTGGCGCAGGTGCGCCAGCCGGTCGCCGTGATCAGCGTCGAAGACGCTGCCGCACCCTACATCGGGTCGAAGAGGTAGTCGTCGTGGCAAGCATCATCGGATCAGAAGAAACCATCTTCGTCGGCCTGGATGTGGGGACGACCAAAGTCACCACGCTGGTCGGTCAGCTCGATCCGGAGCGCAACTTGCGCGTGATCGGCGCGGGTGTGGCGCCGGCCACCGGCATGCGCAAGGGCGGCGTGGTGAGCCTCGAGGCGGTCGCCCAGGCGGTGCAGACGTCGAAGGACAAGGCCGAGCGCACGTCGGGGTATGAGATCACCTCGGCGCTGGTCAGCCTCTCGGGCAATGGGATTGCGTCTCAGAACAGCAAGGGCATGGCCGGGGTCTCCGGCCGCGTCATCGGCCCCGACGACGTGTCGAGGGCACTGGATGCGGCCCGCTCGATCGCCGTGCCGTACAACCGCCAGATCATCCACGTCATCCCGCGCGGCTTCGTCGTCGATGGGCAGGACGGGATCCGTTCGGCGCTGGGGATGCACGGCTACCGGCTGGAGGTCGAGGCGCACATCGTCACCGCCAGCTCGACCGGGCTGCGCAACATGGAGAAGTGCCTGGAAGCCGCCGGGCTGGACGTCGACGGCTGGGTGGTCAGCTCGCTGGCCTCGGCCGAAGTGGTCCTGACCGAGACCGAGCGCGAGATGGGCGTGGTGATGTGCGACATCGGCGGCGGCACAACCGACCTGGCGATCTACATCGAGGGCGCCGTGTGGCACTCGGCGGTCATCCCGGTGGGTGGCGACCATCTGACGAGCGACATCGCCCAGGGGCTGCACCTGCCGCTGGAGACGGCCGAGATGGTCAAGCGCCGACACGGACATGCCCGCGGGGCGATGCTCGATCCCAACGCCGCGTTCGCTGCACGCCCCTTCGGACAGGAGCAGACCGTGCAGGTGCGCATGGTGGATCTGGCGGCGATCGTGGAGCCGCGCATCGAGGAGTTGTTCTCCCTGGTGCGGCAGGAGATCAAACGCTCGGGGTATGACGGACTGCTGCCGGCGGGCGTGGTGCTGACCGGCGGTTCGAGCCCGCTCCCGGGAACGCGCGAAGTAGCCGGCGAGGTGCTGCACCTGCCGGTGCGCTCGGCACAGCCGGAGGGCATGCGCGGCTTGGTCGATCAGCTGCGTTCGCCGGCTTACGCTACCGCCTTTGGCCTGCTGGAATGGGCCAAGCTGCAGGAAGAACAAAGCGTCCTTGAGGGCCGCTCGCGCCTGCTCGGGCTACCGAAGTTCGATATGCGGCGCGCGGCCGACTACTTCAGGAGATTGTTGCCAGGATGATGTCCCGGCGCAGCGCAGGGGCACAGATCATGCATCCTGGCAGAAAGAAGGAGGAGGAAGCCATGCAATCGTCACCGAAGATGGAGTCCTTTGCCCGAATCAAGGTCGTCGGAGTGGGCGGCGGAGGCAGCAATGCCGTCAACCGGATGATCGAGGAGGGCATGGCCGGGATCGAGTTCCTGGCCATCAACACCGATGCACAGGCGTTGCTCTTGTCGGATGCGCAGACCCGGGTGCGCATCGGCGACAAGCTGACGCGCGGACTGGGCGCCGGTGGAGATCCGGAGAAAGGTCAGAAGGCTGCGGAGGAGTCGGCCGAGGAGCTGTACAGCGTCCTCAAGGGCACCGACATGGCCTTCATCGCCGCCGGGATGGGCGGCGGGACCGGAACCGGCGCGGCGCCGATTATCGCCCAGATCGCCAAGGAGGTCGGGGCACTGACCATCGGGGTGGTCACAAGGCCGTTCACCTTTGAGGGCGCCAAGCGCGCCGCAGGTGCCGAAGCCGGCATCGCCAAGCTCAAAGAACAGGTGGACACGCTGATCGTGATCCCCAACGACCGGCTGCTGCAGATCGCCGACAAGAAGGCCAGCCTGCAGGACGCGTTCCGGCAGGCAGACGACGTGCTGCGCCAGGGGATCCAGGGCATCAGCGAACTGATCACCGTGCCTGGGCTGATCAACCTGGACTTCGCCGACGTGCGGGCGATCATGTCGGAAGGCGGGGCGGCGCTGATGGCGGTCGGTCACGCGTCGGGCGAGGATCGTGCCCGCGTGGCGGCCGAACAGGCCATCTCCAGCCACCTGCTCGATATCACCATCGATGGGGCGCGAGGCATCCTGTTCAACGTGACCGGCGGTCCGGGGTTGAGCCTGTTCGAGGTCAACCAGGCGGCGGCGATCATCAAGGAGACGGCGCACCCGGACGTCAACCTGATCTTCGGCGCGGTGATCGACCCGAACATCGGGGACGAGCTGCGCATCACGGTGATTGCCACCGGCTTCGAGCGCGCCAGCGGTGTCGGACGGATCGACCGCCGCGCCCGCAGCCGAACGGAGGCTCAGGGAGGGCTGACGCGGACCGAGATGGCCCCCGAACCCTTCCCGATCCAGAGCTTCGACAACGCCGACCTCGACATCCCGGCCTTCTTGCGCCGAAGGTAACAAGTTGGGGCGGGATGCCCTGGTCATTCGCTCCCTTGGGCGGGCCGGTCGCTGCCCGGCCCGGGCCAGCGGGGCCCTTTTCCGCAGACCGACGCCGGTCTCCTCCTCTCGGCGTCGGTCTGCAGGGGTTTAACCGCGGGCTCGGGGCCTGCCAGCCCCCTTGCGCCCGCAGGTAGGACCTAAGTACCATAATCTTTAAGCCAACGGGTGGGAGACGCCATTGCGTGCAAGGATGGTGCCATGCTAGAATTCCGGCTCCTCGACCGGACATGTCGGGTGTGAGGCTGCGGGGTTCCCGACATGTGGCGCCAAACATGCGTTCTGGCCCGTCCGTGAGGAGATGCAATGCGCTGTCCGTACTGCCGGAGTGAACAGACGCGTGTGATCGACACGTCGCACGATGCGCGCGGCGGCGTGCGACGTCGGCGCGTGTGTATGGCGTGCAGCCAGCGCTTCAGCACGCATGAGCGCGCCGTCCTGGCCTCGCCGATGGTCATCAAGCAGGATGGCACGCGCGAGGAATTCGACCGCGAGAAGCTGGCCCGCGGCATTCGGATCGCCTGCGCCAAGCGACCGGTGTCGGCGGCCGACATCGATCGACTGGTCGGGGAGGTCGAGTCGACGCTGCAGACGATGGGCAAAGCTGAAGTCTCGTCGCGCGTCGTCGGCGATCTGATCATCGCCGGACTCAAGGAACTCGATCACATCGCTTACATCCGCTATGCCATCGTCTATCTGGGCCTGGATGATCTCCGCGCCCTGCGAGACGAGATCGATCGCCTGCTCGAAAGCTGAATCGGGGTCTGTGTCGCTCCGCTGCGGGCGCTCACCGCAGCGGCTCCGTCGTGTTGGGTACAGGTTGAGTCTCGAGGAGAATGCCATGCCACGAACGGCTCGCTCATCGGTCGAGGTGCAGCCCCATGCCTCCCGGGGCCTTCCCCGGCCCCCGCTCCCCGAAGACCTGCGGAGCGTCGACCTGAGCGAGAACGCCCGCACCGTCCTGACCAAACGCTACATCCGTCGGGATGACCACGGGCGGCCGGCCGAGAGCGTCGAGGAGATGTTCTGGCGCGTGGCTTACCACGTCGCCGAGGCCGAGCAGCGAGTGGAACGGCGATGTCCTGGGCGCGGCGCGCACGTTCTACGACCTGTTGGCCTCCAAGCGCTTCTTCCCCAATTCCCCGACGTTCACCGGAGCCGGGACACCCCTCGGACAGCTGGCGGCCTGTTTCGTCCTGCCGATCACGGACGACATGGGGCGCGATTCCTCGGGGATTTTCCAGACGCTACGCGATGCGGCGCTGATCCAGCAGACCGGAGGCGGGAACGGCTTCTCCTTCAGCCGACTGCGCCCGCAAGGCGCGCTGGTGAAGTCTTCGGCGGGCAGAGCAACCGGACCGGTGGGCTTTCTGCGCGTTTACGACAAGGCCTTTGGGGAAGTCGCCCAGGGCGGCACGCGCCGCGGAGCCAACATGGCCGTGCTGCGCGTCGATCACCCGGACATTCGCGAGTTCGTCTCGTGCAAGATCGACGAGAACCACATCACCAACTTCAACATCTCGGTCGGCGTGACCGATGCCTTCATGCAGGCCGTCCGCGACGACGGGACGTATGACCTGGTGGCCCCGCACACGGGCGAAGTGGTCGAAACGGTTCCGGCGCGCGAGGTGTTCGATCTGATCGTCCAGCACGCGCATCACAACGGCGAGCCGGGGATGCTGTTCCTGGACGCGGCGAACCGCACCAATCCCGTGCCGCATCTGTACACCCTCGAAGCGACCAATCCGTGCGGCGAGCAGTGGCTCGGTCCGTACGAGAACTGCTGCCTGGGATCGATCAACCTGGCCCAGCACCTCGGCCCCGGAGGCACGGTCGAATGGGAGAAGCTGCGCGTGTCGGTCGTGGAGAGCACGCGCTTCCTGGATGATGTGGTCACCGCCAACGCCTACGTGCCGGCGGTGCCGCAGCTTCAGGAAGCCGCCCACCGGGCGCGGCGCATCGGGCTGGGCGTGATGGGTCTGGGCGATCTGATGTACCACGTCGGCGTGCGCTACGGATCGGACGACGGGCAGGAGTTTGCCGCCCAGGTGATGGAGTTCGTCCGCTATCACTGCATGCTGACCAGCATTGAAATGGCCGACAAGCGAGGCGCGTTCCCCGCCTGCCCGGGCAGCATCTACGATCCCGCCCATCTGACCTGGGAGGCACCGCACCCGATGACTCCGTACGGGATGTCCTTCGGCCGTCCGGACGTCGATTGGGATCGAGTCGTCGAAGGGATCCGGCGCTCCGGAATCCGCAACGCGGCGCAGACGACCGTGGCGCCGACCGGGACGATCGCCACCGTGGCCGGCTGCGAGGGCTATGGATGCGAGCCGGTGTTCGCCCTGGCCTACTATCGACACGTGGATGACTCCGGCTCCGACCTGAAGCTGAGCTACATGAGCCCGAGCTTCGAGCAGGCCCTGATCGAAGCCGGCGTCGGCGACGAGGTCCGAGGCTTGATCGTCGAACAGGTGATGGACAAGGGGTCGTGCCAGGACGTGGACGAGGTGCCGCCGGCGATTCGGCGCGCCTACGTTGTCTCGCAGGATATCACCGCCGAGGAACACGTCCGCATGCAGGCCGCCATGCAGGCCTTTGTCGACAACAGCCTGAGCAAGACCTGTAATTTCCCCGAAGGCGCCTCGGAAGACGAGGTCGCCCGCGCTTACCTGCTGGCATGGGAATTGGGCTGCAAGGGACTGACGGTCTACGTCACCGGCTCGCGGCAGAAGGTCGTGCTGGAGACCAGGCAGACGGCCGACAAGAAGGCCGCCCCGCGTGCGGCCGAATCGGCGCAGCTGCAGATGTGGATGGAGGGGAAGCAGCCCCGTCCCCAGCGCCTGGAAGGCTGCACCTACCAGATCAGTACACCCGTCGGCAAGGCGTTTGTGACCGTTAACCAGAGCCTGGAAGCTCAGCCGTTCGAAGTGTTCATCACCACCGCCAAAGCCGGGTCAGAAACCGCAGCGGTGTCGGAAGCGATTGGCAGGCTGATCTCGTATGTCTTGCGAATTGCTTCGCCCGTCCCGCCGCGTGAGCGGTTGGCTGAGACGGTCCGTCAGTTGGCGGGGATCGGTGGCGGCCGGCCGCTCGGATTTGGGCCGAACCGGGTGCTTTCCTTGCCCGACGGGCTGGCCCGAGCGTTGGCCGAGTATCTCGGGCAGACGCCGGGGACGCCGGTGGTGATCCCCGAGCCCGAGGCCCAAGTCCTGATCCCCGTCCGGATCGGCGACCTGTGTCCCGAGTGCGGCGCGGCGGCGGTGGTCAACGAGGAAGGCTGCCGCAAGTGCTACGGGTGCGGCTACAGCGAGTGCTGAGCAACTGAGGCATCTGCCTGGTGCTCTTCCGGCGGCGGACCACGGTCCGCCGCCGTTGTTCCAACCTCTCAGAGGGCATTGTTGCACTGGTGAAGGAGCATGCCAGCCCAGGCGGGCATACTCCGGTTGTATACTCAGATGTGCGATCGAACGCAGGGGGCAGGGGAGGCGGGATATGATTTCATTCCGCGAGATGCTTGACTCGGTCAGTCGCCTTTCGGAGATCCTCAAGACAACAGCCGAGACAGAAACCACCTTCCGCCGCTCAGCCGCCAGCTTGACCGATTTGCGAACGATGCTGGACGGTGGGCGGCTCCGCCAGTTCAAGACCCCGGCCGAGGTGGCGGATTACGTCGAACGCGTCGCTGTGCCTCAGCTCAACGGCATCCGCGACAGCCTGGAGGTGGCCACCGACGGCCATTTCGGCAGGATGCGCAAGGCGACCGAGCTGGCCGGCCGGCTGGCACTTCGCCTGCAGGCTTTGTCGGAGGGGACCGTCGACGGGTTCCTGGACTGAGGGCGCGATCGGGAGAGCACGTGGCCAAACGCTTCATCCTCGTGGCAGGCAACATCGGGGCCGGCAAGACGTCGCTGACTGAACGCCTGGGCGAGCGGCTGGGCTGGACGACGGCCTACGAGTCGGTCCGCGACAACCCCTACCTGGCGGACTTCTACTCCGATATGCGGGCTTGGGCCTTCCACCTGCAGGTGTTCTTCCTGGGACACCGGGCAGAGCAGCATCTGGCGCTGGCGCGCTCGCCGGACTCGGCGATCATCGACCGCTCGATCTACGAGGACGCCGAGATCTTCACCCGCGCCAGCCTGGCGCTCGGCAACGTCGCGCAGCGTGACTACGACACGTATTGGCGGCTGTACAACCTGGTCGTCGCCCACCTGCCGCCTCCCGACCTGTTGATCTACCTTAAGGCACCCGTGCCGGTGCTGCTCGACCGGATCCGCTCACGCGGGCGTGAGATCGAGCGCGGCGTAACCGCCGACTACCTGGGGCTGTTGGAATCATTCTATGACAACTGGGCGTCGAGTTTTGACCTCAGCCCGGTGCTGACGATCAAGAGCGACGATCTGGACTTCGTGCACAAGCCCCGCCACCTCGAGACGGTCATGCGCCGCGTCCACTCGATCCTGGCCGGGAAAGAAGAGATGGAGTTTCCCAAGGGTAATTAGAGGAGGAGTCGTTGAACGCGACCTACGCGATGGTCTTTGCCTGGCTGACGGTCTTGCTGGTCGGGGGCATCTGGTTCCGCCGGCGAGATCCCGGCCGGAATCCCGGGTATGCCGGGATCCTGCAATTCGTCGTCCCCGGGCTGGGTTATGCCTATCTGCACCGGTGGGACCGATTCCTGTTCGGCTACGTCGCACTTCTCCTGGGTGCATTCTTCTTTGACCGTGTGCTTCACCTGGAGGACCGTTTCCTGGTGCTGTTCGCTGTGCTGGGGGTTGCGGCGATGACCTTCGACTGCATCCTGACGGCGGCGCGCATGGCGCGGCAGGAGAAGGCGGAAGAATCCGGGAGCCGCTCGCGCAAATAGACGCATGAGTTGGCCGTTGGCTCGAGCCCCCGCGCAGTTGCTGCGCGGGGGCTCGTTGTCTTCCCGCAGGGCATCGACGGCGCATTCCGTTCTCGGCCCGTGGCGAACCTCTGCCTTCTTTCGCGAATAGCTTGGGATCCGAGGTCTTCTAGTTGCGGCAGGCAACGTCGCGGGTGAGGGTCGAACGAGGCCCCCGATGTTCCCCGGAGGTACCGGCAGCGTGCAGTCAGGGTTCGCCGATGGTTTCGCTGCCGCCTCGGTGCGGCCGAGGGCCATCGGGTCTTGAAAGCCAGCCCTCGCCTCAGCGCAGGAGTTCACGAGCGCGGAGAAAGATGCGGTCGAACATCAGCGGGGTGAGGCGCCCGGTCTGCGTGTTCTGCCGACTGGGGTGATAGCTGGCGAGCAAGGTGAAGGCCGGGAACGAGATCTCGCCGCCGTGGGAGAAGTGAGGCCTCGGGGACGGCAGGACCTGACCAGACGCCCGGAGGGTTTCGAGCACACCCTGGAAGGCGATCTGCCCCAGGGCGATCACGACCCGGAGACGAGGCAACCCCGTCAGGTGAGCGCGGAAGTAGGGCCGACAGCGTAAGACCTCTGCCGGCAGCGGCCTGTTCTCTGGGGGGGCGCAGTGGACGACAGCGGTGACGTACAGGTCGTCCAGGCGCAGGCCGTCGGCAGCCTCGATCGATGTCGGCTGGCTGGCGAACCCGGCGCGGAACAGGGCCGGGGTGAGGAAGTCGGCCGAACCGTCGCCGGTGAACATGCGCCCGGTGCGGTTGGAGCCGTGGGCGCCGGGCGCCAGGCCGACGAGCAGGACGCGCGCCGCCGGGTCGCCCCAGGATGGGACCGGGCGACCCCAATAGGTCTCCTCCCGGTAGGCCCGGCGCTTATCATGTGCCATTTGCTCACGGTGGGCGACCAACCGTGGGCAGCGCCGGCAGGCGATGATCTCGAAGTTCAGATCGGAGAGGTCGTTCAACGCAAGGCCATCCACACGACGTGCGTGTGCTGTGTCAGCCAAGCCGGCGCACCGACCGCTCCCAGGTCTTCCGGATCAGGCCGGCGTCTGCGTCCATCACGGGGCTTTCGCACACGATCCGGCCCCCGCACTTCATCTCCGCCAGGGCGCGGATCAGGCCGGGGAGATCGAAATCCGAGTCAGCCAGCATCAGGTGCTTGCGCTCCCCTCCGGGTGTGTATTCTATGCCCGAGAGGTGGCAGTGCAGCCGCTTCAAGCTGGCGGCTCCGAGTGCGCGCCGGTAGCGGGTCAGGACTCCCTTCCAGTCCTCGTAAGCGTTCATGGAACCGTCTCCGGCCCGGGCGTGCAGGTGGGCGAAGTCCAGGCATGGCTCTACACCTTCCACCTCCTGCGCCATGGAGAGGACATCCTGAAGCGAACCGAGCATGGCAGCCTTGCCCATCACCTCGGGCCGGAGGCGGACGGGGTTGCCGGCCTGGCGCAATTCCTCCACACAGCCCTTCAGCCGCGGGATGGCCGTCTGGAGAACTTCCTCTGCCGGGCGAAGGAAGTACGAGCCGGGATGGAATACGATGTCGGTGGCGCCGGCCAGGTTGCCGAAGTGCGCCGCGTCCATCAGGCGCTTCCGGCTCTTGGGCCATTCCTCAGAGGTGGCATTCAGGTTGATGTAGTACGGAGCGTGAACGCTGAGCAAGACATCCGCGGCCCGGGCTGCCTCCCGGATCGCGGCGCAGGTGGTTTCGGTGACGCGCACCGATTGAACCCAGGCCAGCTCGAATGCCCCGAAGCCGAGGCCGGACAGGTGTTGGACCGCGCCCACCGAGCCGCCCGGGCGGGGGGGCGTGGAGGCCGGCGCGCCGACGGTGCCGAATCGGAAGCCGGGGTTTGCCATGCCCATCTCCTTGCCGGCGCGGTTACGATCGTGCCGGCTCTGACGAAAGCCCGGCGCCAGGGCGCCGGGCAGCGGGAGGATCGAGCGGAGCTCGCGCCGTCACTCGCGGCGCAGGGAGCCGGTCTTCGGGGTGGGCTCGCGCGGCAGCGTGACGTGGAATGTGGCACCCTCGCCAGCATTGCCGGTCACCCAGATCTTCCCGCCGTGCTGTTCGACGACCGTCTTGGCCAGCGCCAGACCCAGCCCGGTCCCTTCGATCGGATTGTTCGGATCGCGCACCGTCACCCGACCGCGGAACAGGTGCTCGAAGACACGCGGGATCTCGTCCTCCGGGATCCCCGGGCCCGTATCGGTCACATGCAGGTGAACCAGATCCTCGTCCCATTCAACCTCGACGGTGATCTGCCCGCCGGGCTCGGTGAACTTGATGGCGTTGCTCAGCAGGTTGGTCATCACCGAATTCAGGCGCGATGGATCACCGACGATCAGCACCGCCTCACGCGGCGGCTCATAGACGATGGTGTGGTTACGGGCCTCCGCCAACGGGCGCAGGTCTTCGATCGCTCGCCGGATCAGGTCGTTCACCTGGCAGGGCTCGAAGGAGAGATTGGCGTTGGACTCGACGCGGATCGTTTCCAACAGCCCGGTGATCAGATTGGCCATGCTGTCGGTGGCGCGCTGCATCATGTTGAGCGCCTTGCGCTGCTGCTCCGTCAGCGGGGCATCGTTAAGCAAATCGGCGCCCAGTCGAATGGCGTTCAATGGGTTCTTCAGGTCGTGTGCTGCGGTGCCCAGAAGCTGCGAGCGCATGCGGTCGATCTGCTTGAGCGCGGTGATGTCCTGCATAACCGCCACCCGGCCGACATCGGTGACCTCACTGACCGAGGCGTACAGGACGCGTTCGGTCGGTGTGGTGACCTCCATCGTCGTGGGCAGGCTGACCTCCTGGCCGACGAGCAGGCCCCCCAACGGGTGCCCGAAGAAGATCTCATCTGCCATGCGCCCGGCCGCCATATCGGCGTTGATGCGGAAAGACTGCGCCGCTGCCTTGTTGACCAGGATGATCTTGCCCGACCGGTCGGTGAGCACCACGGCGTCTGCCGTCTCAACCAGCGTCGCCTCCAGGCGCCGCCGTTCCTCGGCCACGCGCTGGAACAGGTTGGCGTTCTCGATGGCCACGGCCGCCCACGAGGCGACCGAGGTCAGCATCTGCTGATCGCCTTCGATGAACGCACCGCGCGGGTGGTTGATGGCCTCGATCACCCCCAGCATCTGTCCGCGCGTCTCCATCGGGACGCATAGGACCGAAGTGGTCAGCAGGCCCGTCTGCCCATCGATCGACGAGTGGTAGAGAGGGTTGGCGCGAACGTCGTTGGCGATCAGCGGCTGGCGGTTGCGGGCCACCCAGCCGGCAATCCCTTCCTCGAGGCGGATGGCAACGTCGCGGATGCGCAGCGACGTTCCACCGCTGGCCTTGAGGATCAGCTTCTCGCCCGGTTCATCCAGCAGGAACAGGACGCAGGCTTCGGCGCCCAGCAGTCGCTGAGCGTTCTGCATGGCGTTCTCGAGGGCGACCTCGAGCTCGAGGGTCGACGTCAGGTCGCGGCCGATGTCTCCCAGGAGCTGCAGCTGGTCGGCGCGCGCCTGGGCCGTCTCCAGGTGGACGGCGTCCTGCAGGCCGACGGCGCCGATGTTGATGATGGCCTGGGCGAGTTCCATCTCCTGCTCGTTGATCTGCCGACCCGCCTGGCTGTACAGAAGGCGCACGAGGCCGAGGGCCTGATTGTGGGTCGCCAGGGGGAAGACGGCGACCGAGGCGAGCCCCTCCTCCTGCAGCATGGCCAGGTCGCGCGGTGAACCTTGCGGGGGCACCAGGCTGAGGGTTGCCGGCTTGATATCCCGAATCACCTGTTTGTAAACCGGGTACTCCGGCATGCTATCGGTCACCATCGACACGACCGTATGTTGGACCGACTTGCCGAGCTGCGGCCGGAAGCGGGTCGTCAGGCCGGTGCCTTCGCCGAAGACCAGCACCTCGCAGGAATCGGCTGAGGTCGCCTTGAGCAGATGGGCCGCCGTCTGGCGTACGGCTTCCGTGCGGTCCCGAGTGCTGGTGATGGCGTGGGTCGCCTGGTAGAGCAGGCTGAGCTTATGGAAGAGATAGCTCTGGCTGGCAGATTGGCGGGCGAAGGCGAGCACTTCGGCGGCGCGGGTGGCGATGATCTCGACCGTCGCCAGCGCCTCGGCGTCGAAGCCGGTGGAGGCGTCATTGGCGACGAAGATCAGGCCGATGGTCTGGCCGCCGGTCAGACACGGCGCGCAGACGACATTGCCAGGGGCGAGAGGCAGGCCCAGGGATTCGGGCGCACCGCCCGTCGCCGTCGCCTGTCGGCTGGTGAGCGCGGCGCGCAGCACCGGATGTTCGGTCGCCGGAGAGAGGCGGCCGAGATCGGCCAGTGCCAGCCCGAGCGCGAAGCGTGGGCTGAAGGCATTCTCGCTCTCGTCGTACTCGTAGAGGGCCGCCCGCGGAGAGGACAGCAGTTGCGACGACAGGCGCAAGAGACCGCTGAGTGCCTGGGCAGGGTTGTTGAAATCCAGCGAACTGGCCGCTGCGCGGAAGACGCTGCCTTGCCGGATCGATGGGGTAGCCGTCATGCGGAGAGTCTCCGAACCCGAGTACCGCTCAGGGTAACGAGCCCATTATGGCATACATGCCCAGCCCCGGCAAACCAGTCTCGGAGGCTCAGCCGCCCCACAACCTCTGCCCGAGCGGCGGGCCGAGGATCAGCAGGCCGACCAGGGCGGCGGAAACCGCCGCAATCAGCACCGCCGCCGCGCCGACATCCTTGCCGACCTTGGCCAACGGGTGAACGTCCGGGCTCGCCAGGTCTACGATTGCCTCCAGCGCGCTGTTGACGAACTCGGCCATCCAAACCATTGCCATGGCGAGGACCAACGCCGCCCATTGGGTCAGGCCCAGCTGCAACCAGAACGCGAGCACGACCACGAAGAGGCTGGCGACGGCATGGATCCAGGCATTGCGCTGTGTCCGGAGGACGTGGGCCAAACCGGCGACAGCATAACGAAAGGATGCCAGCCGGGAGCGAGACCTCGGGTGAGTCATACACCACCTTGCGGGCTGCGAAGGAGGCAGCCGATGTCGCTCAAGATGCGATCTTGCAGGCTCCACATCGCCACGCGCCCCGCCAGGTCTGCGTGGTCATGGCCGAGCAGGTGAAGGGTGCCGTGGACCGCCAGCAGGACGAGCTCGGCCTGAACGGAATGCCCGGCAGAGTCCGCCTGCGACGCGGCGACGGTAAGGGCGATGAGAATGTCGCCGTAGTATGTGCCCGGGCCTTCTGGATCCGGGCTTCCGTCTGGGAAAGAGAGCACGTCCGTGACGTCGTCGGTGCGTGCGAACTCGGTGTTCAGTCGGCGCATCTCGCCTTCGTCGGACAGCCGCAGGGTCATGCTGCCCGGACCGGCGTCGGCGAGCTCCAACGTCCTGCGTATGGCGCGGCGCAACTCGGCCGCATGCTGCCGGGGCACACCCTGGAGGTGCACGGCGTGCGTCATCGGGGGTGCGAGGCCGGGCCTGGCTCAGTGTTCGACTGCGAGGCTTCCCCGCCAGCCGCGGCTGCCGTTGGGGAAGCTTCCCCCGGCTGCGGGTAGCGGATGCGCGGGTGGTAGATGCCCTTGAGCGTAGCGGCGAATGAGCGCCGGATCGTGTCCAGGTCCCGCAAGGTCAGGTCAGTCCTGTCGAGCTGACCCTTCGCCAGGCGGTCGTCGACGACCCAGCTCGCCAGGCGCTCGATCGCCTGCTCGTCCTCCGGGTTCTCCGCCCGGGCCTTGGCCTCTAGACCGTCGGCCAGCATCAGGATGGCGGTCTCACGCGAGCGCGGCCGCGGACCCTGATAGGCGAAGTCGCGCCGATCGACCTTGGAGGCATCGCCGTTGGCGGCTTCGAGCGCGTTGCGGTACTGGAAGGAGGCCTCGAGCGTGCCATGGTGTTCGGGAATGAAGGCCTGGATGCGGCGCGGCAGGCGGTACTTGCGGGCCAGCTCCAGACCGTCGCGCACGTGTCCAACGATCACCCCGGCGCTGGTCAGTGGATCCATCTGCTCGTGGACATTCTGACCGGCAGGTTGGTTCTCGATGAAGAACGCCGGCCGGACGGCCTTGCCGGCATCGTGGTACAGGGCGCCGACGCGCACCAGCGCCGCATTGGCGCCGATGGCGCGCGCCGCCTGTTCGGCGAGATTGGCGACCTGCAGACTGTGCTGATAGGTGCCGGGTGCATTGCGCAGGATGAACTGAAGCAGCGGATGGTCGGGGCGTGACAACTCCATCAACTGCAGGTTGGTGGTGATTCCGAAGACGTTCCCCACGAGCAGCAGCAGACCGAATCCGAGGCTCGCCGAGAGCAGCCCACTGAGGAGCGCCGCGCCGACCAGGGAGGCCTTGCCAAAGGCGTCGGTGGCCGGATCGGGGAATCGAAAGACGACGACCATGGCAGCGGCCGCCAGGCCGGCGGCGAACCCCGCCCAGATGAAGGTGCTCAGACGCTCGGCACGCCCGATGATCAGCGCCCCCATCACGCCGCCGAGGAGCGTGTACATCACCATCTCGTGCCCGTACGGTGCCATGTACCCGGCCAGGCCGGCCGTCACGAACGCCACGGCGGCGCCCATCCCGGGGCTGAAGAGGACGGCCATCAGCATCGGCAGCATGGCGGCCGGGAAGAGATACGGCAGGAGCGTTCGCCCCGGGACCATGGCGCGCATCACGATCGTCTCGGCCACCAGGCTGGAGGCCAGGATGGCAGCGAAGCGGGCGCTCTGGATCTCGCGCGGGTGCACGCGCAGCCCGAACAACACCAGGGCGATTGCCAGCGTCGTCACCAGCAAGGTGTGAACGGCTGCCCCGCGCAATGGGTCCGGCGGCTGGCGCAGCCCATAGGCGTCCAGGGCTTCGATGAGCAGCGGCGTGGCGATGTCGCCGCGAGCGATGATCGTTTGCGCGGCGGCGAAGGACTGCTGGACCGGCACGGCCTGCAGACGGGCCTGCTGTCGGGCGCCGGAGGTGGCGGCGTCGTTGTACAGCGCATTCGGGACAATCAAGGCGCTGACCATGTCGGCGACCAACGTCGCCTGATCGACCGGGAAAGCGATGCTGACTCGTGCCGGGACCGAGCGACGCGCTTCCTCGACCCTCCCCTCCTGGATCTCGGTGCGCATCACCTGTTCGAGGACGGCGACAGCCTCGAGTTTGAGGGCCTGCCAGCGGGCTTCCGGGAGCTCCAGCAAGGTTTCGGCCTGCGATGCGTTCAGCCGCAGGTCGGTGAGGCCGGAAAGATCAGCCAGGCGTTGATCCGGTGAGGCGAAAGCGTCCCCCCGGACCGAGTCGATGAAACTCAACAGGCTGCGCAGCCGCTCGAGTTGTTGACGGGCGATCAGAGCGTCCGGGGGATCGTAGACGTCGGCCACACCTGTTTCGGCCGCCTGGCGGGCCTGCTCGCTGAGGATCTCGCTGGTGTACGAGAGGGTGTAGGGGGCGCGCAGGTCCTGCGGCGAGACCTCACCCGGCTGGAGTGGAACGGCGGTTCCGGTCTGGGCGACCGGCAAGGCTAGGGCGAGCACGCCGCCGGTCACGCCGCCGACAAAGATCACCCAGAGTCTGGCGGCGAGCCAGATCGACTTCAGCCGCTCTCGCCATCCCCGGCGGGGTGTGTCCAGGGCGTCCATCAATGGTCAGGCGCTGCCCAACATGTCGCGCACGAGAGAACTGAGCAGCTTCCCGTCGGCGCGCCCTTCGACAAGCGGCACGAGGACCTTCATCACCTTTCCCATGTCCTGCGGCCCGGCGGCGCCCAATTCGGTGATCGCCCGGCGGACGAGCGTCTCAAGCTCGGCGGGTTCGAGGGCCTTGGGGAGGTAGGCCTCCAGAACGGCGAGCTCGGCCTGCGAGGCCTGGACGAGATCCGGGCGGGAGGCGCGCCCGGCTTCCTCAACGGCCTCCTGACGCATCTTGATCTCCTTGCGCAGGATGCTGACGATGCCGGCTTCATCCACCAGACCGCGCTTCTCGACCTCCGCAAACTTGAGCGACGAAAGGACCATGCGCAGCGTTCGCTTGCGGACGTCGTCGCCGCTGCGCATCGCATCCTTGAGGGCGTTTTCGAGGTCAGACTTCGACGGCATGGGAACCCTTCTCTTCGGCGTCCGGAACTCGGTTTGCGTGTGGCCGGCGGACGTGATCTGGCTGTCCGGCATACAACAACCAATTCTATCACCCCCAGCCAGGCCGGGTCTCGGGTGGGGCGAGGCAGGGAGGGGATGCGAGAACCTGAGCCCGAACGTGCTGTTCTGCTCGAGGCTCGAGACGCGAAGCAGGGAATACGCGTCCCGCAGGGATTCTGGAGAGGAGGCGACGACTCGCGATCCTTCTTTGGTGAGGCTGCTCAGGCGGCGGCCGACGCTGGCTAGCCAGAGACTCAGGCTAGGGCTCTGGGACGCGAACGGAGAAGTTGTCAAAGACGAGCTCGACGCCCGGCTCGAGGTACGTGCCGACGATCAGGCCGACGTCTCCCTCGGCTCTACCGCCGACGGAGACCGCCTCGGCGGCCAGGGCGCCGTTGACGTACAGCCGCAGCGTGTCCTCCAGACAGTCCGCGGCAAGATGATTGGTGGACCCGGCCGGGGCGATCGAAGCTGCCGGAAGCAGTGCCGCTCCGCCGAACAGCTCCCGCCGGCCCTCGCGGTACGAACCGATGCCGGCGAACCCGTCGCTGGAGGCGACCAGAAAGACGAAGTTCTCGGCATCGCGATAGCGGCACAGCAGCCCGTACAGGTTGTCTTCTGGTCCGCCGATCTGCAGCGCATCGACTTCGATTCGCACGGACCCGACCTCGAGCCCAGGGGTCGTCCAGCTGCTCGTGTGCGGAGAGAGGACCAGCATGGCGTACAGGCCGTCACGATACTCGTGGATGGCGTCGGCGCGATGGCGGATCTCCCACCCGCTGCTGGAGCGCGAGAAATCGTCCTGGAAGAGCACGCTGCCAGCGGGCAGGGATGCACTCGACGGCGAACATGCTGCGCCAAGGACGAGCATCAGCGCAGCGCACAGAACCCTGTCGATCAGGCGGTGGGGGGGAAGCTGCATGACGGCGGGCATTCTAGCATGCAGATACCGAGGCGGCGCTATTCGCCAAGCTCGAGCAACCCCCGCTGGGCCATCAGCCCGACGGGCTCCGTCCCGCCGAGAATCGCAGCGGCAGACAATTGGGCCCGGGCTTCCTTGATCTTCCCGGTGGACGACAGGAGCAGGCCGTAGTGCAGCCTGGCGACCGCCGAAGTGGGATCGAGCTCGATCGAGCGACCGAGCAGCCTTTCGGCAACGACCCGGTCGCCGAGCACGATAGTGGAGGCTGCCGAGAAGCTGCATGGCGATTGGGTCATCCCGGTCCAGGACTGCGGCATTCCGCGCCGCGGGCAGTCCGGTCTCGAGCAACTCGATCTCGCGGGCGAAGGAGAAGGACGCCAGCAGCCGCCAGAAGACCGGGTCGGCCGGCTGAAGCTCCGCTGCCGTGCGGTAGCCCTCCAGCGCATCCTGAAGGTTGCCGGCTGCAGCCTGTGCCGAAGCGAGCGAAGCCAGAAGGGCGCTGCTACCCGGATCGAGCGCCACCGCGCGCCCGAGGAAAGGGATCGCTTGCTGCGGGTTGCCCACTTGCTGCCAGTGTAGGCCGAGCAGCGACTGGGCGAGGGAGGAGGCAGGGTCCAAGCGCGCGGCAGCTTCGAGCTCGGAGAGGCCTGTCTGACCTGACTGCTCCAGGGCGAGGCCGTAGTAAGCATGCGCGGAGGCGCTCGTCGGCTCGAGCGTGACCAACTGACGGAAGGCTTCCGCAGCAAGGTGCCACATCCCGTGTTGCAGGAAGACCTGCCCCGCGGCAGCCAGCAAGTCCGACTGGTTTGCATGTGGCAGCGCGCCCACGGCCTCCGTCAGGTCGATCGCGAGTGGGACGCCGCGCGCCGCCGGGCAGTTGAAGCGTCGCAAAGGCGACCTGCGGATCCTCGAGCAGCTGGCACGCCGCCAGGAGCGCCGCATCCTCCAACCGCGCCGGATCGAGGCTCACCAGCTGTTGAAGGATGGCGACGGCTTGATCGGTGTCATCGGATTCGATCTCTTCCCTTGCCAGTGCGGAAAGAAGCGGAAGGGGTGCAAGGCAGGGCATGGTTCCGCTGCCCGAAAGCAATCGGATCGATTCCTCCCAACGGCCCACGAGCGCCAGCGCTTCCGCTCGCCAACATCCGACAACCATTGCGGGGGCCTGAGGGTCGGGAGGGGTCTCCAGGAGCGCCAGCGCGCGCGTGCCATCTTCCTGTGCCAGAGCAAGCCGAATGGAATCCGTTTCGAGGGCGACGAGCCAGGGGGAAGGGAAGCTTTGAGGGCGAAGTGCCTCCGCGGCGGACCCGAGATCGCCTGAGGCGGCGGCGAGGCGAGCGGTGGTCCAGGACCGAACAACGGCTCGAGGCACCGGCGTCGGGTTGGCGAGGAGGAGTGCGACAAAGCTGAGGACGATGGGCAGACCGCGGCTGACCAGCCGACTCCACATGACAGCCGCTCCCTCCTCGAAGGATTATAGCCTCGAGAGGGAGGGCGCCGGAAGTTCAGGCGGCTGGCTGCGATCCGACGGTGAGAGTCTGGCGACGATTATGGGTGAGAAGCAGGACCGTAATACCAGCCAGGTAGCCCGCGTAGGTAACAGCCTGGGCGAGAGAGGGGGTTGGATCGTAGCCAAAGAGGACGGCCGCCAGTTGGCCGAGCGGGGAATCCGGCCGCAGGCTGCGTGAGAGGTCCCACAGGGGCTCAATCAAGGATGGGATCCATCCCAGCTCGCTGAACTCGTGGACGGCGTGGCCAAGCATTCCGGCTGCCACCAAGACGATCATGGCGCTGGTGACGGTGAAGAATCGCCGCAAGTTGAGGCGCAGAGTGGCGGCGTACAGCCCCGCCCCGAGGAGTGCGGCCGTGACTAGCCCGAGCACTGCCCCGAGCACAACCAGGTTTCGGTTGCCGGCCAGCGCAGCCGCGGAGACGAACAGCCCGGTCTCAAGTCCTTCGCGCCCTACGGCGGCGAACGCGGCCAGGAACACCGCCCAACGCTGGCCGGCAGTCGCCGCGCGGCGCATCTCCTGTTCGGCGTGTGCGGCGACGCGCTGCCCCTGCATCCAGACCACAACCCAGGTCAGGATCGCGGCGGCTAAGGTAAGCATGAGCCCCTCAAACAACTGCTCGGCTCGACCCTCCAGCTCGGCCCCGATGGCGACCAGCCCGAATCCGAAGCCCGCGCTCAAGACGACCGCCAGGCCGCCGCCGATCCACACGAAGCGCGACATCTCCGCATGCCGGGTTCGGCGAAGGGCTCCCAGCAGCAGGCTGACAATGATCGCCGCCTCAAGGCCCTCTCGGAGGGCAAGCAGAAACCCAGCAACCATCTCGATCCCTCTCCTCGCGCCTTTGGCATTCGCCCCGAGGTCGTCCCTCGGCTTGCTTCAATGGCGTATGGCGGTCGAATTTATCCTGATTGTTTCCAATCGTACCATATGCTTCAGTGAGCGCAGAAAGTCAGGATTGCTGGCGCCCGACGTCCGGACTTGATTGTTTGTGCGCGGACCTGCGGCTATAATCGAAGCGGGTCCCCTGAGGCGAGGGTTGTGAATCTCGAGCTGTCGGACGAGCACCATAGGGTTCAGCGCATGGTGCGCGAGTTCGCGTTGCGCGAGGTCGCGCCGCATATCCGTGAGTGGGACCGCCGACAGGCGATGGATCCGGGAATCCTTCGCCGCATGGGGGAGCTCGGGATCCTCGGCATCAGCCTGCCGGTCGAGGTGGGCGGGCAAGGGATGGACTACATCAGCCTTGGCCTCGCCTGCGAGGAACTCGAGGCGGTCGATACCAGCCTGCGCGTCGTCATGTCGGTGCACCTGGGGCTCAACAGCCTCGGGCTGCTCCAGTGGGCGACCGAGGAACAGATCCAGACTTACCTCGTCCCGCAGGCGCGGGGAGAGAAGCTGGCCGGGTTCTGTCTGACCGAGCCTGGCGCGGGCTCGGACGTCGCCGCGCTGGCGGCCAGCGCGCGGCGCAGTGGATCCGACTACATCCTCAACGGCGAGAAGATGTGGATCTCGCTCGCCACGCGCGCCGATCACTTCCTGTGGTTTGCGCGAACGAATTCCGAGGCCGCAGATCCGCATGATGGCCTGAGCGCCTTCGTGCTCGAGGCCGACCGCCCGGGCGTCACCCGCGGCGATATCCACGGCAAGCTCGGGATCCGCGCCGGATCCACGGGCTGGGTGCACTGCCAGGATGTCCGCCTTCCGGCTGCCTGCCTTCTGGGCGAAGAGGGTGAGGGGTTTCGCATCGCCATGTCCTGCCTGGACGGCGGGCGCTACACCGTGGCCGCCGGGGCTACGGGGTTGATCCGCGCCTGCCTGGAGGCCAGCCTGCGCTACGCAGATCAGCGTCAGGCCTTCGGCCGTTCCGTGTCGCAGTTCCAGCTGCTGCAGCACAAGATCGCCGGGATGGTGCGCGACTACGAGACCTCGCGCTTGCTCTATCTACGCGCCGGCTGGATGAAGAACGCCGGCCAGAGGAACACGCGCGAGACGTCGCTGGCCAAGTGGGTCGCCACCGAAGCATCCTTCGCCGCAGCCTCCGAGGCGCTCCAGATCCACGGCGCCTATGGCTACAGCGACGAGTACGACGTCGAGCGCTACCTGCGCAATGCGCGCGGCGCCATGCTCTATGAAGGCACCAGCGAGATCCACGAGCTTCTCCAGGCGGGCTACGCCCTGGGGACCCGTCACGACATGCCGTTGCGGCGTGAGCTTCCGGCATTTCCCTCCGAGCGCGGCAGGGAGGCAGGAGATCCGCACTTCGGGAACGGTCGGCCATAGACTAACCTCGGCGCCGCTCACCCGGCGCCGCGAGAAACGAGAAGGAGGACGACTTGAACATCGTGGTGTGTGTGAAGCAAACCCCGGACACCGCCGCCACCGTCACAGTGGAGGGCGGCAAGGTGTCGTGGGGCGACGCGCCGCTCGTCATCAATCCCTGGGACGAGTTCGCCGTCGAGCAGGCGCTGCGCACCAGGGAAGCACATGGCGGCAAAGTCACGGCGCTCAGCGTCGGCCCGGAGGCCGCCCGCGAGGCCCTCAAGCATGCACTGGCCATGGGCTGCGACGAGGCCGTTCTGGTCAGCGACCCGGGGCTGACGTCGGTCGACTCGCTCGTCGTCTCGAAGGCGCTGGCAGCGGCGCTGGAGAAGATCGGCGGAGTCGACCTGGCGTTCTTCGGCCGCCAGGCAGTTGACTCCGACACCGGTGTGACGCCGGCGCAGGTGGCGCGGCGGCTGGGCTGGCCGGCGCTGACGCTGGTGGCGGCCGTCCCGGCGCTCGATCCTGCCGGCAGGACGATTACCGTAGACCGCGCGCTGGATGAGGGACGGCAGCAAGTCAGGAGCCCGCTGCCCGCGGTGGTCAGCGTGATCAAGGAGATCTGCGAACCGCGTTATCCCTCCTTCATGGGAATCCGCAAGGCATCGAAGGCGACCATCCCGGTTTGGTCGGCAGCCGACATCGGGATGGCAGCCATCCCGGCCTCGGCGCTGCGTTGGCCGGAAGTGTACGCGCCGCCGAGGATCGAGACCAAGGTCGAGATGATCACGGGCGACTCGGCGGATGCCGTGGCGGCCAAGCTGGCAGCCCGCCTGCTGGAAGAGAAGGTGCTGTGATGGCCACGAATGTTTTCGTCTACATCGATCACTTCAACGGGCAGGCCGTCTCAGCGGCGTGGGAAATCGTGGGTGCGGCGCGCAAGGCAGCCGGAGAGCTGGGAACCGGCGTGACCGCCATCGTGATCGGGCAGGGCATCGCCGGGCTGGCCGACGAGGCCATCCAGTATGGCGCCGATGACGCCCAAGTGGTCGAGGCGGCGGCGCTCAAGGAGTTCCGCGTCGAAGCCTATGCTTCGGCGTTGAGCAAGCTGCTCAAGGAGGCCGGGGCAGAAGTTCTGTTCCTGCCCACCACCGGCCGGACGCGGGAGCTGGCGGCGATGGTGGCGGTCGATCTCGAGACGGGTGTTGTGCCCGACCTGGTCGGCTTCGAAGTGAAGGACGGTAAGGTGGTCGGCACCCGGCCGATCTATGCCGGGAAGGTGATGGAGAAAGTCGTTGTGGCCACGGCCAAACCGCAGATCTTCGTCATCCGCAGCCGGGTGTTCCCGAAGCCCGAGGTGCAGCCCGGGAAGAAGGGAACGGTGACCAAGACCGACGGCGGGGCAGGGGATGCCCGGACTGAAGTGCTGGGCTACAAGGCCTCCGAGGTTGGCGTGAGCCTGACCGACGCGGCGGTGATCGTCTCCGGCGGCCGCGGAGTCTCGAACAATCCCAAGCTGGCGCCGCCGGCCGAGATCACCGATGAGCATCAGAAGGAAGTGTGGCGGGCGCAGCAGGGGTTTGCGCTGATCCGCGAGCTGGCGACGGTGATGAACGCCGCCGTCGGCGCCAGCCGCGCCGCCGTCGATGCCGGATACATCCCGTACGCCAACCAGGTTGGCCAGACGGGCAAAGTCGTCTCGCCGGATGTCTACATCGCCTGCGGCGTGTCGGGCGCCATCCAGCACCTGGCGGGGATGCGCACGTCGAAGACGATCGTGGCGATCAACAAGGATGCGGAAGCACCGATCTTCAAGGTCGCTCGCTTCGGGATCGTCGGCGATCTGTTCGAAGTGCTGCCGGCGCTGACGCGTGAGCTCAAGGCCAAGATGGCCAAGTAGCCCAAGTCCGGTGTCCGAAGATGCGCGAGCAGGGGCGGGCCGATCGGCCCGCCCCTCATCTTTCCCCGTCATTGCCGGAGGCCTACGAGTCAGGCTCTGCGCTCGCCAGGGAAGGATCGACAGCGGCGATCGCCAGCGCCTCCCGCGCCCGCCGCGCCTGACCGTCGGACCAGCCGGCCTCGTGCGCCATCCGCCGCAGGTGGGCGAGAATCGCGGCACGTTCTTCCGCCCCCATCGCTCGCAGCGCCGGGACGACCTGCGCGGCATCCTCGGAGAGGAGCTCTGCCCACAGTTGCTCCGGGTCGGGCGGCCCTTCGAACTCGGGATCGGGGTCAGGCGGGTGGATCACACCGAGCCCTCGAGCTGGCCGACCTCGAGCTGCAGCGCGATCAGCGAGCGATTCAAATCGCGGATGAACATCAGCAGGGAACCGATCAGGGACAGCATGCAAACGATGAAGAGCAGGCCGATCAGCCACGGATTCTCCCAGCGGAACAAGGCCGTCAGGAACAGCACGATGACGAGGACGGCCGCCAGGAGGACACTCACCGCCGCCAGGGTGATGGCGCGCTGGAGCATGCGGGCGCGGTCGTTGAGCATGCGCATCTGAGCGACGACCGATGGACCGTTCGGTCGACGGATGGTCCCGGAGTTCACGGTACAAGAGGCGCGAGCGGTCGATCACGCGCGCCAGTCGATTGGTCATGGTCAGCAGCAGCAGTCCCACGCCGGAGACCAGGATGACCGGACCGACAGCCACCTGCAGGACGGGGATCAGCTCGGCGACGGTGATGCCATCCATTCAGACCTCACAGACCGATGCGCGCGGCGGAGTGCTCCGGCGCCAGGCCCTGGATGGCGGCGCCGCCAACGTCTCAGTATCCCGCACTCAGGTGGGGTGGGCAAGTCATTCCCGCGACGGGCCGCCCGGCACCGCCGGTCGACTGAACCACCTGCGCGACGGGCTGTCGCCCACCAACGGCATTTCAAAGGACCCCGCCCGGCCACGGAAGGAGCCCCGACCGAGTCCGCCTCCACTTGCGCCCTCCCCCGGCGTGCGGCTCGTTGGTCGCGGATATGCTGCCGGCCGGCCCCACCAGCTTGCCGGTGCATCTGCTAGAATCGATTGACTTCACCTCGAGGCCCCTCATGCCCAAGGTCGGCGCGTTCACGTTCGTCCTGCATTCGCACCTGCCGTATGCCCGCCAGGCCGGCCGGTGGCCGCACGGAGAGGAATGGCTGCAC
Source organism: uncultured Chloroflexia bacterium (assembly GCA_963777165.1). Classification (GTDB taxonomy): domain Bacteria; phylum Chloroflexota; class Anaerolineae; order Anaerolineales; family E44-bin32; genus DYJB01. The sequence continues at coordinate 61,462 of CAVZPO010000001.1, forward strand.
GAGGCCGCAGCCGAGACCTATGTCCCGCTGCTCGATTCGCTCAACCGGCTTCAGCAAGAGGGTGTTCCGGCGCGGCTGACACTCACTCTGACGCCGATCCTGCTCGAACAGCTGGCCGATGATTTGGTGCGTGCCAACTTCCTGACGTATCTGGACGAGAAAGTGGAGGCGGCGACGGCCGACATCCCGCGCTTCGAGAAGGCCGGCGATGCACACTTCGCCTACCTGGCCGGCTTCTACCGGGATTGGTACATGGGGATCCGCCGCAGCTTCGTAGAGCGCTACGACGGGAACTTGGTCCCGGCCTTCCGCCGGCTGCAGGACGCCGGGGTGATCGAAGTGGTCACTTGCGCGGCGACCCACGGCTATCTGCCGCTGCTCGATCGGGATGAGTCGATCAACCTGCAGTTGCGGACGGCGGTCGAAGCGCATCGCCGGCATTTCGGACGCGCCCCCGCGCCATCTGGCTGCCTGAGTGCGCCTATCGCCCGGCCTACTTCGCTGAAGATGGCCGGCAGCGCCCCGGGCTGGAATCGTTTCTCCACGAGCACAAGATCGGGTTGTTCTTTGCCGAGACGCACATGATCGAAGGCGGACGACCGGTCGGCGTGGCCGCCGGCGAGGCGATCGGGCCGTACGGCAACATCCTGCGCCGCTATGTCGTTCCCTTCTCGGAGGTGCGCCCGGCTCAGCCTGCCACCACCTACCTGCCGTACTTCGTCGCCGGGACGGACGTCGCCGTCCTCGGGCGCAACAATCGCAGCGGACTCCAGGTGTGGAGCGCCGAGTGGGGCTACCCGGGAGATTTCGACTACCGTGAGTTCCACAAGAAGGACGGGTCCTCGGGGATGCAGTACTGGCGGGTGTCTGGAGCCCGCGTATCCCTCGGGGACAAGGATGCCTACCATCCGGATTGGGCGGCCGGTAAGGTCGGCGGGCACGCCCGTCACTATGCCCATCTGGTCGGCGATCTCCTCAAGGGCTACCAGTCGGAGAAGAAGGGCTACGGGGTTGTGTGCGCCAATTACGACACCGAATTGTTCGGCCACTGGTGGTTTGAAGGGGTGTCGTGGATCGAGGCTGTACTGCGCGAGCTCGCGGCGTCGGAGGTGGTCGAACTGACGACCGCTCCGGCGTTCGTCGAGGCCCACCCCCCGGAAACCGTGCTGAATCTGCCGGAAGGATCGTGGGGCGCGGGCGGCACGCACTTCGTCTGGGACAACACCGATACGCACTGGATGTGGCCGGTGATCCACGCCGCCGAGCGCCGAATGCTCGAACAGGTTCGCAAGCATGCGTCTGCATCCGCCGCCGAGGAGTCGGTCCTGAAGCAGGCGGCCCGGGAGCTCCTGCTCCTGCAGTCGTCAGACTGGCCATTCCTGGTGTCCACCGGGCAGGCGCGTGAGTACGCCGTGCAGCGTTTCCACAGCCACGTCGAGCGGTTCGACCAGCTGTCGGACTCCCTCGACCGCGGCGCGCCGGACGTGGATCTGGCTGCGCACTTGTGGGAGAAGGACAAGGTGTTCCCAGACATCGACTTCCGCTGGTTTACCGCATGAGGGTGTTGTTCCTGGCGGCTGAAGCCTCCCCGCTGATCAAGGTGGGGGGATTGGGCGACGTCGCCGGCGAACTCCCGCCGGCGCTGTCCCGGTTGGGCATCGACATCCGGGTGGCCATCCCGCGCTACGCGCATCTTGCTGGGCATGTGGCCGGGATGCGCCCGCAAGTGCGCGTCGATGTGCCGCGTCCCTCAGGCCCGCTGCCGGCGGAGGTCTACGACTTGCCGACGGAAGGCGGACGGCTCTGGTTGGTCGGCGGGAAACCCGTGGAGCGCGCGCCGGGTGTGTACGGAGACGCCGCTGCCGATGCGGCCAAGTTCATCTTCTTCGCAATTGGTGCGCTGCAGGCCTGCCGGGCCACAGGCTGGTCTCCGGACGTCGTTCACGCGCATGACTGGCACACGGCCCCGGCGTTGGCGTGGCTGCGCACCGTCGGTGAAGATTGGGGGACGACCGCGGCGGTCCTGACCGTGCACAACTTGCCTTTCATGGGATCCGGTGGAGGCGACGCTCTCGGCGAGTATGGCCTTCAGGCGGCGAATGAGCCGCTGCTCCCGGAGTGGGCACGCAGCCTGCCGTTACCCCTTGGCATGGTCCACGCCGACTGGATCACCACCGTCAGCCCTGGCTATGCTGCGGAGATCCAGACTGCGGCTTACGGTTGCGGGCTCGAAGCGTTCCTGGCGTCCAGGTCCGACCGACTGCGCGGCATCCTGAATGGTATCGATCCTACTGTCTGGGATCCCGCCAGTGATGCGTCGCTTGAGTTCGAATTACGATCTCAGTTCGCTCGACGATCGCCGCCCGAACAAGTCGGCGCTGCAGACCGCCCTCGGGCTGCCTGTCGAGCCGCGAATCCCGCTGCTGGCGATGGTCACGCGCCTCGACGCCCAGAAGGGAGTCGACTTGGTGCTGGAGGCTCTCACGCGCCTCGCCGATCGGCCGTGGCAGCTTGTGCTCCTCGGCAGCGGCGATCCGGCGATCGAAGACCGGGCCCGGGAATTCGCTGCGCGGCGAACCGGACAGGTACGTTTCGTGCCTGCCTTCGACCCCACCCTGGCACGCCGGATCTTCGCTGGAGCGGATGTGATCATGGCGCCGTCCCGCTACGAGCCTTGCGGTCTGGTGCAGTTGATCGGCATGCGCTACGGTGCGGTGCCGCTTGTGCGGGCCACCGGCGGCCTGAAGGACACGGTGGCTCCGTATTCGGTCGGTGGCAATGGGACGGGCTTCTTGTTCGGCCCCGCCGATGCGCAGGCGCTGGCAGAGGCGATCAGCTCGGCCCTCGAGGTGTACTCCGATCAGCGCCGCTGGCGAGGCTTGGAGCGTCGGGGAATGGCGCAGGATTTCTCTTGGGCTCGCTCCGCTCAGGCCTATGCGAACCTGTACCAGGAGGCGGCTGCGCTTCGCCGCACAGGGCAGGGAGGTCTCGACGTGATCTCGGGCCGGGCGGGAGGAATCCTGCTCCATCCGACCTCGCTTCCCGGGCCGTATGGGATCGGCGACCTGGGGCCGGCTGCCCACTCCTGGGTGACGTGGTTGGCAAGCGCCGGCTGCCGACTCTGGCAAGTGCTCCCCCTGGGCCCGACCGGTTACGGAGACTCGCCCTATCAGTCGTTGTCTGCCTTCGCCGGAAATCCGATGTTGATCAGTCCTGAGCTTCTCGTTCAGGATGGACTGCTGCGCAGCGATGAGCTCGAAGGCGCTCCGGCGTTTCCGATGGACAGCGTCGACTTCGGAGCGGTGATCGCATGGAAGGACCGATTGCTCACGCGCCTGACGGATACGTTCGGCGCCCGCGCCAAACGTGGGCAGCGTGAGGAATACGCCCAGTTCCGAGAGGCAAACCGCGCCTGGCTGGAGGACTTCTCTCTGTTCATGGCGCTCAAGCGTGCACACGGCGGCGCGTCCTGGACGCAATGGCCCGAGGGCCTGCGCGCTCGAAACCCGGAGGCCCTGGCTGCTTCGCGGCGGTCGATGAAGGCGGAGATCGAGGCGCAGTCGATTCGACAGTCCGTCTTCTTTCGCCAATGGAGCTCACTGGCCGAGGCGGCGCATGCGTCCGGGGTCGACCTCGTAGGGGACGTCCCGATCTTCGTGGCACACGACAGCGCGGACGTGTGGCGCCAGCCTGAGATGTTCGCCCTCGACGCCTCCGGCCAACCGGCATTCGTGGCCGGCGTCCCTCCGGACTACTTCTCCCCCACGGGCCAGCGGTGGGGCAATCCCGTGTACCGATGGGAGGCGATGCGGGCGGACGGGTATGCCTGGTGGCTGCGCAGGATGCAGGCGGTGCTATCCCTGGTCGACGTCGTACGGCTGGATCACTTTCGGGGCTTCGAGGCGTACTGGGAAATCCCGGCGTCGGCGCCGACGGCCGAGACCGGCCGCTGGGCTCCGGGGCCGGGAGCGGAGTTGCTCACCGCCCTCCGCCAGGGTCTGGGGGGGCTGCCGATCATCGCCGAGGATCTTGGCGTGATCACGCCGGGGGTGACGAAGTTGCGCACGGACTTCGGACTGCCGGGCATGAAGATCCTTCAGTTCGCCTTCGATGATGGTCCCGAACACGAGTTCCTGCCGCACAACTACCCGGCCCACTGCGTCGTCTACACCGGTACACACGACAACGACACGGTCGTCGGGTGGTACGAGTTGGCCGCCGAGGAATCGCGCGACTTCTGCCGGCGCTACCTGGGCCGCGACGGGAGTGACATCGCCTGGGACATGATCCGCGAGTCCTGGTCGTCCGTGGCACAGTGGGCCATTGCCCCGCTGCAGGACGTGCTCAGCCTGGGACCCAAGGCGCGGATGAACTACCCCAGCCGCGAACACGGCAACTGGGGCTGGCGGGTGCGTGCCGAGCAGCTGACCGACGCCCTCGCTGACCGGCTGGCCGGGATGAACCACGCGTACGGCAGGCTGGCGCCTCGCCCGGAACCAGTGTCCGGCGGCTGATGTACGACTACCTCCAGGTCGGAAAACTGGAGGCTTGATGCGAGATCCAGTCCACGCGTTCCGGGGAGTGTCGCCGATGAAGATCGCCGTCTTGAGTGACAGCCACGACAATATCTGGAAGCTCGCCGCCGCCATGCCCCACCTGGCAGCAGCGGATGCCGTCATCCATTGCGGCGACCTGTGTTCGCCCTTTATGGTCACGCGGATCGGGGAGGGCGTGGGTGGAAAGCCGGTGCACATCGTGTGGGGGAACAATGACGGCGATCCCCACCTGATCGGCCGGAATGCACGGGCATTCCCCGGCATCACACTCCACGGTGAGCTGGCGAAATTCGAATTCGGGGGCCTGCGCATCGCCGTCAACCACTACCCGGAACTGGCGCGCGGCCTGGCACTCTCAGGCGAGTTCGACCTCGTGTGCTACGGCCACGACCATACCGCGCACCAGGAATCGGTTGGCCGGTGCCTGCTGCTCAATCCGGGCGAACTGATGGGCATGAGCGGATCGAGCCGACTGGCAGTGGTCGACACCGGATCCCGGGAGGTGCAAAGCATTGATTTGGGGCCCGGGGGCTGAACGCCGCCATCCGCAACGGCCCGCCGCGATCGGAGTGCGGCGGGCAGGTGGGCCTGTGCATGTGCAACGCCCTGGCAACATGCCAGGGCGGTTGGCGCCCCTGCGGCGACTTGAACGCCGGCTTTTGCCTCCGGAGGGCAACGCTCTATCCACTGAGCTACAGGGGCGAACAGAGGCTATTCTAACGCTGCATCGTCGGCGTTACAAGATCTATCGGTCCGGAGCCTATGCACCCGACCTCGGCGCGGAAGCATTACGGGCAGCGGCATCGGGTGGCCGGTTGAGGAGGAACAGGATGCACATCGTGCACGTGCACGTACGCGTCAAACTCGAGTCGGTCGAGGCTTTCCGCCGGGCGACGATCGAGAACGCCCGCAGCAGCCTGCGCGAGCCGGGGGTTGTCCGATTCGACGTGGCACAGCGCAGCGATGATCCGACCCGCTTCGTCCTGGTCGAGATCTATCGGACGCCGGACGATCCGCCTCAGCACCGCCTGACGGCACATTACGCCACGTGGCGTGACGCCGTCGAGCCCATGCTGGCAGAGCCGCGTTCGAAGGTTGAGTACGTGAACGTGTACCCTGAAGACCTGAGCTGGGAGTGAGGCATGCCGTTTGATTTCGCAAGCGCCGGCCGGATCATCTTCGGCGCGGGCAGGCTGAAGGAGCTGGGCGGGCTTGCCGCCGCCTACGGGCACCGCGCTCTGCTTGTCACCGGCGCTCACGTCGGGCGAGCGGAGGCAGGACTGCAGCGACTAGGCGAGGCGCGAATCACTGTGTGCACGATGTCGATCGGGCAGGAGCCGACGACGGAAGACTTGCGCCGGGGGATCCGACTGGCACAAGCTGAAGGGTGCGACCTGGTGATCGGATTCGGCGGCGGAAGCCCGATGGACGCCGCCAAGGGGATTGCTGCACTTCTCGGGAATGGAGGGGATCCGCTCGACTACCTCGAGGTGATCGGGCGCGGCAGCGCACTCGCGAAACCCTCCTTGCCCTGCATTGCCATCCCGACGACGGCCGGGACGGGGACCGAGGTCACGCGCAACGCGGTGATCCTGTCGCCCGAACACGGCGTGAAGGTCAGCCTGCGCGGGCTGCAGCTCCTCCCGACGATTGCGCTGGTCGATCCCGAGCTGAGTGCGACGATGCCGCCGGCGGTGACGGCGAGCACCGGGCTGGACGCACTGACGCAGCTCATCGAGCCGTTCGTCTCGAGCCGCGCCAATCCACTCACCGACGCCCTGTGCCGTGACGGATTGAGCCGTGTCGCCCGCTCGCTCCGGCGTGCCTACGAGCACGGTGAGGAACAGCCGGCGCGCCATGACATGGCATTAGCGGCTCTGTTTTCCGGCCTTGCATTAGGTAACGCCGGGCTGGGATCTGTCCATGGATTCGCCGGCGTGATCGGGGGGATGGTCCCCGCCCCCCATGGCGCCCTGTGCGCCGCCCTCTTGCCCCACGCCATCCGTGTGAATGTGCGCGCTTTCCGCGAGCGATCACCGGACAGCCAGGCGCTGGCCCGCTTCGCTGAGCTTGGTCAACTGCTGACGGGCTCGCCCTCGGCCGCCGCCGCCGAAGCGGTCCGATGGATCGATGAGTTGTGCGCCGCGCTCCATGTTCCGCCGTTGGGAGCGTATGGGCTGGAGCGCCGGCACCTGCCTGAGCTGCTCGAGAAGTCCGCCGCGGCCAGCAGCATGAAAGCCAACCCGATCGCCCTGACGCGGGAGGAGATGGAGGAAATCGTCCTGGCGGCGCTGGGGGCCACGGCGGGCAACCATGGGGACGTGGTGTCCGATGCGGGTTGAGGGAACCCTGCAGCGGCTGGTATCGATCGGGCGGAAGCCCTACGCGATTCCGGCCGGGCTCTTCGTCGCCATCTTCCTCGCCTACGGGGTCTTCATTCCCTGGCTCGGCTTCTACTGGGACGACTGGCCGACGGCCTGGTTCAACTACCTGCAGGGGCCGGGGGTGTACTGGCAAGTCTTCGCCAGCGATCGACCGGTCCTTCCATGGCTCTACTCCCTGACTACCTCGTGGTTAGGACTTTCCCCACTTGCCTGGCAGGCCTTCGTGGTGTTCGCGCGCTGGGTAGCCGCGGTGTGTGCATGGTGGATGGTTCGTAAGGTGTGGCCCGGCTGGCGCATCGGCGCGGCGCTGACGGCGCTGCTCTTCAGCCTGTACCCGGGTTTCAAGCAGGCCCCGGTTGCGATCATCTACAGCCACTTCTTCCTCCTGTTTGGCATGTCGTTTGCCTCACTCGGGCTGATGGTCGTTTCGGCGCGCTCCCGATCTCGACGGACGATTCTCCACTTGATCGCGTTGCTTCTGGGAGCTCTGAGCATCTTCTCCATCGAGTACACCGCCGGGCTGGAGTTGATCCGTCCGCTTCTTCTGTGGCTGGCAATCGGCTCCGCCCAGGGCCGAAGCTGGAGCAAGCTGCGCGCCGTGCTCACGATCTGGGCGCCGTACGCGCTGATGTTCGCCGCGTACCTGGGGTGGCGCGTCCTCGTGCTGGGGTTCCCCACCTATCAGCCGCAGCTGCTGAGGGGCATGGATGTCGACCTGGCGCAGGCGCTTGGCCGCGCAGGCAGTGCGATGATCGAAGCGCTGTACACGGCGACGGTCGGGGCCTGGGGGCAAGGGCTGGACGTTTCGGCGCTCGCCGACGTCGGGCGCAGAGGGTTGCTCGGATACGTCATCATGGTAGTGGCCGTTGCCTGCGTGGCATTCCTGATCCTTCGAGCTGGAGGTGACGCCACACCCGGCGCCCTCGATGGAACGGTTTCCCGCGAGTGGCCGGTGCAGGCGATCGGGGTCGGCATTGCGGCGATGTTCGCCGGCGGATTGACGGTGTGGGTCACCCAACTCCCGGTCGGCCTTGAGTATCCGTGGGACCGGCTCACCTTGCCGCTGGCTCTCGGCGCCTGCCTTGCCGTTGCGGGAGTCATCGGCTCTTCCGGCGGCCAGGTCTTCGCCTGGCGATCGCGGAGGCGATGCTTGGCCTCTCGGCCGGGCCGCATCTCCTATCGAATCGCACCTACGTGAAGGACGCGGAAGACTTGCGGGTGTGTTTCTGTGGCAGCTGAGCTGGAGCATTCCCGGCCTGGAGAAGGGCACAACCTTGTTGACGAATGACATCCCGTTGCGCTACTACAGCGACAACACGCTCACCGCACCGTTGAACTGGATGTACGCGCCGGAGAACCACAGCTTGCAGATGGACTACATGCTCTACTACCCGACGGTTCGTGTCGGGCTGGCGCTTCCGACTCCCGATCGCGGGCTGCCGATCCACCAGGTCTACCGCGCCGCCTCGTTCGACGGCTCGACTTCGCAGGTGCTGGCACTCTATTCCTCGCCACCCGGGTGTGTGCACGTGCTGGACGTGGTGCTCGATGATTCGATGCCCAATCTGCCGGCGAGCCTCTCGGCGTGGGTGCCGCTGTCGCGACTCGATCTCATCCAGGCCGAATTCGGAGGAGGGCCCAGTCCCGCCGCTGTTCCCGCACGAGCCCGAGCGCAACTGGTGCTATTACTACGAGAAGGCCGATCGGGCGCGGCAGCTCGGCAATTGGCGGGCTGTGGCGGAGCTCGGTGATCTGGCCTTCTCGGTTGATCATCCAAACGACCCCTCGGAACGTTTGGTCTTTATCGAAGGCTACGCACACGTCGGTCGACTGGACCGGGCAGAGGATCTGAGCTACGAAGCGCTCGAGCAGAACCCGGCGGTCAACCGCATGGTCTGTCATACCTGGGAGCGCATCGAGCGCGAAGCAGATCTTGGTGAGGAGGGGCATTCGGCCGCCGGCCGCGTTCGGGAGCGGGCCGAGTGCGACGATGCGTGAAACCCGCCACCATCGACCGAGAAGTTCGACCACCCGGTCAGGTGGCCTCGGCGCGGCCGATTCATGGAGGAGGGCTCGTCATGCCTGCTAAGAACATCCACGGCCGGCCGAATGGTTCGATTCGCATCCCGGGGCCCATCCTTCTGGTGAAAGCCAACGGCGAGGAGATCCGGATCGACAAGGAGACGATCGGGTTCTGCCGCTGCGGTGCGTCAAAGGACAAGCCGCTGTGCGACGGGAGCCATCGCGAGATAGGGTTCGAGGCGGAGGAGTTTACGATCCTGATCGAGTCAGCGGATCAGGATTCGTAGCTGCCTGCCGCCGGCGCTCTCGCTTCTCGCTGTGCAGACAACTCACGCCCGGGCGCGAATCACGGACATAGCCCGGGGAGGCCACCTGGCATGAATTCCTGCGAGCAGATTGCGTTCCGCGGTGCCGCGTCGGATGGGCGCGGCCGCGACGCTCGAGTGCGCTCGCGTTCGAGGAGCTGCGCTCGTCCCCTGTTGCCTGCTGCCTCTCGGGCTCTCAACCGCGGCCCCGAGCCCATCCAGGGCCTGTGATCTTGGCCGCGTTGCTAATCGTCCTTTCTATGGCTTACGCCTTCATCAACGGCCTGAATGACAGTCCATCGATCGTTGCACCGGTCGTATCCACCCATGCGCTCCGACCGCGCCATGCCCTCCTGGTGGCTGCCGCGGCCCAGGCCTGCGGGCCTCTGCTTCTTGGCACCGCGGTGGCGAGGACCGTTGCGACCCGCGTTGTGGACGCGGAAAGCCTGATCCCCGAGTCCATCCTGGCGGCATTGATGGCCGCACTGCTCTGGGCCACCCTGACATCGATCACAGGGATCCCATCTTCATCGTCCCACGCTCTCATCGGCGGGTTGGCAGGGGCGGCGTTGGCGACCGCCGGGCCGGGTGCCATCGTCCTGCCTGGGCTGGCCCGCGTGACGGTCGCTCTGCTGGTTGCGCCGCCTTTGGGCTTGGCGATCGGATTCCTGGCGGTCCGGTTGACGCTCCGCCTGGCGCGCCGGGCGAGACCTGCATTCAACAACCACTTGCGGCGGTGGCAGCAGTTAACCATGGTCGCCCTCGGAGTCAGCCACGGCGCAAGCGACCCCCCGAAGGCGATGGGCGTTCTGACCCTGGGGCTCTTGGTGATCGGTGCCCAACACGGCCCCGGCGTGCCGGTCTGGGTTGTCGTCGCGTGCCTGGGATCTTTCTGTCTGGGGACGTCGATCGGCGGGTGGCGGCAGATGAGGACGCTGGGCGCCCGGGTCTATCATCTGAGGCCTGTGAATGGGTTCGGGGCGCTGGTGGCGGGATGGCTGGTCGTGCTCACGGCTGCGCTGGTGGGTGGGCCGATCAGCACCACTCAGGTGATGGCCTCAGCGATCCTGGGGGCAGGTGCAGCCGAGCGCCTGAACAAGGTGCGTTGGCTGATCCTGCGCGACATGCTCACGGCCTGGCTCCTGACGATCCCGGCAACCGTGATGCTCTCCTCTGCCATCTTCCGGCTGCTCATGCTGGCAAGGCGCGGGTGACGGACGCTTGACTCGCCTCCTCAGGGTGTGCTAAAGTCAAACTACCGACCGGTCGGTAGGTAAATGCAGCGAGCCGACATCGTTCAGGCGGCGGCCCAGATCTTCCGCCAGAAGGGCTACCACGCCACGTCGATGCAGGAGATCGCCGACGCGGTCCACCTGCAAAAACCCAGCCTGTACCACCATGTTGAGAGCAAGCAGGACATCCTGCTCGAGATCCTCGACCACGCGCTTGATCGACTGACGGCCGACGTATCGGCCGTCGTTGATTCCGACTTGTCCCCCACGCTCAAACTGCGCCTGGCGCTGCGCGCTTATACGGCGATGCTGACCGAGGACCGTGATCTGGCCTCGGTCCTGCTGCTCGAATACCGCGGCCTGGATCCGAAGTTGCGCGCCCGGCACATCGCCCGGCGCGACCGCGTCGATCAGCTCTGGCGCCGTCTGGTTCAGGAAGGCATTGATGCCGGCGAGTTCCGACTGGTCGATCCGGTGTTGACCTCCTTCGCCCTGCTCGGCGTGCAGAACTGGATGATCACCTGGTTCCATGAGGATGGGCGCCTGTCCGCCTCGCAGGCGGCGGAGGGGTTCGCCGAGTTGTTCCTCAAGGGGCTGCTTGCCGGGAGCGAGGCGACCGGATGATCGAGCCGGCGCTGCAGCGCTTCGAGACGGATCACGGCGCGCGGGTGTACCGGATTCCTCTGGAGGTCTTCCCGGGGTTCTGGGGATTCGCACACCTGGTCCTGGCCAAAGGGTTCCGCGCGCTGGTGGACTGCGGCTCGGGTCTCGACGCCTCCAACGAAGGTCTGGACCGCGGCCTGTCGGCCGTACGCGAGGCTTACGGTGAAGACGCGGGCTGGCAGCGACTGACCCACGTCCTGATCACCCATGGGCACATCGACCATTTCGGCGGACTGCCGTTCGTGCGCAGCCGGACCGACGCTCCGGTCGGCGTGCATGAACTCGACCGCCGGATCCTGACCCGCTACGAAGAGCGCCTGCGGCTCGTGACCCACCGGCTGCGCGGTTTCCTGGTGGAAGCCGGGGTCGGAGAGGAGCAGCAGGCCGCCGTGCTCGAGGTCTATCGCGTGCACAAGCAGCTGTTCAGCTCGGTGCCCGTGGATCTGACCTACGAGGCCGTAGGCATGCGCCTGGGCCCGCTGACCTTCACCCATGTCCCGGGCCACTGCCCCGGCCAGGTCGTGATGCAGATCGACGACCTGCTCCTCTCCGGGGATCATGTGCTGAGCGACATCAGCCCTCACCAATCCCCGGAAAGCCTGAGCGACAACACCGGCCTTGGCCACTACCTGGAATCCCTGGAGCGCATTCGGCCTTTGGCGGCAAGCGTGCGCTGGACCCTCGGAGGGCATCAAGACCCGGTGCGCGACCTGGCGGCGCGCCTGGACGCCATCCGGTTGGTGCACCTACATCGCCTGCAGGCGGTGCTCGACCTGCTTCACGAACCGCGCACGGTCTCCGAGATTGCGGCGCGGCTGTTCCCTGATGTGCGCGGCTATAACGTGCTGCTTGCCCTGGAGGAGACCGGCGCGCATGTGGAGTACCTGGCGCAGCGCGCGCAGGTCGGATGCGAGAATCCTGAGGCGACCGACAGCGGGTGTCCGGTTCCGCTCCGCTACGTCCGAGCGGATACGACGGCGCTGTCCTAGCCCTGCGGAGAGGGGAGGGCCCTATGTTTGGCTTCGAACCGAACGAAGAGCAGAAGATGCTGGTGGACTCGGTCCAGCGCTATGCCCTGAACGACTTGCGCGCTGCGGCTCACGATGCCGATGAGGTGGGTGAGCTGCCTGCGGCGCTGGTCCAGAAGGGATGGGAGCTAGGCGTGCTGCAGGCCAGCATCCCCGAAGCGTACGGCGGCTTCGGCGACCGGTCCGCCGTCACCGGAGTCCTGGCGGCCGAGGAGCTGGGTTATGGCGACCTGACGGCCGGGATGGCGGTCATGGCCCCTGCGGCCTACGCCGTCCCGATCCTGATCGCCGGCAGCGAGGCGCAGAAGAAGTCGCTGCTGCCTCCGGTGGTCGAGGGCGATTGGCGACCCTTCGTCGCCGCGTACGCCGAACCCAATCTCGATTTCTACGCGGCCGAGATGCGCACCACGGCCGTGCGCAAGAATGGGTCGTACGTCCTCAACGGCGTCAAGTGCATGGTCCCTCACGCCGCAAAGGCCGCCGGCCTGCTGGTGTACGCCGCCCTCGATGGGAAGACGCAGGCATTCGTCGTGCCTCCGCAGGCGCCCGGCTTGAAGATCGGCGAGCGTGAGGCCTGGTGCGGCCTGAACGCGCTGCCCACACACCGGGTGACGCTGGAGGGCGTGAGCGTCCCGGCGGACGCCCGCCTGGGGGGAGACGCAGGGCACGACCCGGTGCCGCTGATCGCCGCAACGCAGACCGCCACCGCCGGCCTGGCCATCGGGCTCGCCCGGGCGGCGTACGAGTACGCCCTGGCGTATGCCAAAGACCGCACAGTCTTCGGGGTACCCATCGCTCAGAAGCAGTCGATCGCCTTCATGCTGGCGGAAATGGCCACCGACATCGAGGCCGTCCGGCTGCTGGCCTGGGAAGCTGCCTGGCTCCTGGACGAAGGCAAAGATGCCGGCCAGGCAGCCCTGATGGCAGTCCTCGGCGCGGCAGACTGCGCCATGATGGTGACCGATCGCGCCGTCCAGATCCTGGGAGGGCACGGCTACATCCGCGAGCACCCGGTGGAGCGCTGGATGCGCAACGGGCGCGGCGTGCCGAACTTCCCCGGACTGGTGATGGTCTAGGCAGGGAGAAGGAGAGGCTGCCATGATCAGCTTTGAGATTCCTGAGAAGGTCAAGCACACCATTACGCTGATGACGATGGTCGCCGAGAACATGATGCGCCCCGTGGCGCGCTACTTCGACGACCACGAGCACGAGATCCCCTGGGACTACATCAACATGATGCACGACGCTAACAAGCAGATGGGCGGGGGGGATTCGTGCCCAGCTCGGAGAAGCCCAAGAAGGCCGAGGGGGAGGCGCCTAAGAAAGAGGGCCCGCGCATCGGCTACCAGCGCCTGGCTTACAGCGCCGAAGTTCTGTCGTGGGGCGACACCGGTCTGTACCTGTGCTCGCCGGTCGGGCTGCTGGGCGCCGCCGCCGTGGCCGCCACGGGGACACCGGAGCAAAAGCAGCGCTTCCTGACGCGCTTCGGGGGTGACAAGCCGGTCCTGGACGCCATGGCGCTTACCGAGCCGCATGCCGGCTCAGCCATGCCGGCCGAAGTGCGCACCACCGCGGTGCGGGACGGCGATTCGTGGGTGCTGAACGGCGAGAAGATTTTCGTCACCGCCGGCCACAAGGCTCTGGTCGACACGCAGGGCTTCGTTGTTGTCTGGGCGACGATCGACCCAAAGGCCGGGCGCGCCGGCGTGCGGCCGTTCGTGGTCGAGGCGGGGACGCCGGGCTGCACCGTAACCAAACTCGAGCACAAGCTCGGCATCCGCGCCAGCGACACCGCCTCGGTTGTGCTCCAGGACTGCCGCATCCCGTTCGGCAACATCCTGGGCAACCCCGAAGTGGAGAAGAAGACGAGTGAGGGCTTCAAGGGCGCCATGGCGACGTTCGATGCCAGCCGCCCCATGGTCGCCGCCTCCGCTCTGGGCGTCGCACGCGCAACGCTCGAGACGGTCAAAGAGCTCCTCGCCCAGAATGGCGTCACCTTGCGCACCGGGATCCCGCGCAGCCGGATGACCAACACCGAGCGCGAGGTGATGGACATGGAGATCCTGCTGCGCTCGACGTGGCTGCTGGTCATGAAGTCGGTGTGGATGATGGACGAGAAGAAGCCCAACAACCTGGAAGCCTCGATGGGCAAGGTGCGGGCCGGGGACGTCGTCGTCCGCATCACGCAGAAGGCCGTCGAGTTGCTCGGCCCGCTGGGCTACTCACGCGAGCATCTGGTCGAGAAGTGGTTTCGGGACGCCAAGATCAATGACCTGTATGAGGGCACCGGACAGATCAACCGTTTGATCATCGCCCGCCGGATCCTGAACTACGGCCGGCAAGAGCTGGCGTAGTCCACGGACCGACGGCAGGGGAGGGGCCGCGTCGGCACCTAGTGCCGGCGCGGCGGGAGGCATGCCCATGCGCTACCAGATTCGCAAGGCGGCCGTGATCGGAGGCGGGACGATGGGCGGGGGGATCGCCGCACTGCTTGCCGGAATCGGCATCCCGACGCTGATCCTTGACATCGTGCCGAATAAGCTCACGCCCGCAGAGACCGCGGCCGGGCTGACGCTGAAGGACAAGGAGGTCCGCAACCGGATCGTCGAGTCCGGGTGGAAGGCCGTGGCCAAGGCCAAGCCCCCGTCGGTCCTCAGCCAGGAGTCCATCAAGCTGATCACGCTGGGCAACCTGGAGGACGACTTCGACAAGCTGGCGGACGTCGATTGGATCATCGAGGCAATCATCGAGAAGCTCGATATCAAGCAGTCGCTCTTCGCCCGCATCGAAGCCGTGCGCAAGCCGACGGCGATCGTCTCGAGCAACACCTCCGGACTCCCGATCCACGCCATGGCCGAAGGGCGAGGGAAGGCGTTCCAGGAGCACTTCCTCGGAACGCACTTCTTCAACCCGCCGCGCTGGTTGAAGCTGCTGGAGATTATCCCGCACCCGAACACGCTGCCCGAAGTCGTGCAGTTCATGACCGCCTTCGGGGAAGACGTGCTGGGAAAGGGAGTCGTGATCTGCAAGGACACCCCGAACTTCATCGGCAACCGGCTGGCGAGCATCGGCGGGTCGCAGGCGCTCGCCTACGCGCTCGACCACGACTACACGGTCGAAGAAGTCGACAGCCTGACCGGTGAGCTGGTCGGGCATCCCAACACGGCCACGTTCCGGTTGAACGATCTGATCGGGCTGGACGTCGTGCACCACGTCAGCAGCAATCTGTATGACCTGGTGCCTCAGGATGAGGCGCGCGAGGTGCTCCGTCATCCAGCAGCGGCAAAGCTGCTGGGGACGATGCTCGACCGCAAGTGGCTGGGCAACAAGACCGACGTCGGGTTCTCCAAGAAGGTGATCTCCGAGAAGGGGGAGCGCGAGTTCTGGGTGTTAAACCTGAAGACACTCGAACACGAGCCGCCCAAGAAGCCGCGCTTCAAGCTGGTGGGGGAGGGGCGCAAGATCGAGTCGCTGCCTGAGCGGCTGCGCTGGCTGATGGACCGCGCTTTCGACGCCGAAGCCCCCGAGGAGGACCGCCGGCTGGCGCGCTACCTGTGGGCGACCACTGCCTACTCGCTGGCGTATGCCTCGCGGCGGATTCCTGAGATCGCAGACGACTTTGCCAGCGTCGATCGGGCTGTCCGCTGGGGATTCATGCACGAGATGGGCCCGTTCGAGATCTGGGATGCGCTGGGGGTCGCCAAGACCGTCGAACGCATGGAAGCCGATGGCCTGGCCGTCGCACCCTGGGTGAAGGAGATGCTGGGCGCCGGGTGCGCGAACTTCTACCAGCAGCAGGAGGGTCGGACCGTCGGTGTCTACGACCGGTCGAAGAAGGCCTACGTGCCGCTGACCCCGGACCGGCGCAAGCTGAAGCTGGCGGTGACCAAGGCCCTCCCCGGCGCGGTTGTCAAGCAGAACATGTCCGCCAGCCTGGTGGATATCGGCGACCGGGTCGGGCTGGTCGAGTTCCACTCCAAGGCCAACTCGCTCGATCAGGATATTTTCGACATGCTGGTGACGGCATTGGATGAGGCCGAAGAGGGGCGGTTCGATGCGTTGGTCATCGGCAACGAGGGCAAGCACTTTTGCGCCGGCGCCAACGTGTTCGTCATTTGGATGGCGTCACAGCAGGGAGATTTCGACCTCGTCGACACGATGGTGCGCGGGATGCAGGGCGTCCTGATGCGCATCCGCTACTTCCACAAGCCGATCGTGGCCGCTCCGTTCGGGATGGTGTTGGGCGGAGGGGCGGAGGTCTCGATGGCCTGCAGCCGGCGTGTCGCCGCGTCGGAGACCTTCATCGGGCTGGTGGAGACGGGCTCGGTGGGGCTGATCCCGGCGGGGACGGGCACCAAGGAGACGCTGCGCCGCGTGGTCAATCCGGTGATGCGCATCCCGAATGCCGACCCCATCTCGGTGATGCAGAAGGCTTTCGAGCAGCTGGCGATGGCCAAGGTGGCGACCGGAGCGCATGAGGCCATCGAGTTCGGCTACTTCGGGCCGGGCGACAAGATCGTCATGAACCAGGAGCACCTGCTGGCCGAGGCCAAGCGCTCGGCGCTGGCGATGGTCGCCGATGGCTACCGGCCGCCCGCGCCAGAGATGATCTACGCCGCCGGTCGCGATGTCCTGGCCGCACTGCGCGCCGCCATTTGGGGACTGGAGCAGGCTGGCTGGGCGAGCAAACATGATGCCGTCGTCGCCGGCAAGCTGGCGTGGTTGATGTGCGGCGGCGACCTGACCGAACCAACCTGGGTGCCTGAACAGTACATGCTCGATCTGGAGCGCAAGGTGTTCATCGAGCTGTGCCACGAGCCCAAGACACTCGAGCGGATGGCGCATCTGCTCCAGTACAACAAGCCGTTGAGGAACTAGCTGCTCAGCGAGCTAGCAGCTAGCAGCTAGCAGCTAGGAGCTTGTTGCTGGTTGCTGAAGCTGCAGGAAGTGTCTAGGAGGTCTCGTATGCCTCAAGATGCAGTCATCGTTTCCGGTGCCCGCACGGCTGTCGGCCGGGCCAAGAAGGGTTCGCTGGTCACGTGCCGGCCCGAAGACATGGCGCGCGCGGCGATCGACGCGGCATGGCAGAGGGCAGGCAATCCGGACCGGGCGATGGTCGAGGACGTGATCCTGGGCTGTGCGTTCCCGGAGGGGAGCCAGGGGCTGAACGTCGCACGTTCGGTGGCCTTGTACTCCGGCTTCCCCCACACCGTTCCCGGAATGACGGTCAATCGGTTCTGTTCGTCGGGCGTGCAGGCGATCGCCCTGGCCTGCGAGCGCATCCTCACCGGCGGGGCGGATGTGATCGTCGCCGGAGGCGTCGAGTCGATGAGCCTGGTCCCGATGACCGGCTTTCGCATCAGCCCGCACCCCGGCCTGGTGGTCGACATCCCCGAGTCCTACGTGAGCATGGGACAGACAGCGGAGAATGTCGTGGCCAAGTACGGCGTCAGCCGCGCCGACATGGATGAGTTCGCCTACCACTCGCACCGCAAGGCGGGCGAGGCGCAGGAGGCCGGGCGGTTCAAGGATGAGATTGCACCCGTGGCGGTGACGACCACGACACTCGATGGGACGCGAACCCAGTCCTTCGAGGTCGATGAGCTGGTGCGCCGAGAAACGACCGTCGAGGCGCTGGCGGGACTCAAGCCGGCCTTCAAGCCCGACGGCACGGTGACGGCGGGCAACTCCTCGCCGCTCTCGGACGGCGCGGCGGCGGTGGTCGTGATGTCCTCGACCCGGGCGAAGGAGCTCAAGCTCAAGCCGCTGCTTCGTTTCGTCGGATTCGGGGTCGCCGGAGTTCCTCCCGAGCTGATGGGCATCGGCCCGATCGAGGCGATTCCCAAAGTCCTCAAACGCGCCGGGTTGAAGCTGGAAGACATCGACTTGATCGAACTTAACGAGGCCTTCGCCTCCCAGAGCCTGGCGGTGATCCGCACGCTGGGCCTCAATCCCGAGCGCGTGAACGTCAACGGCGGGGCGATCGCGCTGGGACATCCGCTGGGCGCCACCGGCGCCAAGCTTACCGTGCAAGCGATGTACGAGGGGCGCCGGCGGAAGGCGCGCTACGTGATGGTCACCATGTGCATCGGCGGCGGGATGGGGGCGGCCGGCGTGTTTGAGGTCTTGCACTAAAATCACCGGTGCGGTTGAGGCCGCGCGGAGAAACGCATCGTAGCTGCGAAGAGGAGGCACGAATGCCTGACGAACTGACGCCCGAGGTTCTGTTCTCCCGCATGCCCAAGGCCTTCCAGCCCGACAAGGCCCAGGGCGTGGACGCCGTCATCCTGTTCGACCTGTCCGGCCCTCAGGGCGGCCAGTGGGTGGCGACGATTAAGGACGGCACTTGTGCGGTTGAGAAGGGGGTGGCCGAGAATCCCAAGTTGACGTTGATGGCCGATGCCGTCGACTATGTGGGGATCTTCACCGGCAAGGTCAATCCGATGGCCGCCTTCGGGGAAGGGAAGATCAAGCTCAAGGGCGACATCGGCCTGGCAATGAAGTTGATGAACTTCTTCAAGATGAGCTGAGCGCGACCCCTGAGTTTGGGGAACGACGCCCGTCCTCCTGGATGGGGCTTGGGGTGCCTGGCGCGCGTGTCTTCTTCGGCCCATCGGCCACGGAGACGCGCGCGTCCCTTTGTGGATCAACCCCAGACACACGCAGGAGGAGCCCGACAGGGCCAGGCACTCGGAGCGCCAAGGTTGGTCGCAGGGGATGCGGTGCGAACGAGCGCAGCTTAATCCGGGGACGGCACGGCGTAAGTGAGCGAGGTGCGTTCGATGTCCGCCGACAAAGGGTCGAGGCCGAGGGCCTCGATCACTTCGTCCGGACGTCCGGTCGCCCCCTCGCGAGCGGAGAGGTGCATCGCCAGCCTGCCGCCGCCCTGATGTTCCAGGCTTCCGATCAGTGGCCGCAAATCGTAGGGCTTGCCACGTCGCTGTCGAAGCAGGCTCTGGGCCGAGAGGAGCGCACGCACGCGCTCATCCAGGTCAGCCGGCGGAGAGCCCGCCACGACGACCACGTACGTGGCGCCTATAACCTGCTGCTGGAGAGCGGGTTCATGGGCGGGGGCGACCTGCGCATCAAGGAAGTCCATGCCAGGCGGTGCTGCTGCTTGCAGGCGGGACAGCACGTCGGGCGCGGCCAGCGGTTGTTCCAGCCACAGGTCAGCAACCTCGGCCCGGCTGACAAACCCCAGGGGTAGCGCCGCGGCAAGCTGAAGACGAGGGTGGGGGCTGAAACCGCGGGTGTAGGCAAGCGGCAGGCCGGAACGTCGGATCGTGCGCTCCAGGGCACGGTGCAAGTCCAGGTGCCCGGTGAAGCGCATGGCCTCCGTCTTGTGGAAACGCAGTCGGTATCGAATCCGTTCCGGGTCCGTCATCGGGCCTCGAGCGCCACTTCAGTCCGGCGGGCCGGGCTGCGCACCTCAGGGCACTCCCAGGTTTCGCCCGGATGCTCGCGGCGCAGTGCGGCGAACTTGGGCAGGATGCCGCAGGCGAAACACCGCTCCCGGCAGTCCACGCGCGTTCTCCCCTGCAGGCTCCACAGATAGTCTTCCGTCAGGAATGACTTGTGCACGCCGGCATCGATGACATCCCACGGCAGCGTCTCGTCGATGGGGCGTTCGCGGTGCGTGTAGAACGAGGGATCGAGCCCGGCGGCTTCGAAGCCCTGCTTCCAGGCTTCCTGGTTGAAGTGCTCCTGCCACGCGTCGAAGCGCGCCCCGCGCCGCCAGGCCTCCAGCACGACCTTCCCCATGCGCCGATCGCCACGCGACAACCAGGCCTCGAGCAGCGTTTCCTCCGGCTGCGTCCAGCTGAGTTTGAGCCCCGGGCCGCGCAGCGCGCCCTTGAGCAGCGCCTGTTTGGCCCGGATGCTTTCCAACGAGTCGCACGGCACCCACTGGAACGGGGTGTGAGGCTTGGGGATGAAAGTGCTCACCCCGGCGTGGACGGAAGCGCGCGGTCCGATGAGCTTGCGGCCTTCGGCCAGGACGGCCCGGGAGAGGTCGGCGATGGCTTGCACGTCCTCGAGCGTTTCGGATGGATGGCCGATCATGAAGTACAGCTTGATCAGGTGCCATCCGCGCCGGTAGATCTCGCGCGCCGTCGTCAGCACCTGCTCGGTGGACACCGGCTTGTTGATGATCTCACGCATGCGTTCTGTGGCGGCCTCGGGGGCCAGGGTGAACCCGGAGCGCGACGCCTCCCCCTGCAGGAGGTCCATCAGCTCGACGCTGAACGACTCGATGCGCAGGGAGGGCAGGTTGATGTTGAGGTGGCGGCCGGCGAAGCGGGCGCTGACCTGCCGCACGAGCTCGAGGATGTCGTCGTAGTCTGACGACGAGAGTGACAGCAGCCCAACCTCCTCGTACCCGGTCTGCGCCAGGCCCTGCTCGATGGCGTCAACGACCTCGGCCACCGGCCGCTCGCGGACCGGCCGGGTGATCATCCCGGCCTGACAGAACCGGCAGCCGCGCGTGCAGCCACGCTGGATCTCGATTGGGATCCGGTTGTGCGTCACGTCGATGTAGGGCACGATGAAACGGGTTAGGGGCGGAGGCAGGCGCGGGACGATGCGCTTGAGTACCGGGAGGCGCGCCTCCGGTGCCTTTGGCTCGATGCGATCGACCGTCCCTTCCACTGTGTAGGCCACGTGGTAGAGCGATGGGACATACACGCCGCGCACACCGGCCAGGCGACGCAGCAGCGCCGACCTCGGCTGGCCGGAGGCCTTCCACTCAAGCAGCGTGTGGGCAACCTCCAGGATCGCGTCTTCGCCCTCGCCGATCACGAATGCGTCGATGAAATCGGACATCGGCTCCGGGTTCAGGGTCGCGTGCCCGCCGGCGATGACCAGCGGATCGTTGTCGCCACGATCGGCGGTCAGCAAGGGCACCCCCCCCAGGTCGAGCACCGAGAGGGCGTTGGTGTACAGCGTCTCGTAGGGGAGCGAGATCCCGATCAGATCGAACGCGTGCAGTGGGTGCTTGGATTCCAGGCCGAACAGCGGAAGGTCGGCAGCGCGCAGCGCCGCCTCCATGTCCGGCCAGGGGGAGAAGACGCGCTCGGCCAGCATGTCCGGCTGTCGGTTGAGGATGTCGTACAAGATCGCCAGGCCAAGGTTGGACATCCCCAGGTCATACACGTCGGGGAAGACCAGGGCGGCACGCAGCGGCGTCGCATCCCAATCCTTGACGATCTGATTGAGCTCGCCGCCGGCGTAGCGTCCGGGCTTCTGGACGCGCGGCAACAATCGGGGAAGGGCGGCCACGATGTCATTCGCAGACCGACTGCGTTCGTCAACCGAATTCGGAGCCATATGGTGATGTTATCATACCCGGACAAGGCGCCTCGAACTGCAGGCAACAGTCCGTAACAACTGCGACGCCCGCTCAGAACATCTCTCGCTGGGCGCCCCAGGAGGCCAGGATGGCTGGAGCAAAACCCGTCCGATCGCCACGCCCGCGCCATCCGATGCCGCCCTCGATCCGCAAGATGCTGATCGCCAGGGGTCTGATGGCTGCCTACCGATTACGTCCTGCTTACCAAAGGAACGATTACCTCGGGTGGATCGAACGCGGAAGGCTTGAGTTGACCCGACAGCGTCGGCTGGCGCAGATGCTCGAGGAGCTCGCTCGAGGCGACCGATACATGAAGATGGCGTGGCGGCCCCCGGCGGCGCGCGTTGTGCGTCGGAGCCGGGTAAAACTTCGGTCCACCCGTTGACGGCCGCGCGCGCTCCATGGTAACATTCGGCCCGCTGGGCCCCCATCGTCTAGTGGCCCAGGACGTGGCCCTCTCAAGGCCAAAACGGGGGTTCGAAACCCCCTGGGGGCACTCGGAAGGCCGGCGATTTGCCGGCCTTCGCTGCTCCTACGCCGGTGTGGTTCCTCACGTTGCTCCTTTCCCATGCAGCATTACCGGGTCGAGCCAGCCGGCGCGGAACACCGTTTCGAGGGATCAAGGCAACCTGCCCGGAGAGGGATGCGCACGGATCCCACGCCCACCAATCCCAAACGCGCCCGGACCGAATCGACTCCCCTCATCGGTCGCGACAGGATCACCTGCCGCGACCGCGGGCGTCCTGAGTCCAGATAGAATAGGGCGGCACGCCGGGTGCGACCCTGAGGCCGAGCGCGCACAGCCCTCGCCCAGTCGATCCGAACTTCGCTTGGCGGACAAGTCACCGGAATGAGACCTGCGGATTCCCAGACAGCCTCGACCCGCCTCCCACGACGGCGCATGATGTGGACTGAGCGCTTCCTGGTTGGGGCCATGCTCGCCCTGGCGATGTTCAGCCTCGAGGCGGGCCTGGGACAGATCGCCCTGGCGCGGGATGCGGCTTGCCATGCCGAGGCGCCGTCGCTCCGTGTGGGCCCGCCGGGCGGCACCGGCTGCATGTCCGATTTCCTGCTGGCCGGCACTAAGTCCCTGGCGTGGGGTCCGGCCGGACCATTCCTGCGCGAGGCGCCCATGCTGGCCGCGTGGGCTCTCAGCGGGGCCTTGTATGCGCTGCTGGGGGGCGTGTGCGCCCAGCTCACGCCGGGATGGGCTGTGGGCACCTACCTGGGCGTGCACGCCTTCCTGCTGGCCGCCGTTGCCTTCCTGACATACATCGCACAGTACGTGACCCTGTGACCCAACCAGTGCCAGGCATTCGATCGGGCGACCTTTCATGGGATTGATCGAACCAGCCGAAATGCCCGGCGTCGCGGGGACGACCGTCCCGCGATCTTTCTACCTTGTGACGCGCGATCCGGCGCCGCTCGCCGGAATGGAGTACCCGGACTGGAAGGGCTTCTCGTGGGCAAGTCTCGCCGGCCTCGGTCTGGAGCACGTCGTCTGTCTCACCGACGAGGTGTGTCCCTATGACCCCGCGCCGCTGCGTCTGCTGCTCCCCATCCGCTTGCAGGATCTCATCGGGGGTGCTGCGCCGGACGATCCCGTCGTGGAGGAGCGACGTGTTCGGCAAGCGGCGCTGGCTGTGCTGGGCAAGCTGCGCGGGGGCGAGGGGGTGGTGGTCCACTGCGCGGGGGGCACCGGGCGAACAGGGACGGTCCTCGGGTGCGCCCTGCGAGGACTGGGATACGCCTCGAACGAAGTGCTCAGCTACCTGGACCGGCTGACCAAAGCGCGCGGGCGCCAGGGTTGGCCGGAATCCGAATGGCAGGCGACGATGGTGCGGCAGTTCATGCCGTAAAAGCGGACGAGGGCGAGGGCCGTGCGCGAGGCGGTGCAGTGCGCTGAATGCGAAGGGCCGGCCCATGGGGCCGGCCCTTGCTGCGCTGCGGCATCCTCACGCGTTCGTGAGGAGGGATGCCGCAGCGCTAAGACGACCACTAGTACTCATCAGGGCATCACCTCCTCTTCGTGAAGGATAGCTTGGGAAGGTACGGACGGAGTATGGCACATGCGCCGCACCCTGTCAACCGGCACCTTCGGCCGAACTGACAGGTGGCTCTGCGGCTGTCCGGTCGGGAAACTAGACGATCAGCATCGCGTCCCCGAACGAGTAGAAGCGGTAGCCCATCTTTTTGGCCGTCTCGTACGCCTCGAGGATCCGCTCGCGTCCTGCAAAGGCCGAGACAAGCATGAGCAATGTCGACCGTGGGAGATGGAAGTTGGTGATCATCCTATCGACGGCGAGGAAGGTGTGGCCGGGGAGGATGTACAGGTCCGTGGGGGCTTCGAAGGGCGCGACGACCTGTCCCTCGGCGGCATGCAGCGCAGCGGTCTCGAGCGTGCGGACACTGGTCGTCCCGACGGCGAGGATCCGGCCTCCCGCGTGGCGCACCGTCTGCAGCGTTGCAGCGGCCGCCGTATCCAATTGGCACCACTCGGTATGGATCGCATGGTCTTCAACCACGCCTTCGGTTACCGGGGCGAAGGTGTCCAGCCCGATATGCAGCGTCAAGCGGACCACGTGGACGCCGAGCTCCTCGACCTGCTGAAGCAACTTCGGCGTGAAGTGCAGGCCGGCCGTCGGTGCCGCCGCCGAGCCGGGGAGCCGGGCGAAGACGGTCTGGTACTCGTCCGACGATTGCAGCGGGGCGTGGATGTAGGGCGGTAGCGGCATCTCGCCCAGGGTCTCGAGCTGCGGCGAGAGGGGCTGGGAGAAGCGCAGTGCGCGCCGCGGCCCCCCGAGGTCTTCGAGCACTTCGACTTCGGGGCCGCCTTCGATGATCAACCGGCGGCCCGGTCGGACGGCCTTGCCGCCGACCAGCGCCTCCCAGACCTGAGGTTCGAGACGGCGCAGCAGGAGCAGCTCCACGCGCCCGCCGCCGGGGGTCTTGCGGGCATGCAAGCGGGCGGGGATAACCCGCGTCTCGTTCAACACCAGCGCGTCGCCCCGGCGCAGGTACTCTGGCAGGTCGGCGAACGTCCGGTGCTCGATCGGCGTTCCGTCGCGTGGCAAGACCATCAGGCGCGACGAGTTGCGCGGCGAGGCCGGACGCTGGGCGATCAACTCCGGCGGCAGGATGTAGTCAAAGTCGGCGGTGCGCACTGGCCTACTTGTGGGGCAGGCGAAGAATCAGGTTGACCAGCAGCGTGAGAACGATGCTGAGGATCAGCGAGGTGGCAAGGGGGATGAAGCATGATCCGCCGCCGAAGGAGAAGGTCATGTCTCCGGGGAGTCGCCCCAAGGCCACGCCTGATCGGCCGAGGAGCCACACGACGACGCCGGCGACGGCGACCCCGAGGCCGAGGAGGATCAGCCAGCGCGCCAGCGTGTTGGGATCCGGCATATGCATCCCTCGGGGAGGCCTCAGATTTCAGGCAGCCGCGGCTGCGGCGTGGCGGGGGCCGGCAGGCCGAGGTGCTCGTAGGCGCGCGGGGTGGCGATCCGGCCCTGCGGCGTCCGGTCGATGAACCCAAGCTGCAACAGGTAAGGCTCGACGACGTCCATGATCGTGTCCGGCTCTTCGCTCATCGAGGCGGCGATGGTTTGCAGGCCGACGGGGCCGCCGCCGAACTTAACGATGATCGTGTCCAGCACGCGTCGGTCGGCGTCATCCAGTCCAAGGGCGTCGATATCGAGCAGGGCCAGGGCGTCGCCGGCCACTTGCCGGTCGATCACCTTGCCGTGGACTCGCACCTCAGCGAAGTCGCGCACGCGGCGCAGCAAGCGCAGGGCGACGCGCGGCGTGCCGCGCGCCCGCCGGGCGATTTCGTCGATCCCACCTGGATCGATCGTGACGTGGAACACGTCGCCGGCGCGGGCGACGATCGCCTGCATCGACTCCGGGTCGTAGAAATCCAGGTGATACGTGGCGCCAAACCGGGTTCGCAGAGGTGCCGAGAGCAGCGCCGGTCGAGTCGTAGCACCGACGATGCTGAACGGAGGCAGCTGCAGCCGGATCGAGCGCGCCCCGGGACCTTTGCCGATCACGATGTCCAGCGCGAAGTCCTCCATCGCCGGATAGAGCACTTCTTCGACGGCGCGTCCCAGGCGGTGAATCTCGTCGATGAACAGGATGTCATTCGGCTGCAAGTTGGTCAGCAACGCTGCCAGGTCCCCGGCGCGTTCGATGGCCGGACCGGAGGTGACGCGTAGGTTGACGCCCATCTCGTGCGACAGGATGTGCGCCAGCGTGGTCTTGCCCAGGCCGGGTGGGCCGTAGAACAGGACGTGGTCGAGCGGTTCGCTGCGGCTCTTGGCTGCCCGGATCAAGATCCCCAGGTTCTCTTTGACCCGTTCCTGGCCGATGAGCTGCGCCAGGCGGCGCGGCCGAAGCGTGACCTCGTCCTGGTCCTCCGGCTGCTCCTGCTTGGCGATCACGCGTTCTTCGGGGGAGGTCACGCCGCGGATTATACCGGATTGCCCGCATCCTTCAACCGCAGCCACCGCCGGCGGGCGCAGCAGAGCTTCGAGGGCGCCTCAGCGGAGCATGACCCTACGCCCAGTTGACGGGCCGTGGCGAGGCTCCTATACTGGCGGCGGGCAGGTTGGGCAGGGGCGAGGGGAGGGGCCTCGCCCCTCGTGGGACGCCGCAATCAGCATGGGAGACAGCAAATCGTGATAGGGCTCGGGCTGCGTCAGGTGCAGGATGCGCTCAACCGCAAGGCGGATGAGATTCAGCGCGAGTTCGTGACCGCCAGCGAACGCCTGGAGGAGATCAGCCGCATGCTCCTCGAGGCGAATGAAGACGAGCGACGGCCGCTGAAGGCTGAACATGCCGGGTTGCGGGAGCGCCAGCAAACGCTGGCGGATGAGATCAACCTGTGGCGCGAACGCGGGCGCCGCGTCCTCACCCAGCCCGGCCAGACCTTGCTGCGCACGTACCTCAACGACCTGCTGGCCCTGGAAGACCCTCGGATTACTCCGGCTGTCAAGCATGCTCTCTACCTGCTCGACGCCCCGGAAGACGAACTGGCGCGTCTGGCCGAGAATCCCCAGCGCGCGGCGACCGAGACGCCTGCCGCCAGGCTGCTCAAGCGTGCTCGGACCGAGTACGACATGCGCAGCACCGACCCGGATGCCCGACTGCGCACGGCGGTCGAGTTCGCCAATCGTGCCGGGATGGCGCAGGACGAGGACGCCATCCAGGAAATCGAAGAGGCGTTGAAGGACTCCGATCCCCTGGTGCGCGAGGTGGCGGCCCTGACGGCCATCCAGCTTCACAAGTTCCGGGCGCTGCGCATCGCCGACCTCGACGTCGCGCACCGCTCCACCCAGAAACTTGCACAGATCAAGTTCCCGGCCGCCATCCCCGTCCTGGTCGAAATCCTCGAGAAACCTAGGTCCGGGTTCGTGACCACCGAGTCCGGCTCGGAAGAACGCGACAACGCCCGGTCGCGGATGGTGGCCCTGCTTCGCCTGGTCGAATGGCACACCGGCGAGGCGCAGAAGGCGCTGCGAGCGCGGCAGTTCGATCGCGATCCCAATATCGTCAAGGCCGCGGCACGTGCCCTGGATCTTTTCCCGGGCGAATGGACCGGCCCGCTCAAGCCCACCGGGTCGCTCGGCACCAAAGGCTGAAGGCGGTTCGATCGGCGGCCGGGCTTGTTCGCCGTCTGGGCATCTGCTATACTCAAAAGCAATCGAATAACGAACCCGGGAGGAGTAGGCCGGCGCAGGCTGTCAGAGAAGGTGGGCTGTTGCTGCGAGCCGCCGCTGCCGAAGCCGCCGAAGGTCGCCCGGGACTCCGCCGAAGAAATCCCCGGACGGGGGGAGTAGACCGGCGCGGGTAAGCCCGTTACAGCGTACTTCCCGTGTTGGCGGGAAGGCCAAGCGCACCGGCAACGGTGAAGCGAGGTGGTACCGCGGAGGCGAAGCCCTCCGTCCTCGTGGACGGTGGGCTATTTGTTTGCCCCGCGAGCACCCCTCGAGAGGAGCGAAGACCATGTCCGAGTTCAGCCTGCCCAAGACTTACGACTTCCGCGGCGTGGAGCAACGGCTGTACGCCTGGTGGGAATCGCAGGGCTACTTCCGGCCCCGGCACGTCGAAGGGCGCAAGCCGTTTGTGATCTCGATGCCGCCTCCAAATGTGACCGGTGAGCTTCATCTCGGGCACGCCCTGGTGGTCTCCGTGGAAGACCTGATGATCCGCACCCAGCGCATGAAGGGTGTACCGTCGCTGTGGGTCCCGGGGTCCGACCACGCCGGAATCGCCACGCAGCTTCAAGTGGAGAAGCACCTGCTGAGGACGGAAGAGGTGACCCGCGAGGAGATCGGGCGGGAGGAGTTCGTTCGGCGGACCTGGGAGTGGAAGGAGAAGTACGGGGGGATCATCACCCAGCAGCTCCGCCGGCTTGGCGCGTCCTGCGACTGGGAGCGCGAACGGTTCACGCTCGATGATCGTCTCTCCCTTGCCGTGCGCACGGCCTTCGTTCAGCTCTATCGCAAAGGCCTGATCTACCGCGGCTCGTACCTGATCAACTGGTCACCCGGGCTGCGGACAGCGGTGAGCGACCTGGAGGTCGAGTACTCCGAGGAACAGGGGACGCTCTACTACTTCAAATACCCGATCGCCGGCTCCGAGGAGTTCATCCCGGTAGCGACGACGCGCCCGGAGACCATTCTGGGCGACACGGCCGTGGCCGTGCACCCGGATGACGAACGCTACCGGCACCTGATCGGCAGGACCTGCCTGGTGCCGATCCTCAAGCGTACGATCCCCGTCATCCATGACACCTACGTCGATCGGGAATTCGGCACCGGGGCGCTCAAGATCACACCGGGCCACGACCCGGCCGACTACGAGATCGGCCAGCGGCACGGGCTGGAGATCGTCAACGTTCTCAACCCCGATGCCACCATGAACGAGAATGCCGGGCCGTATGCCGGCCTGGACCGATTCGAGTGTCGCAAGCGCCTGTGGGCCGACATGCAGGCTGCCGGCCTGACGATCAAGACCGAGGCGTACACGATGCAGGTGCCGCGCAGCCAGCGCGGCGGTGAGATCGTCGAACCGATGGTGTCCACCCAATGGTTCGTCAAGATGAAGCCGCTGGCCGAGCCCGCCCTGGAAGCCGTCCGACGCGGAGACATCCGGATCGTGCCCGAGCGTTTCACCAAGGTCTACTACAACTGGCTCGAGAACATCCGTGACTGGTGCATCTCGCGGCAGCTGTGGTGGGGCCACCGCATCCCGGCATGGTACTGCGAAGCGTGCGGCGAGATGACGGTGGCGCTCGAGGACCCATCGGCGTGTGCCCATTGCGGCTCGAACCGCCTGGAACAGGACCCGGACGTCCTCGACACCTGGTTCTCTTCCGGCTTGTGGCCGTTCTCCACGTTGGGTTGGCCGGAGGATACGGATGACCTGCGCACGTACTACCCGACATCGGTGATGGAGACGGGATACGACATCCTGTTCTTCTGGGTGGCGCGCATGATCATGGCCGGGCTGGAATTCACCGGCCAGGCGCCGTTCCACACCGTGTATCTGCACGGCCTGGTGCGGGACGAGCATGGGCGCAAGATGAGCAAGACGGCCGGGAACGTGATCGATCCGCTGCAGGTCATGGAGGAGTATGGCACCGACGCGCTGCGCTTCACACTGCTCACGGGGTCAACTCCTGGGAATGACATCAGCATCAGCCTGCAGCGCGTCGAGGCCAGTCGCAACTTCGCCAACAAGCTGTGGAACGCCACGCGTCTCGTATTGGGCGCCATGGAGCGCGCCCCGGCGCGCCCGGCATCGATGCCCGAGCCCATGCTGGCCGATCGCTGGATTCTCGCCAGGCTGGCCCACGTGCGACGCGAGGTCAATCGTCTCTTCGAGGCCTATCAGTTTGCGGAGGCGGGGCGCCAGTTATATGAGTTCATCTGGGGCGAGTATGCCGACTGGTACCTGGAAGCCTCCAAGCTGCAGATGGACAACGGCCAGCCGGAGGCGGCTGCGGCGCCGTCCGGGCGTGCCTGGCTCACGACGCAGACTCTGGTGACGGTGTTGGACCAGTGCCTGCGCATGCTCCATCCCTTCGCCCCGTTTGTGACCGAGGAACTGTGGCAGCACCTGCGTCGAGCCGGAGCCGCCAGCGCCGGCCGCTTTGCCCCGCCCGAGGGGTGGGGGGAGGCACTGATCACAGCCGCCTGGCCGGAGGCTGAGCCCGCGGCGCAGGAGGAGGGGGTCGAGCAATTTGAAGTCGTGCGCGAGATCGTGACCGCCATTCGCAACGCGCGCGCGGAGAAGGACGTCCCGGCCACCACCCGGTTGGCAGCGACCTTCGCGGCCGGGGCGCACACCGGGCTGCTCGAATCCCAGCGCACGCTGCTGGCAAGCCTGGGCCGCCTCGCCCCGGAAGGCATCATCATCCGGGAGGAGCTTGCCATCCGTCCGACCGATGCCATCCCACTGGTGGTTGGGGCAGTCGAGATCTACCTGCACTCGGTCGGGAAGGTTGATCGCCAGACGGAGTCGCTTCGGCTCCAGAAGGAACTCGCCGACGCCGAGGCGCAGATCGAGCGCTTGCGGAAGCTGCTGGCGAGTGAGTTTGCCACGCGCGCCCCTGCCCCCGTGGTGGAGAAGGAACGCGCCAAGCTGGCCGAACTGGAGCAGGCCCGGGCCAGGCTGACGGAGCAGCTCCGAGGAATGTGACCGGCGGGCGGCTCCCTCGTCCCGACCGGCGTGTTAGAATGCCGGCCGGAGCACAATGTGCGACGTAGAGGGCCTGACTTCCTGCGCTTGAGCTCGCTGGCGCTTCTGCTGATCGCCATCGGGCTGACTTTCTTCGAGCTGCTGTCCTTCAGCCGCCAGCGAGCCCGGCTGCCGCGCAGCCTGGAGATCGCCGGTGTCCCTGTCGGCGGGCTCGATCGGACCGACGCCTCGGAGCGACTGCTGCAAGTCTACGGCTCGCCCGTGGAACTGCGCTACGGCGACCAGGTGATATGGATGTCTCCGGCGGCTGCCGGGTTCTCTCCGGACGTCGAGGCCATGCTCGCTGCCGCGGAGATGGTGCGCACGGGAGGCTCGTTCTGGACCGAGTTCTGGGACTACCTGTGGAACCGGCCGGGCGAGGTGGAAGACATCCCCTTGCGAGCGGATATCTCCCCGGCGCAAATGGAGGCGGCGCTGCGAGATATCGCCGCTCGCTACGATCAGCCGCCCACGGCCGTGCAGCCCATCCCAGGCACCTCCAACTTCCGCCCCGGTCAGCCTGGGGAGGTCCTTGACGTCGCCCATGCGGCCGAGCTGTTGGGCGCCGTACTGCGACTGCCGGCCGACCGCAGGCTCAACCTGCCGGTGGTCGAGGGCGAGGCGCCGCGCGCCAGCCTCGCCACCCTGGCGACCTTGCTCAAGCAGAACATCGATGTCGCCGGATTCGACGGGCTGGCGGTGATCTACCTGCAGGACCTGCGGTCGGGGGATGAGCTGCAGCTCGGCCGCTATCGCAACGCCGAGTTTCAGCTACAGCCCGATATTGCCTTCACCGCCGCGTCGACGATCAAGATCCCGATCATGATCGCCTTCTTCCGCGCCTTCGATGAACCCCTCGATGACGAGGCGGCGCGCTGGCTGCGCGAGATGATCACCCAGTCCCTCAACGACCCGGCCAACTCGCTGATGGAACGCATGGATCCGGTCTTCGGCCCCATCCGCGTCACGGACACGCTGCGCGACCTCGGCTTCGAGAACACCTTTTTGGCCGGATACTTCCACTTGGGCGCGCCCCTGTTGCGCGAGTATCTGACGCAGGCAAACCAGAGGCCCGATCTCTCGACGGCGCCTGACCGCTACAACCAGACGACCGCCTCCGAGATGGGGATCCTGCTCGGGGACCTGTACGCGTGCGGGCAGGGCGGTGGCGCGCTCCTGGCCGCCTTCCCAGGAGAAGTGACCGCCGATGAGTGCAGGACGATGTTGGACCTGCTGGCGGAAAACCAGATCGGCGTCCTGATCGAGGCCGGAGTTCCCGACGGCACGCGCGTCGCCCACAAGCACGGCTGGACTGACTCGCCCCTCACCTGGGCGGCGGACGCCGGCATCATCTACTCCCCGGCGGGCGACTACGTCTTGACGATGTACCTGTGGAATGATCGCGAGATGATCTGGGAACCGACGTCGCGCCTGATGGCCGACCTCTCACGCTCGGTCTACAACTACTTCAATCCGCCCTCATCCTGAACCGGGGACCGAAACGCGAGGCTCGCTCCTCACCCCGTCGCGCCTGCATGCAGGCGCGGCTACGGTTCTGGCGTCAGGATCAGAATAGGGATGACCCTGCCGGCGCGTCGCTGGTAGTCCGCGTAGCCTGCGTACACCGCCATGGCCTGCTCCCAACACGATTGACGCTCCTCTCCCGTGGCCTCGCTCGCTCGATAGCGCCGCGTCACCTGACCGAAGTGGACGTCGGCCACAGGGTGCGCCCGCAGGTTGTGGTACCAGGCGGGGTGTCGACGGCTCCCAAACGCCGAAGCGATGAGGATGAAACCTTCGCCGCGGGGGATAGCCAGAAGAGTGACACGATGGCGTCGCCCGGAGCGTGCGCCGATCGTCTCCACCGTCAGAACGGGTACCCCAGCCAGGGCGGCCGTGGCCGTGTGCCGCCTGTTGGTTAGCCAGGCAACCAGCCGATCCAGGCGGTTGAGGGTCCGGGCCAGGAGTGCGGAGCCAGCCCGCGATGCAGTCAGGCGTTGGACAAGACGCTGGAAGGCATTAGGAGCGGACATGATCACCAGGACGCCCGACCGACTATGGCCATCCTCTGAGGATTCTGAGTAGGCGGGGAGGATACCACGCGCGTGTAAGGCGAGTGCAAGGTCGGCCAGCGCGGATTGCGCATACGCTCGAGGCAGCTTCAGGAGTGTCCCGATGCGTACTTGGCGCTACATGGGTGTTCATCGGCTGACGTGGGTGCTCCTCGCCCTGCTGGTGGTGGCTGTCGCCGTGTTCGCCATGTCCGCGGGCTTCAGCCGGCTGCGCCACCCTGTGCCTCCGGCCCCAGCCGCGACATCGGAGCTGGGCAGATCAACCCTCGCTTCCGCTTGTGGGGCCGAAGGATGGCCGACCGAGCATCCGCGTGCCTCCTTCGCCCCCGTGATGCCTACAACTTCAGCAACGAAGCCCGGCACGCCAACCCGGGCGTAGCCGCCTCGCACGATCGCCCTCGGGCGAGCCCCCCGGTCACCCAACTGCCAACCTGCTCGTCGGATTAGGCCTTGTCGGGGTAGATGGTGCAATCCGCCGCGAACGGACGGTTCGAAGTCCCCAAACGACCTAGATTGGACTATTCGGACACATGATGTTTGTTTGCCCCCGGAATGACGGTCTTCACTGGATTGGGCCTTTGGGGTTGCGTAGCCTAAGAGATAGCCTAATGGGCGGAGGTGGGCATGGCCAAAGGCCGGATCGTCATTGACGACGCCCTGTGCAAGGGCTGCGAGCTGTGCACCACGGTGTGCCCGAAGGACGTCATCCACATGGCGCTGGACCGGCTGACGCCGCGCGGCTACCATCCGGCAGCGTTGGTGGACCCCGTCGGCGACTGCACCGGCTGCGGCATTTGCTCCACGATCTGTCCTGACGTTGCCATCACGGTGTATCGTTGGGTGCCGGCCGTCAAGGCGATCGAAGCGATGGTCTAGGCCCAGGAGGCAGGCGTGCCGAAAGAGCTCTTGGAGGGCAATGTCGCGTTCGCCGAAGCGGCGGTGCGCGCCGGGTGCGAGGCGTACTTCGGGTACCCGATCACGCCGCAGACCGAAGCGCTCGAGCACATGGCGCGCCGGATGCCCGAGCTCGGCCGCGTGTTCGTGCAGGCCGAGTCGGAGGTGGCGGCGATCAACATGGTCTACGGCGCGGCCTCAGCCGGGGCGCGAGTGATGACGTCGTCGTCAAGCCCGGGCGTCAGCCTGATGATGGAAGGCTTATCCTATATCGCCGGCTCCGAAGTCCCCGTCGTACTTGTCGACATCATGCGCGGGGGTCCGGGGCTTGGCAACATCGCCCCGTCCCAGGGTGACTACAACCAGATCGTCAAGGGCGGCGGGCACGGCGATTACCGCCCGATCGTGCTTGCGCCGGCGACCGTGCAGGAGCTGATCGATCTGACCGTGCTCGCATTCGACCTGGCGGAGAAGTACCGCTGGATCGTCATCATCCTGGCCGATGGAAGCCTGGGGCAGATGATGGAGCCGGCGGAGATGCCTCCCATGCGACCCTTACGTCCGATCTCCGAGCGACCGGCGTGGGCGCTGACAGGCGCCAAGGGGCGGGATCCGAACGTGATCAGCTCGATCTACATCGACCCGGTGCTGGAAGAGAAGTTCAACTTCAAGCTCATGGGAAAGATGCGGCAGATCGAAGCGGATGAGATTCGCCTGCGCGAGACCCTGACCGAGGATGCCGAGATCGGCGTCGTGGCATTCGGGACCGCGGGCCGCATCGCCCAAACGGCAGTCAAGGCGGCCCGCGAGGAGGGGATCAAGGTCGGCCTGCTGCGGCCGATCTCGCTCTACCCGTATCCCTACCAGCAGGTCTCGGATCTCTCCAAGCGCGTCAATTCGCTGCTGGTGGTGGAAATGAATGGCGGCCAGATGCTGGACGACGTCCGCCTGGCAGCCGAAGGCCGTGTGCCGGTGAACTTCTACGGCCGGATGGGCGGGATCGTGCCCATGCCGGACGAAGTGCTGGATGCCATCCACAAAGTGCACGCCGGCCAGCCGGTCAGTCTTCCGGGAGCGTGAGATGAGCGAAACGATGGTGGAGTCCCTGATCTACGCCAAGCCGGACGCGCTGACCCACGTCGGGACGCACTACTGTCCGGGATGCACGCACGGCGTTGCGCACCGGCTGGTGGCCGAAACGCTGGACGAGTTGGGCATGCGCGAGCAGACGATTGGCGTGGCGCCGGTGGGCTGTTCCGTGTTTGCCTACAACTACTTCAATATGGATTTTGCCGAGGCGGCGCATGGGCGGGCGCCGGCGATGGCCACCGGCATCAAGCGCCTCGTCCCCGGCAGCATCGTCTTCACCTATCAGGGCGATGGGGACCTGGCGTCGATCGGGGCGGCCGAGATCCTGCACGCCGCCGGACGCGGCGAGAACATCACGGTGATCTTCATCAACAATGCGATCTACGGCATGACGGGCGGCCAAATGGCGCCGACGACCTTGCCGGGGCAGAAGACAACCTCGTCACCTCTCGGACGGGATGTGGAGACCCAGGGTTTCCCGTTTAAGATGTGCGAGATTCTGGCGCAGATGGAAGGGTCGGCTTATGTCGTCCGGCGCAGCCTGCACGATGTGGCCAACATCCGCAAGGCCAAGAAGGCCGTGCGCACGGCCTTCGAGGTGCAGCGTGCGGGACTGGGATTCTCGATGGTCGAGCTGCTCTCCAGCTGCCCGACGAATTGGGGCATCACCCCGGCCGCGGCGCTGACCTGGATCGAAGAGCACATGATCCCGGCGTTTCCGCTGGGCGACTACAAGGTCCATTCGGCTGTGGCGGCGCTCGATAAGCCGCGCTGAGACGCGCTTGTCGGCCGAACCTGCTCCAGAAACCACAGCGCCAGGCCCGGGCACAGGCCTGGCGCTGGGTTCTCCCGCACGGCTCAGCGTGATCCCCTCAGCCGCGGGTCGATGATGTCGCGGAACGCGTCCCCCAGGAGATTCCAGGCCAGGCGGAATCGACCTCACCGCCTGGACCTTGGGGGAGGGACGGCGCTTTGACTTCCGAGTGACTTGACCAATCCTGACTCTGGCGGGAGAATCACCCCGCTTGGTGGACGCCGGAGGGCTAGGGCGCCGCCAGGCAACTCTGTGGGCGAGGTGAGCGGATGGGTTCTGGGATGGGGCAGGTCGAGATCGTATTCTCGGGGTTTGGGGGGCAGGGGGCGCTGTTCGCCGGGCAGGTGCTGGCGCATGCCGCGCTCGACCACAATCTGCACACCACTTGGATCCCGTCCTACGGGCCGGAGATGCGCGGCGGGACGGCACACTGCATCGTCATCATCAGCGATGATGAAATCGGCTCTCCCGTCGTGCGCACCCCGCGAGCGGCGGTGGTGATGAACTTGCCGTCCCTCGACAAATACGAGCCACTGGTCCGGCCGGGTGGTGTCCTGGTCATCAACGAGTCGCTGGTCGACCGGGCGTCGACGCGCACCGACTTGCAGCTGATCCCGGTGCGGGCCAACGAAGAGGCTGAGGAACTCGGCGACAAACGTCTGGCGAACGTGGTCATGCTGGGAGCCTTGCTGCAGCGGCTGCCCGTCCTCAGCCTGCAGGCGGTCGGCGAATCGCTCGACAAGCACATCCCGGCTCACCGCCGCAACCTGCTCCAGGCGAACCTCAAGGCGCTGCAGCGCGGGGCGGAGCTTGCGGCGGCGGCATCCACCTGAGGAGTGCGTGGCCTACGCCAGGACGCCGGCGACCCGCAAGGGCCGCCGCTCGATTCCACGACTGAGTGCAGATCAGAGGGACTTACCGCAGTTGGGGCAGGTGGTAGCGCCGGCAGGCGGGATGAAACCACAAGCGCGGCAGCCGATGGGCTGCGACGGCCCGAGCGGAGCGCCGCAGGCGATGCAGGCCGACCCTCCGACCGGGTTGGCGGTGAGACAATGGGGGCAGGTGATGCGTCGCAGGCGTTCGGAGATCTCGAACGAGGCGCCCAATGCCGCCGCCGTCTGATCGATCGTCAGCCAGACACGGTCGGCCAACTGCAGCGAGCCCAGGTCTTCCGCCAGGTCATCGATGCGGTTGAGCAGCGAAAGCGGCCGGTGCAGGGCCATCAACGCGGTGAGGCCCAAACTCGCCGCGACGCCAACCCAGTCCTGCTGTCCGAGTTGGATCAACACCCCATCTTCGATCGCTGTCAGCTGCACCATGAGCGCCGTCTTGCCGCCCGACGTGGGGAGACCGGGCGTGGCGATCTGCACGTAGGCTTTCTGCTGATCGCCGAAGGCCTGGGCGCGCAGGTTGCCGCGGTTGAATCCGGCCACGAGCGCATTGGCCAGGTCCAGCGGGGAGATCGGTCCGTGGAAGGTGCGGGTCTGCGTCGATTTCATCCGGATCGTCCGGCTCAGGCGGCGTAGTATAATCCGGCCTCGCCTGCCGGGCAACCGACCGATGTCCGTTCGTCGCACGCTGATTGCCGCTGCCGTGTTGTCTGCCCTTGCCGCGCTGACGGTTCAGGCGGGTTGGGCGGCGCCGCGTCCGCTGCTTCAGGTCACCGCGACGATCTCCACCGGTGGGCCGAGGATCTTGGTCCCCGATCAAGTCAACGTGCGGCTTGCACCGTGCGTCGATTGTGAGTTGGTGGGGGTGTTGATCGCCGGGCAGCAGGCTGACGCACTCGGCCGTACGCCGGGCGGCGACTGGATCCAGATCGTCTACGCGGGTGTGCCGGGGAATGTTGCCTGGGTGTATGCGCCGCTGGTGCAGATCATCAACCTGGGCGCCGGCGCCTTACCGATCGTCGAACCCCCGGCAACGCCCACCCCGCGTGTCACCGCCACCATCGATCCGACGCTTGCGGCGCAGTTCAACCTGAGCGACGGGCTCCCGACCCGGCTGCCCACGTTCACCCCGTCCGGACCGGTGGCGCTGCCGACGTTCCCCAGCGCGGGAAACACGCCAGGGGTCGGATTTCCTCCGATCCTGGCGATCGTCGGTCTGATGGTCGTGGGGGGGATGGGGCTGGTCGTGTCCCTGCTGCGAGGCCGTTAGGGCTCGAGCGGCCGACGGCCCGAGAAGCCGCCTTCCAGGTCGTGCCAATGGCCGACAGACATCTCCCCCGGCTTCCAACACAGGAACACCGGGCGACCATCGCGCTCCGACGGGAAGTCAAGCAGCCCCACCGACACGTCCTTGATCACCACGCCGCGGCGCTGGATGGCCAGGACCGCCTTCTCGAGGTGTGTCCCGGCACGCATCAGTTCGGGGGGGATGCGGCTGCCGCCGCCCAGGACTGCCTTCTCCATCAGGTCGTGCAAGCGGGCCTGGGAGGCGCGCAAGGTGGCATGCGCCTCCCGCATCTGGTGGACAAGCGGTCGAAGCTCGTCCAACAGCGCGTTGGCTTCCGCCAGTGTGAACCGGTGAACGTAGGGTTGGTCCATGAGGCTGCTCCGCGCCGTCAATCAGCCGCAGTTGCAGCCGCCGCCCTCGTGCTCGTGGCCGTGCTCGTGTTCGTGTGTATCGCCCTCGCGCGGCTTGAAGGACTGCCCGCAGCCGCAGGACTTCTTGGCGTTGGGGTTCTCGATCTTGAAGCCGCCGCCCATCAGGTCCTCGACGTAATCGATCGAGGCGCCGCGCAGGTAGTCGATCGAGTACGGATCCACGACCACATGCACGCCGTCGAAAGAGTAGTGCGCGTCGGCGTCGGCCGGTGCGCCTTCCAGCGCCATTCCGTAACGCAGCCCCGAACAACCGCCCCCGGTCACGAACACGCGCAGTGCGTGCTCGGGGAGGTTGCGTTCTTGGAGCATTGAGCGGACGCGACCGATCGCAGTCGGGGTGAGCGTCAGCTCGGTGATTTCGACCTCAGGCTTGTCCATGGCTACCATCCTTTAACCTGCGCTTAGAGGTACCTCGGATGAAGATGGCCTACTAGGTAATCATTCTACCTGAGAGGCGGGCGGGCGTCAAAGGGAAGTTTCCTGCATAAATGCCCGGACGGCTGCCTTGGCCAGTCGGTCAATGCATGTGCCCTCCAGGGCCAGGTAGGGGGTCGATGATGCCCTGCCCAAGGGCGATTGCAGCTAACGACGTCGTGCGGAGAGACCGGGCATGCGCATAGCGCTCCGGATTGCCTGCTGGAGGTGCCCGATCATCCAACTAGCCTGGCGCATCTGGGGTTTGGGCGCATCGACGACATCTGATCACACCTCATGTGTGAGGCGCCTGGAGCAGTCTGTCTCCCGGAAGAGGCCATCCACAGTCTCCCGACCCGCCGGGCATCCGCTCGGGTAACCACCTTCCAATACCGGCCATGCAGGCCCTTCGCCGGGAAACGTTCGCAAGAATGCTTGGTTTTTCGGTGGCTGGATGCCGCTCCAGATTGCCGGCGGGAAGGTAGTGCCGAGGCGATATCGACCCTCCCGCGATGAACAACGACCTTCCGACCTCCGTGGGAAGCCTGTAGGTGGAAGGTTGCCGGCGGAGCTGACTTGCGCATATTCCGGAACCTCCGGAGCGTGCTCCCACCAGTTCCAGAGCGCATGGGCGAGAATGGACCAGCGCGGCGGAACTCCCCTCTCTGCCATCCCGATATCGCCAGCGCGGTATTCCAGACGCGATTCTCCCGCAATCGCGCTATCATCTATCCAGTTTGCGTTCACATGCGGTCTTGGGGCGTTGCACGACGGAAACCACTCCGAGATTGTGACTGGGTTACCGAAGGAGGAGAGACGTGACCAGGTACCTCATCGAGGTTCCCCACGAAGACAAGAAAGAAGCCTGCGAGCTCGCCATTCGAGTGTTCATGGAGACGGGATCGCACTTCGTGACCAACGCCGACTGGGGTTGCAGCGACCACGTCCATAAGGCCTGGATCGTCGCCGATCTGGAGACCAAGGATCAGGCGCTCAGCCTGCTCCCGCCCTTGTTCCGTCGTGTGGCGACTGTCGTCGCCTTGGAGCGCTTTACCCCGTCCGATCTCGATCGGACGGCCGCCGAGCACGGCGCGTGATTCTACTGGCGAGATCCATCCGATCGGAGCGGATCACACCAGGGCTGCGCAACTGCTAGTCGATCCTGCTCCGCGCTGCGAGACGGCGGCGTCTTGGGCTCGGGACGAAGCTGGCCCTCGGAATCCAAACGTATCGGCCCGTCAGACGGCTGCTGCGGCATGTCGAGGCGATCCGTCGGTATGCCTGCCGCAGTCCCGCACGTCTGATCGGTGTAAGCCTCAAATCGTACGACCCCTCGCGACGGTGCGCACCAGACACGCCTCGCCGATCGCTGCAGCCGATGGCTGCGCGATGTCGTCGTGTGAACCTACCTCGTGACTGGAGGGGTGGGGCGTTCAAAGAGGCCGCCACACGGATCATTCCGCACGACAACCTGCTCGGCGCGCGGGGCAATTTCGGCAGGCCAGGCTCAGTCGGCCTCATCTGCGATCCAGGTTCGGGGCAGTTCGTGCGACGGTCAGCAGGGGTGCCGGGGAGGCAGCGACACCCGGCCCTCGATCACACCCCGAGGAGGAAGACGCACTGCTCGTCGTGCTCGGCAATCCGACGGAAGAGGACGACGGGCTCTCCCAGGACCGTCTCCATCAGCGCCTGGTCGAACGCGCACACGACGGGGGAGGCGCGCGCCGCGTCGAGGTAGGGACAGTGGGCGAACGTCATACAGCGGCGGCCGGACCACGTGCCGGCGGCGGGCAAGTAGCCGCGCCGATCCAACTCATTCAGCACCTGTGGCAAGAACGCCTCGTCCTTGCGTTCGGCCTGCACCCCAAACCCAACGGCGGCCCGGGCCCCCGCAGCCAGGAGCAGCTTGCGGACCCACTCTGGCCCATGACGATCACCGAGGACGGCAACGACCGCCAGAGCCAGGTCCTGGTAGTTCTCTGGCATGAGAGTCTCAGCCTTCTCGGTCAGCGCGTAGGACTGCACGGGCCGGCCGGGCCCGCCCCGTCGGCGCTTCTCCGGAGGCGACACAACCCCTTCCCGCATCAGGTCGTCCAGGTGCTTGCGGACGGTCACCTGTGTCAGCTCCAGGCCCTGGCTCAGTTCTCCCACCGAGGCCTCACCCTGTCGGGCCAAGAAGAGCAAGACGCGCTGTCGATTATCGATACCAGGCATGGGTAAACCCTCTCCACCATTCTAGTGCCCCCCGTAGATTTGTCAAATACTCTATCGGAAACCCCTTTCCGGGTTGACAGGAGGACCCCGGGTCCTATAATCAGCCATCAGGAATGAGACCGGCCGAGCCCTCCGACCGCTGGATTCGGGCTCCGGCATGGAGTGACAGTTCGGAGTCCTGCGGGGCGTGAGCTTCGGGTCGTCGCCGGGCCGAAGGCCGGAGCCGGTCACTACCGGTGTACGCGCCGGCGATCGCGGATCCAACCCCGTATGACGAACACACACGCAACCAGGGCGCGGGCAAGGAAGGCCGCCGGGAGGTGAGGGACGCATGACAGACGAACTGAATCACCCCGAGATCGAGGTGCCGGACGAATTGCGCCGCAATGTGGCAATCACGACCCTCGACAAGGTCTACAACTGGGGGCGGCGCTCGTCGGTCTGGCCGATGTTCTGGGGGCTGGCGTGTTGTGCGATCGAGATGATCTGCACCGCCACCAGCCGCTACGACCTCTCCCGCTTCGGGATGGAGGTGATGCGTCCCAGCCCGCGCCAGGCGGATCTGATGATCATTTCGGGCACGGTCACCAAGAAGTTGGTCCCTCAAATCGTTCGACTTTACAACCAGATGGGCGAACCGAAGTACGTGATTGCGATGGGTGCCTGCGCTTCCGGCGGCGGGCCTTTCAAGGAAGGCTACAACGTCGTCTCGGGCGTCGATCAGTTCGTCCCGGTCGACGTGTACGTGCCCGGCTGCCCGCCGACACCGCAAGCGCTGCTCCACGGCTTCGCCAAACTGCGCGAGAAGATCGACACGCAATCGGTCACCTCGGTTCGCTGGTAC
The DNA here is from genome assembly GCA_963777165.1 of uncultured Chloroflexia bacterium. Taxonomy (GTDB): domain Bacteria; phylum Chloroflexota; class Anaerolineae; order Anaerolineales; family E44-bin32; genus DYJB01. The sequence continues at coordinate 102,690 of CAVZPO010000001.1, forward strand.
CGCAAAGCGCCGATCGAGGCGATCCCGATCCCGCTCCTCGGGCCGGATCTGATCAACCCGCGTGATTTGCCGGCCCTGCGTGAGAAGGCCGCGCAGCCAGCCCAGCCCTGACCGCACGAGAAGAGACGAGGCCATCATGACGGAGACAGTCCTGGAGCACGTGGAAACCCGGTTCGCCGACCTCCTGAAGCGCGACGAGCGCCCAGGCTACTCCGGCTACCTTGTCGCCGCGGATCGGCTGCTCGAGGCAGCGCGCGTCCTGCGCACGAATCTGGGCTACGACTACCTGTCATCGGTCACCGGCGTCGACTACTTGCCCGAGGGCAAGATGGAGGTGGTCTACCACCTCTACCCGATGGCCGGCGGGCCTGGGCTGGTCCTCAAGACGCAGGTGCCGCGCGAAGACGCACGCCTCCCGTCCCTGGTGCCGGTCTTCCCCGGCGCCGATTTGCAGGAGCGCGAGGTCTGGGATCTGCTCGGCATTCAATTCGAGGGCCATCCGGACCTGCGCCGAGTCCTCTTGTGGGAGGGCTTTGCCGGCCACCCGCTGCGCAAGGACTGGCAGGAAGCCTACTTCGAGGAAGACGCCAAGCCGTTCAAGAGCCGCTGGCCGGAAGGCAAGGTCAGCCGCATCGAGGATCACGTCCCGTTCCACCACAATGTCGCCTACCCGCCGGACTTCACCCCCGACGGCTGGGTGCCGGAAGGCGATGCGGCCTTGTATGCCGGCCTGGGGCAGGTGACGGCGAAGGGCAACGGCGGCGGGGCTTCGCTCGGCACCGACGAGATCATCGTCAACCTCGGACCCCAGCACCCGTCGACGCACGGCGTGTTCCGCGTCGTGGTCAGGCTCGACGGCGAGACGATCGTCGACCTCAAGCCGGTGATGGGCTACCTGCACCGCAATCACGAGAAGATCGGCGAGCGCAACACGTTCCTGATGAACATGCCGTTCACCGACCGGCTCGACTACTTCTCGTCCATGGGCAACAACTTCGGGTACGCGCTGGCGGTCGAGAAGCTGATGGGCATCCAGCCGCCCGAACGGGCGGAGTACATCCGGGTGATGATGGCGGAACTCACCCGCATTCAGAACCACCTCTCGGCCATCGGCTTCCTGCTCAACGACCTGGGCGCCTTCTTCACCCCGGTGATGTACGCGTTCGAAGAACGCGAGCTGATCCTGGACATCTTCGAAGCCACGGCCGGGTCGCGCATGATGTGCAACTACTTCCGCTTCGGCGGGCTGGCGCGCGACCTGCCGGAAGGCGTGCTGCCCAAGATCAAGGAGCTCGTCTATGAACGCCTGCCGCGCAAGGTCGACGAGCTCGACCGCTACCTGACCGAGAACGAGATCGTCCGGGCGCGGTGCATCGGCGTGGGCGTACTGTCGCGCGAGCGGGCCGTCGCCTCTGTCGGCTGCCGGCCCGGTGCTGCGCGCCTCCGGCGTGCCGTACGACGTCCGCCGCGCCGAACCGTACTCGATCTACGACCGATTCGAGTTTGATGTGGCGATGCGTCCGAACGGCGACGTCTACGACCGCTACCTGATCCGCTTCGACGAGATCCGCCAGAGCCTGCGCATCCTCGACCAGGTGCTGCGCCAGATGCCCGGAGGCGAGATCCAGACCGGGAAGCCGCAGTACCAGGTGCGGGTCCCGGCGGGCGAATCCTACGGGCGGGTCGAGAACCCCAAGGGCGAGCTCGGCTTCTACGTGATCTCCAACGGCAAGCCCAATCCCTGGCGCTATCACGTCCGTGCGCCGTCGTTCATCAACCTGACCGCGCTGGCCGAGATGAGCCGCGGGGCCAAGATCGCCGATGTGGTGGTCACCCTCGGGTCGATCGACATCGTGCTGGGCGAGGTCGACCGGTAACGCCGGCCGCGCCAGGAGATCGGAGACGACGATGTACGGTATCGGGATGCTCAAAGGCCTGGGCGTGACGCTCAAGCACTTTGTCGTGACCTATCTCGAAGACTTGCGCTGGATCGGGAAGAAGTACGACAGCCCGGAGAGCCTGGCGATCCGGCAGGGCGCGCAGGCGCGCGGCGCGTTCACCGTCCAGTACCCGGAAGTCAAGCTGCCGGTCCCGGAGGAGTTCCGCTTCATCCCCTTCCTGTTGTATGAGGAAGGGCCGAACGGCGAGCATTTGGACCGCTGCACCTCCTGCGGCATCTGCGCCAAGGTCTGTCCGCCGCAGTGCATCTGGATCGTGCGCACCACCGACCCGGCCACAGGGCGGCCGATCCCGGAGCCGGCCGAGTTCTACATCGACATCGACATCTGCATGAACTGCGGGCTGTGCGCCGAGTACTGCCCGTTCGATGCGATCAAGATGGACCACAACTACGAACTGGCGACCTGGGATCGGATGCGCGACAACATCCATGACAAGGAGCGGCTGTCCAGGCCGGTCTCGTACTACGCCTCCATCCGTCCGGCGAACTACGCCCGTGAGGAGGCTGCCCGGGCGGAGAAAGAAGCCGCCAAGGCGGCCCGGCACGCCTAGGCCCCCGGAAGCGGCAAACCGGCATGTACCACGGCGATACGGAGATCCTGTTCCCGATGAGGGTGGCCCCGGCGCTCGCGCGACCTGCGCGGCGAAGTCTGGGCCCGCCTCGTGCGCCGCGCCGAGGCCGCGCCCGACGCTTCGCTGGATGCACTGGCCTTCAGCCTGATGCTCATCCGGCTCAGTGGCTGCCTGACCTGTCACACCGACTCGTACCGGGCGATGCGCGGCTGCACGGCCTGCGCCACCCTGACGGTGAAGCGGTTCCGGGGGGACGACAATGAACTGGTGGCGCTGTTCGAACGCGCCCGGGCGGACGTCGTCAGCTATATGAAGCAGGGGAATGAGAGCCTGGAGACCCCCGGTGAGGGAGAGTGAGGACGCATGGCGAAGGTTGACGGACCGACGAAGGACGGCGTCCTGGCGGCGCTGAGCAAGGTTCAGGAGCCGGAGCTGCACCAGGACCTGGTGAGCCTGGGCATGATCAAGAATCTGGCCATCGACGGTGGTCAGGTGTCGTTTGGGATTGAGCTGACGACCCCGGCCTGCCCGATGCGCTCACGCATCGAGCGCGAAGCGCGGCAGGCGGTGGAAGCTGTGCCCGGCGTGACACAGGTCGCCGTGGCGATGCAATCGAACGTGCCGGCCGACGGCCAGACACGCGGCCTGATCGACCGGCCGATCCGGAACGCCATCGCCGTCGCTTCCGGGAAGGGCGGCGTCGGCAAGACCACCGTGGCGGTCAACCTGGCGGCGGTGCTGGCACGCTCCGGGGCGCGCGTCGGATTGCTGGACGCGGACATCTACGGGCCGAATGTCCCGGTGATGATGGGCCTGGAAAGCATGCCCGCCCCGCAGAACGGCAAGATGATCCCGGCCGAGGCCTACGGGGTGAAGGTGATGTCGATCGGCTTTCTGGTGCCGCCGGGCCAGCCGCTGATCTGGCGCGGGCCGATGCTGCACTCCGCCGTCCGCCAGTTCATTGCCGACGTGGCCTGGGGCGAGTTGGACTACCTGGTGGTCGATCTGCCGCCCGGCACGGGGGACGCGCAGCTGAGCCTGGCGCAGACGCTGCCGCTCTCCGGCGGGCTGATCGTCACGCTGCCGCAGCGGGTCTCGCTCGAGGACGCGCGCCGCGGGCTGGAGATGTTCCGCACGATGCAGGTGCCGGTGCTGGGCGTGGTCGAGAACATGAGCTACCTCGAGCTTCCGGACGGGACGCGCATGGACATCTTCGGCCAGGGCGGTGGCGAGACGCTGGCGCGCGAAGCCGGTGTGCCGTTCATCGGAGCGATTCCGATGGATGCTATCGTGCGCCAGGCCGGTGATGGCGGGACCCCGGTGGTCCTCGGACACCCGGAGAGCGCGGTGGCCCGGGCGCTAGTCGCCATGGCCGAAGACGTGGCCGCCAAGGTCTCGGTCCTGGCCCTGCAGAAGTCGTCCAACGTCGTGCCGATCCAGATGATCGACTAGGATCAGCCAACGACCTGACCGGTGCGCAAGCCCGGTCAGGTCGAGTCGGGTATGATGTCCGCAGCGGGCAGACAGCCAAGGATTCCATGACTGAAGCGGCGGCACCACCACGCATTGCGGCTTTGCGCTTCCAGCCTCTGGGGAAGCTGTATCACTTCGATGCCTCGAGCGAGTCCGACCTGCGCCCCGGGGACCACGTGCTGGTGTCCACCAGCCGCGGGCGGGAGATGGGCGAGATCGTCGGGTTCGTCGAGAAACCCGAGACCCCGGCCGAAGGCGGATGGAAGAGGATCGAGCGCCGGGCGACGGCAGCCGAGCTGGTGCTGCGCCAGCAGTGGCAGCGGCGCGAGCTGGAGGCGATGATCGAGTGCCGGGCCAAGGCGGCCGAGGTCGGTCTGCGCAACCTGAAGATCGCCAAGGCCGAGTATTCGTACGACGGGTCGCGCATCGCCTTTCTGTTCGTGACCGAAGCGGATGAGAAGCCCGACCTCAAAGACCTGCGCAAGCAGCTGCAGCGGATCTACAAGCGCACCGAGGTCGAGCTGCGCCAGATCGGGCCGCGGGATGTGGCCAAGATCCTGGGCGGCATGGGGGCCTGCGGGCTGGAGGAGCGCTGCTGCTCGCGTTTCCTTTCGGAGTTCTCCCCGATCTCGATCAAGATGGCCAAGGCGCAGGGGATCTCACTCAATCCGCAGGAGATCACCGGCATGTGCGGGCGCCTGCGCTGCTGCCTGGTCTACGAGTACGAACAGTACGTCGAGGCACGCAAGACGCTTCCCAAGCGCAACAAGCGCGTGATCACGCCGATGGGTGAAGGCAAAGTGCTCGACGTCGTGCCACTCAAGCAGGCTGTCATCGTGCTGCTGGAAGACGGGCGGCGGGCGGAGTTCCTCCACCACGAAATCCAACCGTACGATGAGCTCAAGGCCCTCGAAGCCAAGGCGATGGCGCCGTGCGGCAAGCACGCCAGCGGCGAGTGCACCTGCGGCCGGGAAGAGGACGAATGACGTCGGGGGAAGCCGACTCGGCGGGCGCGGAACCGACGCGGGTCCTCGTCGTCCTGGCCCATCCGGATGACCCCGAGTTCTTCTGCGGGGGCACGCTGGCGTTGTGGGCCGAGCGGGGGCGCGAGATCCGCTACTGCCTGCTCACCCGCGGCGATAAGGGTGCCGACGACGCCCAGACGGATCCGGTCGCCCTGGCGCGGTTGCGCGAGGCCGAGCAGCGCGCGGCGGCCGCCGTGCTCGGCGTACGCCAGGTCGAGTTCCTCGACCAGCCGGATGGCTACCTCACGCCCGACCTCGCCCTGCGCAAGCTGGTGGTTCGTGTCGTGCGCCAGGTCCGGCCGGAGATTGTCGTCACCTGTGACCCGACGAACTTCTTTCCCAGCGACCGCTACATCAATCACCCGGACCATCGCGCCGCCGGGCAGGCGACGCTCGATGCCGTCTTTCCAGCCGCCGGCTCGGCGATGTTCTTCCCCGAACTTCTGACCGAAGAGGGGCTCGCCCCTCACAAGGTCCGCCAGGTCTACGTCGCCATGCCGCAGACGGCCAATACGGTCATCGACGTCACCTCCACCGTCGAGCGCAAGATCGCCGCACTCCGCGAGCACCGCAGTCAGGTCCCCGATCAGGCCGGCCTGGAGGCGCGCATCCGCGAGCGCCTGCTCGATCCGGCCAGCCCGCCCGACGCGCCGCGCTACGTCGAGCGCTTTCGGCTGATCGATCTGGGGCGCTGACCCCAGCCGCGCCCCGCTGCACAAGCGGGCCGTGGGCCCGTTAGGGAGGCGCCATGAGTCCCTTGCGGTTGTTGGGTGACGCCGAGGCGCTGGCCGATCAGCTGACCGCCTGGCGACGGGACCTTCATCAACACCCCGAACTCGGGTTCCAAGAAATGCGCACCGCGTCGATCGTGGCGCAGTCTCTGCGCGACCTGGGACTTGAGGTGCAAACCGGGATCGCCGAGACCGGCGTCGTGGCAGTGGTGGAGGGAGTGCGTCCCGGGCGCACGGTGATGCTGCGCTGGGACATGGATGCGTTGCCGATCCAGGAGGCAACCGGCGCGCCCTATGCCTCGACTTATCCAGGGGTGATGCATGCCTGCGGACATGATGGGCACGTTGCGATCGGGCTTGGCGTCGCTCGCCTGCTGTGCGACCGCCGGGAGGATCTGCGGGGGCGGGTGAAGCTGGTCTTCCAGCCGGCGGAAGAAGGGCTGGGGGGCGCGGAGCGGATGATCGCCGCCGGCGTGCTTGAGAACCCTTCCCCCGACGTCGCGCTTGGCGTCCACCTGTGGAATTCGCGACCGGTCGGCTGGGTCGGCATCGGCGACGGGCCGGTGATGGCCGGCGCCGAAAGGCTCGAGATCGAAATCCTGGGGAAGGGCGGGCACGGGGCGGCGCCCCAACAAGCGCGGGATCCGGTCCCCGCCGCGGCACAGGTGATCAGCGCCCTTCAGACGATCGTCTCCCGCAACCTCGATCCCCGCGCCGCTGCCGTGGTGAGCATCACGCAGGTCCATGCCGGGGAGGCCTTCAACGTGATCCCGGACCGGGCGATGCTCCGGGGGACGATCCGTACGTTTGATCTCGACGTCCGAGAGACCGTTCTGCATCGGGTAACGGAGGTGGCATCGGGCGTGGCGGCCGCGCTGGGCTGCACGGCGCGGGTACAGCTCACACCGCTCACGCCGCCGGTGGTCAACGACCCCGCGGTGGCTGAAAGGGTTCGCCAGGTCGCCCGCCGCATGTTTGCCGGGGTCGTGCCCGACGAGGCTGAACGCTCGATGGTCTCGGAGGACATGGCCTACTTCCTGCAGGCGGTTCCGGGATGCTTCGTCCTGATCGGATCGGCGGATCCTTCCCGCGGGCTGGACGCCCCGCACCATAACCCGCAGTTCGACTTCGATGAGGCGTCACTGCCGCGGGCCCTGGCGCTGTTGGTGGGCGCCACATTGGAACTTCTGGGCGAGACCTAGGGCGCTGCGCTGGCCGACTGACGAGCTGACGGGTACGCAGCGCTCTCAAGTCGTCTCGAACGGGTTGCGCCCCTCGCCGATTCGGGCGACACTCGCCTAAGGCAGACGACACGCATGGCTGGCGGAAACGGACACTCGACGCTGCTCGTATTCACCCGCGCTCCCCAGCGGGTGGTCAGCCTCGTCCCTTCGATGACCGACACGCTGGTCGAGTTGGGGGTCGGCGCCAGCCTGGTCGGGGTGACCGACTACTGCCGCGTGCCGGCGGAGCTGGAGGGGCAGGTGCGGCGCGTCGGCGGCACGCGCACTGCCGATCCCACGCTTGATCCAGGCACTTTCGCCCGACATCGTCATGGCCAATCAGGAAGAAAACGAAAGGCCGTTGGTCGAAGGCCTCGAAGCGGACGGCGTGCGAGTGTGGGTGACCTTCCCGCGATCGGTCCGGGAGGCGCTCGACGTCTTGTGGCTGGTGATCGAGCTGTTTCGGATTCCCCGCTCGGCGCCCCGGCTGCAAGTGCTCGAGGCGACGCTGGAGTGGACGATGCTCGCCGCGGCGGAGAGTCGCCGCCCCCGGGTGTTCTGCCCGATCTGGCACGACCGCACGCCCGGCGGGGAGCCGTGGTGGATGACCTTCAACGCCGGCGCCTACGCCCACGATGTCCTGTGGGTGTGCGGCGGCGAGAATGCCTTCGCCACGCGCGAGCGGCAGTACCCACTCGAGGCGGACCTCGGGCTGACCCCGGCCGAAAGCGCCGCCGGGCGCGACACCCGCTATCCGTGTGTTGGGCCAGAGGAAGTAATCGCCACGCAACCCGAAGTGATCCTGCTCCCCGATGAGCCCTTCCATTTCGATGAGGCTGATGAGCGGTTGTTGCGCGAGGTCGCTCGCAGCGACGCCGGCCGCTCAGGCCAACCGCATCCACCGCGTGGACGGGACGCTCGTTACCTGGCACGGGACGAGGCTGGGCAACGCTCTGGCCGACCTCCCGGCATTGTTCCAGCCGCCCTCAGGCTAAACGCCCAGACGAAGCCCCCGGATTGACTGATACACCGTCTACCCCCGCAGCCGGTGTCCTGAGGGCGCGAGCTGCATTCCATGCGATCCGGGAGTGGGCCACGGGCATCCGCGCTCCACCCCTTTCCGGCAGGCTCATCTTGACAGCCGGACAATGGGGAGATAAACTGTCCAATACAGTTCGTGGAGGGCGGCATGCTTGACGGGTTTCAAGAAGATCGGGCTTTCAGTACTTGCCATGCTGGCGATGGGGGCGATCGTTGGGGTGCTTGTGGGGGCCGTGGCCAGCAACTACCTGCTCTGGGTGCCCCTGATTGCCGTCCTGGGTGCCGCCATGGGCATTGCCCTCGGCTACGGGTTCCTACCGGAAAGCTGAACCGGCTCGATCTGAACTGGCAGCCGCCGGGCCGCACTCAGGGCCCGGTTTGCGTTTCAAGTCTTCCCCTGCCGCCACCCGTCGCATTCCACCGATCCACTTTCCGCGTGGCGGCAAGCGGCTGCAAAGCGCGGGTCGGACCGCCCTTGACTGAGCGGAGCCTACTAGTTAGACTTTGACTAGTCGCCGCACTGGGAAACCGACGTGGACCTGAGCTGGCCGGCGGAGTTCGTTCCCCTAGCGTTGCTTGAGCCAGTCCCCTCGCATGGCTACGACCTGCACCGCTCCATCGGCGGGGATCCCGTGTTGCGTTCCATTTGGCGGCTGGGGCGGAGTGAGTTGTACTTCCTGCTCAAGAAGCTCGAGAAGCGCGGGTTGGTACTTCCCCAGCTATCGGATCCTGTCCTTGGGCCGCGTCGGACCACGTATGCCATCACGCAGGCCGGGCGCATCGCGCTGCACGCCTGGCTGGCCACACCGGTTGCTAACCCTCGGGATCTGCGCGCCGAATTCCTGGCCAAGGTGTACCTGGGCCGGGTGACAGGTGCTCCTGAAACCTCGGAGCTGCTCCTGGGACAACGGATCGTTCTCCAGCAAAGGCTGGACCGTCTCAAGCAGAGCGCGCAGCGAAGTGGGTTCGAGCGGCATGTCTACTCGCTTCGGACCCTTCAGACGCAGGCAGCTCTGCAGTGGCTCTCGGAGCTGGAAGCTGCCGAATTCCCGGCGGGGGCGGCGCCATGGGCCGAGAGCGCGGCGGCGTCGGCGCACAACCGGCAGAGCCAAAAGCGCAAAGATGAAGCACGGGGCAGAGAGCGAGCATGACCCAGACTGACCGGCTGCGGACGCTGCTGTTGATCCTCGTCACCGCTGCCCTCGGCGCATGTGCGCCGCGCTCCGCTCCGGTGGCCACGACCGGTTCGACGACGCTCACGGTCTTCGCCGCCGCATCGCTGACCAATGCATTCGAGGACCTGGCGAGGGCGTTCGAGAAGACACACCCCGCCATCGATGTCGTGATGAGTTTCGGCGCCTCGCAGGCCCTGCGCACGCAGATCGAGAACGGCGCTCAGGCGGATATCTTCGCCTCCGCCAACCGGGAGGAGATGAAGGCACTGGTGGACGGCGGGCTGGTTGACGAGGCCGGCACCCCGGTCTTTGCGCGCAACCGTTTGGTGGTCGTTCTGCCGGCCGACAACGCCGCCGGCTTGAAGGATCTGCATGATCTCGCCCGACGGGGCCTCCGGTTGGTCGTCGCCGACCCTGCGGTTCCCGCCGGAAAGTACACGCTGCGCATGTTCGACTCAATCGCCGGTGACCTCGAATGGGGGGAAGGATTCCGCGACGCCGTCGTGGCGAACCTGGTCTCGCAGGAGGAGAGCGTCCGTGCCGTTCTCGCCAAAGTCGCCCTCGGGGAAGCCGATGCGGGAATCGTCTACACCTCCGACGCCGCCAGCCAGCCCGAGCTTGGCCGGATTGAGCTGCCCGCCGAGCACAACCCGATGGCCGAGTATCCGCTGGCGGCACTGCGCGCATCCCCCAATGCATCCGCGGCGAGTGCCTTCATCGAATTCGTCCTGAGCGGATCGGGGCAACAGATCCTGGAGGAGCATGGCTTCCTTCCGGCCGTTGATTGACGCGTACGGGCTTCCGATCGGGAGGCGTCCGGCGGCGCGGCCGTCCGGCAAAGCGCCGGCATCTCCCAGGCTGCCCTGGCAGCTCGAGCTTATCGGGTTGCCGCTGGTCCTGCTGCTGCTGATCCCGCTTGCGGCGCTGCTGATGCGCACGCCGGTGGCAATGCTCTACGAGTACGCCGGCGATGCGCGCACGCTATCCGCTGTCCGGCTGAGCCTGTTGACGAGCGCGGCCTGCACGCTGCTTGTGGTGATCCTCGGGACCCCGCTGGCCTACGGTTTGGCGCGTCGCCGGACGCGCCTGAACCGGGCGCTCGAGGTGATCCTGGATTTACCGATTGTCCTGCCTCCGGCGGTGGCCGGCCTGGCATTGCTTATGGCGTTCGGGCGGCGCGGGGTGTTGGGCGCCACGCTGGCGGCGATCGGTGTGCAGGTCCCCTTCACGCCGCTGGCGGTGGTGCTGGCGCAGATCTTCGTCGGCGCGCCCTACTTCATCAAGACGGCGAGCATAGCGCTTGGCGCGGTGACCGTCGATCTCGAGCAGGCGGCCTCCCTCGACGGCGCCTCGACGGGCAACATCCTGCGCCACGTCACCTTGCCGCTCGCCGGACGGGGGCTGTTGGGCGGGGCGGCGCTGTGCTGGGCGCGCGCACTGGGCGAGTTTGGCGCCACCATCCTGTTCGCCGGAAATCTCCCCGGCCGGACTCAGACGATGCCCCTGGCGGTCTACCTGGGCTTCGAATCGGACCTGGCGCTGGCGCAGACCCTCTCGGTCCTGCTGCTGGCACTTTCGGTCCTGGTCCTGATCCTGGTGCGGGTCATCGCCGGTCCGCAAAACGGCTCGGACTAGGCGATCAGCCGCAAGCCGCCTCTCCGTTGACAGCCCTCCGGCCTGTGTCTACAATCCAGCCGATCCCGCGTCGTCCTTCGGGGACGGAGGAATCCGGATGACGGATACGAGCGAACCCAGGGCAACCAGCGGACGACAGGTGCGTCTCACCAGCCTGTCGTCATGCGCGGGTTGAGCGTCGAAGCTTAGCGCGGAGACGCTGGCGCAGGTCGTGCGCCCCTTGCAGGCTCTTTTCCGGCCAGAGGAGTACCCCGAACTCCTGGTCGGCCTTGGCGCGCCGGATGACGCCGCCGTCTGGCGTCTGGGCGCCGATCAGGCACTGGTCGTGACCACGGATTTCTTTACGCCGGTTGTCGACGGGGCGTACGACTACGGGGCGATCGCCGCGGCGAATGCGCTCTCGGATCTGTATGCAATGGGGGCGCGGCCGATCCTGGCCCTAAACGTCGCCGCGATGCCGACGGATCTTCCGATTGACCTGATCGGCGAGATCTTCCGCGGGGGGGCAGAGAAAGTGCGCCAGGCGGGGGCGGTGCTCGCCGGCGGCCACACGGTCCAGGACAAGGAGCCCAAATTCGGCCTGGTCGCCGTCGGCCTGGCGTCGCCCGATCGGCTGATGACCAAGGGCGGCGCGCGCCCTGGCGATGTGCTCGTGCTGACCAAGCCGCTCGGGACCGGGGTGACCACGACGGCCCTCAAGCGCGGCATCGCAGACGCAGCCCACATCGAGCAGGCGATCGGTTGGATGAGCCGTCTGAATGCAGATGCCTCGGCGTTGGCCCTTGCCCATGGCGTGCGCGGTGCAACGGACATCACCGGCTACGGCCTGTTGGGGCATGGGTTGGAGATGGCCGAGGCTTCCGGCGTGCGCCTGGTGCTCCAAGCCCGAGCGATTCCATTCCTGTCCGGGGCGCGAGCCTACGTGCTCGCCGGGTGCATCCCCGGCGGGAGCGCAGACAACCAGATCTACTTCGGCCCGCGGGTGCGCTTCGATCCTTCTTTCGACGAGTACTCACGCAGCCTGCTCTTCGACGCCCAGACGTCGGGCGGCCTGCTCCTCTCTCTGCCCGCCGCCTCGCAACATGCCTTCTTGGAGGCCGCCGCCGAAAGCGCGCTTCCGGTTTGGGTGGTCGGGAGTGTCGAGCCGGGGGAGGGCATCGAGGTCCGGGATACGGGCTCCCCCTCGCGGCCGGCCGGCGCCGAAGGTTACGCGTTTCTGATCGGGGATTGACCCAAGCTGGGCACCACCGGGTGGGGTGAGCCGCGTGACGGTGGCGCCTCCCCCGACGCACTCCAAAGGAGACCGCATGGCGAAGGTGACGATCGTGGGGGCCGGACAGACTGGGGCGACCACCGCACACTGGCTTGCCCAAATGGAGATCGCCGATCTGGTGCTGGTGGACGTTGTCCAGGGCGTGCCGCAGGGCAAAGGGCTCGACCTGGCCGAGGCGCTGCCGATCATCGGCTCCGACGTCAACGTCATCGGAAGCAATGACTACGCCGAGACGGCCGGGTCGGACATCGTGGTCATCACCGCCGGCTTACCGCGCAAGCCAGGCATGTCACGCGACGATCTGCTGGCGGCCAACAGCGCCATCGTACGACAGGCGGTCGAGAGCTCTCTGACCGTCTCACCGCAGGCGATCTTCCTGATCTTGACCAACCCGCTCGATCCGATGGCCTACCTGGCGATGAAAGTCGGCCATCTTCCGCGCGAGCGCGTCATCGGGCAGGCCGGCGTCCTGGATTCGGCACGCATGCGGGCGTTTGTGGCCATGGAATTGGGAGTCAGCGTACAGAACGTCGATTGTTACGTGTTGGGCGGGCACGGGGATGACATGGTCCCGCTGACGCGCCACTCGAATGTGGCCGGGGTCCCGTTGCGAGACTTGCTGCCGGCCGACCGGCTGGCGGCCATCGTCGAGCGGACGCGCAAGGGCGGAGGCGAAATCGTCTCGCTGCTCAAGACCGGCAGCGCCTTCTATGCTCCGGCCGCGGCGCTGGCGCAAATGGTGGATGCTGTCTTGCGCGACCGTCATCTCATCCTTCCGGCGGCGGCCTACTTGCAGGGCGAGTACGGTCTGAACGACCTGTTCTTCGGGGTCCCGGTGCAGCTGGGTCGGGGTGGGTTGGAGCGTGTCATCGAGTACGAGCTCCAGCCGGACGAGCGCCAGGCGCTGGAACAGTCGGCGGCCAGGGTTCGCGAATCGATCGAGGCGCTCAAGCTCGAGTAGGTCATGCGTCTTGAAGGGAAGAGTAACGGGGCACGGCGACAGCCGTGCCCCGTTCGCTCTCGCGGCAGTGGCTTTGCTCAGGGCGTCGGTGTTGAGGCGACAGCCGCGCCGGACCAGGTGAAGTAGCGCCGGTCGCTGGCCGCCCCGCCTGAAACGTAGACCGGTCTGCTGCCGGCGTCGGTGCCAGTCTGGCGCACGACCGACACGCCCCAGCGCATGATGTGCGGGAGAGTGTCGTTCGGCCGGAAGGTCACCGGGAGGATGTACTTGGTGTCGGTGGCGTAGCCTACCAGACGTTTCGTGCCGGTTGTGTCGGTCAGGTCTTCCACGATGACCTGGTAGAACTCGTTCTCTCGCAGCTGCCCGACCGCGGCCCACTGCACCGTGACGCTGTCATTGGTCAGCGAGAAGTACTCCCCGTCGCGCGGCAGGAGCAGATTGGGCGCCGGGTAGGGCGGCGGGGGAGTCGCCGTGGGCGTCGGGCCTGGCGTCGGCAGCCGGCGGCACAAGGGGATCGTCAGCACCTGGCCGACGAACACCGTGTCGCTGGGCATCTGGTTGAAATCCTTGATTGCCTGCAGCTCTACGTTGTAATTCAGGGCGATGCCGGCGAGGGTGTCGTTCGCCAGCACGGTGTAGGCAATCCGATCGCAGGCCTGTTCCGTCTCTTCGGCCGCCAACAGCGTGGCGGTCGGCTCGGGCGACGGGGTCGGCGTCGGCTGCGGGATCTTGAGCACGGTGCCGACCGAGAGCAGACACTCGGAGGAAAGGCTGTTGAGATCGAGGATGGACTTGACCGAGACGTCAAACCGAAACGCCAGGCCGGCGCAGGTGTCGAGCGAGACCACCGTATAGTCGATCGGCGGGAGGGGTGTCGGGGACGGCTCGGGCGTCCCGGTGAAGGTGGGCGCGAGGGTGGCGGTCACGGTCGCGGTCAGCGTTGGCGTGACCGTCGGGGTAGCGCGCAGACCGACATTGGTCAAGCGCATGGCGGCGAAAGTGATCCCGGCGGTCAGGAGGACGAAGACCGCCAACATCCCCAGCGCCACGGGCAGGGAGAGCGAAACCTGACCGCCTGCGCCGCGCGCCGCGCGGGCGCCCGCCGGGCGCAGGTCCGATCCGCACACCACGCAGCGTGTGACGCCAGCAGCCAACCGCGTCCCGCAGGTGGGGCACAGGCGCGCGGCCCCGGCCGATGTGTCTCTAGAAGGGTCCATAGAGCTCGTCGACCTCTCTGGTCAGGACGGACCCGGCATTATACCAGCACCCCGGCCGAAGCTTGCCGACGGCGAGGGCTCGCCGGGTGATCGGAGAGCGGCTAGGTCGGGGCTGCGGCGCCGTCGAGGCCGAGCTGGGGGGCGATGGTTCGCATCGCGCCGATCACCCGGTCCACGTGCGCCCACAGTTCAACGCCCAGGTCGGCAGCGGCGCGCTCGATCTGACCGCGATCGATGGCGGCCGCGAATCGCAGGTCGCCCCACTTCTTGCGAACCGAGCGTGCGGTGAGATCGTGCAGCGATCGCGACGGGCGTACCAGGGCCACGGCGGTGATGAGACCGGTGATCTCGTCGCATGCGTAGAGCGCCTTCTCCATCGGGGTGGAACGCGGCACGCCGGTGTGCTCGGCGTGGGATAGGATGCAGCGTACCAGGAGCTCGGGGGCGCCCCGGGCGCGCAACAGCGGCGCGCCCGCCTGGGGATGCTGCTCGAGCGTCGGGTGGATTTCCCAGTCGAAGTCGTGCAGTAGTCCGGCGAGGCCCCATTCGTCGGCATCGCCCCCGAAGTCCGGTGCGTAGGCGCGCATTGCCGCCTCTACCGCCAGCATGTGGTTGATGAGCAACTCGCCGGCGACGTGCTCGTGGACGATGGCCAGCGCCTGGTCACGATCCATGCGGCCCTCCTGGGTCGGGCAGGGCGACCGCCTCGGCGGCGGCCTTCAGCGTGTTACGTGCCCGTGCGGCATCGAGGACGGCGACGAGCGAGGCGGGAAGTTCGCGCAGCTCCCAGAACACGCGCGAGCGGGTTGAGTAGCGCGAGAGATCGGCCTCCACGCCGTCGGCCTCCATCCCGATCGCCTCACACAAAGCCAGCGCTCGGGGCAGGTGAAAACGCTGGGTCACCAAAAGGGCCGAGCGGATCCCGAAAGACTGGCGCGCCCGCAGGCACGTCTCGAGCGTCCGGGTTCCGTGTTTATCGAGCAGGATGTCTGCGGGATCGACGCCCAGCTCTACGGCCAGGGTGCGCATCGCCTCGGCTTCGTCATAGGACTGCGCGCGGGTCGAGCCGCTCAGCAGGACGGACTGCACACTCCCTTGACGGTAGAGGGCAGCGGCGGCGGCGACGCGGTCGGCAAGGACGAGGGTGGGGGTGCCATCCCTGCGCAGCCCGGCGCCGAAGACGATCGCCGTGGGGTGCACGGGTGCACTGCTGGGGGAGTAGATCCGGCCCGCGTATCGCCGAATGAGCGTGAGGCGCGGCAACAGAAGGGCTGCTGCGAGGAACAAGAGAAGCAGCGCGAGCCAGACCACAAACGAACTCCTCCTGCGGCGCATGCCCCGGATTCTACCAGCGCCCAAGAGGTGGATGTGTGATAGGTCGGTCAGCGGGCTTTGCGCATAGCCAAGTGGGCGCGCACAGCCCAGGGACGGCCTGGACACGGGCTGGAAAGCGATCGGCACTTGATCAACAGGCCAGGCTGGCGAATCCTTTGCCTGTTGCTCTACGACTGCGACCCGGTCGCGGCCGTCTGTCAGTTTGGCGAGAGGAGGATCACGTAGGTTGTGGGCCGCGGCGAGGTCACAGTTTCGCGAGAGTCACAGGAGGGCCGCAGGCCAAAGCCTGTGGCATCCAGCCCGCACTGCGCTGCCAGATCGAGCGGTCGACCCGACCGAAGACGCACGGTAGCAGCAGCCTTCAGGCTGCGTCTTCGACGTGGCGCAGCTCCCTCTGGCGAGGACAGAGTTGCGCAGGCCAAAGCCTGTGGCAACCAGCCGGCGATGCGCTGCCAGATCGAGCGGTCGACCCGACCGAAGACGCACGGTAGCAGCAGCCTTCAGGCTGCGTCTTCGACGTGGCGCAGCTCCCTCTGGCGAGAACGGAGTTGCGCAGGCCAAACCCTGCGGCGGCGAGCCTGCGATGTGATCCATGCCCGGAAGATGGACCGGTCTGACGGCGCATACAGCTGCGGCATTTCGGCTTCGGCATCGCCTAGGCCGCAACGCACCACGGCAAGACCAGAGGGGCGCAGGCCAAAGCCTGCGGCCACGGCGCGGCCACTGCTCCCGATCCGGCTTCGGAAGACCGCAAGCGCGCCTGCCCTTGACAGACCCCAGAATGCCCAATAGAATGATGTTGTCCTATTGATAGGATAAATATGATGAATCGGTCAGGCAAGGACACCGGCGAGCCGCGGGTCGAACAGCCCTACGAGCTTCTGACGTATCTGGCGAATCTCCCCGCCGACGAAGGCGATCGCCTGCCGCCGATCACGGATCTCGCCCGGGAGCTGGCGATCAGCCCGGCGAAGCTGCGCGAGGAGTTGGAGGTCGCACGGGCGCTGGGGTTGGTCGACGTGCGCCCCAAGACCGGCATCCGCCGGCTCGACTTCTCGTTTCGCTCCGCTCTGCGGATCAGCCTGCGGTATGCGCTGGCGGTTGACCCGGCGAGCTTCGAGCAGCTGGGCGAGCTTCGTAATCAGATCGAGGTCGCCTTCTGGTACCAGGCCGTGCGCCTCCTGCAGGAGGACGACAAGCAGCAGCTGCAACAGCTGATCAACCAGGCCTGGCAGAAGCTGCGCGGCGCCCCGGTCCAGATTCCCCACTTTGAACATCGCGAGCTCCACCTGGCCATCTTCTCCAGGGTGGAGAACACGTTCGTGCGCGGCTTGCTCGAGTCGTACTGGGACGCCTACGAGGCCGTTGGGTTGAACGTCTACACCGACCTGTCGTACCTGCAGATGGTGTGGACTTACCACGAGGACATGGTGCGGGCGATTACCTCCGGGGATTTCGATGCCGGCTACCGCGTCGTCGTGGAGCATGCCGGCCTGCTGCAGGACCGCGTCGAACTGGACCGCTTTCGCGAGGCAGTGCACCGCGCCTCGCCCTCCCCGGCCGTCAACGCCGAAAGGAGCCTTGCCCGATGAGCATGCCGGCCGTCGCCGCGCAGGGCGCAGGCGCTTCTCCCATGGAGCGCCCGCCAGTCCTCAATGAGTTCTCGATGGTCGTCGCAACCGTCAACGGCTCGGGGAGCCAGACGTCGAATATGGCCATCCTGCGTGCCCTGTTCCGCATGGGCGTCCCTGTCGGCGGGAAGAACCTCTTTCCGTCCAACATCCAGGGGCTGCCCACCTGGTTCACGATCCGCGCCAGCGCCCACGGGTTCACCGCACGCCGCGAGCGCTCCGAGATCCTGGTGGCCATGAACCCGGCGACCTTCGTCGAGGATTTGGCGGGCCTGAGCCCGGGCGGGGTGTGCTTCTACAACGACACCATCACCGCCCCCCGTACCCGCGAGGACATCACCTTCTACCCGATCCCGGTCGAGGAGCTGTTGCGCGAATTGAACCCGCCCAAGGCGCTGCGCGACTACGTGGCCAACATGGCGTACGTCGGCGTCGTCGCCCAGGTGCTGGGCATCGACCTGCCGGAAGTGCGCGGCGCCCTCGAGACGCACTTCCACGGCAAGGCCAAGGCCGTCGAGAGCAACATGGCCATGGTCGAGGCCGCCGCCGCATGGGCGCGTCAGAACCTGGTCAAACAGGATCCCTACGTCGTGCAGCGCGACCACCAGACCGAGGGCAAGATCATGATCGACGGGAACACCGCCGCCGCCCTCGGCGCGCTCTACGGAGGCGTCGGTGTGGTCGGCTGGTACCCGATTACCCCGGCCTCCAGCCTGGCCGAGTCGATCCAGGAGTATGCCCCGTCGCTGCGCACCGACCCGGAGACGGGCAAGCTGACCGTCGCCGTCATCCAGGCAGAGGACGAGATCGCCGGGGCCGGGATCGCCGTGGGCGCCGGTTGGATGGGCGCCCGCTCGATGACCTCCACCTCCGGCCCCGGCCTGTCGCTGATGGCCGAGTATGTCGGGCTGGCCTTCTTCGTCGAAGTGCCGGTCGTCATCTGGGATGTCCAGCGCATGGGTCCGGGAACGGGACTGCCGACCCGAACGTCGCAGGGCGACATCCTGTTCGCCCGGTTCATGGGACATGGTGACACCAAACACCCGCTTCTGCTCCCCGGATCGCCCACCGAGTGTTTCGAGTTCGGCTGGAAGGCCTTCGACATTGCCGAGAGACTTCAGACGCCGGTTTTCGTGCTGTCCGATCTCGACATCGGCATGAACCTGTGGATGACCGACCGCCTGGAGTACCCCGACCGGCCGATGGACCGCGGCAAGGTGCTGACCGACGAGGACCTCGAACGGGTGGGGGACTTCGCCCGCTACCGCGACGTCGACGGCGACGGCATCGGCTACCGCACCCTGCCGGGCTCGAAGAACCCGAAGGGCGTGTGGTTTGCCCGTGGCACGGGCCACAACGAGAAGGCGGTCTACAGCGAACGGGCGGACGATTGGACCAAGAACATGGAGCGCCTGTGGCGCAAGCTCGAAACCGGACGCAAGCTCATGCCACTCCCGGTGATCGAACGCGCACCCAACGGCCAGGCCGAGATCGGCCTGATCGCCTTCGGCTCCACCGACCCGGCGATCCTGGAGGCGCGCGAGCGGCTGACGGCGCAGGGGATCGCCACCGACTACCTGCGCCTGAGGGCGGTCCCGTTTTCTCCCGAGGTCGAGGCCTTCATCCGCGGCCACCACCGCGTGTACGTGATCGAGATGAATACCGACGGGCAGATGCGGCAGCTGCTCCAGCTCGACGTTCCGGATCAGGCGGGTAAGCTCCGCTCGCTGACGATCAACAGCGGCCTGCCGATGAGTGCTCGCTGGGTGACCGAAGCACTGCTCGCGGTCGAGGAGGGTTGATATGGCTGTCGAAGTGCAGGAGGCGCGTCCGACCGGCGTCAATCTACTGGGGCTCAGCCGGGGCGACTATCGTGGGCTGCCGTCGACGTTGTGCGCCGGCTGCGGCCATAACTCGATCTCCAGCCAGGTCATTGCCGCATGTTACGAGATGTCGCTGCCGCCGTGGAAGACGGTCAAGCTGTCCGGGATCGGTTGTTCCTCCAAGAGCCCGGCCTACTTCCTGAATCGCTCCCACGGCTTCAACGGGCTGCACGGCCGCATGCCGTCCCTGGCCACCGGTGCGCTGGTTGCCAACCGCGGGTTGCGCGGCATCGCCGTCAGCGGCGACGGCGATACGGCTTCGATCGGCATCGGCCAATTCATCCACATGCTCCGACGGAACATCCCGATGGTGTACATCGTCGAGAACAACGGCGTCTATGGGCTGACCAAAGGCCAGTTCTCCGCAACCGCGGACAAGGGCCAGGTGCTCAAGAAGGGGATGGAGAATCCGTTCAACCCGGTCGACATCTGCATCGAGGCCCTGGCGGCCAACTGCGGCTTCGTCGCCCGGTCGTTCGCCGGAGACCCGCGACAGGTGAAGGAACTGATCAAGGCCGCCCTGGGCTACAACGGCACGGCGGTGCTCGATATCATCAGTCCGTGCGTCACGTTCAACAACCGGGACGAATCGACCAAGAGCTACACCTGGGGCAAGGAGCACGAGGACCCGATCCACGATATGTCGGTGATCCCGGAGCGCGAGGAGATCCACGTCGACTACGAGCCGGGCACGGCCACGACGGTTGAAATGCACGACGGCTCACATCTCGTGCTGCACAAGCTCGAGCGCGACTACAACCCGCGCGATCGGATGGCGGCGCTTATGCTCCTCGAGCAGGCGCGGGTGAACAATGAGTTGATCACCGGACTGCTGTACCTGAACGACGAACAGCCGATCCTGCAGGACACCGCCGGGCTGGTGGACACCCCCATCGTTGACCTCCCGCCAGAGGCGCTTCGTCCTTCGCCTGCGAGCCTGGAGCAGGTGCTGGCTGATTTCCGTTAGCCAGTAGCGCGGCTCAGATCCTCCGCGTCCCACCTTCCGGTGGGACGCAACGCGACCGGCGCAACCACGGCCTCGCGCGGGTCAGCCGCGGAGGGCGAATGTATAATCGGCCCCCAACGAGGTCGAATGAGGGCATTCGGGATCTTCGCCGGGCTGGCCGCGGCGGGCATTTGGGGCGGGATGTACGTGGTCAGCAAGGTCGTGCTGGACGTCATCCCGCCGTTTGTGCTGTTGACGCTGCGCCTGATCCTGGGCGCCGCGTGCCTGGGAGCCGTCATCCTGGCACGCGGCGGGTTCCGGGCGACGCGGCGGGATTGGCGACGCGTCCTCTTGGTCGGGGTGGTGGGGTACGGCTTCTCACTTGGGCTGCAGTTCACCGGCACCAAGCTGTCGACGGCCGCCACCGCCTCGCTCGTCACCTCGGCCTCCCCAGTATTCATCCTTCTCTTTGGAGCCTGGTTGCTGCATGAGCCGGTCACCCGACGCCGGCTGGCAGCGTTGGCGCTAGCTAGTCTGGGCGTGCTGGCCGTCCTCGACCCGAGTTCCGCCTCCCTCGGGCAGCGCGCGTTCCTCGGGAACCTCGCCCTGCTGGGCGCGGCGCTCACCTGGGGCCTTTACTCCGTATTGGTGAAACAGGCCAGCGGCTACCTCAACACACTCGAGGTCAGCTTCATCGTCTTGTTTGGAGGCCTGCCGATTGGCTTGCCGTTGTCGTGGGCGGAGCTGACGACCATTGGGATCGGGAAGATCACGCCTGGGGTCATTGCCGGCGTACTCTACCTGGGGATCATCTCAACCGCGTTGGCGATGTACCTGTGGAACAAGTCGCTGGCCCTGTTGGATGCCGGTCTGGTGTCCTTGCTGTTCTTTGCCCAGCCCGTGGTGGGTGTTGCTCTCGGCGCCTGGCTTCTGCACGAACCGTTGGGCTTCTCGTTCTGGCTAGGTGCGGCGCTGATCAGCGGCGGGCTGCTGCTTGCGGCGGGGCCTTCCGGTCGGGGGCCGTCGAGGCAACCCGACGTTACGAGCTAAGCTTCGGAGGAGGGCGGCGATGCCGGGACGGAGGGGTTGTGCGAGCGTTGTGGCGCGCATCCTGGCCGGATTCGCGGCGGCGGCATTCGTTGTGTCGCTGCCGCTGACCTTGCTGGCGCGTAACATCGCCGTTGTCATCTTTGAGCCGCAGGCCCTCACGCAGGTCGTCTCCGACCGGCTGATTGCCTCCGGCCTGTTGCGCAAAACGGTTGTCGACAACGTGCTCGGCGGTCAGGCTTCGCTGGAGGGCCTTAACCTGCAGTCCGCCACGCGGTATCTGACGGCAGAGGAACGTGAGTCGATGATCGATCTGCTGGTCCCGGAGGCGTGGGTCACGGATCAAATGCTGCGCGTGACGACGGAGTTCCTCGCCTGGTTCGACACCCCGGCGACGCGCTTGGTCGTGTCCGTGGACACCAGCCTGCTGTCCGCTACCCTGGGAGGTGAGCCGGCGGCTCGCGTGGTGGAGACGATCGTGGCTTCCTGGCCGGAGTGCACGGCAGACGACGTCAATCGGCTGCTTGGCATCGGTGCCGTTCCGGAGCAGGAGGGGTTCCCGTATTGCGAGCCACCAGAGCCATTGCGTGGCGTGCTTGTGCGCTCGGTGAGCGGCGCGCTGCGGATCCTGGGCGAGAGCTTGCCGGCGAGCCTGCCGATCGTCGATCAGGACTTCAGGGACACGGGAAACCTGCTGCAGGTCAAGGAGCAGGTCAGGCTGGTCCGTTTCGTGGCGCGCTGGGGAATCCTGGTTTCCCTGTCGCTCCTGGGTGTGATCATGGCGCTGGCCGTGCGATCGTGGCGCGGGCTTGCGCGCTGGTGGGGGATCCCGCTCCTGCTGGGAGGCTTGATCGCGTTTCTTCCGGTGCTGATGGGGGGCACGGTCCTGCGCCTGCTCATGGCCCAGATGACGGCAGGGCCCGCTGCGATCCCTGCGCTCACCGGCCTGGCACAGGCCACGACGGAGGCGCTCACTACAGCGGTGTTGCGACCGCAGGCTCGGCAGGCATTGGGCGCCAGCGGCCTCGGCTTGCTGCTGTGGGTGTTGTCGCTCGTCGGACGCCGCGGTTCGAAGCTGACCCAGGCGCCTGCCCCGGAGAGTCTTCCCGCCGTTCCCGTTCCGCTTGTGCAGCCCCCCGAGCCCGAGGCTCCGAAGGATCGACCGTCGGGGATGTTCGGCTAGAGGGGGTTGTGCCTCCCCGGACACTTGGGTCGCCCACGGACAGGATGACCAGACGAGTGCGGAGCACCTTCGGGGTCGCGTTAATTCGCAAGCGATTCTAGACGCCCAACTCGGTCAGAGTCCGGTCGACGAGCGTCTCGGTGATCGGGTGATGCCGATGACGAACACGCTCGAACAGCGGGCGTGTGCTCGGGCGAGACCACTCGGCCTCGGCCAGGCAGCGAAAGACCCTCCGTAGTTGATATTCATTCCCGACAGTCTCAACGAACCGTTCAACGGTCGGCATCGCCTGCGCATAGCCACTCCGGATGGCGAGACGCAGGAATTCGAAGAGAGGGTTGGTATGCCTGCTCTCCGCGAATCCCATCACGGAGTCAAGGGCCTCGCAGTCAGCGAGGGGAATCGACGGCGGGAGAAGCCTGAGGAACAGCGTCGTCTGCGAGGGGTGCCACCCGGCCA
>CAVZPO010000002.1:0-251807 GCA_963777165.1 uncultured Chloroflexia bacterium
CTCTCCAGCAACCGGGCCGGCGTTGACATCCCCGCCCCGAACCTTGTTTTCCCCACCTGGATTTCCAGTTCTAGTGATCAGCATAATGATTGGCCTGGCAGGCATCTGGCAATTGGTCAGGGGCTTCGGCAGGCGTGCGAACGCCGTCCTGATCGGCATGATCGGCCTGGGCGTTCGTCATTCCCTGATCTGGGCTGCCAGGGATAAATCGCTCAATCTGACCGGCATGCTGGTCAGCAGCGTGATCTCGGCCACGCCAATCGCACTGGCGGCGCTCAGCGGCATCTACTCCGAGCGGTCTGGGGTGGTCAACATCGGTATCGAAGGCATGATGTTGATGGGGGCATTCACGTCGGTGCTCATTGCCAGTGTGACCCATAACTTATCGTTGGTTTTCTGGCGGGCATCCTTTCCGGCATGCTCCTGGGGGCGCTGCATGCAGTGCTTTCAATCCGTTACCGGATCAACCAGATCATCAGCGGCACGGGGATCATCATCCTTTCCCTGGGCATCACCAATTTCTTCTACCGGGCCTTCCTTAACCCCAACCCCGCGCTGAACAATCCGGGAACTACCCTCGCATCCCTGCCATCCCACTGTTGTGGCGTATCCCGGTGATCGGGCCGATCTTGTTCAATCAAAGCCCGGTGATCTATATTATGTTCCTGATGCTCATCTTCACCCACTTTTTCTATTATTACACCAAGTGGGGGCTGCGCATCCGCTCGGTGGGTGAAAATCCGAAAGCCGCCGACACGCTGGGCATCAATGTGTTCAGCCTACGTTACATCAGCGTGCTGATCAGCGGTGCGATCGCCGGTCTTTGCCGGTGCCTACATGAGCATTGGCCAGATTGGTTTTTTTCATGAAAGTATGAGCGCCGGCAAGGGATTCCTGGGATTGGCCGCCATGATCTTCGGCAACTGGAACCCGGCAGGGGCATTCCTGGCTCGATCATCTTTGGGTTCTTCAACTCGTGGCAGAATAAACTGTCCATCCTGCAGGTGGGCATTCCATCGGAATTTCTGGCCATGGCCCCCTACATCGCCACCATGATCGTCCTGGCCGGATTCGTCGGACGATCGCGCATGCCTGCAGCGGATGGTACGCCGTATCGGAAGGAGTAGCCCGCCAACCTGCGGCCGATCCCAACCCGGATCAATGGGGCGCCCGCTGGTGCGGGCGCCCTTGGTTGAGCCCGTCCTGCGAGGTGGGACCTAGAGGCGGCGCAGGAGCCGCACCTCAGGAAGCAGGAGCAGAAGCCCGATCCCCCCAACGACGGAAGCTTGAGGACGGCGCCTGGCAGCGGCGCGGGAGATCAGGCGCATGACTGAGCGAGGCCGCCGCGCCGCCGAGCGCGCTGCCGGGCCATTCGCGGGCAGGAGGAACGCGGCCCTGACGCAGGACGGAGGGGAACTTCCGTGCGATCAACACGAGCAGCAGCCCGGCTTCGAGGCTGAAGGCCAGGCTGTTGGCCAGGCCGATGCCGGGCGCGCCCGGCGGCCGAAACAGGCCGAGGCCGGCGACGACGAAAACAAGCGCGCTGAGCAGCGAAGCGAGCAAGGGCGTGCGCGCATCCTGCTGCGCGTAGAAGGCGCGCGCGCCGACCTCCAGCAGGCTGTGCCCCAACAGGCCCAGCAAGTAGACCCGCGCCGCACCGACGACGAGTGCCGTGTCTTGCGGGTCGAATTGGAAAACAGCCTGCACCAGAGGTCCCACGAAGAGCAGGAGCAGCGCCGTCACCGGGATCGTCAGGACGGGCAGGACGCGGACGGCACGGGCGACCGCGGACTCGAAGACGCTGGTCGTCCCCGCGGGCGAACTGTTCCGAGATCGTCGGCAGGAGCGCCATGCCGATGGCCGTGCCGATGAGTGTCTGCGGGAGTTGCATGATCAGCCAACCGTAGACCAGGGCCGTGACGGAGCCGACGGGCAAGCGCGACGCCAGGTTGTCCTGGATGACGAAGACCAGGTTGAAGGCGCCGATGGTCAGAATGCGCGGGCCCATCAGTCGCGCCACCTTGCGCAGGCCGGGATCAACGCACCCCGAGTCGCGGCGTCCAGCGGAATCGGTAGCGGAACAATCCCGGAATCTGGACGAGCAGGTGCAGGGCGGCGCCCAGGATGACCCCGTACACCAGGCCCTGGATACCCAGATCGGCGGACGGCAGGGTGACGGGACCGAGGCGAGCGCCATGCGAGGGGGCCAGGATCAGCGCGCCGAAGATCAGGCCAAGGTTGTAAAGGGCGGGCGCCATGGCGGGCAGCAGGAAGTGCTGATTGGCCTGCAGCCCGGCCATCACCAGCCCGCTGATCGAGAAGATCAGCGTGGCGATCAGGTTCAGGCGCATCAGCTGCACGACGAGGGCCTGCATCGCCGGGTGGAAGCCCGGCGCGATGCCCAGTTCGGCGCGCACCAGCGGATCGGCCAGGCAGGCGACCACCACGGCCAGCCCGGCCGTGATCACGAAGGCCCAATTGGCGACACGGCTGAAGAGCTGCCAGAGGGCCGGCCGCCCCGAGAGCTGCAGCGTCTCGGAAAGGACGGGGATGAGCGCGACGGCCAGTGCCCCGCCGGAGATCAAGGCGAAGAGCAGGTCGGGGATGTTGTTGGCGGCGTTGAAGGCATCCAGCTCGGCGCTGACACCGAACTGGCGGCCGATGAGGATCTGGCGCAGCAGGCCGAGTGCCTTGTCGAGGGCGAAGAAGACTGAGAGCAGGAGGGAGGCGCGGGCGACTTGCGTCAGCGCCGGCGGCGGTGGGGCGAAGGGCCGGAGGTGGTCATCGCCCGGGCGTCAGGGCGCAACCCCGGCCGCCTGCAACTGAGCCAGGGCCGGTTCGAAACCCCGGATGGTGTCAGGCGGCGTCCGCAAATCCTCAACGGCCCCTGTCACGTCGCCGAGGGCGTTGCGCGCCATGCCGCGCCAGTAGTAGCTCTCCTCCAGCACGGGCTCGCTGGCGCGAGAGGGTCTCGTGGCCAGGCTGATGACGTCGTAGTAGCGGCCGGAGTACTGGTAAGCCCAGTAAGGACCGGTCTGATACCACAGCATGCGCCAGGGGCGATGGTCCGGTTCGAGCGCGGCTTGCAGGCGGAAGGCTTCGTCGTAGGCGGCGGCGGCGCCGGCGTAGTCCTGGAGCTGGACCAGGCTGGAGCCGCGGTTGAACCAGGCGAAGAACTGATCGCGGCCGGCGAGGCGAAGATCTCGTCGGAGGCGCGCAGGGCGGCTGACTGAGATGGCAGCTTCATCGGCTTGTTCGCCGAGCACGGAGCAACACTTCTTCCTCCGTCGGGAGGATAGAACCAGGTAGGTAAATTGAAGGCGCGCCAGTTGGCCAGCTGATCGCTACGGGACGGGCAAGTCGGGCACGATGTACGGAGTCCTAGGCGGTAAATCGCTCCCGCGCATCGTCGTAGCCGATGACCACCTCATAGTGTCCCATCCAGCCGTCGACCCCGGGAACGTCGAAGCCCTTCTCCACCATCACCGGGAAGCCGGCGGCGATCAAGCGCTTGATCAGATCCAGATCGCCTCCGGTGCGCACGATCATCCGCAGATCGGTCTCCTGCTCGACGAAGCCTGCCATTTCATACGGCATGACGTTCTTGTCGCGCGGATTGGGCTTGACGAACGCGGCAATCGCGCTGATCGCCCTGCCAGCCCCAGAACGAGAGCGTCATGGCCAGCGTGGCCGGGCCGCAGTTGTTCCACTTCTGGTACTCGTGCCGGACGCCGTTGAGCTGAACGCTGGCCGGGAGCGGCGTGGGTTCGTCGTCGGCGTCGGGGTGATCGTCGGCGGCAGCGTCGGGCCGGGCGTCGAGGTCAGCGTCGCCGTCGGCGTCAGGGCCGAGAGGGTCGTCCGCACCATCGCCTGCAGCGTGGGATTCGGGGTGAAGACCGCCTCTTCGGGCGGCGACAGCGCGTACTTGATGCGGGCGCGCAGTTCGCTGACGCGCCAACCAACCCGGTCCTGAACGAAGGGCAGGTTGTAGACGACGGCCGCGAGGGCGAGCAGGGCGAGGGCGGCACCGCAACCGATGGCCGCCGACCGCCGGCGGGGGCGAGGCATGCGGCGATTATACCCGCAGGCCGTCCTCGACCGGCTCCCAGATCACGTGGGCCCGCCGTTGGAAGCGCTCGAGCACTTTCAACAGCGGTGCCCCGAGCAGCGCGACCAGAAGCACATTGCCGACGGCGGCCATGCTGTCCCAGGCAAGTGAGGTCACGAGGTAGAAACGCCCGTAGCGCGTCAGGGTCTGGGCCAGATCGAGGCCCGGCAGCCAGGCCAGGTCGGGCGCCTGGATGGCGTAGGGCCAGAAGTACAGGTTGGTCAATGCGCCGTACGCCCAGCCCCACGCCGCGCCATACACCGCCAGCCAGACGAGCCGCGGGCCGCGGCGAGGCAGCCAGGCGGCGCCCAGCCCGACCCAACCGGCAGCCAGCATCTGATAAGGAGTCCACGGGCCGATGCCGCCGGCCGTCAGCGGGCCGGAGACCAGCATCGTCAGCGCTCCCATCATGAAGCCCAGCCGCGATCCGAGCGTGAAGCCGACGAGCAGGATCAGCAGGTAGACCGGCGAGAAGCCTCCCGGCAGCGGCACGACGTTGTCGATCACCCGCAGAACCGTATTCAACCCGACGAGGGCACCGAGGATGGCGATGGTGTGCAGGGTCAGACCGTGTTGTGCTTCGGCGATCAGCGCCAGCAACACCAAGCTGGCCGCGCCGCTGAACAACAGAAGGGCAGCCCGCGACTGCGAAGTCGCCGGGAGCGTTGGCGCCCAGAAGGGGTAGAGGAAGAAGGCCAGGCCGACCAGGTTCATCAACAGGAAGGCGAGATTGGCCGGCGTGAAGCGGCGAAGCCAACCCGGCGCGGTCATCCAACCGCCTGGCGCACGACGACCTGCGGTCGCTCGGGGCCCACCGAGATCCAGCGGATCGGCACGCCGAGAAGCGTCTCAATCCGCTCGAGGTAAGTGCGGGCCTCGCGGGGAAGGGCGTCCCATTCGGTGACGCCGGACACATCCTGCGGCCAGCCGGCGAAGTCCTCGTACTCGGGCACGAAGTCCTCGAGGCTGGAGGGAAGCCCCGGGAGGTCAGCATGCCGCGTGCCCTGCCGTTGGTAGGCGGTACATAGCCGGAGCGACGGGAGCTGGCCGAGGATGTCGAGCTTGGTCACTGCCAGGTCCGTCAATCCGTTGAGGCGCGCGGCGTAGCGCAGCAGGACACCGTCCAGCCAGCCGACACGGCGCGGGCGCCCGGTCGTCGTCCCAAACTCATCCCAGGGGTGCGACCCGGTGCCGCGCAGCGAGTCTGCCGTGGGCCCGCTGAGCTCCGTCGGGAACGGGCCGGCGCCGACGCGCGTCTGAAACGACTTGGCCACGCCGATGACACGTCGCACGTGCCGGGGCCCGATGCCCAGGCCGAGCAGGGCGCCGCCGGCAGTGGAGGACGAGCTGGTGACGTAGGGATAGGTACCGTGATCCAAATCGAGCAGCGTGCCTTGTGCACCTTCGGCCAGGATGGATTTCCCGGCCCCGAGCGCGTCCGCCAGCTGTGCGGTGGTGTCGGCCAGGAACGGGCGCAGGCGAAGGGCGAACTCCCGGTAGGAGCGGGCAGATTCGGCTGGATCGGGAGCGGGGAGATGGTAGAAGCTCTCCAGCAGCCGTGCGGCGCGTTCGGCGTGCGCGCGCACCAGGACGGCGAAGGTCTCGGGATCCTGCATCG
This sequence comes from uncultured Chloroflexia bacterium, assembly GCA_963777165.1. Taxonomy (GTDB): domain Bacteria; phylum Chloroflexota; class Anaerolineae; order Anaerolineales; family E44-bin32; genus DYJB01. Next base: position 5,727 of record CAVZPO010000002.1, read on the forward strand.
CCTCGGCGCGCAGACCCAGGCGGGAGGCCTTGTCGGCATAGGCCGGGCCGATGCCGCGCCCGGTTGTCCCAAGGGCGCTGCCGGTGCGGGTGCTCTCTTCGGCACCATCCAGTGCCCGATGAGCCGGGGTGATCAGATGCGCCGCCAGGGAGACGGCCAGGCGCCGGGGCGAGAGATCGACTCCGGCCGACGCCAGCGAGTCGATCTCTTCGACGAGCGTAGCCGGGTTGAGGACCATGCCGTGGCCGAGGACGCAGCGCGCGTGGGGCTGGAGGATTCCGGACGGGATCAGATGCAGCTTGAACAGGCGTCCATCGACGGTGACCGAGTGGCCGGCGTTGTCGCCGCCGCTGTAGCGCGCCACCACGTCGGCCTGCGCTGCCAGCAGGTCGGTGATGCGCCCCTTCCCCTCGTCCCCCCACTCCGCGCCGATCAGGATATCGAGCGGCATGGCGATCGCCTCGCGCGGCAGTATATCATGCAGGTTTGAAAGGATCGCCGAGTGGGCCGCGCCGATCGATGAGCGAGGGAGGGAAAGAGCAGAAGGGTCAGGGCGTTCATTGCATCTCGCGGGTCGACATCCTGAGATTTCGGGGACCAAGCGCACGCGAGGGCCCTGCAGGACGGCTGACCGTGCGACGAGAGAGGGTGCGCGCTTGGCAGGCGGCGAACGGACTATAATCGAGACGAGGCACCGCCGTGCGATCGATCCTTCGAACGATGGCTTTGTCCGTCCCGGTGCTGCTCCTGGCGGCCATGGCAATCCGCGCCCCGGCTCTGGCCGGGGGGTCGGCGCGGCCGGAAGCCCAGGCAGGCGAGTTCACCACGCCGACGCCCGGCCCCGACGGCAAGATCATCTACATCATCCAGCAGGACGACACGTTATGGACGATCGCCGCGCTGTCCGGGCTGAGCGTGGAACAACTGCGCGCCCTCAACGGCCTGGCGATCAACGACTTCATTGTGCCGGGAGGGCAGCTCCTGCTCGGTTACGCCGGCCCCGCCCAGCCGACGGCTGCAGCGGGCGAGGCTCCCACGCCCACGGCGCCCCCACCGACGCCCACGCCGATCTTCGGCACCGCTGAGATTTGCGCTCTGCTGTTCGTGGATGAAAACGGGAATGCCAAGCTGGACGCCGACGAACCTCCGCTGGGCGGGGGCCAGGTGAGCATTGCCAACGTCAGCGGGCAGCTGGCGGCGGAGTTCGCCACGGCCGTCGAGTACACCGAGGACGGCCTGCCGCTCAGCCACTGCGTCCCGGACCTGCAGACCGGCGACTACAACGTCGACGCGGCCGTCCCACCGGACTACAACCCGACAACCGCCATGAGCGTTCCCGTGCGCATCGATCCGGGCGACACGCGCTACGTCGAGTTCGCCGCGCAGCCGAGCGCCGCACTGGTGAATTCGGGCGAGGGCGGCGGGACCCGGTCGACGGCGCTGGGGATTCTCGGCCTGCTTCTCCTGGGCGCCGCCGGTGGGCTGGCGGTCTATGCCACACGCGCTCGGACGCAAGTCACCCCGCTGGACACGCAAGTAATCACTGCCTAACCGGACTACTCTCCCGGGGTCGCCCAGCACCGAAGCACCCGACGCTACTTCGTCCCCAGCAACTCAGCCAGCGCACCCAGCAGTGTGATGACATTTTCCGCCCGGCTGGAGTAGCCCATCAGCCCGATGCGCCACACCTTGCCCGCCAGCGGACCGAATCCGCCCGCGATCTCGATGTTGAAGTCCTGCAGCAGCCGCCGCCTCAGGCCGGCATCGTCCAGGCCGGCGGGCAGGACAGGGGTGGATAGGCTCGGGAGTCGCAGCGCCGCCGGCACCAGCAAGGACAAACCCAGCGCCTCCAGCCCCTCCCAAAGCCGCTCGGCGTTGCGCTGGTGGCGTGCGAAGCGCGCCGGCAGCCCCTCCTCGTCGACCAGGCGCAGCGCCTCGCGCAGCGCATAGGCCAGGCTGATGGACGCCGTGTGATGGTACGTCGGCGTCTCGCTCCAGTACTTGTCGAGCAGCGACAGGTCGAGATAGAAAGAAGTCACCGGCGTCTTGCGTGTTCGTAGCTTCTCTTCCGCCCGCGGGCTGACCGTGATGGGCGCCAGGCCCGGCGGGGCGGACAGACACTTTTGGGATGCGCCGTAGGCCACGTCGACGCCCCAGGCGTCGACCTCGACCGGCAGCCCGCCCAGCGAAGTGACGCAGTCGAGGACCAGCAGCGCGTCGTGCCGGTGGCAGACCTCGGCCACGGCGCCGATGTCCGGCTGACGGGCTCCCGTCGAGGTCTCCGCGTGCACCAGCGTCACGATCCGGGCGGGATGAGCCTGCAGAGCGCGGCTGATCTGGTCGACATCGAGCGCCTGGCCCCACGGTGCCTCCAGCCTGGCTACCTCGGCGCCTTGCCGGCGCCCGATCTCCGCCAACCGATCCCCGAAGAAGCCGTGCACGCATGCAAGCAACGGGTCGCCCGGCTCCACCAGGTTGGCCAGGGCCGCTTCCATGGCCGCCGTGCCCGTACCGGAGACGGCCAGCGTGAGCCGGTTGCCGGTCTGAAAAACCTGGCGCAGGAGCGCCTGGATGTCGGCCAGGATGGCGAGAAAATCCGGATCCAGATGTCCCACCAGCGGGGTGGCCATGGCGCGCAAGACGCGGGGAGGAACCATGCTGGGGCCCGGGCCGAGGAGCAGCCGCGGGGATGGGTCGAGATCGTGATCGATGGCAGCCATGCAGGCCTCCAGGCGCTGCGAACGTGCCATGGATTGTAGGCCGCCGGCGGTGGACGGACAACACCCGTGCCGCAACGGACAAGAGCGGGCGACTCGGATGAAAGGTGCACGAGAGGTGGGCCGCACTGGATGAAGGCAGGACGGCCGCCCTTCGCCGGAGGCGGCTTTTCAGGTCCCTATCAAGCTCGCGCCGTCGCGCAGGAATCCTCCTAGAATGGAATTGGCCAAAGGGCCAACTGTCAGCCGAACTCCGGGTTTCCGTCAAGGAAGGGAGGAGGTGGCTATCCGGGCAAGTCAGCAGCCCTCCGGGCTGGTCCTACACTGAGGCAGAAGAGAGGCGAGCCGGCTGGCTCGCCTCTCTCTTTTCGGCTTGACGACTTCGGAAGTCCGCAGGACTTCCGAAGTCGATTTCATGCCTTGAGCATCTGCCGGACGACTGCATGCAGGATCCCGCCGTGGCGGTAGGACTCGAGCTCCAGGGGTGTGTCAATGCGCACGCGCACCTTGAACTCGACCAGGGCGCCGGCTTCACGTTCGGCTCGCACGGTCACCAGCCCTCCGGGCGTCAACCCTTCGGCCAGCCCATGCAGGCTGAAGAACTCCTGGCCGGTCAGAAGCAGGCTATGGGGTGTTTCCCCGGGCAGGAACTGCAGCGGCAGCACGCCCATGCCGACCAGGTTCGAGCGGTGGATGCGTTCGAACGACTCGGCCAGCACGGCGCGTACGCCAAGCAGCCGCGGGCCCTTGGCGGCCCAGTCGCGTGACGAACCGGTCCCGTATTCCTTGCCGGCGATGACGAGCAGCGGCACGCCCTCGGCGCGATAGCGCAGGGCGGCGTCGTAAATGCTCATGCGCTCGCCGTCCGGGAAATGAACGGTTACGCCACCCTCGACACCCGGGACCAGCAAGTTCTTCAGGCGGATGTTCCCGAACGTCCCACGCGTCATCACCCGGTCGTTCCCGCGCCGGCTGCCGAAGGAATTGAAATCTCGCACCGGCACACCTTGCTCGATCAGGAAGCGACCGGCCGGCCCGTCGGCCGGGATCGCCCCGGCGGGCGAGATGGCATCGGTGGTGACCGAATTGCCCAACAGGGCGAGCACCCGCGCCCGGGTCACGTCTTGCAGCGGTGGAATGTCCCGCGTCAGGCCTTCGAAGAACGGCGGTTCCTGGATGTAGGTGGACGCCGGGTTCCAGGCATACAGGTCGCCGGCGCTGACCGGCAGCGCAGCCCACGTCTCATTTCCGGAGAACACCTCGGAATAACGCTGGCGGAAAAGCTCCGGGCGGACGTGTTGCTCGATGAGCTCCTGGACCTCCGCTGTTGACGGCCACAGGTCGCGCAGGAAAACGGGCTGACCATGAGCGTCGATCCCAAGCGGGTTGTGGATCAGGTCCACATCCGTCGTCCCGGCGAGGGCCAGCGCGACCACCAACGGGGGCGAGGTCAGGTAGCTGGCGCGCACATGCGGGTTGATCCGCCCCTCGAAATTCCGGTTGCCGGAGAGCACCGCCGCGGCCACCAGATCGCCCTCCCCGATGGCGCGAACAACCTCACCCGGGAGGGGGCCGCTGTTCCCGATGCACGTCGTGCAGCCGTAGCCGACGACGTTGAACCCCAGGTCAGCCAGGGGTTCGAGCAGCCCGGCATCACGCAGGTAGTCGGATACCACGCGCGAGCCCGGCGCCAGGCTCGTCTTGACGTACGGCGGGACGCGCAGGCCGCGGCGCAGTGCGTTGCGGGCAAGCAGTCCGGCGGTGATCAGCACGGAGGGGTTCGACGTGTTGGTGCAAGAAGTGATGGCGGCGATGACGACTGCGCCGTGGCCGATCTCGACCGCCGAACCGTTCGTCCCGACACGGGCGCGGCGCGCAGTCGCCTCGGGCGGAACAGCAAAACCGCCGTCGGCCACGGGGGAGATCAGCGTCCGCTGGAATGAGGCCTGCAGCTGGGAGAGCGGCACGCGGTCCTGGGGGCGCTTCGGGCCGGCCAGGCTGGACTCGACCGAGTCGAGCGGCAGGTCGACGACTTCGGAGTACGACGGATCGGGGATCGTGTCGGTTCGGAAGAGCTGTTGTTCACGGCAGTAGCGTTCGACCAGGTCGACAGTCGATTCGGACCGGCCGGTCAGCCGCAAGTAACGCAGCGTCTCCTGGTCGACGGGGAAGAAACCAATGGTGGCACCGTATTCGGGCGCCATGTTGGCCAGCGTCGCCCGGTCGGGCAGGGTGAGCTCGGACAGGCCGGGACCGAAGAACTCGACGAACTTGTCGACGACGCCGTGGCGGCGAAGCTTCTGGGTGACGGTCAGCACCAGGTCGGTCGCCGTCACCCCTTCCGGCAGCCGTCCGTGCAGACGCACGCCGACGACATCCGGCGCGACGATCACCACCGGCTGTCCAAGCATGGCCGCTTCGGCCTCGATTCCACCTACCCCCCAGCCGACCACGCCCAGCCCATTCACCATGGTGGTGTGCGAGTCGGTGCCGACCAGCGTGTCGGGGAAGGCGCGACCGTCGCGGGTCAGGACAACGCCCGCCAGGTACTCCAGGTTGACCTGATGCACGATGCCTGTGGCCGGGGGGACGACACGGAATTGGCGAAAGGCCTGCTGGCCCCAACGCAGGAACTCGTAGCGCTCGCGATTGCGCTGGAACTCGAGCTCGGCGTTGCGATTCAACGCCTCCGACGAGGCGAAGAAATCGACCTGCACCGAGTGATCCACGACCAGGTCGACGGGGATGCGAGGGTTGACCTTCGAAGGATCGCCGCCCAACCGTGCCAGGGCATTCCGCATGGCGGCCAGGTCGACGACGGCCGGCACACCGGTGAAATCCTGCATCAGGACGCGCGCCGGGAGGAAGGGGATCTCCGGGCGCCGGGCGGCGGTCGGTGTCCACCCGGCGAGGGCGACGACGTCGGCTTCGGTGATGCTCCGCCCATCGACCTGGCGCAGCACGGCCTCCAGCAATACGCGCAGGGAGAACGGGAGGCGCGCAAGCGTGCACATCCCCGATTGCTCGAGGCGATCCAGCCGCGCAATCTCATATCGACCGTGGGGAGTCGTCAGCGTCGCAACGGCACCAAAAGGATTCGAAACCATCCTGTTCTCCGTCCGAGGCCGGGTGGCGGCCAGGGAGGGAGAGTATAATCCCGAGCGGTTGCCCTTCGGCAGCCCTTCTCCGCAGAGGGCCCGTCGCCTTGCTTGTCTGGCTGCTCCCCGGACTCTGGGCCCTGGCCGGCCTGGCGCATCTGCTGCACCGCTGGGACCGTCGGCACCGCCGAGCTTTCCTGACTGTCTACCTGCGCACGCTTGCCGTCCTTGATGTATGGCGCGGGACAACGTATGCCCTGGCCGCCACGACCAGCGGGGTGTTGCTGCACCTATCGGTCGGAGGGCTCACCCTTACGCCGCGCCTGATCTCCCCGGTTATCCTGCTCAGCACGCTGATCGTCTATGCTGCGCAAGGGACGCCCCAGGCCACGCTGCTGATCCTCAACCTGTTCTCCAGCGGCCTCGTCTGGGGCGTCGCCATCCCGCTCGCGGTGGGGCTGGCGGTGCTCGTGGGGTGGGTGCCGATCCCCGGCGGGTTGGCGGGCATGCTTCTCTTGGGAGGCGGAGCGCGGCTGGCCGAGCTGTTGGCGATGACGGTCGGGCTGTACACCGTCGTTGTCGTCTACCAATTCCTCGCCAACCGAAGCCTGCCGCGATGGATCTCCGGTTCCCTGGCCCTGCTGGGCGGGGGGATTGTGCAGACCGCGCTGTTTGGGCTCGGCGCGGGCGCGGGCTTGCGGCCGGCAGGTCCGGTCTGTTGGCCGCCGAGGTCGGCGGGTCGGTTGTCTCGACGGCTGCGATCCTGCCCCTGGCGATTGTCTTCCATGCCTGGTTGGCGCGCAGGGAGCGACTTGGAGAGACCGCAGCCGGAGACCGGCCGGCGCTCTCGGTGGTGAAGGAGACCTTCGACCTGCGCCGGTCGCTGGCCGAATCGCGACAAACCGTCACCCGCCTCAGCCAGACCCTGGGCATCCTGACCGACGCCAGGCACCTGATCGTCCAGGCGGTCGACCCCGACCGGCTGATGAAGGAATTATGCACGTTGCTCATCGGAGCGCGGCACTACCGGTTTGCCTGGATCGGATTGAAACGGGAAGGCGACCGTATCATCTTCCCGGCGGCGCAGGCCGGAAACGGACAGGACTACCTTGAGTCGGTGACGATCACATGGGACGAAGCCGCCCACCGGCCTTGGACCGATGGGGAGCGCCATCCGCGAGAACCGCGCCCACGTAGTGATCGACACGCGGACAGACCAGCGATTTGAACCGTGGCGCGGCGAGGCCGTCCCGCGTGGATACCTGTCCGTCATCGGCCTGCCGATGCGCACCGGCGGCGAGGTGGTGGGGGGCCTGGCGGTGTATGCCGACGCGCCGGATGCTTTCTCCGGCGACGAGATCGAACTTCTCCAGGGCGTGGCGGATGACCTGGCGCATGGATTGGGACGCTTGCGGGCGGAGCGGCTGAATGCGCGGCGCCTGCGTCAACTCGACATTTTGCGCGCCATGACGCAGGACATGATCTCGCTGCGCGACCTGCCCCAGCTCCAGGAGCGCATGCTGCAGCGAGCGGTCGAACTAATCGACGGCAGTTCGGGCGGGTTGTATTTGTGCGACGAGCAGCGCCGGGTGATCCGGGGCGCCGCCGCCTTCCGCCTTCCCGTCGATATCCTGGGGGTGGAGTTGCCGTACGGAGACGGAGCGGCTGGGCGCGCGGCCGAGACCGGACGAGGATTGATCGTCCCCGACTACCGCACTTGGTCGAACCGCTCGGGCGCCTACGCCCCCGACGCACCCCTGCATGCGGTGCTGGCGGCACCGATGATCTGGCAGGGCGAGGTCATCGGCGTGATCGACGTCTTGCGCGACGAAGGGAAATTGCCGTTCACGCCGGGAGACCTCGATCTGCTGCAGTTGTTCGCCAATCAGGCGGCGCTGGTGCTCGAGAACGCTCGCTTGATCGACGGGGGCCGGCAGCGGGTGGAACAGCTCAGCCTGCTGCACGAGCTGACGCTGGCCGCCATCGGCGCCGAGAGCCGCCCCGAGTTCATCGATGTCCTGACGCGGCGCATGCCGGAGCTGCTTCAATGCCGACAGCTGCATGCTCACCCGCTGGGATCCGATCCTCGGCATCCCGTCTAACGAGGGCGCACGCGGTTCGATGCTCGAGGCGATTCCCCGGCTACGCGCCCACCCGGGCGAACGCACGCTCACGGCCAGCGCGCTGGAGGCCGGAAAGGCGCTGGCGATCGAACAGGTGGCCGAGAGCGACCTGCTCAGCCCGCGGCTGGCCGCCGTCTTCCCCACACCGTCCGTCCTGATCGTGCCCCTCGTTGTCGGAGCACGCCGCTACGGCGCGGTGTTCCTCGGATTCGATCAGCCGCACCTGTTCACGCAGGAGGAGATCGCCCTCGGCGAGCAGGCCGGCGCCCTGGTGGCGCTGGCGGTCGCCCGGCTCCAGGCGATCGAGGCGGAGAAGCACCGCAGCGCCACGCTCTCGGCGCTCCGCCAGGCCAGCCTGGCGGTGACGTCGCGGCTGGAGCTGAATGCCGTCCTGGAATCCGTCCTGGAGCACGCGCTCCAATTGTTCTCTGGAGATGACGGCCACATCTTCCTGTATGACGGTGAACGCTTGAGCTTCGGCGCTGCGCGTTGGTCGGAGGCCGGACAGCATGAACCGTACTCCGCGCCCCGGGCCGACGGCCTGACGATGCGCGTGGCGCGCGGCGGGGAGCGCATCGTCGTCCCGTCGGTGGATCAAGATCCTCTGTACCGGGACTGGAAATGGGGTGGGGCGATCGTCGGCCTGCCCCTGCGGGTCGGCGCCCAGGTGCTCGGCGTGATGAACCTCGCCTTCCATCAACCGCGGCACTTCGCCGACGACGAACTCGACGACCTCCAATTGTTGGCGGACCAGGCAGCGCTGGCCCTGCAGAACGCTTCCCTCTTTGCCCAGGCGGACGCCGAGCGCCAGCAGCTGAGCCTGCTCGTCAATCTCGGCCGCGAGCTCGCCTCCATGGTGGACCCCGGCGCCATCCTGGAGCAGGCTGTCCGAATGACCACCCAGAAGTCTCGGCGGGCGATCCGGCAGCGCCTTCCTCGTCGACCCGTCCAGCGGGAACCTTCGCCTTTCGGCCAGCTGCCGCGACGACGGGCTGGCGTTGGAGGGCCTGGCCCAGCGGCTCGATGTGCGCGTGGGACACGGACTGGAAGGCTGGGTTGCAGAACGCCGCCAGGCGTGCCGCGTGGACGACGTGCATGCCGACGCGCGCTGGGTTCAATTTCCGGGGGTCGATGAGGCCGGAGGCAGTGCCATTAGCTCGCCGCTGCTGGTCGGAGATCGCCTGCTGGGCGTCCTGACGATTCTGGGCGATGAGATCTTCAACCCGGCGCACCTGAATCTGCTGGAGGCCATCTCCAGGCAGGTAGCCCTGGCGATCTCGAACGCCGCCCGATTCGAGGAGCTGGAGCGCCGGTATCGGGAGCAGGTGGTGGTGCAGCAGGTGGCCCAGGTCATCAGTCGACGGCTCGAGATGCAGCCGCTTCTCGAAGAGGTCTGCCAGCAGGTGGCTGAGGTCCTGCGATACCCGAACGTCGAGATCATGCTTGTGGAGGGCGAGGAGCTGATCACGCGCGCCGCGCAGGGACATGAGCGCGCCGTCGGACTGCACATCCCGCTTTCGAAAGGGATCGTCGGTCGGGTGGCCCGGACCGACCGGACATCCCTGGTTCCGGATGTTCGCCTCGATCCGGATTACGTCGTGGCGATCGCCACCACGCGATCGGAGATCGTCGTTCCCTTGCACAAAGGAAACGTGGTCATCGGCGTGCTGAACGTCGAGTCGCCGGTGTTGCACGGCCTCAGCGATGACGACGCCCGGCTGCTCTCGCTGCTGGCCGACCAGGTCTCCGTGGCCATCGAGAATGCGGCCCTGTACGACCGGCTTCGTCGGCACAGCACCGATTTGGAGCAGACGGTCGCCGAGCGGACGGCGCGGCTGGCAGAGGCGCTGGAACATGCCACCGAAGCCGATCGCCTTAAGACCCAGTTCGTGGCGGACGTCTCGCACGAGCTGCGCACGCCGCTGACCAACATCCGTCTGTACCTGGAGTTGATCGGCCAGGCGAATCGGGAACGATTCGCCGAGTACCTCGAAACGCTCAATCGGGAGACCGAGCGCCTGGTAGACCTGATTGAGGACTTGCTGGCGATCTCACGCCTGGATGCCGGCACCCATCCGCCGCAGCCGGTGTTCTTGAATCTGAATGAATTGGCACGCGGACTGGTTGCCGATCGTAAACGGCTGTTCGACGAGCGCCGGATCGAGATGAGCTTCCAACCGGATGATCATCTCCCCGGGGTGCTGGCGGATGAACGGATGCTTTCACAGGTCGTGGCCAACCTGATGACCAACGCCATGAACTACACGCTCCCTGGCGGACGCGTGTCCATTGGAACCGGGGTGACCGCCGACGACGGCGTCAAGTGGGTGACGCTCCGTGTGACGGATACCGGGCTGGGGATTCCCGCGGACGAAGTGGAGCACGTGTTTGAACGCTTCTACCGCGGCACCGCCAGCCGGCGGATGGGGACGCCCGGCACCGGATTGGGACTTTCGATCTGCAAGGAGATCCTCAGCCGGCATAAGGGCCGCATCAGCGTGCACAGCCGGGCCGGCGAGGGCAGCACATTCACCATCTGGCTGCCGCACCCCTGAGGCCCCACACCCGGTCGCATGGGCTTGGGACACCGGCTCAGGCGCTGCCAAGCCGGGAGACTGCCCCGCCCAAGGCTGGCCCGTGAGGCTTTGCACACCGCATTCCCGCATGGCTAAGGGCGGCAGCCCGACCCTCACCCCGTAGGTCCTCCGCGGCCCATCCTCCTCATGCCCTCAGGCTCGAGGCGGTTGTCCGCATGGTCAGAGTTTGGGAGGGGCGCCAGGCGCCTAGGCGCGGGCCGGGAAATCCAACTGCAAGCGCAGGGCGACCGGGGAATACGTCCGGCGGTGGATGGGCGACGGCCCAAGGTCGGCCAAGGCCTGGCGGTGGCGCGCGGTGCCGTAGCCCTTATGCTGCGCAAAGCCGTAGCCGGGATACGCCACGTCGAGCTCGAGCATGCGCGCGTCGCGGCTCACCTTGGCAATCACGGACGCCGCGGCAATCGAAAGGGCGCGTGCGTCGCCGTGCGTCAACGGTGTCTGCGGCATGCGAACCCCGGTCAGGCGGAGGTGATCGATCAGCAGATGGTCCGGGGAAAGGGAGAGCGCCGCCAGCGCGGCGCGCATGGCGGCGCGCGTGGCGGCAATCAGCCCCATTGCGTCGACCTGCTCGGCCGGTGTTTCGCCGACGCCCACTGCCAGGGCGCAGGCGCGAATGCTGGCTGCCCAGCGCTCCCGCTGCCGGCGAGTCATGAGCTTGGAATCGCGCACACCGCGCAGAAGATCCGGCAGGTCGACCTGATCCGAAGGGAGCACGACCGCGGCGGCGACGACCGGACCCGCCCAGGCCCCGCGGCCGGCTTCGTCCAGCCCGGCGACCAGGCGCGTTCCGCCGTCCCACAGTTGCTGTTCGTGGAGGAGATCGGGCCAGGCGGGAGGGTCAGCGTGGAGCGCCATACCGGCCGCGGGCGGCATACCAACGGATGCGCAGCAGGTCCGTGAGCATGGAGACTGAGTCGCGGACCAGGCGCACGCGGCTCCCGGGGACGTAGTACCAGGGGATCGGGATCTCGGCCACGCGGTAGCCCCTGCGGCGCGCCAGAAAAAGCACCTCGACATCGAATGTCCAGCCGTCGAGGACCTGGAGCCGGAAGAGCTCCTCGGCGGCATCGGCCCGGAAGCACTTAAAGCCGCACTGTGTGTCGTGCAGGCCGGGAACGGCCAGCAGTCGGACGAGCAGATTGAAGCCCCGGCCGACCCAGTGGCGGTGGGCAGGCTCGTCATAGCGAACCGCACCGGGTGCCTCACGCGAGGCGATGGCGATCGGCGTGTCCGCCAGGGCCGGCGGCAGGAAGCGCGTCACCTGTTCGATGGGCATCGACAGATCGACATCACAGATGAATCGATAGTCGCCGGTGGCGGCCAGGATCCCACGGCGGACAGCCAGGCCCTTGCCGCGCCGGATCTCGCGCAGGACACGCAGGCCGGGGTGAGTCCGGGCAAACGTCTCCGCCACTTCGGCCGTGCGGTCGGTGCTGCCGTTCTCGACCACGAGGATCTCGGCTTCGAGCGACTGCGCCGCCAGGAACCCCAGGATGCGGGTCAGGCTGTCGGGAAGACGGTCCTGCTCGTTGTGGGCCGGAAGGATGATGGAAAGACGCGGAGGCAAGGCAGCCCTCGGCCAGGCGCCGGTGCTAACCGAACGGCATCCCAAAGATCAGGACGTAGGCGAATGCCCCCACGATAATCACCTCGCCAAGGATGAGGATGGTCAGCAGGATCACCCACTGGCGACGCGTGATTCCGCCGCGCCGCCGACGAGAGGTCGGGCGCGGCAGCGGCTCAGGGGCGGCGATCGGCGCATCGACAAAGGCCTCGGCGGCCTGCGAGGCGGAAGACGCAGGCGATGGAGCGCGATGGGCGGCGCGCATCGCCCCGGGGCGGACACGCGGGGCGGCACCCGAAGGCCCGGCGGCCCAGGCCTCTTCCTCCTCGAGAAGTTCGGAGGGCTGCGACGGAGCCTGCGTCGCGTGCGCCGCGGCCAGCTCCGCCTGCGCCTCGGATCTGCGCTGCGCCACGACCTCGGCCAGGCCGGCAGGTGCGGCCGAAACGGCCTCAGCCACGGGCTCGGCCACCTTGGGCGAGGCGAGCGAGTCGAGCACCGCGCCGATGTCTTCCCCGTCCATGATGGCCGGGAACTTCTGCAGGTTGGAAGCGAAGTGGTCGATGGCGTCCGCCAGGACGATGCGGACGCTCGGGCGCGCCGTGTCGACGTGCGTCCGGGGATTGGTGAAGAGCAAGACCGATTCGATCTCGGGCAGCGGGTAGCCCTGGCTCTTGAGGAAGCGCAGCAGCTGCACGGCCATGTTGAGGGAGATCCCCTGCAGGTTGGGGCGCACGCGCTTGAAGCGCCGAGCGCCGCCGTCAAAGGTCAGCCATTCATCCAGCTTCGCCCGATAGATGCCGCGGATCGGCGTGGGCACCAGCACCCGCACGCCCTGGGGGCTGAGCAGGATGAGAGGGATGATGACATCGGTGCCCGGCACGATCTGGTTCCGGACCAGCACGTGCTCGTCCCCCAGGCTCTTGGCCAGCCTCTGGGTGACGGTCTGCTGGGCCTCCATCTCGCCATGCCAGCGCAGGCCGAACCTCAGCGCGCCGCGCAGCCGGTTCTCCAGGCTGATGGCCCCGCTCTCGTCGCGAAACGTTGAACGCTCGATGACGATCATGGCAGGTCCTTCTCGGCCTCCACCGCGGACGATGGCTGCAGCGTGATTATAAGGCGAACCCTCCCGGCGACAAGTCGGGTTGCTTCGCCGCCGTATAATGAGGTTGGGAGAACGGCATGCTTCGGCGACTCGGGTGGTTGGGCTGGATCCTTGGGGCGGCGCTCCTGCTGGGGGCGAGCCCGCACGCGCAGGCGCAGTCGGAGGCCGTGGTCCTGGTGCTCCAGGCCCGGGGCCCGCTGACGCCCGCGATGGCAGAGTATCTCGACCGTGGGCTGAGGCTGGCGGAGGCGCGCCGGGCCGAAGCGCTGGTGCTTCAACTCGATACCCCGGGTGGATCGATCGACCTGATGGGCCGCATGGTTCAATCGATACGCGGCAGCCGGGTGCCCGTGATCGTCTTTGTTGCCCCGCGTGGCGCCATCGCCGGCAGCGCCGGGACGATCCTTGTCCTGGCCGGACACGCCGCTGCCATGGCGCCCGAAACCGCCATCGGCGCCGCCAGCCCCGTGGGTGGGCAGGGCGAGGACCTGGCGGCTACGGAATCCGCCAAAGTCAAGGAGATTCTGAAGGCCGAGGCGCGAGCGCTGGCCGAACGCCGGGGACCTTCGGCGGTTGCGCTGGCCGAAGCGGCCATCGAATCGGCCACCGCCGCGTCGGCCGGCGAAGCGCTTCAGGCGGGACTGGTCGACCGCATCGCCAACGACATCCCTGATCTTCTCCGTCAACTCGACGGATCGAGCGTCGAATTGGAGGGGGAGCAGCATGTCCTGCGGACCGCCTGGGCGTTTCCCCAGGCGATCTCCCAGACGCTGACCGAACAGCTGCTCCAGATTCTCACCAACCCGAACATCGTCCTGCTGCTGATGACCGTCGGTGTCCAGGCGATCCTGATCGAGATCTCGAGCCCGGGTGGATGGGCGGCGGGGTTCATCGGGGTCGTCTGCCTGGCGCTGGGAGGCTACGGCCTCGGGATCCTGGACGTGAACTGGTTCGGGATGGTCTTCCTTGTCATGGCGCTGGTCCTGTTCGTGATCGACCTCAAAGCCCCAACCCATGGCGCGCTGACGCTCACCGGTGTGGCGTCGTTCATCGCCGGGGCGCTGGTGTTGTTCAACTCGCCGGGTACGCCTTCCTTCCAACGCGTCTCGGTGCCGCTGGTGGTGGGCCTGGGCCTGCTCACCGCGGCCGGGTTCTTCGTCATGCTGACATTCGTGCTGCGGGCGCATCGACGCCCGGTCGAGGTCGGACGGGAAGTCCTGGTCGGACGCATGGGGGAGACGCGCAGCACGCTGGCGCCGGCCGGGACAGTGCAGGTGGGCGGCGAGCTGTGGTCGGCCGAGGTGGAGACCGGGGCGCCCGCCATCGCCGGCGGGGAGCGCGTCCAGGTCATGGACGTGCAGGGCTTGCGTTTGATCGTGCGTCCTGCCCCCAAGAACCCGGTTGACGCCGGAACACCCAAACTGTAGACTAACCCTGATTTGCATCGCCCTGCAAGGAGGACTGTATGCCCGCGGCAGCGTTCCGCCTGATCGTCCGAACTGGACCCAACCCTGGCGTGGTAATTGATCTGACCAAAGAAGTCTCGATGATGGGCCGGGATGTCACCAACGACGTCGTCCTTGGGGACGCGGAGGTCTCCCGGCAGCACGCTCGGATCACCCGCACGCCGGCCGGCTACGTGCTGGAGGACCTGGGGTCGACGAACGGGACGTTCGTCAACGGGGACCGCCTGGCGGCGCCTCGGGTCTTGAATGGCGGGGACTTGCTGGGTCTGGGCGAGATTGTGACGTTGACCTTCGACTCGACTTCGCCGGAATCGGCCGCCACCATAATGGGCGCTCCGATAGGGAAGGCGACCGCGGCTCCACCTGTACGGGCAGCTGCGCCCGCCGCGCCGCGCCCTGCGGCTGCCGCAATGCCGGCCCCGGCCGCAATCGAGGGAGAGGTCGTCCCGGCCGAGAAAGCTGGTGCCCGGCGCTGGATCTTCGCCGGTTGCGGCTGCCTGCTCCTGATGGCGTTGTGCGTCGGCCTGCTGTTCCTGCTGGATGCCTACTACCCCGACCTGCTGTACGCCCCGCTCAGGGCATTGGGCTTCTGACCCCCTTCGACGTGTCGTGGGGCGGCCGCCGGCCGCCCCACCGATTCCCACCCCGGACGGCCCCACCCGGCGGCGGCGACCATATTGCCGTGGGGCTGTCCCTGCTGATGAACCGGGTGCACCGTCAAGCCATACGCCCGGAAGTGGAGCGAGCACATGGAGATGGAGATCACCTTTCCGGGCGGCGCTCGAGTGAACGCCAGCTTCGGGACGTATGTTGTGCAGACCGACCAGCCGCCGGCCGGCGGTGGTGAGGGCTCGGCGCCGACGCCGTTCGACGTGTTCCTGTCGTCGCTGGGAACGTGCGCCGGGATCTACGTCCTCGGCTTCCTGCGCCAACGCGGCCTCTCCAGCGAAGGCGTTCGATTGATCCAGCGCACGCAACGCAACCCGGCCACGGGCATGACGGATCAGGTGGAAATCGAGATCCTGCTCCCGGCGGGCTTCCCGGACAAGTACCGCGAGGCCGTCGTGCGGGCAGCCGACCAGTGCGCCGTGAAGAAGCACTTGGAGAACCCCCCGGCGATCCTCGTGACCGCGCCGAGGGGGTGACAATGCCGGAAGGCGTGGTGAGTCAGACGAAGGGGAGGAGCCGATGGGGAAGGTGATTCCAATCGGGACCCGCAAGCGGATCGCCCTGGTGGCGCACGATAACCGCAAGCAGGACCTGCTCGAGTGGGCACGCTACAACCGGGGGACGCTGGCCAGGCATGAGTTGTTTGCCACCGGCACCACTGGGAAGATGATCGTCGACAAGCTTGGCCTGGAGGTGACGCGCTTGCTCAGTGGTCCGTTGGGCGGTGATCAACAGGTGGGGGCGATGATCTCCGAAGGGGCGCTCGACTTCATGATCTTCTTCTGGGACCCGCTCGAGCCGCAGCCGCACGATCCGGATGTCAAGGCGTTGCTGCGCATCGCCGTGTTGTACAACATCCCGACGGCGTGCAACCGCTCGACGGCGGATTTCGTCATCTCCTCTCCACTGATGGATGAAGAGTACGACCGGATTCAGACTGACTACGCGGCGCGCTTGAGGCGGTGACCCCCACCCCAACCCTCCCCCTGCAGGGGGGAGGGTTGGGGGTTGCGCCTCGGGAGCGTCGGGCGCAAGGCATGCGGACTTGGCTACATGAGGCGACGGAGATGACAGGCACGCCCGAAGACTTCGACTGTCCCAACTGCGGTGCACCGATCGGCCTGGAGAGGGCCCCGGCGGCGAGCGTACGCTGCCCGCATTGCGGCACGACGGTCGTGGTGCCGGACGCCTTGCGCGAGCGGCGGCAGCCCGCGTCGGTCGTCATTCGCATCCAGACTGACGGCGCAACACGTGCCGCCGCGGGGCGCGCCGGCAAGGGAATTGTCGTGGCCGTCATCGCCCTGACCTTGGTCGCGGTCGGCATCGGCGTGGCGGGATTGGTGGTCGGCATCGGTGCGGCGGTCGGTTCAACGGTGCTTCCGGGCATTCTGAAAGAGCCGGTGCTCCAGCCGGATTTGTCCTTTGGCGGCGAGGGAATCGGCGCCGGGCTTTTCACCGATGCCCGAAGCATCGGCCTGGATGCCGATGGGCGCATCTATGTGGGCGAGTATCAGGGTGGCCGGATCCAGGCCTTCGCCCCGGACGGCGCGTTCCTTACGCAGTGGTTCGCCGACCGCGAGTTCCCTCTCACCGGGATGGCCGTCCGACGGGACGGCGTGGTCTACACCGTCCAGCGCGGCCGGATCGTCGTGCGCGACGGCATGAGCGGCGCCGAGATTGAGGCGGTGGTCTATGTGCCGGGCGATCAGTTCGAGGACATCGTCCTGCTGCCTGGGGGCGGCCTGCTGGCGGCATGGTACGGGAATCGAGATGACCTCGTGGTCTTCGATGGCGACGGGCATGTGGAGCTGGTCATCGAATCGGCGGTGAGCGGCCAGACGGGGGACTCGGAACTCAGCACGCGCGTGGCCGCCGATGGGCGCGGCGACTTACTCGCGCTCGGACAATTCAACAACGCCGTCCTGCGGTTCGACGCCACAGGCCGCTATGTCAATCGGTTTGGCAGCGCCGGTAACGAACTCGGCCAACTGAGCGCGCCCCTGTCGATTGCCGTCGACGGGCAGGGCCGTGTCTACATTGGCAACTCGTGGGGCGTCGAGGTTTTCGAACGCGACGGCCGCTTCGTCCATCGGGTCGAGGTCCAAGGTCCGCCATTCGGGATCACGATCGACGAGCAGGGGCGGCTGTGGGTCGTGAACGGGACGCAGGTGCTGCGGTACGAGCTGGAGTGATCGTGCGCTCCACGGCCCACGCGCCGATCAGGTAGTTTCCTGCGCCCTCTCTTCCTGACACGCCGACCGGATAGTCTCGAGCACGCCGGCAAGGTTTACGAAGGCGTCGGCATTGGTGAAGCGAATGACCCGGGAGCCGAGCTGGCCGAGCCAGGCTGCCCGCGCCGCGTCGTACTCGGGCTGCCCGGGCTCGGCGTGCGTGTCGCCGTCAACCTCGATGCAACGGCCGGCGTCCGCGCAGAAGAAGTCCACGATGAACGGGCCACCGATGGGTGCGGCGGCGGATGTGGGGGCCGAGGCGGTGAGCGCACAGACCGACCCACAGCCGCTTCTCGGCTGCCGTGGGCGTTTGCCGCGATTCGCGGGCGTGATGCAGGAGCTCAGGGGCAACGGGTTGTGGTTGTGCGGAGGGACGGCGCACGGGCATGCTGATTCCCCCTTGATGACCCTCCCATCCCCTGTCAGGGGGAGCGTTGGGGTGGGGGTTGTTCCGCGAACAACCGGCTGGCTGAGGCGCGTCATCAGGCCGAAATCGCCTCGCCCTCCACGACGGCTGCGAACGTCAGACCGCCCTCCGCGGGGCCGACACGAATCGTTTCCCCCGGCCGGAATTCGCCCTTCAACAGACGAAGCGCCAGCGGATCCTGTAGCTCCCGTTGGATGACCCGCTTGAGCGGACGAGCGCCGTACACCGGATCGTAGCCGGCTTCGGCCAGGTGCTCACGCGCTGCCGGTGTCACCTCGAGGTGGTACCCGGCCTCCTCGATTCGTCGGGTGAGGCGGCCCAGCTGGATCTCCACGATACGCGCCAGGTCTTCCTTCGTCAGGCGGTGAAACACGACCACTTCATCGACGCGGTTGAGGAACTCCGGCCGGAAGTGACGCGTGAGCTGGCCTCGCACCTGGTCTTCGGTCGTGCGTTCGGAGGCTGATGCATCTGCCCACAATTCGGCTCCGAGGTTGCTGGTCATGATCACGACTGCATTGCGGAAGTCGACGGTGCGGCCCTGGCCATCGGTCAGGCGGCCGTCGTCGAGCAGCTGGAGCAGGACGTTGAACACCTCCGGGTGCGCCTTCTCAATCTCGTCCAGCAGGACGACCGAGTACGGCCGGCGGCGCACGGCCTCGGTGAGCTGCCCGCCCTCCTCGTAGCCGACGTAGCCGGGCGGCGCCCCGATCAGACGCGAGACGGTGTGTTTCTCCTGGTACTCACCCATATCGATGCGCACCATGGCGCGGTCGTCATCGAACAGGAAGGCGGCCAGGGCGCGGGCCAGCTCGGTCTTACCGACGCCCGTCGGCCCGAGGAAGATGAACGACCCGATCGGCCGGTCGACGTCCTGCAGCCCGGAGCGAGAACGACGTACGGCGTTGGCCACCGCCTGCAGCGCCGGCTCCTGCCCGACCACGCGCTCGCGCAGCCGGTCCTCCATGTGGATCAACTTCTCCATCTCGCCCTCGAGCAATCGTGAGACCGGGATGCCGGTCCATCGGGCGACGACCTGGGCGACGTCCTCGGCGTCGACCTCCTCCTTCAGGAGAGCACCCGAGGCCTGCAACCCGGCCAGGCGCTGCTCGCCTTCCTTCAGGCGGGCCTCCAGATCGCGCAGCGTGCCGTAGCGCAAGCGCGCCGCGGCTTCCAGGTCGGCGCGTCGCTCGGCCTGCTCGATCTCATTCCGGGTTTGTTCGATCTTCTCTTTAAGCGAGCGCAGGGCGGCGATCGCCTGCTTCTCGCTCTCCCAGCGGGCGCGGAGCTGGTCGGACTGCTCGCGCAGGTCGGCAAGTTCGGCCTCCAGGCGCGTCCGCCGCTCCGCCGAGGCGCTGTCCTTTTCCTTCTTCAGCGCCTGGCGCTCGATTTCGAGCTGCATCCGGTGGCGGTCGACTTCGTCCAGGGCCTGCGGTTTGGAGTCGATCTCCGTGCGCAGCCGTGCGGCGGCCTCATCGATGAGGTCGATGGCCTTGTCCGGGAGATGGCGGTCGGCGATGACGCGGTGCGAGAGCGTGGCGGCGGCGATCACGGCGGCATCCTGGATGCGGACGCCGTGATGAACTTCGTAGCGCTCCTTCAAGCCGCGCAGGATACTGATCGTGTCTTCCACACTCGGCTCCTCCACCAGCACGGGCTGAAAGCGGCGCTCGAGGGCGGCGTCCTTCTCGACGTGCTTGCGGTACTCGTCGAGCGTCGTGGCGCCGATGAGGTGGAGTTCGCCGCGCGCCAGCATCGGCTTGAGCATGTTGCCGGCGTCCATGGCGCCCTCGGCCGCGCCGGCGCCCACGACGGTGTGCATCTCGTCGACAAACAGAATCACCTCGCCGGCGGCGTCGGTGACCTCCTTGAGAACGGCCTTGAGTCGCTCTTCGAACTCACCGCGGTACTTGGCCCCGGCCACCAGGGCGCCCAGGTCGAGTTGAACGATGCGCTTGTTCTTCAGGCCCTCGGGCACATCGCCATTGACGATGCGCTGGGCCAGGCCCTCGACGATCGCCGTCTTGCCCACCCCGGGCTCACCGATCAGCGCCGGGTTGTTCTTGGTGCGGCGGGAAAGGACCTGGATGGTGCGCCGGATCTCCTCATCCCGGCCGATCACCGGGTCCAGCTTGCCCCGGCGGGCGAGCTGGGTAAGGTCACGCCCATATTTCTCGAGGGCCTCGAAGGTCTCCTCGGGGTGGGGGCTGGTCACGCGCTGCGAGCCGCGCACGGCATTGAGCGCTTGGAGGATGGTCTCCGGCGTCAGCCCGAAGCCGCGCAAGCGGGCGGCCTCCGGCCCGGCCGCCAGCGCCAGGAGCAAGTGCTCGGTGGAGACGTAGTCGTCCTTCATGCTCGTCGCCTGTCGCTCCGCAGCGGCCAGGACGTCGGCGGCCGCCTTGGACAAGCCGGAGGTCGGGGGGGAATCGCCATGAACCTGTGGACGCCGCGTGAGGTCCTTCTCCAGCGCGTCGACCAGCAGGGCCGTGCTGCCCGCCAGGCGCGTGACAATGGCGCCGACCACACCCTGCGGCTGGCGCACCAGGGCGAGAAGGAGATGCAGGGGCTCGATCGCCGCGTGCCGCCCCTCCTGGGCCAGGCGCTGTGCGTCGAGTACGGCTTGCTGTGCTTTCTCGGTGTACTGATCCAGTTTCATGTTGGACTCCCCGCCCAGACTCTGATGACGGCAACCTTACGCTAACCCCCAGGCATTGGAGCGACATCGGAAGGGCATTAGACGCCCATCAGTGGGTCCGTTAACGCTTCTCCTAGACGCCGCTGACCGGCGTCTGATGCGGCCAGACTAGCATGAGGCCATGCTTGCGATCCCGCAATTGGTAACTCTGGAGGACACACGATGAATAGCTACTACCTGACCCGCCCGATGCACTTCCACCGATTCGCCGGCTATGCCCCGCAGGGCTTCAATGGTGGCCGCCGGATGCCCGTCGACGTCTCGACGGAAGACGACGCATACGTGATCCGGGCCGCCGTCCCCGGGCTCAAGCCCGAGGAAGTCGAGATCCAGATCCACGATGACATCGTCCTGCTGCGCGGCACACCCAAGGCCGAAGAGACTGAGGAACGCGACTACCTGATGCGTGAGATGTGCCCGGCAGATTTCGAGCGCCGCCTGCGGCTTCCCGAGGCGGTGAACGCGTCCAAGGCCGAGGCAACGATCGAGAATGGGTTGCTGACGCTGCGGCTGCCGATCGCCGAGGAAGCCAAGGCCAAGACGATCAAGGTCCGAGCCGGCTGACTCGACTGAGCACTTCCGGTACAATGGGCGGCGTAAGCCGCCCATTGTCTTTAACCAGCAGCCATGTTTCCTCTGCGCGACACCGTCCGCTCCCGCTCGCGCCCGTATGTCACCTGGACGCTCGTCGCGCTCAGCGTGGCAGTCTTTGTAAGCATGGGATTTCTGCAATCCGGGGCGTTCGAGCGCCTGACATTGGCTTACGGCCTGGTCCCGGCGCGGCTGTCATTCGCCCACCCGGTGGGCTGGCTGACACTGGGGACGTCCATCTTTCTGCACGGCAGTTGGTACCACCTGATCAGCAACCAGTGGATGCTGTTGATCTTCGGCGACAACGTCGAGGACCGGATGGGTCACAGTCGCTTTCTGGGGTTCTACCTGGCGTCCGGGGTGGTGGCCGGGTTGGCGCAAGTGGCCTTCGCCTCCGGCTCGTCGCTCCCGACGATCGGCGCCAGCGGCGCGATCGCTGGCGTGCTGGGTGCCTACATCGTCCTCTTCCCTTCGGCACGCGTGCTGACGCTGGTGCTGCTGATCGTTCTTCCCTGGCTCGTGGAGATCCCGGCCTTCATCTACCTGGGGATCTGGTTTCTCTCCCAGTTGTCGTCCGGCCTGCTAACGCTGGGCGCCGCCGGGGACTTCGGCGGAATCGCCTGGTGGGCCCACATCGGCGGTTTCGCCTTCGGTGCGCTGACCGTCAGGCTCGTCGCCCCGAAACGCAGGCGGCCACGCGCCGTTCCTTTCGACCTCGACGACCCACTGACCTACAGATAAGATAGAAGAAAAGGAGCATTGGGATGAACGAACCGACTCCCGTTCCGTCCACACCGGCCGTCCCTGAGCCTATGCCGGCCGTCGCACAGCCGATGCCGTCCGGCACCGGGCCAAAGCCGGCCATCCCCAAACCCACGCCTGCCTCACCATCGAAGTCAAGGCGGTCGCAGGCGCTCCGTTGGGCGACGGGGCTGCTGGTGGTCTTCGCCCTGGGGCTCGGTGCGACCTGGATGGCGCAGGTCCGGCCGCTTCAGCAGCATGTAGCGGTGCTCGAACAAGAGCAAGGTGTCCTCCAGGCGGACTTGACTGATCTGCGGGCTCAGGTTGCCCAGATGGAGGCTGTTCGGGCTGAGAATGTAGCCCTCAAAGTGGGGCAGGCTAAACTGGATCAGAGCTTCGCCCTGCTAAAGGCAACGGTCGGCACGCTGCAAGCGCAGCTCGTCCTGGCCGCCGGCGGGGAGGCGCAAGAGGCCGCAAAGGCCCTGGCGAGCGTCGACAGTCAGCTCGCGGTGCTGGAGCAGGCGATTGTCGGCTCACAGCAGGCGGACGTACAGATTCTGCGCGAACGGCTGGCGCTGGCCGTCAGTGAGCTCGAGAGCGATCCCTTCGCGGCCCGAAGGGACCTGGAGGTACTGGCGAACGGCCTCGATACGATGGAAAAGGCGCTGTCGGGCGGATAGCCCTTCGGTCTTTGCGGCGAGACCTCAGGAACCCGGCGCAGATCACTGCGCCGGGTTTTCGTGTCGGAGGAACGCGCCGATCCTGCAGAGGATCCCTTCCCCGGCTTCGGGTGAAAGGACGTCGATCTCGCCTCCTTCCGCCAGAACACGGCGGACGGCATGTTCGACCACGGCGACGCCGAACTCGCCGTAGGTGTCCAGCAACGGCTTGAGGTAGGAACTGTCGACAAAGCGCGCCCGGCTCCGAAGCGGAACCATCAGCCCGTAAGCGCGGAAGAAGGCGGCGGGCGAGCAGGAGAACAGGGCCAGGCTGCGGCTGGACCAGCCGTATTCTGCTCCACGAAACGCAGGACGACCTGCGCGTCGATGGCGGCGGGGCCGAGTTCCTTGAGCATCTGGCGCAAACGCAGCTTGTGGGTGTCGCTCGACCTGGCCGTCGGGTCGACGTGGAGCTAGACGCTCGATGCCGGATGCGGCGGGCGGGAGCCAATCAGCTCCTGAAGGTCATGCTCGGTGAGCTCGGGCACCTCCCGGGAACGCGGATCGGTTCTGAATCGGCGTGGGGCTTAGGGCCTCGCCCCCACGCTCAGCGTGAGTTCGACCTCTTCTCCCTGACGGACTACGGTGATCACGATCTGCTGACCCACCTCTGTGCTGCTCACCAGGTAGGAGATCAAGTCGTTGAAGGTTTCGAGCGGGTGTCCATCGATGGCGACGATCAGGTCGCCGCCGGGGAGCAGGTCGCCGGTTTCGCAGGCGCCCGCCCCGCGCACGCCGGCCTGGTCCGCCGGTCCGCCGTCGGCCACGCACGTGACGTAGATCCCGACCGTGTCGGCCGGCAGATCGAGCTGCTCGAGCGTGTTCAGGTTGAGCGTGCTCTGGCTCAGGCTGGAGATGCCGAGGTACGGATAATCGTAGTGCCCTGCCTCGATCAGCGAGGGGACGACGCGCTTGATGATGTTGACCGGGATGGCGAAACCGACGCCGGAGTTCGCTGCGTCGCCGGACACGGTGAACGATTCGGTGCGGATGGCGCGGTTGACGCCGATGACCTCACCCTGAAGGTTGATCAGCGGACCGCCGGAGTTCCCCGGGTTGATGGCGGCATCAGTCTGCAGGATATCGCCGGAGCTGAACGGCTGCCCGCCGGGCGAAGCGCGCTCGGAGTCAAGCGTCCGTCCGATGGCCGAGACGATCCCGCTGGTCATCGTGCCCGACAGTCCGAACGGGTTGCCGATGGCAATCACCGTATCGCCCACCTGCACCTGGTCCGAGTCGCCGAGGGGCAGTGGAAACAGCTTATCCGCCGGTACGTCCACCTTTAACACCGCCAGGTCGGAGTCCAGGTCCGTACCGAGCACCTCGGCCCAGGCGCGAGTACCGGATGGGAAGTCGACCTCGATCTCCTCGGCGTCGGCGACCACGTGCTGGTTGGTGACGATGTGACCCTGCCGGTCGATGACGAAGCCACTGCCCTGGCCGATGGGCACCGCGGTCTCATGGGCGCCGCTGACCGTGGCGAAGGTCCAGATGGTCACCACACCAGGATCGACGTTCCGGTAAAGTGCGGCGAGGTCTGCGGCAGGGGCCGCCGGGTTGCCGGGGGCGAGGGCAGGCGCAATCGGGTTGACGACCGTCTCGAGCGTTGGAATCGACTGCAGGACGGTTGGGGCCGTCGTCGGAAGGATACAGGCCAAGACAGCCAGGAGCAAAGACGTCAGGAAAAGAGCACCACCACGTTTCATCTCTACCTCATTCGACCGACTTCGGCCGGCAGGCCGATCTCGGGCTAGGGCTTGGAGAGCTTGGACAAACGGAGGACGAGTTCGCGTTCCTCCGGAGAAAGCTGTGCAGGCAGGGCGACGCGCAGGCGGGCGAACAAATCGCCGTGCATGGAGGGGTGACGGAGCTGGGGCATGCCGCGGCCCTTCAGGCGGAAAGTCTGTCCCGGCTGGCTTCCCGGCGGGACGGTCAGCACCACATCGCCCGCGGGGGTGGGGACATGCACCTCGCCGCCGAGCAGCGCGGTGTACAGGTCGGTGGGCGCCTCCACCGACAGATCGTCCTCCTGGCGCTCGAATCGCGGATCCGGATCGACCTCCACGACCAGATACAGATCGCCGGCCTGCGATTGTCCGCCGGCACCTTGTCCGCTCAGGCGGACGCGCGTGCCGCTGCGCGCCCCGGGCGGGATGCTGACCTCCAGTCGCTTGCCATCGCGATCGAAGGCGCGGCGGGCGCCATGGTAGGCCTCGGCCAGACTGATTCGCACAGGCGTTTCCAGGTCGCGGCCACGGCGGGCGGGTTGAGGGCGGGATCCCATCCCGCCGAACATCGCCTGGAAAAAGTCGGAGAAGCCGCCGCCGAACAATTCGTTCAGGTCGCCGACATCCACGCGGACGCCACCGGGGGCCCCGCTCGTCCACTGCGACCAGTCGAACCCGCCTTGACCGCCGCCCATCCGCTCCCAGGCCTGATACGAGGAGCCGAGCTGGTCGTACTTGGCGCGCTTGGCCGGATCGCCGAGGACCTCGTAGGCCTCGTTGATCTCCTTGAATCGCTCCTCGGCTCCAGGGTTGCCAGGATTCTTGTCAGGGTGAAACTGGACGGCAAGCTTGCGGTAGGCGCGCTTGAGTTCCTTCTCACCGGCACTTCGTTCGACGCCGAGGATCTTGTAGTAGTCCTTGTACTCCATAAGCCTCTCGCCGCGCCTCGGATTCTATGTTCGCCGCAGGCTCGGCGTCAAGGAGAGCGGAGCGGGTCTCATCCGGCTCTCACCCCGCTTGCGCTCGGGCGGCATGCGTCCTTCCGTGCTATCATAATCCTATGATGCCGAATACCCAGCGCGGCCGGGTCCTGGTGGTCGACGATGACCCGGACGTCCTCGATCTGCTGGCGCGCCAGGTTCTGCAGCCCCTCGGGTACCTGGTGCAGACCGCGGACGACGGCGGGGCGGCGATCCAGCATGCCCTCAACTTCTCCCCGGACCTGATCGTTGCCAGCCTGACGTTGCCTGGTCTGAGCGCCAAAGACCTGCTGGTGGCGATGCGCTCGCAAGGTATGGAAGTCCCCATGCTGGTCACAGCGCCCGAGGGGATGGAGGCGGCCGCCATCCAGGCCTTCCGCCTCGGGGCGCGCGATTACCTGGTCAAACCCCTGCGCGAGGCCGAGGTGGTCTCGGCCGTCGAACGGGCGCTGAGCGAGGTCCGCTTGCGCCATGAGCGGCATCAGCTGGCGGAGCAGCTCTCCGAGAGCAACCGGGAGCTCGAGCGCCGGGTGCGCGAGCTGACGACGCTGTACGGGATCGGCAAGGCGGTCACCTCGACGACCAACCAGGCGCAGCTGTTCAGCAAGCTGGTGGACAGCAGCCTGTACGTCACCGAGGCGGACCTGGGCTGGGTGCTGCTGATCGAGGATCGGTCGAAGCAGCTTATCCTGAGGGCGCAACGCAACCTTCCGCCGGCGGTGGCGGCCCGGCTCCACCATCCCTGGGATGACGGTGTCAGCTCGCTGGTCCTGCTGTCGGGCGAGACGCTGAACATCTACGGGGAAGGCCTGAGCAAGTTCAAGATGGCGCGCCTGGGGAAGGCGGCGCTTATCGCCCCGATCAAGGTTCGCGACCAACCGATCGGCGTGATCAGCGTCGCCCGTCAAGAGCACCGTCCATTCAGCGAGCGCAGCCAGGCCATGCTCGAGGCCGTGGCGGACTACGCATCCATCTCGCTGGTCAATGCCCGTCTGTTCCAGGCGCTGGAAGAACGCGCCCGGCGCCTGCAAAAGGCGATCGAAGACGCCCAGACTGGCGTGCCGACCAGCAACGAGATGTTGGGACTGCTTGACCGTCGGCTGCGTCACATCCAGGAGGAAGTCGCCCACCTGCTGAGCGTGGTGCAGGAACCCGGGCTGCGAGCCTCGCTGGAAGCCATCGGGCACGACCTCGAGAGCGTCCTCCATCAAATGGGCGAACCGCCCGCCCGCGCCTCCTAGGCCCGAGCGCCGGCGGCCGGGAGCCCACTGAAGTACCATTTCCGGGGCGCAGGCGGCCATGTTAGTGTTCAGAACGTAACCCCGCCGTCTGCTGAGGAAGCATGGGCGAAACCATTCTGATCGCCGACGACTCGGCAGAGATCCGCAACTTCCTCGAACAGACCGTCCTCAAACCCTCCGGGTATACGGTGTACTCGGTCGGCGACGGCATGTCGGCCCTGACGCTGATTCGCGAGCTGCACCCCGATCTGGTACTCACCGACGAACACATGCCGAGCCTGAAGGGACTGGACCTGATTCGCCGGGTGAAGCGCGATCTGCCGATGCTGCCCGTGATCCTGATGACCGCCGAAGGCTCAGAGACGCTGGCGGTGGAAGCGATGCGAGCCGGCGCATCCGACTACCTGGTCAAGCCGTTCGATGCCGAGCATCTGCTGGCGGCCGTCGGGCGCGCCATGACCGTCGGTCGACGGGGCCAGGACATCCTCAAGGCGCAGGCCGAATCGCGCGCCGGAGCCCAATCCCTCGAACGCCGCCTGCACGAACTCGAGGCGCTGGCACATATCGGCCGCACGGTCACGGCCATGCTGGATCTGGATCAAGTCCTGACGACCGTGGTGGAGTCGGCCGTCGGCCTGACCGAGGCCGAGGAAGGCAGCCTGTTGCTGCTGGACGAGGTGAGCGGCGAGCTGACCATGCGGGCGTCGATGAACTTCGACGACGAGTTCGCCCGCACCTTCCGCCTCAAGGTCGAAGACTCGCTGGCCGGCCAGGTGATCGCCAGCGGTCAGCCGGTGATCCTGGACGAAACCGCCCCGCAGAAGATCAAGACCTCCTACCTGGTGCACTCGCTGCTATATGTCCCCTTGCGCGCCCGCGGGAAGACGATCGGCGTGCTTGGGGTGGACAACCGCAAGGCCGGGCGCTCGCTGACCAAGGAGAACATGACCGTGGTCATGGCCATGGCCGACTATGCCGCCATCGCCATCGAGAATGCCCGGCTGTACAACCGCTCGGAATCCGAACGCGTCCAGTTGGAGACGATTCTGACGCAGACGGAGGACGGCGTGATTGTCGTCGACCCTGAGAACCGGCTGCTGCTGATCAACCGCACTGCGGCGGTGGCCTTCGAGGCCCACACGCCCCTTCTGGGACGCTCGCTGGTCGAGACGCTCGATCATCCGCAGATCCTGGCGTTGATGCGCGCCCCGGGCAACGCTCCGCGCCGGGAGGAAATCGAGCTCAAGGACGGCCGCGTGGTCAATGCCCAGCGCACGCCGATCGAGGGCGTGGGCCAGGCACTGGTGATGCAGGACATCACGCATCTCAAGGAGCTCGACCGGATCAAGTCGGAATTCGTCACCACTGTTTCGCACGACCTGCGATCTCCGCTGACCGCCATCCTCGGCTATGTCGAGCTGATTGAACGGACCGGGGAAGTCAACGACCAGCAGCGCGAGTTCATCCGCCGCGTGCGATCGAGCGTCGAGCACATCACGGCCCTGATCTCTGACCTGCTGGACCTGGGGCGGATCGAGGCCGGGCTGGATTCGGCCCGCGAGAACACGCCGCTGGCGGTCCTGGCGCGCTATGCCGTCGAGACGCTGCGCAGCGTGGCCGAGAACCGCCGACTGGCACTGGAAGCTGAACTGCCGGAGGATCTGCCTCTGATCAACGGCGACCCGATCCGCCTACGCCAGATGATCGGCAACTTGCTCGAGAACGCCCTGAAGTACACCCCCGCCGGCGGCCGCGTGAAGATCGAGGCGTTGGCCGAGGCGGATCAGGTGATCCTGCGCGTGACCGATACCGGTCCGGGGATCCCCCCCGCGGAGCAGCCCTACCTGTTCGATAAATTCTTCCGCGCCTCGAATGTGCCGGATGACGTCTCCGGCACGGGCCTGGGCCTGTCGATCGTCAAGTCGATCGTCGACAGCCACCACGGCCGCATCTGGGTCGATTCAGCACTGGGCAAGGGATCGCGCTTTACCGTCGTCCTGCCGGCAGTCACTACCTGACCGCGGCCGGGGCTGGCCAGGATCCCCCTCCCCGGATGCCCACAGCCGGCCCGCGCAGCGCATGATGTCCATCTTTTGTGATTTGGTGCAAGACCCGCAGACGGCCGATCGGGTTCGTCGTCGATTCGCGGCGTCAATCAGCCGGCTGGTCGGGCTCGGATTCTGCGAGATCTGTATCTATCGTGAGACAGGACCGGCCTACTCGGCGCTGACGGCATTTCCGACGGCAGTGCTGATGATCTTGCGCCGGGAGGTGTTGGCATTGTTGCCGCCCTGGAGACTTGTTCGGGGCGTTCCCCTTGCTCGTCCGGATCGCGCCGCCGACCTATGCCTATCCTTTCGGGCTGGGGGTGAAGTTCCACACGCGATTCGAGGATGGGACGGCGCTGGTCACCGCGACCTTCGCTTCGCAGTTGCTGCCGACAGTCTCGAATCCGATCCGCAAGCAGGCGCGGTGGATGTCGGTCGAAGCGGGCTGGGATTGGCACCGACAGGGTGTCGAGGGAATGATTCGAGAGGGTCGGAACGTTGATCGCAATCTCGGGTTTGCGGGCTTCGTCGAGGTCTGCCGACTTGAGGACCGAGTAGCGGCGACCTAGTCTGTCCCTGGCCCGCTGCCCGGACCCATCTTCTCCTTCCGATCACAGGACAGCAATCTGGAGGGGAAGACGCCCCCTTGCGCGCAAACGCGAATAGCCTGCCCACGGATGTATCGATGCATTAGATTGGTGACGCGAGAAACATCAGCGCACTGCCATTGGCAGTGCGCTGGGGGTTAAAGGCGCCTCCCCCGGGGCGGTGAGGGGGGTAACCCGGGGGAGGCCTTCGCCAAAGGAGGAGACAGCGATGAGCTTAGGGGTGCCCCGTCTCTCGTCTCCGGTGCCCATAGTACAATCCCCCGATTGAGGGCTCCACTACCGAAGGTCATCGGGTATATGTGACATCCTTCACAGATAAACATCTGTCAAGTGCAGAGTCGAGAATGTGCCTGATCATGCGATCCCGACTCGCGTGGTCCCCCCCCGCACCATGAACAACACATCCGATCTGCGCCGGCGGTTGAGGCAGCTTGGCCGGAGTGCGAACGCGCATGCGTCCGTCGCCGCGGCACGCGGCGCGGTCGGCGGCACGCTTGATGGTGAAGAGATCGCTACTCCGTTAGGCACCGCCTACCGGATGCAACGCTCCTACCCGTCCGACCATCAGCACGGCCCGGGGCGATTGTCCGATCTGCTGGTCTACGACGCGCTGCTTGCCTCGGATGTGGCCCGCCAGCCGGCGCTGGCCCAGGCGCGTATGGACGGGCTTCTGTTTCTCGACACGGAGACCACCGGCCTGGCCGGCGGGGCAGGCACGTTGGCCTTTCTGGTTGGCGTGGGGACCTTCACGGCCGAGGGCTTCCGCCTGCGGCAGTATTTCCTGCGCGATCCGGCCGAGGAAGCGGCGATGCTCCACGCGCTGCTCGAGGACCTGGAGGCGGCCACCGGGCTGGTGACCTTCAATGGTCAGGCGTTCGACCTGCCGCTGCTCGAGTCGCGCTACATCGTCGGCCTGAGGCAGCGGCGCAATCTTATGGCGGCGCCCCACCTCGATCTGCTTCACCCCTCGCGCCGGTTGTGGTCGCGTTCGCTCCCCGACTGCACGATGGGCACCATCGAGCAGCAGGTCCTGCACTTGCGCCGAACCGAGGACGACATCCCCGGAGCACTGATCCCCGGGATGTACCTGGAGTATCTTCGGACGGGCGCCACGCAGGGCATGCAGCGTGTTATTTACCACAACACCATGGACGTGCTCTCGCTGGTCGGGGTCGCCACCCAGGTGCTCGGTCGGCATCGACAGTCCGACCCGAGCCTACTCACCGCCTCCGAGGCACTGGCCGTCGGACGATGGCACCAGCAAGCGGGGCGGGTCGATCCGGCCGAACAGGCGCTGCGGTCTGCCGTCACCATGTCGGATGGGGAACTGCGCATCGAGGCGCTTCGCAGGCTGGCCGAGTATATGAAACGCGGGGGGCGTGCAGCCGAGGCGCTGGCAGCGTGGGCCGAATGGCATGACCGTGCCCCGGCGGATCCCACGCCGTGCGTGGAACTCGCCAAACACTTCGAGTGGGATGTCCGAGACGCGCATCAAGCGCTGTACTGGACCGAGGAGGCCCTTGGGGCGCTCGGCCGCTGGCCGGCGGACTGGCGACGTGACGAAGTCCTGGCGCGCCTGACACATCGACTCGAACGGCTGCAGGCCAAGAGGCTCGCGCATACGCGGTGAACGTGCGGGCCATACCCTTGACTACGGTGCATATCTGAGAGTTGAGTTTCGCCCCCTCACCCCAACCCTCTTGCCCCCAACGTCGTGGCACCTGCGGCCCTACGGGAGAGGGTGCGCGGCTCCCTCCCCGTAGGGGGAGGGCGGGTGGTGAGGGGGCGACAGAGTGCGGGGTGTGAAGGCGGGAGGGCGACAGGGCGAGAAGGCGAAAGGGCCGGCCGGCTCGCCAACCCTCACACTCAGCTCCTCACTATCCGTTGCGCTCCTTCCCCATCGCCTCGTTCCTGGGACCTGCGGGGGCTGCGGCCCTCCCGTGGGGAGAGCCCGGGTACTTCTCCCCGAACGGGGGAAAGTGCAGGCGAGGTTAAACGGAGTCGCCTGTCTTCGCCTTCCTACTGGGCTTGGCTCAGAGCGGCGGCCACTCGTTCCAGCCGGATGCGAGCCTCGGCCGCCACACTACACAAGGGGGCGTTGTCCGCCAGTGGCCCGACTGCCAGCAGCATCTCGGGATTGACGATCGATGCCCACACCCCATCGTCCCTCTGTTCGACGACGACATTGCACGGCAGCAGCAGGCCCACCCGAGGATCATTCTCCAGCGCGCAGTGCGCCAGAGGCGGATTGCAGGCTCCCAGGATGAGGTAGGGCCTGAATTCCTTGCCCATCTTCTCCTGGAACGTGGCGCGCACATCAATACGCGTCAGCACACCGAAGCCTTCCAGCCTCAGCGCCTCGGTTACCCGCCCCTCGGCCTCGGAAAACGGGACGGAGAGTCGGATGTCATAGCCCAGGGGTTGATCCATGCTTGCCTCCGTGAAGTTGGACTACGCGGGGGAGGATGCGGCGTCCAGCTCCTTGCGAACAGTGCGGTAGAGATGCTCGGCCTTGAGCTCATGCAGCGTGTAGCACGGGCCGCCCAGATGTTCGGCCAGCGTACGCGCCAGACCCTGGTCGAAGGCGGCGTGCTCCATGTTGATCACCACGGTGCGCACATCTTGCGCGCAGAGCAGGTCGGCCACCTGGTGGGCTTCGTCCTGAGGCGGCAGGCTGCCCATCGAGACGTTCCCCGCGCCGTCGGTGAGCAAGATCATCAGGGGCAGGACGTCGGGATGGACGAGCTTCTCCTGTTGCAGCGTCTCGAGGGCCAGGCGCAATCCGGCCGAGAGGGGGGTCTTGCCTCCCACGGGGATGTCGGCCAGGGCCCTTTGGGCAAGCTGCACCGAATTGGTCGGGGGCAGGACGGTCAGGGCGCGGTCCTTCTGGAAGACGATCAGGCCAACGCGATCACGGCGCTGGTAGGCATCGGTCAGCAGCGACAGGATGGCGCCTTTGGTCGCCGACATGCGTTCGGCGACCGCCATCGACCAGGAGGCGTCGACGACGAACAGGATCAGGTTGGCAGCCTTGCGAACGCGTACCTTGCGCTGCAGATCGGAAGTCTCGATGGCGAAGGCGACCCGACGCCGCTGTTCCTGACGGTGGATCTGATGGGGCGCAGCGGCCCGCAGCGTGGCATCAAAGGCGATGTCCGACGTGACGCCGTTGGCCGGGCGGGCGGTGATGTAGCGGCCGCGCTTGCGGTCGGTGCGCGTTTGGGTGCGGCGGCCGCCCATGCGGCGCGTGATGCGGTCGAGCTGGCCCTCGAGCCGACGCGGCTGGAACGACTCGCCGGTCTTGACCTTCTCGCCGCCTTCCCACCAGTTGGATTGGAGCGAATCAACCGGCGACTGCGCCGCCGGCTCGGCCAGCCCGCGCCGCTGCTCGTCCTCGCTCGCCTCGCGGGCTACGCCACGCGGCTCACTTTTTTTTTATCGGCCGGCTGCTCTTCGGTGGACGGCTCGAACTCGTAGGCCGCGCCTACCTGTGCTTGCGCCTGGTCGATGCGGGCTTGCAGATCTTCCAGGCTGACCTCGGACTGGTGGAACGGACCGCGGCGCAGCCGATGGGGAAGCGCCAGCTCGGCAGCCAGCGCGATGTCCAGGTCGGTGATGGCCGACCGGCCTTCGAAGGCGGCCTGCGCCCGCGCCGCCTTCAGGATGACCAGGTCGGCACGGTGCCCGTCTACCTGAAGCGACGAGGTCAGCGCGGCGATGGACAGCAGATCGCGCTTGTTATAGCTGACGTGATCGATCAGCTGTCGGGCGGCCTCGATCTTGCGCGAGAGCTCCTGCTCCTGCGGCAGCCAGGAGGCGCGGAACCCCTCCGGATCGGCCTCGAACGCCAGGTTGCGTTCAATGATCGCCACGCGGTCGGCCAGGGCGTTAAGGCCCCGAATATCGACCGACAGCGCGAAGCGGTCGAGAAGCTGAGGCCGCAGGTCGCCTTCCTCGGGGTTCATCGTGCCGACCAGGATGTAACGGGCGGGATGGGCGAAGGAGATGCCCTCCCGCTCGACGATGTTCATGCCCAGGGCAGCCGAGTCAAGCAGCAGGTCGACGACGTGATCGTCCAGCAGGTTGACCTCGTCGATGTACAGCAGACCGCGATTGGCGGCTGCCAGCACGCCGGCCTCGAAGCGCCGCTCGCCGCGTTTGATGGCCGCTTCGATATCGAGCGTGCCCACGACACGGTCTTCGGTGGCCGAGACGGGCAGGTCGACGAACGACGTCCGCCGCATCTCGGTGGGGAGTTCCTCGCCGCAGGCGACGCGCTCCCGGCACTCGGTGCACCAGGTGGTCGGCTGGGCCGGGTCGCAGTCGAAACGGCAGTCCGCGACGACCAGGACCTCGGGCAGGAGGGCGGCCAGGGCGCGGGCGGCGGTGGACTTGGCCGTGCCGCGTTCGCCGCGGATCAGTACGCCGCCGATTCGCGGGTTGACCGCGTTGAGCACCAGGGCACGACGCATGCGCTCCTGGCCGACGATGGCGGTGAATGGGTAAACCACGCTCATGGGGGGCTCCGAAGGCATTATACCCCGCCGGGGCGAGGGCCCGGCCGGTGCCTGCGGGCCGTCCGTTGTCAAGACTACGGTCTACCTTTATAATCCTCTCATCCTGATCCGGAGAAGGCGTCGTTCATGGAGCAAAATCCGCAGACCATCGGGTCCGAGCCCGGCCAGCCCAAGGAATCGGGGGCGCCGGAGGTGCATCCGATGGACGCACTCCTCGGGGGAGAGTCGCTGGACATGGAGACCCCCCGCCGAGGCGAGATACGTCGAGGCACGATCGCCCGCATTTCCGACGGAGATGTCCTGGTGGACATCGGGGCGAAGTCGGAGGGAATCATCCCGGCCCGAGAGCTCGAACAGCTTCCGCCTGAAATCCGCGAGGCGCTGGCGGTGGGGTCGGAGATCAGTGTGTACGTCATCCGCGCCGGCGGGGGGGAGGACGGGTTGGTCCTCTCGCTGGCGCGCGCCGAAGAAGAGCGCGACTGGACGGATGCCGAGCGCCTGCTGGAAAGCCAGGAGACGCTGCACGGCGAGGTGGCCGGTTACAACAAGGGCGGACTGATCGTCAAACTCGGCCACCTGCGCGGGTTTATCCCGGCCTCGCAGGTCAGCCTGTCGCGGCGACGGCGCGCCGAGGGCGAGACGCCCGACAAGCGCTGGGGCAAGATGGTCGGGGAACCGATCGTGTCCAAGGTGATCGAGGTCGATCGGCGGCGCAATCGGCTGATCCTCTCGGAGCGGGCGGCGGCGCGCGAGGCGCGCAAGGTGCTCAAGGAACACCTGATTACCGAACTCAAGGCGGGAGAAATCCGCAGCGGGCACGTCATCAGCCTGGCCGATTTTGGCGCCTTCGTCGACATCGGCGGCGCGGACGGCCTGGTGCACCTGTCGGAGATCTCCTGGCGGCGAATCGCCCACCCGAAGGACCTGCTCAAGGTCGGGCAGGAAGTGCAGGTCAAGGTGCTGGGGGTGGACCCCGATCGCAAACGCATCAGCCTGTCGATGCGCGAGCTCGAGCCCGATCCATGGCAGACGATCGCCGAGCAGTTCCGCGAGGGGCAGCTGGTGGAAGGCCAGATTACCAAGCTGACTAAGTTCGGCGCGTTCGCCACGCTGAAGGGAATGGAAGCCTACGAGATCGAAGGGCTGATCCACATCTCGGAACTCTCCGACCGCCGCGTGGAACACCCGCGCGAGGTGCTCGAAGAGGGGCAGACCGTGTCGCTGCGGGTGATCAAGTTGGACCAGCAGCGGCGGCGCATCGGGCTGAGCCTGAAGCGGGTCGACTCGGCCGAATACGCCGAGATGGACTGGCAATCGGCGATGCGCGACTTGAGCGACGACGAGCCCCGCCCGGCGCCCGACGCGGTGGAGGATTTCGACGCCGACCTGGAGGCGGAAGCTCCGCTCGAAGCGGATAGCCCTCCGGAGCCGGAAACCCTTCCCGAGCCGGAAAAGCCTCCCGAGCCGGAGGAAGAGACCCATCCGGCGGCCTAGTTGACGCCGGGGGCCGGGCCGACACGGCCCGGCCCTTTTGTTTTCCAACGCAACGCTAACGCAGCCGGCGGTAATGGACGTCCTTTGTTTGGTAGAATGAGACATGTTCAGGGCGAATTGGTTGCCCGGACAGGAGGGCTGCAACGTGGCCGACAAGATGGAGCGCTTCACGCAGCGTGCCCGGCGGGTGTTGAGCCTGGCGCACGAAGAAGCGGAGCGGATGCATCACAACTACATCGGCACGGAGCACTTGCTGCTCGGCCTGATGCGCGAGGAAGGCGGCGTGGCGGGACGCGTCATGCGCGAGCTTGGGCTGGACACGGCGCGCGTCAAGGAGATGGTTGAGCGTTTGACCGGGATTGGGCGGCAGGGCGGCGGTCACGTCGAGCTCTCGCCCGGGACCGAACAGGTGCTGCAGTACGCCATCGAGGAAGCCCGCCGCATGGGCCATCACTACATCGGCACCGAGCACCTGTTGCTCGGGCTGGTGCGCCAGGGGGAGGGCGTCGGGATCGAGGTTTTGCGTCGGCTGGGGATCACGCCGGAACAGGTTCGCCGGCAGACCCGTCGTGTGCTGCAGGAAAGCCCGGCGCAGCCGCCTCAGAAGGCCGCCCAGGCGGTATCCGCCTCGCGGTCGAAAGACAAGGAAGCCAAGACGCCGCTGGTCGACCAGTTGGCGACCGATTTGACCGCCCTGGCCGAAGAGGGCAAGCTGGACCCGGTCATCGGCCGGCAGATGGAGATCGAGCGGGTCATCCAGATCCTGGCCCGGCGGACGAAGAACAATCCGGCGCTGATCGGCGAGCCGGGGGTGGGCAAGACGGCGATCGTCGAGGGCCTGGCGCAGCGGATCGTCGCCGGCGACACGCCGGAGCCGCTGCTCGGAAAGCGAGTCCTGCAGCTGGACGTCGGGTCGCTGGTGGCGGGGACGATGTACCGCGGCCAGTTCGAGGAACGGCTGAAGCGCGTGATCGACGAGCTCAAGACGGCGCATGCCATTCTGTTCATCGATGAAGTCCACATGCTGGTGGGGGCCGGCTCGGCCGGCTCGTCGGTGGACGCCGCCAACATCCTCAAGCCGGCGCTGTCGCGCGGCGAGCTGCAGGTCATCGGCGCCACAACCCTCGACGAGTACCGCAAACACATCGAGAGCGATGCCGCTCTGGAACGGCGCTTCCAGCCGGTCACGGTTGAAGAGCCGTCGATCGAGGAGACGATCCAGATTCTGCACGGCGTGCGCAAGCCGTACGAGGAGCACCACAAGCTGATCATCACCGACGAGGCGCTCGAGGCGGCGGCGCTGCTCTCGTCGCGCTACGTCAGCGAACGGTTCCTGCCCGACAAGGCGATCGATTTGATCGACGAGACCTCGTCGCGCGTGCGCATGTACAAGAGCCCGGCGGCCAAGACGCTGCGCCTGGCGATGGACGAGCTGAAGGCCGCCCGTCAGGCGCACGCCCAGGCGGTGGAGGAAGCGCGCTTCGACGACGCCCAGGAGTTGGTGACGCGCGAGGCGGACCTGGAAGAGAAGCTCAGCCAATTGCGCGCCGGCTGGGAGCGAAACGAGGACAGCCCGAAGGTGACGGCGGAAGACATCGCTGAGGTCGTGTCCATGTGGACCGGCGTGCCGGTGACGCAGATCGCGCAGGAAGAATCCGTCCGCCTGCTGCTGATGGAGTCGGCACTGCACGAGCGCATCATCGGGCAGGACGAGGCGATCGAGATGATCTCGAAGGCCGTGCGCCGCGCCCGGGCGGGCCTCAAGGACCCCAAGCGGCCGATCGGGTCGTTCGTCTTTCTGGGGCCGACGGGCGTCGGGAAGACCGAGCTCACCAAGGCGCTGGCGGAATTCATCTTCGGCACCGAGGACGCGCTGGTGCAGATTGACATGTCCGAGTTCATGGAACGCCACTCCGTCAGCCGGCTGGTGGGTGCGCCCCCGGGGTATGTGGGGTACGAAGATGCCGGACAACTGACGGAAGCGCTGCGCCGGCGGCCGTACTCGATCGTGGTCTTCGATGAGATCGAGAAGGCCCATCCGGAAGCGCACAACATGCTGCTGCAGATCATGGAGGAAGGACACCTCTCGGACGCCCGCGGGCGCAAGGTCGACTTCCGCAACGCCATCATCGTCATGACCTCGAACGTCGGCGCCGAGCTGATCCGCAAGACCACCCAGCTGGGGTTCGCCTTGCCGCGGGACGAGGCCACCGACCAGCGTCTGGCCTATGACGACATGCGCAAGACCCTCACCGAAGCGCTGCGCAAGGTCTTTCGACCCGAGTTCCTCAACCGGGTCGATGCCACCGTCGTCTTCCACGCGCTGACCAAGGAGCAGATCGCCGAGATCGTCGATCTGGAGCTGGCCAAGGTCGGCCGGCGGCTGCACGACCACGCCATTCTGCTTCGGGCCTCTCCGGCGGCACGCCAGCTGCTGGCCGATCTGGGATACGACCCGGAGATGGGCGCCCGGCCGCTCAAGCGCGTGATCCAGAGCAAGGTCGAAGATCGTCTGTCCGACGCGCTGCTTTCGGGGGAGTTCAAGAACGGGGATCGGGTGCTGGTCGACGTCGCCGATGGCGAGATCGCCCTGCGCCTGGACGAGGCCGAGCCGCAGGGCGAGGCCGAGGCGGCGCTCCCGACAGGCGACGCCTAACCCCGCGAGCGTCTCACCTGGCTTTGCCAAGGGCGACCCGCCGGGTCGCCCTTGCTCATCTCGGAGCAGGTGGGGGCCCTCGTGCCTGCCCTATAATGAAGGCGTTGTGTTCACGGAGGCCCGCATGCGCCCACGATCTAAGTTGCTGTGGCTGCTCTTGATCCTGGGCGGGATGCTGGCGGCGGGATGCTCGTCCCCGCCGTCGACCCCAGACGAGGCAGACACCGCGGCAGCCGAGCAGACGCTATCATCCTTCCTGGGCATGCTTGCGGATGGCGAGTACGCCGAGGCGTCTGCGCTGTATGGCGGTCCGCTGGATTCGATGCAGATCTGGAACCCGGAGATCGAACCCGGTAACGTCGCCGGGCTGATCGGGTACGGATGCAGCAACCGTCTGCTGCAATGTCTGCCGGTTCGCTCCCTGGCGCTGGCGCAGATCACTTCGTCCGGAGAGCTGGTGTTCAACGTCGAGTTCAGCCTCCCGGACGGGTCGCAGTTCGTGCGCGGCCCCTGCTGCGGCGCGACAGCGACGGAGATGCCAAACCAATCGGAGTTCCCCTTCCGCCTCCAACCTGAGGCGGGCGGGGGGTTCTTAGTTCTCGACCTGCCGCCGTACGTCCCCTGAAATCGGCCCGCCGGGCGATGCGGGTGACCCATCTCACGGGCCCCGCCGGTTGCGGTGGCGCTGACGTGTCGGCCGGCGGCCATGGGAGTTCTCGGGATGCCAGCTCGTGCGCGAACCCAGTATGTCTGCCAGCAATGCGGCCGCACGGCGGCCAGGGAGCTGGGCCGCTGCCCGCAATGCGGTGCCTGGAACAGCATGGTTGGCGAAGCTGTGGCGCCGGCCAAGGCCCGTCGGGTGACGTCGGGTCGCGGGGGCGCTGGTGCGCCGCACCGGCTGGACGAGATTGAGGGCGACGCCGAGGCGCGCCTCCCCCTGCCGATCGAGGAGTTCTCCCGGGTGCTTGGGGGCGGTATCGTGCCGGCCTCGGTCGTCCTGGTGGGAGGCGAACCGGGGATCGGGAAATCCACGCTCCTGCTCCAAGTGGCGGTCGAGGTGGCCCACCATGGGCCGGTGCTGTACGTCTCCGGGGAGGAGTCGGAGCGGCAGATCAAAGCCCGCGCCCAGCGGCTGTTCGAGGCGCAGGCAATCCCCAATGACCTGTACCTGCTGAGCGAAACGGACCTGGACACAATCGTCGGGCATGTCGAGTCCCTTCACCCCATCCTGGCGGTGATCGACTCGATCCAGACCGTCTACCTTCCAGAACTGGATTCGAGCGCCGGGTCGATCACACAGGTGAGGGACTGCGCCGCGCGCCTGCAAGCCGTCGCCAAGGCTGGCGGGTCGGCGATCTTCCTGGTGGGCCATGTGACCAAAGAGGGGGCGATCGCCGGGCCGCGCGTGCTCGAGCATATCGTCGACACCGTCCTGTATCTGGAAGGCGATCCCTTCCACGCCTACCGCCTGCTGCGGTCGGTGAAGAACCGCTTTGGGGCAACGACCGAGGTCGGTGTGTTCGAGATGGGGGCGGCCGGGATGTCGCAGGTGCCGAATCCCTCCGAGGCGTTCCTGGCCGAGCGCGTCGTCAATGCGCCGGGCTCGGCGATTGCCGTGACGATGGAAGGTACGCGGCCGCTGCTGGTTGAAGTGCAGGGTCTGACCAGCCCCACGTCGTTCGGCCACCCGCGGCGAACGGCCAATGGTGTGGATCCGAACCGCCTGCTGTTGACTCTGGCGGTGTTGACACGCCGGGTGGGGCTGAGGCTGGCGGAGCAGGATGTGTTCGTCAACGTCGTCGGAGGCCTGCGGGTCGAGGAACCGGCCGCCGATCTGGCCATCGCCGCCGCCGTGGCATCGTCCACCTGGGATCGTGCGCTTCCGGCGGACCTGGTGCTGATCGGCGAGGTCGGGCTGTCAGGCGAGTTGCGGGCCGTGGCGCAGCTTCCGGCCCGGTTGCGGGAGGCCTCCCGGCTCGGGTTTCGCCGCGCGATCGTGCCGCGCAGCACGCGCATGGAACTCGGTGGCGCACCGGGCCTGCAGGTGATGGAAGCACGCAGCGTGCGCGAGGCATTGTCTTTGGCCCTTCCGCATGCCGATTCGACCGCGTCCGAATAGGCCTCGACGACGACGCTCGATTCTGCCTGTTCCTCGCGTGCATGAAACGCGTTGCCGGTCGGGCCCGGCGTTAAGGTGCGAGGCACCCGAGCACCGTGACGGTAACCACAGCGTGTTCTACGCCAGATCTGGGGATGCTGAAAACCGCGGCAACGGATGTGGGGCGGGTCAGGAGTGCGGTCGGGCCGCGGACCGTGGCGCGAGGTGATCATCCACCGGTTCGGCGTTAACATGTCCGCGTCTTAAAACTTCGATTGTTTTAGGGTTAGCGGCGGTGGATCGACTTGAACCGCGGCCGAGGCTTTGCTAGAATGCACCTGTTGATCGACGCGAGAGTCCCCGCGGGGCGGGCTGCGTTGATCAATGCAGGAAGCCGTCTCCCCGACGGCGGTTCACCACACGAAGCAGGTACAGGATAGTCCGGACCGGGACGGGCGCGTTTCCGCCTAGGGGAATTTGCGTCCCGGATCCAGGGAGAAGCGGATGAACGCGGAGCGAATGTGGCAGGCGGCCCTTGGACAACTCCAGATGGAGCTGCCCAGGGCGACGTTTGACACCTGGGTTCGCGACGCGGAGCTTCTGGCCTACGAAGACGGCACCTTCATCGTGGGCGTCCAGAACGCCTATGCACGCGATTGGCTCGAGGATCGAATGCTTTCGACGGTCAAGCGCGTGCTCACCGGGCTCGCGGGCCGCACGGTCGAGGTGCGCTTTGTCGTCTGGCAGGGCGAGCCGTCCGACGAAGAGGCCGCGCCGGCGCTGGTGGCGGCCCCCGTGCCGCGCGTTCCGGCCGCTTCGGTCGTCCACCTCAACCCGCGCTACGCCTTCGAGAGCTTCGTCGTCGGCCCCAGCAACCGGCTGGCCCATGCCGCCACACAGGCGGTGGCCGAGAATCCGGCGCGGGCCTACAACCCGCTCTTCCTGTACGGCGGCGTCGGGTTGGGCAAGACGCACCTGCTGCATGCGGTCGGCAATGCCACGGCAGCGCAGGGGCTCCAGGTGCTGTACGTCTCGTCGGAAGATTTCACCAACGACCTGATCAACGCCATCCGCTCCCACACCACCGAGGCGTTCCGGGAACGCTACCGGCGCATCGACGTCCTGCTGATCGACGACATTCAGTTCATCGCCGGCAAGGAGTCGACCCAGGAGGAGTTCTTCCACACCTTCAACGCCCTGCACGGCCAGGACAAGCAACTGGTGATCTCGTCCGATCGGCCGCCCAAGGCGCTGGTCACCCTCGAGGAGCGTCTGCGCTCGCGGTTCGAGTGGGGCCTGACGGCCGATATCCAGCCGCCGGACCTGGAAACCCGCCTGGCCATCCTGCGCTCCAAAGCCGAACGCGCCGGGCGCAGCGTTGAATCGCAGCACCTCGAGCTGATCGCCCGCCGCGTGCAGAGCAATATCCGCGAGCTCGAAGGCGCCCTCACCCGCGTCCTGGCCTACTCGGACCTGAGCAACCAGCCGCTCTCGTTGGAGCTGATCGAGATCGCCCTGGCCGACCTGCTGCCGCGCCCCGGGGCCCTGACGGCCGATCGGATCATCGCCGCCGTGGCCGAGCACTTCGACCTCGATCCCTCGGTTCTCCTGGGGCGGAGACGCTCGAGGGATATCGCCCTGCCGCGTCAGATCGCTATGTACTTGATTCGCGAGGAAACCCAATCCTCGCTGCCGCAGATCGGGGATGCCCTGGGCGGCCGCGATCACACGACCATCATGTACGGCTGCGGCAAGATCGGCGAACAGCTCGAAACCGACGATGCCATGCGACGCCAGGTTGCCGCCATCCGCGAAGCGCTCTACAGCCGGGTGCGTCCTCCGACGTGATCGGCCGATGACGCCGGAGAGTTGCAGACTGATCACGCCACGCGGCCCATCGGGCCGCGTGGCGTTTGCCCGAGCGCGGAGACTCTCGCCCTCCTCACCCTCGGACATGCCCGCCGGGTGACGGGGTGAGGGGGCGAAATGAGACACGGCTGCTCTCCGCCGCACGGAAGACAGGCGTCCGGCGCTGCTCAAGATGCCCAGGCGAGCAGCGAACTCACCCATCGCCTCAACCCCATCGGTTGGGCGCGTCTAGAGCAGTGTGACGGGATCGACGTCGATCACCCAGCCCTGCGGCAGGTCCGGGGGAATCAGCGGCTCGGGATCGAAGCTGCGCAGGACGACCTGCCAGCGGTAGTCACCCCGCAGCCGCTCGAAGAAACACGGGGCCGGGCCGATCAGATCGGTGGGGTCACCCTGCTCCTCGAGGGCGCGGCGGAGGAGCCGCCCGACGCGCTCGACCTCACGTCGCGCCCGGTCGGGATCCGGGCTGCGGTAGACGAGGCGGGTAAGCCGCTGGAAGGGGGGGTAGCCGAGCTGCCGGCGACCTTCGATTTCTTGCTCATAGAAAGCCTCGTAGTCGTGCCTCGAGGCGGCCACGATCGCCGGGTGGTCCGGATGGTAGGTCTGCAAGATCACCCGGCCCTCGAGCAGCCCGCGGCCGGCACGCCCGGCGACCTGCGTCAAGACCTGGAACGTGCGCTCGGCGGCGCGGAAGTCCGGGAGATGCAGGCCGGTGTCGGCGGAGACCACACCCACCAGCGTGACCAGCGGCAGGTCCAGGCCCTTGGCGATCATCTGCGTCCCAATCAAGACGTCGGCGCGATGCCCGGCGAAGTGCGCCAGCAGCACCTCGTGGGCGCCCCGGGCGCGCGTCGCATCGTAGTCCCAACGCAGCGCCCGGGCGGACGGGAGCAGCTCTGCCAACTCCAGCTGAACGCGCTGGGTGCCGGCGCCGAAGAAGCGGACGCGGCGGCCGCCGCAGTCTGGACACGCGGTCGGAGCCGCAACCCGGTAGCCGCACCGATGACAGAGCAGAGCCTGCTGCCCGGGATGATGCGTGAGCGGTATGGCACACCGTGGACAGCGGGCAACCCATCCGCAGTCACGGCAGAAGACGAAGGTGGCCTCGCCGCGGCGGTTGAGAAACAAGATGGCCTGTTGGTGCGCATCGAGCGTCTCCTGCAGTGCCTGCTGCAGGGGCCGGCTGAAGAGCGACGGATTCCCGGCCTTGAGTTCCTGGCGCATATCGACGATACGCACCGGGGGAAGATCGGCGGCGTCGGCCTGGAGTTCAAGCTGCCGGTAGTGGCTCCCGACGCCGAGGCGCTCGGCCTGCCCCGCCAATCGCTTGCGGTGCCCCAGGACGCGCTGGGGAAGCCTCAACCGGACAAGCCGCCCATGCTCGGCCTGGTAGGTCGTTTCCACATCTGGTGTGGCGCTGCCCAGGATGCACACGCCTCGGACGAGCCGTGCGTAGGCGATGGCGACGGCGCGCGCGTGGTAGCGCGGCGGCCGACTCTGTTCCTTGTACAACTCGTCATGCTCCTCGTCGAGCACCAGCAGCCCGAGGTTGGGGAGCG
This sequence comes from uncultured Chloroflexia bacterium, assembly GCA_963777165.1. Lineage (GTDB taxonomy): Bacteria > Chloroflexota > Anaerolineae > Anaerolineales > E44-bin32 > DYJB01. The sequence goes on from CAVZPO010000002.1 coordinate 49,264, forward strand.
GGGCAAACAAGGCGCTGCGTGGGCCGAGCACGATCGGGAGCTGTCCACTGCGGCAGCGACGCCAGGTGTCGTAGCGTTCGCCATCGGACAGCCGGGAGTGCAGCAGGCCGACCCGGCCTGGGAAGCGCGAAACGAGTCGGGCGACCGTCAGCGGCGTCATGGCGATCTCGGGCACCAAGATGACGGCCGACCGCCCGCGCCTCAGGGTCTCCTCGATGGCGCGCAAGTAGATCTCGGTCTTGCCCGAGGCAGTCACGCCGTGGAGCAGGAACGGCCGCGGGGGCTCGGCCGCGGCGTCGAAGGCCGGGAGGATCTGCTCCCAGGCTGCGGCTTGATCAGTCGTCAGCTCGGGAGGCTGCGACGGGACGAAATCGACGTCAGCCAGAGGGTCACGCCATACCTCGGTCTCTCCCAGGCTGACCAGATCATGCTCCTCGAGGAAGCGCAGGTCGTCGGCCGAGGCCCCGGTCTCGGCGTACACCCAGTTCACGTGCAAGCTCCCGGGTTCGCGCACGAGCAGCTCGAGCACCGCCTTCCGGCGTTGGCGAGACTTCAGGCGTACCGCCCAGAGATTCGGCGGACGCCTCTGGAGGTGCGGCTGCGGTCAACATCACCGACCGGATGCGGCGCGGGCGGACGGTCGGCGCATCTAGGATTGATTCGCGCACCAGGGCGCCGCGTCGCGCCAGGGTGTCGACGGCGCGGCGCCAATCGACGCGCGGCAGGTGATAGTCCAACTGGCGGCCGCGCAGCGGGCCGCGCGTGGCAAGCAGCGCGAGAACGCGTTTCTCGGCCGCGGTCTGGGGGAGGGCCGAGATGTCCAGCAGGCTCACCCGCTGGTCCGCCTGCTGGCTGAGGCCTGGAGGCAGCATCAGCGTCAGGCAGTCGATCAGCGGAGCGAGGTACTGCTCCGCCATCCAGGCGGCGAGGGCAAGTTGCTCGGGCTGGAGGACGGGGCCGGGGTCGACCAGGCCCTCGATCGGGCGGGTCTCAGGGACCTCGGCCTCGTCTAGCAGGCGGGTGACGACGCCCTGCACGCGGCGCTTGCCGAAGGGGACGATGACCAGGTGTCCGGGACCGACGCGGCCTTCCAGATCGGGGGGCAGGTGATAGTGAAAGGCGCCCCGGACAGGGGGGGCGTCGACGACGACCTCGGCGAAGACGGTCATGAGGCCGGAGGTGGAACCGGGCGAATCGAGACGCGGGCGATGCGCAGTCCATCCATCGACTCGACCCTCAGGCGAACGCTCTCCGCCGTGATCGTGTCGCCGACGCGCGCCATGCGCCCCAGGCGGCCGAGGATGTAGCCGGCAATCGTGTCGTAGTGCGGGTCGTGCAGTGTCAGCTCGAAGCGCGCGTTGAACTCCTCGGTCGGGGTCAGCCCATCGATCAGGATCGAGCCGTCCTGCAGCGGCTGGATCTCGGCCTCCTGGTCGAACGGATCGTGCACCTCGCCAACGATCTCCTCCAGCAGGTCCTCCAGGGTGACCAGGCCGGCCGTTCCGCCGTACTCGTCGAGCACGATGGCCAGGTGCTGGCGGCGGGATCGGAAGCGACGCAATAGGTCGCTGATGCGCACGGTGTCCGGCACGAACATGGTCTCCCGCATGAGGTCGCGCGCCGTGCGGCTGGCGGCGTCCGGGCGGCGCCAGGCCGGCAAGACATCCTGAAGGTGGACGACGCCGATGACGTGATCGGGGTCGCCTTCGTACACCGGCAGTTTGGTGACCGGCTGCTCGGTGAGGGTCTGAAGCACGGCTTCCAGCGGGGCATCGGCCGGCAGGGCGACCATCTCGGTGCGCGGCACCATCACCTGGCGCACGAGCGTATCGCCGAAGTCGAGCACGGCGTGGACCATTTCTTCCTCGTCGCCCTGTACAACGCCGCTCTCGGCGCTGGCCGAGACCAACATCTTGAGTTCCTCGACCGAGTGCGCCAACTCCTGCTCCGAGGCGGAGCGCGCACCCAGGCTGCGTGCCAACTTCAAGCCGGTGAGGTTGAGCAGCCAGGTGATCGGGCGGAGCAGGGAGGCGGCTGCCAGGATCGGGCGCGCGACGAGACGGGCGATGCGCTCGGGATCCTGGAGAGCAATCGCTTTGGGGGTGAGCTCTCCGAAGACTACGAGCAGGAAGGTGGTCAGAGCGAAGGCCAGCGAGGCCGAAACGCCGTACGCCACCCCGGACTGCCAGCGGACCGGCAGCAGGTTGAGCGCGGGTTCGAAGAGGCGGGCAATGACCGGTTCGGCGAGCCAGCCCAGAGCCAGCCCGACCGTCGTGATCCCGAGCTGTGTGGTGGCGAGGAAGCGACCGGTTTCGCGCAGGGCGCGCTGGATCCACGGGGCGCTGCGATCGCCGCGGGCAACGAGCTCCTCGACCCGCGTGTGGCGAATGCGGACGATGGCGAACTCCGCCGCGACAAAGAACCCGTTGAGCAGGATGAGAAGCACGATGGCCAGGAGGCCAAGGACGTCCTGCAGGAGGTCAGCCGGCATGGCGCGCCGTGTGGGGCCCGGGGGCAGGCGCCGGAGGGTGAGGGCGGATGACCTGCAGTTGTTCAGGCATGCGGAGTTCGCAGGACAACCGCCGCTCCGTAGCCGACCACCGAGCTGGTATCGCCGGTGACATCGCCGGAGTTGGCGTACCCGAGCAGTGCGACACGCGTAGCCCCCAGGTCGCGCGCTGCCCAGAGCACGGCGGCGATCGCTCCGCGCCCGCAGGCATACCCCTGGCCGTGGTCGTCGGCCTCGATTACCCCGCGCGGGTCGAAAGCTTCGATCCGGCCGAGCAGGAAAGCATCGAGCGTGCGGGCAAGGGGGTCGGGGTAGAAGTGCGAAAGGTCGGAGCTGGCCACCAGCAGAACAGAGCGGCCGCGCAGCGCCTCAGCCAGGGCACAGGCGAGCGCCTCGGCGGTCTCGGAAGACTGGTCGCGCAACATCAAGGGCACCAGGCGAAACGGTGCCCGGAGTGTACGCTGCAGGAATGGGAGTTCGATCTCGAGCGAGTGCTCTGGGTCGTTGCGAATGCTCTCCAAGTGCAGGCCGCTGGGGAGGTTCGTGTCGACGGCTGCGACCAGTTCGGCGTCGACCTCGACCAGCCCGAGCGGGGTCTCGTACGCCGGGTGGGAGGTGGTCAGGATCCTGCCCGGGTAGGCATGGTGCATCGGGGACACGATGACGACAGTCTCCACCGCGGCGCCGTCGACGAGTCGGAAGGCCTGGGCGGCGACATCCCCGGAGTAGCGGTGACCGGCATGAGGCACGACCAGGGCGACGACTTCGCCTTCCGGACGCTGGGCGCCGGCGCGGTGGAGCTGAGCGTCGACCGAGCGCGAGAGCGCCTCGGGGGTCCCGGGATACCAGGTGCCTGCGATCGGAGAGGGGCGGGGCTGGATCATGCCGATGTCACGCAACGGCGGGGTGATTGTAGCACAGCGGTCCGGAAGGTTGCCGGGGCACGGGCAGGACACGGCACATCCCAGGGGAACGGCAGCTTCGATGAACTCAATCCGCCCCTTGGTGCCCGTCTCCGGGTGCGGTCCGGCCTGGGGGGAGCCGGGGCTTGACGACCTCAGGCAGACCGACTATACTGATAGAACAAATGTTCTCACGGATAGACAGGAGCGGGCCGATCACGCCGGGGTGTCTGTCCGGCATGGCCATGAGGTGCTCGAGAGGTTACCAGACGAGGGCTTGTGCCTGGAAAGGGCACCGCCCTCCTTGGGCATGAGACAGGGCCCGCCTCAGACTCGAGATCGATCCCAGGTAGACAGCCCCGGTACGTCCAGTGGCCGGCGGGAGGTTTGGAATGAACGTCGGGATGTTGTGGTTTGACGGCGAAGAACACAAGGAAATGCCCGTTCGAGTGCAGGCGGCGGCCAGTTACTACCGGACCAAGTACGGCCGCGTGCCCAACGTGTGCTACGTCCATCCGTCGATGCTGACCGGGCCGAGCCTGGGCCGAGTCGATGGCGTCGATGTCCGCCCGAGCCCGATGGTGCTGCACGGCCACATCTGGATGGGGGTCGACGATCGCGAAGGCTAATGCGCGGCAACGTCAGCCGGCTACCGCGGCGACCAGGCCGATCAGGGCAGAGTCAAGCTGTAGCTGGCCGGTCTTATCGGCCACGTCGATCTCCATCAGCCGGTGGTAGATCCTCTCCAGGTCAACGAGGGTGAAATTGCGGGCCTGTTCGGTCACCTTGCCGGCAACGAAGGGGTGAACCCCTAGACTCTGGGCGGGGTTCTGGCCGGCATCCAGCGCCTCGCGGGCGCGGAGCAGCAAGCGGAACTGCCGGATGATCATGACGAAGGCGTAGTGCGGGTCCTGGTCCTCGAGCAAGCGCTGCAAGCGAGCGAGCGCGGTCCGAGCATCGCGCCGGCCGAGGGCATCGACGGTGTCGAAGATATCCGCCTGACCGTGAAACGGCGTCAGCCGCTCAACATCCTCGGCCCGGATCGGGCGGGCGAAGTCGACGTAGTCGAGCAGCTTGGCCAGCTCCTGATCCGCCCGTTCGGCGTCGTCGTCGGCCAGCTCAGCCAGAAGCTGAGCCGCACCCGCCTCGATTGTGCCCCCCTTCGCCTCACAGCGCTGCACCAGCCAGCTTTCGAAGTCACGGCCCTTTGGCGAAGCGAAGCCGCGCACCAACGCCGCCTGGGGGTGCGCCTGCGCCCACTTCAGCAGGGAGGACTTGTCCTTGAGCAGCGTGGGCTCGACCAACACCAGCGCCGTCGAGGCGGGCAGCGACTCGAGCAGGGACTGGAAGCGCGCCCAGCGCTCGGAGTCCTCGGCCCAGCGAGCGGGCTTCTCGAGAATCACGATCCGGCGGTCTGCCAAGAAGGGCAGCGCGGCGCAGGCCTGCGCGAGATCCGCATGCGCCGCACCATCGGTTGAGAAGCGCTGCGTGTTCATGGCGACGTTCGATGGCTCGCCCTGCTTCTTGATTAGGCGGTCGACGAACTCCTCTTGCGCCAGCGCATCATCGCCGTGGAGCAGGTAGACGGTGGGCTTGGTGGCCATCTAGCTCACCGTCAGAATACGGTGCAGGCTGGGGCTTCGCCGGCGGAGCCGCTGGACAGAAAGCACCTTCAAGTGTCCCATCCGCGCCTCGGTCGTGATCCGGCGCTGCAGCAGCGTGCCCAGGGGTTGGGCGACGATCAACCCAAGGGAGGCAGCCAGGAGTGCCAGCGGGAGTTGATCGAGCCAGTCGCTCCACCGGCGTCGGCGCGACATTCCGGCAACGAGGAACGACGCCGTGCCGGCCAGCGCGGCGCTGGTGACCAGGTTGGTGCCGCAATTGGGGTGGATGGCCAGGCGAGCCTCGCCCGCTTGGAGGCGCGCCAGCGCCTGCAGCACGGCTTTCTCCACTTCGTCGGTGGTCACCTCGCCCATCAGGTAGAAACCGCGCACGTCGGAGCGTCCGACAAGCGCGGTATGCACCGGCCGGGAGCTGAGCAGGTGAATCGTCGCATGCTCGAGGGCGTGATTTCGCCGGATGCGCAGGAACGTCGGATGGTCGAGAAGGGTGGGCATGGGTGATCCCGTTTGCCTCACTGGGCGGGCGAATTCCCGACTCTAGCGCACCGGCAGGCCGCGCGTCAATCGGCCGCCGCGGGAACCGGCACGCTCTCCAGGGCGTAGAGGTAACCCTCGAAATCCTGGAGTGCCGTGGTGCTCAGCAGTCCCGCCCGGGCCTCTTCGGGAACCTGCAGCGGCTGCAGGTAGCGCGTCAGATGCTTGCGGAAGAGTACCAGGCCATCGCGCTCGCCGTAATACGCGGCCATGAGCTGAGCGTGCCGGCGGACAGTCGCCACGATCTCGCCCGGCGGGAGCTGGCGACGGTCCTGCCGCCGAAAGATCCACGGATTGCCGATCGCCCCGCGCCCGATCATCACACCATCGCAGCCGGTGTGGTCCCGCAGCCGCTGGATATCCTCCACGCGCTGGACGTCCCCGTTGCCGATCACCGGAATGGCGACCGAGGCCTTGACGGCGGCGATGGCGTCCCAATCGGCGTGGCCGGCATAGGCCTGTTCGCGGGTGCGGGCATGGACGGCGATGAGTGCGCCGCCGCCCTCGGCGATGGCGCGGGCCACCTCCAGGAAGTTGCGCGATCCGGCGTCCCACCCGAGGCGAATCTTGGCCGTCACCGGGATCGGCAATGCTCGGCTTAGGCTGGAGATGATCCGGCCGACCTTGCGCGGGTCGCGCAGCAATCCGGCTCCGGCGCCGCGCCCGGACACACAGCGGACTGAGCAGCCCATGTTGATGTCCAGGACATCCGGCCCCAGGTCGAGCACGGCGCGCGCCGCCTCGAGCAGCCGCTCCTCATCGCTGTCGAACAACTGGAAGACGACCGGTCGTTCTTCCGGGAGGAACTCGAGCAGCCGGCGCGTGCGAGGCTGACCGGCGAGGATCTCCATGGCGTTGACGAACGGCGTGTAGCTGAGGGCGGAGCCGAATTGACGACAGAGGGCGCGGTAGGGCAGGTCCGAGAATCCGTCCATCGGCGCCAGGATGGCGTCGCCGAAGACGGGGAGCGTCCGAATGTGGAACGCCGGGACGGGGGAAGATCGGTCAACAATGGAAGGCATGCTTGCGGCCCTGCGGGGCCGGATCCTCAACAGGGTACGGAAGAACCCCGGACGTTTCTCGAAACCCATTCCCTTCCGCCGGAGCCATGAAACCGACAGGCGGCTGTCCGTGGACCGACGGGCAAGGGATAGGGGCGGAACAAGTGCTTTCCGCCTGCACCTAGAATACCATGCCGCCCGGCGAGCGCGCGGCGATGGGCTACAATGCGGCTATGGCCTGGTCGATCCTGGGGCACGCGTGGGCGATCGATCTGCTCCGGCGGCACCTACGCGCTGGAGGCGTCCGACACGCGTACTTGTTCACCGGGCCGGACCAGGTGGGGAAGCGCACGCTGGCGGTGGCCTTTGCTCAGGCGCTCACCTGCCCGGAGGCACCGGAGCCCGGCGAGGCCTGCGGGCGATGCCGCACGTGCGAGACGATGCGCGCTGGGACCCATCCCGACTTAAGCATCGTGCGCCTCGTCCCGGGAGACAGCGAGATCAAGATTGACCAGGTACGGGAGCTGCAGCGACAGCTGGCGCTCACCCCGCGGCAGGCCGCGCGACGCATCGCCCTGCTGGTGGACTTCGATGCGGCAAACGAGTCGGCCCAGAACGCCCTGCTCAAGACGCTCGAGGAGCCGGCAGAGAAGGTGGTCCTACTGCTCACGGCTGGATCGAGCGCTGGGCTGCTTCCCACGCTGCTCTCGCGCTGCGAGGTGCTCAACCTGCGGCCGGTCAATCCGGCGGTGATCGAGCGGGCCCTCAAGGACGATGGCGAACCGGCCGAGCGAGCGCGGCTGCTGGCGGCCCTTTCGGCCGGCAGGCCGGGTCTGGGCCGGGCGCTGCAGTCCGACTCGGAGCAGCTGGCCCGACGCAGCGCGGCGCTGGACGAGATGGGCCGACTGCTGAGCGCCAATCGCGGCGAGCGGTTCGCCGCCGCCGAGGCCTGGGCCCGCAAGCGCAAGTCGAACGAGGAGTTGGATGCCGTGCGGCGAAGGGCGGGCGAACTGCTGGGCACGTGGCTGACGCTGTGGCGGGATGCTCTGCTGGTCTCCCACGCCGCACAGGATCACCTCGCCAATCCGGATCGACAGGCCGATCTCGAGCGACTGGCGGGCTCGTGCAGCCGCGAGATGCTGGCGGCAGGCGTGAGCGCCCTGCGGACGGCGCTCGACCGGCTGGATCGGTATGCCAACATCCAGTTGACGCTGGAGACGCTGATGCTCGATCTGCCACGGCTGCCCGCTCGCTAGCGGAGCGCAGTCGGCGATGTGCTCGGGCTGTGAAGCCGCGAGCCCTGCAACCGCAGGGCTCGCTTGTTGACCATAACTCGTCGATCGTGCAGGCTCAGCGGGGTTCGACCACCAGGCGAATGGCGGTGCGTTCCTTGCCGTCGATTTCGACCGACGTGAATTCGGGGATGCAGATTACCTCGATGCCGTCCTCATGCAGATAGCCCCGGGCGATGGCCGTGGCCTTGACGGCCTGGTTGACCGCCCCTGCGCCGATCGCCTGGACCTCGGCCCGCTTGTGTTCTCGCACAACTCCGGCGATGGCACCGGCAACGGCCGATGTGCGCGACTCGGCTGAGACCTTGATAATGTCCATCGGGCATGCTCCCCTGCGATCAGCTTCAGTCGCCCGAATGGCTCTGTTGTGGAAATCTTACAGGATTTGAGGTCGGGAATCAAGCACGGCTGGACCCCCCAGGGGGATCGCCAGCCCTGGACAGCTGAGACCGCAGATTCAACCCCCCCCGCACCCGAACGCGCCCTGGCAGATCTCAGGAGCCGTCTGATGAGCGGCCGTTGACCCGGGCCACCTCCTCCGGATCGAAGACCACTTCTTCCTTTCCCTCGAGCTTCTCGCGCATCTTGGAGACGATCAGATCCAGGTGGCTGCTGTGGGCGACGTAATCCAGGTCATCGGACGGCACGGTGAGGACCGGGCAGAGCGTGAAGTTGTCGATCCACGCCTGGTACAGGGCGTTGAGCTGTTCAAGGTACTCGGGCTGAATCTGCTGTTCGTATCCCCGACCGCGCAACGCGATCCGGTGCCGGAGCGTGTCGGTCGTCGCCCGCAGGTAGACGACCAGGTCGGGAGGCGGCAGGAACTCGGTCAGCACCTGATACAGCTCCCAATAGGACTGGTAGTCGCGTTCCGCCATGTTGCCCTGCAGGAACAGGTTGCGGGCGAAGATCTCGGCATCCTCATACACGCTGCGATCCTGGATGGCCGAGGTCGGGTGATCGGTGAGCTGGCGATGGGCCCGCAGGCGGCGGGTGAGGAAGAAGACCTGGGAATGGAAGGACCAGGCGCGCATGTCGGTGTAGAAATCGGCCAGGTACGGATTCTCGCCCACCGGCTCGTAGAACGGCTCCCAGGCCAGGCGGCTGGAGAGCAGCTGCACCAGCGTAGACTTGCCGACCCCGATGTTGCCGGCCACGGCGACGAACTTCTTCATGGCTCCTCCCTCTTCCGCGTTCAGGCGCCGTTGCGGGCGGCCCAACCGTCGATCAACGTCTCGACGGCATCCAGGTAGCTCTCGAGCTCCAGGGCGCGGGTCTGCCGCGCCTCCGGGGGCAGCCCCAGGTCCTGCAGTGCATCCTCCCAGGCGGCGCGGAAGTCCGCGGCCTGCCCGTAGGCTTCGAGGACGCGCAGCGTTCGTTCCCAAATCGAGAGCAAGGGTAGGACGACCGCGTCGGGCCGTCCGGCCTCGGACAGCGCCTGGAAGCCGGCAAGGTGGTAGGCGCGGCGGCAGGGGGCCAGCCGCGGGTCGCTGGTGAGCGACGAGGCGGCGTCGAAGGCGCGGGCCCAGGCGGAGACCCAGGCCGGGACGGCCCGGCTGTCCCCACGCTCGATTCCGAACAGCCGAATCAACCCTTCGCTAACCTCGGGCCGGCCGAGCGCCTGTCCGCGTCGTTCGAGGTCGAGGAGAATGCGCCGCCCGGCCGCCGGAGCTCCTGCGAGCGAGGCGGCGGCGTTGGCGCCGTCGACAGCCGCCTCGAGCAGCGTGCCCGGCTCCAGTTGCCGGGGCAGTGGGTGAGGCAGGCGATCGCGGGCGGCCTGCAGCAACGAGCGAGCGCGTGCCAGCGTATGGTCGGCGCGGAAGAACTGGCCGCGGGCGCCGGCCTGCGCCCACTCGAAGAAGTGTTGCGGGTCGTACAAAAACACAGGGCCACTGATCGCCGGGCCGATCCACGGATCGATCCGCAGCCCGCGCGGCTGGGCATAGCGCTGCCGGCCGTGATGGACGATGTCCAGGTGGATGTCGGCCGAGAGCGGGATCATCTCACGGTCGATGGCGGGATCCTCGGTGTGGATCAGAACCAGGTCGATGTCGGCCGTGCCGCCGAGCAGCGGCTCCCCGTAGGCGACGCTGCCCACCAGGTAGGCGGAGACCAGGTCGCCGGAGGCTGCCCGCGCCTCGGCCTCGCGCCGGGCCAGTTCGACCAGCTTGGCGCGCGTGATGATCAAGCGGCTCGGCCTCCGTCGAACGGCAGCTCGGGCTGGTACGGTGCGATCCCGAGGGCCGTGCGAATGCGCTGGGCGATATCGCGCAGATGTTCCGGCCGATGCACGATGTCGATCGGACTGGTGTCGATGGCCAGGACGGGGGAGGAGCGCGGGGAGGAGAAGAATGACTCGTAGGCCTGGTTGAGGGAGTCGATGTAGTTCCGGTCCATGCTGCGTTCGTAGGCACGATCACGCATGGCGATGCGGCCCATGGCGACATCGGTGTCGACGCGCAGAAAGACAATCAGGTCGGGACGAACGACCCGCTCGGCCAGGGCCTCGTGCAGCCGGAAGTAGGTGTCGAGTTCGTCGCCGCGCAGATTGAGCTCGGCGAACAACGCGTCCTTCTCGAAGGTGTAGTCGCCGATCAAGTTTCCGCGGGCCAGGACTTCCGGGACCGTCTGGCGCTGCTGGTGGTAGCGGCTGAGCAGGAAGAAGATCTGGGTCTGGAAGGCGTAGCGCTCCCGGTCGCTGTAGAAGTCGGACAGGAAGGGATTCTCCTCGAACGCTTCGAGGAGCAGCTCGGCGGAGAACACCGGCTGGAGCAGCCGGGCCAGGGTGGTCTTGCCGACACCGATGACACCTTCGATGGCCAGATACATGCTTCTTCCCGGTCCTCGCGCGCCCGCGGCGGGAGTTGGCCGAGGCGACCGGCGGAGGGTGCTAGGCGATGCGCCTGCGGCGATGGGGTCTGGGCGATAGGATAACCGGGATGACTCGGGCGCGCAACCGACGGCGCCCGGAGGTCAGGGCTCATGTCGGAACTGAAGACAGTAGTGGTGATGGGTATTGCTCACCCAGGCGCTGCCGAGGCCGTAAGGAGCAAGGCGAATGTCGTCCTGGCACCAGATTCGCTCGTCCTTCAGCGTGTAGACCTGCCCGAGCGCGTGGCCCAGATCCCAGGCCAGCGGATAGATTCGTCCGCCCTTCTTGACGTTCTTGACGATGATCGTCAGGTAGGCGCCTGGCCGGAGATGCGGCTGCAGCGCGGCGTAGATCGGGACCAGGCGGCGCAGGAATTCGTGATAGTCGGCCACATTGCCCAAGTCCGCCGGATCTTCGGAGTAGGTCACATCCAGCTCCGGCGAGGACCGCCGCCGGCGCTGCGCCTCGGCGCCGCGGGCGTGCAGCATATCCCAGTAGGGCGGCGAGGTCAGCACGTAATCGAAGATCGGCAGCCCGAAGCTGTCGAGGTGCGCCGCATCGCCGGTGAGGATCTCGGCCGCCAATGACTCGGACGACTCCCCGAGAGTCGTCCGCTCGAGTGCCACGACAGAGCGCGCCAGGTCGGCGTACTCCGGGTTCAGTTCAATGCCAATCGAGTTGCGCCCCGCCCGCAGGCTGGCGACGACCGTCGAACCCGTGCCGACCATCGGGTCGAGCACCCAGGCGCCGGCCTTGGTGAAGAACGAGATGAAATCCAGCGCCAGCGTCTCGGGGAACTTCCCCGGGTGGCGCAGCACATCCTTCTTGCGCCGCGGCGGATCATGGATAAACCAGGACTTCTGGAACTTGAGCCACTGACGTGCCGGCAGGTCATTCAGGCGGTTGCGAAGCGGGCGTTTCTCGGGCATCGGTTACTCGGGTGTCGGTGTGGGCGACGCCTCAGGCTGCAGGGCATATACGCGGAGCGCCGTCAGCGCCGCCGTCGTCTGACCCTGGCCGGCAGAGCGGACAAAGAACCCAAATCCGCCGGCGAGCAGGTAGGGGTCATCGGCGCGGAGAACCACGACGTCGTTGATGTAGAAGGTGAAGTCCCTTCCGCGCGCCAGGATGCCGATACGGTTCACGGCAGGGGAGCCGGGGATGGCGCTGGGGGCGTCTGCCGGGCCAGCCACGACGGCCGCTCCATTGCTCAGCACACGCGTCACGCGCACCTGCCCCTGACAGCTGAGCGTAAGACGGTAGTGCTCCTCCAGAGGGCCGACGCGAAACAGGATGCCGATCTCATCCTCGGCGCTGCACAACCCGGCGCGAACCGCCGCCTCGAGCCGGAAGTCCACGGCGGGCGGGCCAGGGACGAGCACGTAGCGTGAGGCGTTCGGCCGGCTGACGGCAATGACGAGCGAGTCTCCAGAGAGACTAGCACCCCCGTCTGCGTCGCTGCTCAGGCGCCAGCCTTCGTCGGGAGCGAAGGCTGCCTGGAACAGGATCGGCCCGGCGTCGGCGGCGATCGCCGGCGAATGGGTCGGGCTGGGAACCGCGGTGACGGTGGCGGTTGGGATCAGGGTCGGAAAGGCGAATGTGGCGGTGAGTGTGGGCGGCGGCTCCGGCGTTGACGTGGGGGACGACGGTGGGACGGAGGCGCAGCCGCCCAACGTGACGGCGCATGCGAGCAATAGCGTTTGGGCGAAGGGCACAGAGGAGATCATGGAGCCCGTATCTTACCGAAGGACCGGCGGGCCCACAAAGGGCGGCAGGCACCCGAAGGTGCCTGCCAGGCCGATATCGTAGAGCAAGTCGAAGTGGATCAGGGGTACCAGGCGGCGAAATCGTCGAAGGTCACCGCCAGTGTGGTGGAGTTGGCGGCGCTTGCGTACAGCCCGAAGGTGCCCGAAGCATAGGAGGCATCTTCCACCTGGCCAACGAGCTTGCCGTTAGCGAATACGTAGAGCTTGGAGCCCTTGGCCAGCAGCCCGAGGCGGTTGGTGACGTTGGGGCCCTTGACGATCTCAGGCGAAGCGGTCCACTCGATCAGCGTCGCCGGGGCGGCTTCGGTGATGAACTTGCGCAGGCGGAACGAACCTTCGCAGGAGAACTCGAGCGCGTAGGCCTGGTCGAAGCTGTCGCCATTGACGCGAACCGAGAAGCCGGCCGCGTCCTTTCCAGAGCAAGGACCCACAGCAGCGCTTACTTCGGCATACGAGTCGCCGGCCTGCTGATCGGTGGTGCTCCACCAGATGTAACCATCGGCCTTGTGGTCTGTAGCCGTCAGGCCTTCCGACTCCACCTGATTGGTGGCCGATCCGGGATCATCCGGTCCAACCCACTTATAGGCAATGCTGAAGTCGTCCGTGTAGTCGGGTGCTGCCAGGTTGAGGCCGGTGCGCGGGTCGTCGGGCGCCAGGGGCGGAGGTGTGGGGGATGGGCTGCCACCCGGCGTGGGCGTTTCGGTCGGCGTCTCCGTCGGCGGAACAGCGTGGGTAGCGCTGGCGAGAGGCGTCGGGCTGGGTGGCGGCGTGACGCTGGCCGGCAGCGTCGGAGCTGCCGTCAGCGTCGACGCCACCTGCGTCGCCAGCACGTTCGGCGGCGGCTCCTGAGCCGCCCGGTTACAGGCGGCCAGGAGCGCCGAGGCGATCAGAAACCAGGCGATGCTCAGACGTGTCATAGGTCGAAGGGAAGCTCCCAGGATGCGAGATCGTCGAACCACGCCTTGAGATTATACGTCTGCGCCGCCTTGACGTACAAGGCAAAGGTGCCGCCCGGATACTGATGGGGGACATCGCTGGACTCGCCGACCATCACGCCGTTAATGAAGAAGTAGAACTTGCCAAAGTGGTCCCAGATCCCCAGCCGATTGGTGGCGTCCTTGCCGGTGTGGATGACGTCGGACGCGGTCCACTCGATGTACTCCTGCGGCATCTTGCCGACGCGATGCTTCATGAAACGCCAGGCGCCGTCGCACGAGACCTCCAGAGCGTAGCCGCCGGCGGCGGTCTCGGGGCTGGAGTGGATCACAAAGCCGACGGCGTCCTTGCCGACGCAGTCGCCGTTCGTGGCGCTGATTTCGGCATAGGTCAGGTCGGTCTGCTTGTCGGTATACGACCACCAGCTGTACAGCTCGTCGGGTTCGTAGTCCAGCCCCCACAAGCGGCTGTCCTCGACGCCGTAGGCGGCGCGGCCTGGCGTGTCGTAGTCGAACCATTTCTCCGGGACCTCGAAGTAGTCGAGGTAGTCGGGGTCGGCGAGGTCGAGAATGGCGCGCGGATCATTCTCGTCGGTAACGTGGAAGGGGGTCGGGCTCGGGAGTAGCTCCAGGCGCTGCACGGGCGCGGAGGTCGGCTCGACGCCCGGCTCGAGGGTGGGGATGGGCTGGGTGGCCAGGTCCTCCCCGGCACCGGGCACGGTGCCGCCGGAGTCGATTCCAAAGAAGCGCGTGGCGCTGGTGCAGGCCAGCGAGCCTGCCACCAGCAGTGCGATCGTCGCAGCGAAAGCATGCATTCGAGTCATTCTGCACCTCCTGGATGCGGGAACAGCAAGGGCCGAGATGGAATGCCACGTTGTCGAGAGGATCGTCATGGATGACCCTCTCCGCGGCGGGCCGAGCCCCTCACCCGCCCGACGCGAGCTCGAAGAGCCCGCCTAAACAACGCGCCCAGTGCGCGACCGGTCCCCTCCGGCAGGAGTCCGAGTCATGGCCACTATAGCATCCCCCGAATGCTCGGAGGGTATAATCCGAAAGTACTGGTCGAGGACTGCGGGAGCGGGGTGTGGGACCAAGTGGGTCCCACGTTCGTTGGAGGCGAAGATGAACTACCGGCGCATGGGAATGTCCGGGTTGAAACTGAGCGAGGTCTCGCTCGGTGCCTGGGTGACGTTCGGCGATCAGATCGATGATCGGATGGCGTCTGACATCGTGCATGCAGCGGTGGACCACGGGGTCAACTACTTCGACAATGCCGATATCTATGCCCGGGGCCGGGCGGAAGTGGTGATGGGCCAGGCGATCCGCGACCTGCCGCGCGAATCGCTCGTCCTATCGAGCAAGGTCTTCTGGCCGACTTCCGACGGCCCGAACGGAAGAGGCCTTTCGCGCAAGCACGTGATCGAATCTTGTCACGCCTCCCTCAAGCGGATGGGCGTCGACTACCTGGACCTGTACTTCTGCCATCGATACGACGCCGAGACGCCGGTCGAGGAGACCGTGCGGGCAATGGATGACCTGGTGCACCAGGGGAAGATCCTGTACTGGGGGACATCGGAGTGGCGCGCCGGCCAGATCGCCCGCGCCCACGGCCTCGCGCGTCAGGCGGGCTGGTTTCCCCCGGCGGTGGAGCAGCCGCACTACAACATGCTCGTGCGCCGCATCGTGGAGGATGAGCTGGTCCCTCTGGCGAATGATCTCGGATTCGGCATAGTCACTTGGAGTCCGCTGCGCTCCGGCCTGCTGAGCGGCAAGTACAACGACGGGATGCCGCCCGGAGCGCGCCTGTCGGTCGAACGCTTCAACTGGCTGCGCGGGATCGTGAACGACGGCGACGTTGCAAAGGTGCGCAAGCTGGGCGTCGTTGCCGCCGATCTCGGCCTCAGCCTGCCTCAACTGGCGATCGGTTGGCTGCTGCGTCTGACGCAGGTCTCCAGCGTGATTACCGGCGCTACGCGCGTCGAGCATGTGCACGAGAACGTCAAGGCCGTCGGCGTCCCGCGTCTGCTGACGCCCGAGGTGCTCGAGCGTATCGAGTCCATTCTTGACAACACCCCCGCGCCGCAAGCGTAGGGCGGGCACATCAACTTCAGCGACGGCCAGGAGCGCAGGGTCACGGCCTGAGAGCCTCTCGGGCCGCGCAAGCGTCCGAGCGGGCACGGAAGTTGCAGGCCTGTGGACGGCGTCGCCCGAAGGTAGAATCTCCTTATGCTCACCACCCCCCTCGTCCTCCGCCGGCGGCGGGCACGCTCAGGCGGGCCGGCCTGGCCGCGAGCGTTGATCCTGGCGCTCCTGGGCGCGCTCGGGCTGACGATCGGTCTGGGCACCGTGACCGGCGCGCTGCTCTTCGGCGAGGTGACTTCCGGTCTGCCCTCCATCCAGGGTTTCGAATTGCGGTTTGGATCGGCGCCGGACCTCGAACTGCCGCCAGCGCGGCTCTATGATCGAAGCGGGAAGCACCTGATCTACGAAGCGTTGAACCCGGCTGCGGTCGATCGTCGCTGGCTGGAAATCACTGCCGCCTCCCCGGACCGCCTGCCGGTCTTCGCCCAGGCGACGCTGGCGTTTCAGGATCCCGCGTACTGGACCCATCCTGGATACGACTGGCACGCGACGCTGGGTGCGATTCTGGGCACCCCGGGCCCGCCGACGCTGTCCGAGCAACTGGTCGAGCACACACTGCTGCCTCTGGAAGATGCCGCCCAGTCCGAAACCGTTCGCCGGCTGCGCAGCGCCGTCCTGGCCGCGGATCTGACGCGCCGCTTCGCCAAGGACCAGATCCTGGAGTGGTACCTGAACACCGCCGACTACGGCAACCAGGCATATGGGATCGATGCCGCGGCCCTGACGTATTTCGGAAAGCATGCCGGCGAGCTCTCGCTGGCCGAGTCGGCGATCCTGGCCGGGATCCCGCTGCATCCGTCCACCAATCCGGCCGAAGCGCCGGCGAAGGCCGCAGCGCTCAAGGATGAGGTGCTGGGTGCGATGGTCCGCGCCGGCTTCATCACGCCCGAACAGCGTGACCGGGCGCGCGCCGAAAGCACCGGCGTCCTCACCCCGCAGGAACCTGCATCGGGGAACGGCTCAGACTACGGCCGCTACGCGTGGGAAGGCCTCGAGCGATCCTGGGGGTCCGAATTCTCGCGTTGGGGCGGGCTCACGATCCTGACTGCTGAGGACCACGATCTACAGCTCCAGGCTGAATGTGTGGCGGCCACGCATCTGCAGCGCCTGCAGGGCGGCGACCCCGGCGCGGTGGTGGCGGCCGCCGATGGATCCCCCTGCGTTGCGGCAGGGCTTCTGCCGCCGCTGCGGCCGAGCGACGCGGGCGTCGACCATCAGGTCGACGCGCTGACGGCCATGATCCTCGATCCTCAAACCGGCGAAGTGTTGAGCGTGGTCAGCGACCCGGACGTGCCACGGCCGGCCGTGGCGATGTTCTATCCGATCACCTATCTGGCGGCATTCTCACGCGGCTACGGCCCGGGCACGATGGTGCTCGACCTTCCTCCGGACGCAGAAGAGCTGACGGCCGGCTCGTACCGCGGTCCGGTGAGGATGCGCTCCGCGCTGGCGGGCGGTCTGGAGACGGCGGCGCAGCGCACGTTTGCCCTCGCCGGAAGCGAGAACGTGAACTTGATCGCACGAGAGATGGGGCTGGAACTTCCCGCCGACCTGAGCACTCAGCCGGGAACGCTCGGCAATTCGACCACGGCGGAGGCCTCCCTGGCTTCGCTGACGACGGCCTACGGCATTCTGGCCAATGAGGGCCGCTGGGTCGGGGAACGGTCCGGCGAAGCCGGCATCGCGCCGATCAGCACTCTGCGGATCGAGGACTGGGATGGCCGGACATTGTCCGTGGCCAGACCGCAGAGCCGCGCCCTGGTGAGCGCGCCGCTGGCCTTCTTGATGAACGACGTGCTCTCGGATGAAACCGAGCGCCGCGAAGCCTACGGCGTGGCCGATGTACTCGACCTTGGCCGCCCGGCGACGGTGGTCGTCGATGCCCGGCCGGGAGGGAGGGATTTCTGGAGTGTGGGTGCGACACGCCAGCGGATGGTGGGCACCTGGCTGGGCGGCGAAGGCGAGGGGCTTCCGTCGGGCGTTAACGCGCTGAACGGTGCGGCGCCCGTCTGGCACGCGCTGCTCCTGTACGCCACCCGCGACCTGCCGGCCGAGGACTGGACGATCCCGGCCGGGGTGAGCGAGATCCAAGTCTGCGATCCGTCCGGCCTGCTGCCGACGCAGTACTGCCCGCGCGTCGTGCGCGAGGTCTTCATCGACGGGACCGAGCCGACGAACTACGACTCACTCTACCAACCGCTGCGCGTGAATCGCGAGACGGGAAAGCTGGCGACGCTCTTCACTCCGATTGACCAGGTTGAGGAGCGGGTGTACCTCGTCCCACCGCCGGCGGCCGCTGCCTGGGCCCAGGCGGCCGGGATCGAGAAGCCGCCGACCGAGTACGACACCGTCCTGGCCGGCGAATCCGGCTCGTCCGTCGTCAACCTCAGCCGCCCGGAGATGTTCGAGTACGTGCGCGGCACGGTGGCGCTGCGCGGGGCGGCCCGCCCCGCTAAGTTTGAGTACTATCGGCTGCAGTACGGCCAGGGGCTCAATCCCACGCGCTGGGTGCAGATCGGGGCCGACAGCCGGACGGCGGTCGCCTCTGGTGCATTGGGGACGTGGGATACCGAAGGGCTCGAGGGGCTCTACTCGGTGCAGCTTGTCGTAGTCTACGCCGAGGGGCAGGTGAGCACAGACGCGGTGCAGGTAACCGTCGACAACGCGCCGCCGCGTATCTCCTTGGTTCTGCCGGAGCCGGGGAAGCATGTCCTGGCTGCGGGGGGATCCCTGGTGATCGAGGCCGAAGTGGCGGACGAGCTCGGCCTGCGCCTGGTGGAGTTCTTTGTCGACGGCGAGCGGATTGGCTCGGCCAACTCGGTGCCGTATTCGCTGCGCTGGGTGGCCGAAGCCGGCGAGCACACGGTCACGGCACGCGCCACCGATCACGCCGGGAACGTCGGGGAGAGCGAGGCGGTTCACATCGAGGTCGCCAGGTAGGCACGAAGCCTGGCAAGAGACGGGCGGTTGCCGCCACGAACCCAGGGCTCACACCGTGCAGGCCGGACAGGGCGCGCGCTTGATTCAACAGGAAGAGCCCGAGGGAAGCCCCTCGGGCTCTTCGCATTCCTTGCAGGGTGCTTCCGTTAGCCCACGATATCGACGTAGCGGAAGTTGACTCCAGTCTTCTGCTCGTCGTTGGTAAGCGGGACCGTGCGGTAAGGGTTCGGACTGATGTTGGGGTCGACCGCAGCCCAGCCGTACGGAGCGGATGGACTCAGCGACGACGTGACGACCGTCACGCAGTAGGTCCCGGCACTGAGGCCGGTGAACTTGTAGTAGCCGTCCGAGCCGATGGACGTGGTCTTGAACCCCGAGCTCGTGCACGACCCAAGGCCCAACTGTACGGTGCCACCGGTGAAGCCGCCGCCGAGGTTGGTCACACGGCCAGCGATCGACCCGATCGGCACAGGCGTCGGCGTGGGCGGGACCGGGCAGATGCCCGGCTCGGTGCCATCGGGTGTGAAGCCCACAGCCCAGCGGCACGAGTTGTCGACCGAGGCCAGGGCCTTGATCGGGTACAGGCTGCTGCCGGAAGTCGGCGAGCCGGCCTCGGCGGCGGTGAAGTGGTCGTTGTAGTCGAACCACTCGGGCTTATTCACACCCTCATCGGCCCACACGCCCCAGGTCCACTCATTCGGTGAGCCGATGGCGGCGTACTTGAACGCCACCTGCACCCTGGTGCTGCTGCCCGGCGCCAGCCGGATCCAGGCGGCGTCGGGATCCGTTCCCTGCCCCTGGTCGAAGACCAGCTCGTCGTAGCCGTTGCCGCCGGAGGGCGGATCAACGAGCATCGGGTGGGCGGCACCGACATCGTTATTGGTGTCGCGCAGGATACGCACGCCGTTCGTCGTCCAGTCGGAGCCGGCCGGAGCCACGCCGACGATCAGGTAGTCGCCGCGACCGTCGACATCCACGTCGACCTCGACGCCGTAGACCGCTGTCGAGCCGGCAGGTGGCGCCCCCTCGAGAAACAGCGAGACATAGATCCAGGGCGCGCCAATGCTGACTTCCCCGCGGTTGAGGTCCAGGTAACCCTGATAGTCCATCACGTTCGCGGTAAACGGACGCTCGAGCAACCCGATATCCAGGTTGTCGGCGATCGATCGGCGCTCACCGGCCAGTGCAGCCGAAGAGCGGTCGGTCATGAAGCTGGTCGTCCCGCCCGGGTTCACCGGGAAGGCGACGTGAGCAACGGTTGGTGTCGGCACGGCGGGAGGTTCGGCGGTCGGCGGAGCGGCCTCGGTCGCCGGCGGGATCGTCGCCGGAGGCGGGCCGCTGGGCGACTCGCCGGAAGCTTGCAGCGTCAGCTGCACGGCCAGGGCGACCACGTTGGGGTCCGCCGTTGGGGAGGCTGTGCCCTGCAGCCCGCAGGCAAGGGCCAGGAAGGAAACCAGAGAAACGACCAAGATCAACGGAGACGGACGACGCGCTCGCATGAGATCCTCCTTGGGTCCAGCATGCAGTTCTGATCCTAGAACGGCCGCGGCGTGCGGAATGTGACAGGCGAACGCAGCCAAGTGTATAGCCGGGCTGCCCGGTGGGCAATCAGCGACTGGATTGGCGCGGGTTCAGGGACGGGGGGAGTGGGCGTTGCCCGGCGTTTGGCATCCCTGGGTGTGTGGTTGGCCACATCGCATTCAAGGCAGGCGTGCTTTGCCGGGGCGAGCAAGGTGCGGCGGCGAGAGCTGAAGGCTGAGAGCTGAGAGCTGAGAGCTGAAAGCCAACCGCTATCCCCCCGGCTGCCAATCCGGCTGCGAATCGCGCGTGGCCGAGGACTGCGTCAAGTTGGCCTCGTTGCCTCCACCGACGGGCATCAGATAGATCTCAGGGTTCTGGTCTCGGGTGGAGGTGAAGACGATGAAATTGCCGTCGGGCGAGAAACGCGGTTCCTTGTTGCCGGCCGTGTTGGTCAGCTTCTGCCAACGTTTCGGGTCGCCAGCGGGGACGATATAGATCTCGTTCGACCCAGGCTGCTTCCAGGTGTAGGTCAGCCAGAGCCCGTCGGATGACCAGTCCAGGTTGTCGGCGCCGACGATCGTGTCGCTGCGATCGAAGGCCGCCGGGGTGGGGGCGATGCCGCCTTCGGGGAGCGCACCGAGGTGAAAGTAGATGCGTCCAGGCGCACCGTTGATGGACGCCGCAACCGCCAGGCGTGCGGAGTCCGGCGACCAGACCGGCGAGAATTCGACAGCATTGAACTCGGGCGAGTAGCTGTAGTTGCGCGGCTTGCCCAGGCTGCACGCACCGGGTGCCGGCGCGCAGGCTATCTCGGCCACAAAGACCTGTCGCAGGTTGTTGCTGCGGGTGGAGGCGAATGCGATGCGCGCCCCGTCCGGTGACCAGGCAGGGTCGGTGTCGTCGCCCGGGCTGGCGGTCAGGTTGAAGTTGCCCGTTCCGTCGAAGTTCATCGACCAGACGTCGAGGCCGAGCTTGTTGCCGGAGGAATCCGTGCCGCCCGGGGCGACGAAGGCCAGACGCTTCCCGTCAGGCGACCAGCGCGGCTGCGCCTTGTCGCCAGGGCCGAATGTCAGCTGGCGAAGGGCGCTGCCATCCGGCAGCATCCACCAGATCTGCAGCGTGCGCCCGTCCTCGCGGTCGCTGACGAAGGCGATCCCTCCACCACCGCCCAGCTGAGGGGCTGCAGACGTCGATGGCGGGACCGGCGTATCGCTGGCGGCGGGGGTCGCTTCCAAGGTGGGAGAGGAGATCGGAAGAGCGGCTTCGGTAGCCGTAGGCACGACCAGGACGAGAGGAGATTCGGGGGTGGCCGTCGAGCGCCCAAGGTTCAGCAGAGTGCCGCCAATGAGAAGCGCGCCGCCGCCCCCTAGCAGCGCCAGCACGACGACCGCGCCGGCAATGATCGGGATCCAGGGGATACGCCGCTGCGGCCGCGCGACCACCGTCGGCGACGCGACGCGTACCGTGGCTGCACTCAGCCGTCCGGCGAGAGCTTCGCGGAACGTGCTGACATCCGGAAAGCGCGCCGCCTGTTCGATCGATAGGGCGCGCGTCAGGGCGGAATCCACGTACGCCGGAACGGCCGGGTTGAGGGACCTGGCGGAGCGCAGCTCGACCTTGTCGAGCATGCGTTCGATGCTGTCGGTCGGCGGGCGTCCGGTGAGCAGCGTGTAGATCGTCGCCGCCAGGGCGTACTGGTCGGTGCGGGCATCGGTGCGCGCTCCGCCGTATTGCTCGGGAGGCGAGTAGCCGGGCGTCAGACCGCGCGCACCGGTGGAGGTCTGCGCCTGGTCGAACTCTTTGGCCAGGCCGAAGTCGACCAGGACCGGTTTCCCGTCGGGCTGAAGCTTGACGTTGGAGGGCTTGATGTCGCGATGGATGATGGGAGGCTGGCGGGTGTGCAAGTAGGTGAGTGCGTCGCACAGCGCGTCGGCCCACTGCAAGACGTCTGCCACCGCCGGTGGGTGGCTCTGGACACGCGAGTGCAGGTCCTCGCCCTCGATGAAATCCATCGCCAGGTACTGTCGGCCTTCGAGCAGGAAGTGGTCGGTGACGCGCGGCAGGTTCGGGTGGCGCAGGCTGGCAAGCAGCGACGCCTCGCGGTGGAACTGGCGCTCCGAATCGGGGCCGACGCTTAGGTTTTCCTTGATGGCCACACGGAGCTGAAGCGTCTGGTCGAAGGCGATATACACGGCGCCCATCCCGCCTTTGCCGAGCATGCCTTCGATTCGGTAGCGATCGTGGAGCAGGGATCCGGTCTCGAGTGCCATGGCTCGGATTGTAACCACTGCTGGACGGGCTGGCAACCCTGAGGCCGCGGCCGCTGAATGCCGAACACGCGTTCGGGGAAAGCCCGCCGACCGATGGTAGGCAGAAACCGGGTCGGAGTGGCTGGTGGGGGGGGAATCGGTGAGAGCGCCTACCCTTCGGGTGACAGATGTCGCTGGAGACGATTGCAGAGCGTGCTATAGTCTGCTTGCCAGGGGTGTCCCGACCGCTTCTCTCCCTACCATCGGTAGGGAACGGCGGGCTTTGTGCGTGCCAAAGGGAGGACAGCGAGACCCATGAATCGACGCGTCTCCGCCAACCCCATTCGCCGCTTCAACTACCAGGGCGATCCGCTGGCCGAGCCCCCGCCGGCTGATCTGCTCGAGATTCTCGACCGCTATCGCGGCCAGCGCGACGCGCTGATCACGGTGCTGGAAGAGATCCAGCTGCGCTACAGCTACCTGCCGGCCAAGCACCTGCAGTACGCCTCGCGCGAGCTCGGGTTCCCCCTCAGCCAGGTCTACGGCATCTCTACCTTCTACAACGTCTTCAAGCTCACCGCCCCGGGCCGCTTCCAGGTCCGGGTGTGTAAGGGCACGGCGTGCCACGTCAACCGTTCGTCGGCCATGCTCGACCACATCAGCGAGAAGCTCGGCATTGCCGAGGACGAGACAACGGCCGACGGGTTGTTCACGCTGCAAACCGTGGCGTGCATGGGCGCCTGCAGCCTGGCGCCGGTGATGGTGATCAACGATCAGACCTACGGGCGGATGACCCCGGACCTTTCGTGGGAGATCCTCTCGGAGCTCGTGGCGCAGGAACGGCCAAGGGTCTAGGGAGGGGCGATGAGCACCGTAGTCCGCATTGGCACATCCACCTGTGGTCTGGCGGCCGGGGCCGAGGCAGTCGTCACGGCGGTCAATTCCTACGTCGATCGACGCCAGGTTCCGGTCACGGTGCAGCGCACCGGCTGCCTGGGCGCCTGCCACAACGAACCGCTGATCGAGGTGATCGACAACGACGTGGCCGTCCTGTACGGCCCGGTGAGCCCGGAGCGCGTCAGCCTGGTGCTCGACCGCCACTTCGGTGGAGGCGGGGGCCGCTGGGTGGACCCGTCGTGGATCCTCAGCCGCCGGTCAGATCACGGCGATTTTCCGTACCTGGCGCGGCAGACCAAGGTCACGACGCGGCTCTGCGGGGTGATCGACCCGCTGTCTCTGGACGACTACCTGGCCAACGGCGGGTACATGGCGCTGCGCGACGCACTGAGCATGCCCCCGGAGAAGGTCATCGCCGCCGTGAAGGACTCGCGGCTGCGCGGGCGCGGAGGCGCCGGGTTCGCCACCGGCTCCAAGTGGGAGATCACCCGCCGCCAGGCGGCGCAGCCCAAGTACCTGGTGTGTAACGCCGACGAGGGAGATCCGGGCGCCTTCATGAACCGGACGATGATCGAGGGCGACCCACACCGCATCCTGGAGGGGATGCTGATCGCCGCCTGGGCGATCGGCGCCTCCAAGGGCTACCTGTATGTGCGGGCGGAGTATCCCCTGGCGGTCAAGGCGCTGCGCAACGCCATCCGCCAGGCGGCGGAGTACGGCGTCACCGGAAAGAACATCCTGGGCAGCGGGATGGACTTCGAGTTCATCATCAAGGAAGGCGCCGGGGCGTTCGTGTGCGGCGAGGAGACCGCCCTGATGCATTCGATCGAGGGGCAGCGTGGCACGCCGAGCATGCGCCCGCCCTACCCGTCGGTCTCCGGCCTGTGGGGCTACCCGACCAACATCAACAATGTCGAGTCGTTTGCCAGCATCTCCTCGATCCTGCTGCACGGGCCGTCGTGGTTTGCGGCGCTCGGCACCGAGCAGTCCGGCGGCACCAAGGCCTTCGCCCTGACAGGCAACGTGCGCGCCTCGGGGCTGGTGGAGGTGCCCTTGGGCACCCCGCTGCGAACGCTGGTGGAGGAGATCGGCGGAGGGTGCAAGAGCGATCGGCCGGTCAAAGGTGTGCAGCTTGGCGGGCCGTCGGGCGGCTGCGTCCCGGCCGAACTGCTCGACACACGCATCGACTACGAGGACCTGCGCCGCACCGGGGCGATCATGGGCTCGGGCGGCATGGTCGTCGTGGACGACACCACCTGCATGGTGGACTTCGCCCGCTACTTCCTGACCTTCACGCAGGACGAATCGTGCGGCAAGTGCGTCCCGTGCCGCGTCGGGCACGCGCAAGATGCTCGGGATCCTGACCAAACTCTGTCACGGCCAGGGGACGCATGAGGACCTGGAGCGGCTCAAGCGCCTGTGCGAGACGGTGCGCACTTCGTCCTTGTGCGGCCTGGGGACGACGGCGCCCAATCCGGTGCTGACCACCTTGCGCTACTTCGAACGCGAGTACATCGCCCACGTCGACGCCGGGTTGTGCCCGGCCGGCATTTGCAGCATGCGGCCGAGCACGGCCACCCGGGCTGCCTGATCGGGAGGCGACGGCATGATTTCCTTGACGCTTGACGGCCGGAAGGTGGAAGTGCCGCCGGGGACGAGCGTCCTGCAGGCGGCGCTGACCAACGGCATCCACATCCCGCACCTGTGCCATCACCCCGAACTGCATCCCTCGGGCGGCTGCCGCTTGTGCCTGGTGGAGATCGGCGGACGGCCCAACCCGGCCGCCAGCTGTGGCCTGCTGGCCGAGGACGGGATGGCGATCACCACCCAGAGTGACCGCCTGACGGAAATGCGGCGCGAGATCATTGATCTCTTCGTCTCGGACCACCCGCTGCGCTGCGTCACCTGCGACAAGAACGGTGTGTGCGCCCTGCAGCGCTACGCCTACGACTACGGCATCTCCGAAACGAGCTTCGACTTCGAACTGTCCCGCAGCCTGATCCAGGACGACAACCCGATGTTCGTGCGGGACCACCAGTACTGCATCCTGTGCGGCCGCTGTACGCGCGTGTGCGACGAGATCGTCGGGGCGAACGCTATCGAGGTCTCCGGCCGCGGGTTCGTCAGCCATGTGGCGACGCCGTTCGACTGGGCGATGGCCAATTCGACGTGCGTCTTCTGCGGCAACTGCGTGCAGGTCTGCCCGGTGGCGGCCCTGATGCCCCGCGGCCGGATCGGCATGGGGCGGGAGTGGGAGCTCGAACATGTGCGGACGATCTGCTCCTACTGTGGCGTGGGCTGTGGGATCGACTACGCCACCAAGGATGGCAAGATTCTGTACGCCCAGGGATTCCCGGAGGCGCCGGTCAACGGAGAATTCCTGTGCGTCAAGGGCCGTTTCGGATGGGACTTCGTCGGCAACCCCGAGCGGCTAACCCAACCGCTCGTGCGGCGGGACCTCGCCTACCGGCTGGGGCTCACCACGGAGCCGTTCACGCCGGCGGAGGACTCGGTCTTCACCAGCCGCGTCGGGCTGGAGAGCTTCCTGCCGGTCTCGTGGGAGACGGCGGTCGACATCGTCGCCGGCGCAGTTCCTCGAAACGGTACAGGCGCACGGCCCGGACGCTGTCGCCGGCCTGGCTTCCGCCCGCTGCACCAACGAGGACAACTACCTGTTCCAGAAACTCATGCGGGTCGGGATCGGGACCAACAACATCGATCACTGCGCCCGTCTTTGCCACAGCTCCACCGTCACCGGTCTGGTGAGAGCGTTCGGCAGTGGGGCGATGACCAACGGCATTCGGGAGATCCGCCAGGCGGACTGCATCCTGATCACCGGGTCCAACACGGCCGAATCGCACCCGGTCATCAGCTACGAGGTCATTCGCGCCGTCAAGAGCGGCGCCCACCTGATCATCATCGACCCGCGGCGCGTGCCGCTGACGCGTCACGCCACGCTGTACCTGCAGGCGCAGCCCGGGACCGATATCTACGTCTTCCTTTCCATGGCGCACGTCATCCTGCGCGAGGGTTGGGCGGATGCCGAGTTCCTTAGCGCGCGTGTGGAGGGTTTCGAAGCCTTCCGGGACAGCCTGGCCGAGTTCACGCCCGAGGCCGCCTGTTTGGCGTCGGGTGTCCCGGCGGAACAGATCGAGCGCGCCGCCCGGTTGTATGCCCTGGGGGAGCGGGCCTTCGGCACATCAGCCTTCCCCGAGCCACGCGGCCACTCCTCCATTCTGTATGCCATGGGGATCACCCAGCGCTCGATCGGCACGACGCTGGTGCAGATGCTGGCCAACCTGGCGATGCTCACCGGCCAGGTGGGCAAGCCGTCCTCGGGCATCAACCCGCTCCGCGGCCAGTCCAACGTTCAGGGAGCGTGCGATGTCGGCGGCCTGCCCGAATACCTGCCGGGGTACCAGCGTGTCGAAGATGAGACCAAGCGTCGGCAGGTTGCCCAGGCCTGGGGCCTGGAGGACCTGCCGTCCACCAACGGCCTGACGCTGGTCGAGATGATGCACGCCGCCGGCGAAGGCAAGGTCAGGGCGATGTACGTCATGGGGGAGAATCCCATGATGTCGGACCCCGATCTCCAGCACGTCGAGAAGTCGCTGCGCAATCTCGACTTCCTGGTCGTGCAGGACATCTTCTTCAACGAGACGGCGCAGCTGGCGCACGTCATCCTGCCGGCGGCGGCGGCGCTGGAGAAAGACGGCACGATGACCAACACGGAGCGCCGCGTGCAGCTGCTGCGGCCCGTGGTGCGCCCGCCCGGAGAGGCGCGGCCGGACTGGTTCATCCTGGCCGAGATCGGGGCACAGCTCGATCGCAAGCGCGGCCTGGACCGCGAGGT
Source organism: uncultured Chloroflexia bacterium (assembly GCA_963777165.1). Lineage (GTDB taxonomy): Bacteria > Chloroflexota > Anaerolineae > Anaerolineales > E44-bin32 > DYJB01. The sequence continues at coordinate 76,299 of CAVZPO010000002.1, forward strand.
CGAGTTCTGGGAGTTCGCCTCCCCGTCGGATGTCATGGAGGAGATCGCCACGGTCACGCCGATCTACCGCGGCGTACGCCACCACCGCCTGCGGCAGGCCGGGCTGGCCTGGCCCGTGCCGGATGCCCGACACCCGGGCACCCCCACGTTGCACCTGGGCGGATTCAGCCGCGGCAAAGGGCAGATGACCGTCGTCGGCGCGCAGCTTCCGGCCGAGCAGCCGGATGCCGAGTATCCGTTGATCCTCAGCACCGGCCGGACGCTCTACCACTATCACTCGGGGACGATGACCCGCCGGAGCGAAGGCCTGTCGTGGCGCGAGCCGCGCAGCTACGCCGAGATCAACGAAACCGATGCCGACGAGCTGGGGATCCGGGACGCTGGACCGATCGTCATTCTCAGCCGCCGCGGCCAGGTGCGGACGCAGGCGCGCGTCGGCCAACGCGTTCCCAAGGGAACCGTCTTCCTGTCCTTCCACTGGCGCGAGGCGCCGGCCAACATGCTGACGCACGACTTCGGCCTCGACCCGCAGGCCAAGATCCCCGAGTACAAGGTGTGCGCCGTGCGCGTCGAGGTTCCCAAACGCGCTCGCGGCTAGCCGCCGTCCGACTCCCACGCGATGGCTGGCTCTGCCAGCCATCGCTGCTTTTCCGCCAGGCCGATCGTCGCCGGCGGCAGGGCGAGAATTGGCCCTTGTGCTGCGGGCGGAGCGTGTGGGATGATTCCCCGGGTCGGCGTGAGGGACGGAGCAAGACGTGGACGGCGGAGCGAGCGAGACACACTGGTTCGAGTACCAGCATACCTGGTCACATGTCCGCGCCGAGGTGATCGGGGAGATCTTGCTTGGGCTGTACGTGAACGGGGAGGAATTCGCCTCGATCATGTGCACGCCACGCGACCAGCCGGCGCTGGCGCTGGGATTCCTGAAGAACGAGGGGCTGCTCGAGCGCATGGGCCAGGTCGAGGCGCTGACCGTCAGCCGCAACGGGTGCTGCGTGGATGTGTGGCTCGACCATGCCGTGGAGCGGCCGCGCAGGGAGATCCTGACCTCGGGCTGCGGCGGCGGAACGACCTTCCATGATCCATCCGAGGCCCTGCCGCCGATCGAGTCGAATACCCATTTGACGCCCGAGATGCTGGTTGACCTGATGGGGAGGCTGCACGGGCCGGGAAGCCTGCACGCCCGAGCGCGCGGGGTGCACACCTCCGGGCTGTCGGACGGCCGGGAGATCCTGCTGCTGGCGGAGGACGTCGGCCGCCACAACACGATCGACAAACTGGCCGGAATGGCGATGCTGAGCGAAACGTCCACCGCCGGGCGGATCCTGCTGGCGACCGGACGCGTATCTTCCGAGATGCTCCGCAAAGCGGCGCGCATGGGCTGCCCGATCATCGCCTCGCGCAACTCCCCCACTTCGCTGGCCGTGTCGCTGGCGGAGGCGTGGAACCTGACGCTGGTCGGCTACGTACGCCGCTCGACGCTGCGGGCCTACACGCACCCCGAGCGCCTCGGCTACCGGCCAGACCCAGCCTAGTCGCCAGCCGGCGGCCCAGAGTCCCAAACATCCTGGCGTTGTCCACAGGGCTGATCATCGCAGCCCGGCGGGGCCTGTCCCGCCGGGCGCCACGCCGCGGCAGGCGCGGACCGCGGCGAGATGGCGATCGGGGTCTAGAACGGCAGGGTCAGTGCGGTGAGTGACTCGAGCGCTGAATAGGCGGTCAGATCGAGCTGCAAGGGGGTGACGGAGACCCATCCTTCGGAGAGCGCCCACAGATCGGTCCCCTGCTCGAGGATCCCGGTGGGGGCTTCGCCGCCGATCCAATAGTACGGCCGGCCGCGCGGATCCTCCCGGCGTATGAGGGCGTCGCGGTAGACGCGCAGCCCCTGTCGGGTGAGGGCGACGCCGCGCAGTTCCTGGCGCGGGCGCAGCGGGACATTGATGTTGAGCAGGACGGCGTGCGGCAGCCCGTCGCGCAGCACGCGTTCGGCCAGCAGGCGGGCAACCTCAGCCGCCGTGCGGTAGGCCTCGACCGAAGACGGAACCTCCGCCGAGTCCAGCGACACGGCCAAGGCGGGCAGGCCGGAGATCGCCGCTTCCATCGCCGCCGTCACCGTCCCGCTGTACGTGACGTCATGGCCGACGTTGGCGTGGGGGTTGATGCCTGAGACGACCATGTCGATCGGCATCTCGACCAGACCCAGGATCGCCAGGGCGACACAGTCGGACGGCGCTCCGTCGGTGGTCATCGCCGGGGAGCCGTCCGCCAGGGCGGTCGTCCGAACGCGTAACGGTCGGTGCAGGGTCTTGACGTGACCGGAGGCCGACCAGTTGTGGTCGGGCGCCAACACAGTCACGTCAGCCAGGGGACGCATGGCCTGGGCGAGCGCCAGAAGCCCGGGGGCATCGACGCCGTCATCATTGGTGAGCAGGATGTGCATCGGTGGCCTGTACGCGGTGCACGCATTGTACTGCGCTGCAAAGGGCGCCGAGCGTGGCTGCGGTTCAGGAAGCTGGACCTGGAAACTTGTCTCCTCCCCTCCGGGCATTGCCTCGGGGCTCGGCGGGGTGAACTAGACTAGAATGCAAATCTGGGTCACGTGCGGCCGGACGCCAGGCCGCCTCAGAGGACGAGGGCTGATGATGGCAGGACACATGAGCAAGTTATCGCTGGCGGCAGTCGCGATGAGTGTCGCCGGGCTGGCGTGCAGCCTGGGTGGAGAGGCGACTCCAACAGTGGGAGCTCCGGCTCCTGTCGTTGCCCCGACCGCCGCACCGATGGGTGCGACGGCGGACCTGGCGAAGGCGACCGTCCAGATCCTCGCCATGCAAACCGTCGGGGACGGCTACGATGTCGTGTGGTCCGGTTCCGGCTCGGTGATCGGCCCCGACGGGCTGATCCTCACCAACGGCCATGTGGTCGACGATCGCCTGGGCGAATACGATGTGCTTGGCGTGGCGGTCACGGGCCGCACCGACGAGCCCCCCGACCTGAAATACCTGGCGGAGATCGCCTCGGCCGACTACGACCTGGACCTGGCGGTCATCCGCATCGTGAGTGATCTGGACGGCAACCCGGTGCAGGCGGATCTCTCATCGATCCCGCTCGGAGACTCGGACCAGGTGGAGATCGGCGACCACCTGCGCGTGCTCGGCTACCCGGGCATCGGAGGCGAAACGATCACCTTCACCGAGGGAGCGGTCAGCGGGTTCACCTCGGAGCGTGCCGTCGAGGGCCGGGCGTGGATCAAGACCGATGCCACCATCGCCGGCGGAAACTCCGGCGGGATGGCGGTCAACTCGGCCGGGCAGCTGATCGGCGTGCCGACTCGCGCCTCGGGCGGTTCGATCGAGGGCGACATCGTCGACTGCCGCCCGGTGGTGGACACCAACCGCGATGGGCTGATCGATGACCGCGATACCTGCGTGCCGATCGGAGGCTTCATCAACGGGCTGCGCCCGATCAACCTGGCCCGGGCGTTGATCGAGGCGGCCGAACGCGGGGAACAATATGTCGCCGAACCGCTGGCGCCTCCGCCCTCCGGTGGGTACGACCTGAGCGCGACCGAATTCGATCATCTACTCTTTTCGGACGGCGTGACCGAGGATGATCAACCCAAGGATCAGTGGTACGCGCTTCCGGCCGGCTCCGTCCAGCTGTGTGCCTTCTGGGACTACAAGGGCATGATCGACGGCATGCACTGGTCGGCCTACTGGTTTGTCGACGGTGTGCTTGATGAAGGTGGCAGCTACCTGGATGAAAGCTGGGCCGGGTCCGACGCTGGCAATTGGTGGGTGTGCGTCATGGACGAGGGCGGATTGGGGGACGGCTTATATGAGCTGGTGCTCGAGGTGGAAGGGGAGAGCCTGATGACCGACGCCATCTTCGTTGGCGGTGACCACACGATCATCGATTTCACGCTGAGCAACGAATCCGCCCTGGAGGTGTGCTACATCCAGATTGCCCCCAACCAGGCGGAGAACTGGGGGCAGGATCGTCTGGGGGCGGAGGAGACGCTGCTGCCGGGGACCGAGCGTGTTTTCTCGTTCGCCAGCGGCGCCTATGACATGCTGCTCTCGGACTGCGACGGCAATGCACTGCTCGAAGAGTACGGCATCGATCTGACGCAGGACGCGACGTTTCGCTTCAGCGGGTCAGGCTGAGATCGCAGGGTGTCGGAGCGGGGATGACGGGTTAGGAAGATCAGGAAGCCCGTATGAACTCTCTCCGCCGCCCCACCGCGGGCAGTTCGCGCCTGCGGGAAGCTCGGCGCCCAGGAGTCCGGACGGTGGGATGACGCCTTTCGCTTGCTTGCCGGGCATGGGTGATCGAGAACCCGCAGACCGAATTGGCGTTGCTGTTCACCATTGCCCACCAGCTCGTCCTCGATTCACCCGCGGCGAGTGGATCTTGAATTGGGCTTCGATCGTCACTCCGGGCACCCTCGGCCGCACGGTGGCTTAGCCTGACGACCAGGGCATTGCCCGGCCAGCTCTTCCCGCCGGAGCAGGTTTTCTCACATGATTTCCGCCTTTCCACCCTGCCTGGACTGACCCTGCTGGCGTCCCACTGGTCGAGACGGGAGGCGTGGTAGCTCCCTCCTGCGACGGCGCTGACCCGCTGAGGCTCCGGGCCCCGGCCAACCGTCCAACCACCCCCTACTTAGTTACTACCGTTTCAAGCGTCCAATTTGGTGGCCATATCTTGTCCAGATAGGTTATATACCTTATACTACCCTCATTCTGCGATCATCGAAATCGCGCACCAAGAAGGAGAGTTCACGCATGCGAACGCAACTGTCCTCCCGGAAAGCTGCGCCTGCACTTGCGCTTCTGGCGCTGTGGGTGGCCAGCCTGGCCTGCGCCGCCGGTGGCGGCGAGACGCCCGCGCCGGCCAGCGGGCACGCGGGCGCCTGCCGTACCGTCCTCGAGCGGGGCGGTCTCAATCGTTGATGAGTCGTCAAGGGCGCAACGGTTCAGATCGAGGCCGTCGGTACCTTCGTGGATCCCCAGGTCGGCACGATCGTCAATGCTGCCGGCCGCGGCAGCGGGTTCATCATCGACCCGTCGGACATCGCCGTGACCAACAAGCACGTGGTGGCCGGCGCGGATTGCTCAAGGTATGGGTCGGTGGGGATACCACAGGCAGCTCAGCGCCAAGGTTCTCGGTGTGATCTCGGAGTGCTCCGACCTGGCCGTGATCGACATCGAGGGGGATGGTTACCCGTTCCTGGAGTGGAGCAGCCGATCCGATCAAGGTCGGCATGGACATCTACGTTGCCGGCTTCCCTCTGGGTGACCCCGAGTACACCCTCACCCGCGGCGTCATCTCGAAGGAAAAGGCCGACGGCGAGATGCGTTGGGCTTCGGTGGCCTCGTCGGTCGAGTACGACGCCACGACGCTCCCCGGCAACTCCGGCGGCCCGGTCGTGAATGACAACGCCCAGGTCGTCGCCGTCCACTACGCCGGCAACCATGACAGCCGGCAGGTGTTCGGGATCTCCGCCGAGCTGGCCAAGCCGGTGACCGATGAACTGGCGACCGGCAAGAGACGTCGATTCGATCGGCATCAACGGCGAAGCGGTGGTCAGCGACGACGGCAGCCTCGTCGGGCATCTGGGTCTCGGCCGTGACCTCCGGCTCGCCGGCGGACAAGGCCGGCATCGAGGCCGGCGACATCATCAACAAGATGGAGAATGTGGTGGTGGCGACCGACGGCACGATGGCCGACTACTGCGACATCATCCGCGGTCACGATGCCACCGACACGCTGGCGATCGACGTTCTGCGCTTCTCGACCGGCGAGATCCTGTCCGGACAGCTCAACGGGGACAAGCTGGGCAGACTCATCCGTCTCGAGCGAACGCCGCGCCGCAGAGCGGACCAGCGCCAGCTGGCAGGCCAGGCGTACATGACTTTCGACGTCACCGACGACTTATGGGGCGATCCAGTGGAGAGTCCCGAGAGCTGGCGTGATATCACGGACAGCCGGCCGGATGGACGGCAACGATGTCATCGGGGCGTCCGATCTCGCCGCACCCGATCTTGCCGACTTCGATCAACAGTGGGACACCCCGGGGATGAAGTTCAAGGCCTCGGATGACCAGGCCAAGCTCGGCGGGTACGTCCAGGTCCTGGATATCTGGACTCCGGCCAGAACTTCTGCGGACTGCAAGCTCGACAGCCGATACGACTACAACGACGGCTACTACCGCGGCAAGCTTCGACTGGTTTGATAACTGCGGCGGCCGGTGGCACGACGGACTACATGATGCTCTCGGCCGTCCCCAACCAGAATGCCGGCGACGTTCTGATCAGGCTCGAGATGCAGATTGCTACGCCAGGCCGATCTGGACATCGCCCACCACATCCTGGACACGTTTGACATGGTGGGCGCGTTGCCCTAGGACTCCGAACAGCCCTTCCGAAGGGTCGCTGCGGCCGCCGCGGCCTGCCTACGGCCGCGGAGCCGAAGGTTACTGGAGCCGACTCCCGAAGGCCCGAGAGTTTCGCGACGTCGCGCTTCTGGTCCGCTGCGTTGACAGCCGCAGGCGGCGCATGGTATGATGCAGGTCGGCAGGCACGGCGGTCATTCGTCATCCATCATCCCCGCCGAGCGGCCCCGGTTTCATTCTTGATCATCCAGCGCGTGGGACGTTCCTGTGCCGGGACCTGCGGGGGCACGGGCAACCTGAGGATGGACCAAGAAGCCGCTCGTCCAACGACGGGGCGGACGCGAAACCGGCGTCCGCCCCGCTTGCATTGGAGGGCAGGCATGAGCGCTGAGTTTATCGTCCGCATCATCGGCATGGTGGCCATGGCCGTCGGGGGGATCTACCTCGGCGTCTACCTGGGGGACCTGGCATCCGGGCCTCCGGAGCTGTGGGCGGCGGTCTTCGCCATGGTCGGCGCGCTGATGGGGCTGGTGATCACCCCGTTCCTGACCACCCGACCGGTGCGCGCCATCCGGGGCATGGTGGCGCAAGTCTCGGCGCAGACGATGGTGTCCGGGCTGATCGGCCTGATCGTCGGGCTGATCGTGGCGGCGCTGATCTCGTTCCCCTCTCTCTGCTGCCGGCGCCCTTCGGCCAGCTGCTGCCGTTCATCGGTGCGCTGTTCTTCACTTACCTGAGCGTGACGATCTTCGTCCTGCGCCAGAACGACATCCTTGGCCTGCTGCGCAGCCGACTGGCGACAGTGATTGAAGACGGCGGTGACGGGCCTTCCGGTGGACGGAGCGTGCTTCTGGATACCAGCGTGATCATCGACGGTCGGATTGCCGACATTGCCCACACCGGGTTCATCTTCGGCCCGATGGTCGTCCCGGCGTTCGTGCTGGCCGAACTGCAGCACATCGCCGATTCGCCCGACGGGCTCAAGCGGCAGCGCGGCCGACGCGGCCTGGACATCCTCAACCGCCTGCAGAAGGAGCCTGGCATCCCGTTCCGGATCACCGATCTGGACGTCGAGGGCGTACGCGAGGTGGATGACAAATTGGTCATCCTGGCTAAGCAGATGCGCTGCCCCGTGCTGACCAACGACTACAACCTGAACCGGGTGGCCGAGCTGCAGGGCGTCACGGTGCTCAACATCAACGAACTGGCGAACGCGGTCAAGGCCGTCTACCTGCCCGGCGAGGATCTCGAGGTGCATGTCCTCCAGGAGGGCAAGGAGTTTGGGCAGGGCGTCGGCTACCTGGATGACGGCACGATGGTCGTGGTCGAGTTGGGCCGCGAGATGATCGGCCGGACCGTCTCGGTGACGGTGACCAAGGTGCTGCAGACCGCCGCCGGGCGAATGATCTTCGCCCGGCCGATGGCGGGCTGAGGGGGAGGCGCGGCATGGCGCTGGCGGTCTACAACACGCTCACCCGGCGCAAGGAGCCGTTCGAGACGCTCGAGCCTGGACGGGTGCGCATGTACGTCTGCGGCCCGACAGTCTATGACCGGGCGCACGTCGGGCACGCCATGTCGGCCGTGGTCTTCGACGTCATCCGGCGCTACCTGGAGTATCGCGGCTACCAGGTGCATCACGTGATGAACTACACCGACGTCGAGGACAAGATCATCAAGCGGGCGGCCGAGAAAGGCGTCGAACCGCGGGCGCTGGCGCAGGGCTACCTGGAAGAGTACGCCCGGCACCTGATCGACCTGAATGTTCTGCCGGCGACCGAGTACCCGCGTGCCTCGGAGGAAATCGAGCGCATCATCGGCATGATCGAGGTGCTGATCGCCCGGGGCTACGCCTACGCCGTCGGGGGCGACGTCTACTTCCGGGTGGCGCACGACGTCGACTACGGGCGTCTGTCCGGGCGCAAGCCGGAAGAGATGCGCGCCGGCGCCCGCCTGGAGATCGACGAGCGCAAGCAGGATCCGGCGGACTTCGCGCTGTGGAAGGCGGCCAAGCCGGGCGAGCCGGAGTGGGACAGCCCGTGGGGCAAAGGCCGTCCCGGATGGCATATCGAATGCTCGGCGATGAACCTGGAGTACCTGGGCGAGCAGATCGACATCCATGGCGGCGGCAACGACTTGATCTTCCCGCACCACGAGAACGAGATTGCCCAGACGGAGAGCCTGACCGGAAAGCCCTTCGCCCGCTTCTGGATCCACAACGGGATGCTGCAGTTGAGCGGCGAGAAGATGTCGAAATCGCTGGGGAACCTTGTAACGGTCGATGAGTTCCTGAGCGTGCACAGCGGGGATGCGTTTCGCATGCTGGTGCTGAATTCGTCCTACCGTGGGCCGCTGACCTATACCGACGATGTGGTGCGTCAGGCGGAGAGCGCCCTGGAGCGCTTGCGTTCGGCGCTCAAGCCGGCGGTCGCGGGGGCGGCCCATGCGGCGGAGGCAGAGGCAACCCTGGCAACCGCAACAGCCGAAGCGCGCCGGCGGTTTGAAGCCGCAATGGATGACGACTTCAACACCGCGGGTGCGCTGAGTCACTTGTTTGAGCTGGTACGGGCCATCAATCAGGCCCGCGATGCCGGCGCCGGGGAGCGCGCGCTGACGGAGGCACAGTCCGGACTGCGCCATCTGGCGGGCGTCCTCGGGCTGAAGTTGAAAGATCAGGACGACGAGTCACAGCCGGCGGCACCGTTCGTAGATCTGTTGCTCGAGGTGCGCGAGGAAATGCGCCAGGCCAAGCAGTGGGCCGTCGCCGATCGGATTCGGGACCGTTTGGCCGAGCTTGGCGTGCTGATCGAGGATGGCAAAGGGGGGACGACCTGGCGCCGGCGGTAGCCAGGCGGGAGCGGACGATGCAGGGCGGGGCGCGTGAACGCATCTTCGGCCGCAACGCGATGTACGAGGTCCTGCGCGCCGGAAGGCGGGCGGTGGATGGGTTGGAGGTGGCCGAGGGCGCCGAAGCGCGCGGCGGCCTCAAGCGGCTGCTCGATCTGGCTGCGGCCCAGTCCGTATCGGTACGTAAGGTGCGCCGGGCCGAGCTCGACCGCGAGTCCGATTCGCATCAGGGCGTGGCCGCGACCGTAGCCGCCTACCCCTACGTCGAGGTGGACGAGATCCTCGAGATTGCGGCGGGGAAAGGCGAGCCGCCGCTGATCCTGCTGTTGGACCTGATCCAGAACCCGCAGAACCTGGGGACGCTGCTGCGCACGGCGGAAGCTGTGGGAGTGCACGGGGTGATCCTCGGATCGCACCGAGCGGCCGGGATCACGCCGGCGGTGGTCAGCAGTTCCTCAGGTGCCAGCGAGCACCTGCACGTGGCCCGCGGCAATCTGGCGCAGGCGATGGAACGGCTTGGGCGCGCCGGCGTGTGGCTGGTGGGGCTGGACGAAGGCCTTGAGTTGGTGGAACTCGACCAGGTCAGGCTGGCGGGGCCGCTCGGCCTGGTGGTGGGCAATGAAGGCGAAGGCATGCGGCGGTTGGTGCGCCAGTCGTGTGACGTGCTGATGCGGCTGCCGATGCGTGGCCGGGTAGAGTCGCTGAATGCTGCAGTGGCCGGCTCGCTGGCCCTATATGCCGCCTGGGCGGCACGCGGCTACGCAGGCCGGCGGGTGGGGACGCCATAGGTGGGTTACATTGACTGGGGTGCCAAACCCTGTTAGACTTATCCGGCGTTGTCGGCGGTGGGTTACCCCGGCCAGGATCAGAATGCGCCGAGCAGGTGGGGCGCGTTTTTATCGTCATGCCGACGTAGCTCAATGGCAGAGCAACCGCCTTGTAAGCGGTAGGTTATGGGTTCAAGTCCCATCGTCGGCTTACGTTGAGGGCACGTGACCCGGCCCGAGGGCCTCGGACCGGATCGCCTGCCGGCAACGGCGGGTCGTTGGGCGGTTACCCAAGTGGCCAAAGGGGACTGACTGTAAATCAGTTGGCAGACGCCTTCGGAGGTTCGAATCCTTCACCGCCCACAGGGAAGGAAGCTGTCAGCGATCAGCCGTCAGCCTTCAGCATTGCGAGCCTGGCCGCTGGGGTCGAGCTGAATGGTGAATGCTGAAAGCTGACTCGCCCTCATAGCTCAGTCGGTAGAGCACACCCTTGGTAAGGGTGGGGTCATGGGTTCAACTCCCATTGAGGGCTCACGTGCCAACCGAAACCGCATGCTGACGCAAGGAGATCGCCATCATGTCGAAGCAGAAGTTTGAGCGCACGAAGCCGCACATGAATGTGGGGACGATGGGACACATCGACCACGGCAAGACGACGTTGACGGCGGCGATCACGAAGTACTGCTCGTTTTTCGGAAAGGCGCAGTTTCGGCCGTTTGATTCGATCGACAATGCGCCGGAAGAGCGCGAGCGCGGGATCACGATTGCGATTGCGCACGTGGAGTATGAGACCGAGAAGCGGCACTATGCGCACGTCGACATGCCGGGGCACCGGGACTACATCAAGAACATGATCACGGGGGCGGCGCAGGTCGACGGGGCGATTCTGGTGGTGGCGGCGCCGGACGGGCCGATGCCGCAGACGCGGGAGCACGTGCTGCTGGCACGGCAGGTGGAAGTGCCGGCGATCGTGATCTATCTGAACAAGATCGACATGATGGACGATCCGGAGCTGCTGGAGCTGGTGGAGCTGGAGCTGAGGGAGCTCTTGACGGTGTACAAGTTCCCGGGGGACACGACGCCGATCGTGCGGGGGAGTGCGCTGCAGGCGCTGGAGTCGAAGAGCACGGACCCGAATGCTCCGGAGTACGCCAGCATCAAGGAACTGCTGCGGGTGGTGGACGAGTACATTCCGGAGCCGGTGAGGCAGACGGACCGGCCGTTCATGATGCCCGTCGAGGACGTGTTCTCGATCAAGGGTCGGGGGACGGTGGTGACGGGCCGGGTGGATCGGGGGAAGGTGAAGGTCGGGGAGACGGTGGAGATTGTGGGCTTGCGGGACGAGGTTGTGACGTCGGTGGTGACGGGCGTGGAGATGTTCCACAAGCTGCTGGACGAGGGGATGGCGGGGGACAACCTGGGTCTGCTGCTGCGGGGGATCGAGCGGACGGACGTGGAGCGGGGGATGGTGATTGCGGCGCCGAAGTCGATCACGCCGCACAAGAAGTTTCTGAGCCAGGTGTACGTGCTGACCAAGGAAGAGGGGGGACGGCACAAGGCGTTCTTCACGGGGTACCGGCCGCAGTTCTACATTCGGACGATGGACGTGACGGGGACGATCACGCTGCCGACCGGGGTGGAGATGGTGATGCCGGGGGACGACGTGAATCTGACGGTGGAACTGATCACGCCGGTGGCGCTGGAGAAGGGCTCGAACTTCGCCGTGCGCGAGGGCGGGCTGACGGTCGGCGCCGGCGTCATTACCGAGATTCTGGAATAGAAGGAGACCTGCCGCCGCGGGCTGCAGGAATGATCTATGGCCAAGAAGGATACCCGACCGGTGACGACCCTGGCATGCACCGAGTGCCAGGAGCGCAACTACACGACCGAGAAGAGCCGGCGCAATGACCCCGGCCGGATCGAGTTCAAGAAGTACTGCCCCCGGTGCCGCAAGCACACGCTGCATCGCGAGACCAAGTAGGGGCAGGGGTGACGTAGGCCAGTAGCTCAATTGGCAGAGCACCGCTCTCCAAAAGCGGGGGTTGTGGGTTCAATTCCTGCCTGGCCTGCCTGAGATTGCACGGTGGCCGGCGCGACGAACGCACCGGCGGGACCGGAGGAACGAGGCGATGACCACGAAGAAGCAACCGAACGCCATCAGCCGCACGCTCCGGGAAACCGTGGCCGAGCTGCGCAAAGTCACCTGGCCGACGCGGCCGGAAGCGACGCAGCTGACGATCGTCGTCCTGGTCGTCCTGGCCGTGATGAGCACCTTCCTGGGCACGATGGACCTGCTGTTTGCCCGCCTGGTTGGGTGGGTTCTCACCCTTGGGTAGATCGAATGAGTGAGCACGAGCTGGAGCCCCGGGACGACGTGCCCCGGGAAGAAGAGACCACCGTCGAGCCCGTCGCGGCCGAAGCCGCGATGCAGGCGGAGCCTGCCCCGGCTGCGGCACCGGCGCCGATGGCGGAACCCGTGCCGTACCCGCCGTACGTTCCGGACCTGCCGCTCCCTCCGGTGATGGCGGCGGCCGAGGAACCGGCGGCCAAGCCCGCCGCGGTGGAGGAGCCGGCCGACGACCGGCACTGGTACGTGGTCCATTGTTACTCGGGCTACGAGAACAAGGTGCGCCACAACCTCGAACAGCGCATCGACACGATGGGGATGAAGGACAAGATCTTCGACGTCGTCGTACCGACCGAGGAAGAGATCGAGGTGCGCGACGGCCGTCGGCGCACGGTCGAGCGGCGCGTCTTCCCCGGCTATATCCTGGTCCAAATGATCCTGACCGAGGACTCGTGGTACGTCGTGCGCAATACGCCCGGCGTCACCGGCTTCGTCGGGATGGGCAACGAGCCGACGCCGCTTCGCCCGGAGGAAGTGGCTCTGATCATCAAGCGCATGGAGGCCGAAGCCCCGCGGGTCAAGGTGACCTACAAGGCCGGCCAGAAGGTGCGCATCGTCGATGGGCCGTTTAACGATTTCATCGGCACGGTGGATGAGATCGACATGGAGCGGGCCAAGGTCCGCGTGATGGTGTCGTTCTTCGGGCGGGAGACGCCCGTGGAACTCGACTTCCTGCAAGTCGAGAAAGCCTGAAAGCGGGCCAAGCGGCCCGCGTGGGAGGGCGGCCCAACCCGCCCGCTAACACCACTTAAGGAGTGCACCAGTGGCAAAGAAACTTAAGACCGTTGTTCGCCTGCAGATCGAGGCCGGAAAAGCCAATCCTGCGCCCCCGATCGGGCCGGCCCTGGCCCCGCACGGCATCAACCTGATGGCGTTTTGCAAGGAATACAACGCCCGCACCTCGGGCAAGCCGGGCGAGATCCTGCCGGCCGAGATCAGCATCTTTACCGATGGCTCGTTCACCTTCATCCTGAAGACGCCGCCCACGCCGGTCCTGCTGCGCAAGGCGGCCGGCGTCGAGAAGGGATCGGCGGAACCGAACCGGAACAAGGTCGGCAAGGTCAATCGGATCCAGATCCGTGAGATCGCCGAAATCAAGATGAAGGATCTGAACGCCGTCGATCTGGAAGGGGCGATGCGCCAAATCGAGGGCACCGCCCGCAACATGGGACTGATCGTCGAAGACTGACGTGGGAGGGCCGCACGAGCGGCCCGCCAACACCACAAGGAGTCGTGATGGCCAAGCACGGAAAGAAGTACCGCCAGGCAGTCGCCAAGGTCGAACTCGAGAAGCTGTACGAGCCGCTCCCGGCGCTGACTCTGGCCCGCGAGACGTCGTACACGTCGTTCGACGGCACGATCGAGGTCCACATCCGGCTGGGGGTGGATCCGCGACACGCCGAGCAGCAGGTGCGCGATACGGTGCAGCTGCCCAACGGGCTGGGGAAGTCGGTGCGCGTGATCGCCTTCGCCGAGGGCGAGGGAGCCCGCGTGGCCCAGGAATCGGGGGCCGACATCATCGGCGACGACCAGATGATCGCCAAGATCAAGGACGGCTGGATCGAGTTCGATGCCGCCGTGGCCACACCCGAGATGATGGGCAAGATCGGCAAGTCCGGCCTGGGCAAGGTGCTCGGGCCGCGCGGCCTGATGCCGAACCCCAAGGCCGGCACGGTGGTCCCGGCGGTCGATCTGCCGCGGGTGATCAAAGAACTCAAGGCCGGGCGAGTCGAGTTCCGTGTCGACAAGACCGCCAACCTGCACGTGCCGATCGGCAAGGCATCGTTCTCCGCCGACAACCTGACGGAGAACTTCACGGCGCTCCTGGAGGCGGTCAAGAAGGCCAAGCCGCCGGCGGCCAAGGGCACCTACCTGCGCAAGATCACCGTGACCAGCACGATGGGCCCCGGGATCAAGATCGACCCGAACATCGTGTAAGGTTCGGGAACAACGGTTCGTCCATCCCGCCTGGCGGGATGTGTCCGACAACTTGCTTCGCCCAAGACCGCAGGTGCCCCGTAGGCGCGGGGCTTAATCTCCTGCCGAGGCGAAGGCTCAACGACCCCCTCCGGTCCCCGGCACGGGTGGTTGCCAGAGTCTTTGCTGCGGCTCGAACGCGAAGCAAAGACTCTTTCGTTGCCGTCTCGCGGCACGAACAGGGAAAGGAGGTGAGGGACATTGCCATTCTCAAAGGAACGTAAGCAGGCGATGGTGGAGTACTACCGCGACTTGGTTGGCAAGAGCCAGGGGATCGTGCTGGCGAGCTACTCCGGACTGCGGGTGAAGGATGTGGAGCGGCTGCGCCGCAAGGTGCGCGAGCTGGGCGGAGAGTTCCATATCGTCAAGAACCGCCTGGTGCGGCTGACGCTCAAGGAAGCTGGCCTGACGGTGGCGGACGAGGCGCTCCAGGGCGCAACCGCCGTCGGCTTCGCCCCCGAAGACCCGCTGGCGGTGGCCAAGGCTATCGTCGACTTCTCGAAAGAGACGGATAAGGTCAAGGTGAAGGGCGGCGTGGTCAACGGCGTCGCCTACGATGCTGCCCAGATGGTGCGTCTGGCCGACATGCCGCCGCTGCCCGTGCTGCGGGCGCAGCTGCTCGGCCTGCTCAACACACCGGCGACCCGCCTGGCAACTCTTCTGGCTACCCCGGCACGCCAGCTGGCGACCGTGGTCAAGGCCTACGCCGACAAGCCCGCCGAGGCGGCGGCCTAGTCGAAGGGGCCCCTAGGGGCCCGCGAATCAGGAATCGAATCGAAGGAGACACTGAACAATGGCTGATCTGGACAAGCTGGTCGAGGAACTGAGCAAGCTGACGGTCCTCGAGGCAGCAGAACTGACGAAGAAGCTCGAAGAGAAGTGGGGCGTGTCGGCGGCGGCGCCGATGGCCATGGCGATGATGCCGGCCGGCGGCGGAGCAGCCGCGGCCGAGGCGGCGGAAGAGAAGACCGAGTTCACCGTGGTGATCAAGGACCTCGGCCCGAAGAAGATCGACGTCATCAAGGCCATCCGGCAGATCACCAATCTCGGCCTGAAGGAAGCCAAGGACCTGGCCGAGACGCCGAACGCCAAGGTGCTCGAGGCAGCCGGCAAGGAAGCGGCGATGGACGCCAAGGGTAAGTTGGAAGCAGCCGGCGCCAAAGTCGAGGTCATCTAACCGAGACGCACGCGCAACCGAAGCCGCCCCCGGGGCGGCTTCGGGGCTTTAACGGCCGGGGGGTATGATAGAGTCGTGCGGCGGAGGCGGCCATGCGCGAACTTATCCTGGTCATCGAGGACGAGGAGAAGATCCTCAACTTCCTGCGGCGTGGCCTGATCTATGAGGGCTACCGGGTCGAGATCGCCATCGACGGCACCGTCGGCCTGGCCTCGGCCCGCGACAATCCGCCCGACCTGGTGATCCTGGATTGGATGCTCCCAGGCATCGACGGCCTGGAAGTCTGCCGGCGGCTGCGAGCGGCCAGCAACGTCCCGATCCTGATGCTGACGGCCAAGGATGCGGTCTCCGACCGAGTGCAAGGGCTCGACGCCGGCGCCGACGACTACCTGGTCAAGCCGTTCGCCCTGGACGAGGTCCTGGCACGGCTGCGCGCTCTGCTCCGGCGCGCCAAGCCGGAGGCCCCCGAGATCCTGACCTTCGCCGACTTGCGCCTGGATACCGGGACCCACCAGGCCTTTCGCGGAGAGCGGCCGATCGAGTTGACGGCCAAGGAATACGAGCTGCTCGAGCTCTTCCTGCAGCACCCGCGCCAGGTGCTGACGCGTGAAGTGATTTACGATCGCGTCTGGGGCTACGACTTCGGCGGGGAAAGCAACATCATCGAAGTCTACGTGCGCTACCTGCGCCAGAAAACCGAGGCCGAAGACGAACCGCGCCTGCTGCACACCGTGCGCGGCGTGGGTTACGTGCTCCGAGAGACGGCGTGACGCTTCGTGCCCGGCTGACGTTGTGGTATACCGCCGTCCTGGCGTTGGTCCTGTTGGCTTTCGGCCTCGCTGTCTACGCTCTGCTCTCGCTGAGCCTGATCCGCCAGATCGACGCCACCCTCAACTCTGCCGCCGACGAAATCCGGCTGGCCTTCCGGCGCGAGGTGGAAGGCATCCGCCTGCCCCCGATGGCGCTCGACCTGAGCGCGAACGTGTACGTCCAGATCTGGGATACCGGCGGGAATCTGGTGGTGCAGAACGTCACGGTGGCCGAGACCCCCTTCGATCCGACCCGCCTGGAGCTTGCCCAGGCTGCTTATTCCGAGGTGACGTTCGAGGACATCCACCTGCGCGTGCTGACCTACCCGCTCGTGGCCCAGCCGGAGGGGACGGTCGTAGGTACGATGCAGTTGGCCAGCCCGCTGACGACGGTCGATGAAGCTGAACGCGCGTTGCTGGTGTTGCTGCTGAGTGGCGGGCTGATGGCCGTGGTGCTGGCAGCATTGGTCGGATGGACCACGGCGGCGGCGGCGTTGAGGCCGCTGGAACAGATGACCGAGACGGCATTGCAGATCACCCGCGCCGACGACCTGTCGCGCCGCATTCCGCTCAGCGGCCCGGCGCAAGGTGAGGTCGGCCGTCTGATCCTGGCTTTCAATGAGACACTCGAACGCCTGGAGAATCTGTTCGAGACGCAGCGGCGCTTTCTGGCCGACGTGTCACACGAGCTGCGCACCCCGCTGACCACCGTCCTGGGCAACCTCGACCTGATGCGTAAGATGGGTCACCTGGACGCCGAGTCGCTCGAGGCGATCAGCAGCGAAACGCAGCGCATGAAGCGCCTGGTGCAAGATATCCTCGTGCTGACCCAGGCTGAATCGGGCAAGCTGCCCTTGGGCCGGGCGGAGCTCGAGCTGGACACGCTGGTGCTGGAAGTCTTCCAGCAATCGAAGGTGCTGGCGAAGGAACGGGTGGAAGTCCGGCTCGGCCAGGAGGACCAGGCGCGGGTGATGGGCGACCGGGACCGCCTGAAGCAGGTGCTGCTCAACCTGACGTCTAACGCCATCGAGTACACGCCTCCCGGCGGGACGGTGACCCTCGGGCTGGCGTGCGTGGGGGATTGGGCGCGGGTGACGGTCTCGGACACCGGCCCCGGCATCCCGCAGGATGAACTGCCTCACATCTTCGAGCGGTTCTACCGCGTCGATCGTTCGCGCCGGCGGACCGGGCAGGGCGGCGCGGGACTCGGGCTTTCCATTGCCTACTGGATCACGCGCAGCCACGACGGCCGGCTGGAAGTTGCGTCGGAGGTTGGGAAGGGAACCACCTTCTCGGTGTGGCTTCCGCAAAGTGGGAGCGGTTGCGCGGATGTCCCGCGGCGTCCGTAAGCGCCGAAGCGGGATGACATCCGGAAGACGTGGGCCCGCCTGATACCAGGCGGGCCTGTTCTCTTCCCTGGCCGCGCGCCGGGGCCAGAGGCGGGGGCGGCGGTCGCAGCGTGGTGAGGGTTATCCCTACATTGCCGGGGCGGCGAGCATCTCGTCGCGGTGCTTGCGGTAGTCGCGGATCAGCGAGTTGACGCATCGGGCGGGCGTCGCCGGTCCGCCCCGGTAGTGCACAATCCCCGTGTCGGCATCCCACTCTGCCTCCGGTACGGTCCCCAGGTAGGACACGAGTGCCTGCATCGTGGCCGCCGTCTCGGCCAGCAACTCAATTCGTTCGCGAGAGATGAATTGACGGATGAAACCAGCGTTGATCACGCGGTAATCATTGGTGCCGTCGTGGAAATAGAACGGCTCGATGCGCTCGCGCAGTTCGGCACAGCCGACGAGCGTGATCCGGTTCCAGCCGATGAAATGGGCGAGGATGTCACGCGGCGTCCAGTCGCCGAGTGAGCGCAGGAGCGCCTGGCGCGACAACGCGGCGGCGGTGTCGACGAACGCTTGATAGGCGATGGCCAGATCGGAGAGTTGCTGTTGACGCGATCCGAACATATCGACCTCCTGGGGACCGGTCACGACCGGTTGATCCGAGCGATCGCACTCCCCTCCGAGGCCCCGTCACCCGGAGGGTAAGTCGTCCGCGATCAGCTTGGCCATGTGTATCAGCATCGAGCCAAGGTAGGGCTCGCGCTTGATCTCAGTGTAACCGAGCCGGGCATACAGCCTGAGGTTATCGTCCATCAGTGCGTTGGTGTACAGGCGGATGCGGGTGCGGCCGGCGCGCGCCGTCTCGCGCTCGGCCCACTCGAGCAGCCGGCGGCCGACCCCCTGCCTCTGGTACTCGGGGTGGACGGCCACGCTGAAGAGGAGGATGCAGTCGGGCTCGGGGATCAACTCCAGGACGCCGAGCGGCCCCTCTTCGTCGACCAGCAGCCAGACCGCATGCTCGAAGATCATCGCCTGATGATCGGCCGTCATGGGCTGGGGCTCGCGTCCGAGGAGCGGCACGTAGCGAGCATAGGCGAGGTCCGTGATCTCGCCGACGACCGGGGCGTCAGCAATAGTCGCTCTGCGAATCTTCAGATGCGGGGACAGAATTCGCGCGGGCTTAGCCATGGGCAGTGGTACAGCCGATCGAATCGGGGGCCCCGAGCATGTGGGAGGCTGGCATCATGAGGCGGCCGCCGATTCGTCTCGTAGCCCGCGCATGACAACTCGGGCTTCGTCCCGGATGGCGGCCTTACGCCCGTTGCGCTTCACCGAAGCGATGCCGCGCTCCATCGCCGACTTGGACGAGTACAGTTCGCTCCGTCGGATGAGTTCCTTGTTGGCGGCGACGAGGGCGAAGGAGGGCTGACCCTTGGCCGAGGTCCGGCGCTCGTAACGGCTGTCCGCGGCGCAGTTGGTCTTGACGGATTGGATACCTGCCTGGGCGCCGCCCTTGTTGCGGTAGGTCTCGCTGGACAGGATGATCTTGTTGTTGGCCGCCGTGAGGTTGTAGTGGGACTGGCCGTTGGTGGATTTGCGGATACTGAATGCTGCAGACCTGCTCCGCTCCATTGGTCGGGGTCCCCTGTGCGGGCGAATGCGAGACCGGGTTTCTTGCGCCGTGTGTTCTTGGATGGATCAGGGCGTGTCGGCTCAGCCCATTCTCGCACGAATCCCCGGCGGTGCCATTGGGCGCAGGAATTGCCTACGGCCGAGGCGAAGACGCAGCCTAAAGGCTGCGGCTACCAGCGCCGTGGGGAGAGTCCACAAACGAGGATCCGCTCGATTTCGGGGGGGGGAACTGCAACTTCGGCGATCCGCCCGGCCGCGGCTACGGGTGCCGTGAGGGAATTCTCCAGACGAGCATCCGCTCGATCGCGGCAGGTAGCAGCGAGCTTCGGCCTGCGCGCAACTCCGGCGATCGCGATCCGGCCACGGCCGCGCGCGCAGTGAGGGGTATCAACAAACGATCACCAGCTAGCTCGCGGCAGGTAGCCGCAGGCTCTAGCCTGCGTGTAACCCTGGCGATCGACATCCGGCCGCGAGAACCCGCACCGGAAATGGATGGCGACAGGGAGATCCGCCTGCGCGGGTCCTGTTGGGGCCCGGCACGGCGTGCCCCTGTACATGGTCGGGAGGAATCACCTACGGCTACCAGCACTGTTGGGAGAGTCGATAATCGAACATCAGCCCGATCTCGCGGGAGAAACCTCTGCGATCGAGATCCAGGTGCACAAGGGGAGCGGGCTCCTCGGCGCGGTATCGGTCGGCTGCATCCTGTAATGCCGATGGGGATTCGGTCGGGAAGGAGAGAGGACGTCTCGCGGAACCGTAGGGGCGGGTTTGAAAGCCGCCCCTACGCGTCAAGAGCTGATGCCGCGCGACACAGGCGGGCCCCACCGGCCTGCAGCCATGCGTCGAGGGCTAGCGAGTCCGAACGGCCTGAGGCGGCATCAGCGTAGATCGCCGAGCCCCAGGCCACGTAGCGCCGGGTCTCCTCGGGCCATAGCTCGGCGGATTGTGCGATTCGTGAGTGCCCGCCGTTGTACCCGGCCAGAGCCAGATCGACGCGTCCTCCGGCCAACTGGAGACTGCCGGCCAGGTAGGTTAGCCCCCGATGTGCATTGGTCTCGGGGTCAAACGCCTCCTCGCCCGAGGCGAAGTGGAACGGCATGACCTGGAACAACCCCTGCGCGCCGGCGCCGGATCGTGCCCGGGGGTCGCCGCACGATTCGATCTGCATTACCGTGGCGACCAGAGCCGCGGGCAACCCGTAGCGCGCCGACCAGGTTCCGATCTTGGACGACCAGCGCTGGACTTCGGGCGTGAAGAGCGCGGGGAGGCTGCTCTGGCTCACCCCTGTTTCCGGCGCGGACGTCGAGTTGATTCGCTGGATGAGTGCGGAACCGATGGGGATTGCGCTGGCGAGCGCAGCAGCCGCGAGGAGGAGTGGGACCGCCCGCGCCAGCCAGAGCGGCATGGGAAGCCCCCCGAGCGAAGCCTGCAGGCTCGGGGGGCTCCATGACCCGCGCAGCGAGCGGGGGGAGGAGGCGATCACGACTCGTTGCTGCGAATGAACGCCGGTGACGGGACGTTGGCGGGCTCGCGACGGATCGGTCGCACGGCAGGTGCTCCGCTGGCCCGAGCCTCAGGGCGCTTCGAACTGCCGGTTAGCGGCCGGAGCAGCAGTTGGGAGCGTCGATCGACGGCAGCGAACAGCCGGTTGCCGCTCAGGGTGAAGGAGCCGATGATCAAAACACGGATGAGAAGCACCAGAAGCGCGACGAACACCGGGACGCTTCGGATCAGCTCCTGCCGGCCGACAATCTCGTTGCCCAGCCCGGGGTGCGACAGCACCGCCAGCGACACGGCCCACCAGGTGAGCATGCCGTTCATCGCCGCCGCGACCGCCCAGGCCCCGAGCAAGTACCAGGATTCGGTCGAGGTGCGCGGTCCCTTCTCTGGAGTGAGCAGGCGGGCGATGCCGGCGAAGTCCATCCCGCAGAAAGCCAGCGCAAGCACGACCGACCAGCGCGCCGCACCGAAGGTCAGATCTCCCATCAGGTCGCGCAGGGCGAACTCGGTCGTCCCGTAGTTGAAGAACTCGAACGCCGCCAGCGCGCCGAGCATGATCAGCCCGAAGGCGGTGGCGCGGCGGATCGTCAGCCGGGAGGCGAGGCGCCGGGCAAGATCAACCGGCAGTGCCGAACCGGGGAGCGCATTCGAGGGCGGAGCATAGGTCGACATGTTGGTCCTCCTTGGTTGAAAGAACGCATGTTCTAACTACCAATGAGAGTAGAACAGCAGTTCTATTCTGTCAAGGGTCGACTTGTGGGGAGCGGTGAAGATGGCATCCCACATATGGGGGATGCGCCCTGAGGTGGGGCGGTTGGGAAGGAGAGGGGGCTGGAAGGACCGGGCTCAGCTGGCCGGAGAGGCGAGGCGCCCCCGTGTGTGGAGCCAGATCAGGCCGATGCCGAGCGCCAGGGCGGGCACTAGGAGCAGGCCGGCCTCGGGGCCAAACGGGCCGCCGGTCAGGTAAGTCGGGCCGGTCGGCGTCTGGCGAACCAACCCGATGACGTCGATCCCGCTAACCGGAAAGCCAAAGACGATGCCTTCGAAGAAGTTCCACCCGATGTGCACGCCGATCGGCAGCCACAGCTGGCGCGTTCGCACCCAGCCGAAGGCAAGGAAGAGCCCGGCGGCGGTCAGCCCGGGGAGGATGGAGTACCAGGTGACATTCGGGTTCCCCAGATGCAGCAGGGCGAAGATGCCGGATGAGAGCAAAAGCCCCCAGCGCAGGTCCATCCCGTCGCGCACGTTCTGCAGGATGTAGCCGCGGTGGAGCAGCTCCTCTTGAAACCCGACCAGCGTGAAGGCCACCAGTCCGGAAAGAAGCCCAAGGGCGACCGTGCCGGCCGGGAGTGTTTGCCAAGCCCAACCATCGAAACGCAGCCAACCGGCGGTGGCCTCGATGGCATAGATCACGCCCATCATCACGCCGGCGATCAGGAAGCCGACTACCACATCGGGCAGGGCGAGGGGATCGAGTCGGAGCCCGAGCGAGACGAACGAGCGCCGGTCGAACAGCCGCCGTGCGATCCAAACCGACAGCGTCATGGCGATGGTCGTCGGGAGCAGATTGACGAGCGCCAGTGGCTGCAGGAGGTTGAGGTCCAGCCCAAGGACGAAGGAGAGGATCAGGACGGCGATCGAGACCAGCGTCAGCAGGATCAGCAGCACGATCGACTGAAGCACCAGCCGCCAGCCGGCGCGCAGCCGCCGCTCATCGGGGGAGACGAAAATCTGGGCCAGGATCGATCGCGGCGGTTGAATCAATTCGATGTCTCCCCGGGGGAATCGATCAGGGTGGTCAGTCCGCGGGCACCGGGCGTGCCAGCCGGCCGGCCAGCCCGCCGCCGAGCAGCGCCAGCCCGTCGGTCGTCATGTAATGGCTGGAGGCGGCGTCGAACAGCACCGCCCCGCGTGCGGCGAACTCGTCGTCGCCCGGCCACAGCACTGCCGCCAGGCGAATGCGCGGCAGCGGTTGGAAGGCGAAGGCCGTCGTGCCCAGGCCGGTGATCGGCTCGCCACCCAGTGCCAGCGCTGCGGGCGCGAAGGCCTCCGGCCGAGTGCCGAATGCCTGCGCAAGCCGGTTGCCGCTGTAGCCCTGGTAGGCCTGGTGGTAGAAGGCGCCGTCGGGCAGCTCGCGGTATCCGATCCACTGGCCAGCCAGCGCCGCGCCGTCGGCGCAGTTCAAGTAGTAGAGCAGCATCGCCTGGTCGAACGTCGAGCACGGCTTACCGTCCGCCACGTGCTCGGCGGCCAGCTCGGGCCACGTCAGGCGCACCGGCTGTCCCCAGTAATCCAGCAGCAGCGCGTGAGCATCAAACGCGCAGCCGGCGCGCAGGGCGATGCCCATCGGTTCGCGCTGGCGCAGCGCCTGCCCGAGCTCGTCGATTGGGCGGAGCATGCTCTCCGCCCACACCTCTCGTGCCCGGCCCAGTGCCCGCTCCGGGCTGTGCCTTCGGCCGCCCGCCTGTTCGATCAATCCGCCCATCGCGCTTCAGGGATGCTGCTGTTCGTCGATGTACAAGCGGATGGCCGGATGGCCGGTCAGCTTGCTGTGGAAGAAGTTGTTGACCAGGTTGATCACCTCGCCGCGGGCGGCTTCGGCCTGCGTCGTCCAGGCCAGCCGGCCGGCTTCGTCGCCGAGTGTATCGCGCAGCCGCTCGAGCCGGCGGACGATCTCAATCTCCTGCGTCCCCTCGAGAACGTCGCGGACCTCGGCGATCAGCACGTACGCCTGGCGGTGGATCGCCTCGAGCGGGATGCTCGAGCCGGGGACGAGCGCGTCGTCGAGCGTGCGAATCAGCGACCACACCTGATACAGGACGGTGGCCGGCTCGTCGAACAGCTCGCGGATGAAGGCCGCCTCCTCGTAGCGCCCGGTGAGGCGGAAGATGTTGTACATGCGCTTGGCGGCCTTGCCGTAGTTCAGGTCCTTGCCCAGGTACTTGTGGACCTCTTTCTGCAGCTGGGCGACGTATTCGTCGAGCGCGTCGGCCGAGACATGCTTGGCCAGCTTGGAGAAGATCGGGATCGACCCGGCTTCGAGGTACACCTCCTGGAAGTACGGATCGAGGTACCCGTCGAGCGGCGTGATCGAACCGTCGGGTGCCTCCCAGGTGACGTCGAGCATGTTGGAGGCGTTGGAAAGCTGTCCACGCAGCGGGTCGGCGACCACCCAGTCGAGTTTGGTCCATCCTGGATCTTGCGCCGCCTGCTCCCAGCTGATCGTGAGCGGCGCGCCGTCGGGCGATTGGAGCTCGATCTTACCGGCCCGGATCTCGGCCGGGGTCCAACTGATGGGGCTGCCGGGTTTGAGCGTCTGTCCGGCGCGCACAACCTCGGCCGGGAACGAGCCGAATTTGACCTCGATCAACTGGTGCGTGGCGCCCTTCTCTGTCTGCAGGGCCTTGTCGCGGATTAACCGCGAGAGGATGGCGATGCATTCGGGGCGTGTGGCCGTGCGGATGTTGACCCGTTCGAAGAAGTCGCAGTCGCCCGGGTAGGACTGGATCTTCGATTGGGCGGCCGAGCCGGAGAGCGCCAGGGCGGTTTCGACCACGCCCGGCTCGTCCTGGAACTCGACCAGTTGGCCGACGCGGCGGAAGTAGGCCAGCTCCTCGGGGGAGAAGTCGAGCATCGTGACCCGGTGGCCGAACACCCCGGCGCGCATATCGACGACCACGTCCCCGCCGCCGGGTCCGGCGGCCATAGCTGTCAGCCACTGCAGCGCCTCGTCCTCGTTGAGCTCGACGCCCAGTCGCCGGGCCAATTCGAGGATGCGGGCGATCTCGTCGGCAGGCTTGTCGGTCTTGGGCACGGCGTCCTCCGGGGGGCGGGCTGGGTTGATGATACCCTATCGGCGGGGGAGCTGGGGGTGAGGAGATGTAGAATTGCATGTTAGGCAGCGGACGCGTGTCCCCCTCGAAAGGCAGCTCAGAGGACAGGATGATCGTACTTCGCGCCATGACCGAAGAGGAATTCAGGGTCTTCCTAGCACAGAGCGTTCCAGAGTACGCAGCTGAGAAGGTGAAGGCAGGCAACTGGACGCCCGAAGAAGCCCTGGACAGGTCACGAAACGACCACGCCAAGTTGCTTCCCGAAGGCTTGGCCTCCCCAAACCAGTATCTCTACACGATTGAACTCGAAGGAAGCCCAGTCGGCCGCCTCTGGCTCTCAGTCGACCCACAGACAGCCGGGGGTGCCGGCTTCATCTACGATCTTCTGGTGGCTGAGCCGTTTCGACGCCAAGGGATCGCTGCAGAAGCCATGCGTCTCCTTGAAAGGGAAGCTCTCCGTCTCGGTGTGCGTGACCTCGCTTTGCATGTGTTCGGGTACAACGTGGCCGCTAGAGCGCTCTATGAGAAGTTGGGGTACGAAATCACCAACATCAACATGTCCAAGGCCCTCTCCCCCGAGTCTGAGCGATGATTTCCGCTGCCTAACAACTCGCTGAAGCCCTGGGAGATCATTAGGATCTACGACTGACCCCCCGGAAAGAACGCCGGGGACCTTCGGCCGGCGGGCTGGGCTTTCGGGGGTGCTTGAATCGCCTGCCGGTCGGGCGTAGAGTTGGGGAAAGTCTGCCCGCTTCCGCCGGGCAGCTTCCCACTAACAACGTGGGACCATGTAGCTCGAGGCCGTTAGGCAGCAACGCTTGCTTCCCACGAGAGAGTGGAATCATCAATGCGGCAGTCCATCATCCATGTTGCGCTGGTCGTTCGAGACTACGACGAGGCAATCGACTTCTACTGCCGTCGGCTGCATTTCACTCTGGTGGAGGATACATATCAGCCGGAACAAGACAAGCGATGGGTCGTGGTCGCACCTCCCGGCCCCCACGGAACCTCCCTCCTATTGGCTCGCGCCTCCACACCCGAGCAAGCCGCCTTCATCGGAAGACAGACTGGCGGTCGGGTCTTCCTGTTCCTAAGCACTGATGACTTCTGGCGCGACTACAACGAAATGCGATCCGCCGGCATTCGGTTCATACGGGAGCCGAAGGAAGCTGACTACGGCACAGTAGCTGTCTTTGAGGACCTGTACGGGAACCTGTGGGACCTCATCCAACCGCTTGCTGCCTAACAACTCGCTGAAGTCCTGGGCGATCACCCCTGCCCACAACGCCCCGCCAACGACGCGGGACCCCGGTAAGTGCATCCGGGGCGAACGGCCTACGGCGGGGCCTTCGGCAGGATCCCGGTAAAGACACCCGGGACAAATCCCGCCCAGAACGCGGGACCTCCGGCGGCCTCCGGCCATGGAAAGTCACCAGGATCTTCGACTGACCCCCCGGAAAGAACGCCGGGGACCTTCGGCCGGCGGGCTGGGCCTTCACTGCTCCTTGCCTGGCTCGCTGGCCAGCCGTAGAGTAAGGTAGAGTTGCCCGCTTCCGCCGGGCAGCTTCCCACTAACAACGTGGGACCATGTCCTGCAACGAGCGCAGGATCTTCGATAGCTCGAGGCCGTTAGGCCGCCGATCGTCGAGTCCATCGTGGAGGTAGCTCCGTGGCGAAGAAGCAGATGTTATGGAAGAAGGGTAGGGGGAAACTCGGGGTGATGACACCCTTGATTGGGTCCTGGCGGGCGGTGTCCGACTCCCCCAGGGGTCGTGTAACCTGCACAAGGACCTTCACTCCGATCTTGGGCGGCGCCTACATTCAACTCGACGCCGAGTGGAAGTTCGCAAAGGGCAGCTACAGGGAACTGGCGATCTATGGCCTTGATGAGGATCGACTAGTCAGCTTCTCGTCGTTCACCTCGGATGGCAAGAGATCCCACGGCAAGCTTGCCGACGTGAGCGACATTCACCCCCAGGCGCTTGGATTCGAAGCTGAGATGCCCGCCGGCTTGGCACGCATGGCCTACTGGCCCGACGAGACAGAAGGCCTACGGTGGGCAGTAGAAGCCAAGACGAACAAAGGCTGGAAGCGCTTCAGTGAACATCACTACTTCGGCAAGTAGCTCAATCGGCTGCCCGACAACTCGCTGAGGGCCTGGACGATCACCCCCGCCAAGAACGCGGGACCTCCGGCGGCCTACGGCCCTGAAAAGTCACCAGGATCTTCGACTGACCCCCCGGAAAGAACGCCGGGGACCTTCGGCCGGCGGGCTGCGGCATAGGGCGGTGCGCGTGGCCCGCCCGTGTGTGCGAGAATGGAGGCAGACGCAGCGCTTCCGCCGGCCTGCTTCCAATAAGGAACATGGGACTTCGTCCTGCAACAAGCGCAGGATCTTTGACCATTCGAGGCCGGTAGTCCGCTGCCTCGAGTCGAGGAGGAAGTGAGTGAGCAAGGTATTCGTAAACATCGGCCTAAGCCTTGACGGGTACATGGCACCCGAAGGGATGACCTTGGAACATTGGGATAGCCCCGAATACAAAGACTGGGGCGCTAAGTGGGGCGCGCTGATGGGTTGGTGTCTCAACCAGGAGTACTTCCGCAAGAACCTCAAGCTCGGCCCCGGAGGAGAGACCGGCCCGGTGAACGATATGCTTCGGCGCACCACGGAGCGCATCGGTGCCAGCATTATGG
Source organism: uncultured Chloroflexia bacterium (assembly GCA_963777165.1). Taxonomy (GTDB): domain Bacteria; phylum Chloroflexota; class Anaerolineae; order Anaerolineales; family E44-bin32; genus DYJB01. Next base: position 103,667 of record CAVZPO010000002.1, read on the forward strand.
GCAAGCGCATGTTCGAGGGAGGCGAACGCAGCTGGCCGGAGGAAGCTCCGTTTCACACTTCCGTATACGTACTCACACACGAGAAGCGCGAAGCTTGGGTCCGTCCCGGCGGGACGACCTTCCACTTCGTCAACGATGGCCCGGAGACGGCGCTCGCTCAGGCTAGGCAATCCGCAGCTAGCAAAGACATTCGCATTGCGGGTGGCGCGGACGTGATCCAACAATACCTGAACCTCGGTGTCATCGAGGAGCTTGAGATATCATTGGTGCCGGTCCTGTTCGCCGGCGGGAGACGCCTGTTCGAGAATCTTCGCGAATCTGTACCGGGCTTTCGGATCTCCAGCACTCTCGATGCTCCCGCCGCCACCCATCTCAGGTACGTGCGCGGTTAGGGGAGCCGCCTAACAACTGGCTGAAGTCCTCCACGATCACCGGGGCCTCCGGCCCTGGGAAGTCGCCCGCTTCCGCCGGGCAGCTTCCCACTAACAACATGGACCTTGTCCTGCAACAAGCGCAGGATCCCGGTGAAGACATTCGGGACGAACGGTCTTCGACTGCTTGAGGCCGTTGGGCCGCCGAGGGCTACTCGCCTCGCCGAGAACAGCCCGACGTAGCCGGCTGATCTACTGGCAGCAGGGGCGCTAAGCGCGGCGCTGAGCTACAGTACGGACTGTTGGCGCGGTGAAAAGCGAGGCCATTGATGCTCGAAACATCCGGGGTGCTGAGGGCGGTCGCCGATCAATTGTGCATCGGCCTGGTCCTCATCGACAAGGACAATCGAATTGTCTTATTCAATCGGCTCGCCGGACTCATGCTCCAGGTGGAGCCTTCCGAACGCCTGGGGTCCACAGTATTCAGCTGCCACCCGCATGAGTCGGACGCCGCCGTGCAGAAGCTGATCGAGGACATCCGGACAGGAGTCCTGGACCACTATGAAGGCTGGGTCAACTACCGGGGAAGGATGTTGTACGAGTTCATCCGGCCCATCTGGACCGACGCTGGCGAGTATCTCGGGATGATCGAAGAGCTGCACGACGCGCAGGAGCGGGCGGAAGCGCTTCAGGCGCGAGGGGAGTGGCAGGATGTGCACGTCTCCGGCGTCGGCCCCCGAGCGCCTCGAAAGCCGGAGTTCGGACATCCGTAAGAGCGACGCAACAACAGGTCACGGTTGTGGCGGTGTGGACTGAGTAACATTTGGCCGCCGTGTTGTTGGCCGGCGGCCTAACAACTGGCTGTAGTCCTGGACGATCACCCCCGCCCACAATGCCCCGCCAACGACGCGGGACCCCGGTAAGTCCATCCGGGGCGAACGGCCTACGGCGGGACCTGGCCGCTGTTCGATCCTGTAAGACCACCAGGACCCTCGGCTGACCCGGCGGGCTGGGCAATAGGGTGGGGCGCCTCGCCCTCTGGCGTGCGCGACAATCAATGTGAAGCCGCCCGCTTCTGCCGGGCAGCTTCCCACTGACAACGTGGGGTCATGTCCTGCAACGAGCGCAGGATCTTCGATAGCTCGAGGCCGTTGGGCGCCTGGATCATCGCTGACTGCAACCGCCCTCCACAAGTTAAGACATCAAGAAGGGCGGCCGAGGAGTCCATTATGAAGGTAGTCGCCATTGCACTTGCCGCACTCGGAGCATCACTTCTCGCATGCGGGCGGAGTACTCCAGTCGTGGTAGCTCAGCCTTCAGGGGCCGGTGCGGTGCCCTCCGAATCCACTCTGCCCGCGCTCGGCGCTTCTCGGTTCAACCCCGCGCCGCTCGGCAATACCGTTCAGATCGACGACATGTCGCTTTCGATCACTGACCTGGTCTTCCCCGCCGATACCATCGTCCGGGACGGTAGCCTCTGGAATCCCACACCCGAGCCGGCCGCGGATTACATCCTTGTTGGCATTGCCGCCTCCTGCAACCTCTCGCCCGAATCAAGTTGTCGTCTCAACGGGCTTGAGTTTTCCGTGGTGGACACATCCGGCATCGCACACAATCCCCGCCTCTTCATTGCCGGAGTCCCCGGGAAGTTCGAGGGCAGTGAGTTCTTTGGTGGCGCCACCAAGGCGGGATACCTAATCTTCGAGGTCGAGGGCGAGCCCGCCGACTACGTGCTCAAGTACGAGGCGCTCTTCGGGGGAGAGGCGTACCTTAGGCTCAACTGATTGTCTCGCCCGTACTTTGCCAGGCGCCCAACAACTCGCCGAGGCCGACTCAGCGGGCGCGCGGAGAGGTGGTTGCTCCCTGCCCGCCAGGGTGAGTTATCAAGCAGTCGACTTGGCAACCCCACCGAGGCGGTCGGAGGCTTGCCTTGGCCACCGGCGGTGGCTGGACTGGATGTAGCCTCGCTCGCCTCCGCCGGACAGCTTCCCGCAAGGAACATGGGACTTAGTCCTGCAACGAGCGCAGGATCTTCGATAGCTCGAGGTCGTTGGGCGCCCAGGGGTGCTCTCGCCGCCTCGATCACCACAACATTCAAGACTTCTCCCTTCCGAGGTCACCCACCGGGGGGAAGCCGTCTCCTGATGGCTCTGTTACACTCAACCCAGGTAGGAGTGCACATGAGACATCCTCAACCGCAGGGCTTTCTCGCAGTTCCGCCTACTGGCACCGGGCCTGGCGTGCTCGTCTTGCACCCTTGGTGGGGGCTCAACGAAACCATCAGAGCCTTCTGCGCTCAGCTGGCCAAGAGTGGCTTTGTCGCGTTCGCCCCGGATCTATATCATGGCAAGGTTGCTGTCACCATCGAGGATGCGAAGAGCCTGGTCAAGGCACTTGACAGTGAGCAAGCCAAGGCTGATATCGGTGACGCAGTCGGCTTCTTGAAGGACAGTGTCTCCGTGAGCGGCCAGGGGCTCGCGGTCATTGGGTTTTCCCTTGGAGCCTCCTACGCGCTTGATCTCTCGGTGGCCGATCCGGATCGGATTCGCGCGGTCGTAGTCTTCTATGGCACCAACCCCGAGGACTACGGACCTTCGAAGGCTGAATACCTTGGCCACTTTGCAGAGGCAGACGAGTTCGAGTCGGAAGCTGACGTGAAATCGCTGGAAGACGCCTTGCGAGCAGCCAGCCGACCGGTCACGTTCTATCGCTACAAGGGGACAGGACACTGGTTCTTCGAGCGTGACCGAGAGGACGCATTCAACCAGGAAGCGGCGACTCTGGCGTGGGAACGCACACTCAGCTTCCTCAGAGAGACTCTACCTGCCAAACAAGGCTAAGGAGGCGCTTCCCAACACCTCAATGGAGCACCTGGGCGCCCAACAACTCGCTGAAGTCCCGGACGATCCCCAGGGCATCCGCCCCTGGGAAGCCACCCCTGCCCAAGACGCCCCGCCAACGACACCCCGCCAACGACGCGGGACCCCGGTAGGGACATCCGGGGCGAACGGCCTACGGCGGGCCTGCGGCGGTCTTCGATCCTGCAAGACCACCTGGATTCTCAGACGACGCGGCGGGCGGTGCATTCGGGGCACCTTGCTCGGCCCGCGCTGGCGGGCGAATGCCCGCTTTCCCCGGGCTGCTTCCCTCAGACAACGTGGGACATTGTCCTGCAACGAGCGCAGGATCTTCGAAAGCTCGAGGCTGTCAGGCGCACCGATGAGGAGGAGCCATGACCGACTACAGGGTCGGGGAGGCCGTTTCCCCTGAGCAGTTCATAGATGTCCTCCGTCGTTCTTCGCTCGCCGACCGTAGGCCCGTTGACGATCCAGATTGCATTGCTGGAATGCTCCGTCATGCCGATCTGGTGGTCACCGCCTGGCAGAATGACCGTCTGGTTGGTGTCGCCCGGTCCGTCACCGATTTCACGTATTGCTGCTACCTGTCTGACCTGGCGGTCGATCAGGGCGTTCAACGGGAGGGGATCGGGCGCGAATTGATCCGTAACACCAGGGAGCAGCTTGGCCCCAGGTGCACGATCATTCTGCTCTCCGCCCCTGCAGCCACAGACTACTATCCGCGCATCGGATTCACCCGTCACGCGAGTGCCTGGATCCTTTCTCCAGGGGACCGACTCACCTAAGGGGGATGCCCAGCGACTCGCTTAGCTCGCCAAAGAGCACACCCGCCCAGAACGCACCGCACAGTGCGCGGGACCCCGGTAAGGACATCCGGGGCGAACGGCCTACGGCGGGACCTCTGGCGGACTTCGGCTGCCCCGGCGGGCTGGGCCGTACTTGGACCTTGTCTGGTCCTTCGGCGTGCCGTAGAGTTAGGAGACCGGCCGGCCTCCGCCGGACGGCTTCCCGGTAGCAACGTGGGACCTTGTCCTGCAACGAGCGCAGGATCTTTGATCGCTCGAGGCCGGTGGGGCCATTCCACGATGCCTTCGGCTGAATGGCTCGGTTCCACTTTTGTGGGTGGCAGTTCTGAAGATGATGACTCTTAGGCAACTCCAGCGCATCATCCTGTGGACTTGCACGACCTTGCTCTTGCTAGCCGCGTGCACAGGCGGTGGCTTCGGGAGAAATGGTTCTGAAGAGACAGATCCAACACGGGTCCTCTTCATTGGGAACAGCTACACGTTGTTCAACGGTGGGATCGACAAGGAATTCAAGGGTCTGGCGCCCTCCAGCCGGGTTTCGCGCATCGCTGCGGCCGGTTACACGCTTGAGGATCACTGGAACGACGGTGCGGCGGCCCGCAAGATCCGCGAAGGGGGCTGGACCTTCGTCGTCTTGCAGGAGCAAAGTCAGCGGCCAGTTACGGACTGGCAGAGCTTCTACAAGTTCAGCCGCGAATTCGACATCGAGATTCGCGAAAGCGGCGCCAAGACGGTTCTTCTCATGACCTGGGAACGCCCCGATAGCGTCGCCGGGGGAGTTACGACGGCAACCCTGGCGAGTGCGTACGAAGCGGTCGGTACCCAGATTGCCACGGAGGTGGCGCCAGCGGGCCTGGCCTTTGCCCGCTCACTTCTTCAAAGGCCGGATCTACCTCTATACTCGCAAGATGGCCATCCAACGGAGGCCGGCACTTACCTGGCAGCCTGCATACTCTATGGGGTGATCCTGCAGAGGACCCCGGTTGGCAACCCCTATCTGGGCCCGGGTGTGACCGAGGAAGATGCGGCGCACCTTCAACAAGTGGCGGCGGAGACACTTGGCTTGTGACGTCGGGTGCCCTTTGCGTGCGCCCGACAACTCGCTGAAGTCCAATGTGATCACCCCCGACCACAACGCCCCGCCAACGACGCGGGACCCCGGTAAGTACATCCGGGGCGAACGGCCTACGGCGGGACCCACGGCGGGACATCGTCCTGCAACGAGCGCAAGATCTTCGATAGCTCGAGGCCGCTAAGCACCGACATTAGCCTGCGAGGAGTCCAATATGGCCGAGTCGAAAACCAAAGCAACCAATGCAAGTGTGGAGAAGTATCTGGCGGCAATCGAAGATGACGCCCGGCGTGCCGATTGCCGGGCCCTGTCGGAGCTCATGCGCAAAGTGACTGGCGAAGCCCCGAAGATGTGGGGTACCAGCATCGTAGGATTCGGCAGCTACCACTACAAGTACGAGAGTGGCCGAGAAGGCAATTCATGCGCCGCCGGTTTTTCCTCCCGGAAGGGGGACATCACTATCTACCTGATGGCGAGCGATCCTGATCGAGAGAAGTTGCTGGCTCAACTCGGAACGCACAAGACGGGCAAGGCGTGTCTCTATGTCCGCCGCATGAGTGACGTCGATCCCAAGGTCCTGGAGAAGCTCATCGCCGGCTCCGTGGCTGCGGTCAGGCGTCACTATCGCTGAGCAGCGCCCGGCGCCAATCGAACTCGGTGGAGCTGGCCCAAGGAAGCGTCACCCGGCTTACGGATGCCGATCGACCGCCACTTCGTCGGGCCGCTCAACTCGACGGTTAGGCCGCCGCCCCATCTACCCCACCTCTTGGGATGGAAGCCGTGCCTGGGCCAGCCTCGAAAACCGAACTTATCGAATCGATGATCTCCGCACGAGGCGAGCTCGACTCGCTGATTCAGCGCATTCCACGGCGCAGCATGGCCCTTCCGGGCGCATCGGGCGGCTGGTCCATCAAGGACATCATTGCCCACCTCAACTCCTATGATCGATGGCTCGCCCTTGGCCTCGCTCTCCGCGCGCAGAAGCTGCCGGACTTCTGGATTGAGGACCTCCCCCTCGACGAGTTCAACAGCCGCCTCTACCAGGAGAACCACGACCTGCCACTTGGCGAGGTCCTAAAACAGTCCAAGCTTCTCTGGAACAGCATCCTGGAAGAGACGCGGGCAAGACTCGAGGAGTATTTGTTCTCTGAGCAATCCGTCCAAAGGGTTCCGTACGCATTCAGACCGTGCGAGATGCTGAAGAGCGAGTCTTACGGCCACTACCTCGACCATGTGCCGGACTTGAAGCGTAGCCTCGAAACGAACGAGCAGGCGGAACCGTGAGGGTCCGTCCCCACCCAGCCTGGGCCACCCGCTCCGGCGCCCCAACAACTCGCGGAAGTTCTGGAAGATTACCCCCGCCCAAGACGCCTCGCCAACGACGCGGGGCCTGCGGCGGGACCTCCGGCGGTCTTCGATCCTGTATGCCCACCCGGACCCTCGGCAGACCCGGCGGGCCAGGATTCTCCCAATGCTTGTCCTGCCTGCCGGCTGGGCGTACAGTGAGGGAGAGCCGTCGGCAGCCTGGCTGGAGGCGAGTTCCCAGGCAAGTCCCCCGAGCGACATGGCTCGGTCCACGGTTGATCGGAGGTCCCCATGAACGTCAAGGAGGTCCTGTCGGAGCTGCGCTACGTGGGCGAGGCGCAGGGCGCGCGGCAGACGTACCACATCTTCCGGGGTCACCGGCACTTCCTGGTGATGTCATTCAAGAAGGCAGATGCTGCGGCGGGCAATTTCAACATCGTCGAGGCGGACGCGGTGAGCTACGTCGAAGACAAATACCGCGGGGTGAAGGGCCTGACCTCCAAGCAGCTCTTCGAGGAGTCCAGCCGAACCAGACACTTCAAGGACAGGTTTGTCGCCCTGAACGTGCTGTATGTGCTCGTCGCGGCAGGGAAGGCCGCCGTCGATCACCGTTTCAAGCCCGGGACGTTGGTGTTCAACCTGCCGTGAGCGAGACGATCCGGCTTCTGGTGAGCGTGACGGCCATGCTGTATGCCCGCGGTCTGTTCACCGCTTCCGGCGGCAACGTCAGCGCGCGCGACCTCGGGTCGCCCGACCAGATCTGGATCACGCCGGCCGGCAGGTTCAAGGGCGACCTGCAGCCGGAGCACATGGCCCGCATTGGCCTGGATGGCGAGGCATGCAATGCGGATGGGCCGAGCCCATCGACCGAATGGCGCGTCCACTGCGCCATTTACCGCACGCGCACGGACGTGCGGGCCATCGTGCACAGCCACGCGCCGCAGGCGACGCGCATGGCGCTTACTGGCACGCCGTTCCTTCCGATCTCGCTGGAGGCCGCACTGGTCGGGGAGCTCCCCGTGGTGCCCTTCCTCATGCCCGGATCGGAGGCGCTGGCCGAGGCGGTGGCCTCCGCCCTGGGCGCGGGGGTGGCAATCCTGATGCAGAACCATGGGCTAGTCGTCGCCGCTGAAAGCCTGGAGCACGCCGCAGCGATCTCCGAAACGATCGAGGCGACAGCGGGGACACTGCTGTCCTGTCGCATGCTGGGCATCACCCCGCCGGTTCTCTCGGACGATGAGATCCGAGAAGCGCGCGGAAGAGGCTCATACAGCGGCTGAGGCATTTGCCTGGACAAGGGATGGAAGACGGTTCCGTTGGGGCGGGTTTCAAACCCGCCCCAACGATATGTCCGGCGTAGGCCTATGGTCCAGGAGTGTCCCCGGCGGTGAGGGCGAAGCATGCCTGATGTCGCTGCTTGCGCAATCTAAGTTGGGGGCGTGCTTCGCCCCTACGCGTTCTGAAGGGGGTTCCGGAATGCGGCGAGCCGCAACATGCGGGGTCACGTCTGGGGCCAGGGTCGTTGATTGCAGATCGGTGCAGGGGTGACGGGATCGCGGTCCCCGTCGCCCGCGGGATAGGCGATTTGTCTGGGTGCCCCCGCGGACATCGTAGGGGCGAAGCATGCTTCGCCCCTACGGGTCTGAAGGGTGGCTCCGGGCTGCGGCGACGCGCAACACGCGGGTCACCGTAGGGTAGCGGGGTTGTTGATCATCATTCGGTGAGGACGTACAGCACGCCATGCCTGTGCGATGCGCGCATGATAGACCCTTCGTCTGGGCGCCTCCACGGGTATCGTGTGGGCGAAGCATGGCGAGAGTCGCCGCTTGCGCAATACATGTGGTGGGCATGCTTCGCCCCTACGGAGATTCGTGGGGGGTCCGAAACTGCTCGGCGCGCATGCGGCGGAACAGGGCGGCCTGGTCGATGGCGTCCTGGAGCGCGTTGTGCGTCAGCTGCGGGTGGTCGGGGTATCGCTCGCGCAGGGCGCGCTTGGTCGTGTCGCTCCAGGCACCGCCCGTCAGGCCCATGTAGTAGGACTTGAGGTCGAGCGCGGTGTGGCCGAAGGGGTTGCGGCCGAGGAACCGTTCGAAATAGTCGGCGACGAACATCCAGTCGAAGGCGGCGTTGAACCCGACAAACACGGGCAGCGCGCCGGCGGGCACAACGGCTTGAAGCCATGCCTCGAACCGCTCCATGGCCTCGACCGGCGGCAGTCCGTCGCGCTGCAGCCTCTCTACGTCGAGGTTGTGCACCGCCATCGCCTCGGCCGTCGCCGCCTCGCCAACTGGCCGCAGCTCGGCATAGAACGTGCGCCCCGGATCGTCGACCAGGCACGCGCCGAGGGATAGCAGCGAATACCGGCCGGGCGCCGGGCCAGAGGCTTCGACGTCTACCGAGACGAAGACCTCGGGTGCTGTCGCTTGCGATTCGAACGGCATCCTGATTCTCCCTGTGAGTCAGCCGGGGACGACGCCCTCGACCACGACCATCTTCGTCTTTGCCGTCTGGTGGCGCTGGCTGCGCGCCGGCGTGTGCTCCGGCGACTCGAGCCAGTGCCGGGCGTGAGCACGATCGGGGAACTCAAGGATCACCAAACGGTTCAACGTCCAGTTCCCCTCCCGCACCTCGGCCTGCGCGCCGCGGGCAAGGCAACACCTTCCGTACGGGCCAACCGTTGGAGGCGTCAGACGTTCATACACCTCATAGCCCTCGGGATCGATGACGTCGATGTCGACGATCACATCGGCGGGCATGCGGCGTCTCCTTCGGCGTCGGCGCTACGTCCGGGTGTCGAGCGGCCGAACCTTGTCGAACTGATCGAGCAGCCAGCTGCACACGACGTGCCGCAGGCCTGAGCGTACATCGGAGTATACGTGGTCGGCGCGCGGGAAGCGCACGCGCTCCAGCCGCTGCAGGGCGGCCGGCAGATCAGCATAGTGGTCGGGCGGAAAGACCTCGTCGGCATCGGCGGTGACGAGCAGGAGAGGCATGCGGGCGAGGCGCGGGGCGATCGTGCTGAAGGCAGGGACGGCTGCCCACTCGCGCACCAACTGTTCGGGCGAGACGCCGGTGAGCGACGGCGCGAACTCGCGGGCGAGCTCGAGCGGGAGCGGGAGACGAATCGGATCGAGCAGCGGCGATAGCGCGGCCACCGCGCAGATGCCTTCGGCCTGGCTGGCGAGGGTCAGCGCAACCCAGCCACCCAGGCTGATCCCCACCACCGCCACGCGGCTTGGATCGACACGCGGGTGGGCCGCCAGCCACTCGAGCGCCACCGCGGGCATCCGGGACCAGATTGGACAGCGCGTACTCTCCGCCCGAGCCCCACGAGCCGCGGTAGTGAATGTGCAGGCAATGCACGCCGCGATCGCGCAGGTCGACGGCCAGGTCGAGGTTCTTCTCGTGGCCGGGGATGCCGTGCAGCAGGAGGACGGCCGGCCGGGGCCGCGGACCCGCGGCGCGGTGCAGCGCACCCAGGAGGCGGAAACCGCCGGATTGAAGCACGACACCGTCGAGGGCCGCCGCGTCGCTCATCCCTCCGCTCCAAAGGTCGCGGCGAAGGCCTGCAGGGCGCGCAGGTGCTGCCCGGGTCCTTCCAGTCCGGCGCCCATCGTGTTCAGCGCCAGATGCGTGACGCCCAGATCTTCCCAGCCTCGGACCTGCTGCTCCAGGGCTGTCCCGTCGCCGCTGCCATACGCCATGCGCGCCTCGAGGCCGAAGGCGGGGCGAGACCTGCCTGCGTCCGCAAGGAACGCATCCAATCTATCGAGCGCCGGCCGCGCCTCGGCTGGCTGTCTGAATCCGGTCATCATCCAGCCATCCGCCAGGCGCGCCGCACGCTGCAGCGCGGCGTCGACCGAGGCGCCGAACCAGATCGGAATCGGGCGTTGGACGGGCAGGGGGTTGAGGCCGGCATCGGCAATGGAGTCCCACTTGCCCTGGAATGTGACCAGTGGCCGCGTCCACAGCAGGCGCAGCAGCGCCACCTGCTCCTCGAGGCGCTTGCCGCGAGTGTGAAAGTCCTGTCCCAACGACTGATACTCGACGGCGTTCCACCCGAGTCCGACGCCCAGGCGCAGCCGCCCACCGCAAAGCACGTCGAGCGTGGCGGCCTGCTTGGCGACCACGGCGGTCTGGCGCTGGGGAAGGATGAGGATGCCCGGGGCAAACTCGATGCGCAGCGTGACGGCGGCCATGTGACTGAAAAGCACGAACGGTTCCAGGAACGCGGATTGGTACGAGTACGGCCCGGACCAGCCGCCCGGCCGATCCGGATTCGCTCCCAGGATGTGATCGTAGGCGACGATGTGACTGTAGCCAGCCGCCTCAGCTGCCTGCGCGAAATCACGCACGGCGGCTGGATCGTGCCCGAACTCGGTTTGTGGGAAGACGATGCCGATGCGCATCCCGGCCTCCGCACCCCGCTCGTCCGGCGAGGTACGGGTCGATTCTATCCCCGCCCGGCGCGAGCCGCGTCGGGCATGCGCTCCCCGTCGGGTTCACCCCGGAGCCGAGCGCCACGCCAATCACCGGAGCCACAAAGGAGACACCCAGGACGGTTGCGCGCTTGCGGGCAGGAAACCATCGCACCACCAGCTTGGTCGAGGCGTTGACGACGAACGGCTGAATGACGGCCAGACCGACGGTGGCGGCCGGCACGATCGGGTAGTCGAGGGCGAAGGCGCCGCGCAGCACCGCAGCGACCCCCATCACCACCACGGCAATTCCCCTGCCCTCCGGAATCCGAATCGTTCGAGGGCCTACGATGCCGGCAGGGAAGTCACCAGGTAGATATGCAGGAACGTCATGGCCAACAGCCCGACATGGACTTCGCTCACACCCCACAGGATGGCGGCGCGGATGGCAACCGGTGCACAAAAGATCCACAGGCCGGGCAAGGACAGTGTCGACAGCCATCCATGCGCCTAGGACGACCCAGCAATCGCGGTAAACGCGAAGCTCGCCGGCGGGGGTGGAGGCCGTCATGCGTCGAAGGAAGCTTTCCTTGGATGTGAGCGACCGTAGGCGCGAAGCCGAGTCTAACCGATCGGAGGCAGGGGCGTGTCCTGGGCGTGCAGGGAGTGGCGCGAGACGCGGGCGACGATCCGGTAGCGGTCGGCGAGGAAGGTCGCCACGGTCGACTCGACCGGCAGGCTGGCGGCGTCATACGACACGCGCCGCACGCGCAACACCGAGCGGCCCGGCTTGAGACCAAGGGCGCGCGCTTCGGCGGCGTTGGCCGTTCCGGCGGTAATGTGGTCGACGGCCTGCTCCGGGTGCGCGTGATAGCGCGCCTCGAGCGTGGCGTACGTGGATCGGTCGTTCAGATCCAACGTCGCCATGGCCGGGAAGCGGTCAAACGGGTAGTGCATCTCCTCCAGTGCGAACGGCTGGCGCCCGACAGTGCGCAGGCTGAGCAGCCGCACGACCGGAGCGCCACGCTCGAGGCGCAGGTCGCTGGCGATTCCTTCCGAGGCGGCAACGACCTCCTGGGCAAGGATGCGATTGGAGAACTCGAGGCCGTCGCGGGTGAGCTCCTCGGTCAGGCTGAACAACGGCCCTTCGACCAGGACCTTGTCACGTCGCGGGACGGCGACGAAGGTGCCGCGGGAGCGCTGGCGCACGAGCAGCCCGTCGCCGACCAGCTCGCGCATGGCGCGGTGAACGGTCAGGCGGCTGATGCCGAGCTGCTCGCCCAGCGCCACCTCGCCGGGGAGCATGTCGCCGGGCTTCAGGTCGCCGGAAATGATTTGCGCCCGGATGGCCTGCCTCACTTGCACGTAGAGCGGGATGGCGCTGGAGGGGTCGACCTTCAGCTTCCTCACAGCAACCGCTCGGCGCTCACGGCCGCTGGCCTACGGCTCGTAGGTCGCATCGAGGAAGTCCAGCAGGAGTTCATCGAGCATGGCGCGGCCGCCGGCGGAACCGGCCAGGCCGTACATGGCGCCGCTCTCGGCCATCGGCTGTCCGGGGTCCTTGGCATAGGTGACGGCATCGCGCAAGTCGTTCACGAAACGGTCGGCGACACCGGGCAGCGTCTGGCGCAGCGTCATGCAGAAGTGGATCCCCGGCGGGCGCTGGCAGCCATTCAGGCGCCATCCGAGTTTGGCCAGGTAGTCGTTGACATGGAAGATGTCGACGTCCTCCGACAGAATCGAGATCAGGAACGTCGAGGCTCCGGCGACCTTGAGTTCGGGGATGGTGGCGATTCCGGCGCGGATCGTATCGGCCGCCTGCATGATGGCGCGGGCGGCTTCCAGGTAGCCCGCTTCCCCCAGGGTGACCAACGCGGCCCACGTGGCGGCGGTCAGCCCTTCGGAGCGGCTGCCTTGCAGCGTCGGCGAGACGTAGACGCCGCCCTGCCACTCGGAGGTCTTGAAGTACTGGAACCGGCGCAGGTGCCGGTTGCGGTACAGGACGGCGGAGGTGCCCTTGAGGGCGTATCCGTACTTGTGCGTGTCGCACGACATCGACGTCACGCCCGGTAGGCGGAAGTCGAACGGCGGCACCGCGTAGCCGAGGCGTTCGATCCACGGGAGGATGAAACCGCCGAGGCAGCCGTCGACGTGCAGTCCCAGGTTCTTTTCGACCGCCAGCGCCGAGAGCTGCTCGAGGGGGTCGATCAATCCGTAGGGGTAATTGCCGGCCGAGCCGGCCAGGGCGATGGTGTTGGGCGTGATGGCGGCGCGCATGGCGTCGACGTCGGCCAGGAAGTCGCGCACCGGCACGCGCACCAGGCGTAGACCGAAATAGTGCGCTGCCTTCTGAAAGGCGGGATGGATCGTCTCCGGGGCGACGATTTCCGGGTTGGCGATGCCGCGCTCGCGCTGGGCCCATTCGCGATAGACCAGCATGGCATTGAGGATGCTCTCGGTTCCCCCGGAAGTGATCGAGCCGCACACTTCTTCGCCCGGATGATGCTGCGGCACGGAATCGCCGTGCAGCATCCGGGCGGTCATGGCCAGGATCTCACCTTCCATCTTGGTACCCGACGGGCACAGGTCGCGCTGCAAGAGATTGGCGTGCGAGTACAGGCCGAAGACGCGGTTGAGAAAGGCGTAGTGCTCCATGCCTCCGTGGTAGAACGTGCCGGAGACCTGGCCGCGATTCCACTTCTGGTTTTCCGCCTCGGCCATGGCGGCGAGCTCGGCGAAGACCTCCTCGGCCGGACGGCCGTGGGCGGGGATTTGTGTGTGTGCGGCGAAGCGATCTTTGTACGGATGCAGGTCGCCGAACGCGGCGGAGGGTGAGTTGCTGGTCATCTTGGAGTCTCCTCAGCTGCCCATCAGCTGGCAGGGTTCAGGACGTGAAAGACGGGCTTGAGGCTCTTCTGGCATACGAGGAACTGGGTGAAGAGCCGGTCGTAGGTGGCGCGATTCTCCGGTCGCGGCTGGAACACCTGTGCGATGCTGACCATGCCCGGGATGTCCTCGAGGCGGATGCGTCCGAGGCGCAGGAAGGCCAGGCAGGCGATGCCGAGGACGTTGCCGTTGCGCGGGTCGGCCTGCTGGTGGATCGGCAGGTTGAGCACATCGGCCATGATCTGCGCCCAGGTGTTGGACAGGGCGCCGCCTCCGGACAGGCGCAGATAGGGGAAGCGCCGGCCGACGAACTTCTCGGCCGGGCCGAGCAGCCAGCGCCAGTTGTAGGCGATCCCCTCGAGGACGGCGCGGGTCATGTGGGCGCGGGTGGTGGTGTGCGACAGGTTGAGGAAGCCGCCGCGCATGGCGGCGTCCTCCTTGGGGCACAGCGTGCCGTTGAACCAGGGCAGGAAGAGCAGCCCGCCGCTGCCCGCCGGCGCCTGCTCGGCGGTCAGGTTCATGCGCTCGTAGACATCGGGCGAGTGCTCCATGCCTCCGAAGGCATCCTTGCAGAAGACCTGATTGGTGAGGAAGGAATCGAGCACCTTGCCGTTGTTTCCCAGATCGCCGTAGATCAGGCGGCGTCCGGGGAGCGGGCTGGGCATGGTGGTGATCATGCTGCTGAGATCCGTCTTCTTGAACGGGACGTGGCAGCACAGCATGCCCGACGTGCCCATCACGGCGACGGCATCGAAGTCGCGCACGGCGCCGCTGCCGATGGCCGAGGTGTGATTGTCGGGTGCTCCGGCGATCACGACGGTCTTGGGCGAGAGGCCGAGTTCGGCGGCGACGGCGGGCAGCAGGGGTCCGACCAGCCCGTTGACGGGGATGAGCTCGGGCAGCTTGGCGGGATCGAGGCCGGAGTTGCGCACCGCCCAGGCATCGTAGGAAGTGGCTTCCGGGCTCCGGTTGTCGACCATGATCGTCGGGAAGAGCGTGCTCTGTGTGGCGACCGCCCGGCCGGTGAGGCGCAGATTGACGAAGTCCATCGGCTCAAGGAACTTGTAAGTTCTGCGATAGATCTCGGGCCGTTCATGCTGGATGAAGAGCATATGGCCGAGGGCGTCGACGCCGGAGTGCGTGGGCGGGGCACCCACGACGCTGATGTAGCGCAGCAGCTTGTACAAGTTGTAGCCCTCGATCTCGGGAAACCCGCGCACGATCTGGCGGTTGTACTTGCCGCCCCGGGTGTCCATCCAGAAGATGGCCGACATCAAGGGGTTGCCGTGCTCGTCGACGGCGACGGTCACCGACCACATGCTGGTGCAGGCGACGGCGAGGATCGAACTCGGGCGGCACGGCGGCCTCCGCCAGGACCTGTTTGGCCGTGCGCAGGATGCTGGCCCACCACTCGTTGGCATCCTGCTCGGCGCCGCCGTCGGGCAACAGGGTGATCGGGATACGCTCGAACGCGCTGGCGAGAATCCGTCCGGTGTTGTCGACCAGGCCGACCTTCGGCCCGCCGCTTCCAAGGTCGATGGCCAGGACGTATTGGCGGGGGTCGCTCATCGTGTCAACCTCCCAAGCGGGCCCGCCCCGGGTGGGGGAGAACCTACCACGGGCGTCCCGCAGGCCTTTGTATATACAAAGAGATCATACGGCACCCAGGGGGCGGATGTCAACTCCGGGACCTCTCTACCACGGGCCGGATGGGGGCTTGCATGTGTGGCGTGGGCGGAGCCCAAAGGCTGCGCCCACCCGCACCGTGAGGAGTGCATTACCGGAATGACAGGCGTGGCGCGCGGCAGGTAGCCGCAGGCTTCAGCCTGCGTGTTCGGATGCGGGACCGCATCTGTCGCCTGCGCCGCGGTCACACAACGTCGTGGAGGGTGAATCGCCACAATGGCAGGGTCGCGCGACGGCAGGTAGCCGCAGGCTTCAGCCTGCGTCTTCGGACGCGGGACCTCATCTGATGCCGCGTAGCCCCTGCAGGCCCGTAGCCGATCGAACCGGTGAACGGATACTCGGCTGGGTCGCGCACCAGCCCGGCCCGCGGTGGGTTTGCGGCGATGTACACCAGCGCGTCGCGGACCTCCTCCTCGCTCCGCAGGATGCGATCGTAGAAATCCTTCTGCCAGCGTGTGCCAGGAACATGTCTTGAGAGCCAGAACCCCGAGCGCTGTTTGAACGCGACCATTGCCCTCCAGGTGTCGGCATTGCCGCCGCTGCCTTGGAGGATCACATGGACGTGGTCGGGCATGATGCAGTAGATGGGAATCGAACATGAATGCTGGGTGGCCGAGGCGGTGAGCGCGGCGATCAAGGGCTGGGCCACGCGGGGGCAGTCGATCGGCTCGCCCCCGGAAACAAGCCGCGCGGTGTGGGCCACGGCCACCTCGCCGCAATAACAGGCGCGCGGCAGTCGGTGCGATTGCTCACGGACGAGGTACGCCGGATCGGGCACGCTCTCCCCCTGAAATCGCCGGCGGGCGCGAGTTTAGCGCATTCGGCAATCACAGGCCGGTCGAAGACGCAGCCTAAAGGCTGCGGCTGCATGCACCGTGAAGGTCGGTTCGCCGCAATCTCGGGGCTGACTCGCCGGGATTGCGGGACTGTCTCGCGGGGCTTACGCGTCGTCGTCTTGCGGCGGAACCGGACGGCCGAGGGCGCGGCGCAGCATGCGGAAGCGGGCCGGCGAGACGGCAGAGCGCGCCGCTCTCCGTCGAAGAATCAAACCGAGGGCACACAGCGCCGCACCCCCGAGCAGGGCGCGCACGTCTGCCTGCTGCACGCTCAGGCCGAGGGCAAATACGACCAGCGTGATCAGGCCAATCAGGATCAGGGCGCTGCCAAGGCGAAAGGTCATGCGATCGAGAGCGGGGGGCCGCGGCCAATCCGCCGCGGGCCCCCGCGCGAGGACGGACTACTTGATCAGCGTCTGAATCTGCTCGTGCATGTACAGCGGCAGGTAGTACAGCCCGCCGGCATTCTTGCCCGATGAGCCCGAGCCTTTCCACCCGCCGAACGGCTGGAACCCGGGCCAGGCGCCGGTCGTGGCGCCCTGCGGGCGGTTCACGTACGTCACGCCGGCTTGGATCTTGTCGAAGAACCAGGCGGCTTCCTTTTCGCTCCCGTAGAAGCCCGCCGTCAACCCGTAGTTGACATCGTTGGCCAGGCCCATCGCCTGATCGAGGCTGTCGACCGGCGCGAGCGTGGTGATCGGTAGGAACATCTCGTACTTCCACAGCCGATGCTCGAGCGGCAGATCGACGACCAGCGTGGGGGCGCAGAAGAACCCCTTGGCGAGTGCGCCGTCGGTCAGCACCTTTCCGCCTGTCAGGAATGTTCCACCGGACTTGCCGAGTTCGGCGCAGAAGTCTTGGAAGTCTTTGTACGAGGAGCGGTTGATCACCGGTCCGGTGTAGACGCTGCGGTCGGTCGGGTCGCCGACAACGAGCTTTCGGGTCAGGTCGGCGAGGCGATCGACCAGCTTCTGATACACCGGCCGTTCGATGAACACGCGCGAGCAGGCCGAGCACTTCTGGCCTTGGAGGCCGAACGCCGATCGCAGGATGCCAATGGCCGCACGGTCCAGATCGGCTTTGCGCGACACGATGGCCGGGTTCTTCCCGCCCAGCTCGAGGATCGTCGGGCGCACGTAGCGCCCGTTGGCGAACGAGCGCAGGATGCCCATGCCGATGTCGTACGAACCGGTGAAAGTGATGCCGTCGACCTCGGGGTTGTCGATCAACTCCTGGCCGATGCTGCTCCCGGGGCCCGTGACGTAATTGAACACGCCGTCGGGGACGCCAGCGTCACGCAGACACTCGGCGAGCAGCCGCACCGTCCACGGCGTGTTGGTCGCCGGCTTCATGACCAGCGTGTTTCCAGCGACCAGCGCGGCGCCGGCCGGACCGGCCGTCAGGGCGCACGGGAAATTGAACGGGCTGATGACCACCCATACGCCGTAGGGCCGCAGGACCGAGGTGTTCGTGGCGCTGTAGCCCTTGAGGGGATCCTTTCCCATGCGGGCGACATAGCCCTTGCTGGCTTCCATCTGGTCGCAGGCGTAGCGGATCAGGTCGGCCGATTCGGCCGCGTCCCCGAGCGACTCCATTCGGTTCTTGCCGACCTCGAGCGACATGACCACGCCGAACTCGTAGATACGCTTGTCGATCAGATCGGCGGCCTTGCGCAGCAGCTTGACGCGCTCGCGCCATGGGGTGTGCGACCACTTGGGGAAGGCCCGGCGGGCTGCCGCCAGGGCGGCGCGGGCGTCGTCGGCATTGCCTTTCTGGAACACCGCCAGCAGCCAGTCCTGGTTGATCGGCGACCGGTGTTCGATCTTATCGGGCGCCTTGACCTCCTTGCCGTCGATGATCATGCCGTACTCGCGCCCCAGGGAAGCCCTGGTCTTGGCCAGCTCCACGTCATACCGCGCGTGGAGTTCCTCGGGGGGGTTGAACATCGTGGCGTAGGTCAGCTTGAAAGTGGACTTCTTCTTGGTCTTCGCGGGCATGCCTGCAGCCTCCTTAGGATGGGACCACGGAGATCGCGCCAGCGTCTTTGAGTGCGCCGTCTGCCAGGGCGGTCCCCGGTGCTGGGTAAGGGGCCCGCGCCGTCCGGGGTGAGCGGCGGCAACGGGCCTGGGACGATCGATCACGACCAGGACCTGGCCGGTTGGAGCCTATGGGTCCACTCTAACTCATGACGAGTATAGGCCGGCGCTCCGGCGGCGTCAAAAGACGGGTGTCAGCATGCGCACCAGGACGGATGCAACCTCTTGGGCGTCTGGCCCACGCCTCGACCGAGGACCCTGGCAGGCTGTGCCGCGGGTTGTATACTCGGCTTGGATGGCCGATGCGGGGGTCCTGCGCGCCCAGAGGCGGCGGCCCGGGACAGGAATCGGCCGGACCGCCATGGAGATGTAGACGCCTGCCATGAGACGACCCCAGCTCCCGATCTGGTTCCATCCACTGCTTTTTGCGCTCTACCCGGCGCTTTCGCTGCTGGCGTCCAACGCCGATCAGATCCCTTTGACCCAGGGGCTACGGATCGTGCTCGCCACTCTCCTGGTGGGGATCGTGGTGTACGCAGCCGCGCGCTTGGCGCTGCGACGCGACGATGCCGCGGCCCTGGTCGCCAGCCTGACCCTGATGGCTGCCCTGTCCTACGGTCGGCTGTATGACGGCCTGAAGACGCTCGGCCTCTCCGGGGAAACGCTGGTTCGACATCGCTACCTCCTGCCGATCTACGCAATCGTTGTGGGAACGGGCATCGTCTGGTGTGCCCGGAGGCGCGAGGCGGCGGCGCTGAATCATATCCTGAACGTGGTCTCTGCGGTGGCCGTCGCGTTTCCCCTGGCGGCGCTGGGATCGGCCCTGGTGCAGTCGCTCTCGCCCACCAGGCTTAGCTCCGCGGCGTGCAGCCTGGAGCCGCCGGCCGGCCAACCTCTGCCCGACGTCTACGTGATCATCATGGACGCCTATGAACGCGATGACGTCCTGCGCGAGTTCCATGGCTATGACAACTCGCCCTTCCTGCGCTCGCTGGAGGGCCTGGGGTTCACCGTCGCCTATGGGAGCCTGAGCAACTACCGGCACACCGAACTCTCGCTGTCCTCCATGCTGAACATGGAGTACACGCAGGATTTCCCGGAACGGTTCGGTGCACGACCCCGGCGCGTGAAGGATGTCACTGAGCTCATCCGCAACAGCCAGGTCCGGCGGGAACTCGAGTGCCTCGGATACCTGACCGTCGCATTCGAGACCGGCCACATCTGGACGGAATGGCGGGACGCAGACTACTTCCTGCAGAGGCACACCACATCGCTCGGGGCGATCGGGTTCAACATGAGGCTCAACCGGCTGGAGTACATGTTCCTCGAGACGACCCTCGCCCGGGTTGCCCTGGATGGCTTGATGGCTTCCCAGGCGGCGAAGACGCCTTCGGCGCTGGACGGTACGATCGATTTTCGCGATCGTGTCTTCTTCGTGTTCGACCAACTGGTGGACGTCCCGACCCTGCCTTCACCCAAGCTGGTCTTCGTTCACATCCTCTCGCCGCATCCGCCATTCGTGTTCGGTCCGAAGGGCGAGCCAGTCAGCGCGGCCGAATTCGAGACGGCATCGCCGGGCACCGCCCGCGACAATCCGCTGCTCCAGGCCTATGCCGACCAGGTCACCTACCTGAACACGCGCTTGCTGCAAGATATCGAGGCGATCCTGGCGCAATCCGAACCGCGGCCGATCATTCTGTTAATGGGCGATCACGGGTGGGCGGATCGCAACATGGAGGACAAGCTCTCGATCCTGAACGCCTACCTGGTGCCGCCGGAAGCCGCCGCCCAGCTGGAGCAAACGATCACGCCGGTCAACTCCTTCCGCGTGATTTTCGATACGGTCTTCGGGGGATCCTATGGGAAGCTGCCCAACGTGAGCTACTTTTCGACAGAGACCGAGGAATTCGATTTTGTGATCGTGCCCAACACCTGGGTTTCGACCTCGCCCTGACGCACCGAATGCGAAACCGGGGCGCCGCAGGCAGGAGACCGAGAATCACGTGACGTGGGTCGAGGATCGCATCTATGCCGCCGGCGGCGACCACATCCCCCGGACCTGGGGTGAATTCGCCGAGCAAACCGGGATCACGGCCGTGGTGCACCTGCGCCCCGGCGGGCCCGCCGCGTTCCAGGGGCACCGTGCCGCACGCATTTCTCTGGCTGGGAATCGCCGAAGAAGGCGACGCCGCGCCCGCCGATCGCTGGCTGGCCGGCCAATTCGTTGCCGATTGCCTGCAGGCCGGGAGCAAGGTCCTGCTGCACAGCAGCCTGGGCCGCCACCGCACTCGTTGGGTGTACGTCGCCTGGGCCATCGTCGACGGGCGCTCGGCGCAGGCTGCCCTGCGCCAGGCTGGGGCGAAGCCTTGGCTCTCGCCCTATCACACGTCGCCGGAGCTATGGGACGCCTTTGCCCGCGATGTCCGTCGTGGTCGCCGGGGTGCGCCCGCGGGGCTGGCAGGAGACTAGGACACGGAGGAAGGCATGTTGTTCAGCGACGCTCTTTACATCGGCATCGATCCCACGGCAGGCAAACGCCCGATGCACTTTGCAGCCCTCGACCGCGATCTCAAGCTGGTGGCGATGGACTCGGGGGATGCGGAAAGCGTGCTGGCCTTCATCGCCGGTGTGCAGTCGGGAGTCGTGGCCATCGACGCGCCGCAGTCACCCAATCAGGGCTTGATGCTGCGCGCCGAAGTGCGCCGGAGATTCAACCTTCGCCCCGGCAGCCGGACGTGGGGGCAGTGGAAGGTGTGCGAATACGAGCTCCGGCGGCGGAACATCCGGCTGTACAACACGCCGGCCAAGGAGAAGGACGCCCCGGCCTGGATGCGCCAGGGCTTCTCCCTCTACCGGCGGCTGTCGTCGATGGGGTTCACGCAATTCGTGGCCGGCGAATCGCGGACCGATCGGATGATGATTGAAGTCCATCCACACGCCTGCTTCGCCGCGCTCCTCGGCCGGCGGCCGTTCCTTAAGGGGACGCTCGAGGGACGCCTGCAGCGGCAGCTGGTCCTGTATGTGGAGGGCTTTGAGGTCGCCAATCCGGTGCACGTACTCGAGGAGATCACTCGCCACCACCTGCTCACCGGCGACCTGCCGCTGAGCGGCCTGCACGACCACGATCAACTGGACGCGCTGATGGCAGCCTACACGGCCTACCTGGTGGGGATCAAACCGGCGCGCGTCTCGCAGGTCGGGGACCGGGACGAAGGATTGATCACGCTGCCCGCGGCGGAGCTCAAGCGTTCTACCACTAGCCCGAGCGGCCGCAGCCTCCCCGGGTGCCGCGGGGCAGCACCCGGCGCAACGGATGGTGCGCGGCCGCTTCGGGCGCCTCACGCTCGATCGAGTCCTCGTACGCTGCCGGCAGACAACCCCATCCCGGTGCCTTGAGCACTGAGCGGCAGGGGACCCACGCGCATGTGACGCATAGCAGACGGGGGATTCACGCGTTAGTCCGAGCGGGCGCGGTCCGTGACGTTGATCATGTTGTACAGCCGGCTGTCGTCCAGGGTGAAGTAGCTTTCGTCAGGAAGGAGGGGCCGGCTTTCGCCGAGGAGGACATCGAGCAGGACGCGGAAGGAATTGACCGGGGAGATGGACGGATACAAGCGGCGCGTCACCTCCGCCGGCACTAGGTAGGCGTTCAGGATGCTCATGCGCTCGCGCATGTTACTGGTGAGCGGCTTGGAATAGCTCATGTGGGCGCCCGGGCCGTGGTCGCCCTGCAGGATGATGATCGGCGGGCGCTCCGAGTTCTCAAGGATGCGCTCGATCGCAGTGCTGAGAAGCGTGTCAAGGGAGAGGAGCTGGTCCTTATAGCGCGCGATGTACTCTTCGGGGTCGTATTCCTCGATATCCATCAGGCGGAAAGGCCGTGTCTGGACAACCTCCTCGCCATTGGGCCCAAAGACGAACGGCGGATGGGGCACGAGGATGTGGGCGAAGACGAAGTGCGGGCCCTGAAGCTGGGCGACCCCGGGCAGCTGTTCCAGTGTGAACAGGACCCGGCGGCGGTGATCGCGATAGGGCTGGCTGATCAGGCTTCGGGCAAGGACC
Source organism: uncultured Chloroflexia bacterium (assembly GCA_963777165.1). Classification (GTDB taxonomy): domain Bacteria; phylum Chloroflexota; class Anaerolineae; order Anaerolineales; family E44-bin32; genus DYJB01. The sequence goes on from CAVZPO010000002.1 coordinate 126,003, forward strand.
TGCCCCTCGGAGATCTTGTCCAGGGCCGGGCGCAACATGGTCGTCTGGAGAAGCAAGATCTCGAATTCGTTCACGCCACGCGCCACCCATTCGAGCGGGGACGCAGAGGAAGCCCCCCCCAGGACCAGACAGGTACACATTGGCTCCTGTCAATTCGGTGGGCGGATAACCTGTCTCGAAGCCGACGGTGTGGTAGCCGGCTGTCCTGAGCGACTGCGCGACGAGGCTGTTCTGGATCATCTCGATCAAGGGCTGACGATTGGCCGACTTCAGACCCTGCGTCTTGACAATCTCGTCCAGGTACTGCATGTTCAGGGCGGATGCGAGCGATAGGATGGTCTTGGAGTCGTTGCTCCTGGCGTCTGCGGCCACGTAGAAGCCTCGCTGTTCCAGGAAGCGCAAGAAATCCGTGTTGTCGATCCCGTAGAGATCCGCGAGGACATCCGACCGGCCGTAGCCGTCCAGGATGATGTAGTAGATGTCGGGCAATGCCTCGACGGAGGCCGTCCCACTCCCGCCGAGGTCCGTCGTCGCACCCGGTCGCACGGCCAGCGTCGTCCGCATCACCCCCACGGCCAGGGACGAGGCGGGGAGGACCAACGTCAAAGCACCAAGCGCAAGGGCCCATCTGGGCGAGACACGTGACCCCACCCGCACGACCACCCAGACCCAGACGAGGCCGGCTCCAATCCAGAGGGGCATCAGGTAACGGTGGCGGCCGAGCACCACGCCGCTGATCTCCACCTGCCGCACCAGGTCGTACACATGCCCGTAGCTGAAGAACAGGAGCAGCGCGCCGATGACCAGCAGGGCCGCCCTGGGCCAATCGTGGAGTGCGAGCCGCGCAATGCCGAGCGCCAGGAGCGAGCCGGCGACCACAACGATCGCCGATCGGCCGGCGGAGAGCAGCCGCACCTGCCCCGCGTTGCTCGAGAGCAGGTTGAGCACGCGGGAAGAGGGAGAACAGCACCACCGCGCCGATCGCCGGCAGGGCCGACGACCTCGGTGGACGCACAGGTGTGGCCATGTGCCTGGTGTGCTCCTGGAGGGCGCCTCCGATACGGCAGACGACCGCAGGCAGGATTCTACCTGTGTTTAGGGCACCCCAGCGCACGCGGCATGTCCCCGCTGCGAGTCTCCTGCGACGCCGATTCGCGCCTCCCCCCGCCGCCAGCCAGGCGAGTTTGGCGGTATCATCCCCCAGAAGTTCATGCACGCTGCTCAGGGGAGGCGGCCTGATGACCGACACGCGGTTCCTGCGCGCCGTTGAAGCGACCTCGATCATGCTGTTCTTCCTGCAGGCGCTGCGGGTCGTCTTCTCCGTGCTCTTCGGCATCATCTACGACCAGGTCTTCGCCGGGTCGCCCGACGCCTGGCTGCCCGTCAGCGTGCTCCTGGTGTTCCTGGCCCTGGCGCTTCCGGCGGTGGCGCCGCGCAGTCCGGGTCACGCCTGGTTGGCGATCCTTGCCGGCTTGACCGCGGTGGCGCGCATCGCCCTGACCTTCAACGACGCATCTCTTCGCTACTGGGGGGCGTTGGTTGTCCTGGCTTCCGCCGGGCTGTATCTGGCGGGCCTGCTGACGGCGCGGCGTTCGCTTGCCCTTCCATCGCTGCTCACGGCGTTGGCGCTCGACCAGGTCCTGCGCGCCGTCGGCCAGACGTTTGACCTCAGCCTGCAGCCCATCTGGCTGCCAGCCCAGATCCTGTGGGCGGCACTGATCATCGGCATCGCCCTGGCCCTGGCGTGGATGGGAACCGTCGGTGATCGCCAGGCAAATCTGTTCGGCGTGCGCGCCTCGCTCGGGCTGGGCGGTTTGTTGTTCCTTGAGACTTCGTTGCTCGCGCTTCCAAACGGCGTGGCGCGCTGGAGCGGGGCGCCGTACGCCGTCTTTGCGCCCCTGCTGTTCGTGCTCACACTCCTGCCGACGGTGCCGCGGCTGCGGCACGAGCTCGGGAACCGGTTGGCGTCGAGACCGCTCCTCCGGCTGGGCGTCCCGGTGGGTCTCGCCGCCAGCCTGATGGTGGCCTACTTCGGACGCGACCTGGTCGGCGCCGTCGGGGTCGTCCTGGCGGCGATCCTGGCGCTCGGCTGCCTGGTGATCGTGCTGGACGGACGTTCTCCGCGGCAGCGCTCGGTCGGACAGATGCTGGCCCTGGCCTTCGGGCTGGTGCTCGTCCTCAACTTCCTCAATGCGTTCGCGTTCACCTATCCCTATGCCGTCCCGCAGATGCGCGGGATGGGGTGGATCGTCTACCTGGCGGCGTGTGTGGCGGTGATCGTCGGCGCCTCCTCCCAGCGCCCCGTCGCGTTGGCATGGCAGGAGTTCTCCGCTCGCCCGACGCGCACCCTCCTCGCCGGCCTGGCCGGCCTGGCGATTATCCTTGGCGCTGTCTGGCCGCAGCCGGCCGCGGCGCTGCCGTCCGACGGCACCCTGCGAGTGGCGACCTACAACATCCACTACGGCTACGACGCCGAGTGGCACTTCAACCTCGACCACATGGCCGACGCTATCGCCGAAGCCGGGGTCGACGCCATCGCGCTGCAGGAAGTGGACACCGGCCGGATGACGAGCTACGTCGTGGATGACGCGCTGTACCTGGCGCACCGCCTAAGGATGAATGTCGCTTACCTCCCCGCGGTCGAGCACCTGACCGGCATCGCCGTGCTGTACAAAGGCCCCACGGCGCCCACCTCGATGGCCCTGCTGAGCAGCCTGCAGGAGCAAACCGGCATCGTGGGGGTCCAACTCGAACTGGACCACAAACCGTTGCACGCCTTCGGCATTTGGATGGGACTGTCAAACGAAGACACGCTTGGACAGATCACAGAGGCGTTGGCATTCATCGGAGACCGGACGCCGGCGTCCTTCGGGGGCGACTTCAACACCGAGGACGGCAGCCCGGTCGCCCAGGCCGTCGTGCAGGCCGGTTTCGAGGATCCCTTCACCCGGCTCGGACAGACACCGCCGCCGCCGACCGACCCCGCCCTGGATCCCGACAAGCGCATCGACTACGTCTGGCTGCGAGGGCTGACTCCCCTTCGGGCCTGGGTAGCCGACTCACTGGCCTCCGATCACCGGTTGGTTGTCGCCGAGGTTCAGGTCCGGCCCTGATCCCGGTGATGCCGCACGCCGCGAGAACGCCCATCGGCCTCGAGTACCGGCTGGACCTATCTCCGGCGAAGGACGCCCCCGTCGTCCTCTTGCTGCATGGCCTGGGATCGTGCGGAGAGGATTGGGCGCTGCAGCGGCCTACTCTCCTGCCGCATTTCAGCCTGCTCGCTCCAGACCTGCGCGGGCAAGGAGCTTCGCCCATGCCCCCCGGGTGGCCGACGATCGCGGATCTGGCGGGCGATGTTCGGCTCCTGCTCGATCGGCTGGAGATTCGAGTGGCGCACATCGTCGGCCTGTCCTTGGGCGGGGCAGTGGCGCTGCAAATGGCAGCTGATGAGCCGGCACGCTTACGCTCACTGGTCGCCGTGAACGCCTTTGCCCGCCTGCGAGCCACGCGCGGCTCGCTACGCCGAGGGATCGAACGAACGTGGCTGGCAGCGACGGGACGCATGGACGAGCTCGGCCGCCGCGTGGCCGACGGCCTGTTCCCCGACCGGGGGCAGGAGGCGTTTCGGGCCGCGGCTGCAGCGCGTCTGGCAGGCAACCGGCCGCTGACGTACATCAGGCTGTTGGCCGCCGTCGGCCGCTTCGACCTGCGTTCCCGCCTGGAGGAGATCCGCGCCCCGACGCTCGTCGTCGTCGGCGAACAGGACACCACCGTGCCGCTTCGTTGCAAGCTGGAGCTGGCGGCGCACATCCCGGGCGCCCGCCTGGCACGCTTCCCCGGCTCACGCCATGTGACGCCGCTCGACGACGCCGCAGCATTCTCGGCACGACTGCTCGAGTTCCTCCAATCGGTCGAGCATGGGGCGCCCTTTGATACGACCCCTCAGCAGGAGACGATCTCATGAAGTGGGAAGGCTGGCTGCCGGTTGCTGTCTCGATCGTGGTCATCGTCCTGGTGGCGGTGATCCAACGCTACTCGCGGACGCTGGCGGCCATCACCGCCACGATGCCGCTCAACATTCCGCTCTCGCTGTGGATCGTCTCCGAGGCGTCCGGCGACGACCGCGCCAGCGTGGTCTCGTTCATGGACGGGATGCTGTGGGGAATCTTTCCCACCGTCGTGTTCGTCATCGTCGCCTGGGTGGCAGTGCGGGCAGGCTGGAAAGCGGGGGCTACGATCGCCGTCGGATATGCGGCCTGGGCGGCGGCTGTGGCGGTGTTCTTTGGGGTTCGCCGGTGGACCGGGGGCGGATAGGAAGTCGGTTCTAACCCTGCAGCTCGCTCTCGATCACCGCCTGGAACTCCGACAGCGGCTGGGCGCCGACGAGCGGCAGACCGTTGATGAAGAATGTCGGGGTTCCGCTGACGCCCAGGCCGGCGGCGTAGCGGGCATCCGCCTGAACCTCGTCGTCGTATTTCCCGGAATCGAGGCAAGCCAGGAGCCCCTCGACGTTTAGCCCCAGGCGGGTTGCATACTGCTGATAGGCCTCGCGTCCCAGCTCGAGCCCTCCGCTCAAGAGTGAATCGTGAAACGGCCAGTAGGCATCCTGCTCGCCGGCGCACTGCGCCGCCTGGGCCGCCACCGTCGATTCCTGGCTGGTGATCGGGAAATCGCGGTATACGAAACGGATCTGGTCCGGATAGGCCGCCATCAACGGCTGGAAGGTCTCCGCGTGCCACTTCTCGCAGTACGGACAGTTGTAGTCGCTGAACTCGATGATCGTGATCGGTGCGTCAGCCGGGCCGAGTGCCGGGTCATCGTCCGCGCTGACCTCCAGACGGGTCGGAGCCTGCGGCTCGCCCACCGCGGCGACGGCCGCCGGCGCGGGTGTGCGTCCCCAGAACAGGAAGCCGGTCGCCAGCCCGACGACGAAGGCCAGGGGAATCAACGCCGAGTAGACATGGCCACGCTTGAAGTGCAGGCTGTCGCCCCGGATTTCAGGCCCGCCGGTCCCGGCGGACGTCACGGGCTCTGCGGATGGCACGAGCGGATCGGAGGCGGTGGGCATGCGGCGATTGTAACATGTGCACTGGGGTCGGCTGCCCGGCTGACCCTATAATGGAAGGGGACACGAGACCGGGCGTCGCCCGAAGCGAGGACTCAGCATGTACGAACGACGCGGCCAACCCCTGCTCGATCGCCGAAGATTCCTTCGACGGCTGTGGCGCCACGTGCTTCTGGCGATGGGCGTCCTGCTCGCCGCGTGGGGGATCGGGATCCTGGGCTATCGACTTATCGCCGGGTTGACCTGGGTCGACGCCGTGATGAACGCGGCCATGATCCTGGGCGGTATGGGGCCGGTCAATCCCATCCCGACCACCGCGGGAAAGCTGTTCGCCGCAGGCTACGCGCTGTTTTCCGGCGTGGTCTTCCTGATGGCGGCCGGTGTGATCGGGGCGCCGCTCCTGCACCGGATCCTGCACCATTTCCACCTGGAGATCGACGACACCCCGACACCGGAAGGCTGAGCGCAAGCGCCGCGCGGCGGGCAGACGCCGCCCGCGTGACCGACCGCGGAGAATTCTATGCGGGCACTCGTCCTAAGTGGGGCGGGCAACTTCGGAGCGCTGCAAGCAGGCGCGGTCGAGGCTGTGCTCGAAACCGGCTTCCTCCCCGAGCTCATTGTCGGCACCTCGGCCGGCGCGCTGAATGGCTTGTTGCTGGCCTCCGACCCCACGCCGGGCGGAGCTCGACGCATGCAATCGGCGTGGAGGCAGGTCAGCCTGCGCGAGATCGGGACCCCCGGGTGGTTGGGAAGCGTCCGCCGGCTGGTCACCCAACGTGACAGCCTTGTCCCCAGCGTTCCACTGGCGCGTTTCGTCGCCCGCAGCCTGGGCCTGGACCTCGAGACGTTCGGGCAATTGCAGGCGCGGTGCGGAATCCGGGCGCGAACGATGGCCGTGTGTATGGAGACCGGCGAACTGGTCGCCTTCGGCGACCATGGCGACGACCGATTGATCGACGGGGCGATGAGCAGCACGGCCATTCCGCCCTACCTGCCGCCCTGGCGCGCCGGGGGGCGGCGCTACCTGGACGGAAGTGTCGTGTCCAAGCTCCCCTTGCTGGCGGCCATTGAGCGCGGCGCAACCCAGATCCTGGCGCTCAACGTCGTCAGCCTGTTCGGCGGGCCGCAGGCGGCGCATGGCATGACCGGAATCGCCAGCTATGCGATCTCGCTGGGGATCGAAGAAATGACCGCACGCGAGGTCGGCCTTGCCCGGCGGACCGGGGTCGAGCTCCACTTGCTCGATCTGCATTCGCCCCCTGAGATTGCTTTCTGGGATTTCTCGCGGGCCGATCGATTGATCGCCGCCGGGCAGCAGGCGGCACGATCCTGGATCGAGTCGACGCCGCTTCGGTTTCGGGCACCCTGGCGCGCGGCCGCCCGGGTGTGGGTTGCTGGAATCGGACGTCGGCTGGAGCGCCTGGCCGGCGGGTAGCTGCCTGCCAGAAGAAACCCCCAACGCATGCCTCGCCCCTGATCCCCTCCGCCTGCCGGATTCCCACACTCGCGAGAGCCAGCCCAATCAGGGGAAGGGGGCGACGGTGGGGGTTCGACAGTCATCCGCACGCTTGCGGCAACCCGGCGCACCTCGCCATCGCCTCCCGACGGCCGGCGTGGGGTTCACCTGTTGAGACCGATGGCCGCATCGTCACTGCGTGTGGAAAGGACACCATGACGCCCCTTTCGCCTGGAAACGAAGCGATTGACGTCGTGCGGCGATTCCATCAGGCGCTCAACGCGCGTGACCTGGAGGGCATGCTGGCATGCCTGACTGACGACACGGTCTTCGAGAATACGCATCCACCCCCGGACGGCACACGCTATGAGGGCCGCACCGCGGTGCGCTCCTTCTGGGAAGAATTCCTGGAAGGATCATCCGCGGCCCGGTTCGAAGCGGAGGAAATCTTCGCCGCCGGCGATCGGTGTGTGATGCGCTGGGTCTACACCTGGATGGATGCCCGCGGCGCCGAAGAGCACATCCGCGGCGTCGACCTGTACCGTGTGCGGGGCGGGTTGATCGCCGAGAAACTGTCCTACGTCAAAGGATAGCCGCGCCGCCCGGCGCGGCTATCTGCTCTCCAGGAGGCTGCATGCCCACTCCGATAGTGAGCCGTCCGACCTTCCCTCCAGGGTACGTCGACCGCCCGATCGCCACGGTCGGGTGGGATTGGGTTGAGCGGCAGTTGACCGACGCAGTTCACTACTGGCTGTGCAGCGTCCGCCCCGACGGCCGACCCCATGCTGTTCCGAAGTGGGCTGTGTACCTCGATGGCAAGATCTACTTCGACGGCAGCGGGCAGACGCGGCATGCTCGCAACCTGGCTCACAATCCGTCGGTCGTCCTGCACCTGGAGAGCGGCGAACGCGCCGTTATTGTCGAAGGTTCGGGGCGGGCGATCGACCGGCCGCCGACGGAGCTGGCGCTGCGTTTGGCGCACGCGTACACAGGCAAGTACGCCGACCTCGGCTACTCGCCTGAGCCGACCCAATGGGACGAAGGCGGCCTGTTCGAAATCGTGCCGCGGGTGGTCCTGGCCTGGACCAAGTTCAGCGAAGATCCGACCAAATTCACCCTCCCAGCCTGACCGCCTCGGGCCGCGTCCCGGCCGGAAGCGGCCCCTCACCCTCCCACCCCTCCAGTTTTGCCCGCCGGGTAGCGGGGTCGGGATCTCCGGACGGCAGCTTGCGGGTTGTGGTTGTAAAATGGATTAGTTTAGTCCGCATATCGGTCGACAGACCGGCTCCTGGCTCGGAGGGCCGGCCCGGACGACCCAGGCTGTCGACCGGTCGCAACCTCAGGCTTCCGACCGTACCCCACGATGCCTTAAGGGGTGGATGCCTGCCGAAGACCGGAGCACCGATGCCCGTCCACGAAGAGGGACAATGGATACGGCCAGGAAGAGCGGCGCGACTGCTTGCGGCCGTGCTTCTTCTAACCATGAGCTGCACAATGCTCGCGGCAGAGCGCGGCCAAGACGGCCGAGACTCTTCCGACGCCGGTGCTTCCCCCGACGACATCGATCCCCCTGACTTCCACCCCGCTCACCCCATCCTACGTCCCCGCCGAGTGCCAGGGTCTTCCGCTCGCAACCGTTGGCCCGGCTCTCGCAGGGGCCACCCCGGTGCCGGAAGCCAACTCACCGCTGACCGGCGACGAACAGCAGGCCGTCGCCGAGGAGCTCATTCGAACCGTCGAGGATGTGTACGTTGCTCCGGAGAAGCTGGGCACGGAATGGCAGGCGGCAGGCGCCAGACTGCGCCAGCACATCAGCGATGGCCTGGACACCGAAGATTTCTACACAGAGCTGCAGCAGCTCATCATCGGCCTGGGCGATGAGCACTCGTTCGTGGAATCTCCGGTCGATGTCGCCGCCTCGGAGGCTGAATTGGCCGGCATGGTTGGCACGGTGGGCATTGGCGTGCTGGCGATGGGGATCCCGGAGGCGGGACTGATCACGCTGCTTCAGGTCTACGACGGTTCTCCGGCGGCGAAGGCCGGCCTCCAACCGCACGACAACTTGCTGGCCATCGATGGCGTACCGCTGGTGCAGGGCGGCGTCCCGTTGCCCTGGCTGTTGAGGGGACCGGAGTGCAGCCTGGCCGTGGTGTCGGTGTCGTCGCCGGGTGAGCCCGTCCGTGAAGTGGCGATCGTGCGGCACCGGTATACCGTCGACCGGGCAATCGACGTCCGGCTGCTCTCGGCTCCGGATGGAGGGCGGGTCGGATACCTCTTCCTGCCGAGCTTCTTCGACGAACGGATCCCCACCGAGGTCGAAGCGGCTTTGGTGGAGTTTGGCCCGCTGGACGGGCTGGTGATCGATAATCGCGTTAATGGGGGTGGATCGAGCAGCGTCGCCGAGCCGATGCTGTCCTTGTTCACCTCGGGCGACGTGGGAGAGTTTTACAGCCGAAGCGGGTCCCGACCGCTGCGCATCACGCCGCGTGATGTCCAGGGCTCCCAGTCAGTCCCGCTAGTCGTCCTGATTGGGGGTGACACCATCAGCTACGGGGAGGTCTTCGCCGGTGTGCTTCAGGATCAGGGGCGCGCCCGGCTGGTGGGGCAGACGACGGCAGGCAACGTCGAAACCCTGCACGGCTACAACTTGGATGATGGGTCTCGGTTGTGGATTGCCGAGGAGCGATTTGTGCCCGCCGTCTCACAGGCCGGCTGGGAAGGCATCGGTGTACAGCCGGATGTGGAGGTCGTGGCGACCTGGCAAACCTATTCCATCGAGGATGACCCGATCCTCGCCGCCGCCCTCCAACTGCTGGCCGGCGAGTGACCGACCGGACGCCACCGTGCTGCCGGGATGGTTCGTCGGCGGGCGGGGGCCCTTCCATTGCGGGCGCGAGATGGGGCTGGTAGAATAGGATGTCCGGGCGGTTAGCTCAGCTGGTTAGAGCGTTGCGTTGACATCGCAAAGGTCGTAGGTTCGAGTCCTATACCGCCCACACAATCGAAGCACGCTGCGATGACCGGGACGAGTAGGCGGACCGGCGCGCCTCAGGGAGAGGGGACCCGAGACTGGAAGTCCCCCCGGCGGCGCCCCGCCCAAAACCCCCCGCGAGCATAGGCCCCAACGCCCCCGACCAGGGTCAGTAGGGTGAACGGCTCAGCCCCGTTATCGGCTGTCCGAGATGATCCTCGACCGGGGATCAATCTGGGTGGAACCGTGAGAGCGCAAGCTCCCTCCCCAGTGGGTGGGAGCTTGTTGTTTCGGAGTTGGGAGGAAACGATGGCCATGCCGCAGGAAGACTACAAGAGCTCCGAGCTGTACCGCATTCGCCACTCGGCGTCCCACGTGATGGCCCAGGCCGTGATGGAGATGTTTCCGGGCCAGGCCCGCATCGCCATCGGCCCGCCGATCGATGACGGCTTCTACTACGACTTTGCCCTGCCGCGCCCCCTGACGCCCGAGGACCTGGAGGCGATCGAGGCGCGCATGCGCCAGATCATCGCCGAGGACCAGACCTTCGTGCGGCAGGCGCTCTCGGCCGAGGAGGCGCGCCGGCTGTTCGCCGACCAGCCCTTCAAGATCGAGTTGATCGCCGGGCTGGAGGCCGGCGGGCGGGATGAGTACGGGGCCGAGATCGACGAGAAGCCCGAGATCTCGATCTACAAGGACGGAGCCTTCGTCGACCTGTGCCGCGGGCCACACGTCGAGCGCACCGGGCAGATCAATCCCGCCGCGCTCAAGCTGCTGAGCATCGCCGGCGCCTACTGGCGCGGCGATGAGAAGAACCCGATGCTGCAGCGCATCTACGGCACGGCCTGGAAGACGGCCGAGGAGCTCGAGCAGTATCTGTGGCAGCAGGAAGAGGCCAAGAAGCGCGATCACCGAAAGCTGGGGCGCGAGCTGGACCTGTTCAGCGTCAACGAGGACGTCGGTCCGGGGCTGATCCTGTGGCATCCCAAGGGCGGCATGCTGCGCAAGGTCGCCGAGGACTACTGCCGCGCCGAGCATGAGCGCGGCGGGTACGAGTTCGTCTACTCCCCGCACATCGGCCGGGCCAACCTGTGGGAGACCAGCGGTCACCTGGGCTGGTATCGGGAGAACATGTACTCCCCGCTCGACATCGAGGGGCAGGAGTACTTCCTCAAGCCGATGAACTGCCCCTTCCACATCCAGATCTACAAGAGCCGCACGCGCTCGTATCGCGACTTGCCCTTGCGCTTTGCCGAATGGGGGACGGTCTATCGCTACGAGCGGAGCGGCGTGCTGCATGGCCTGATGCGGGTGCGCGGCTTCACCCAGGACGACGCCCACCTGTTCTGTCGGCCGGACCAGATGCCGGAGGAAATCGACCGCGTGCTCGCCTTCAGCCTGAGCATCCTGCGCGCCTTCGGCTTCCAGGACTTCCAGTGCTACCTGTCGACCCGCAACCCAGACAAGTCGGCCGGAACGGCGGAGCAGTGGGTGGCGCCGACTGAGGCGCTGCGGCAGGCGCTCGGGCGGGCGGGAGTTGCCTACCGGGTGGATGAGGGTGAGGCCACGTTCTACGGCCCCAAGATCGATATCAAGGTCACGGACGCCATCGGCCGGGAGTGGCAGCTGAGCACGATCCAGTTCGACTTCAACCTGCCAGAACGGTTCGACATGACCTTTGTCGGCGAGGATGGTCAGGAGCATCGCCCGTACATGGTCCACCGCGCCCTGATGGGGTCCATGGAGCGGTTCATGGGCGTGCTGATCGAGCACTATGCCGGGGCATTTCCGGTCTGGCTGGCGCCGTTGCAGGCGACGCTGATTCCGATCGCCGATCGGCATGTGGACTATGCGCGGCAGACGGCGGCGAAGCTGAAGGAGGCCGGGCTGCGGGTCGAGGTCGATGAGCGCCCCGAGCGGATGAACGCCAAGATCCGCGACGCCCAGCTGCAAAAAGTGCCCTACATGCTGGTCGTCGGCGACAAAGAAGCTGAGAGCGGTGGGGTGGCGCTGCGCCTGCGGTCCGGCGAGAACCCTGGCCCGATGTCGGTCGCCGCGTTCCTCGACCGCGCACACGCGGATGTGGCCGCTCGACGCTGAGAGCGGTGCCTGCCGCGCCCGTTCTGCCCTTCGCCCGGCCGGAGGGAATCCTCAGGCTCCTTCGAAGGCCCCGCGCCTCGCGGGGCCTTCGGCATCCTGCCGGGGCACGGGACGGGGCGGAGACGATGCCAAGATCGGACGGGGCAAGAGAGGGTCTGTTACAATCCGCCGTCTGGGGACCGGGTCAGATGAGAGCGTCAGCGGTTGTGCGTTGGTTGATCGTTCTCGGTGCGGTGGCCGGCTTGGCCTCCGCACCGGCTGCGCCGCCGGGGCCATCGCGGGCGCCACGCGATGCTGCGCGCCGCGAAGGAATCCCCCACTGGCGGCCAGGCGCCCTCCTTTTTGTGCTCGCCCCAAACCCAACTGCGAGATGCGCGCCGCTGTCCAGCCGCCGGGCCGAGCAGCGCCCGCGCCGAGCTCGCTCGCCAGGGTCTCAGCCCCCTCCGGCCGCTGCCGATTGCCCGAATGGATCTCGATCTCGGGTTTTTGCCGTTCAGCTACCGCCAGCTCGATCGCGACGGCACGCATCTGTATTCCTCCCCTGAGGATGCCGTCGCGGGGGCTGGCGGATCGGGAGGGATCGACGCCGGCCTGGTGTGGGTGTCGTGGAGCGATTGCCAGGTGATCCGTGACACCGCCGTGTACCTGACGCCGGGCGGGTACATCCGCGGCGGATCGGACTGCAAGCAGAGCGGACTCCCGAGCTTCCACGGCCTCGCCTTCAGCCGGACGCCGAGCCGCCCGTTTGCCTGGATCCTGGGGACGACGAACGTCCGGACAGCGCCCGGGACCGCTGCCCCGATCACGGGGCAGCGCACTCGCGACAAGGTCGTCCAGATCTTCGAATGGGCGGAGGCTGAGGATCTATCCTGGGCCAAGATCGGTCCGGAGGCGTGGGTGGCGGCCAAGGACGTGGCCGCAGTCACCCCAGACCCAGAGCGCCCCGAGGGCGTCGAGTCCGATCGCTGGATCTCGATCAATCTGTTCGAGCAGACGCTGGCGGTCTACGAACAGGGAAGGTTGGTTTTCGCCACGCTGGTGACGACCGGATTGCCAGGGTGGTGGACACAGCCGGGCACCTTCCAGGTGTATGCCAAGCTGGAGCGCGACGATATGTCCGGATCGTTCGAAGCCGACCGCTCGGATTACTATCTTCTGCAGGATGTCCCGTGGGTGATGTACTACGATAAGGCGCGCGCCCTGCACGGCGCCTACTGGCGCACCAGCTACGGTTACCCCGGTTCGCACGGTTGCGTGAACCTGTCGCCCACCGATGCCCACTGGCTGTTCAATTGGGCGGAGGAGGGCACGTACGTCCACGTGTTCGATCCCTCCGGCCAGACGCCGACGGATCCGAAGACCTACGGCGACGGCGGCGCCTGACCCCCTCATCCGTCACATTCCGTCGTCCACGTCCTCGAAACCGAACAACCGCGCCGCGGCATGATAGCCCGACCCGGATGCCGTAGGGGCGAAGCATGCTTCGCCCCTACCAGGAACGGACGAATCCGCGGCCGCTCGAAATCCCGCCTGGCCCGAAATCGGTAGGGGCACGGCATGCCGTGCCCCTACAATCCGTTGCCGGCCCACGTCCATGCGACCAAATCACCCCGCCGTGGCCTGATGGCACTCCCCGGGCTTCGCGGCACGACCGGTGCTTCGCCCCTACCGGGAATGGATGAATCCGCGGCCGCGCGAGATCACCCCTTTCCCGTGCGGCGCCATATCGTCGGAGCCAGCAATCACGCCGCCGCGGCCTGAAGGCCCTCCCCGTATGACGTAGGGGCGAAGCATGCCGTCTCGCACCCCGTTCGGGCCGCGAGCCCGCCGGGGCGAGACGGCCGGCGTGCCGCCGGTCTTCGCGGCACGAACGGTGCTTCGCCCCTACCGGGAACGGACGAATTCGCGGCCGCGCGAGATCACGCCTTGCCTGAGAGTGAATGGAGCACGGGATGCCGCGCCACGTCCTCAAAACCGAATCACCCCGTCGCGGCCTGATGTCCTTCCCCGGATGTTGTGCGGGCGAAGTATGCCAGCACGAACCTGAGTGTGCAGCGCCTCCGGCATGCTTCGCCCCTACCAGGGTTGGACAGACGCCCGGGACCATGCAGCTATCCGTCCCCTGACCGGCCCCAGCCTACCGTGCATCTGCCGGGACCCGGCACCGGGGGTCCCCTCCGGGGCCCGCCCATCCCCCTGGATGGAGCGCCCGCGGCGTGGCACACCCTATGCAACCTAGGGGCGGCACGGAGCGCTCGTTCGGAATGACCAATAGATGAAGATAGTTGGACTTCCCGCCCTGCTGCTGGCCCTTCTGGCCGCCCTGACCGTCATCCCTCTGGAGGAGGTCCATGGCGGCGGCTACGCGCCGGGCGAGATCGTCGCCGGTCAAGATGGGTATGTCGAGTACCACGTCGGCGATCTGCCGATCATCCTCAGCCTGCCTCATTCGGGCCCTTTGCTCCCCGAGTCGATTCCGGATCGCCCGGAAGCCGTGGTCGACAATGATCCATTCGCCGATGAACTGGGGGCAGAGCTCTCCGCGGAACTCGAACGCCTCACCGGCCGCCCGGTTCACCTGATCGTCAACCTGCTCCACCGCTCGAAGATGGACGCCAACCGCAGCCGACTGGAAGGCGCCCGAGGCGATCCGCTGGCGGCCCGCGCCTGGGAGGAGTACCACGGATTCCTCCTGGCGGCCAAGCAGGCGGTCATCGACCAGTGCGGTCGCGGCGTGCTGATCGACCTGCACACCAACGGTCGCCAGGGGTACCGGATCGAATTCGGCTACGGGCTGACGGCGGACGATCTGAGCCAGGACGACGAGCATCTCAACCGCGACTCCTTCGTGCGACGCTCGACATTGCGCCAGCTCGCGATGCTCGGTCCCATCGCGCATGCGGACCTGGTGCGCGGCCCGCTCAGCCTGGGCGGTTTGATGACCAGCCTCGGTTTTGCGGCCGAACCTTCGCCCGAGCAACCCCTGCCGGACGGCGATCCCTATTTCAACGGCGGCTACACCATCTTCCGTCACGGGTCGCTCTACGGGGGTTGGATCGATGCCGTCCAGCTCGAAGTAGCCTACGACCTCCTGCGACCGGCGGCGCGCGCTAATCTGGTCCGCGGCCTGGCGGCGGCCGTGCTCACTTACGTCGATGCCGCGTATGGATTTCACCTGACGGACCCTACGCGCGGCCTGTGCCCGTCCTACATCGATGTGCCGTTCCAGCATCCGGCCTCGGCAGCCATCGAGTCGCTCCAGACCGAGGGCATCCTGACCGGCTGCGGTGCTTCCCCGCGGCGCTTCTGTCCATGGGACGCGGCGACGCGAGCGGAGGCGGCGGTGATGGCGGCGCGACTGGCGGGCAACGATAAACCAGCCGCCGGGCCGGCGCCGACCTTTGCCGACCTGCCCTCCGATCGGTGGGATGCCGCCTCGGCCGCCAGCGCATGGTCGCGAGGCTGGCTCAGCGCCTGCGGCGACGCGCCCCTGCGCTTCTGTCCGGAGATGTCAATGACGCGCCGCGAGGCCGCTCACCTTGCCGTCTCATTGGCACCTGGGCTGTTCTCGCCTGCCGCTACCGGATCTGCGGCCGATGTCACGTCCGACCCCGAGGCCAGGGAAGCCCTTGCCGTCCTGCATGCCGGGCTGCTGCTGCCGTGCCAGACCACGCCGGCACTCCTGTTTTGTCCCGAGGCGACCGTGTCCCGCGCCGAGCTGGCGCAGATGCTGGCCGGCGTCCGGGACGTGCTCAGGTGAGCCTGGTCGCAGACGGGGATGAGCAGCCAGCTAAGGACCCGGAGCGAGTCGCACCGGGCAATTGGCGACTAGCAGCTAGCTGCAAATCGCTCATCGCGAATCGATCATTGTTGATCGCCGAGTGCCCCCACCTGTAGCGCCAAGCGCGCGACAGTGGCGCCCTTCCCTTACATCTGGTGGGAGAGGAAGAGAATTCGGCGCCCCGTGGTACCAAAGTACCGTCGTGAGCGGGCGTGGCTGACTTCTACAATGAGGCCAAATCGGGCAGGGATGGGTGCCGTGTCGAGGAGTGTGCCCGCGTGTATGCCGACAATGAACTGCTGTTCCCGCCGCATGCCATCTCTCCCCTGAGGAACGAGCGCGGGCCGATCTGGAACGACCTGGTCGACCATGTTGCCTCGCTGCCGGAGGATCACCCCGAGAGCCTGGCCTTCTCCCTGCTGATGATTCGTCTGGACGGCTGCCTGTCGTGCGAGACCGACTCATTCCGTGCGATGCGCGGCTGTGTAGCCTGCGCACAGCAGGTGCTCCACCGCTACAAGGCCCCCGACGCCGACCTGCTCAAACGCTACGGCCGCTGTCTGCATGAGGTTCGATCACACCTCGGCGTGCCCGAGGAAACCGGCCTGGCGGCGCGCGCCGCGTAACCTCTTGGGTCCAGATGTGCTGAACGAAGGCGCTCCCGGCGCCTTCGTTCGTTTCGGGCGGTTGGCACCGCAGACCCGTATGGTAGACTTCGCACGTGCGCTCGGGCACGGGGAAGGCCCGGACGCCGCACTGCCTGCGCGGGGGAGATCGCGCTGACCGGGGTCCCTGCATGCTCTCCTTGCCCGAGAAGATTGCCTTCCTTCTCGCCCTCCTCGTTACCCTGATCCTTGCCCTTCAAGCCACTCGGCGGCTGATCGCCATCCTGGGCCGCGGCCATGGCCGGCCGGACTGGCGCGCCATCCCGCGCCGACTGCCGGCCGTGTTGGCCAAGACCGTTTCGCTCTCACCGGTCTTTCGTGCCCGGCCGCTTCCCAGCTTGTTCCACGCGCTCGTGGCCTGGGGTTTCGTCTACTACCTGCTCGTCAACCTGGGCGACGTCCTGCATGCGTACCTGTCCGAGTTCACCTTCCTGGGGACCGGCCTGCTGGGCGACGCCTACCGCTACGGCGCCGACCTGCTCAGCGCTTGCGTGCTGCTTGGCATGCTGGCGCTGATCGCGCGCCGCTTCGTGCTGCGCACCCCGGAGCTGCAGACGCGCGAGGCTACGCTCCTCCACCCGAAGGCGCGCTCTGGGATCCAGCGCGATTCGGCCATCGTGGGCGGCTTCATCCTGCTGCATGTCGGCGCGCGCCTGGTCGGGCAGAGTCTGGCGCTGGCGCAGCACGGCGCGGATCGTTGGCAGCCGTTCGCCTCGACGCTGGCCGGCGTGTGGGTCGGCTTGCCTCCGCGGGCGCTGCTGATCGGCGAGCACGTCGCCTGGTGGCTGGCACTGGGATTGATACTGGCCTTCGTCCCCTATTTCCCTTACTCGAAGCACCTGCACCTGTTCTTCGCCCCGCTGAACTTCCTACTCAGGCCAGAACGCCCGTCGATCGGCCAGCTCGATCGACTCGACTTCGACGACCAGAGCGTCGAGTCGTTCGGGGCGTCGCGGCTGGAGGACCTGGCCTGGACGGGGCTGATGGACGCCTACGCGTGCATCATGTGCAACCGCTGCCAGGACGCCTGCCCGGCGTACCAGACGGGCAAGGTCCTCTCTCCGGCGGCGCTCGAGATCAACAAGCGCTACTTCCTCAACCAGGAGGGGACGCGCCTGGCCCACGGAGAAGCGTCCCGCCAGACGCTGATCGAATTCGCCATTCCCACAGAGGCCGTGTGGGCCTGCACCGCATGTGGGGCGTGCAACGACATCTGCCCGGTGGGCAACGAGCCGATGCGCGACATCCTCGACATCCGCCGCCATCTGGTACTGATGGAGAACACCTTCCCCGAGCAGTTGCAGGCCGCCTACCGCGGCATGGAGCGCACTGCCAACCCGTGGGGGATCGCATCGGACAAGCGCCTCGAGTGGGCGTCCGGGCTGAAGGTGCCGACCGTCGCCGAGCGGCCGCACCCGGAGCTGCTGTGGTGGGTGGGCTGCGCGCCGGCCACCGACCCACGCGCGCAGAAGACGGCGCAGGCCTTCGCGCGTGTGCTGCAGGCGGCAGGCGTGGAGTACGCCGTGCTCGGCCCCGAGGAGAAATGCACCGGCGACTCGGCCCGTCGGTCCGGGAACGAGTACCTGTTTGCCGAGCTGGCAGCGGCGAATGTCGAGACCCTCAACCGCGTCGCCCCGCGCCGCATTGTCACCACCTGCCCGCACTGTCTGCACACGCTGAAGAACGAGTACCCCGCCTTCGGCGGCACGTTTGAGGTCATTCACCACACGCAGTTGATCCAGGATCTGTACGCCAGCGGTCGGCTGAAGGCGGCATCGGCGGAAGAGCTGTCCGGCGTGGCCTTCCATGACCCGTGCTACCTCGGACGGCAGAACGGCGTGTTCGAAGCCCCGCGCAAGGCCCTGGAGCAGGCCGGCGCGCCAGCCGCCGAGCTCCCACGCCATGGCGCCCAATCCTTCTGCTGTGGCGCCGGCGGCGCGCAGATGTGGAAGGAAGAGGAGGAGGGCGCCGGACGGGTGAGCGACGAGCGGCTGCGCGAAGCGGCCGCCGCCGGTGCCTCGACCCTCGCCACCGGCTGCCCCTTCTGCATGGTCATGCTGACCGATGCGGCCAAGTCCGCCGGCGGGACGATCGCCGTCCGCGACGTGGTGGAGATCGTGGCGGATCGTCTGCCGGTGGCCAAACCAGCGACCAGCGACTAGCAGCTAGCTGCTAGTTGCTAGAAGCTGATTGCTGATCGCTGATCGCTTCTCCTCGCGCCCCAGCCCATCACTCCACCGTTCGTAGATCGATCGCCGGCGGCAGCCCGCCGATGATCTTGTAGCCTCCGTCCGGCTGCCGGCGAACGTAGTACTCGAACATGGCATCCCTTCGATAACAGTACTTCGACAACGGCACGCCGGCGCACAGGGGCCACTCGGCCACCTGCCCGTCGGGACCCTTGAACGTGACGACGAACAGGTAGGTATCCTCATCCACTTGCGCCTGGAGGGTCACGTCGCGCAGCGGCGCGCAAGGGTACTCCGGATCGGTGCACAGCAACTCGAGCAGCGCGGCGGGGTCCGCTGGATCCGCCTCGGGCACGAGGGTGCTCACCGAGGCCTGATCCAAAGCCATCGTGTTCCAGGCCGGCACTTCCTCCACGATCAATCGGCTGGCGGCCTTGCCGTACTCGCCTTCGGCCAGCAGACCGAGATAGTCCTGCAGAGCGCGGAGGGCCTCGGTCTGTCCGGGCGGACGTGACCCCCACACAACGAAGCCCACGCCAGCGCTCTGGACCTGGACCAGCCGCGTCTGGTCCCGGCTGAAGATCGGCTCGCCGCCGAGGCCGAACGGGGCGTGCATTGAGTGGGCGGAGACTGAGACCTCCTGCCAGGTCGCCGTGTCCCACAAACTCAGGGACGGAGTTACCGCGCCGTCCGAGTCGATGTACCCGTAGCTCAAGATGGTCCGACCGTCGGGGGCGAACACGAACCGGTTCGTCTTGGTTACCTCCGGCTCGGGCGCCGGCCGGATCTTGCCGTTCGACAATTCAAGGAACTGCGGGTGTCCGTCGATTTCCAGCCACAGGCGGTCCGAGTCCAGATACACGACCCGGGTGAGGTAGAACTGGCGGGCGACGGCGGGGAACCCGGCGACCGCCTCGCCCGTCTCGATGTTGAACAGCCGCAACGTGTTGTCGATGGTGTTGACCGTGAGCACACGAGTACCATCGGGGCTCAGGCGGTGGTAGCGCGCCGGCACTTCCTGGTGGATGGAGCGCGGACGGCTCGCATCGGTCACATCCCACCACTGGACGAACGATGGGTACCCGCAGTCGGCAGCCAGATCGAGAATCAGGAACCGGCCGTCGGGCGACACGTCGATCCACTGCTCGGAGCAGTTGCCGACCTCCGGCTCGATGATCCCCAGGCGCTTGCCGGTCGCCGTATCGAAGACGGAGATCTCGTTGTCGACGAAGTCGAACTTCTTGTAGAACTCGACGCCGCTGTACAGGCGCGTGCCGTCCGGGCTCCAGACCAGGCTGGTGATCCGGGAGTGGAACTCCCCGAACCTGTGCAGCATCTCGCCGGTGTCGGTGTCGACCGTCCACAGTCGCCGGCCATCGCAGATAGTTTCCATTTCGCCGACGAGGTACAGCGGCAGGTCGCAGGCGGCGATCGCCAGCTCGGAGCCATCCGGGCTGAAGGCCAGCAGGTCGACCACCGGCGCCAGCGGCTCGAGGTTGAAGAGCGTCACGCCCGTGTCGATGTCGATCAAGCGCAGGACCGTGCGCGTGTAACAGTTTCCATCTTCCTCCGGCTCACAACCTGCGACGGCCGCTATTCGTCCGTCGGGGCTGATCTGTAGGACGAAGGTCTTCATGTTGGGCTCGGGGCTGTAGCTTTCCCGGATGACCTGTAGGCGGTCGGCGATTTCAATCGTGATCGGTTCGGGCGTCGGCATGGCCGTGGGGGGCGCTGTTGGCGTGGCGGCCGGAGCGTCGGTCGGCATCAGAACGGTTGGCGTGACATCGACCAGAGCGCCTTCGGCAGTGGATGCGACGGGAGATGGCTGGCCAGTGGCCGGCGCGGACGGGGGAGTCGTCGAACCCCCACAGGCAGCCAAGAGTAGTCCAGCGGATAGGGCGACGATGAAGAAGTGTGTCGTGGGCTTGGGCATGCTAGCACTCCCTAGACGGTACCAGTAGGACGACGGGTATCCGGTGCCGGTGCGGAGATTGTAAGCTCTGGAGGCCGAGCAGGGAGGGGGAATCGGGAATCCCCTGACAACTCCCAGGGTCCGAGGGCTGCGGCGATTCGCGTTAGGGTGGTCGTGCGAGTTGGCCGGTGGGCGATTACCTCGTCAGCCGGTCGGGTGCGGGTGCGCGGCCGGCGCCGCCCATCGGGTGCGCCAATAGTTCACTTCCCGGCGAAGTACCTGCGCCGGAGGAACCTGGCGCTCCCGTCGCGGTAGTAGTCTTTCTGCCAGGCGTCGGTGGGGACCAGGAAGTTCGGGCGCCAGACCTCGGGATCCTCGCCGCTGGCCTGAGCGATCTTCACCGCCTCGCGGAAGGCGTAGTGCGAGAACAGGCGCATGAACTCCCCCATGTAGATATCCGCCACCCGCGGGTCGTCGCGAATCACGATCATGTTCTCGTCGTTGGTGTCGGTGCTCGCCTGGCTGAAATTGGCCGAGCCGGTGACGACGACGGGGTGTGACCCGAGCGGGTCGACGAGCATGTACTTGGTGTGCACAAAGCGCACGTTGACCTCATTCGAGAGCTTGGAGCGTTCCTTGAGCCAGCGGTCGAAGCTGTTGAGCGTGATGTTGTTGCCGATGGCCACGACGACGTTCGGCCGGCGGCGCAGCCGGTCGATCTGTCGCCGCCCTTCCGCCAGCCCGGGGCCGTTGCCTTCCTTCTCCATCAGGGCGAAGCGCAGCACGCGGTCGTCACGCTGGTAGACCTGGGTGAAATTCTTGTGCATGCCGAAGGCGAAGGTCATGAATAGCGCCTTGCTCGCACCGCGGGCGATCTCGGCGTACCAGTCCAAGACGGCCGTCCCGCGCCGGGGCGAGAAGACCACCGTCTGGTCTTCGACCCACGGGCTGGGTGGGGCGGCATTGTCGGTGCCGGTCCAGTCCTTGAGCTCGGCCGACGGAGGGTCATCCTCCAGGGCCTGCCAGTAGGCGAGGTAGGTCTGTGCCACGCGTGGATCCTCGACCACCTGGCCCAGGTTCGAATGGCCGAAAAGCCCATTCTCGGTGACGTTGGTCGAACCGGTCCACACCGCCTGGGGGTTCCCGTCTTTGACCAGGATCAAGAACTTGTTGTGCATCAATTTGCCTTCGGTGCGGCCCTTGGTGAGTCCCTTGATCTCGGCGTCGCGCACGGCTGCCAGGTTCTTCTCCGCCGGCCCGTTCCCGTCAGTGATGGCGTCGTAGACAATGCGGACGCTCGCTCCAGTTTGGGCGGCGAGGCGGATGGCGTGGAGCACAGCCGGCCACTGGAACTCGTAGATGGCGCCCACCAGTCGGTAGCGCGGCCCGTCGGCGCGGGCGATAAAGGCCAGCAGCGCTTCCAGCAGCCCGCGCGACAGCCAGGTATAGGCAGCGCCGTCCGGGATCTCGTTGGGGGGCTTATTGAGGAATCGGCGCGCGTACTCCTGTGAGGCAATCGAGCCGCGGTTGAACCACACCGAGTGTCGGGCGCCGGCCTCGGCTTCGGTCTGCACACGCACGCTCACCGGCGCACCCTCGGTCAACGCCTCGGGCTTGCCCCGCAGCGGCATGACGGTGTAGGTATACTCGTGCCCGGGCTTGGCCGAGTAGTCGGCCCACTGGAAGGTCTGAAAGGGGTGCTCGCGGCTGGAGGCTGTGCCGCCGGGCCCCAGGCCGGGGTCGGTGGCCTCGAAGGTCTTCATGCCGCGCAGCCAGAAGGTCTCATCCTCGGTGTGGTCTTGGCGCTGGATGGCAAAGCCCAGGCACCCCTTGCGCCGGGAAGGAGACAGATCGAGGCCAAGCAGGACGACGTGCGTGCCGGCGACGGCGTGGACCGTCAGGCCGGATTTCGTGCGCTTCGCTCTCATGCTGCACCCCCTTGGGTTGTGAGAAATGGCGGCACTGCCGCCCACATCTACTATCGCGCACCCAGCCGTCGGCACGCGCCGCCGATGACCGGGCTTCCATCATCCTGGTGGCAAACTTGCGCGCTCGCTGCTCCGTCTGTATTGAATTCGCCCAGGCAGGTTCCGAGCACCCAGGCCGACCACGGCGCTTGCATCACAAGCCTGCCTCGGAGGCCGGGCGCCCAAACGGATTCCGCTCTACTTGAGTATACCGGTCAAATAAGGTAGAATAGAACAGTCAAGCCTGACCACGGGAAATGCGGCAGTCAACTCCTGGCTTTCAGCGTTCAGCATTCAGCGTTCAGCCAGGAATCATTCGAGAGGGGAACTCCGTCATACCGATGTGGCCCGAATGGGATGGATGCTGATGCTGGGTGCGGAGTCCCCAGTGCCGGATGCTGATCGCTGATCGCTGATAGCTGACGGCTGAATACTGACATCTGACAGCTGAGTGCTGAGGGCTGATAGCCGATCGCTGAGTGCTGACGGCTTACGATCCCGCTCGCCCCACTGGAGCACACGAATGCCCCTTCCGCCTCCGCCGCTGCTCGACCTGTATCGCGTAATGCTGCTGGCCCGGCGCCTGGACGAGCGCGCCTGGGTGCTGCACCGCCAGGGCAAGATCGCCTTCCATATCTCCGGCATCGGCCAGGAAGCGGCGCAGGTCGGCGCGGCCTTTGCCCTCGAGCGCGGCAAGGACTGGTTCGCTCCCTACTATCGCGATCTGGCCATGATGCTTGCGCTGGGCCTGACGCCGCTCGACTTCATCCTGGGGCTGATGGGCAAGCAGGGCGAGCCATCGTCGGGTGCGCGGCAGATGCCATCGCACTGGTCGATCCGCAGTGCCAACGTGGTCTCGCATTCCTCCCCGGTGGCCACGCAGGCGCCGCACGCTGCGGGCCTTGGCCTGGCGATCAAGCTGCGCGGCGACTCGGCCGTCGTGCTCACCACGATCGGCGAGGGTTCGACCTCACAGGGCGAGTGGTACGAGGCGGTCAACTGGGCGGCGACGCACAAACTCCCGGTGATCTTCCTGATCGAGAACAACGTCTACGCTATCTCCGTGCGGCAGGAGAAGCAGATGGCCGTCGAACATGTGGCCGAGAAGGCGGCCGGGCTCGGCCTGCCGGGGGTGATCGTCGATGGACTCGATCCTGTCGAGGTCTACCGGATGGTCGGCGAGGCCGCCGCCCGCGCCCGCCGCGGCGAGGGGCCGACGATGATCGAGGCCAAGGTGGCCCGCCTGACGCCGCACTCCTCCGATGACGACGACCGCTCCTATCGTCCACGCGACGAGATCGAGGCGATGAAGGCCCGCGACCCGCTGGCGATGTTCCGCCAGCGACTGTTGGGGGAGAAGGTGCTGACCGAGGCGCAGGACACCGCGCTGCAGGCCGAGGCGAAGGGCGTGATCGACGCCGCGGTGGCCGCGGCCGAGTCGGCGCCCTACCCCCCGGCGAGCGACGCCGCCTTTCCGGTCTACGTCGAGGACGTGCGCCGTGGCTGAGATCACGCTGATCGAGGGCCTGCGCCAGGCGATGGACGAGGAGATGGCGCGCGACGACCGCGTGTTCATCGTCGGGGAAGACGTCGGGCCGCGCGGTGGGGTGTTCCGCGCCACGCTCGGACTGTACGACAAGTACGGCCCGCAGCGCGTGATCGACTCGCCGCTGGCGGAGCTGTCCATCGTCGGCGTCGGCATCGGCGCCGCCCTGTACGGCCTGCGCCCGATTTGCGAGATCCAGTTCGCCGATTTCATCTACCCGGCCTTCAACCAGATCGTCAGTGAGGCGGCCAAACTGTGCTACCGTTCGAACGGCGAATGGACCGTGCCGCTCGTCATCCGCGCACCGTATGGTGGCGGGATCGGCGGAGGGTTGTACCACTCGCAGTCGCTGGAGGCCTTCTTCACTCACATCCCCGGACTGAAGGTCGTGATCCCGTCCACGCCGTATGACGCCAAGGGCCTGCTCAAGGCGGCGGTGCGCGATCCCAACCCGGTCCTATTCTTCGAACCCAAGAAGGGCTACCGGTTGATCCGCGGCGAGGTGCCGGAAGGCGAAGAGGTGATCGTGCCGATCGGCCCGGCCAAGGTGACCCGGGCCGGGTCTGACCTCTCGGTCTTCGCCTATGGCATGATGCACCACTACTGCTTGCAGGCGGCGGAGATGGTAGCCAAGGAGGGCGTGCAGGCGGAGGTCGTGGACCTGCGCACGCTGCTGCCCGTCGACCGGGCAGCGATCCTGACCTCCGTCCACAAGACGGGCAAAGCGTTGATCGTGCACGAGGACACGCTGACCGGCGGGTACGGCGCCGAGATCGCCGCCATCCTGGCCGGCGAGGCGTTCACCGACCTGGACGCGCCGGTCCGTCGCCTGACCGGGCCGGACGTCCCGGCAGTGCCGTTCAGCCATCCGATGCAGGACTGGTTCATGCCGTCGGTCGAGTCGATCGCCGCGGCGATACGCGATCTGGCGGCTTACTAGCTCCCTCTCTCCGGAGGCCGAAGGTCCCGCGAGCGGAGCGAGCGGGAGAGAGGGGGAAGAGGTTCGTATGCCAACGAATGTGATCATGCCGCAGTTGGGCGAGTCGGTGGTCGAGGGGACGGTGACGCGTTGGCTCAAGCACGCCGGCGAACCCGTCGCGGAGTTCGAGGCTCTGCTCGAGATCAATACCGACAAGGTCGACACCGAGATCCCCGCTCCGGCTGGCGGCGTCCTGTTGCACGTCTACGTCCCCGAGGGCGAGACGGTGCGTGCCGGAACGTTGCTGGCGGTGATCGGTGCACCGGGGGAGGCGCCTACGGCCGACGCGCCGGCTTCTCGCTCCGTCCAGGCCGCGGCGGTGACGCCGGCGCCGGCGGGCGAGGCTGGCGAAGCCGAGCACGCCAGGCGCGGCGACCTCGGCTTCATCTCGCCGGTGGTGGCGCGCATCGCCTCGGAGCAGAACGTCGACCTGAAGCAAGTGCGCGGCACAGGACAAGGCGGGCGGATCACCAAGAAGGACGTGCTGGCGCACGTCGAGGGCGCGGAGCGAACCAGCGCCCTGGGAGACGCCGGGACTAGGCGAGCTGTTCCGACCGACGGAGGAATCGCGCGGCTTGTATCCAACGACGCCGCCGGCCGCATCGACCTTCCCCGCGGCCGCGCCGGGGACGATCGTGCCGCTCAACGCCGTGCGCAAGTCGATCGCCGAGCACATGCTGCGCTCGCGCCGTACCAGCGCCCACGTCACGACGGTGATGGAGGCCGACCTGAGCCGCGTGCTGGCGCACCGGCTGGCCAACAAGGAGGCGTTCGCCCGCGATGGCGTCAACCTGACGCTGACAGCCTACTTCGTGGCCGCCTCGGTGGCGGCGCTCAAGGCCGTGCCGATCGTCAACGCCTCGTGGAGTGAAGGCGGGATCATGCTGCACCGCGCGATCCACGTCGGCGTGGCGGTCTCGATGGGCGACGAGGGACTGATCGTACCGGTGGTGAAGGACGCCGACCAGCGTTCGCTGCTGGCGCTGGCGCAAGCGGTCAACGACCTGAGCGCCAGGGCGCGGGCGCACAAGCTGACGCCCGATGAAGTGCAGGGTGGCACGTTCACCATCACCAACCACGGCGTGAGCGGCTCGCTGCTCGCTACTCCGATCATCAACCAGCCGCAGTGCGCCATCCTGGGGGTCGGGGCGGTGCAGAAGCGGGTCGTGGCGGCCGAGGCCCCGGCGCCGGGTGGCGGGACGCAGGACGTGATCGCCATTCGCCCGATGGTTTACCTGACGCTGACCTTCGACCACCGCATCCTGGATGGTGCGCTGGCCGATCGATTCCTGGGTCACGCGGTCAAGGTGCTCGAGGGCTGGGCGTAGAGCGCCGGATCAAAGCCCTGGCGCGTTCCAGGGTGACGGCCACCTGACGGACAGGTAGGGGCACGGCATGCCGTGCCCCTACGCTCGGCCCGGCGGCGTCTGTCCGGGTTTCGTAGGGGCGAAGCAAGTGACTGCCTTGCCTCGCCCCTGCAATTCCTCCGCCAAGGCGCGATTCACGGCCATTGAGGCAGACGCCGAGCCGTACAGGATTGGTCAACGGCGTGACACGCGCCTGCCCTCGCGTTACAATCGACCTGACCTCGCCTGAGGAGTCCCAGCATGCCAGACTATGATGTCGTCGTGATCGGCGCCGGCCCGGGCGGCTACGTCTGCGCCATCCGCGCCGCGCAGCTCGGCAAGAAGACCGCCATCATCGACCGCCAGTGGCTGGGCGGTGTGTGCCTGAACGTCGGCTGCATCCCGTCGAAAGCGCTCCTGCGCAACGCCGAGATCGCCCATCTGCTGCGCCATGGCGGCAAGGATTTTGGCTTCGAGGTCCAGGGCTTGAAACTGGACTATGGCGTGGCGGTCAAGCGCAGCCGCCAGGTAGCTGATCGATTGGTGAAGGGCGTCGGCTTCCTGATGAAGAAGAACAAGATCGACGTCGTCATGGGCGCGGCGGTGTTCGTCGACGCGCACACTGTCGAGGTCACCTCCGCCGACGGTGCCAAGTCGGAGCTCAAGGCGAAGGATATCGTGATCGCCACCGGGGCATCGCCGATGATGATCCCCGGCGTGCAGGTCGACGGCACCCGCGTGCTGACCTATCTGGAAGCGATCGTGCAGGAGCGGCTCCCGAAGTCGGTGGTGGTCATCGGCGCCTCGGCCATCGGCTGTGAGTTCGCCACGGTGTGGAACTCGTACGGGGTCGAGGTCACGCTGGTCGAGATGCTGCCGCGCGTGGCGCCGCTGGAGGATGAGGAGTCCAGCCAGGAACTGGCCAAGGCGTTCACCAAGCGCGGGATGCGCGTACTGGTCGGCACGAAGGTGGAAGGGATTGAGGCCGGCGGCGCCGGCGTGAAGGTCAGGGTCTCGGGCGCCGATGGGGCACAGACGATCGAGGCCGAGCAGGCACTCGTGGCGATCGGCGTCAAGCCGAACACGCAGGGCCTGGGGTTGGAGAAGATCGGGGTGAAGACGAGCCCGCGCGGCATGATCGAAATCGACGAGCGCATGGCGACGAACGTGGCCGGCGTGTGGGCGATCGGCGATGTGACCGGCAAGCTGATGCTGGCGCACGTCGCTTCCGCCATGGGCATCGTCGCCGCCGAGCGCATCGCCGGCGCCGAATCGGTGCATCTGGACTACGAGGCGATGCCGCGGGCAATCTACTCGCAGCCGCAGGTCGCCTCGTTCGGCCTGACCGAGGCGCAGGCGAAGGAGCGCGGGCTGGAGGTCAAGATCGGGCGCTTCCCGTTCCAGGCCAACGGCAAAGCGCTGGGTTTGGGCGACTACGCCGGATGGGTGAAGCTGGTGATCGAGGCGAAGTATGGTGAGATCCTCGGCGCACATCTGGTGGGCCCGGAGGTGACCGAGCTGCTGCCCGAGCTGACGCTGGCGCGCATGCTCGAGCTGACCCCGGCCGAGATCGGGCGCAACGTACATGCCCACCCGACGCTGAGCGAGGCCTTGATGGAAGCGGCCCACGCGGCCGAGGGTCACCCGATTCATACCTAAGCCGCGGGACCGATCGCGCTACACGGCGCACGAGAAGCGGGACGGCACGGCCAAGGAGAACGTATGTCCGAGATCGTACGAGGGCTGGAGGGCGTCAAGTTCGCCCAGACACGGCTGAGCAAGGTGGACGGGCAGGCCGGGCAGCTGACCATCAGCGGCTACCCGCTCGAGGTGCTGGCTCCCAACGCCTGCTTCGAGGAGGTCCTCTTCCTGTTGTGGAACGATCGCCTGCCGACGATGGCCGAGCTCAAGCGCCTGCAGATCGAGATGGCCTCGCAGCGCTACCTGCCTCCGGCGGCGATGGCGGTGTTGCGCGAGGCCGCCGCCCGGCATCTGCCGTTGATGGATGGCCTGCGCATGGGGGTCGACACGATCGGGTTGTGCACGGGCGAGCCACACCCGGCCGGTGCGGTCGACGTGGGTTGCGCCGTGGCGATCGTCGCCCACATGGGCACCCTGGCGGCTGCCTATTCGCGGCTGCTCAAGAATCTGACGCCGATCGACCCGCGCCCCGAGTTGGGCCATGCCGCTAACTACCTGTACATGCTCACCGGCCAGGAGCCGCACCCCGAAGCCGCCCGCGCACTGGAAACCTACCTGAACACGGTCGTTGATCACGGGATGAACGCTTCGACCTTCACGGCGCGGGTGATCACCAGCACGCGCTCCGACATCGTTTCGGCGATCGTCGGCGCCATCGGCGCCCTGAAGGGACCGCTGCACGGCGGGGCACCCGGCCCGGCGCTGGATATGGTGTTTGAGATCCGCCAGCGGGCGGCGAAGTCCGGCAAGAGCGTGGCGCAGGAGGCCGAGACCTGGGCGCACGAGACCATCTCCACCGGGGGTCGCATCATGGGCTTCGGGCACCGAGTCTACAAGGTGCGCGACCCGCGTGCCGACGTGCTCGGCGAAGCGGCGCGACGCATGTTCGCCGTGACCGGCGAGGCCAAGCTGTATGACGACGCCCGTGTGGTCGAGGAGGTCATGCTGCGCGTGCTCGAGGAACTGAAGCCGGGACGCAATCTGAGGACCAACGTCGAGTTCTACACCGCCCTCGTCCTGCACGGCATCGGGTTGGACGCCGAACAGTTCACGCCTACGTTCGCTGTCGGGCGGGTGGGAGGCTGGACGGCGCACGTGCTCGAGCAGGTGCGCGAGGATCGTCTGATCCGCCCGGACGCCGAATACACCGGTGCACTCGGCCGGGAATGGGTGCCGGCCGCGGAACGCTAGGTCGTTCGGCCCGCGATCTCCGCCTTCGAGTAGGGGCGAAGCATGGAACTGCCACGCTTCGCCCCTACGTCGGTCTGGCAGGGATCTGTATCCCGGACGGCATTCGTCTTCCGCCGATCTCGCCGTCGTCGGTTGTGGGGTAGGGGCACGACATGCCGTGCCCCTACGGTTCGCCGCAATGCACGGGTACTCGTTGACAGGCGCGCCCCGTCGTTCGATCCTCTGTCTGGAGAATTGCCGCGCCCAGAGGCACCGGCAGCGCCTCGTAGGGGCGAAGCATGGAACTGCCACGCTTCGCCCCTACGGCGTTCCGGGAGGGGCCCCCGTCGGGGAGGCCGCGCGGCGTCGGGGGTCCCATGGTCTGTGCCCGTCTTGGAGAATTGCCGCGCCTTGAGGCACCCGATTTGCCTCGTAGGGGCGAAGCACGCTTCGCCCCTACGGCTCCTCGGGAGGGACCTGCATCGTGCAGGCACCGGCATGGCGCCGGCCGGCCGCATTAACCGGCCCGCGGCACTCCGAATTGCGCCTATACTGGGATCGACGCCCCAGCGGAGAGCGCCATGTCGGAGCATGCCGAAGTAAAACAGGTCCAGATCCACCAGCAGGCGATGTTGTTGGCCATGCCCAATGTCGTCGGCGTAGGCATCGGATGGAAGACCGTGCAGGGACGTCGCGGCAATCGCCTGTGCCTTACAGCCCTCGTCCGGCGTAAACTTCCGCGGGCCGCCCTGGAAGCCGAGGAGCTCGTCCCCGACGAGCTCGAAGGCGTCCCAACCGACGTCGTCGAAGTTGGTGACGTGCGGGCCGAGGTGGCGCGCACGTCACGCCTGCGGCCGGCGCCCGGCGGGGTCAGCCTGGGCCACGTGCGGGTCACGGCCGGGACGTTCGGATGCGTCGTGCGCGACCGCGCCTCCGGCGACGCGTTCCTGCTCTCGAACAACCACGTCCTGGCCGACTCAAACCAGGGACAACCGGGCGACGCCATCCTGCAACCGGGGGCGGCCGACGGTGGGAGAGAGCCGGTCGACGTGATCGCCGCGCTCGAACAATTCGGCGAGATCCAGTTCTCGCGCCAACCGTCGACTTGCTCCGTGGCGAGCACCCTGGTCCAAGTGATCAACCGGCTGGCGGCGTGGGGCGGGTTTCATCACCGACTGGAGGCCTGGCGGGAGGACCCGCTGGCGGTCAACCGGATCGACGCCGCCGTGGCCCGACCGCATGATGAGCACGATCTGCTGGCCGAAGTGCTGGAGATCGGCCCCCTGAGCGGCACGCGGCCCCCCGAACTCGGGCTCAAGGTGCGCAAATCCGGCCGCTCGACCGGCCTGACGACCGGCGAGATCTCGGTGCTTGAGGCGACGATCACCGTCGGGTACGGCGACCGGACGGCGCAGTTCGCCGGCCAGATCGTCACCACGCCGATGTCCAGCCCGGGAGACTCCGGTTCCATTCTGGTCGAGGTTGGTGGGCCCCGCGCCGTTGGGCTGTTGTTTGCCGGTTCGGATCAGGTGACGCTCTATAATCCGATCGACGAAGTGCTGCACGCCCTGGCGGTGGAATTGTGAGCACGGAGGAGCCAACTCTGGAGCGGGCCCAGGCCGTCCGCCAGGCCCATGAAGCCGAGCTGCTGCACCGGGCCAACGTCGTCGGGGTCGGCGTCGGACTACGCACGCGAGGCGGCCGTCGCCAGCGGCAGGTGGCGCTGGTGATCATGGTCCGGCAGAAGATTCCGCGGGCGATGCTGGCGGAGGAAGATGTGCTGCCGGGCGAGATCGACGGTGTGCCGGTGGATGTCGTGGAGGTGGGCGACATCAGCGCCGGCTGAGGCCGGCCGGGCGCAGACGAACGCATCCGCAGCTCCAGACCGTCCAGGCCGATACACCTGATTTGGAGTCGACAGGGAATGCCGCCCATGCAGACGACGATCGATTGGCTTCTGGCCGGACCTCCATTCGTGGAGCTTCAGGCGCGCCTCGGGCTTCTGGGCGAGGGCGGCTCGCTCCCAGTGCGAGAGGCGCATCGCCGGATGATTGCCAGCCCGGAAGTGCGGGCCCTGGTGCGTGAGCTGCAGGCGTGGCCGGCCGCCCCGCTGAACAGCCACAAGTCTGCCGGGCACCCGATCCATAAGCTCACCTTCCTCGCAGACCTCGGATTGACACGCAGCGATCCCGGGATCGATCGGATCGCGCGTCGGGTGATGGCTCACGTCTCTCCAGAGGGACCCTTCCAGGTCATCATGAGCATCCAGCCGGCGCATGGCGGGACGGGGAAGGACACGTGGGCGTGGGCCTTGTGCGATGCGCCGCTGCTCGTCTACGCGTTGCTGCGCTTCGGTTATGAGGACGAACCGGCCGTGCAGCGGGCGCTGGATGCGCTCACCCGCCTGGTCCGCGAGAACGGCTGGCCGTGCGCAGTCTCGCGTGAGCTCGGCGGGTGGCGCGGCCCCGGGCGCAAGGAGGACCGGTGTCCATTCGCCAACCTGGCGATGCTCAAGGCGCTGTCTGATTCCTCGAACCGCGAGGAGGACGCAGTCCGATATGGCACCGAGGCGATCCTCTCACAGTGGGCGCGGCGCCGTCAGGATCACGCCTACATGTTCTACATGGGAACCGACTTCTGCAAGCCCAAGGCGCCGCTGGTGTGGTACGACCTCTTGCACGTGCTCAACGTGCTGACGGCCTTCCCCTGGACGCGGGGCGACCCACGCCTGCTCGATATGGCGCGACACCTGGACGCCTGGTTCGACGAGGCCGGACGCATCACGCCGGCCTCGGTTTGGAAGGCCTGGGAGGGCTGGGAGTTCGCCCAGAAGAAGGAGCCGTCACGCTGGGTGACGCTGTTGGCGCTGACGGCCCTCCAGCGCGTGGGTGTGCGCGTGTGACCAGCTGATAGGTGGCGGCGTCATCTGTCAGGCGGCATGCGCGCCAGGACTCCGGGAACCCGCAGGTGTGGCCCATGGCGAGGCAAGAGCGCTGCCCATCAGGCGCCGCTGGCCTCTGGCCGCTCGCTGACAATTGCTGGTTGGTGACTACCTGCTACTGCCAACGGTGTGAGGTGGACTCATGCGCCGACTTGCCCTTCTCGCAATGCTGGCGGTCGTCTGCAGCAGTTGTCGATACCTGCCTGGTGGAGGGGGGCTCGGGTCGCTGCTGCCAACCGCAGACCTGGGGATCGCCGGAACGCCGGCGTTTCCGGCGGTTGGGACATTCGACACCGGTGCTTTCCTCGCGCGCCCGACGATCGCCGGTTCCGTGCTGGATCAGTATGGGCAGGCAATGCCGGGCGTCGTGATCTGTTACGGCCTGGACGAGGCGAGTGCCTCAGCCGTCGCAGAGACCGGTGCGGGAGGGGCGTACTCTGCCACGCTGCCGTCTGACGAAGACGGCGCCCGACAGGTGTGGGCCTACCTGCCGCTCTACCGTTTCGAGCCTGACCGCGTGCAGGTGCAGGGGATCCTCCTCGGCGAGACGACGGTGGACTTCGTCGCTTTCCCGAGCATCTACCCCGTGCCGTCGGAACGCGACTGCCGCTGAAGCACCTGAAAGCCGACGGAAAACACGACACGTGGCATCGCCACGTGTCATGTCGGTAACGCGGGCACAGGACGACCCTCGACCTGACTGGAGGCGAACCCCGCCACCCGTCAGGTCGTGTCCTTCTTCTCCATGACCCAAAGGTGCGAGAGGCCCAGGGCTCGCAGGGGCGTGTGCTCGAGCGCCTGCAGGCAGGAGCGGAGCCACGCGCCCGCACGCGGCCAACGGGCGATCAGATTGTCGTAGGCGCCGAAGATGACCGTCCGCTGCACGAGGATCAGTGGGAGCCCTGAGACCAGGCGCTCCAGATCGGCCCGGGAATAGGCGCGGACGTGCGGCGCAAGGCGGTCCCGCCAGCGGCGGGGCAGGTAGTTGACCAACGGGATATTGCCGAAGCGATAGCGGCCGCGCCAGTAGATGCCGTGGGTCTCGAACGGATAGCCGCGATTGGGGACGAAGATCACGGCCCGGCCCCCGGGGCGCAAGACCCGGGAGAACTCGGCGACGGCCTGTCGGTCGTCGCTGACGTGCTCGAGCACTTCGTGAGACAAGATCAGGTCGAAGCTGCCGGCGGCGAATGGCAAGCGCTCGCCGGCGGCGCGGGCCACCCGTTGTCCACCGGTCCCGGCCTGGACGGCGCGTGCAGCGTCGAACTCAACGCCGCACGCCACGCGCGCCTGGGGTGCGAGTCGCTGCAGGTACAGCCCGAGGCCGCAGCCGTCATCCAGCACGCGTCCGCCGGCACGATCGCCGGCGGCGGCGAGGACCATTTCCAGCCGGCGCTGCTGCCCGGCGCGCCACACGTACGATGGCTCGCCGCGCAGCGCGGCACGGTCGAGATCGCGGCTGGTCATGCCAACTTCCACTCGTGCTGGAACCCAAACCCCCGCCGGTTGTCGATCAGCCGCACCCAGGACGGGCGGAACGCATAGGTCCGGCTTGCGTCCAGCGCCTGCGCCAGTTCGCTGACGAATGGGAACCGGCGCGCGTAGGCTCGCCGGGCAAGCTCGGCCTCGCTGCCTTCGATGGCCGCCGCGTGCCCCGTCATCTGGACGCCGCGCAACCTGCGCCAGTCCCTCTCCTCGGGGTAGATCGCCACCGAGGTCTGCGGGGCGCTGACCAGATTCCGGCTGTGGGCGCTGTCCGGATCGGAGAGGAAGATCAGCCGCAGGGTGTGGTCGGCGGCAAAGTAGACCGGCGTGGCGCGCGGCGTCCCGTCCGGCCCGCGCGTCGCCAGGACCATGGTGGTCGTCTCGTCCAGTAAGGCACGGACAGGATCGAGCTCATCCCCGGGCTCCGACGGCGGCGTCACAGTCCCTTCCAGGGCTGGACGCCGGCGTCCGAGATCCCGAGGCGCTGCAGGGCGCGGGCGACGGTGTGGTCGATCATCTCGTCGAGCGTCGCCGGCCGCTGGTAGAACGCCGGGACGGGCGGGAAGATCACCGCGCCGGCGCGGGCGGCGAGATCCATCAGCCGCAGATGCCCACGGTGCAGCGGCGTCTCGCGCACGACCAGCACCAGCGGGCGACCCTCCTTGAGGGTGACATCGGCGGCGCGCACGATCAGGTCGTCGGCGTACGAGTTGGCGATGCCGGAGAGGGTCTTGATCGAACACGGGATGACGATCATCCCGTGCACCGGAAACGAGCCGGAGGCGATCGTGGCGCCGATGTCTCGCGGATCATAGCTGGTGTGAGCCAGCGCCAGGACGTCGCTGACCTTGCGATCGGTCTCCTGGGCGATGGTGATGCGCGCCGCGGTGCTAAGCACCAGGTGCGTCTCCACGCCGAGGGTGCGCAGGCGTTCGAGGGCGCGCACGCCAAGGACGGCGCCGGAGGCGCCGGTCAGGGCCACGATCACGCGGGAGGGGCCAGGTTCGGTCATCTCATTCGGTCGGGCGGGTGCCCCAGTGCAGTGCGATGGTGCCGAGCATCCGTCGGGTGAATTCGACGCGGTGGAATCCGGCGGTCGTCATGCGCTCGGCGAGCGAGCCGGCGTCGACAAAGCGCTCGGTCGACTGCGGCAGGTAAGTATACGCCTCGGACTCTCCGGCCAAGATCCGGCCCAGCAGCGGGATGACGGTGTGCAGGTGAAATCCGATCAGCGGACGCAGCCAGGAGCGTGGCGGGGGCGTGGTATCGAGGGAGGCCACACTGCCGCCGGGCCTGAGGACGCGCCGTTCCTCGGACAAGACGCGATCGATGTCCGGGACGTTGCGCAGCAGAAACCCCGATACGGCGCCGTCAAAGGCGCGGTCGGGAAAAGGAAGATGCGCGGCATCCGCCACCACCCACTGCACGCGCTCGCCGCCCGGACGCCGTCGGCCGAGGCTCATCATTTCGGGCGTGAAATCCAATGCCACCAGGCGCGCCGCGGGTCGGCGCTTGAGGACCGCGAGCGCCAGGTCGCCGGTGCCCGCGCCGACGTCGAGCACGCGAGGGGCGGGCGCCAGGTCCATCCGACGCACGAGCTCGGCGCGCCAATGCCGGTCGAGGCCGAAGGTCATCCAGCGGTTGAGCAGGTCGTAGCGCGGGGCGATGCGGCCGAACATGCGGCGCACGTAGCGGGCGCGGGCCTCGCCGGTCAGCTCACTCATCGCGCCGGGCCGAATGCGGCGATGGCTATTGGCACGAACGGAACCGCAGCCTTTGAATCTCCGGCATACACCCAGAGCCGGTCGACGCGGAACGTGAACACGGGAGCAGGCGGCAGGACGAGGTCGTTCAGCCCTGCCCCATCTTCGGAGTGTGCCAGCGTCAGATGCGGGCGAAGTTCATGCCCGAATTCGCCGCCGTAGATTGGAAATTCGGGGAATGCACCTGCGAGGCGCCGGTGCAAATCCAGCAGGGGCTGCGGGTCGGCCGGCTCGAGAACGAGCGCCGTCGGGAAGCTGCCATAACGGTCCAGCGTGACATCGAAGGGCGCCACCGCGGCCAGGGCATGGCGCAGGCGGGGCAGTGCGTCGTCGATCTCGGCCGGAGGCGCGAACGGGTAGAGGAGCGTCAGGTGCGCTGGCACGTGCATCCAGCGATCGGGCATCGCCTTCCGGCGCAGCGGCGCGGCGAAGGCCTGGACCTCGAAGGGTGGGACGATCAGGACGCCTGTCTCGAGGGCCGGGTTCATGCGGCGAACTGCCACGGGCACAGGCGGCGCTGCAGCCAATCGACGCCGAAGTACAGGCCCAAACCGAGCAGGCTCATCGCCACGACGCCGGCGTACATCCGCGGGTAGTCGAACAGCGTCGAGCCGTGCAGGTAGATGTAGTAGCCCAGGCCGTGCTGCGTGGCGAAGAGCTCGGCGACGTACAACACGGCGACGGCGGTGCCGATCGACTGGCGCAGCGCGGTCAGGATGGCGGGCAGGCTGGCCGGGTAGTAGACGAAGCGGAACAGCGCCCGGCGCCCCGCCCCCAGACTGCGCACCGAGGCGACCAGCTCGGGCCGGATCGCCGCGGCCTGGTCGCGCACCAGCACCAGGATCTGGAAGAACAGGATCAGGAAGATGATGACCACTTTGGCGACGTCGCTGATGCCGAGGAACAGCAGGATGACGGGCACCAGGACGACCTTGGGGATCGGGTACAGAATGTAGATCACCGGGGAGAATACGCGGTCGAGCGCGGGCGACTGGCCGAGGGCCAGGCCGGCGGGCACGGCGGTCAGCACGGCCAAGGCCATCGAGGCGACGACGCGCGCCAGGCTGGCCAGGAAATCGAGCCCCAGGTCGCCAAAGATCTCGGTGGCGAAGACCGACAAGACCTCCAGCGGCGGCGGAAGGATCGGGCGATGCAGCGCCCAGGCGGCGATCTGCCAGACGATGCCCAACGCCACGGCCGCCAAGAGGACGGACGTGCGCTTCATCGGCCCGCCTCCAACTCGCGACGAAGCCGGGCGCAGGCCGTGACGAACTCCGGCGTGGAGCGGAAGGCGGGGTCGGCGGCGCCCGGATTTGGAACCAGGCGCGGCCCGCGGTTGGGCAGCCCGCCCAGGACGAGCACCTGGGCGCCGAGCAGGGCGGCCTCTTCGATTGTGTGGGTGACGACGATCGTCGTCAGGCCGGTCTCGGCGCGCAACTGCAGCGTCAGGTTCTGCAGATCCTCGCGCGTGGGTGCATCGAGAGCGGCGAACGGCTCATCCATCAAGAGCAGATCGGGTTGGAGGGCCAACGTGCGAGCAATGGCGGTGCGCTGCCGCTGCCCGCCTGAAATCTGCGCCGGGTAATTGCCCGCGACGTGGGACAGTCCGAGCCGGCCGAGCCAGCCTTGCGAGATCTCGCGCCGGGCGACCACCGCCTCCCCGGCCGGGGCGTGCTTTCCATCCGGGCCATAGAACCCGCGGACGCGCAGGCCGAGGGCGACGTTGTCGCGTACTGTCGCCCAGGGAAGCAGCCCGAAGTCCTGCAAGATCAGGCCGGTGCGCGGGCGCGGGCGCAGGATGCGTTCGCCGCCGATCCGCACCGCACCCTGGCTGGGGAGCCGGAGACCGGCGAGCAAGTAGAGCAGCGTCGTCTTTCCACAGCCGGATGGGCCGAGCACCGCCCAGGCGTCACCGGCGGCCACCTGCCAGGTGAAGCCTTCGAAGACGGCGGTGCCGTCCGGATAGTGAAAGGTCAGCGCATCGACCTCGATCATCGATCCCCGATCCGAGGCCCGGAGGTGCCCGGGCCGCGGAAGGTCAGGGTAGGAAGCTGCCATCGACCGAGTCGCCGTAAGCCGCGCTGCCGGCAAGCAGCCCGCCGGTGATCGCCCAGTCGAGCGCGTCGGCGTACTGCGCCTCGCTGGGGACGGAGGCGGTGGGGAAGGTGGGCAGCCGATAGTCGCCAAGCAGCGGAGCGGGGACGAGCTTGTTCTCGGTCAGCAGCGTGCTCCACTTCCCGGGATCGGCGTTGACCTCGGCGGTGGCCGTCTCCAGAGCGCTCGCAGGAAGGCGCGCACCGCCTCCGGGTTCTGATCGACGATCGCCTTGCGGAAGGAGAGCACACTGGTGCCGTACTCGGGGTGCGCCGTGTCGTCGATGATCAGCTTCGCGCCAGCCTGAAGTGCCAGCGAGGCAAGCGGATCGGGAAGCGTCGCCGCCTTGAGTTCGCCGGACCCGAGCAGCGCCAGCCGGTCGGGGATCTTGGGGACGGCGACGATCTCGATCTCGTCTGCCGTCAGCCCTTCGGCCTGCAGCAAACGATCGGTCACGTATTCGATGACCGTGCCCTCCGACACGCCGATCGGCACGCCGCGCAGTCCAGCGACGCCGGTGATGCCGCTGCTGGCGGAGGCCAGGATGCGGTAGGCGGGATCCTGGGCACTGGCCACGCGGGCGAAGCGCACGATGACGATCTGGACCTGCTGTTGGTTGTAGAGCAGTGTCGACACCAAGTCGTTGATCATGCCGTCGATCTGGCCGGCCTGCATCAGCTGGTCGCGCTCGGCCGCCGAGGCGGCCGGGATGAACTCGACCTGCAGGCCTTCCTCGGCAAACGTCCCCTGGCTTTGGGCGACGTACATCGGCAGGGCATCGAGGATCGGCAAGACGCCGA
This sequence comes from uncultured Chloroflexia bacterium, assembly GCA_963777165.1. GTDB lineage: Bacteria > Chloroflexota > Anaerolineae > Anaerolineales > E44-bin32 > DYJB01. The sequence continues at coordinate 163,934 of CAVZPO010000002.1, forward strand.
TGCGCAGCGTGCTGGTCGGCGCGGCAGGCTGGGCGCAGGCGACCACCGAAGCAGAGAGAAGGGCGGTCAGCAGGATCAGGCGCTTCATCTCCGGAGCCTCCCTAGGGGGTCAGAAGTGTAGCCAGCAATGTGCCGGCAAACAACGTGATGCTGATCACGCCGTTGACGTTGAAGAAAGCCAGGTTCAGGCGGGAGAGATCATCCGGGCGAACGATGGCGTGCTCATAGGCCAGGAGAGCGATGGTGATCGCCAGGCCGACCCAGTAAGCCAGGCCGAGGCCGAGGAGCAAACCGAGCGCAATCAACAGGGCGCTCACCAACGCGTGGGCGACCGCCGAGAGTTGGAGCGCGGCACGGACCCCGAATCTCGCCGGGAACGAGTGCAGGCCGTCGCGGCGATCGACGTCAACGTCCTGGATGGCGTAGATCAGGTCGAACCCGCCGATCCACAGCGTGACGATGACGAACAGCACCCAGGCCGGGAGATCGGAGGGCTGCGTCAGGCTGCCTCGTACCGCCGCCCAGGCACCCAGCGGGGCAAGGGCATCGGTCATGCCAAGCATCAGGTGGGAAAGCAGCGTCAGCCGCTTGGAGAACGGGTAAAGAATAAGGAAGAGCAAGGCGCCGGGCAGCAGGCGGAAGGGCAGGGGGCCGAGCTGATAGGCGGCGACCGCCAGCAGCAGCACGGCGAGGACGGACCCAGCCCAGGCCGTGGTGGGCGAGATGGTGCCGGTGACGAGCGGCCGGCCGGCGGTACGCGGGTTGCGCGCATCGATCCAGCGGTCGGCCAGGCGATTGGCCCCCATGCCGAGCGTACGTGCGGCGGCCATGGCGACGGTGATCCAAAGGAATGTCCGCCCGTCCGGCCAGCCACCCGCCGCAAGCACCATCCCCAAATAGGCAAAGGGCAAGGCAAAGACGGTGTGCTCGAACTTGATCAGGTCGAGAAAGGCGCGGATGCGAGAGAGGCTGCGCATCGAGGAGATTGTCCGCTGGACGAAATCTCCCGGCGAGGCGCCGGGAACCAGGCGCATTGTATCACGCTGCCACCCGGTGCCGGAGGCACGTCCCTGCCTCGGCGTATTCAGAGATTGTCGCCGCACAAACCCCATGATAACCTCGCAGGATGGCTGGAGCTGCGGGAGAGTGGTCACTCGACAGGCTGAGCCAATCCGCTCGGCGGCTGACCTGGGTGCTGTTCGCGGCGCAGAGCATGTCGTCTGCCGGCTTCATCGCTGCGGCCACGTTGGCCTCGATCCTGGGCGCGGAGCTCGCCGGGTCCGCCGCGTGGGCTGGCGTCCCCTCCTCGGTCTATCTGCTGGGGACGGCTGGGGCTGCTCTTGCCTGGGGATACTTGATGGACGCGCTCGGCCGACGGGGGGGCCTGGTGCTGGGATTGGTTTTGGGCGCGCTTGGCGGCTGGCTTGCGTTCCTGGCGGTGGACACTGGGTCCTTCCTCATGTTCCTCGTCGGGTTGGCCTTGATGGGGGTGGCGAGCGCGGCGGTGACGCTCGGCCGGTTCGCTGCGGCGGAGGTTCACCCCCCTTCCGAGCGTGGAAGGGCGATCTCGACCGTCGTCTTGGGGGGAACGGTCGGGGCGATTCTCGGCCCGCTGCTCGTCGGCCCGGCCGGGAAATGGGCAGAAAGCCTGGGCCGGCGCGATCTTTCCGGTGCGTACGCCGTCTCGGGTGTGCTCTTCCTGCTTGCGGCGGCGGTGGTGTTCGCGATGCTGCGGCCGGATCCGCGCGACCTCGGCCGCCGGGTGGCGGCACTCCTGCCGGTCGACGACGTTCACTCCAGAGGGGCGCGGCCCCTTCGGGAGATCCTGGCCGCTCCGGATGCGCAACTGGCAGTCACCGCCATGGTGCTCGGGCAGGCCGTGATGGTCATGGTCATGGTGATCACCAGCCTGCACATGCGCGCCCACGATCACGGCCTCGGATCGGTCTCCCTGGTGATCTCGTCGCACACGCTGGGAATGTACGCCTTCTCGGTGGTCTCGGGCAGGCTGGCCGACCGATGGGGGCGTCGGCCGACGATCGCCGTCGGCGCCTTCGGCCTGTTGACGGCGTGCGCATTGGCGACCGTTTCGCCGCAGGTCCTGCCACTTTCGGTGTCGCTCTTCCTGCTTGGGCTGGGATGGAACTTGTGCTTCGTCGGTGGCTCGACGCTGTTGGCCGATCAGCTCTCGCCGGACGAGCGCGCCCGGACACAGGGGTTCAACGACCTGCTCGTCGGGTTCGCCTCGGCCGCCGGAAGCCTGGGGAGCGGCCTGGTGTTCGCCGCCGTCGGTTTCAACGCGATGGCCTGGCTCGGGGGAGCAGTCGCTCTCGTTCCACTCCTGCTGGCGCTTCCACGCCGCGGCGCGCCACTGGGGACTCCGGTGACCCCATGAACCACCGTGCGTGAACCGGGGACAGGCGACCTGCGCTTTCCCTAAGCCCGCCCGGGGCCCAGACAACAAGTCCTTGAGGAACTTTCAACCACCTGACGTGCGCCTCTGCCACACGTCAGGTGGTGGGTTGCCTGTACCCGGCAAGCCTATGCGGACCCCAGCTTCGATTGCAGCTCGCGCATGTGCAGGAGTTGGTGCCCGTAGATGGCGACGATCATGATCTCCAGGGAGACCTCGCCGAGCGCCGGGTGCCGTCCGACACGGTCTAGCGCCGTCTCATCGATCGTTCCCAGCCACTCGAGGGTCCGCGCGCGCGCCGCATCCAACTGCTCGAGGAGCTGCGCCGGGGGGACGGATGCGTACAGCGGCTGCTGCTCGGCATTGAACCCGTTGTAGTCGTAGCCCTCCGGCGCGCCCGGGCCGCCAGCGGCGACGTCCTGACACAGCCGCAGCAGCTCCAGCTCGGACGACAGGAAGTGGGCGATCAAGTTCCGCGCCGTCCACGGAGCGGGATCCTCGTAGATCGCCCGCTCCCACTGGGACGGAGATAGCCGGCCAAATGTCTCCGACGACTTGCGTTGACCACGCTCGAGTTTGGCCATCAATCCCGGGATCCGGGTTTCGGGCACGGCGGCCTCCCATGGCTCTGAGCGAACCGGCTCCGGCGGCACGCGGGTAGATTATTGCAGCGCGAAAAGCACGATGGGACAGATGGCAAAGCCGCCTGTCACGTTTCTTTGATTCACTTCAATCCCAATGACGTCCAGATCTCGTCGATGCGGGCCTTGACCTCGGAACTCATGCCGACCGGCTGCGGCCATGGGCGAGGGTGCCCTTCCTCGGGCAGCTTGGCGGTGGCGTCGATGCCGATCTTGCCGCCGAACGAGTGCTGGACCGAGGCGTGGTCAAGGTGATCGACCGGCCCGTCGGTGACGACGATGTCTCGCGACCAATCGACGTTGCCCAACGCCTGCCACGCGGCCTGGTTCAGGTCCTGCACGTCGACCCACTCGTCGACGACGACGATCGCCTTGGCCAGCATCAGCAGCCCGAGCCCCCACAGTCCCTGGATGACCTTGCGGGCATGTCCGGGGAAGCGCTTGCGAATCGACACCAGCACCAGGTTGTGAAAGGCGCCAGCCGGCGGCATGTGCACGTCGACAATCTCGGGCAGGAACAGGCGCATCAGGGGCAGGAACAGCCGCTCGGTCGCCTTGCCCATCCAGGCGTCCTCCATCGGCGGGATGCCGACGACGGTCGTCGGGTAGACAGCGTCCTTGCGGCGGGTGATGGCGGTGAGGTGAAAGACCGGGAACGGTTCGACCGGAGTGTAGTAGCCGGTGTGGTCGCCGAACGGGCCTTCAGGAAGATGCTCGTTCGGATCGACGTAACCTTCGAGGACGATCTCGGCCTGCGCCGGCACGTCCAGCGGGATGCTGACGGCCTCGACGAATTCGACCGGTTTGCCGCGCAGCCAGCCGGCGAGCAGGTACTCGTCGATGTCCGGGGGCAGCGGGGCGGAGGCGCACCACATCGAAGCCGGATCGCCGCCCAGGACGACGGCGGCTGGGATGGTCGGCTTGCGGGAAGCTCGCGCCACGCGGGCATGTTCGGCGCCGCCTTTGTGGCGCTGCCAGTGCATGAGCAGACGCCGCTCGTCGACGACCTGCAGCCGGTACATTCCGACGTTGCGCACGCCGGTCTCGGGATCGCGCGTGATCACCTGGGGCAGCGTGATGAAGCGACCGCCGTCCCCGGGCCAGCAGGTGAGGATCGGGAGCGAATCAAGCGAGGCTGTGTCCTTCTGGATGATCTCCTGCGCCGGCGCATGGCGTACCCGGGTGGGGCCGACGCCGACGGCGCGCAGCGCGTTGAGCAGGTCCTGGCCGCGCGAGAGCATCCCTCCCAGCCCCTGCGGCAAGCGCAGGTCGAGCAGTGTGCCCAGCCGCTCGGCTAGCTCGTTGAGATCTTCGACGCCCAACGCCCAAGCCATCCGCCGTGGCGTGCCGAAAAGGTTGGCCGCCACGGGCATCTCGAAGCCGGCGACGTGCTCGAAGAGCAGAGCGCGGTTCGACTGCGCCGGCCCTTTGCAGGTGCGATCGGTGATCTCGGTGATCTCCAGATCGCGCGATACGGTGGTGGAAACGCGCGCCAGTTCGCCGGCGGCCTCCAGGCGATCGAGGAATGCGTGCAGGTCCCTGTCCATTCGCCCTCCTCAGGCCTCCAGCCCCAAACGCCGCGCCAGCTCAAGCGTGCTCGGCTCGACGAGCAGCGATCCATCGGGAAACACCAGCGTTGGGACGCTGCGGTTCCCGTGGTTGACCGCTTTCACCAGCGCCTCGGCCTCCCGATCCTGGTCGATATCGACCCAGCGATAGGCGACCTGGTGCTCTTCGAGAAAGCGTCGAGCGCGGTGACAATCCCCGCACCAGCTGGTGGCGTAGACGATCAGTTCGGCCTCGGGCATCTTGCCTCCGCCTCCTGCCGGTGCGTCCGCCGGTCAGCCTTCATGCCGCACGCAGTCGGTGGACCAGGCGCGCCGCCTGCGCGTCAGGAGCGCATCGGCCTCGGGGGGTCCCCAGGTCCCGGGTTGATAGGTAAGCAGGGGCAGCGCCTCCGGTCGTTCCCAGCCCTGAAGGATCGGATCCACCAACGCCCAGGCCAGCTCGATCGAGTCGGCGCGGGTGTACAACGACGGGTCGCCGTTGAGGGCGTCCAGCAGCAGGCGTTCGTAGGCCTCGGGGATGGCGTCGGCGCCGAAGTCCTCGGCATAGTGGAACTCCATATCGACCGAGCGCATCTCGGCCAGTGTGCCCGGGACCTTGACCTCGAACTGCAGATGTATCCCTTCGTCCGGCTGCAGACAGATCGACAGTGAGTTGGGGCGGATGCTGCCGCCGGGGGCCAGGGGGAACATCACATGGGGGACGGACTTGAAGCGGATGACGATCGAGGTGGCCTTGGCGGCCAACCGCTTGCCCGAGCGCAGGTAGAACGGCACGCCCTGCCAGCGCCAGTTGTCGATGGCGAGCTGTACGGCTGCGAAGGTAGGGGTGCGCGAGTCGGGGGCGACGCCGGGCTCGGCGCGGTAGCCCTCGTACTGGGCGCGAAGCGCCATGCGGTTGACGTCGATGGGGCCAAACGGCCGGACGGCGCGCAGGAGCTTCACGCGCTCGTCGCGCAACGCCTCCGGGTCGAAAGACGCCGGGGGCTCCATGGCCGCCATCGCCAGCACCTGCATCAGGTGATTCTGGAACATGTCGCGCACGATCCCGACGCGGTCATAGAACGGGCCGCGGTGTTCGACCCCGACCGTCTCGGCGACGGTGATCTGGACGTGATCGATGTAGTTGCGGTTCCACACCGGCTCAAAGATGCTGTTGGCGAAGCGGAAGACCAGGACGTTCTGGACGGTTTCCTTGCCCAGGTAGTGGTCGATGCGGTAGATCTGCTCCTCGGCCAGCACCTGATGCAGCAGGCGATTGAGTTCCCGCGCCGAAGCCGCATCGGAGCCGAAGGGTTTTTCGATGACCACACGCCGCCATCCGGAAGTCCGGTCGACCATCCCGGCAGCGCCCAGCCGCAGCACGACGTCGGCGTACACGTGGGGCGGGGTGGCCAGGTAGTACAGGCGGTTCGCCGCGCCGCCGTTGGCGCGTTCGGCGGCGGCCAGGATGTTCTCCAGATTCGCCAGGGACGCGGGGTCGGTCGGGTCGCCGCGCAGATACTCGAGCTGTTCCGCGAATGGCGGCCAGGCGGCGGGGTCGCTCCCGGCGGCGATGGCTTCGAGCTCGGCCCGGAAGGCGGCGCTGTCCATCTCGCTGCGCGCCATGCCCACCAGGTGGAAGCCCGACGGCAGGCGGCCCTTGCGGTGCAGGCTGAAGAGTGCCGGGATCAGCTTGCGCGAGGTCAGGTCGCCGGAGGCACCGAAGATCACGATCGAAGTGGTATCGGTCATGGACGCTCCATCTCTGTGGCCGATTCTAGCAGGAAACCGCGAGCCTCTCACCGGCGGCTCATCCGGGTCGGCTAGAATGCCCGTGCAGATGCGAGAGCGGTGGAGGGCGGCGACCTGGTTCGTGGCAGGTGCGGTGCTGACGGGCAGCGCGCTGTTCGGCGCGTACCAGATCCCCTGGGTGAAGGGCCGGCTGGAGTGGAGGCTCGATGCCGCGGCTGGCATCGTGGCCGGCTGGCTGCACCCCGGCGAAACACTCCCCACGCCGGCGCATGCGGTTGCGGAATTCGTGTCGCCCACCCCGCTGGCCGCTTCTTCGACACCGACACTCCCGGAACCGGAAGGCACGCCGCCGCCGACTTCGACGCCGCTCCCCGCCTCGGTTAGCCTGCCGGCGCCCGCCTGGGAGAAGCAGGACTGGAACAACTGCGGGCCGGCGACGCTCACCCTGGCGATGCGCTACTTCGGCTGGGACGGCGATCAGCGTGATGTCTCCGGCCTGCTCAAGCCCGACCCTGGCGACAAGAACGTCAACATCGAGGAACTGGCGTACTACGTACGCACCCAGGCCGGCTGGCTGAACGCCGAGTACCGCGTGGGCGCAGATCTGGATACGCTCAAGCGGTTCCTGGCCGCCGGGTACCCGGTGATTATCGAGAAGAGCCTGATCCTGCCCGAGTCGGAGGGTGGGGGAGGTTGGGCGGCCCATTACGTCCTGCTCACCGGCTATGACGATGGCTCGAGCCAGTTCATGACTCAGGATACCTACGACGGCGCCAACCTGTCCGTGTCGTACGCCGATCTGGACGAACGCTGGCATGCCTTCAACAACGTGTTCCTGGTTGTCTTCCCGGCGGGGGACACGGTGGCGATCGCCCAGTTGATGGCTGAGGATTCGGATCCGGAGGTCAACCGCCAGCGGGCGCTCGAACGCAGCCAGGCGGAGGTCGCCGCCCTCCCCGGCGACGCGTATGCCTGGTTCAACCTGGGGACGAATTTGTCCTACTTCGAGCGTTACAGCGAGGCGGCGCAGGCGTTCGATACCGCGCTTGGCCTGGGGTTGCCCTGGCGGTTCACACGCTACCAGTTTGGCCCGTACATCGCCTACTTCCACCAGGGCCGCTTCGAGGATGTAGTTGACCTGGCGACGGCGACGTTGTACCGCACGTCGAAGTCGGAGGAAGCGAGGCTGTGGCGTGCGTGGGCGCGCTACAGCCTGGGGGATCTGGGGGGCGCGCTCGAGGATCTCACGTCCGCCCTGGAGGTCAATCCGAACTACCTCGACGCGCAGTACGCCCTGAACTACATGCGCGGTGGGTGAGGGTGGACCCCTGGTTTGGCAGCATTGTTGACAGACTGATTCGACCCGTAAAGGGTATTGTGGAGGTGTGCCGTGCTGATCAGTGACAAACTCATGGCGGAGATCAACAAGCAGATCGGGCGCGAACTGGGCGCCTCGAACCAGTACTTGAGCATTGCCGCTTACTTCGACGCTGAAACGCTTCCCGAACTGGCGAGCTTCTTCTACCGTCAGTCGGTGGAGGAGCGCGAACACGCCCTCAAGTTCGCCAAGTTCATCGTGGAGGCGGGAGGCAGGGTGGCGGTCCCGGCGGTCGAGGCGGCTCGCGCGGATATCGGGTCGGCCGAGGCAGCGGTCATGTTGTCCGTGGATTGGGAGATGGAAGTGACCCGCCAGATCAATGCCCTGCTCGATCTGGCGCTGCAGGAGAAAGACCGGCTGGCGATGGGGATCCTGAACTGGTTCGTGGCCGAGCAGCTGGAAGAGGTCTCGTCGATGGAGGCGCTGCTGTCTGTCGTTCGGCGCGCCGGCCCAAGCGGGTTGTTGTTCGTCGAGGACTACCTGGCGCGCCGAAGCGCGAAGTCGTAGGCTTCTCCCCCTCAACGCAAGCCAAGCCGTCGCCCTAGTGGGCGACGGCTTCGCTTTGGCGAGGCGGAGATTCCTCCCGCCGTCTGGAGGACCAACTCTGCGCGTGCTCGAGGTGGCGGGCGGGCTGGAACCCCGACCCTGGAAGGGCCGCATCCAGGTCGCGGATCTCGACAAATGGGCCGAGGTCGTGGATCTGTCCTCCAGCCGCCACCGTCAGCCGGCCGTCGGGCAGGATCGTCAGCCGTAACCCATCCAGCGCGTGCCGGTCGAGCCAGCGGATCCGGTAATCCCGGCGCCCGACTTCGACGTTGCCCCGCAGATCCGCAAACTGATCATCGCTGACGACTAACCCCGCCCATTCGGCGGCCTGCTGGGCGCAGGGATAGACCTGGTAGATGTCGACCGACAGCCGATTGGGGAGCGTCGGCGCAAGACGATCGAGGAGAGCCACCATCTCGGGGATGGCCTCCAGGTTGAGCCGGGTGACGGCGGTTCCGATCTTGAGATCGATGCGCGGGTGGGCGGTCAGCAAGTCCAGGTGATCGAGGATGGCCTGGAAGTGGCCGGCGGTCTTGCTGCGACTGGAGACCGCCTCGTTCGGGCCGTCGAGGGGGAACGCAAGCTGATCGATCCAGCGACCGTAGGCGCGCAGAAAGCCGGGGGTGAGCACGTCGCCAGGCGTTGCCAGGACCGACTCCAGGTGTTCCTGGCGGGCGAGCCGCAGCAACAGCCCGGCATCCGGACGAAGGAGTGGATCGCCCCCGGTGAACACGATGCGCGGCACACCCAGGGTGCGGACTTTGCGCACGATGGCGGCAGCGCGCTGGGTATCGACTTCCTCGGTCTCCCCGGGGCGGGACGTGCAGGCGGGACACGCCTGCTTGCAGCGCGAGGTCACCTGGAAATCGAGCGTCGCAACGGAGGGCATCGGCAGGACCTCCCTGTGCTGACGGCAACGTTGTGGTATCGGATTGTGGCTGCGGCGAAGGCAGGTCGAGACGGACCCCACGCCGAGTATAGGGCTATCCCCTGGCGACGGCGAACTGCGGAATGACAGGTTGGGAGGGTGCTCAACGGAGGGACTTCGGGAGCCGGGAGTAGGCGCATCCGCCGACCCCGGCATTGGGCGGGTCTGACGTAGGCGTTGGGGAAGCGGCCCCTTCGGCTTCGCCGAAGGCGGGGAGGCGGACGTAGGTGCTGTCTTGATGCCGGTGTTGGAGCATCCGTCGGTCCCGGCGCCCGGCCGAGGTCTGTGGACCCGGGTAGGGACAATGGATGCATTGTCCCTACTGGGATCGGGAGTGTTTCCAGCTGGAGTGTTAGTTGCCGGTGAGGTGCCTGTCCTTCGAGGGTGATGTAGGGCGCGGCGCGTTCGGCGATCACGCCCAGCCGGTGGAGTTGGTCGAGGCTGCGCAGCGAGCGCTGGCGCCGGGCGTTCAAGAGCGACTCGACCGTGCGCGGTCCAATGCCGGGGACGCGCAGCAGCATCTCGCGCGAGGCGCGATTCACCTCCACCGGTGATCCCGCCAGCGCCGCCTGCGCGTAGGCCAGCTTGGGATCGACGTGCCGCGCCAGCCCGCCTCGGGCATCGAAGGCCAGGTCCTCCAGGTCGAAGCCGTAATCCCGAAGCAGGAACGATGCCTGCACCAGGCGGTGGACGCGCAGAGGGTCTTCCGGGGCGACGGCCTCGAGGGGCGTCCCGGGATGTGGTCCGAAGGCTTCGAAGTATGCGCGCGCCAGTCCCAGCCCTCGGGACAGACGCGCGGTGAGCGACAGCAGGTCGAGGTCGCTCTCCCCGGCCGGGCCGACGACGAACTGGGTGGTGGTTGAAGGCCACCGACCGCGCCAGGCGGACGAGGGCGGGAGTTCGCGGCGCACCTCTTCGGCCCAGCGAAGCGGCGTCAGCAGCTCGGAGTCGAACTGCTTGTGTGGCGCGAGCAGGCGCAGGTGCGGGGCGGAAGGCGCCTCCAGATTGATCGACACGCGGTCGGCCAACTGCATCGCGCTCACGAGTTGATCGCGCTCGGCGCCGGGCATGATCTTCAAGTGCAGGTAGCCGCGATAGCCGAGTTTGCGGCGCAGCACCTCCGCGGTATCGAGCAGCCGGTCCTGGGCGCGGGCTCCGCCCCCGAGGATGCCCGAGGACAGAAACAGGCCGTGCGCGACGCCGCGCTGGTGCAGTCCGAAGTACAGGCGCGCCATTTCATCGGGTTGGAAGGTGACGCGCTGCGGGTCGCATCCGGCGCGGAATCCGCAGTACAGGCAGTCGCGCTCGCAAGCCGTCGTCAGCATCGACTTGAGCAGCGGGAGCCGGCGCCCGCCCGGCATGACGGCCATATGGAGCGGGATGGTGTAGCCGTCCAGATCAGCGAACCATGATCCAGCGTGAGCGCCGTAGCGGCGAGATACCTGGCCTGCGGTCAGTCCCGCCGGGCGATCCGGCGCGGGGGCAGGCCTGAAGACCGAAGTCTCTCCTTCTGCCTCGAAGGCGGCCTGGCAAGTGGCCAAAGTGAGCTTGTGGAACGCATCCACAGGCCCAGTATAGCACAAATGTTCTTTTCCCTGATGAGTGACCGGGGGTTCTCAATCTCACCATCGGGGACGCAGGACCCGTTGGCCGACCCGATCAAGGCAGCTGTCTCCGAGCGCGCCGGTTGGTGTCCCACCCCCACCGGTTTCAAGCAGAACCACATCCCGGGGGTGGGGCAGAGGATGGGAGGAGAGGACGACTGCGCCCGGGGCGTGAGTCATCTATAATCTCCTCCGAGTCGGCTTGCCAACCTGCCTGGTCTACGACGACGACGAGGGGCCGTGCGAATCGTGCGGCCCTTGGAGGATCGAATGGCCTACCTGTATCCGATCTGGCTCTTCTTCGCCGCCTTCTTCTTCTACTCGGCCTACATCCACTGGCGGGAGACCGGACAGGAGATCCGGCCGTTCTCCATCCGGCAGCGCGATAATCCGCAGGCCGACGCCGCCGTGGACCCGGTCCTGGCGGAGGCGAACAAGACGTTTGTCGGAGAGTTCAACGCCTACCTGAGCGGCATGAACCGCCTCAACAAGTCGCGCCATCGGGCAGCGGCCGTCGGGTATGTCCTTGCCGGCGTCATCTGCCTGTTGGCGATGGTCTTCATGATCTCGATCGGCGGGGCAACGGTCTGAGCCACTGAACAGCAATTAGCAGCTAGCAAGTAGCAACTAGGCAATGGCGGCTGGCAGCCTGCTGGCCGCCATTGGCTTCTGTGGCTTACTCCCCGAACAACGCCTGGCTGCCCTTCTTTGCGCGGGCCTTGCGCTCACCGTCGTCGGCCGCACCGAGCCAACGGTAGAACGATTCGTCGTAGTCGCGCGTGCGCACGACCACCGGCATCGGCACCGCGTGCCCCAGGATCAGCGCCTGTTGGCGCGTGTCGAGGCGGGCCAGCACCTCGCGCAGCGCTCCGGCGCCGCTGACGCCGGAGAACACCGCCCGGATGTCGGCTTCGTTGTCCAGCAGGCAGGTCACGCGTGTGCCGATCTGGCTCATCACCTCGTCGTCGATGCCGCTCGGACGCTGGTCGACGATCAGCAGCGTGACGTTGTACTTGCGCAGTTCGCGGGCGATGTTGCCGAAGACGGTGTGGCCGGCGATCGAAGGATCGAGGAACTTGTGCGCTTCCTCGATGACGATCACCAGCGGCTGCGGCTCGTCCGCCTTCCTCCCGACCGCCTCGTTCTTCTGGCGCACGTAGCGCTCGTGGACCCGTCGGGTCAGGAAGTTGGCCACCAGGATGTAGGCCGCCAGGGTGTTCCCGTAGCGGCCGAACTCGAGGACGACGCTCCGTCCCTGCTTCAGGCGCTGGAAGATGTCATCGACGGCGTCGTCGCCGGGGCCGGGCACCAGGAACCCAAGCCGACGGAAGAATTCGAACTTGCGCTGGATTGCTCCCAGCGTCGACGAGACAATGCGCTCCTCCTCGACCAGCGACGCCAGCTCCTCGTCGGGCGCGTCGCTCAACAGCCGGTCGATCCAACCCGGCCCCAGCCGGCGCCGCAGGAACGGAAGCGCGCCGGTCTGCACGTCGCTGAGTCCGAGCAGGCCGGAGAGCATCTCGACGTCCTCCGGCTCGAGCTGCTGCGTCCCGATCCGGAGGACGCGGTCGACTTTGCTGCCGCGGGCCCGAGAGGTCTCTTCGTCCAGGGTCACCACGCTGACCTGGCCGGCGGTGAAGAGCTGGCGTAGGCCCTTGAACTCGCGGCCGGCCTCGTCCTTGACCGCCCAGCCGTAGTCGTTGTGCATGTCGAAGATCAGTGCCGAGGCGCCGCCGGCGCGGATGATCCCGGCCAGCAGGATGCGCGTGATGAAGGACTTGCCCGTGCCGCTCTTGCCGAACACGCCGGAGGAGCGCTCGACGAAGCGCTCCAGGTCGAGGTTGACGTGGACGCTCTCCATGTCGAGCGGGGTGCCCAGGAACAGGTGCTTCTCGTCCTCAGCCCCGAAGACGCGCTCGACGTCCTCGGCCGAGGCCTCATCCACCGGGGCGAAGTGCGCCGGGACGGTCTTGTTGGGGCGCGGCTGGTCGTCTTCCGGATCGAGCATCAGCATCGGGCTGACGGACAGCGTGCCGTAGGCCACCTGCCGCGAGTACACCTCGGCGGCGAAGGCGTCGCCGGGCGCGGGGGGCTGGCGCATCAGATCGGGATTGGTGGCGTCGAGGGCGATGTCGGTGACGATGCCGAAGAACTTGCGCCCGCTGGTGCCGCGGATGACGACGTACCGCCCGACGGCCAGGCGCTCGATCGACAGGCGCGGGTCGAGCTTGACCAGCAGCCCGGAGGACAGCGAGCCGCCCACCACCATTCCCAGCGGTGTCTCGCCCGGGCGCGGGCCGAAGTAGGCGTCGAGTTCGGAGGTATTGGTCATACGTTCTCCCTCAGGTCGCGCTCGGACGCGCGGACGGCCGGCATCCTTGGCAGGTTGAACCCTACGGCCGGAGCGAACGAACCAGGCTCTCGAGGCGCGTCAGGTCCCGCCCGACAAGCCGGGCACACTCTGCCGCCGCAGATACAAGATACACACGGCGCTCGTTCTCGGGCCGGACGGCCGCGGCGGCCTGCAGCGCCGCCGCCAGCAGGTCGTCCACCGGGATCTCCGGGACCGCCAGGATCAACTTGAGGAACTCCAGATGCCCGGTGAATTGACGAACATCCGCCGGCGACAGGCGATGGATGGGGGCCAGTGTCAGCGGCGGTTGCGGCGGCAAGGACTGCACAAAGCCGTCGCCGTTCCGGTAGCCGATCGCCAGCGCCCGATACTCGACCGGCACCTGACGATTGACCTGACTGTCGGCCAGTTGTTCGGGGCTGAGCGACTCGGAGGCGGCCAGTTGACGCGCCAGCTCGTCATCCTCGATACTCAGGTCGTAGATCAACCCGATCACGTGGCTGCGCCCCTGCTGGGCCTCAGCCTGGCAGTAGGTCCCGAACACGGGCCACTCGGGTTCCGGAAGGCGAACGGCGCCGACGAAACCGCGCGTGCTGCAGCGGGTCACTCGGCCGATCGGTCGATCCTCTGCGGTCATACGCCCTCTTTCGGCCGCGCCTGCCGGCGGCCCCGGCGACCCACGCCGTCCTACAGTCGGTGCTTGCGCCGCGAGCGCGTCCAGCGTTTGGTCGTTGCCTTCTGCGATGCGCGTCCGGCCACGTGGCTGTCCACAAGCCGCTGCTGGATCAGCCCTTCGAGCTGCTGGCGATCCTGATTCGTCACGACAGCCAGCTCGTGAGCGCGGACGAGCACATACGGGAACCCCCCTGTGGCCCGGCATTGGTCGAGGATGGCGGCGTGCACCCGCCCAAGCCGCGCCGGATCCTGCGCCACCCAGGCAGGAACTTCGACCCGGGCGATCGTCCCCCGAGCGTCGGTCTTCAGGTAGAAGAAACGGACCTGATGGCCCTTCGTCTCGAAATCGCGATTCAGCGGAGAGCTGTCGATGAAACAGGCCGAGCGCTGGCCCGGCCCGAGAAGGTCGTCGAACAGCGCCCGGTCGGTGAGGGAGCGGAAAGGGTTGGCGCGCAGCGACTGATCGTTCACCGCCTCGGGCGGCAGAGTCGAGAGATGCGCCAGTGCCAACACGTCGGCACTGCGCGGGCGATCGATGAATCCCGCCACGCATCCGCCGCTGGCCTGCAGGCTGTCCAGGTGACCGAGATAGGCCTGCAGGATGCGATCGACGTCCTTCTGGTTCTGCTCGCGCACCTGCAGCGCGAACCACAACAGCAGGCCGTTATCGAGCAGGGCGACGAACGGGCGGCCGGCGTGGGTTTGCGCCCATTCGGCCAGGGCCTTCATCTCCTCCGCGTCGCGCCGGCCGTTGATCATGGCGTTCCCTACCGGATACCCCTGCTGATCGTGCAGGTCCTCCGGCAGGAAGTAGATCTGCGGCTGCGTGCGTGTTTGCGGGGCTCGGCTCGACCCGGTTTCCATCGCCAGCCCGCCAACCTGGATCACGTAGTACAGCGCCGGAGCGTGCCGGTCGGGGTAGATCTGGGAACCGTCGGCGCCGGCAACGACCAAACCGGCTTCGAGGGCCGGGGCAGCGCCGGCGGTGAGAAGCGGTTCATCTGTGGGACGTGCGCCTCGGTAGCGATCGCCGGCGCGCGCTACCTGCGTGGAGAGGTCATCCGGTGATAAGCCGGCAGCATGCTCGAGCGCCTTGCGCGCTGCCGGCTGCAGCCGGCGAAGCGCGGCCTGCTGTTCAGCCAGCGCCGCTCCCATCTTCTCGAGTTGTCCAAGGATTCCAGGGAGATTCAGGCCCATGGCCGCCGCTCGAACACCTGTTCCGCATTATAGTGGATGGAGGTCCCGACGCAACCAAGAATCCCCCGACGGGCGTAGGACTCACGCTCGCGGGGGAGGGTTGTCTCCAAGATCCACGCCATGGCCCGTACCCGACCGCCACAGATGGCGCCTTGTGGCCCGCCCAAAACGCTTATGCTATACTGCCCGCGATGAACCCCGACCGGTCGTTCGACGATCGACTCGCGGACCATGTGCGCTCACTGGGGCTCGAGGGCGCAGCCTCAACGCTGATCGAGGCACTTGCACCGCTGGCCTGGGTCGGCGCGCAGTTTGGATACATCGTCGGACCCCTGATCGGTCCGCACGCCTCGCGCAGCGCGGGGCTGGTGGGCCTGCTGGAAGACCCGCAGCGCATGGCGGGGTTTGTCGAGAGCCTGCGCCGGGAGCCGCCGCCATGAGCTTTGACTGGGTCGGGCTGGCCGTCATCGGCGCGTTCACGCTGCTGCTTCTGATCTTTGCGCTTCTGGGACGCAAGTGGCAGCCCGCCTTCCGCAGTCTGCCCAGCTTCGAAGCGCTTGGCACGGCGATCGAACATGCCGTCGAGGCCGGCGAACGGGTCCATGTCTCCCTCGGCACCGGCTCGGTGATCGGGCCGGAGTTGGCGCCGGCCATGGCCGGGCTGGTCGTCCTCGCTCGGGTGGCATCAGCGACGGTGATGAGCGACCGGCCGGCGGTTGCCACGACCGCCGATGGCGCCATGGCCATCCTGGCCCAGGACACGTTGCGCACGGCGCACGCGCGCGTCGGCGCCGGCGATCGCTTCGAACCGACCTCGGGCCGAATGCTGGGGGCCACGCCCTACTCGTATGCCGCCGGCATTCCGGCCGTCCTCGCCACCGAAGGCGTCTCAGTCCACATCTTGAACGGGTCCTTCGGCGCCGAGGGTGCGCTGGCGGCGGACTTCGGGGAGCGGCGGCAGGCCTTCGTCGTCGGTGGCAGTGACGACGTCCACGCGCAGGCGCTGCTGTATGCCACGGCCGAACACCCACTCATCGGCGAGGAGGTCTTCGCCGGCGGCGCCTACTTGAATGCCGGCGTGTTCCACGGCGCAAGCCTGCGCACGCAGGACGTCGTCCGCGTCCTGGTCATCCTGGCCATCTTGGTCGGCACGCTGCTCCGCACGCTGGGGGTCGGGCTGTGAAGCTGGGCGCGTGGATCATCTGGACCGCGGTCGCCATGGCGTTCGGCGGGGTCGTGCTGGCGGGCTACTTTGTCGAGTGGCAGATGCTGCAGGAGCTGCGCCTGCTCTTCATGCGCTGGGCGATCCTGCTCTCGGCCGCGGCGCTCCTGCTTGGCATCCTGAACTTACTCGCCGCGCACATGCACAAGGTCACACAGCAGGAAAGCGGCTGGCCCTACAGTGCGCTGCTGATCATTATCCTGCTCGGGACGCTGGTGCTCGGGCTGGTGTTCGGCCCGGACAACCGAGTCGTCCTTTCGCTGTTCGAGTACATCCAGCTTCCGGTTGAAGCGACGTTGATGGCCCTGCTGGCTGTCTCGCTGGCCGTAGCCGGTGTGCGCATGGTGGCGCGCCGGCGTGATGTCTACAGTCTGATCTTCATCGTCACGGCGCTGCTCGTCCTGCTGGGCACGGCGCCCTGGCCGTTTGGCGGCGGAGGGCTGACGGCCTACTTCGGGTGGCTGCGCAACTGGCTGGCGCAGGTGTGGGCCGCGGGGGCGGCGCGCGGCATCGTCCTGGGCATCGCCCTGGGCGCCGTCGCCACCGGCTTGCGCGTCCTGCTCGGGGCCGACCGCCCCTACGGAGACTGAGCCGTGGCGGACGTGCGCTGCCCGATGTGCAGCAAGCCCAATCCCGAAGGGGCGGATGAATGTGGATTCTGCGGGGCGCGCCTCAAGCCGGTTCTTCCCGCAGGTGCGACGCCTCCGCTATCCGACCAACCGCTGCCTCCGATGCCGGATTGGCTGTCCCGTCTGCGCGGGCCGGACGATGAACCTCCAGCCCCGGCCCAGCCGGTTGAACCGGCCGACGAAGGCGACTGGCTGGCGCGCTTGCGCTCCACCGATCCAGACTGGTCGCAAAGCGAGTGGGACGGAAGCGCCGCCGCCCAGCCGCCCGCGGGGCTCCCTGAAGAGCAGGAGCCAGCCGCACGTCCCGTAGGGCGCCCCGCGGAATCCCCGGACTGGCTCAGCCGTCTGCGCGAGGCCTCCTCAGAGGAAGCAGGTCCACCGGCAGGTGAACTTCCCAACTGGCTAGCGGAAGAGTCGCCGGCTGCGCCGGCTGCGGCTGGCGAGCCAACACCTCCAGCACCGTCGGCGGCGAAGGGCGATATCCCGGATTGGCTCGCTCGCGTGCGCGCCAGACAGGCCGAAGAAGGCGTCGACGAGGAAGCCCTGGATGAAGCCGGCCAACCACTGCCCGACGTCTTTGATCTCGAGAAGACCGGCTGGCACAGCGGCCTGACCGGGCTGCTCACGACGCCCGGCGAAGTACCGGCAGAGGACTTTCTCTCTGCATCCGGCCCTTCGGCGCCCTCGTGGCTTGAGCCGGAGACGCCCCCCGCCGAGCCTGAGCCGCGAACCGGCCGCCTTCCAGAGCGCATGGCTCCCGAGCCACCGGTCTCCGAGCCGGAACCACCAGCACCTCCCGCCGTGGCGGTGCGGTCCACCGGCCCGCTGGCCTCGAAGCCTGCGAAGCGCACAGATCGCCTGGCCCCGGTGGGACCTCGCACCGATGATCTAATCCCGGCCGCCAGCTCGACGGGCAGACTGGGCGAACCCCCGGCCGCTCCTCCGCCAACACCACCCTTCGGCATTGGCGAACTCGAGGATGAGACCGGGCTCTCCAGCCTGGTCCCGGCGTCCGAGGAACCGGATTCGCAACCCATTCGCTCACCTCTTGTCTTACCTACGACCAGTGCACCTGAAGCGGCACCGCCGATCGAGATCGCTGAGCCGGAGTGGATGAAGGATCTGCGGCAGCCAGAGGCTGCACCGCCCATGCCTCACGTCCAGGCACTTGTGAGCGGCGGCGGAGCCGAAGGCGCGGACTTCGACATGGAAAACGTCGGGGTCCCCGACTGGCTGATGGAAGCAGGCAACATGCCGTCCGAGGCGGCCATTTCCCCGGAGGTCCGTCCCGACTTGGCGCCCGCCACGCTCCCCACCTGGCTGGAAGCAATGCGCCCGGTGGACACCTTCCGCTCGGTGGTGGAGATCTTGCCCGAGGACGAGCAGGCGGTCGAATTGGCCGGTCCGCTCGCCGGGTTGCGCGGCGTGTTGATGGCGGAACCGGTTGTGGCGCTGCCGCGCATTTCCGGTGTCGGCTCGACGCGGCTGAACGTCACCGAACGTCAATATGCACAGGCAGAGCTGCTCACCAAACTCGTGCAGGACGAGCTGCGCGAGATCTCCCCAACCGGACGTGCGCGCCGCCGGCTGCCGCTTCTGCGTTGGGCGGTCGCCGGGCTGCTCCTGCTCGCCGTCGCCCTGCCGATCGTCTTGCGCCTGTCGGTGTTTGCGCTGCCGACCGTCGAGCCTCTCGAGCTCGCGCCGCTGGTCAATCTGGTGGCCGGCCTGCCTGCTGATCGGCCCGCCTTGCTGGTGTTCGACTTCGAGCCGGCGAACGCCGGCGAACTCGAGGTCGTCGCCGGTCCCCTGATCGAGGACCTGATGACGAAGGGTGTCCCTCTGGCGACACTCTCGACGCGACCGACGGGCCCGCCTCTGGCCGAGCGCCTGCTGCGCCTGCGCGGCGCGGCGTACGACTACCGGACCGGCGAGGACTACGTCCACCTTGGCTATCTCTCCGGCGGTGTTCCGGCGATCCAGCTCTTTTCCGCCGACCCGCGCGGGGCCGTATTGAGCGGCTTTGCCGCCACGGTCGACTCGGACGGCGGATCGATGGCCGGATGGGGCTCACCGGTCCTCGAGGGCGTGCGGACCCTGTCCGACTTCGGCATGGTGGTGGTGATCACCGCCGGTGCAGAAAGCGCGCGGTCGTGGATTGAGCAAGCCAGCCCCTGGCTGGGCGGGAAGCCCCTGGTGATGGTGTTGAGTGCCGGTGTCGAGCCGATGATTCGGCCTTACTACGAAGCCCTGCGTCCGCAGGTGAATGGGCTGCTGAGCGGCGAACCGGCAGCTGTGGCTTACGAGCTGCGCAACGGCAAGCCCGGCCCGGCGGTCGAACGCTGGAACCCGTTCAGTCTGGGGATCCTGGTGCTCGAGATCCTGCTGATCAGCGGCGGCGTGTCCGGGGTCGGAGCCTGGATCCTGCACGCCGTCAGGCCGCGGCCGAGGCCCAAGCGCGCATGACCGAGATCACCACGCTCGTCGACACGCTGATCGGGCCGATCGTCGCCGCGCTGCTGACGATCATGGTCCTCAGCTACCTGATCGGTGACAACCCGCTCTTCCGCCTGGCGACGCATCTGTTCATCGGCGTGGCGGCGGGCTACGCCGGCGCGCTGGCGGCCCGCTCGGTGTTGTGGCCCGGGCTGCTGCTGCCCATCCTGCAAGCCGGCCTGGGCGGACTGCTCAATCCGACGGCGGCGCTGACGCTGCTCGTCCCGGCGCTGCTGGCGTTCTTGCTGCTCCTCAAACTCGTCCCAGGACCTTCGCGGCTGGGCACGTTTTCCACCGCGTTCCTGGTGGGCGTCGGTGCGGCGGTGGTTGTCGGCGGGGCGATTACTGGAACACTGATCCCACAATCCCTGGCGGCGATGGGCACCTTCGATCCCGGCGTGGTCTCGCCGCAGACCGGCGAAACGGGCTTCGAGCGTGTGATCAACGTTATGATCCTCCTGACGGGCACGCTGAGCACGCTGGCCTACTTCCGATTTACGCTCCTTCGCCGTCCGGGGAGTGAGGGCCGCCCGCTGGGGCCGATCGGTCTGCTGGGGAAGGCCGTCAGTGCGCTCGGCCGGTCGTTCATCGCGCTGGCCTTCGGGGTGATGTACGCCGGCGCCCTCTCGGCCACGCTGCTGATCCTGACCCAGCGGGTTCAATTCCTGATGGATGCCCTGACCGGGCTGATGGCCGGACGATGATGGACCTGCCGACGATGGTCGACTCCGAAACGCTGCTGGCCGTGGACGTGGGAAGTGTCCACACGCGGGCCAGCCTGTTCGATGTGGTCGACAACCAGTATCGTCTGGTGGCGACTGGGCGCTCGCTCTCCACGGCGACGACCCCGCTGCTCGATATCGGCGAAGGCGTCCGCATTGCGCTCGACCAGGTCCAGACTATCACCGGCCGCCGGCTGCTGGACGACTCCGAAGGCCTGATCATGCCGAGTACGTCGCAAGGCGCGGGCGTGGACGTGTTCGTCGCGACCTCGTCCGCCGGACCTCGCTTGCGCGCCGTCCTGGTCGGGCTGACCCCGGGCGTATCGCTGGAATCCGGGCGGCGTCTGGCCACCTCCACCTACCTGGATGTCGTCGAGGAGATCGGGCTCGCCGACCGGCGGCGCGAGGAAGAGCAGATCGACCTGATCCTCGCCACCCGGCCCGACCTGATCCTGATCGTCGGCGGGACGGACGGCGGCGCCAGCGCCTCCGTCCTGCGGCTGGTCGAAGGCGTCGCTATGGCGGCCGGGTTGCGCCCCGGCGGGCCGGTGCCGCGCGTCCTGTTCGCCGGCAACCGCCAGCTGGGTGCCGCGATTGTCGAACGCTTCGCCGACCGGACCTCGGTCTCGCTGGCGCCCAATGTACGCCCCGGGCTGGAGGGTGACGACCTGACGCCGGCCCGCAACCGGCTGGCCGAGGTCATCGCCGAACTACGCGGCGCCAAGATCTCCGGCTACGACGAGATGCGCCAGTGGTCGGGCGGCTACGTGATGCTGACGGCGGATGCTTTCGGGCGCGTGATCCGTCACCTGAGCCAGACGTATGACCCGCGCAAGGGCGTGCTGGGCGTCGACATCGGCGCCTCGCAGACGACCATCGCCGCCGGCTTCGGAGGTGACTTGCGCCTGACGGTGCGCACTGACCTCGGATTGGGGGCACCGCTGCCCTCGCTGCTGCGTCACACCTCGATCGAGTCGATCACGCGCTGGCTGCCCACTGACCTGCAAGACGATCTGGTGCGCGACTACATCTTCAACAAGTCCCTCCATCCGGCCACGATCCCGATGGAGCGAGACGAATTGCACCTGGAATTCGCGCTGGCGCGCCAGGTCCTGCAGATCGCGCTCAGGATGGCGCGCGCCGGTTGGCCGAAGGGCAAGGATGGAAGTAGTCTGGCGGGGCTTCCGCAGATGGAGCCGATCCTGGCGGGCGGGGGCGTGCTGTCACGGGCGCCGCGTCCGGGCTATGCCGCGCTGGCGCTGCTCGATTCGCTGCAGCCCACCGGGATCACCACCCTGGTCCTCGACCCACACAGCCTGACGCCCGCCCTCGGTGCGGCGGCTGCCGTGCTGCCGATGGTCACCATTCATGTCATGGAGTCGGGCAGTTTCGTCAGCCTGGGCACTGTGGTTTCCCCGATGGGAGGGGGGCGGGCCGGCCGGGCTGTGGCCAGGGTCAAGCTCGAGCGAGAGGGCCAGGCGGCGCTGGAAGGCGAGGTCCGGCTCGGCCAATTGGTCGTGCTCCCGCTTGGACCGGGCGAAGTCGGCCGGCTTACGCTCCGCCCGGAGCGAGGATTCGATGTCGGGTTGGGCGGGCCCGGGAAGGCCGGGGCGCTAAAAGTCTCCGGCGGGGCGGTCGGGCTGATCATTGACGCCCGAGGGCGTCCACTGTTGCTGCCGAAGGATCCGGGCCGGCGCCGGGAGCTCAACCAGAAGTGGCTGTTCGACATCGGGGCGCTCCAATGACGGTCTGGCACTTCTCTTGCAACCCGGGTCTCACCTGGCCATGAAATCAGCCTACTTGCCTCCCGTCTCGCACGTCCTGCCGCTGACAATCGTCCGGCGGGACCGGACGCTGCCCATAGCCGGGACGGTCACTGCCCGATTGAACGAGCGTGTGCAGGCCGTCGACGTGATCGCCGAGGCCGAGACCGCACCCCGCCACGTATACCTCGACCTGGCTCGCGGGCTGGGCGTTCCGCCGAAGGAAGCACCGGGCTACCTGGTTCGCGAGAAGGGCGACCGCGTGGAGATGGGCGATACGATCGCCGGGCCGGTGGGTGTCGCCCGCCGGACGGTGCGTGCCCCGGCCGACGGCCGCGTGGTCGCCATCGAGGGCAGCCGCGTGCTGTTCGAGGTGCGCGGCGAGCCGATCGGCCTCAGGGCCGGCATGCCGGCCATGGTGGTGGCCTCGGACGGGACCCAGTCGGTGACGCTGGAAACTACGGCGGCGCTGGTGCAGGGCATCTGGGGCAACGGCCGGCAGGATTTCGGCGTGATGCGCACCCTCGGCAGCGGACCGGCGGCGCGGATGCAGACCGACATGCTCGATATCAACCTGCGCGGCGCCGTGCTGATCGGCGGGACCTGCGATCAGCCTGCCCCGCTGCACCAGGCGACTGAACTGATGGTGCGTGGGATCGTCCTTGGCTCGATCACCTCCGACCTGATCCCCGTGGCACTTCGCCTGCCGTACCCGCTGATGATCACTGAGGGCTTCGGCCAGCTGCCGATGAACACGGTCGCCTACGGGATGCTGACGGGGAACGTCGGGCGGGATGCCGCCGTCGACGCCCGCCCTGGGGACCGCTACAGCTACCAGCGCCCCGAAGTCATCATCCCGATGCCGACCAGCCGGCAGGCGGATGTTCCCGACGACGTCATCCCGCTGACGGCGGGCGTGCGCGTGCGCGTGCTCCGGGCGCCGTTCCACGGCGCGATCGGCATCGTGCGCGACCTGCCGGTCAAGGCCGCCGACTTTCCGAGCGGGCTGCTCGCCCGCAGTGCAGCCGTCGAGATTGAGGGTCTGGGGAATCGGATGATCCCTCTGGCCAATCTGGAAGTCATCCAGTAGACCGTGCCCCGGCGCCGGACCACGAAGGGCGTCGTCAGGACATGGCGTGAGGAGAAGCGACAATGGCAGAAGACTTCGAGGTCGGTAGCGCACCGCCGGAGGAATCGTCCAACCGGACCTTCGTGTTCGCCGCGGCGGCGGTGGGCGGATTGCTCGTCCTGAGCATGGTCTGCCTGGCGCTGTATGCGCTGGTGGTGGCGCCGCGCCAGCAGGAGTCGCGCAACGCGCAGGCGACCCAGATCATCTTGGACAACACCAAGACGGCCGGATCGCTGACGCAGACGGCGGCCGCCCTGCACCCTACCAACACCCGGGCGCCGACGCGCACGCCGGTACCGTCGGCCACCGCCACGCCTACGGCGGTCGTCGTCGTGGCGTCACCGACGTCAACGCCGCAATCGACGATTGACCCGGGCATCGCCACGGCGATCGCCCAAGCGACGCTGGCAGCCGCGCAGGGCGGTGGCGGAGGCACGCCGACCGCCACGGCGCTCCCCAGCACGGGCTTCGCCGACGAGGTCGGATTGCCCGGGCTGGTGCTGTTGGGCGTACTGCTGGTCGTGGTGGTGATCGTCTCCCGCCAGCTGCGGATGCGCTCGACGACCTAGGCGTGCCGCCCGTTCGAGTGCACGCTTGCGTCTCATCCCGGCAGGGTCAACCTTGCGTTGGCCCTGCCGTCGCGTCGTGATGGGGGATCGCCGATGGCCGTCCTGCCCTACGAGAGCCTTGCCCGCCGGGTTCTGACCGATCTGTCCGCCGGACGATGTGCGGCGCTGGTCGGCCTGAGCAACACCGGCAAATCGACGCTGATGCGCGCCCTCTCCGGGCAAACCGCCGAGCGCATCTACGCCAAGCTGTGCGGCCGGCGGGCGGTCATGATCTACGTCGACTGCAACCGGGCGGTGGCCATCTCGGCCCAGGGCTTCTACGAGGTCGTCCTGCGATCGCTGCTCGAAGCGCTGGCCGACCAGGTGGCGCTGGATATCAATGCCACGCTCCGCGCTCACCACCAGGAAGTCACCGACGCCGCCACGGCCTTCAATGCTTCGCTGTCGTTCAACCTGGCGCTCACCGATCTGTGCGAGCACCTGGGGCGCGACTTGTGTCTGCTGATCGACGAATTCGACGAGCTGTACACGACGCTGGATGACCGCGCCCTGCTGAACCTGCGGGCGCTGCGCGACCGCTTCAAGGATCGGCTGGGATATGTGACCGCCACGCTGCGCGTGCTCCCCGACCTGCGCGGCAGCACGGTGGAAGACGAATTCGCCGAGATGTTCGCCCGCTCGACCTACCCGATGCCGCCGCTGGACGATGACGAAGCGCGACAGATCCTCGGCTCGCTGAACATCCCCGGCCTGGGTACCAAGCGCGTGGCGGCCTGCCTCGAGTTGGCCGGCGGGCACCTGGGGCTCCTGGTGGCGGCGGCGCAGGTCGTCGCCGGGATGGAGACCGAGCAGCTCGGGGACGCGCTCCAGGTTGTCGGCCTGGAACCGACGCCGCGCGCCGAATGTCTCAAGATTTGGAACCAGTTGACGCCCGAGGAGCAGGAGGCGATCATCAGCCTGGCGGTGGAGCCGGCCAGCAGCCTGCCTCCCCAGCAGTTGGAGCACCTCGAGTCACTCGGTCTGCTGCGCGCCAATCGGCCCTTCTCGCCAATCTTCGAGGCGTTCGTCACGCGCCGGCTGCGCGGGCCGGAGACGCCCGCCGCCGGGGTTCGCCTGGACCCCGATTCCGGCGACGTGTGGGTGGACGAGGTCCGCATCCCCGTGCTGACCGACCTCGAGTACAAGCTGCTGCAGCTCCTGCACGGGCGGCGCGACAAACTAACCGACAAATACCAGATCGTGACGGCCGTGTGGGGCGAAGGCTACCTGGACGAGATCGACGACGCCCGGGTGGAGAAGCTCGTCAGCCGCTTGCGGAGCAAGATCGAGCAGGACCCGGCCAACCCGCGCTACCTGATCACCCAGCGCGGCCGAGGATACAAGCTCCTCTCCCGGCCGCGAGCTGAGTGACGGGGCTCGTCCTCGCCAGCTCTCCGCTGAGGTCCCACCCCTTGGTTGCTGCACAACCCGCCGGCCGGAACAGGCAGGGTGGGGACGTCCGAGAGGGCCCAACCTTGGGAGGCGAGCGCAGCCGACTGGCGGTCCGGACGGTCGGTTGATTTTCCTACGGCCGGACTTCCTTCAACGCGGCCAGGATCTCCGTGCTGTGTCCCTGCGGTTTCACTTGCTCGAAGACATGGGCGATCTTCCCGTCCGGGGCGATCAGAAACGTCGTCCGCAGGACGCCCATGCGCTCCTTCCGCATTCCCCAGGCGCCATAGGCCTCCAGAACCGAATGGTCCTCGTCAGCCAGCAGCGAGAAGGGCAGCTGGTACTTCTCCTTGAACCTGACGTGCGAGGCGACGGAATCGGGGCTGACGCCAAGGATGGTGACGCCGGCCTGCCGGTAGGCGTCATAGTCGTCCCGAATGCTGCACGACTCAGCCGTACACCCGCTGGTGTCATCTCTTGGATAGAAATACAGGACCACCGGACCACCCCGCAGGGCGCTAAGGCTCACTGAGTCTCCCGTGTCGGAAGTCAGAGTGAAATCCGGGGCCACCTCTCCGACCTTTGGCATAGCCATTTGCCCACCTCCACTAATTGTGACATGTGGAATCGTACCATTGACTGCAGCCTTGGCAGCGTGGGATGGGGAGCGGTCGACTTGCCGCCGGCACCGCAGACCCCGGGCGCATGCCTGCTCCCTCAGGGGAGAACGAACCATGGCAACACGTGCCTCGCGTAACCACCGACCCGCCTGTCTCGCGGTATCAACCTGCCTCAGCGGCCTCGGCCTGCGGTCCGAACCGTCCCCATCTCCTGTCGGGGTGACCTACCGGCGAGAGAGGGGAGTTGTAGAATCATCTCTCAGGCGGATGCGCGTTTGTGGGCAATGGATAAGGAAGGCGCGACGATTGATGTGCGGACGGCTCGGGCCCTTCACTTGGTCTCGGCGCTTGTCTTCGCCTATGCGATAGTCTTCACCCTGTTTTTCTTCGTCAACAAGGGACATCCCTTCGTTGAAGACAACCCTTTTGCCACGGACCCCTACGATGCTGTTGGATCGTTCGCCTTCCAAGTGGGGTTGGTGGTTGGCGTGCTGACCTATGCCCGTTCCCTGAGGCTGCAGTCCGAGTTCTCTCTGGCTGCAAGGGTCCGCTTGATCCTGCGAGGCAACGCCGTCGTTCTTTCAGCAGCCCTGGTCACTCTCCTTGCAGATGCGGTGGCCGAAGCCACACGGTCGACACTTCCATCCTATTGGGGTCGGGTCCTCCAGTGGCAGCTGATCCTCATGTCCGTACTGTGCGTCGCCTGCGGAATGCTGCTCGTGATCCTTGCGCGCCGAGTTCCCTGGGCCTCGCCCCCCGGAGAACTTGACCCTGGCAGACGCCATCGATGACCTGTGGGCGCTTGTCCGGATTCCGTCCCGGCATCTGAGGCGTGTCCTTCCCCGTCCGCTCTTCGATTCCATATTACGCTTTGACTGCGGCATGGTATTGTCCAGAGTTCCGTGGCTCAACCCGAGGCTCCACCCCTGGCGGCTTGCGTACGGCGTCGGCATCCTGGCAGGGGTAGGACTCGCGGCCGCGCAGTTGCGGGAGGGGCTCCCGCCCAGTCTGAAAGTGGGGTTGGAGGTTACGATCGTTCTCGCGGGTGGTGAGTTCTTGGCTGTGCTGCTGGGGTTCGCCGTCCTGGGTGGGTATCTCGGTTTGCGACCTCCGGTGAGGCGGATCGGTGGATGAAGAGCGGCATCCCGTCCGCCTCACAACTCGCTGAAGCCCTGGAAGAGCACCAGCCCGTCAGAGTCCGCGGAGGCCTACGGCACGACCTTCGGCGCTGGGGAACGCACGCCCCGCCAACGACGCGGGGCCTTCGGCGGGGCATGCGGCGGGGCCTGCGGCGGGACCCCGGTAAGGACATCCGGGGCGAACGGCCTTCGGCGGCCTCCGGCGGTCTTCGACCCTGGAAGAACCTCCAGGACCTTCGGCTGACCCGGCGGGCAGGGGCTTGGGATGGGCGATCTGGCCCGCCGGCACGACGCAAGAATTCTTGGCGAACCAGCCCGCTTCCGCCGGACAGCTTCTCACAGACGACGTGGGACAACGAGCGCAGGATCTTCGATGAGCTTGAGGCCGTTGGGCGGTCCTTCGGGCTAATCCGACCGTCCATTCAAGAGCAACATCCACAGCAGCGAACTCATCACGCGGCATGACAATCGAATTGCTGGCCCGAGGGCAGATCTGGTTGGCTATAATGGGATCAGGGTAAGTTTCCCGGGACGGTTTCCCTTCCTGGCAACTAGAGAGGATTGGCGCAGAATGTTGAATTTGAACTCCGTCATGATCGGAACGAAACAACCAGCGGCGTTGGCGGCTTTTTATGAGGACGTCTTTGGAAAGCCGGCGGACATGATCGACAAAGACAATGGTTTTTGGGGGTGGCGAATGGGAAGTGCGCTCCTCTCAGTCTTGGAGCATTCCGCCATGGTGGGTAGCGCCAAAGAGCCTGGCCGCGTGATGTTCAATTTCGAAACAGGGCAAGTCAAAGAGGAGTTTGAGCGGATCAAGGCTCTGGGCGGCGCGGTCATCAAAGCGCCGTATACGATGGGAGAGGGATGGATCGCGACGTTAGCTGACCCGGATGGGAATTACTTTCAACTGCTGAGTCCGATGGGATAGCCAGGCGTCTTGCGACTCGGCTGAAGTGGACAGGGCCGTAACGGCAGTCGTTCAAACGGCGAAGGACGACACGATGATTGTGCGGCGGGGAAGTTCGTTGCGGTAGGGATTGCAGATTCCCCTATCGCGCAGGAATGTGCCGCCCAATAACTCGCTGAAGCCCTGACGAACACCCGGACCTCCGGCTGACCCCGCGGGC
This sequence comes from uncultured Chloroflexia bacterium, assembly GCA_963777165.1. GTDB lineage: Bacteria > Chloroflexota > Anaerolineae > Anaerolineales > E44-bin32 > DYJB01. The sequence goes on from CAVZPO010000002.1 coordinate 191,815, forward strand.
TGGGGTTTTGGGCGGGGCGGCCTTGCCCGTCGGCATGTGCGAGAATTTGTAGCGAGCAGCCCGCTTTCGCCGGACAGCTTCCCGCATACAACATGGTGCCTTGTCCTGCAACGAGCGCAGGATCTTCGACAGCTCGAGGCCGTTGGGCGGCACCGTGAGTGTCGCACATGCGTTAAGGGAGTTGGAACAGCGATGCCTCCCAAGATCAGCCGACCGGTCGCGCAGCGACTTCGCCATGAGCTCGTCATCTGGCTCACCACCGTCAGACACGACGGCATGCCCCAGCCAACACCCGTCTGGTTTCTCTGGGATGGGGATAGCTTCCTCGTCTACAGCAAGCCCAATACCCGGAAGCTGCGCAACATCGCCCACGACTCCAGGGTTGCGCTTAATCTGAATTGCGACGAGTGGGGCTCCAAAGTTGTGGTGATTGCCGGCGAGGCCTCGATTGACCGAGCCGCCCCGCCCGCCAATCGAAACGCAGCTTACGCCAGGAAGTATCGCGAGGGCATTGCGCAGATCGAGATGACGCCGGAGAGCATGGCCAGCGAATATGGCGTCGCCATTCGAGTCAAACCTATCCATGTGCGCCAAGAGTAGTGGCCCTATTCCTTCGGTGGAAGTCATGCAGGCTGGTGCCGCCCATCAACTCGCAGCGGCTCCGGGAGGTCACCCCCGCCCAAGCCGCCCCGCCATCGACTCCCCGCAAAGAAGGCCTCGCAAAGAACGCGGGACCTTCGGCGGGACCCCGGTAAGGACATCCGGGGCGAACGGCCTCCGGCGGGACTCCGGTAAAGACATCCGGGGCGAACGGTCTTCGGCGGCCTCCGGCGGCCTTCGGTGGTCTTCGACCCTGGAAAACCTCCAGGACCTTCGGCTGACACGGCGGGTCGGTCATTCGGGGGTGCTTGTCTTGCGCGCTGGTATGCCCTAGAAGTCCCTGAAGGTCCGCCGGCTTCAGTCAGGCAGCTTCCCACAAACTTCGTGGGACCTTGGCTCTCGTGGCCGTTGGGCGGATCCTCCGCCCGCGGGCCGATGGATAGGTCCACCCGGGAAGGGTCTGGACAGGATGCAGGATGGCGATATGAACCCAGAGGAAACGGAACTCCCCTACGAGCCCACGCCCGCGCTGAGTGCCACGATTGAACGCTACATTCGCACGATCATCCACCTTCGACTCAAGGCCGCCCGCGAACGCACTGTTCAAGATCGGATCGCAGATGCCATCACCGGCATCTCCGGGCACATGGCGTTCGTCTACGTGCACATCGTGTGGTTCGGCATATGGCTTCTGCTCAACACGGGATGGCTGGGCGTCCGACCCTTCGATCCGTTTCCCTATGGACTTCTCACCATGATTGTCTCCCTCGAGGCGATCTTCCTCTCGACCTTCGTCCTCATCACGCAGAATCGACTGGGCCAGGAAGCAGAGCATCGCGCCGACCTGGACCTTCATATCGACCTCCTGACCGAGTACGAGCTGACCAGGGTCCTCCGGATGCTCGACACCATCCAGGACAAGATGGGCATCCACAACGATCAGGATACGGAGCTGGCGGAGCTTGAAAGTGAGACGAACCCGGAAGAGGTGCTCGCTGAAATCGAGAGGCTCCAGCGTCGAGTCTTGAGGCCTTCCATTCCATCGGGCCGATCGAAGAAAAGCGCCACCTCCGCCTGACTCCCTGTTGAAGTCCCGGTAGATCACGCCCGCCCGGGCCGCCCCGCACAGAACGCCCCGCACAGAGACGCCCCGCCAACGACGCGGGGCCTTCGGCGGGACCGTGAGGGTCCGGGAGGTGAAGGCGCGGTTCTCGGGTCAGGCGCGCAGGTCGGCGATCGTCCGGCCGTGCGCCAGGAGCGCTTCAACCATCTCCGGCTCGCGCGCTTCGGCGTAGATGCGCAGCACGGGCTCGGTCCCGGAGGGGCGGATCAAGAGCCAGGAGTCGTCGTCGAAAAGGTACTTGACCCCGTCGAGGCTGTTGACCGACTGCAGCTTGACGCCGCCCACGGACGCCGGGGCCTCGTGCGCCAGCCGTTCGACCATCTTCGACTTGGAGACCGGGTGCGACAGGCGCAGGTCGTTGCGGGCGTAATGCGACGGGCCAACTTCCTTCAGCAGGCCCTCGACCAGCTCGGCCAGCGGCGTGTGGGTGGCGGCCACCATCTCGACCAGCAGCAGCGCCATCAGGATGCCGTCGCCCTCCGGGATGTGTCCCTTGAACGACATCCCTCCTGATTCCTCGCCCCCGATCAGGACGTCGTCCTTGAGCATATGGTCGGCGATGTGATTGAATCCGACCGGAGTTTCGATCACCTCCAGCCCGTAGCGGGCGCCCAGGCGGTTGAGCATCTGCGTCGTCGAGATGGTCTTGATGATCTTGCCGCGCCAGCCGCGGCGTTCGACCAGGTACTTGACGGCCAGGGCCAGGATCCGGTGCGGGTCGACGTACTGGCCCCGCCCGTCCATGGCACCGATCCGGTCGGCGTCGCCGTCCGTCGCCACCCCCAGCTGTCCGTGTCCGGCAGCGATGGCGCCGGCGAGCGCCCCCAGGTAGCGGGCGATCGGCTCCGGGTGGATGCCGCCGAAGCCCGGGTTCATCTCACCGCGCACTTCGAACACCTCGCAGCCCGTCCCCTGCAAGATGCCCTTGATCTGGCCGCGGCCCGACCCGTACATCGAGTCGACCACCAGGTGCTGCGGGTTGTCGGCGATGATGTCGAAGTCGATCAGCTTGCGCAGGTGGTCGAAGTACGCCGGCGTCGGGTTGAAACGCTGCAGCCGGCCGAGGCGGCGGGCCTCGTCCGGGTCCATCAAGTTCGGACCGCGCGCCCGGCTTTCGTTGTCGTTCAGATACACCTCGACGCGGCGGCACTGCTCGGGCGAAGCCGAACCGCCGTAGGCCGCCTTCAGCTTGACGCCGTTGTAGCGCGGGGCGTTGTGCGAGGCGGTGATCATGATCCCGCCGATGGCGCCCAGCTGGCGGACGGCCAGGGAGACGGCCGGGGTGGGGACGTCGGCCGTGGTCAGATGGACCGTGAACCCGTTGGCGGCCAGGACGCGCGCCGCCTCCAGCGCGAACCGATCGGAGAGGAAGCGTGTGTCAAAGCCGACGACCATCTTCGTCGCGTCCGGGTGCAATCCGTTGGACGTGCCGTTGAGCCATTCGCCCGAGGCGACGGCATCGGCGATGGCCTGCGAAACCTGGCGCAGGTTGGTGAAGGTGAAGGTGTCCGAGATGACGCCGCGCCAGCCATCGGTTCCAAAGTGGATCGTCATGCAGCCCCCGAAGCGGAGATAGGATTCAGGCGAGGCCCCGTCGGACGTCCGTTCCCCCGCCCGACGGGGCAGATGGATTCTACCCGGCCCTCGAGAGGTCGGTCAAACACCGAATACGCACGGGCGTTCTAGTCGATCGCAGGCGGCGAATCGACGGTGCGGGCAACGGCGAACGTACCGAACGCCTGGCCGACCCCGCAATGCCTGCGCGCCGCGCATGCGTTGCCCGCCCGGCCCCTCGCCCCCGCCCTTTGCGCGCGACAACGGTGGTATGCTGGTCGGCCACGCCTCCGGGCAGGAGTCCACACCGATGGCCGATTCGTCCTCCAGGGCCGATCTCGCTCCGCCGGGCCACCGGCGGCTGCGCGCTCTGGTGGCTTGGGCGCCGATCGCATTGCTCTTGGGCTTGCTCGCCTGGACCGGGTTGCGCGGAATTGACTTCGGCTACCACTGGGATGAGTACGAGGCGCAGATACAGCCCGTTCAGTGGTCCCTCGACGAGCGCACGCTCCTGCCCAATTACTACCTCTACCCCTCTGTCAATTACGGTCTGAACCTGGCTGCGCTGTTCCCGACCCTGTGTCGCGACCTCGTGGAGGGCGTGGGCGGGGAGGACCTAGCGGCGGATCTCAGAGCCGCGACCGATCAGCCACAGTACTTGTTGGTCCTGCGGTCGATCCGGGTCCTGCTGACCACGCTGGCGCCGCTGTGGGTCTATCTGTCCGTCTGGATCTGGAGGCGATCGCGCCTTGAGGCGTTGCTGGCCGCCGGCATTCTTGGGCTGTCGTGGGAAATCGCGTACCACGCGCGCTGGGGCGCCCCCGACGCGGTCATGATGCAGTTCGGCGCGCTCACGCTGCTCCTGGTTCTGGCCGCCGCCTCCCGGCCGGAGCAGGCTCGTTGGAGACAATTCGCCGCCGTGGCCGCCGCGCTGGCCACCGGCACCAAGTACCCCGCTGGCCTGCTGCTGATTCCGGTCCTGCTTGTCTCTATCTTTGCTTCAACGGAGAAGCGTTCGTTCCGGCGTACGGCAGGCGTGGTGGTGCAGGAGCTCTTGATCTACGCCGCGGCCTTCCTGATCACGACCCCCGGCGCGGTGCTGCAGCCATGGGCGTTCCTCCGGGCGCTGGTCGTGGAGGGCGGCTGGTACAGCCAGGGACATTGGGGCTACACGATCCCTGCCGGTGCCATCCATCTGGGGCGGATGCTCGATTACCTGGGGTTGGTGCTTCTCTCGCCATTCCCCGTGCTCGCCGGCCTGCTGAGTCTGGCCGCGGCCGCAGGTGCCTGGTGGGTTCTGAGAGAGTTCGCGCTTGCTGGCCGGCGTGCTGCTTCTCTTTCCGGCGGTCTACGTGGCCTTCTTTGCCGTGCAGCGGGTGATGATCGTGCGCAACCTGTTGGTGCTTGCGCCGTTCATGGCAATCCTTGCGGGACGCGGGATCTTCGAGACGATTCGCCGGTTCCGCTGGCGTCAAGGACGGTGGGCGCTGACAGTGGTGGTGGCGGCGATAATGGCGCTGCAGGCCGCGTGGCTGGTTCATGCGGCGGAGACGATCCACGGCCGAAGCCTCGACGATCCGGGCGGCGACCTGGCGGACCACATCCGGTCGCGAAGCAGGGACGCGTTTCTGCTCTCGCCGCGGGTGCGGGAGGAACTCGCCAAGTCCGGCGAGGCGATCCCGGCCAACGCCGTGGGTGAAGACCTGACACCGGGATTCGTGGCGGTGTACGCTTTCGAGGCCATGCCGAATTTAGACTGGCCAGCCAATCTGCGGACGCTTACCGTTCGGACATTTGGCCCGCTCGAAGTCAACTTCAACTACTACCCGACCTGGGAAGGGAACGATCGGATCGTGCTGATGACCTTCGAGCGAGCGTGCTCGGTCGGGGTCGATTTCGTCGAACCCCTCTGCCCGTAATCCCCGTGCGTTTCCACCATCCCATCCGCGATCTGTAGCGCGCCGCAAGGTGTGCGCCGGGCGGGCCCCTGGGGGTCTGCCGAAGGTATGGATTCCGCGCGGTGCCAAGGACAGTGCCAAGGAGGGCGTCTTCGTCCTCACCCCCTTCCCCCTCTCCGCAGACGGCGCCATCCAGCCCGAGGATTCGCGGCGGAGAGTGGGTTCAATTTCTGGGGGATGGGGGGACTCTGCTCCCCCATCCCCCAGAAGAAATGCTCCCCGCCCCGTGCAAGAATCTCAGGGCGACGAGGCCAAGCGATTGCAGGGGGAAGGGTCGGGGGTGGGGGTTTGAACGCGTTCGCCGTTCATCCGCGGCGAACTCAGGCGTACGACAGCCCGATCACCAGGTCATTGAGGTTGGTGCCCGTGGGGCCGGTGCGCAGCAGCGCGCCCAGGCGGTCGAGCAGCGGATACGCATCGTGCTCCGATGCCGCCCTGCGTAGATCAAGCCCCAGTCCTCGAGCGCGACCGGCGGTCTCGCCGTCTACACATGCGCCGGCGGCATCCGTCGGGCCGTCGGTCCCATCGCTGGCCAGTGCGACCAGCGCGCAACGCGCGTGTCCGTCGAGCGCCAGCGCAGCCCCAAGCGCCAGCTCCTGATTACGACCGCCGCGGCCGCCGCGTCGTATGGTCACGGTGGTTTCGCCTCCGGCGAGCAGGCATGCCGGGGGAGCCGCCGAGACCAGGCGCCTGCCAAGCCGCAGACCAACGGTGTGCGCCTCGCCTTGCATGGCGGTGGTCAGCGTCCGGACTCGGAACCCGATGGATCGCGCCTCGGCCGCCACCGCGTGCAGCATGTCCCGATTCCGGGCAATGACCACATTGTGGGGACGTGGCATGTCGGGAGGCCGCGCGACGTAGTTGGTGAGGGCTGCGCGTACGGCTGGGGGAGCGAGCTCCCAACAGCCGAGTCTCCTGAGCGTTCGTTCCCCGGCGGGCGGGAGGGAGGCGGGAGGGAGGGTCGGACCAGAGGCGATCGACCTCGGATCATCACCCACGACGTCGGATAGCAGGAGCCCGGCCACTTGCGCCGGTGCTGCGGCGTGCGCCAGGCCGCCAGCCTTCAGGAGGGACAGCTCGCTTCGAACGAGGTTGATGGCGGTGATGGGCACGCCGGCATGGAGCAGAATTCCCGTGAGGCGCCGCACGTCCTCCAGGTCGAGCCCGGGCACCAGGGATTCGGCCATAGCAGAGCCCCCGCCTGAGATCAGGGCCAGGACCAGATCGCCGGCGCGGGCGCGCCGCGCCAGGTCAAGCGCGGCCTGGCCGGCGAGCAGGCTTCCGGCATCCGGCAGCGGGTGGCCGGCATGAACTACTTGCATGCAGTCCGGGAGCGTGAGCACCAGCGGAGCGAGCGTGGTGACGATGCCGGCCTCGATCCGATCCCCTAGGATTTCGGCGGCAGCGCGTGCCATGCCGGGTGCCGCCTTCCCCAGGGCGATCACAAAAACCATCGAGCCCGGTGTCCACTTGAACAGGCGTCGGCCGATACGCACGCCTCCCGACTCGGCGCGCAGGTGACGCCGGACGGCGGATTCCGGATCGGCCCCTTCCAGGGCGGCTCCGATCAGACGGCCCAGGTGCTCCTGGCGATCGGCATAGGCAAGTGAACTCATCACTTGTGAGACCTCTGCCCTATGATGCCGCGGTCCAAGGCGGAGGCCTGACGGCGGCACTGCACGTGGGGCGCGGCTGCACAGGCACGCTTGCGCCGCTCACGCCTTGGCTGGCGGCGGCTCATGCGCGTCCCATTCGGCGTCGTACATCTCGCCGGCCTGAATGGGGATGGGCAGGTGGTTCTCCGGCGGCGGCAACGCACAAGTGGCGAAGGGAGTGAACGCGCACGGCGGGTTATAGGCGCGATTGAAATCGAGCAGCACGTCCCCGCCCGCCAACGCGGCGGTGGCCAGAAACCGGCCGGCAGGATACGTGGTACTCCCATTGGTTGGGTCGGCGAAGATCAGGAACAGCCCGTCGGCATCGGCATCCGTCACCAACAGGCTGGCGGCCGCGCCATCCAGATCGAATTCCACGCGACCAGGGCATACCGCCGCCTCCGAGTCGCCCAAGATGGACTGGATCATGATCGAGCGAGGTGGGTCGAAGTGCACGAAGCGGGCGGGCCGTGCCCAATCCTCATGGATTGGAAACCAGCGGCGGCCGGGGAAAGTGGTCCTGGCAGGATGTCGGCGGTTCCAGACCCGCACGCCCCAGCGGCCGGCGCGGACCACAGTTACAAACGTCACGTCCCCGAGGCGCACGCGCGTCGGGGATCCACTGATGTCCGGCTGCAGCGCCAGGTTACCAGCGGACTCATCGCCGGAGCGGGCGTCGACGCCGGGGGCGGCGTGGAAGACGGCGCGCTGCCCATCGAAGCCAATGCTCCCGGCAATCTCCGGGGCAGTGTCCGGCGGAAGCAGGATCTTGCTGTGCCGGCCGCTGCCCACCGAGTTCTCGCCGGGCGCCAGCCAGAAAAGGCCCGCCAGCGAGAGCCAGCTCTCCTCGCCCCGTAGCGCGGTCTCGACCCGTTGACGCCACTGCTGGACCTCGGCTTCGTGCGTCATTCGCTGCTCGACCTCCGACGTCTCTGGCATACCGGGCCGAATCCTATCGCACATCTTGTCCCCCGGCCGGGAACGAGCGGCGCTGCGCGCCCTGTCACACAAGGGTCAACGAAGCACGCAGTCATGGAAGACGAACTCAAACTCGAGACGCAGTGCTGTGCGGTCGGGGCGAGGCTTCCCCCGGCCTATCGTCCTGACAAAGTGGCGGACGCAAGGGCGGCGGCGGCTTCGGGGGTGAGTTCGCCGGTCAACGTCGCCCCAACGGCATCACGCAGCACCGGACCAATCAGCGTGAGGTCTTCAGGCGAGGGGAGGGGCAGGCACGCCATGCTAAGCGTCTCCGCCAGCGCGCGGACATCGTCGCTCGGCCAGTCGGCCAGCGCGGAGGACGTTGCGGGAAGCAGGGACAACGCGCGCGACCATGGACCAGTGAACTCCGGCTGCGCCAGCCAGGTCGCCAGTTCGATGCTCAGCGGCGACGGTGGGGTCGGCCGGGCAACGACGGCCCAACTCCACGAATTCACGAAGCAGGTGCCCCGCCCATCGCGCGTCGGCCACGGTCCCACGATCTGAAGGCCGCCTGGCTGGAGGTCCGCAATCCGGCTGAAGGGTACGACCGCGGCACCGACCTGGCCGGAAGTCAACGCCTCGGCCGTCGCACTGCTGTTCTCATGCTGTCGGGACGAGAGAGGCAGAAGCCCGCCGGCGCGCGCCGCGGCATAGAACGCGAGTACATCCTGCAGAGGTTCGGCGTCGAGCGCCGGAGATCCGTCGGCATCTCGCAGGGTGCCTCCCACCGACAGGTACTGCCCCAGCGTGAAGACCGACCTGGGATCGCCGGCCGGAAAGAGGAACGAGCCGTTGCCGGTGAGCAGGTCTGCCCACGTGTGCGGAGGGTTGGAATAAGCCTGAGGCTGAAAGGCAAAGACGTCTGCTTCCGCGGCGAAGGGCAGACCGGCCAGCTTTCCCAGTGACCGTGCGCCGGCGAGGACCGGTGAGATCCAGCCCCAGGTCTCGGGGGTGGTACCCAACTCCTCCCACGCGAGGATGACTTGGCGTTCATGGGCGATTGCCAGTTCGGTGCCATCCAGAGCAACCAGATCCGGCAGGATGGAGGGAGCGGCCTGATATGCGGAGGCGAGCGCTTCCGTCAGGCCTGCCGGCCCACTGCGGCCCTTTACTCGGACCTCGATACGCACACCCGGATGAGACGCCTCGAAGCTGCGCAGTCTGTCGGACAGGAGGGCCGCCGCTTCGCCCGGCCCGTCGGGCGAGAATTGAGGAGGAATCCAGATGCTGATCGTGCTTCCGGCGCTGGCGAACGCCGAGGTGGCCGTCGTGGCCGAATTGCCGGCGGGGGTGACGTCAAGGCCCTGGGTGGCTCTCGGGTTCTCCGCCCCGGGCGGCGCACACGCGCTCAGGCAGGCAGCCAGCACGATCCAACACAAGCAGAGACGCGGCATATCCTGATTCTAGCACCTGCGGGTGGCACGGGCCGGGAGAGACGATGCATGCCAAGGGAGTGGATGTCGGGCGCCAGGCGACGCTCTCGACGGACACCCGCGGTGCAAGAGGGAGGGGGCGCAGGCCCGTATGCTAGAATCACTTCGCCATGGCCGTGCCCGAAAGTCTTCCCCCCTCCTCAACGGCCTCCCGGCGAAGCCCGGCTGTTACCTGATGAAGTCGGCCGACGGCGCTGTGATCTATGTCGGCAAGGCGATCAACCTGCGCAGCCGTGTACGTTCGTACTTCCAGCCGGCGGCCGATCACGGACGCAAAGTGGCCGAACTGGTGGCGCACGTGGCCGACATCGAGTGGATCGTCGTCGGATCCGAGCTCGAGGCGCTGATCCTCGAGATGAACTTGATCAAGCGCCACCGGCCGAAGTACAACGTCCGGCTGAAGGACGACAAGCGCTACCCCTACATTCAGGTGCGGTGGGCGGACGCCTTCCCCACGATCCTGATCACGCGACGCATGGTGGAGGACGGGAGCCGCTACTTCGGTCCGTACACCAGCGTGTGGGCCGTGCACGAGACCCTCGACGTCCTGCGGCGAATCTTCCCCTACCTGACCTGCGACCGCGTGATCACCGGCCTGGACTCGCGTGCCTGTTTGTATGCCGATATCAAGCTGTGCCTGGCGCCGTGCATCGGCGCCGTGGACCAGGCCGGCTACCGCCAGATGATCGACGACCTGTGCCGCTTTCTGCAAGGAGAGACCGAGTCCGTCGTGAAGCGGCTGCGGGAGGACATGGACCGGGCCTCGACGGCCCTGGCCTACGAGCGCGCCGCGGCGCTGCGCGATCAGCTGCAGGCGATCGACAAGGTCGTCGAAGGCCAGAAAATCGTCTCGCAGGAGCGGATCGATTCGGACGTCATCGCCTTCGCCCGCGATGAAGACAGCGCCTGTGTCCAGGTGTTCTTCGTGCGCCACGGCAAACTGATCGGCCGGGAGTACTTCGTGCTCGAGGGCACCCGGGAGGCGGAGGACCGCGAGGTGGTGGAGGGGTTCGTCAAGCAGTTCTACACCGAGGCGGCCTTTGTCCCGGAGCGCGTTCTGCTGCCGACCGAAATCGAAGAGACCCGCATCGTCGAGGAATGGCTGCGCCAGCGGCGGGGAGGGCCGGAAGTGCAGTTGCTGGTCCCGAAGAGCGGGCCGGGCCGCGACCTGATCGCCATGGCGGCCGAGAACGCGGCCGAGACGCTGGCGATGCTGCGCGCCCGGTGGGAAGGCGACCGCAGCAAACACGTGGCAGCCCTGGCACAGCTGCAGCAGGCGATGGATCTTCCCGAGCCGCCGAACCGAATCGAGTGCTACGACATCTCCAATCTGCAGGGGACGGCGGCGGCCGGATCGATGGTGGTCTTTGAGCAGGGCGCCCCGAACAAGAAGCACTACCGCAAGTTCACGATCAAGAGCGTGCAAGGTCAGGACGATTTCGCCAGCATGGAGGAGGTCCTCGATCGCCGCTTCCGCCGCTGGGCGCTCGCCTCCGAAGAAGCGCGCAAGCCTGGCGGCAAGCTCGACGCGGCGTTCGGGCGGCTGCCCGACCTGCTCATCGTCGACGGGGGCAAGGGGCAGCTGGGAAAGGCGGTGCAGGTGTTGGAGCGCCACGGGCTGCTCGAGCGCGTGCGCGTGGCGGGGCTGGCCAAGGGCCATGAGGAGCTCTACCTTCCCGGGCGGGTCGAGTCGCTGGCCCTCGAGCGCCGGTCGGAGGGGCTGTACCTGATTCAGCGCATCCGCGACGAGGCGCACCGCTTCGCGCTCGACTCAGCATCGCGTGCAGCGCGCCCGGGCGGGGATCGCCTCGCAGCTGGATTCCATCGCCGGGGTTGGGCCGCGCAGGCGGAAGGCGCTTCTGGCGGCCTTCGGCGACCTGGACCGAATTCGCGGAGCGGCGCTCGGCGACCTGATGAGCGTCCAGGGCATCAGCCGCGATCTGGCGGAACGCATCAAGGCCGAGCTCTAGGAGGCAGGCATGCCGCAGGCATGGATCGTGGACGACGATGATGAGATGAGCCTGGCCGTGAGGCTGATGCTGCAGCTGCTGGACCACACTGTCGTCGTGCACCGCGAGGCGCGCAGCGCCGCCCGGGCACTGCTGGCCGGGGGGCGTCCGGACGTGATCGTGCTGGATATCAACATGCCCGAAGTCTCCGGGATCGATTTCCTCGAGTTTGTGCGCATGCGGCCGGAGCTCAACGACCTGCCGGTGCTCATGCTGTCGTCCGAAACGACCGACGCGCAGGTCGATGAGGCGCTGCGCCTTGGGGCGAACGCCTTCGTCTTCAAGCCGGTGACGCTGGAGGAACTCGAGGCGGCGCTGAAGAAGGCCAAGGCGGCGGTCAAGTCGCATTAGGGAAACCGCCGACTTCAGAAGTTCATCGGGCTTCCGAAGTCGGGACCTGGCGGTTGCATCGGGGGGGCGGCGAGGCGGCCGCCCCCGAGTGATTCCCGGCGGGGAGGGTGTTGACAGCGTATTCCAGTTGTGCTAATATTTGGAATGTCATTCCACAAAGTAGAACAAGCTGAATCCGGCCTGAAACCCATCGGGAACCATCCTGGCGGGAAACTCTTCTCCTGAGGGACCGGGTGACCGAAGATCGTCGACCAATACCCGCATCCGTCCTGCGCAGGCCGACGCGTGCGCCGGGGATTCCGGCGGCGCCCGATCCTCCAGCCGTGGCGCTCTCCAGGACGGTCGCCAAAGCCTTCACCATCGTCGATGTCCTCGCGGGTCAATCCGATCGGGGCATCACGCTCACGGACCTGTCCGCCCAACTCCGCATGCCGAAAAGCACCGTGCACCGCTATCTGGCCACCCTGCAACAGCTGAAGCTGGCCGAACGCAGCGATACCGATCGATTCCGATTGGGCACCAAGGTCATCGAGCTGGCGGGCATGTTTCTGGCCAACAGCGATCTGAGAACGGAGAGCCAGGCGGCCCTCGAAGCGTTGGCGACCCAGACGGATGAGACCATTCACCTGGCCGTCCCCTCGGGGACGGAGGTTGTCTACATCGCCAAGGTGGAAAGCAAGCACGCCCTGCGCATGTACTCCTACATCGGCGCGCGCCTGCCGATGTACTGCACCGCCCTGGGGAAGGCGATCCTGGCCTTCAGCACGCCGGAGCGCCGCCGGGACGTCCTGGTCCAGCCGCTGAAATCCCGCACCCCCAGCACGATCACCTCGCCGCACGCGCTCGAGCGCGAGCTGGACGCCATCCGCGCCCAGGGATACGCCATCGACGATGAGGAGAACGAACCGGGCATCCGCTGTATCGGTGCGCCGATCTCGGACTACAGCCAGACGGTCATCGCCGCCCTGAGCGTCTCCGGGCCGGGGAATCGGATGGATCGCAAGCGCTGCATCGCGCTGGCGCCGGTCGTGCGCGACGCGGCGCTGCGAGTTTCGAAGCGCATGGGCTACGCCGGCTGAACGGTCGGCGGCCGAAGACTGATTTCCCCTGAGGTGAGCCTCAGGTATCGGAGGATGTGATGAAGATGCTGATCGCCGGTCGGTGGGTGGAGGCCTCGGACGGAGTCTGGATGGACATCCGCAACCCCGGCACCGGGGACGTGATCGATCGCGTCCCGCGGGCGACGCTCGACGACACGCGTCGCGCCGTGGAGGCGGCGCAAGCCGGGAAGCTGGCGATGCGCAAACTCACCGCCCGGCAGCGCTACGAGATGCTGATCCGCGTTTCCGAAGCGATCGAGGCCCGCGTGCCCGAACTCGGGCATCTGCTGGCGCAGGAGAACGGCAAGCCGATCCAGCAAACCCGCGCCGAGGTGGCGGTGACGGCCAGCATCTTCCGGGGTTTCGCCGAAGAGTCAAAGCGGATGTTCGGACGGGTGATGCCGGTTGACGCAGTGCGCGGTCAGGAGCGGCACTTCGCTTTTACCATTCGGCGCCCGCTGGGTGTCGTGGCCGCCATCGTGCCCTTCAACTACCCGGTGGAGTTGTGGGGACACAAGGCGGCGGCGGCCCTGGCCGCCGGGAATGCCGTGATCTCGAAACCCCCCAGCGCCTGCCCGCTGACGCTGCTCAAGATCGCTGAACTGATGGAACAGGCCGGGCTGCCCGCCTGCGCACATCAGATCGTCACCGGCCCCGGTGCGATGATCGGTGACTACCTGGCGCAGGCGCCCGGCATCGAACTGGTCACCGTCACCGGCAGCACGGCCGTCGGCATCCGCATCGCCCAGTTGGCCGCCGAGCAGTTGAAGAAGGTCCACCTGGAACTCGGCGGCAACGACGCCATGATCATCCTGGCCGACGCCGATCTGGAGAAGGCGGCGGAAGCCGTCGTCCTCGGCCGCCTGGCGCGCGGCAATGGGCAGATCTGCTGCGCTGTCAAACGCATCTTTGTAGACGCCTCGGTTCACGATCGATTTGCCGACTTGCTCACGACGAAGACCAAGGCGCTCAAAGTCGGCGACCAGCTGCAGGAGGACACGGACGTCGGGCCGCTGATCAGCGAATCGGCGGCCAAGGGCGTGGAGGAGGTCGTCAACGCCGCCATCCAGGCAGGCGCCAAACTGCGCGCCGGTGGCAAGCGCCGAGGGGCGTTCATGGAACCGACCGTCCTGACCGACGTGCCGGTGGACGTCCCGATGTTCAAGGAAGAGACCTTCGGCCCGGTCGCCCCGTTGGTGCGCTTCACCTCGGTGGAAGACGCCATCCGTATGGCCAACGACTCGCCTTACGGTTTGCAGTCGGCCGTGTTCACGCGGGACATCAACCAGGCCTTCGCCATCGCCTACCAGCTCGAGGCCGGAGGCGTGATCGTCAACTGGTCGTCCGCCCTGCGGGTGGAGACGCTGCCGTTCGGCGGCGTCAAGATGAGCGGACACGGGCGCGAGGGCGTGCACGACACGCTGGAGGAGATGACGGACCAGAAGACGATCATCGTGCACAATGCCTTCCCGGCGGTGGAGTAGGCGCAGGGGATGACGGACGCCGACTTCCTGGTGATGCGGGGGATCCGCAAGAGCTTCGACGTCACCGAGGCGCTGCGCGGGGTGGACTTCCGCGCCCGGCAAGGGGAGGTGCACGCCCTCGTCGGCGAGAACGGCGCCGGCAAGTCGACGCTGATGAAGGTGCTGTCTGGCGCGGTGGCGCGCGACGGCGGAGAGATTCTGATCGACGGCGAGGTGGCGGACGTAAGCACTCCCCTCACCGCCCATCGGCTCGGCATCCGGGCGGTCTATCAGGAGTTCAGCCTGGTGCCGCACCTGACCGTGGCCGAGAACATCTTGCTAGGGCAGATGCCCTCGGCCCGAGTGCCAGGGTGTGTGGACTGGACCAAGGCCTTTCGCCGGGCCGAGGAGATCCTTCGGTCCATCGGTTTTGTCGGGATCGACGTGCGCACCGTTGTCCGGCACTTGAGCGTCTCCCACCAGCAGATGGTCGAGATCGCCAAGGCGGTGGCGGTGCAGCCGCGGATCCTGATCCTGGACGAGCCGTCCGCCGTCCTGTCCCAGGAGGAACTGAACCGCCTGTTCGCCCTGGTGCGCCAGCTCAGGCAGGAGGGGACGCTGATCCTGTATATCTCCCACCGTCTGGACGAGGTGTTCGAGATCGCCGATCGCATCACCGTGCTCAAGGACGGCCAGCTGGTCGGCACGGTGCTGCCTCAGGCCGCCGATCAGGGTCAGTTGATCAGGATGATGGTGGGCCGATCGCTGGGCGAGATCTTCCCCTCACGCCAACCTGTGCGTGACGAGGTGTCGCTCGAGGTGAAGGCCCTCGACCGGGGCGGTTCTTTCTCGGACGTGTCGTTCTCGCTCCAGCGGGGCGAGGTCCTGGGAATGTTCGGACTGGTGGGAAGCGGGCGGACGCAGGTGGCGCGCTGCATCTTCGGTGCCGATCCGTTCGATCGTGGGGAGCTTCGGGTCGGCGGCAAACCGATCCATCCCCGGTCGCCGCGTGAGGCCGTGAAGGAAGGGATCGCCCTGCTGACCGAGGATCGCAAGCGCGACGGGCTGGTGTTGATCTGCACGATACGCGACAACGCCAGCATGGCCTCGTTTGACCGGCTGAGCCGCTGGGGCGTCGTCAATCGTCGGGAACAAGAGACCGAAGTGCAGCAGAAGGTGAAGGAGCTGGACATTCGCCCGCCGCTGCTTGACCGGTTGGCCCGCCAACTCAGCGGGGGGAACCAGCAGAAACTGGTGCTGGCGAAGTGGCTGATGACGCGGGCCAGCGTCCTGATCCTCGACGAGCCTACCCGAGGGGTCGATGTGGCCACCAAGGTGGAGATCTACCAGCTCATCAGTGATCTGGCGGCCGACGGGATCGGCATCCTGCTGATTTCGTCCGAACTGCCGGAGATCCTGGGTCTGAGCGACCGGGCCCTGGTGATGCGAGAGGGTCGTTTGGTCGGAGAGTTCACGCGGGCCGAGGCCAGCGAGGAGAGGCTGCTGGCCGCGGCCGCAGGGGTGAGGCAATGACCTCTGGTTCTGCACCGACGCCATCCACTCCCGTCCGGCGCCCGGACGGCCTGCGCGGCCTGCTACCTGGCAGGGCTGGGGCTCGACCCCGACGCCGGTGGGTGGATTACGCCTTCATCGTTGCCTTCGTGCTCCTCCTGGTCATCACGGCCACGGTGTCGGATGTCTTCTTCACCCAGCGCAACCTGAGCAACCTGGGACGGCAGGCCGTGACCAACGGAATGCTCAGCCTGGGAATGCTGGTGGTGATCCTGACGGGCGGTATCGACCTCTCGGTCGGGTCGGTGGTCGCACTGGCGGCGGTCATGGTCTCGGGCATGTCGAAGGGCGGGATGCCCCTGGCCCTGGCGATCCTGATCTGTATGGTCGTCGGCGTGCTCGCCGGCGCCGTGAACGGTTTCTTCATCGCGCGCTTCAAACTTCAGTCGTTCATCGTGACCCTGGCGACGATGGGGGCCATCCGCGGGCTGGTCTTCGTCTATTCCGATATCCCGATCACCCCCACGGATCCGGCCTTCCGCGCGGTGCTCGGAGCCGGCTTCGTCGGCCCGTTTCCCGTGTCGGCTCTGATCATGGTCGCCTGCTATCCCATCATGTGGTTCTTCCTCAATCGGGCGAAGTCCGGGCGCGCGATCGTGGCGATCGGCGGGAACGAGGAGGCCGTGCGCCTGGCGGGGATCAGCGTTAACTGGCACATCTTCCTGGCTTACATGATCTCCGGCCTGTTCGCCGCCCTGGCGGGGGTGATGCTGGCCTCCCGACTGGGGATCGCGCAACCCAGCGTGGGCGCGGGGTTCGAGCTGGATGCCATCGCCGCCTGCGTCATCGGCGGCGCCGTCTTGGGCGGCGGGGGCGGAAGCGTCTTTGGCACCCTGGCCGGGGTCGGGGCGCTCGGCGTGATCGACAACCTGCTCAATCTGTTCAACGTCCAGTCGTATTACCAGCAGATCTTCAAGGGCGTGATTATCCTGGTCGCGGTTCTGGCGCGGCGCAAGCAGTAGTAGTGGAACACTCGGCCAGCCCGCATCCCGGCGGAGCAGAAGGAGGTGAGGAGAGAAGCTGCATTCCGTCCTGTCCTAAGTCGATCTACTCGGAACCAAGAGAAGAGGAGGATTCTTCGATGAAACGCAACCTCGGTATGACCATCCTCGTGATCCTGGCGGTGATGCTTGCAGCCTGCGGGCAGGCTGCTCCAACGGCTGCTCCTGAGGCAGCCGCCGGACCGCTGAAGATCGGGATGGCCAACTTCTCCCAGTGCTGCCCGTACTTCATCGGCATGAACAACGCCGTCGTGGAGGAAGCGAAGGCCTACTCCAACGTCACGATCATCTCCACCGATGCCAATGGCGACGCGGCCAAGTTCCAGTCGGACATCGAGGACCTGATCGCACAGGGCATCGACGGGGTCATCGTCTCGGGGGCGTGGCTTGAGGAGGCTCCGGCGGCGCTGGACGCCCTGGCGGCAGAGGGGATCCCGACCGTCCTCGTCGATCGGCAGTTTGGCGCGGGGAGCAAGAGCGCCTACACGTCCTACATCGGCCCGGACAACTTCACCATCGGTGTCCAGGACGGCACGTACATCTGTGATCGTCTGGGCGGGGAAGGCGTGATCGTCCAACTGCGCGGCGGACCTGCGGACAACTCGATCGGGCTGAACCGCAGCAATGGGATGCTCAGCATCGCCCAGACGTACCCGGGCATCACCGTGGTCATGGCGCCGGACTTCGGCAACTGGAGCGCGGATGGCGGCATTGCCTTGATGGAGGACATGCTGGCCTCCAACCCGAAGATCGACGCCGTGTTCTGCGAGAATGACTCCATGTGCCTGGGCGCTCAGACGGCCATCGCCGATGCCGGCCGGGCGGATGAGATGTTCCTCGTCGGGGTCGATGGCGAGACCGCCGCATTGGAGGCGATCATCAACGGCACGAACTACGCTGCCACCGGCCTGAACAACTCAGACCAGATCGGCCGCGCGGCGTTCAACCGCCTGATGTCGATCTTTGGCGGAGGGACCCCGGAGAAGGACACCTACCTGCCGTCGCCGCTGATCACGAAGGACAACGTCATGCGCTTCTACAATCCGGAGGGCACGTTCTAACCTGACCGGACTCTCGGCCCATGCGGAGAGGGCAACACCGGTTCTCCTTGAAGGAATCCCCACAGGAGGTGTGCAACGCCTCCTGTGGGGGCCCGCTGGATCTGAGTCTTCATCGTCGGGTCCGGCGTGGCTCGGGCCGGCAACGTTGAGAAGTGCTACGACCCGCTCCAGGACGCGGTGGACCTCCCACCATGGATTTGCATCCTTCCCCGGAGGTCCACCGCGCCGTAGCGGTGACAAGTGAGGCTGATCGATGTCTGCGGTTGAAGCGCGGCTGGCTGAGCTTGGATTGACGCTGCCGGAGGTCCCTGTGCCCGTCGGCGCCTACACCCCGTGGGTGGCAGCCGGGGACCTCTTGTTCCTCTCGGGGACCACCTGCTATCTCGATGGGAACCCGATGGCGATCGGAAAGGTTGGCACGGAAGTCACGCTGGAGGAGGCTCACCGGGCAGCGCGCCAGACGGCCCTCAATCTGCTTGCCGTACTGAAGAAAGCGCTCGGGGATCTGGATCGCGTCGCACGCGTCGTCAAAGTCAACGGCTACGTGAACAGCGCGCCGGGTTTCGACCGCCAGCCCGAGGTCATCAACGGTGCCTCGGAGCTCTTCCTGGCCGTGTTTGGGGACCGCGGGGTGCATGCCCGGACCTCGATCGGGGTGAGTGAGCTGCCGGGGCGAATCCCGGTGGAAATCGAGATGGTGGTGCAAGTCCGCCCGGCGCCGAACGCAGGGCCTGCCTGACCAAGGGCGAGGTGCGAAGTGCGGACACGCCGTCGTGAGTACGGCGGGGGCTAGCTCGAGGGAGCAAGCATGCCGAATCCTCTGGAGTTAATCGGCGGGTTGGGGATCGTGCCGGTGGTGCGTGTCGAAACGCCGGCGCAAGGGGTCGCGCTGGCCCGCGCACTTCTGGCCGGCGGCCTCCCGTGCGCCGAGGTCACCTTTCGGACGCAGGCGGCAGCCGACGCCATTCGACAAATCGCGACTGCCGTGCCCGAGGTGGTCGTCGGCGCCGGCACGGTCGTCTCGGTCGATCAGGCCCGACAGGCGGTTGATGCCGGAGCCAAGTTCATCGTTTCGCCCGGCTTCGGACCGAAAGTCGTGGAGTGGTGCATAGAGGCGGGCGTCCCGGTGCTGCCGGGGGTTGCCACGCCGAGTGACGTCTTGCAGGCACTCGACCATGGACTTACGATCCTGAAATTCTTCCCTGCGGAATCTCTGGGGGAATCCCGACGCTCGAAGCGATCGCGGCTCCCTTTGTAGGCGTACGGTTCGTCCCCACAGGCGGCATCACCGCTGCCAACCTGAGTGCCTATCTGAAGTTGCCGGCGGTGTTCGCCGTCGGAGGCAGTTGGCTGGTGGCATCCAAGCTAATTGCCGCCGGACGGTTCGATGAGATCACTCGGCTGACGCAGGAGGCTGTCTCGACCGCCCGTCAGGCACGCGGAGGCGGCGCATGACCGGGCGCGTGATCACTTTTGGCGAGGTCATGCTCCGGCTCAAGGCGCCGGGACACGAGCGCCTGCTTCAATCGCCGAGGTTGGAGGCGAGCTTCGGGGGCGGGGAAGCGAATGTCGCCATCTCCCTGGCGCGCTTCGGCCTGGAGGCAGCGTTCATCACTGCTTTGCCGAAGACCCCCGTCGCCGACGCCTGCATCGAATACCTGCGCGGGCAGGGGGTGGACACACACGGCATCGCTCGATGCGGCGATCGCCTGGGGGTGTATTACCTCGAGGCAGGCGCCAACCAGCGCCCGTCGAATGTAGTCTACGATCGCGATCACTCGGCGATCATGGACGCCCCGCCCGAGTGTTTCGACTGGGACAACCTGCTGCAGGGTGCGGCATGGTTCCACGTGACCGGGATCACCCCGGCGTTGAGCTCCCGGGCGGCGGACAACGCCATCGCCGGGATGCAGGCCGCCCGGCGGCTGGGACTCACCGTCTCGTGCGATTACAACTTCCGCAAGAACCTGTGGAAGTACGGGCGGGGAGCGGCCGAGGTCATGCCCGGCCTGGTGAAACTGACGGACATCGGCATAGCGAACGAGGAGGACTGCCAGCGCGCGTTGGGCATCACGCTCGAAGATGCCGGGTGGGAGAAGCAGGTTGCCGGGGGTGATCTGGCTTCGGCCAGGTACCGAGCGCTGGCCGAGAAGGTCCTGGAGACCTATCCGAATCTGCGCCTGCAGGCGATCACGCTTCGCAGGAGCCGGAGCGCCGATCGGAACGGATGGTCGGCCTGCCTGCACGATCGCAACGTGTTCCTGACCAGCACCGAGTACGAGATCGACGATATTGTCGACCGCGTCGGGACGGGGGATGCATTTTCCGCCGGTATGATCTACGGACTGATGAGCGGGCTGGAGCAGCGTGAGGCGCTCGAGTTCGCCACGGCGGCCTCGTGCCTGAAGCACTCGATCATGGGTGACATCAACCTGAGCACCGTCGCCGAGGTGCGCCAGCTGATGGCCGGCGGAGGCTCGGGGAGGATTCAGCGTTAGGCGTCTCGTCGACGCCGAGGCTTCGCCCGAATCTCAAGATCGTGCGGGAAGACTATCTACGGGGGGCGGCCGGGCGGCCGCCCCTTTGGTCATCAATCGGAGGCGCGAAGATCAGTCTGCCTCGAGCCGAGAGGTTGCCAGCACCTCGTCCAGCGGATCGAGCGTGTCCGGGTCATGCACGGCCAGGCCGATCCGCTTGCCCTGATTCTCGAAGAAGAACCATGACTTCTCGAACGGGACGGCCCCGCCGCCGATCGACAGCCGTTCCGCAGGAACGGTCCCGAGCGTCACCGCCTCCGACCGGTGCTCGGGGCATGTCGAGCACTGCGAGGCGGCGAACTCCTCGAGCGACCCGCCGCCTGGTGTGCCTCGTCTGGTCATTCGTCTGCGGGCGGAGGTTCGATCAAGAGCCCGAGGCGCGCGGCGGCCTCGCACAGCGCCTGCCAGTCCTCGGAGCGGAGGGCGACGGTGTCGCGCCCGAGCGACTCACCCAGAAAGCGGGCCGTGGCTCGGCGGCGGCGGAGCTCCTCAAGCAGCCTCGGGCTGGAGACCCGCAGGACCCTGAGGGTATGCACCCGGACCTCGGCGCCACGGGTCGCGGCGCGCTCGATCGCTCGCTCGAGAGGTTCCGGGCACCGGGGACGCACACGCGGCCTTGAGGATCGCCAGGACCTGCCCGGCGCGCAACCCCTGCTTCCCGGCAGCCTCGATCGCACGAGGCGTGATTCGGTAGGCGTATCCTTCCGGCGAGAGTGCGCCCCACGCGGCCCAGCGGGCAACCTGGTAGCGAAGGGCCCTGCCCGCCGTGCGCGGCACCACCAGGTGAGCGTCGGGGAACAGGCTGGCCGCGGCCTGCGGCGCCTCATTTGCCGTCGGAGTCACTCCGCCGGTCAGCACGTCGAATGCGGCGGTAGTACGAAAGGCCGTCACCCGATGGGTCTGAGGCTCGACGCCCACTTCGACTGCACCCAGCCAATGCAGCGGCCCGGTCACAACAAAGCGCAGCAGCCGTCCTTCGATGGCCTCCCAGTGCTCGAAACCGCGCAGGAACTGCCCGGTCGACGCCTCCTGCAGGTACCACGAGTTGAAATCGCCGCCGGGGCGTTGAAAGCCTGGATGCCGTTCGCGGGCCTGTGCCACAAACGCGTCCAGGTCCCACCAGGTCCCGCGAGGAACATCCCCAAGCCATTGGGCCATCAAACGCCGGGCGGCGACGGGATCGTTCGGCCAACTCCCGCCGGCGGTCTGCAATCCGGGGGCGTGCGCCAGGTCGTTCCAACCCGTCGTGCCCAACCAGGTGTGGATCAACCGCGCCTGAATCGCCGTCCCCGGAAGGTCGAGCAGTTCGTGGACCTCACGCGCCTGAGGGCGAAGCGGCGGACCCTGGACGATCCCCAGGTCGCGGAGCAGCGCGACGAGCAGGCGTGCGGATTCGGCGTGCCGCAGGTGGCGGGTGAAGGGGAGCAGCCAGGCTTCCGCAGGCTCGAGGTCACGCGAAGGTCGGCGGCGCAGGGCGGCCAGGAGCGTGACCGCATCGTCCACCGCCGAATCGTCCGCTGGGATCGTGGTGGGTGGCTCCGGGGACGGATGACCCAGCGGTGCGTTCGGTGGCGCGGACTCGGGCCTGATCTGATCGAGGATGTCGTTGGGGATGAAGCCGAACTCGCACGGCCCGGCTGGCGAATCGGCGAATGCGCGCGCCAGCAGTCCGCGGTACCAAAGGGTCTCGAGCGGCGAGGCCGGCTGGCGCCAGACCTTCTCCCGGTCGCGACGCGCGGCGCCGACCTCGCGCAATGGGCCGTACCGTCGGGTGAGGTCAGCCAGCGGCATACGCCCCCCGGCCGCCTGCAATGCCTGGAGCGTCTGCCGGGCGTCCTGGGGGAGGCTTTCGATCATCTCGCCGAGCGTGCTGGGCTCGAGCATCGCCTTGGCCAGCGTCCGGGCGGCCTGGGGCGAAGGCCCGGCGGGAGGGTCGAAGCCCCAGACTTCGGCCAGGATGCGCAGGTGGCCGAAGTCGTGGTCCTGAAGCGTCCGCAGGAGCGGCTGCATGCCGAGGGCCGCCCGGAAGATCCTAGACGATGATCCGCAAGGCGCCGGGCAGCAAGCGGATGCTCAGACCGGTGACGTCGGACTGGAAGCCGGCCGTGATCTCGCCGTCGGTATGGATCGCCAGAGGCCGGTCGGATTGCAGTTCCATCTCGGCGAACTTCCCCATCCGCACTTGCCGGAATCGGCCGTGCGTACCCTTCATCACCTCGGGCAGCAGGCGCAGCATCATCAGGCGCGACACTTGCTCGATCACCGCATAGTGGAAGACACCATCATCCGGGCGGGCGTCCGGAGCGACGAAGAAACCTCCGCCCTCGCGCGCACCGTTGCAGACGCAGAACATCAGCGCCGCCTGCTGGAACGACTCCTGGTCCGTCCGGACGTTGACCACGGGCGCGGCGTTGTTGCGGGCGATCGCCTGCAGGACGCACCACAGGTACATCGCGAATCCCTTCAGGCGAGTGACGCGGTACGAATACAAGGTGACCCAGGCATCGAAGCCGATGCCCAGGACGTTTCCGAAATACCGGGAGCGGCCCGCCTGATCGGTGACCTGGCCGAGGTCGATCGTTCGCGGATCGCCGGTGAAGATACGCTGCATCGCCGTCTCAGGGTCGTGCGCCACGCCGACGTTCGAGGCGAAATCGTTTCCGGAGCCGACGGGGACAGCGGCCATCAGGGGCCGGCTCTCGGCGGGGAGCCGCATCAGGCCGTTGAGCACTTCGTTGGACGTGCCGTCTCCGCCCACCGCCGCCACCACGTCGAACCCCTGCTGGCCGGCCTCCTCCGCCAAGTCCGCGGCGTGGAGCGGATGCTCGGTGGAAGCCCATTCGGCTTCCCCGTAGCGGGCGACGATCGCCTGCAGTGCAGTGGCGACTTCCCAGGCGCTCCCACGGTTGGCATGAGGATTGAAGATCAGCTTCACCCGACGGCTCATGATCCGATCCTCTCCGGGCCGGCCCGGCGGTGCCTGCGAGTGATCCTCCCCCTGAGGCGCGGTCAGGGGAGGGGGCCGATGAGACGCCATCTTCGTGGCGGCGGTGGCGGGATTATAGCCCTGGCGGCGTAAGCGAACGCGTCGTCCAGCCGGTTGGTACCTTCTTTAAGCGATACGCCGATTGACTTGCCAACCGGCGTGGCCTACAGTGGACTCGAGAGCCTCAGGCCATCGCAGGACTGCTCGCCCCTGTAGGCCGTGGCCACCTCCGACCCAAGACCCAATCGCACCGCACGCCCTGCGGGACGACATTGGGATCGAATTCGATGCCTGCGGTCAGAGGTCGCCCTTCCCTACGGCAAGCGGACGGGGCCTTCCGGCAAGAGCGGCAGTGCCGGCCGTCATGCGAATGGCAGGGGGCTCGCCTTTCTCCCTGCCCAGTTTCAATGGAAGTGGAGCTGCTCATCGCCGGGCACCGGGCAGATGCTGCGGGCGCCTGCCGCCCGCTCAGTCTGTCGAGGGTCCGCGCAGCAGCCCGCGCACCGCGGCGATCGCCTGCGCGGTCGACGAGAACTGCACCGCCTGCATTCCCACCCAGCGCGCCCCGATGACGTTGGCCTCGGAGTCATCCACAAAGACCGCCGCCGACGCGTCGACGCCGATTTTCTCCAGCGCCAACTGGTAGATGCGCGGATCCGGTTTGGCGATGCCAACCTCGGCTGAGACGATCAGAGGGTCGAAGGCATCGGCGATCTGGAAGTCGGTCTCCAGGTAGCGGCGTATGCCCGGCCAGGCGTTGGTGATCATGCCGACGCGGATGTGGCGGCGCAGGCCGCGAATGAATTCCATCAAGGCGGCGTCGATCTTGTCGTGGGCGAAGAACTCGCGGCGCAGCTGGTCGCGTGTCACCGGATCGAGCTGCAGCGCCTCGGCCACCGAATCCCATACGTCGTCGTCCGAGGCCTGTCCCAGGGTCGCTCGTCGGCTGGCATCGCTTTCGAACACCAGGCGTGTCAGCTGCATGTGCGGCAGCCCGAGTCGTTCTTCCCACCGGGAACGCGGGCCCCAATCCATCGTGCGCAGGATCACGCCGCCCAGGTCCCAGACGACAGCACGTACGGCAGGCGGGCTAGAGTTCGACGTCATGGGCTCTACCCCTCCCCGGAAGCGGTCTCGCCTTCGATCGATTCGACCGGCCAGGGCCTGCGGTATGTAATCCACTCCGAGACGGCTTTGAAGCCCAGGCGTTCGTATAGGGCCAGAGCGCGAGGGTTATCGGCGTCGACGCCAAGGGCAGCTTCGGCCAGGCCGCGCGCCTGCAGCGGCGCGCAGCGAGTCCGCCAGAAGCGCCGAGGCAATCCCCTTTCGCCTCCAGGGCCGGCGCACTGCGATGTCCTCCGCATAGCCGCGGCTGCGGCCAAAGGCGGCGTTCTCTTCGGCATTGACGACGTTCAACACCAAGCCGACCACTTGATCGCCCTCCCAGGCGATGCGCCACAGCATCGGGTCGTAGTGTGGATAGCCCAGGAACCGCTGGTAGTTCTCCTCCGGCCATGGCGTGTAGCCCCAGTTGTCCTGGAACGCCTCGCGCTCGGCCTCCCAGATGGCGCGGTAGTGCTCTGGGCGGGCGGGGCGGATCTCGATCCCGGGAGGCAGCGCCAACGCGGGGATCGGTTCGGCCAGGTCGCGGGTCATGTCGTAGGCGTAGCGGAAGGGGAGGTAGCCGGACCCGCGGAACAGGGCCATGGCCCCCGTCTCGAGGCTGGAGGCCTCCGCCTGCCAGGCCCCCGGCAGGCCGGTCGCTTCCGCCGGGACATGGGCTCGGGCGTGACGTTCGCCGTGGGCGAGCAACGCACGCCCGAGGCCGTGCCGCCGCCATGCTGGATGGACGTAGCCGCGTAACCCTCCCACGAAGAGTCCCTCCATGACCCGCGCCGTCGTCCATTGCATGCCCACGATTGTGCCTTCGACCTCAGTCAGGATCGTGTCGCGGAACGGATCAGTGTACAAGGGGTTCTCGAGGTAGTTGGCGATATCCGCTTCGGTCGGCATCTCGCTGCTGCCGTCTTCCAGGGCGCAGGCGACGCGCAGGCGAGCGATGGCAGCGTAGTCGCCCGCTCCGGCCAGACGTCGGAAGCGGAACCGGAGGCCGGGCAATCGGAGGGGCCTCGGGCACAGTCGGGAGTGTCCAGCTGCGTGCGGCACCTTCTTCATATCGGTTCGTGGGCGAATTGCCCATCCCACTCCAGCAGCCTCTCGCCCGAACTTCGGACTTGGACGATCCGGCGCTGCACGCCTGCGGACCTGGGGCGAACACCGCGTGGGCAGTTCCCGCCCGTGGACCTGGTGCGCCTACAGTGCGCCCGCCGCGCGCAACAGGTCGGCCAACATCCCGTAGGCGGTGGTCACCGGACCCGGGTCGCCCTCGGTGACGGTCAGCGAAGGCAAGTACATCGGTGATGAACGTGACCGCCGACGAGGTTCCCGAGACGGTGTACAGCGGATCGGACGGATCGACGAGCTCCGGCTGGACGCGAGCCACGATTCCTGCCGGGGTTCGCTCCGCCGTGCACACCAGCTTCCAGCGACGTCCGTCGCGCCTCGCCGTCTCGATCTGCTCCAGCGACAGGCCGTCGATCCCGCGGCGCGCCACTTGTTCCGGGGTGAGCGGCGTATCCATCAGGACCGTGACCAGCGCCGCCACCTTGACCGCCGCATCCCAGCCCAGGATGTCCCCCGAGGGGTCGGTCTCGGCGATCCCGATCGACTGTGCGTAGGCCAGCGCTTGATCGTACGTTTGACCCGCTTCCATGAGGGTCAGGATCAGGTTGGTCGTCGAGTTCAGGATGCCGCGGAAGGACGACAGCACGGCGGCGGGCAGCGCTTCGCGCCACAGCGAGAAGATCGGGGCGCCATCCATGACCGCCGATTCAAACAGGTAGCGGACCCCGTGCTGATGGGCGAGGTCGGTGAGGCGGCGGTAGCCGTGGACCACCGGTCCTTTGTTGGCGCTGACGACATGCAGGCCGCGCGCCAGGGCCGCTTCGAGGTAGCCGAGCGCGGGCTGCCCGGTCTGGTAGTTGACCGGGATCGACTCGAGCACGACGTCGGCCTTCAGCGCCTGGACGAACGCCAGCCCGTCCGCGGGGGCGGGGGTGCCCAGGCCGGAGATCGAACGACCGGCCTCGACCGCCTCGGTCGCTTCTACGGCGTCGATCCCCTCGGGACGGACGATAGCGCCGTGCCGCCCGGTGGCAATGGCGACGACGCGGGTGCGCAGCCCGTAGGCGGTCTGCAGGTGGGTGCGTTTGGTTTCCAGGAGGCGCGCCAGCGCACGGCCGACGTTGCCGAAACCCAGGAAGGCGAGGCGCAGTTCGTCAGACATCGTCATCCCTCATGGAGTGCGCCCGCGGCGCTAGACCAGCGGCCATGGATACGGTCTCCCGGCGCCGGGCGGCGGGAAGCGTTTGAGGCGGAGCAGCCGGCCGGCGCGGGCCTGCAGCGCCGACAGTTCCGGAGCCGACAGGAGTGCCGCCAGCTCCGCCTGCAGCGTCGCATCCTCCTTCATCCCACGGCGGAAGGCACGCAATCCTGCAAGCAGCTCGTCGGGGATCGGCTCGCCGACGAAATCCCAGATCACCGTGCGCAGCTTGTCTTCCATGTGAAAGCAGACGCCGTGATCGATCAGCCACAGGTGGTCGCTCTCCCCGAGCAGGACGTGGCCGCCTTTGCGATCGGCGTTGTTGATCAGCAGGTCGAAGAGCGCCGCCGGGCGCAGGCGCTGCTTCTCGGCCCCGCTGAAACTGAAGTAGTGCCGCTCGGGATCGGCGTCCACGAACAACTGCAGCGACCCCGGGCCGGCAGGGCCGTCCGGGCGCAGGACCGTCGGCGGGACCAGGTCCCATCCCAGGGTGCGGGAGACGACGTAGGCCGCCACCTCGCGCTGGGCAAGCGATCCTTCCGGAAAGTCCCACAATGGGCGTTCGCCGCGCGCCGGCTTGTAGACGCCCGGGACGATTTCGCTTCCGAGCGATGCCTGCACCAAGAAAGTGTAATTCGACCCCCACACGAACTGACCCTTCAGCTCGAGGGTGCCGGTGGAGAGGATCGTGAGTGGGTCGGGGGAGGGCATGGGGAGGAAGCAACCAGCAACTAGCAGCTGGCCGCTAGCCAGCAGCTAGCCGCTAGCAGCTAGTCGCTTCTTGCTAGTGCTTGTGCCCATTCCGCTTCGGGCAGAAGTGCCCTTCCGGGTCGATCGGCTCGCCGCAGTTTCCGCAGATCGGGCGCCCGCGGCCCGCGATCTCGATCCCCCAGCGGCACATCGCCCAGAGCTGGGATCGCGTGCACCAGAAGCGTGCCACGGAGGCTGCCTCAGGGTCGGCCCCCTCGGGCTGGATCTCACGCGCCACCAACACCAGGTGGTCCGAGGCCTCGTCGTAGCCGAGGCCGAGCTGCCCCACCCGGAAGGCCGGATCGACGGGCAGGTCGAGGTCCATCTCGGACTCATCGAAGTCGGGGCTGGCCTCCTCCAGGGCGGGAAAGCGCTGCTGCAGTTCCTGCAGATACTGTTCCAGCCCGATGGCCAGCGACTGCACCTGGGCCTTTTCCACGATCAACGTGACGGTCTCGGCCTCGCCCCGAGCCTGCAGATAGAACACGCGTTTGCCAGCCGGCCCGACGGTGCCGGTGGTCATGCGGGACACTGGATTGAGTTCGTACTCCTTGTCCGCCATCACGTGCTCCGTCTGCCCCGGGATGCGAATGCGGCGAAGTATATCATCCAGCGCCCGGCGACCGCGTGGCGCGGGTGTCGTTGATCGACTGTACACGCACCCGCCCGTCGCCGATGAGCAGCGTGCTGACCGACGCCGGCTCGATCGTCAGGCGCTGGAAGAGATCGAGCGGCTGCCCGAGGTAGTGGGCCAGCGCGAGCTTGATCGGGTCGGCGTGCGAGAAGCAGGCGACCGCGCCGCGGTGCAGCGCCAGGATCCGTTCGAGCTCGTCGACGATCCGGGCTTGCGCCTGGCGGAATGATTCGCCTTCCGGCAGTGTGACGCGGGAAGGGCGTCGCCTGCACCTGTGACCACAGCTTGAGCCGGCGCAGGCGGCTCAGCGGCTGGCCCTGCCAGCGCCCGTAGTGGATTTCGCCCAGCCCGGGACGCCGGTGAACAGCCAGGTCGTGTGCCCGCGCCAGCGGGGCGGCGGTCTCGACGGCGCGCTCCAGCGGGCTGCTGTAGAGCGCCTGCAGTCGCAGGCCCTCGAAGGCAGGCACGAGCCCTTCGGCCTGGGCGCGGCCTCGGTCGTTCAGGTGGATCCCGGGCAGCCAGCCGGCCAGTTTGTGCTGGCGCATGAAGTCGTTTTCGGCGTGGCGGATCAGGTACAGCGTGGTCATGCCGTCTCGCGCCCGGTGATCGGCCCTCGCCCGTGCTGGCGCTTGAGTTCGAGTACTTCGGCCTCCGAAAGTTCGGGCGCATGGCGGCCGGCCTCGATGCCCAGCGCCTGGCGCTGCGCCTGCCGCCAGCGCTCAAGACGATCGGCGACGCTGGCCTCATAGCCTTGCTCGGATGGGCGGTAGAAGTAGGTGCCCAGCAAGGAAGTGGGAAGATACTGTTGGCCAATGTGGTGTTCGGGAAACTCGTGCGGATAGCGGTAGCCGGCGCCGTGACCCAGGGCGGCCGCATCACGGTTGGCATCCTGCAGATGCCTCGGCACCTCGATCTCGCCTTCTTCTTCCAGCAGGCGCAGGGCCTTGAAGTAGGCCGTGGCACTGTTGGATTTCGGCGCCGTCGCCAGGTAGAGCGTCGCCTCGACAATCGGATAGATGCCCTCCGGCAGACCGACGAACTCGAAGGCCTGGGCCGCGGCGGAGGCAACGACCAGCCCCAACGGGTCGGCAAGCCCGATGTCCTCGCCAGCGAGGATCAAGAGCCGGCGGACGATGAAGCGCGGCGACTCGCCGGCGTACAGCATCTTGGCCAGCCAGTAGAGCGCTGCGTCCGGATCCGAGCCGCGCACCGATTTGATGAAGGCCGAGATCGTGTCGTAGTGGGCGTCCCCGTCCTTGTCGTACAGGACGGCGCGGCGCTGGATCGACTCCTGCGCCACGTCGAGCGTCAGATGCAGAGCACCGTCGGCTCCGGGCAAGGTGGTTTCGACTGCCAGCTCGAGGGCGTTGAGGGCATTGCGCGCGTCCCCGCCGGCGACGTTGATCAGGTGCTCCAGCGCGTCGTCGTCGAGGCGGATCGGCCGTCCGCCGTAGCCGCGCTCGGTGTCGCTCAGGGCCGTGCGGATCACGCGCCGCACCTGATCGTCCTCGAGCGGCCGCAGCTGGAAGATGCGAGATCGCGAGACCAGCGCGCCGATAACCTCGAAGTAGGGGTTCTCGGTCGTGGCGCCGATAAGCGTGAGCGTGCCGGTCTCCACGTGCGGCAGCAGCGCGTCCTGCTGCGCCTTATTCCAGCGGTGGACCTCGTCGACGAACAGGATCGTCCGCCGGCCGTGAAGCTTGCGGCGTTCGGTGGCCTCGGCGATCACCCGGCGCAGCTCAGGGATGCCGGCCAGGACGGCGGAGATGATCTCAAAGTGCGAACGTGTGGTGTTGGCGATGACCATCGCCAGGGTGGTCTTACCCGAGCCGGGGGGGCCCCACAGCAGGATCGAGGCGAAGAGCCGGTCGGACTCGATCGCCCGGCGCAGCAGGCGGCCGGGCCCGACGATGGCATCCTGGCCGACGAATTCGTCGAGCGTGCGCGGGCGCATGCGCGCCGCCAGGGGCGCCTCCCGGGCCAGTCGCTGCGCCAATGCGTGGTCGAACAGGTCCATCGCGGGCATTGTACCATCGCGGGCGCGGGCAGCCGGACGCGGCGCCCCCTAGGTTCGACGGCGGAGCCGACGGACTTGGCTTACGACAAGCGCGGGCTCCGCTCGCCTAAGCGTTGGCTTCGGCGGGCTCCGGCGCCTGGCGGCTGTGGGCGCGGTTGATCAGATACACGCCGGTCACGACGGCCGCACCGCCGAGCCACTGCACGGAGGTCAGGGTTTCACCGAGCAGCGGGATGCCGAGCAGTGCGGTCATCACCGGCTGTCCGATCATGATCGGGGAGACGAGCGAGGCGGGCAGGTGGCCGAGGGCGTAGCCGACGACCAGGTAGCCGATGGACTGGGTCACCAGCGCCGCGCCGAAGAAGGCCAGATACGTTTGCAGCGAGTAGCCGGTGAGCGGTAGGCCGGCGAACAAGCAGATCAACAGCAAAACGGTGGCCGAGGCGGCGCCCGCCAGCCAGACGTAGCGGGCTGAGTCGAGGTGCCGGCGGCCGAACTGCGTGGCCAGGTAGTAGCCGGCGTAGAACACGCCCGCCAGAAGGCCGAGAACGTCGCCCCAGCCGAGCGTCGGATGGACGAGGAAATCGGCGCCGGCGACGGCGCCCGCGCCCAGCAGCGTGATCCCCAGCCCGCCCCAAAAGAGGGCCGGCAGTCGCTCGCCGAAGAACGCCCAGCCGGCGACCGCCACCCACAACGGCGCCGTGTTGCCGAACAGGGCGGCGTTGGCAGCCCGGGTCATGTTGACGCTCGTGTTCCACAGGGCGATGTCGAGAGCCAGCGACGTCCCACCGAGCACCGCAAAGATCACCCCGCGGCGCGGCCAGGCACGCCCGCGCCCGCGGCGCATGGCGAGGGGCAGCAGGACCATGCTGGCCAGACCCATGCGGTAGGCGCCGGTGACCGGGCCGGGCGCGTTCGCCCAGCGCACGAACAGCGCCGAGAATCCCAGCGCCACCACACCGATCGCCAGTGCGAAGTAGGGAAGCGCGGATCTGCGGGTGGAGGGAGAAACGGCCACGTGGGTCCTGGATCGCCAGCGAAATCGGGTTCGGTCGATCGGCTGCGGCGATGGAGGCGCCTGACGACCGACGGGCCATTCTAACATCGTGCTCCGGCGGGCGCGACAACCGCTGTGTTAGAATCGCGGCGCATGACCTCTGGAGCCGCGGTCCCGCAGCTTGTCTTGGCGTCGGCCTCGCCGCGCCGGCGTGAACTGCTGGCGCTGACGCGGTGGACGGCGCTGGTCAGGCCGGCGCAAGCCGACGAGCAGCCGTTGCCCGGCGAGGATGCCCTCGGACTGGCGCGCCGCCTGTCTCGGGTCAAGGCACATGCGGTGGCGGCGGATTCGGCTGCCGGGTCGCTGATCCTGGCGGCCGACACGGTCGTGGTGCTGGACGGGGCTCTGCTCGGCAAGCCGGCCGATGCCGGCGAGGCGCTCGCCATGCTGGAGTCGCTGCGCGGGCGCGAGCACGACGTCGTCACCGGGTTGACCCTGCTGGTGGCGGGCGAGTCGTGGGAGGCGCACGACGTCTGCACCACACGCGTCCCGATGCGCGAGTACACTCCCGCAGAAGCCGACGCCTACGTGCGCTCCGGCGCGGCGCTGGACAAAGCCGGCGCCTACGGCATTCAGGATCGGGGCTTTGAGTTGGTGGCCATCGAGCGGATGACCGGCTGCTACGCCAACGTGATGGGCTTGCCTCTGTGCCACCTGGCACGGCTGATGCGGCGACGCGGGCTGGCGTCGGAGGCGGATATCCCCGCCGCCTGTCAGGCGCACACCCACTACACCTGCGAGATCTACCCTGCGATCTTGGGGACGGACGCGTGAAGCGCGCGCTGGCGGTCGGCCTCCTGGTCGGAGGGATGCTCGCCGGCTGCACCCTGCGCTCCGGCCCCAAGACACCTGAGCCGAGCCCGACGCTGCCGACGCCGGTCATCACCAACGTCGCCGCGCCCGATCCAGAGATCGGCGCCCGACTGTTCCTGGATGCGTGGAAGCGCGATGACCTCCCGGCGATGTACGCGCTGCTCACTCCCCTCAGCCAGGACAGTATGACCGAGGAAGAGTTCGTTTCCTTCTATCAGGAAGTGAAGCAGACGGCTGCGCTGGCGTCGATCGACTACCAGATCACCTCGTCGCTGGTCAATCCGCGCGAGGCGCAGGTTTCTTACCGCATCACGCTCACCAGTTCGGTGGTCGGCGACGTGGTGCGCGACACCTACCTGTCGCTCGTGCGCGAGGCGGGGGAGTGGAAGGTGGCCTGGGCGCCGACGACCGTCGTGCCCGAGCTGACCCAGGGCACGAGCCTGTTCATGGATGTGGTCACGCCGACGCGGGCCAACATCTACGATCGCAATGGGCTGGCGCTGGCGGTGCAGGCCGACGTCGTGGCTGTCTACATCCAACCCAACCTGATCGGCGACGAGAAGGCCGAGGAAACGATGCTGACCGTCCTCGGCCGTCTGTTCGACCGTAGCACCGGCAGCATCCAGGCGCTGTATGAGTCGTTCCGCGGCACCGACTATCTGATCCCGCTGGGCGAGGTGGCGCTGGAAGATTTCCAGCGCATCGAGGGCACGCTGGCGGCCGTCGGCGGGACGAATTGGGGCACCTACTCCGGGCGCTACTACCCGCTGGGCGAGCAGTCGTCGCAGGCCGTCGGGTACGTGGCGCAGATCAATGTGGAGCAGGCCGACGAATACAGGCAGCGCGGCTACGCCGGGGATGAGTTCGTCGGCCAGACCGGGTTGGAGTTCGTGTTCGAGAACGAACTGCGCGGCCGGCCCGGCGGCACGCTGTACGTGCGCGACACGAGCGGGCAGGTGCTCACGCCGCTGGCGTCGCGCGACCCCGGCGTCCCGCAGGCGGTGACGACCACGCTGGACCGAAACCTCCAGCTCGAGGCGCAGCAGGCGCTGGAAGGATTGCGCGGCGCGATCGTCGTCCTCGAGCGCAATACGGGGCGCGTCCTGGCCATCGCCTCCTCGCCGTCGTTCGACCCTAACCTGTTCAACGCCAACAACCCGAACAGCGGCCCCGGGCTGACGGAGCTTGGCCGACGCAACGACAACCCGTACCTCGACCGCGCCACCGACAGCGCCTACCCGCTCGGCTCGGTGTTCAAGATCATGACCATGGCGGCGGCACTCGAGACCAAGGCCTTCACGCCGGACAGCGAGTACACCTGCAACGGCTACTTCGAGGAACTGCCGGGATTCACCGGGCACGACTGGACCGTCACCAAGGAAATAGCGCCGCACGGCACGCTGACACTGATGCAGGGCCTCGAGCGCTCGTGCAACCCGTGGTTCTGGCACATCGGGCTGGCGCTGTTCGACCGCGGCTTCCCGACGGCGCTGCCCGACATGGCCAAGGGCTTTGGCCTGGGCCAGGCGACCGGGATCGAGATCGGTGAGTCACAGGGCCTGATCCCGGACCCGGAGTGGACGCTGGCCAACCTCGGCCGGGAGTGGAGCGCCGGCGACTCGGTGCAGCTGGCGATCGGCCAGGCCTCGATGGGCGTCACGCCCCTGCAGGTGGCGCGCTTCATCGCCGCCGTCGGCAACGGCGGGACGCTCTATCAGCCGCAGATCGTCGAGACGATCCAGACCGCCGAAGGCGCGGTCAGCCGACAGTTCGCCGTCGTCGAACAGGGCAAGATCCCGGTCTCGGCCGAGAACCTGGCGTTCATCCAACAGGCGATGACGCAGGTGGTGCGCGAGCCGAAAGGCACGGCCTACCGCCGCTTCCTTGGGTTGAACATCGACCTGGCCGGCAAGACCGGCACGGCGACCAGCGGGGAGGGGACGGAGTCACATGCCTGGTTCGCCGGCTACACATTCCGCAACGAGCCGGAGAAGCCGGACATCGCCGTCGTGGTGTTGGCCGAGAACCAAGGCGAGGGCTCGGAGTGGGCGGCGCCAATCTTTCGCCGCGTGATCGAGTCGTACTTCTTTGGACGCCCCTTCACGCTCTACCCCTGGGAGTCGCAGATCGGCGTGTGGCGCACGCCGACGCCCGAGGGCGGCGACGCCACTGAAACACCCACCCCCTGACGTTATGCCCGAACCGGACATCGTCCCCGGACTGATCGTGCGCGCCCAGTCGGGGTTCTTCGAGGTGGCGACGGACGAGGGCCGCATCGTGGCCCAGCTGCGCGGCAAGCTCAAGCGCGGCCCGCGCACCGGCGATGCCGCCGCCGTCGGGGACCGGGTGCATGTGACCCGGCTGGCGGATGGGACCGGCAGCATCGAGGACGTCGCCCCGCGCCAGCGCGTGCTCTCGCGCCAGGCGCCGGGGCGCAAGGCCGAGCAGGTGATCGTCGCCAACCCCGACCAGGTCGTCTTCGTCTTCGCCTGCGCCGACCCCGATCCCAACTTCCGCATGCTCGACCGCCTGCTGGTGGTGGCCGAGCGCGAGCAAATCCCGGCGCAGGTGTGCGCCAACAAGATCGACCTGGTGGTCGAACGCGCCGCGCGCGACGAGTTCGACGAGTACGCGCGCCTCGGCTATCCGGTGCATTACGTCTCCGCCCTGACGGGCAAGGGCATCAAGGGACTGCGCAAGGCGTTGGCGGGAAAGATCTCGGTCTTCGCCGGACCGTCAGGCGTGGGCAAGTCCAGCATGCTAAACGCCATCCAGCCGGGTCTCGGGCTGCACACCGGCGAGGTGAGCCAGAATACGGGGAAAGGGACGCACACCACGGTCGTTCCCGAGCTGATGGCGCTGGAGGCGGGCGGGTACGTGGCCGACACTCCCGGGCTGCGCGCCTTCGCGCTGTGGGATATCGAGCCGGAAGAGCTTGATGGGTATTTCCCCGAGCTGCGCGATCTGGTGGCCGACTGCGCCTTCAACGACTGCACGCACCTGCACGAGCCGGGCTGCGCGGTGATCGCGGCCGTGGAACACGGCCGGGTGAGCCCCGAACGCTACGAGTTCGTACTGCCACATTCGCCTGGGCGAGTCGGAGTAGGTGCGAGGCAACACAGAGGATAGGCGCTGCCAGATGCCGGCTGCATAATCGCGCGTCGAGTTGGGCTTCAGGTCCAAATCTGGGTATGGCGGGGACCCGTCGGGGACGTGCGGCCCTTGCCGGTGATTCGCCCCTCATCCTTCCATTCGTATGACACCGGGCGGTCGAAGTGAGGCGCGGCCAGATGGCTCGGGCGACGGGCATCGTTCGCATGACCGCGTGCAACGGGTAGGTTCGCCGTCGGCGCCGTAGGGGCGGGTTTCAAACCCGCGCCTACGCCCATCGGTGACGCGCCTCGAGCCTGGGGATCTGCCCGTGTTTCGTAGGGGCGAAGCATGCTTCGCCCCTACGCGTTCCCCACAAATGACGACCGGCGGCCGAGGCCCGGTTCATCCTGAAGGCTGCGGCTGTGGACGTCGTGTGGCGCGGCCTCGCTTGACACGGGGGCATGAATTGCAGGCAGGTAGCCGCAGGCCAAAGCCTGCGTGGCTTGGTCGCCGTGGGACCTCCGGGCACGATTGATCGCTGCCTGAGGGCTCCGGCTACGAGCGTCGTGTGGCGCGGCTTCCGTGATCGCGGACGTGAAGCGAAGGCACGCGACCGAAGCAGGAGGGGCAGGGGTGGAGGAACAGACGTTTGCCGGCGCGCTTCGGGCGACGACTACATCGGGCGCAGCACGCGATCGTCGCGCAGTCGCTTGAACCACAGCGACGAACCGCGTGGCATCGACTCGACGGCAGCTTCCTGCCAGGCGCGCACGCCCAGGCCCTGAATGGTCTGCGGACGGTAGCCGACGGCGCGCCACGACCCGACATGCTGTGCCAGGTACGGCGGCAGGAACAACAGCGCCGCCTCGCTCTGGAGCTCGGACGAGGCGGTTTCGACCGACTCCATCAGCGCCGGGATGGCCTGGTCGAGGGCGACCCCGGCCTCGAAATACAGCTCGTCGATACGCGTGACCAGGTTCTCGACCTGCCAGCCGGCAACGCCGGCCAGCTTGCCGTCCCGCTCGATCAGCAGGAACGCCTTCTCGCCAAAAGATGCCATCACGTCGCCGCGCGTCATGTGGCGCTTGCCGTGCGTGACCCGCGTGACAAAACGGGCGATCTCGTCGGCGTCCTGCGGCCGACCGCGGCGGATGACGATCTGCCCCGGGCGAACAGGCGGCGGCGTGGGAAGCAGCGGTTCTTCCGGTGTGGGCAGTTTGGTCCAGGCCAGCTGCACCTGGTCCCAGGTATTCTCGAAGTTGCCGTCGTTGTGGACGATGACCTTGGCGGCGCGCAGTTTGAGGCTCTGGGGAGGCTGGGCGGCGATGCGCTGCCGCGCGGCGGCTTCCGACATGTTGCGCTTGTGCATCAGGCGCGCCACTTGCATCTCTTCGGGGGCGTCGACCACCCAGATCGTGTCGCAGCCGGCGGCCAGGTCAGTCTCCAGCATCTTGATCGCTTCGATCGCGACGACGGATTGTTTGGCGCGGCGGATGAGCAGATCGACGGCCTGCGTCACCAGCGGGTGGATGATCGCCTCGAGACGCTCGAGGGCCGAGGGATCGGAGAAGGCCAGCTTGGCCATGCGGCCGCGGTCGATCTGACCTTCTTCGTCCAGGATCCACTCGCCGAACGCCTTCAGCACCAGAGGGTAGCCGGGCGCGCCCTTGGCAATGGCGCGATGTCCGAGCGCGTCGGCATCGATCCCGTAGGCGCCGAGATGCTCGAGCATCTTGCGCACCACGCTCTTGCCGGTGGCGATGTTGCCGGTCAATCCGATGACGTACTTTCCCGCCCAGCGACTCAAGGGACCGCCTCCGCACTCATGCTCGAAGATTGATTTTAGCCTTGGCGCAGGCAGAAGTCAAAGAACCTTAAGCGCCATCTACGCGTGCTGCACATGCGGCGCATGCTCCGCATGGACCGCAGGACGCCAAGCCCCACCCCCACCCTTGCCCTCACTCTCCAAGGGGAGGGTTGAGGTGGGGGTCGTCCCCGTCCTAAGGTCCCGCCACCGGTGCGGACGTCCCCAGCGGCGATTGCGGTGCCCTGCCGCGCTGCGCCAGCGCCACGCCGGCAGCTCCGACGACCATCCCGGTCCACTGCACCGCGACCAGTTGCTCGCCCAGGACCACCAAGGCCAGCAGCGCGGTGACAAACGGCGACAGGTTGAGGACCAAGTTCATCTGCAGCGCAGTCATGTGCTGCAAGGCGTGGTTGTAGAGCAGGTAGGCGATGGCGGTGTTGACCACCGCCAGCCAGAGGACGATCTCCAGCCCGATGGGCGTCAGATGCGGCAGACCTTCCAATGGCAAGCCCACCGCCAGCAGCCCTGCGCCGCCGACGGCAAGCGGAATCGCCGTCAGTGTCAATGAGTCCACCTGCCGCTCACGGACCATCAGCCGGCTGAGCAGCCCGAAGAACCCGAAGCCGAGGATCCCCAGCCCGAGGATCGGAATGCCGCGCCACACATTCGCCTGCATCCCCGGCAGGAAGAAGAGTACCGTCCCGGCCATCGAAACCACCAGCCCGAAAGCCTGCCACCGGGTCGGGTTCTCCTTCAGCCACAGCAGGCTGCCGAGCAGGATCAGGATCGGAATCAATCCCATCAGGAAGGAGACCGTCGTCGAAGGCACGACCTGCAGGGCGATGAAGAAGGAGCCGTTGCCCACCAGGTAGGCCGAGATTCCCAGGAGCGCCAGCCTGCGCAACAGGACCGGCGACGGCCAGCCCGACGAACGAAGCCGACGAGCGAGGAACGGCGTGAGGAGCAGAAAGGCGACGAAGTAGCGCAGGCCTGCGAGGGTGATCGGCCCCATCGAGCGCAGGCCGACTTTGGCCACGACGAAGGAAGAACCCCAGATGGCCGTGGTGAGCAGCGCTGCAGCCAGCGCCACGGGCGGGACGCGAAAGGCCGAGCGGGACGTCATCCCACTCGGCCCGGGAACGCGAGGCCCGGGTCAGTGCAGACGTTCGACGTAGTACACCTGCGATCCGGCGGCTACGAACAGGTCGTTGGGTGGTCCGAGCGCCAGAGAGCTCACCTCGCCTTCGAGTTCGTGGCTCGGCAAGTACAGCCCCTGGTAAGCCAGCCGCATGCTGTAGTGGTACACACCACCGGTCAGCAGGTCGAGGAAGTAGAGCGAAGGCTCCGGCGGCGCGCTGTAGACGATCGTGATCGGCGCGGCGCCGGGGATGTGATCTGAAGCTGCCCCGCCGGGGCGTTCATCCTGGAACGTCAGGCCCTTCTCGCACTCGACGCGAATCGACTGCAGCGCCCCGGCCGCTACCTCGCGCTCGCGCTGGCAGCGATCGAGCTTGCCGTTCTGGTACAGCAGGAAGAGCTCATCCTGGGTCATGGCCAGGTCGACGGCGCCCTTGAGGTCCGGGACCGACTCAGCGAAGTACATTCCCGGCGCGCCGCTGAACAGGCCGCCGGAGGCGTCGTACAGCCACACGGCATTGGCCTTGGGGTCGAGGACGAAGAGGACATCGTTCGAGACGGCGATGGCGTCGATGCGGCCAAAGCCGGTATCGGGCGGTGTCAGCTGGCTTGTAGCCGGGGTCTGGCCGGGGGCGCAGTACAACAGCGTCCCGTCTGAATCGAGCGCCACTACGCCGGCAACGCCCAGCGCACCCGGCTCAGGCTGCGCGGCGATGGCTACCGGCGCGCCCATCTCCGCCGCGCTGTCGCTGCCCTTCAGGCAGCGGAAGTCCTTGTCGATCTCGTAGCCGCGGCCGGTGTTCCAGGCGTGGTAGATCGTGGGCCCGGCCGAATCGAGGACATACAGATCGGTAGCCGTGGCGGCCATCGAGGTCAGGTGTGCCCCACGTCCGAACCCGCCGCTGAAGAGGGGTATGTACTCGACGTGGGCAATGTTGTCGATCGTATCCAACGATTGATCGACGAGCGTGGTCAGGATGCTGTAGTCGGCGCCCTCGCCGTAGCGCTGGGCCTGGTCGAGATACTGGCGCGCCTGATCCCAGTAGAAGCGCGCCTGCAGGGGATCGGCCTGCAGCTGCGCCGCCACGACGGCCGCCTGTGCCTGGCCGAGGTACTCCTGGAACTGCTCGCCGCGGCCGCGCTGGAAGTAGATCACGCTGGCCAGGATCACGATCACGAGTGGGACGGCGATGGCCGTCCCCGCCAGCACGGAAGGGGACAGGCTGCCAGGCTGCCCGGGCTCCACCAGTCCGGGCGCCATGCGCGCCAGCAGCGAAACCATGCGCTGGCCCAAAGACTGGAAGGCCGACTGCACGGCCTGTCCCGCGGGGCCGAAGGCGCGGCCGATGGATGCCATGCTGGCAAATGAGCGTTCCGGGCGCGGCTTGGCCGACCGGGCGCGCGAGCTCGGAGCCGCAGCCGGTATCTGCGTCGCGCGCGGCATGGGGCCGCCCATCCCCGGCTGTGCGATGCGGAACAGCAAGCCCGTCAGATCGTTCGAGCTGGCGGCTCCCAGGCGTTCGACGGCCTGCGCCAGGTCGAGCGTCAGCAGGCCGCCCAGCGTCGGATCGGCCCACTGCGGGCCGGCGTGAGGCGTGAGCAGGACGACGTCTCCGCTCTGCGCTTCGAGGTGATGGTAGCGCAGGAAGGGGCTCACCGATTGGCCCAGCGGCCGGTCAGCGGCTTCGTCCGATCCCAGCCGGCTGACCTGGCCGGGGCGGATGAGGATCGCCTGGCCGGCGCCGGCCTGCGCCAGATACAAGTCGCCGCCGCGCAGGACACCCAGCATCAGACGCCCGGCGACGCGCAGGCTTCCGGCTTCGGTTTGATTCAAATCGTGCAGGTGGTCGTTGACCACGGCGGCCGCGGCGCGAAGCGCCGCCGTCACCGAGCCGTTGGTGGTGTAGTACGAGTCCGCCGCCTGTCGAGCGAGGTGGTCGACCAGCCCCGGCGTCAGCGCCTGGCTGGCCGAGACGCCCAGGCACAGGAGCAACATATCTTCGCCGCGGCCACGCGCCGCGCGGCGCGGCGCCGTCTGAGCGAGCGTTCCCGGCGGGGGGGTGACCCGCGCCGCACCGGCGGCGATGTGGACAAAGGCAACGTCGGCTTCCAGCGAACCAGGCATGGCGTTAGTATACCGGTTCCTCCCGCGCTGGCAACGCGAGGTGCAAGACGCGGGCCGCCGCTGGTAGAATGAGCCGTCCCTGGCGCGAGACCCGCATGCAGTTGGTCTTTGAGCATCACCCTTCGGCCCTCGAGGCGCTGGCAGGCGAGTGGAACGCGCTGCTCGACCGTGCGGCCACCCGCGTCCCTTTCCTGCGCTACGAAGTGCAAAGCCTGTGGTGGTCGTCTCTCGGGGGCGGCGAGTGGCCCTCCGGGGAACTATGGCTGGGAACGGCGCGGGACAAGCAAGGCGTTCTGCAGGGCCTGTGCCCGCTGTTCCGGCCCGGCGGCCCCCACGCCGACGGGCGACTGCACCTGATCGGCTCCTTCGAGATCTCGGATTACCTCGACCTGATCGTCCCGGCCCAGGGCAGCGCCGAGTTGGCCTCGGCACTGCTCTCGGCGATCGAGGCCGAGCCGTCCATCGCCGGCCTCGACCTGTACAACCTTCCGGAGGCTTCGCCGACGCTGAATGCGCTCGAAACCGCAGCGACCGAACACGGTTGGCAGTCGGCCCGGCAGTTGCTTGAGCCGTGCCCGGTAGTCTCCCTCGACGGCGGCTGGGAGGCGTACCTCAACCGCCTGGACAAGAAGCAGCGCCATGAGCTGCGGCGAAAGATGCGTCGCGCCGATGAATCGGATTCCGGCGTTCGCCTGCGCCTGGTCACGGCACAGGATGATGTCCAGGCGCAGGCCGAGGCGTTTCTCGGGCTGATGGCCCTGGACCCGACGAAAGCGTCCTTCCTGACCGACACGATGCGCGCCTACTTCCTCGGGCTCACGCAGGCGGCCTTCGACTGCGGGTGCCTGCACCTCGCGTTTCTGGAGGTCGGCTCGGACCCGGCGGCTGCGTACTGGAGTTTCGACTACGGCGGCCGGCTGTGGGTCTACAACTCCGGGTTGAATCCGGCGTACGCATCCCTCTCGCCCGGCTGGGTTCTGCTCGGGCGGCTGATCCAATGGGCCATCGAGCACGGGCGGCGTGAGATCGACTTCCTGCGCGGCGACGAGGGCTACAAATTCCGCCTCGGTGGGGTCGAGCGCTCGATCTACCGCCTGACGATCACCCGCTAACCGGCGTGCAGCCGCTACCCTCCTCCCACTGGAAGGTGATGGGCACCGGAAGCCTGGCGGTAGTGTCCTGAGGTGCATCCTTCGTCTGAAAGGGCTCAGGTTTCCCCGCAGCTCGGCGCAGCGAAGCGGATGGGTGGGGCGAAACGGAGGGGACGAGTGCAGGGTGGGGATTGACCGATGAGCGCCTACATCGGCCTTGGCCTGACGGTCGCCTTCTGGGGCGCGTCGTTCGTGGCCCTCAAGGTGCTTGCTGCGCGAGTTGAACCCGGCGACGATCACCGTGCTGCGATTCGCCGTCGGGCTCGCCGTCCTGGCAGCCGTCTCCGCCGCCCGGCGTCAACTCCAGGCGCCCCGCGCACGCGACCTTCCCTGGCTGGCGCTGCTTGGGCTTTCTGGGGATCACGCTCCACCAATGGCTGCAGGCCACCGGATTGTTAAGCTCCTCCGCCACGGTCACGTCGTGGATCGTCGCTTCGATCCCGGTTTTCGTTGCGATCCTCGGCTGGCTTGTGCTGCACGAGCGAATGGGGGGATGGCGCGTCGCCGGCATCCTGCTGGCGGCGGCCGGGGTGTCGCTCGTGGTCAGCAACGGTGACCTGCGCGGCCTGCTGGCCGGGACGGCAGGGACGCCGGGTGACATTCTGATCGCGTTCAGCGCCGTCAACTGGGCCGTCTTCACCATCTTGAGCAAGCGGTTCATGCAGACCGGGACGGCACTGCGCCCGGTGACGATGATGTTGTACGTCATGGGCTTTGGCTGGGCGTTCAGCCTGGGCTGGCTCGGCGCCGCGGGAGGCGCGGAGGCGATTCTCCACCTGAGCGTCGACGGCTGGTGGGCGATGGCCTTCCTGGGCCTGGGCTGTTCGGGGTTGGCGTACCTGTTCTGGTATGACGCACTGGACCGGATCGATGCCACCCAGGCGGGCGTCTTCCTTTACTTCGGCCCGCTGGTCACCGCCCTGCTGGCCTGGCCCATGCTGGGCGAGGCGATCAGCGGCCCGATGCTGGCCGGAGGCGCAGCGATCCTGGTCGGCGTGTGGATGGTCAACCGCGCGGCGCCCGACTCAGGCGCAGCGCGTACGACCTGAGATCCCAGCCATCCGCCGCTCCAACCTCACCTCTGGTCAGACTCACCTGCCCCTCTAACGGCGGAGCCGGCGCTTCGGCTTAACCCGGTGCGTGCGCCTTGAGGAAGGTCCTGGCGGCTCTTGCCGCGCGTGGACTCTTGGAGGTCGACATCGCGCGGGCGAAGGAGAGCATCGAAGCCCGCCGAGTTGAGTGATCAAAGTAGGCGCCGAAGGCCTCGAGGGCATAGCTCTTCACCAGGTCACGGCGGCCGGGATCGAAGTGACTCTTGTCCAACGCCAACAGCCGGCGAGTGATGCGCGGCTCAAGGTCCGGACGGGCACGGGCGATCGGGCCGGCCAACCGGGCGACGTGCGCCGCAACGCTGATCGCATCGTCCTCCAGCAGCGAGAAGAATGCGTTGAACGAGCGGTCGAAGCGCCGCTCCCGATCGGCCGGTACGAGCGCCGCAAGGAGGTGGACCGCCGGGTACTTGGCGAAGGCCTTCTCGGAC
Organism: uncultured Chloroflexia bacterium; assembly: GCA_963777165.1. Classification (GTDB taxonomy): domain Bacteria; phylum Chloroflexota; class Anaerolineae; order Anaerolineales; family E44-bin32; genus DYJB01. The sequence continues at coordinate 234,702 of CAVZPO010000002.1, forward strand.
TTGAGCAGACCGGCGAGCTCGCTCCAGTGGGGGAGGAGAACCTCCGGCTGCGCCTGGGCCAGCGGCAGGAGCGCCTTGAATGCGTCCTCCCGCACTCGCAGGTTCGTGTTTTCCGGGAGGAGCGACCGAAGCAGACGCCGCAGGATCTCGGGATCTTCCAGCGCCTGACGCGTGAGCGCAGGTAGTCTCTTGGCGGAGGGCATGGCTGACCTCCTGTGCTCCAGCTCTCCGCCCTTCCTTCCTATTGCCGGGGAGAGATGATCCGCCGACCTACCAGGGCCAGAGCCCGAGCCACCACAGCCCGAGCGTGCCCGCCGCCACCAGGATCAGCATCAAGGCCAGCGCCAAGGCAAGACCCGGGAGGAGCGGCCGTGGCCGTCGCCGGGCAGCGGGGACGAGGGCGACGATGACGGTGATGTTGTCGTGGCCGCCGCGCGCCCGGGCCAGGTCGATCAGCGTCTGGGTGGCGGTCGCTGGCGGATGCGCGCCCAGGATGGTTTGGATTTCGGCGTCGGTGACCAGGTCGGTCAGGCCGTCGCTGCACAGCAGGAGCTGGTCGCCCGCGCGCAGGCTCAGGCCCTGATTGGCCTGCGCGCGCGCATCGCTCTCGTCTGCCCGCAGCCGCAGGCGCAGATCGGGTTGCGGATCCTGCGTCCCGCCCAGGTGGCGCCGCAGGACGTGAGCATGCGGGTGATTCCGGGCTTCCTCGGGGGTGATGATGCCGTGATCGAGGGCCTCCTGGATCCAGGTGTGATCGATGGTCAGGCGGTGCAGGCCAGCGCCGCGCAAGAAGTAGATCCGCGAATCGCCAACGTAGACGGTGTACAACTTCCCGCCGATCTCCCAGGCGACGGCGATCGTCGAGCCCATGCCCTCATGATCGGGAGAGGCGGAAGCGGCGCGTTGGATGGCGCGAGCAGCTTCCACCACCGCCGTCCGCAGGACCGGCAGCGGCTCGCGCCCGGTCGAGCCTGCCACGCGCTGGACGAGCGTCTCGACAGCCAGCTTCGCGGCGACCTCACCTGCCTGGTGGCCCCCGATACCATCGGCGACGACCGCCAGCAGCGATGGGACCTTGCCGACTTCCAACGCGTAGCTGGAAACCGAGAAGGCATCCTCGTTGTTCTTCCCCGTTTCGCCCGGATGGCTCTGAGCGGCGACGATGAGGTGGGGTCGATCAGTCCGGATCATGCGCGGGGCTCCTTAGGCGGGAAGCCGGTTTCGGCGGCGGAAGTCACGCGGACGGTGCGAGGCGCGGGCGCATCCGCCAGGCGGAACCGGAAAGACAACCGCCCGATGTGCACCCGGTCGCCGTGCTGCAGCCGACGGCCCGCTTCGGGCAGGGGGTCGAAATTGACGTAGGTGCCGCCGATCGAGCCCTGATCCTTGAGAATGTAACCGCCGTCGGCCTGCCGGATCAGCCGGGCGTGCAGCCCGGAGATCGAGGCGTCGTCGAGTACGACCGACGCCAGGGCAGCATCGCGCCCGAAGGTCAGGTCGACTCCGATCAGCGGGATTGGATCGCCGGCCTCACCCTCCCAGAGCAGGAAGGCTTCGGTGCGCGTGCTTTCCTCGATGCGCTGTAAGCGGGCGCGCCGGAGCGTCGGGCGGCGGAAGCTCCGGGTGGCTGAGGCTTGGGGCGGCCCGCCCAACCTGCGGCGCGTCGAGACCCAGGCGGCGGTCGCGACGACGCCCACCAGGAGCAGGCCTATCGCCGCCAGAAACGGCGTGAGGGCGGGCCGGAGCACAGCCAGGCCTCGCGGCGGAGGCACCACCTCGATCGACACGCTGGTCGGCGCGGAGACTCCGCGAACCCCCTGCTGATCCTCGACCGTCACTGCCAGGAGATGAGCCCCCGTCTGGCTGACGCCGCGCAGGTCCCACTGGAAGCGATCGAAGGGAGGCTGGGAGTTCTCGGAGACCGGCCCGCCGTCAACTAGGAGTTGGCTGCTCACCAACTCACGCGGATGGCCGTCCGGAAAGGTCACCAGGACTTCGAGCGCCAGGGACGTCGGGGTGAGGTCTTCGAGGCGAGTCGAGTTGCCGTCGGGTTCCCGGACGATGCGCGTCGGTGGCGAGATAAACACGACCTCCGGTGCTTGCAGGTCCAGGCTGTACAGGCTGGACGAGGAAGTGAGGCTCAAATCGTCGCGGGTGATCTGTGCCTGGAGGCTGTGCACGCCTGCTGAACGGGCCGCCGAGGTGTAGGTCACCTCATACTGCGTGCGTTGGCCGGTGATGCGGGTCATCAGATCGGCAAGGTTTCCTCCGGGCTCGAGGAGCATGAAGACGCCGCCCGTGCTCTGGGCCAAGAGGCGTAAGCTGGCGGCGGCGGGTAGCTCGAGCGCCGTCGCCGGACCGAGCAGCACGACGTGGACGGCCGTTCCGGTTTCATTGGCCCGGCGCACGGCTTCGGCCACTGGCAGATCGCGCGGGGTCTCGATCAGCCCGGTGGCGAAGATCAGATGCGACGGCCGACCGGCGGGCTTTGCGTCGAGTGCCGGGCCGCGCAGGGTCGAGAGCAGCAGGTCGAGCCCGGGGGAGGGGCTGTCGAAAGTCGGCTGAAACTCCTCCAGCCGCGCACCCAGTTCGGCCGCCGAAGGCCGGTGCAGTGCCAGCGTCCCTTCGGCCGTCACCAGGCTCAGGTCATCAACTCCCACCCGCGCCGCTGCCGCGCTCTGCCACCAGGTCCGGAGTGCATCGCGCACCACGTCGAACCGGCTCCGACCGCCGGTGTCGCGCAGGCGCAGCCCGTCGTTGGTGTTGAGCAGGATGATCTGGCGGACGCCGACCTCGGTCTCCTGTAAGCTGACCTCGGGAAGGGAGACCTGGTCTTCACTCAGGCTGATATCCGCGGCCCGCAAGCCCGCCACGCGGCGGCCCTGTTCGTCGCGCACATCGAGAAAGACCTTAATGGTGGGGAAGGCTTCTGTCGCTGGAGACGACAGGCGGAGGCTGCCGCTGGTCTGGGCCGATGCTCGGCCGAAGAGCGTCGCGGCGAGCAGAACGGCCGCAGGCCAGGCAGGCCAACGCACGCCCGGGGTGTGCATGAGGTGATTGTAGCATGGCGCCCCGCGGCGGTCCGCTCGCCGGCTTGCATTCCGCTTACAAAGCCGCCACCCCGCACGGGGCGGGGTGTAGGATGCGAGGCGAAGGCAGCGTTCTAGGAGTCCGGCCATGGAAACCGCGAACCCGGGATTGACCCTTACGGAGGAGCATCTCCCCACGGACAGATCGGCGTCCATCGATGGGTCTGTCCGCGTCGTGATGATCATCGGGTTCATGGTCGTCCTGGCCCTGGAGGCCTACCTGATCTGGGAGGGCCTGAGCCTGCTCTGAGCTGTTCCTTCCTTCCCTAGTGGCCTCGAGGTCCCTGAGAATTCCCCAGGAGCACCTCTTGAGCCTCCCTCCGGCAGACCCTCCCGCGCCCCGCATGCGGGAGGGTCCTCTTAAGGAAGGGCCGGCGGGGACTTCCCCGCCGGCGTCGAGCAGTGCATACGCCTTCCCAGCGTCAGGCGGCCGAAGGTACCTCGGCCGGGATGGCCAGGATACCCTTGGCCCTGCCGGTCCACTGGCGGAAGCTCAGCGTCCACACTCCGGTGACGTAGGTCTGCAAGATGCCGTTGGCCACGATCATCAACGGCAGGTAGACCACCAGGCACAGCCCAGCCGTCACCAACCCCGAGGTCGTCGACTGATCGGTGCCGAAAGCCAGTCCGGCGGCCGCCGGCAGGACGGCGGCGATCAGCGGCAGCGCCATCACCAGACCGATCACCAGGCTGCCGAAGAGCAGGATCAGACCGATCACGATGATCGGGCCCAGGTTCTGCTTGAGCACTTCCCACGAGCGGCGGAAGGATTCCGAGACGCCGAGGCCCTCGGTGACCAGCGCAACCTGCGTGAGCATCACATACACACCCACCAGAGCGCCAGCCGGGATGAGCAAGCACAGCAGAGGCAGGAGACACAGCAGCCCGATGCCCATCGTCCCTATGGCGATCATTGCCACCACGGCGATGAGGGCGATCGCCAGCAGGATCCCGCCCAGCCAGAAGACAATCCGCACGCCGACCAGCCGCCAGAAGTTAGCCTTGCCGATGCGGAAGGCTTCGCCCAGCGTGACCGTCCCATTGTTCTCAGCCTGGTTGAATCCGGCGATCAAACCGCCCTGGCCGATCACGCCCAGGGCGAGCGCCACCAACCCCAGGACAAAGATCGCGATCCCGGCGATGACCGCAATCGCAATCCAGGTTTCGGACGGGATCGAACTCGATCCAGCGCTGGAATTGCAGCATGCGGGGGTCGGACTCCCCGCTGAACTGATAGCCCGTACCGGAACTGCCGCCACCGCCGCCACCGCCTCCGCCGCCGCCGGAGCAGCTGGCCAGAATCCCCAGCACCCAGAGGCCCTTGAACTTCCAGGTGATCTCCCAGGCGCGTTTCAACACCCAGCCGTAATCCATCCTGACCTCCCTTGCAGGGCAGCGATCGGCCGCCCCGTGTCTGTATACGCAAACCGCCGGTTCGGGTCGCGTTCACTCCCACTCGATTGTGGCCGGCGGCTTGGTGGTGATATCGTACACCACCCGGTTGACGCCGGGGACTTCATTGACGATTCGGTTGCTGAGCACGGCGAGCAGGTCGTAGGGCAGGCGGGCCCAGTCGGCGGTCATGAAATCCTCGGTCGTGACCGCGCGCAGTGCAATCGTCTCGGCGTACGTGCGCTCGTCGCCCATCACGCCCACCGATCGCACGGGGAGCAGGACGGCGAACGCCTGGGCCGTATTCCCCCGCAGCATGCCGGCGGCTTCGAGCTCGTCCAACATGATCTTATCGGCAGCGCGGAGCCGGTTCAAGCGTTCCAGGCTGACTTCTCCCAGACAGCGCACGGCGAGCCCCGGGCCGGGGAACGGCTGGCGCCAGACGAGCGAGTCCGGCAGCCCGAGCGCCTCGCCGACGGCCCGCACCTCATCTTTGAACAGGTAGCGCAAGGGCTCCACCAGCTCGAAGCCCAGGTCCGCCGGCAGCCCGCCGACGTTGTGGTGGGTCTTGATGCGCGCCGCCACGCGCCGATCGGGGCCGGACGACTCGACCACGTCGGGGTAGATCGTCCCCTGCACCAGATAGTGCACCGAACCGAGGCGGCGCGCCTGATCCTCAAAGCTGCGGATAAACTTTTCGCCGATGATCCGCCGCTTGGCCTCGGGGTCGGTGACGCCGGCCAGGGCCTCCAGGAAGGACTCGGTGGCGTCGACGGCGAGCAGCCGGCCGCCGGCGCGTTCACCGAAGGCCTCCACGACTGCCTCGGGTTCCCCCTGACGCAGCATGCCGGTGTTGACGAAGATGTTGGTGAGCTGCTCGCCGATCGCGCGTCGGACGAGCGCCGCGGCGACGGCCGAGTCGACGCCGCCACTGACGCCGGCGATCACCGGCTGCGTGCCGACTTGTGCGCGGACGCGCTCGACGGCGGTGGACAGGATCGACGCCGGCGTCCATTCGGGCCGCGCGCCGCACACGTCGACAACGAAGCCGCGCAGCAGCGCCGGGCCGATAGGCGTGTGCCGGACCTCAGGGTGGAACTGCAGGCCGTAGCGCCGGGAGGTCGGATCGACCATGGCGGCGATCGGAGAGTTGGCCGAGCGCGCCAGCGGCAGGAAGCCGGGAGGCACGCGCTCGATCCGGTCGCCATGTGACATCCACACCGGATGCCGGCCGCCCGGCAGCAGCGGGTCGTCGCGAAGTGACTCGACCTCGGCCGGCCCGTACTCGCGCGTGGCGGAGGCGGCCACCACGCCGCCCAGGGCGTGAGTCAGCGCCTGCATGCCGTAGCAGATGCCCAGGATCGGCAGCCCGGAGGCCAACACGTAGCCAGGGATCTGCGGCGCGCCGGTGGCGTACACCGAGGCCGGTCCGCCCGAAAGGATGAAGCCTCGAGGCTGCAGCGCCAGAACCGCGTCTGCAGGGGTGTCCCAGGGAAAGAGCTCGCAGTAAACCTGCGCCTCGCGTACACGGCGGGCGATGAGCTGGGAATACTGCGATCCGAAGTCCAGGATGGCGATCGAGTCCACGGCGTCAGTCGTTGAACACGATCTTGCCGTCGCTCATGTCGGAGATCGCCGCCAGGGATTCAATCGGGACGCCGAGCGGCGTGAGCATCGCCCGGCCCCCTTCGAAGATCTTCTCGATCAGCGCGCCGATGCCGACGACGCGCGCGCCGGCGGCCTGGGCCAGGCGCACCAGGCCCATGATCGTCTGCCCGGTGGCAAGGAAGTCGTCGATGATCAGGATGCGCTCGGTGGCGCCGAGGTACTCGGGCGAGACGATCAACTCGACCGTGCGCCCCTTGGTATGCGATGGCGCCAGGGTGAGGAAGATCTGGTCCGGCATGGTGATCGGCTTCGTCTTGCGGGCGTACACGACCGGGACGCCCAGATGGCCGGCGGTCGTCAGCGCCGGGGCGATGCCCGAGATCTCTGCCGTAAGCACCTTGGTGGCGCCCAGCCGGGCGAAGCGCCCGGCAAGCTCGCGCCCGCAGGCGTCCATCAGGGCCGGGTCGACCTGGTGGTTGATGAATCCATCGACCTTGAGGATGCCGTTTCCGAGGTTCTTGCCGTCTGTGAGAATCTTAAGCTTGAGCGCGTCCATGCCGCCGTCTCATCCTTGGGTGGGGTGACCCATTGTACAACGCTGTCTGGACAAGGCAACGGGCGGCGGGGGTGTCTTCCCTCGCTCTGTGGAGCCGCCAAGGAGCATCTTGACATAGAACGGATGTTCCGCTAGAATCCGAACAAGCGTGCGGCTGCGGAGAATGCACCGCGGCCGCCGGGAGGGACCTATGATGGCAAAGGGCAAGCTGTCGGAGCGGCAGCGGCGCATGCTGGAGTTCATCCAGTCCCACGGCCGCGACCACGGCTACCCGCCGTCGATCCGCGAGATCGGCGAGGCGGTGGGGATCTCCTCCACCTCGGTGGTCAACTACAACCTGAACCGGCTGGTCGAAGAGGGCTACCTGGACCGGCAGCAGAACGTCTCCCGGGGAATCCGACTGACCGAGAAGCTGACCGAGGCGGCCGGCCGGTTGGCCGATGTGGTGCGCGTGCCGCTGGTGGGCAGGATCTTTGCCAGCCAACCGGTCCTGCTGCCCAGCACCGATGCGCCCATGTTTGGGTCCGACGAAGCCATCGAGATCACGCGGGAGCTTCTGCCGGCGGGGGAGGGGCTGTTCGCCCTGCAGGTTAAGGGCGACTCGATGATCGATGCCATGGTCGGTGACGGAGACATTGTGGTCATGCGACGCCAGCCGGAATGGCGCAACGGGGATATGGTGGCCGTCTGGCTGAAGAGCAAAGAAGAGACCACGCTCAAGCACATCTACAAGGAAGGCAGCCGCATTCGGCTCCAGCCCGCCAACCCAACGATGAAAGCCATCTACGTTGACGATGCGGCCGACGTTGAGGTGCAAGGCAAGGTGATGCTCGTCGTGCGGCGGCTCAACTAGGGGGCATGGCTGCTGCAGGGGCAACGGGCGCGGCCATCCGGCCGCGCCCGTTGATTCCTGGGAGGCCCGGCTTCCGAACTCGGGAAGTCTCCGGAACTCGGCGAGGACAAACCGCTCAGGCTTCCGCCATCACGATCAGCAGCGGGTGGTCGGCGCTTGGCGGTTCGAGGCCGTACCCACCGTAGAACGCGGCGCCGGCGAACCCGGCTATCTCCAGCAGAGAGGTGAAATCTCGCGGCTGCCGGAGGTGGAAGGCTGTCGGCAGCGACCACGATCGCACTTCGCCATCGGGCAGCAGCTCATCGTAGCGCCAGGTGACATCGACACGCCCGCTTTCGTCCCCCGCGCCCTGCGTGGCGTACACCTGCACCGGGTTCCCGCTCTCGGGCTCGATGAAGGCGGCGAGGGGTTCGCCGGAATCGACCTCCCCGGATGCCTGGCCTGGTCCGGGGACCTCGAAGGCGAGTTTCCCCCCGGGATGCAGGTGCGTGTGCAGGCGGGGGAGCGCCCGCGCCAGCTCGGCGTCGGCCAGGCCAGAGAGCGTGTTGCACGGCGCCAGGATCAGGCGAAAGCGCTCCGGGAGATCGAGGACGAGGACGTCCTGTTCGACCAACCGCACGCGGCGCAGTATCTCGTCCGGCAGCCCGGCCCCCGCTCGGCGGAGCATCGCCGGATTGGTGTCGATCCCCGTAACGTCGAAGCCCTGGTGCGCCAACGCCCGGAGCACTCGGCCGTCCCCGCAGCCGATCTCAAGGATCGGCCCGCCAGCCTGGCGCGCCAGGCTCAGCCACAGAGGTTGGTCGTCATCGAAGTCGGCGTACTGGGCAGAGAAAAGCCGAGCGAACGTCTCGCCATCCATAGATTGGTTCATCGTCACTTCCCCGGGGGCTGCGTCAGCTCGAGCGCTTGTCTCCGAGCTCACACCAATGCTACTCCGGCCACGCGGCCAGGCCAATGGGAGCGAACGCGTTCGCTCACCGCCTCACCTTCCAGGAACTGAGTGCGTTCGCTTGGGTCAGCACCGCAACCGCGCCCGTCGGCTCCGTCCGACGACAGGGCACAGGCCGGCAATCGAACCGGCGCCTTGACCCGCATCTGCCGGCCCGTTATACTCCTTCGAGCCGGGGTGTAGCGCAGTTGGTAGCGCACCGCGTTTGGGACGCGGGGGTCGGCGGTTCAAGTCCGCCCACCCCGACCTCACCGGACAGACCCCCTCACGACGGAGACTCAGCGTGCCAGGTTCGCGCGTGTCGGACATCGGCCGTAAGGCAGACATGGTCGTCGTCGCCGCCCGCTACGACTCGGCCGTTGGCCGGGTGGTGCAAGCCCAGGCGTATGAACGACACGGGGCGGTGTGGACCGACCTAATTCTGGTTGATCGCCAGGACTTGCTGGACCGGCTGGGGTCCCGGCGGCGAGTGTATGCGGGCGCGGTGACGCCCGGCATCCCCGGCGATTTCTCGGTGCGCGGCAGGCTCAGTCTTCAGGAGTCCAACGGACGGGCCGTGTTGGCCCTGGGGACAGCGTCGGCTGGGCGCGATGAATTGGGAGTGCCGATCTTCTAGCGCCAGGCAGCGATGCAGCCGCTCAGCGCGTTGTCACACCCCGGGGGCTTGAAACGAGGCCCTTCCAATTCGACCGTGCGGGCGTGGCCAAGTGGTAAGGCATCAGCCTTCCAAGCTGATATCCGCGGGTTCGAATCCCGTCGCCCGCTCCTGAGCTACAACGACTTCGGAAGTCCGGGAGGACTTCCGAAGTCGTTTCGCCTCCGGCCACGACGTCGGCAAACACGGACCGCCAGGTGTGCGCCATGGTCTTGCTTGCATCCGCCCTCCATTGCGCTAGAATGAATCGTCAGGGCCCGTAGCTCAGTGGTTAGAGCAGCCGGCTCATAACCGGTGGGTCGCTGGTCCGAATCCAGCCGGGCCCATTGTTCGAAGCGCCGCATTCTGAGGAGTGACCGACGGGGGCGGAGCAGAAGACACGGCCGCTGCGACAGCTACTCCGAGCGGATGAAGACCCTCGGCAATCACACGACGGGCAAGGCTTGCCTGTACTTCAACCCGTTGGACGATATGCATCTGCCCAGGCTCAAGAAGCTGATTCGCAAATCGGTCCGGCATATCCAGTGGTCCTCGGCCGCGTTCACAAAGGACCCCCGGCCAGCCTTTGACGGTTTCGGTATCGGTCGAGGACGGATGTGTGCCGGCCTTGGTCTGCGGCCGGCGATCGGAACGGAGACGTCGATCCCAGCTTTCGCCTCGAGCGTCATCGCTTGCCGTTGACCCGGTGCGAGCGGGCGACAAGCATGCGAGATTCCGCGGCGGATGCGGGGGCCACGACCCGAGCGCGGCCCACAATCCTGCAGCGATCCTTCCCTGGAGGACGCATACGATGCCGACGTCAACCCTCGCCCTGACACGCCCCATCAGCGCCAGGATGGCAGACTGCGAGCTGACGTACCTGGAACGGCAGCCGATCGATCTGGATCGGGCGCGTGTTCAGCATGCCGGGTACGAGCGGGCGCTGCGTGACCTGGGCTGCCAGGTGATCCCCTTGCCCGAAGCGCCCGATCTCGCGGACTCGGTGTTCGTCGAGGACATGGCGATCGTCCTGGATGAACTGGCCGTGCTGACTATGCCGGGGGTCGCCTCGCGCCGGCCGGAGCTCGAGTCCGTGGAGACAGGCCTCCGACGCTACCGGCCGGTCGTGCGCATCGCGGCCCCGGGGACGCTCGAGGGCGGCGATGTCCTCCGGTTGGGCCATTCGATCTACGTCGGCGTCTCCAGCCGGACGAATGCCGAGGGCGTGCGACAGCTCCAGGCCCTGGTGGCGCCCCATGGCTACCGCGTCGAGTTCGGTGCCAGTCCGAGGCTGCCTGCACCTCAAGTCCGCCGTGACGGAGCTTGCGCCTGACCTCGTGTTGGTCAACCCGGAGTGGGTCGATCCGGGTGCGTTCGGGGATCACCGATCCGTGGCGGTTGCGCCGGGGGAGCCGCATGCTGCCAATGCCCTGCGAATTGGATCGAGTGTGATCTTCCCGATCGCGTTCCCGGAAACACGGACCGTGATCGAACAACGGGGGATCGCCGTGCTCGGCGTGGATGTCTCGGAAATCCAGAAAGCGGAAGGGGCGGTCACCTGCTGCAGCCTGATCCTCACCGCACCGGAGGCCTGATGCTCCCCCGCATTGGGTCCTGGCGAACGCCGTGTCCGCCGCCGGTTACGGTGCGCGGTCAACCACGCCTCTCCAACGATGCGCGGGCCGCACGGACCGGCAGGCAGGATACCAGTCGCCTATTTGGGTCACCACCGACGGCTACCTGTCCGCTGCCACGCGCAGGGGACGGAACAGCGATGTGGCTCGCAACGCGGGACTCGGTTGACGCGCCTGGGCCCGGCAGGGCATGTTGCATGGACGGGGGAGTGGGGCGATGACGGCCAATCGGCGGTTCGCAGGGTACGCGTGGTTGGCCGTCGCCTGGAATGTGGCCACGATCCTGTGGGGTGCCTTCGTGCGCGCCACTGGAGCCGGGGCAGGCTGCGGCAGCCACTGGCCCCTGTGCAACGGGCAAGTGCTGCCGCGGGCGCCGGCAATCGAGACGCTGATCGAATTCTCCCATCGTGCATCGAGCGGGGTCGCGCTCCTGCTTGTGATTGGGCTGGTCATTTTCAGCCGCCGAATCGGCGCTCCGCGAAGCCTGGTGCGGCGGGCAGCCCTGGCGTCCCTGGCTCTTGTGGTTGCCGAGGCCCTGATCGGCGCCGGGCTCGTGCTGTTCGGGTGGGTTGCCCAGGATCAATCCCAGGGGCGGGCGATTGCCGTATCGCTGCACCTGGTCAACACATTGCTGCTCCTGGCGGCTCTGACCGTCACAGCCCGCGCCGCGGCCTTGCCAGCGGACTCGCGGCTGCATTGGACCAGAAGTACTGGGTTAATGTGGGGGGCCGGGCTGGCGGGGGTGGCCATCCTTGGTGCGACGGGTGCGATCACAGCCCTGGGGGACACCTTGTTCCCGGCCCGCTCGCTGGCACAGGGCTTGGCCGCCGACGTTTCAGCATCGGCCAGCGGACTGATCCGGCTGCGCGTCGTGCATCCGGTATTGGCGGTCCTTGTTGGAGGCGGCGTATTGGCCCTCGCCGGTCGGCTGGCGGCGGGCGGGAGGGAAACCGCGCGGTTGGCTGCGTGGCTCCGCATCGCAATTGTCGTTCAGTGGGCGGCGGGCGCGGTCAACATCGTCCTGCTTGCGCCGGTGTGGATGCAGATCCTCCATCTGCTGCTTGCCGACCTGGCCTGGATCTTACTGGTGCTGCTGGGGTTGCAGGCGGGCGTTGCCTTAGAGACCTCCCAGTCGAATTGAGGATTCCAAACCAGCCCGGCCACCGCCAGTTCTGACGCAAGCAAGCCCTATAGGCTTCTGGAAAGCGAACCGCCGGATGTGGGGGGAACATCCGGCGGTTCTTATTGGAGGGAGGCCCGCTGCCCGCGCAGGGGGGGAACACGGTGTCAGCAGGCGACTGCCCCCTCGACGCACCCGGATACCAACACAGGGAACAAAACGCCGGGCCGTCGACCAGGATAATACCACAAAAGGGGTCGACATAGATTAATAAATGCTCAGGACGGGCTGTCGCCCGGGTCACGGGCCCGGAACAAGCGCTCGAATTCGGCCAGGTCCTCGGGAGAAAGCGCACCATCCGGCTTCTCAGAGGCCCCGGCCTGCTGGGCTGCCAGCACCTCCCTGGCAAACGCCTCGCAGCTGATGGAGCGTGCGCCGGCGCGCTCGGCCGCATGCCGCACGGCCTGATCGTTGCTGACCACCACCCAGTTGCGCGCCTCGCCACGCAGGCGCGCCAAGTGAGAGCGGATGGCATCATCGGCCGTGCGGGGCGGGGCAACGAATTGCACGGCCAGGTGGCGTGAGGACGTTTTGGCCTGGCTCCCCGGGGCTTGCCGATCGAAGTACACCGTGCCCTGCCGGCGGGTGCGCGCGAAGTAGCGCTGCAGCGCGGCGGCCAGCTTGGCCTCGTCGTTCGGATCGGCGAGGTGCAGTCCCAGATGCGGAACCAGGTTGTGACCATCAATCATGTAGGGCATGGGGCTCCGCTGACCGCGCCCACGGCTCGTGCGGCGTCGTGGACGTCGACCGGCCTATTCTGGTTACCAGGTGGAGGGGACACCGCATCCCCCCTGTCGTCCTGTACAACCGCGGCTGCCTCGGGTCGGTCCGTGCCGTTCGCCCGGCGCTCCCGGTGGCCGCCGCTCCATTGCGATCTTACCTCACCTCCCGAACATCGCTTGCGGAGGCCACTGGAGCCAGACAAGTGCGGCGAGCAGGGCGACGTTCATCGTCGTGGCGACGAGCGTGTTCAAGACGGACCGCCTCGGACTTGCCGCCCCGGGCCAGGTCCCGCCCCGGACGGCGATGCCGAGGATCGATAAGACGGACGAGGCGACGGCGATGGATCTCCAGGCTGCCCCGGTCGCAAGCAGTCCCCAGAACCCGGCGGCGGCGACGAGGAAACCGGCCGTCGAGACGAACCAGATCACGGCTCCGGCGAGCGCCGCGTCCCGCGGCCCGACGCGCGGGATCAGACGCGCTCGGGAGAGTCCTCTAGCGTCACTCCCGCCAGCCAGGCCTTCGGCCACAAGCGCGAAGAATGCGATGGCATGGGCGACGGCGTGAAGGAACAGCGATCCCGTGATCAGGATCTTGAGAGCTTCCACCGTCATGGCGCAACCTCGGCTCCCGGTGCGATCTTGGGCAACTTCCCGGGCGGAGATAGATTGTAGGGAACATGTACGCGCCCGTCAATTTCGTCGGTCGAGTTCCTGTGCTATCATCCACACCCGTGGGCAGCGTCCGCCGTCCGGCCTCGACTCCCTATCTGCGTTACCTGGTGCTGAATGTGCTCGTCTCCGCCGCGACGGTGACGGTGATTCTGCTGCTATGGGGCCGAGGGCCGCGTCCACTGGCGAGCGCGCCGACGCCGACGTTTGACGTGGGAGCCGCGCTGGCCAGCAAGGTCCCGACGCCGACGCCCACGCTCCCACCGACGCCCACCCCGCACACCTACACCGTCCAGGGCGGGGACACGCTGTTCAGCATTGCCCGCGACCTGGACATCGAGCCGGAGGCACTCATGGCGGCCAACGGCCTGACCGATCCCGATAAGCTTTCCGTTGGCCAGGTGCTGACCATCCCCGAACTCAGCGGCCCGTCGTCCCCCTCGCCGGCGCGCACTTCGACGCCGGCGCCCCCGACCCTCACGCCCCCCCCGTCTGATTCTCAGGCGCCGCGGCTCGAGATTCGCGGCGTCGACGGCGCCGGCATCCTGGACAGGGAGACCGTTCGCCTGCTCAACACCGGAGGCCTGGCAGTCATGGCGGGTTGGACACTTGACGACGGGCAGGGGCAGGTCTACCGCTTCCCCGACGGCTTCACGCTGTACAATCGAGGTGCCGTCAGCCTGCACAGCAAGGCGGGCACCGACACCGCCATCGATCTGTATTGGGGTGTGACGGGCGCCGTTTGGACGTCGGGAAGGATGATGACCTTGCGAGATGGCAGCGGTGCGATCCAGTCGACCTTCACCCTCCCCTAGCGCGAGCAGGCGCCGGCGAGGCATCGCCCTCGGCCTGCTGGCATTGGCCCTGCTGACCGGCGGGTGTTCGGGCCGCGGGGCGGCCGAGCCGTATCACCGCACGCAGCCTAGCGAGCTGTACCTGTATACCCCGCCGAACTACGAGCCGGGCACGCTCATTCAATTGCTCATGGCACTGCACGGCGAGGGGCAGGACGCATTCGACTGCTTCGATTTCTGGCGATCGTATGCTGACGAGAACGGTTTCGTGCTGTTGTGCCCGGAGCTGCCGTATACCGATGGACTCATGGATCGGGGCGCAGCGCAGGCGCTGCTCGGCCAGGCCTTGCAGACTGCCTACTCCGAGGTCAGCCTTCCTGATACGTTCTTTGTGGTTGGGTTTGGCGAGGCCGGCACGCTGGCCCTGCAGTACGCGGCTCAGTTCCCGACGTCGATGGCCGGGGTGGCCGCCATCGCCAGCCGGGAGTTCCCACCTCTCTCGGTTGGTGCCGCCCGCGTTCCGGTCCTCATCCTGGCGCCCTCCGGCGATCGCGCGGCGTCGGATGCGGCCCAGGCGTTTGTGGACCTGACGATCCCCCAGGGTTTCGCCATCCGGCTGGTGATGCTGGATGAGAAGGGCGATCGGCTGACGCGGGATGCCGGGCGGGTGACGATCGACTTCCTGAAAGAGATCCTGCGCTAGGGCGAGGCGATGACGATCTTCGAACTGATCGCCGAGCGACAAATCCTCGAGGCGCTGAGGGACGGAGCGTTCGATCAGCTGGCCGGGCGCGGCCGACGGTTGGACCTGGCGGAGGACGGCGCCGTACCTCCCGAGTGGCGGGCGGCGTATCGCATACTGAAAAATGCCGGCCTGGCGCCGGAGTGGGTCGTAGAGGGGCGCGAGATCGACGCCGCGCGTGCCAGGCTGCAAACCGACCTGGCGCAAGGCCGAGTTGTGGACGACGGCCTGCTGCACGAGATCGCGGCCCTGAACCGCAGGATCGACAACTTCAACCTGACGGTGCCAAACGCCGGCCTGCAGAAGTCCAGGTTCAACGTCAGACCAGCGCGCGGGTGCGATTAAATACGCAGGCCGGCGGGAACGCCGGCCTGTGAGCGGGGCATCAGGCTGTGGGGCCGCCTTCGGGCGGCTTCGCGCTGGCGTCCTGTGACTCGGGTGGCTTGGTCTCGTCGCCCTGCAGGCCTTTGCGGAACTCCTTGATTCCCTTCCCCAGCTCGCCGCCGATCTTGCCGACCCGGCCGACGCCGAAGATCAGCAGGACGATGACGAGGATGATGATCAACTCAGGGCCGCCCAATCGGAAAGGCATTTCCACCTCCGCGTGTAGTTGAACGCGCAAGCCGATTATATCACCGGCGGCTTGCGCCGCCCCCCGCCGTCTGTTAGACTCGCGCGGTCGGGATCCCCGGGATGACACAAGCCCTCTACCGCCGCTGGAGGCCGCAGACCTGGGACGAGGTCGTCGGCCAGGAGCACGTCGTGCAGACGCTGCGCAATGCCGTGCGCGGCGATCGGTGGGCGCATGCCTACCTGCTGGCCGGCCCGCGCGGCACGGGCAAGACCACGGTGGCTCGCCTGCTGGCGAAAGCCGCCAATTGCCTGGCCGAGTCACCGGCCGATCGGCCGTGCAACGCCTGCGAACACTGCCTGGCCGTCAACGCCGGCACCTTCCTCGACCTGATCGAAATCGATGCCGCCTCGAACACCAGCGTCGAGGACGTGCGCGACTTGCGTGAACGAATCAACTTCCGGCCCAACCAGGGACGCGTCAAGGTCTACATCATCGACGAGGTCCACATGCTGTCGACGGCGGCGTTCAATGCGCTGCTCAAGACGCTCGAGGAGCCGCCGGCGCATGCGCGCTTCGTGCTGGCCACCACCGAGGTGCACAAGATCCCGGCGACGGTCCTCTCCCGCTGCCAGCGGCATGAGTTCCGGCGCATCCCGGTGGCGACCATCTCCGAAGCCCTGCAGCGCAGGTGCACCTCCGAGGGCCTGGAGGTCGAACCGCGAGCCCTCGACCTGATCGCCCGTCAAGCGACCGGCAGCTTGCGTGACGCCATCTCCTTGCTGGATCAACTGACCTCCACCGGAGAGGCGGTCTCGCTCGAGCAGGCCCAGCAAGTGCTTGGCACCGCCACCTCCGAGGCGGTGCGCAGCGTCGTGCGGGCGCTTGCCGAGCGCCAGGCCGGCCCCGGACTGCAGGCGATCCATCAGGCGCTGGACGCCGGCAGCGATCCCCGCCAGCTGGCGCGCCAGGTGGTCGAGTATTTGCGTGGGGTCGTCTTGACGCGGCTGTCCTCCGACGCCGGAATGGATGTCGTACCGGAGGTGCAGGCGGAGATGACGGAGTTGGCGCGAGTGATCGCGCTGCCGGCGTTGCTGGCCGGATTGAACGCGTTCCAGAAGGCGGCGGCGGAGACCCGCGGCAACTGGCAGCCCGGGCTGCCCATCGAGCTGGCCTTGATCGAGGCATGCGCGGAGCGGGCTGAGGTCGCTGCAACCCCGGCGAGCACGCCCGCCGCGACACGCGCGTCCGGCTCCGCACCCCGTCCGACAGCTCCGGCTGCTCCGGTCGCCCCGCCCCGCCCGCCGACCAAGACCGCTCAGGCGCCGCCTTCCGCTCCATCCGATCCGGCCGGGCCGACATTCGACCAGGTGCGTGCGCAGTGGCAGCAGGTACTGGCGGCCGCCTACCGGCGTGATCCCCGCACCCAGGCGCTGCTCAACTCGGGACGTCCGATGGGGATGGAGGCCGGGGCGCTGGTGCTGGGCTTCAACAGCGACCTGCTTCGGGAGCGCATGGAGCGCAAGGAGAATCTGGCGCTCGTCCGCCAGTGTTTCGAGGACGTTTTCGGCGCGCCGCTCTCCGTGCGCTGCGTCCTCAGCCGGGGGTGGACACCGAACGGGGAACCGCCTCCGGAGGCCGAGTCGATCGAAGATGGCGGGATGGTGGCGACCGCCGTGCGCGACCTCGGCGCCCAGGTCGTGGATGTCAAGC
>CAVZPO010000003.1:0-59852 GCA_963777165.1 uncultured Chloroflexia bacterium
CCGACGACCTTCGACAACCCGCTCAATCGGACGGTCAGGCCATCGAGACTATCCAGCACGGAAGGCGGACTATAGCCTTCGGCGGGGTAGTCGTAGAACACCTCGTCGAGCAGAAGTGGGCAGCGCCTGTCGGCGCACAGGTGTTGAATCGCTGCGTGCTCCTCCGGAGCGAGGTAGCCCCCGGTCGGATTGTTCGGGCTCACCAGGATGACGGCGCGCGTGCGGGAGCTGAAGGCGCGTGCCAGCGCGTCGACATCGATGCGCCAGCAGCCCTCGGGCGTCCACGCCGAGGGGAACCGCACCGGCCGGCAGCCCTCGAGGCTCACCAGCATGTCGAACAGCGGATACGAGGGCGAGGCACGAGCACCTCATCGCCGGGATCGGCGAACAGCTTGACCAGCTCGGCGTAGGCCTGGCTCGTGCTGGCGCTCACGAAGATGTCGTCAGGGCTGGTGGGCAACCCGCGGTCGGCGTAGTAGCGCGCGATGGCGTGGCGCGCTCCCGGCATACCGCGCGGATCAGGGTGGTACTCGGCCACGCCCGGAACGGCGACCGCTCGGGCCAGGGCCTCCGCATCCGGTCCGAGCCCGCATTCCGGCGGGTTGGAGGTCGTCAGATCGACGAGCGGTGTGCCGGCGGCGCGGAGCTGGTCGAGAGCACGCTGCAGGCGCCCCGGGCTCAGATCGGAAGCCAGTCGCGAAGAGAACATGGGAGATGCGAGCCCTCAGGCGGTCGGTTGGGTCGGGGAGGGAGGCATGTCGCTCCCCCCCGACGCGAGCTCACTATACGCCGAAAGCCAGGCAGCCGTCTGCGGCCCGACGGCGCGCATGCGACCCCGAGGGATCCTGCTCATTTCTTCGTGGCAAATCAGAGGATCGTCGACCGAGCGTTGATGCTCAAGCGCGGGGGACCTAGAAGAAGGAGCGCCCCGGAGATGGAACTCCGGGTGGGCGCGCCATGTGTGCCTGAAGGCGGCCCGCTCTACCACGGCGAAGCCGGCGAGAGAACAGCCCGGGACGAATCGCTGGAGACGGCCGCCCGTATCGTGCGGCCTCACCCCGGCCGCGCAAACACGACCACGAAGTACCCGCCGTAGTCGCTGTCGGCGTCGTACACGTAGCCGACCCCAAACTGCGTGTAGTTCGGGCTGAGCAGGTTGGCGCGGTGGAGCGTGCTGTTCATCCACCAGTCGAACGCCGTCTGCGCCCCGCTGCCGCCGACGTAGTAGTTCTCGCCGATCCAGGACCAGGCGTACCCCTGCCGCTCGACCCGATCACGCACCGACGAGCCGTCCGACCCGGTGTGCGAGGTGAAGTGATTGCAGGCCATGTCGGTGGCGTGCACGCGCGCCGCCGCCCGCAGACGGCTGTCCACCGAGTAGGCCGCCAAGCCCTGCGACACGCGTTCGTCGTTGACCAGGGTGACCACCTCGGCCTCGACGCTTGAGTTGGCGGATGCGGCGCACGTCGACGCGGTCGGTGCAGTCGTGGGAGTCGCTGGTGTCGGGCGCCTGCGTGGGCTGTCCGTCGGAGGTGGCAGTCGGCCTCCGGGCTGGACCGTCAGGTGTGTTCGACGCCGTCGGCGGCGGCAGCGTCCGCGTCACCGTCCGGGTCGGCGGCTGGGTCGGCGTGCGCGTGCGCGTCGCGGTCGCGGCGATGGTCGCCGATGGGGTCACCGTCGGTGACGGCGTGAGCGAGGCCGTCGCGGTCTTTCGTCGTGTCTCCGTCGGAGTAGTGAGTGAGCGTCAACGTCGCCGACGGGGTGGTGGTAGCCGAAGGCGACGCTGTCGGCGAGTCCGAGGTTTCGAGAGTCTCCGTGAGTAGGGGCTGGAACGGCGTCGGGGAAGGGTCCAAGTCGACCGGCGCGGGTGTAGGCGTCGCCGGCGCGCTCACCAGCCCGGTGTACACCAGGAGATCCTGCACCGCCCTTTCGAGCTGCGACAGGCTGCCGACGCCCATCGCCTCGGCCGCCAGGACCAGGCCGAAGAAGGCGACGGCAAACACGACCGGCATCAGGGCCAGGCCGAGCACGATCGTCCCGCACGGGAAACTGCCGCGGCGGCGGGTCATACGCTATTGTGGCCGCCGGGTGGGAGATGAGGCCATAGGTGGGTTGTACCATGCCGGTGCACAGCAGGCCGCGCGGCGATGGGACCACCCCGGTCTGCGCCGCTGAACGCCGTTCGGCAAGCACGCTTGAGGCTGAATGCCGTACACCGCATGGCCGGAGGTCCTCCATCGACCAGGCCGAAACGGGTGTCTCCTCAATCCCAGGACGAACTTCCGGAGCCAGATGCCATGCGAATCCTCCTCGACGGTCAGGAACGGGCGAACCTCGCCGAAGTCGTGCACCGCGGGGTCTTCAAAGCGGATTGGCCCAAGGGCCTGCCTGAGACGATGCGCGTCTCGCTGCTGTGGGAGACGTGGTCCTCGTTCTCGGTCGAGGAGATCGCCGTGCTGGCGGCGGCTTTCGGCATGGGCGTGTTGACCGCTGCCGGGTTGCCGCTGCGAATCATCGGCGACTACATCTGCCCGATCGCCATCCCCGTCCACCGGGAGACCGAGTTGCTCGTCGAGCGATAACCCGGCCGAACGCACGCGTCCTGCTCGCCCACGCAACGGGCGGGTGCGTCCAGACCACGATCGCATGACTTCTCGCCGCCCAGCTCACGGGCGGCGAGTTGCTTCTCGCCTTGCTCGCAGCGCATGACTCAGACGCTGGCCCGCCTCAGCCATCCGGCGCCCTCCCGGGCGCCGCATGCCCTCGGCGGAGGGCGCGGTCCCGCGGCCGCGCACTCCGCCGACATTGCGGGTCGGGCGAAGCCCTCCGCGTCAACCTCTTCCTCTCTTCGGCGTTGCCCTCGGACGTCCGAGGCTCGGTGCCCTCTACGGGAATCCTGTTCCGCGGCGTTGAGAAGCCGTTGAGTGCGACCGATTGACTCGCGCGCCGCCGATGTGCTAGATTGGCGATATCGGTCTCAAGGGAGAAGGGGGAGACCATGAGACGACGCCTGTTGCTCACAGCGGCCATCCTGGCCGCTTGTCTGTTCTCCGTCCCGGCGTATGCCGACTGCCCGCCGGGCGATCCCGACTGTCCTCTCGACCCACCTCAGTCGGAAGAGGTCAACCCCGATCCAGAAGTGTCCGGGACATGGGTCGCGGGTCATGTCGGACAACCGGGCAGCGCAGCGCCGGTGCTGATGGCGATGCCGCTGCCGCGTGTTGTGCCGGTGCGGGCGGTACAGGGGGCAATGCCGCCCGCACCGGTGGTTTCGCTGCCGGTGCCGATGCGCTACCAGGACCCGGCGGATGCCGGCGATGTGAGCTGCGGCTTGCAGGCGCTGGGGATGGCGCTCGACGGGCTGGGCGGCTCGGCGCCGACCTCGGCGTCGATGACGGACCTGCTCAGCCGTGCCGGGATGCTCTATGAATACGGCACGGGGGTGGAGGAGCTGGCGTTCGCCGCGCAGTCGTTCGGCTACGCCGGCTCGCTGCCGTTCCATGGCGCCACGCTCGACGACCTGCGGGCGCAGCTCGACCTCGGGCGACCGGTGGTCGTGGCGCTGGGGACGAGCGGGGAGGGGCAGCCCGGGCACTTCGTGACGCTGACGGGGATCTCGGCCGACGGCGCGTGGGTCGACGGTGAATGACCCGGCGCTCGGGCCGCAGACGCTTCCGATCGACGAGTTCCTGGAGTTGTGGGCGTCGCAGGGCAACAGCGGGGTGGTCGTGGCGCGGGAGCCGCCCGTCGCTCCCGACGGCGCTCCCGTTGACGCCATGCCGTGGGTGGCGCTTGATGGCGGGCGTGATGGCGCTGGTGAGCACGACGCCCTGGGGCTCGATGCGCGTGGGGTGGGTGGCCGGGCAGATGCCGGTGGTGGAGGTGGGGGAAAGAAGGCGGCCCCGGCGCCCAAACCTGCACCGAAAGCGGCGCCCAAACCCGCGCCCAAACCGGCGCCTGCCCCTGCACCCAAGCCAGCACCCGCCCCGAGCGCCGCGGGCGCGATTCGATGAGGAACCCCATTCCGCCATCTCCGCCGAGGTTCGACACGGAGCCGAATCCGCCGCCGCGAGTGACAGGCTACTGCGACGGTGACGCCTACGCCGGTCGCCACGGTGACGATGACGCCTACGCCGGTCGCCACGGCGACGCCGGGGCCGGCGAGCACGACGAAATCGTCCACAACTAACCCCGCGGGTGCGGTTCGATGAGGAGCCAACACCGAGTCCCACCGCTTCGGAGACGACAACGGCGAGCGCGATTCCGACGCCGGCTTCAGTCCAAGCCACCGGTACTCCAGGAGCCAGGCTCACTACCGTGACGTCACCAAGCAGCCCCCGGTTCGACGGGGAGGATGTGGGCCTTGGTCCTGGTCTCATCTCGCCCCTGGCGATGGTAACCCCGATGCCCGAGGCTCCAGACGGTTACGATCCGGCGAATGTTGTTCCTGTTCTGATCACCGCCTCAGACATCATCCGCTGGGACACGCGGGCATTGAAGGTCGTTCGAGCCGTCGACCAAGCTCAGAACTCGGTAGCCATTACCGATGCCGTAGGTGATTCCCTCATGCGCGGGTCAGTTACGAAGTTCAGCCTGGGGATAAGTGCCTTGGCGAGTGTTGGAACAAACCTCTATGAGTACGGACTAGGAGACCACAAGGATAAGGGAGTCGGCAGCCAGGAGTTCTGGGTATCCACGGGTGTAGACTTTGGGCTCTCAGTAGCGACGGGCATCTCCGCCGCCGCCATGGTAGCGGCCGGCGCGGCGCTCTTTGGAGTAGCGACGATCTCTGGGCCCGTATTGATCATTGCTGCCGGAGTTGGGGTCGGACTATCGATCGTTTCGGACCTTGTTACGCTCGCGCCTGCCCTCAAGGTAGGCGCCAATAACCTGATTGATGCCGCTGAGTCAGAGCGCACTCGCCTGAGTGAGGTGGGAGAGGTGAGACTGGGCCCGAGAGGGAGCCCCATCCCAGACTTTGACTGACCCGAGGAAAGACACGTTGTCACGTTCGGCTCCAGTGAAACAGACCCCGATGGGCGACTGGGCCATGTGGAAAGTGGTGGCCGTCTCCGCTTTCGCATATGTTTCGTTTGGTGGCCTGTTCTACGCATCACTGTTCTTGCCTCCGAGATCGGATTCCCTGGGCCTAATCCTCATGACCGGGTTGATTGCGCTGGCTGGAGTGGGTCTCTCGGTCTGGCGACGGCTAACAGGCAGTTGGTGGGCATCTGTAGGGGTGGCAATCGCACTGACGGTCCTATTCTTGGCTATCGGCATCCGGTTCTGGTCAATACTGATTCGTGGAACCGCGTATTGGATCATCGTCGGGGTCACGGTGACGGCCTACATTGGCGCCTGGGGTCTTCCAGTACTTTCGCCAGCCCTTTCGCGTTTCCTTTGGAGGGAGCAGACTGCTCCTGTAACTCGTGTCGGCCGCGCCATCTTGAGGTGGTGTCTTGCCTTGGGGCTAGGGGGAGCCGGGATCGTCGGCGCCGCCTCGGGTACCACGATGGTCCGCACCGGTGCGGCGAGCGCAGCCTATGCGTTCATAGCTGTCGGTATGTGTTTGGCGACGGTATTCCTTTCTCAGTCACTAGCGTACGGTCTGTGGCAAGATCGGACGTTGGCGACCAAGGCGAGCGCCATTCCGAAGGACGCAGAGGGCTAGATCCATGGGCGCGGGCTCGTTCGCCTTGATGGTACTGGCGGGAACGGCGGGGGCGATCCTAGGACTAGCCCTCGTTCGGTCTTTGAGACGTAGGTTCGGGCGCTCAGATCGCCGGCGTTGAGCTCGACAGCCAGGACATCAGGGCCGTCGGGCACGAGGCCGGCACGCCTCACTATCGGTGGTGGTATCCCGATCCCCGTCATCCTCTTCGGTTTGAAATGCTGCTGAGGGAATGGCAGATCCCTGATCCGGCGCTTGGCGGATGAGTCTCCGGATGGATCGGAGCAAGATGCCCGCAGCCGCCGACCCAAGGGATGGCGCCATTGTTGATCTAATCGATGGCCGCTTTGCGGCGGCGGTCGTAAGCCTGGAGCGTTGGATCGCGGACAATCCTACAGATACAGCCGCTCAACTTGAGCTCGCTTGCGCCCTTGCGGCAAGTCGTCGCGGGCAAGAGGCGCTCGAGTGCCTGGCGGGAATTCCCCCGTCGGGCCTCACGCCTCAAGAGGCCGCGCGGAGGCTCAACGGCTGAGGGCTATCTGCTCCTTAGGAGTGGTAGGCCCGGTGAAGGGGAAGAGAAACTCAAGGCTGCATGTCGGTTGGACCCGACATTTGCCCCCGCCCTCTTCTCTTATGGTCGCACGCTGCTTTTCGGCGCCAGGCGGCCGGAGGACGCGGGCTCCTTCTTGTCGGCTGCTGCCAGAGCGGCGCCCTCATCGCTCGCTGCCCAGCTTGGAGAGGTGGCTGTGGATACGGAGCGAGACGAGTATGCGAGTGCGTGGCGGAAGTCCGTGAGCATTGCATGTAAGTTCCCGCTCGCGGGCAAGGCGTGGATCGCTCTTGCTGGTGCCTCCTTGCTCGCCAGTCCGCTCAAGGGACGGGTCGTAGTGATCATCCTTGTCGCCCTAATGTTCTTGCCTCACGTGGCCGTGCCCATGCTGGGGTTGTGGGTCGCGTTCGCTTCGCTCTCCTTCGGATTGCTTAGGCGATCGGTTCCAAGGTACGCACTCTTTCCCGCCATCGCGCTTGTACCGCTACTGCTTGCCTTCGCCTTCCGAGTCATGCTTCTGGGGAGGGCCATCCCCTAACGGCGAGTGTGATGGACATCGACGGCTCGCCCACATCCATGCGTGTGATGTCCGCCTCCTGGATGAGCCATCCCCCGCGGAGTGGGATTCGATCCTAGAGGGAGAGCCAGGGGCCCCCACACAGTGTGGGGAAACGCCGGCGGGCCGTGCGCGATGCTGCGGCTCGCCGGATCCCAACTCGAACTCCGGCCCATCAAACAGAAGGGGGCAGATCCTCAAGCACGCGCTCGGCCGCCAGACGGCCGGACACGATCGCCGTCGGCAGACCCGTCCCGGGGTGCGTGCTGGCGCCGGCGAAGTACAGGTTGCGGTAGCGGGCGTGCCGATTGTGCGGGCGGAAGTAGCCCATCTGCAGCAGCGTGTGCGCCAGGCCGTGCGTGGCGCCGCGCACCAGGTTGAACCGCCGCTGCCAGTCCGCTGGGTCGAAGCACACCTCGAACTTGATCCGCGCCTCGAACTCCTTCACGCCCAGCGATGCGATCCGGCGCACGACCGCCGCGCGCGCCTGCCGCGTGATCTCCTCCCAGTCCTGCCCGGCCCGAGGATCCAGGTGGCCGACGGGCACGATCCCGATCAGTGTGTCCTGCCCGGCGGGCGCCATCGACGGATCGAGCCGCGCCGGCGCGTGCACGTAGACGCTCGGCTCGGCGGCGATCGTCTTGCGGCGCAGGATGGCGTCGAAGTTCTCGCGGTAGTCGTCCGACAGGAACAGCGTGTGGGCCGAGAGCTCCGGGATCACGCGCTCGACACCCCAAAGGAAGGAGACGGCCGAACACGAATACGTCTTGCGCTCGAGGCGCTTTGCCGTGCCGTCGTCAGGCAGCAGGTCGCGGTAGACGTACGCCAGGTCGGCGTTCGCCAGGACGACGTCGGCCGCCAGCCGCGTCCCGTCGGCCAGCCGGACGGCGCGCGCCCGGCCGCCCTCGATTTCGATCTGCGTCGCCGGCGACTCGAAGCGCACCTCGGCGCCGCGCCGGACGGCGATCTCGTGCAGCGCGTCGGTGATGCGCGTCATCCCGCCCTCGGGGTACCACACGCCCTCGGCCAGCTCGGTGTACTGCAGCATCGAGAACGTCGCCATGGCGTCGAACGGGCTGATGCCCATGTACATGTCCTGGAACGAGAAGGCGTTCTTCAGCCGCGTCGTGCGGAAGAACGAACCCAGCCGGCGGTAGTGAGTGTCGAGCGCATGCAGCCGCAGGAACAGCGGGAGGCTCGCCGGCGTGAGGAACTCCCCCAGCGTGCGGAAGTTGCGCCGCACGAGCCGATCGGTCGCCAGCCGGTAGTGCCGGCCGCCTTCCTCCAGGTAGCGCAGGAACGCCGGGAAGCTGCCGGGCTCGATGGCTTCGAGCTGGGCGCGCATGTGGTTCAGGTCGGAGGTCAGGTCCAGACGCGAACCGTCGTCGAAGTGCAGGTGGTAGGTGGGATCGACGCGCCGCAGCGCCAACCGGTCGCGCAGATCCTCGCCCAGGGCGGCGAACTCGAGCTCGTACAGGCCGGGCATCACCAGCAGCGTCGGGCCGATGTCGAAGGTGTGGCCGTCCCGCTCGAGGCGCGCACAGCGGCCGC
Source organism: uncultured Chloroflexia bacterium (assembly GCA_963777165.1). GTDB lineage: Bacteria > Chloroflexota > Anaerolineae > Anaerolineales > E44-bin32 > DYJB01. The sequence continues at coordinate 8,329 of CAVZPO010000003.1, forward strand.
CCGGGCGATCGTTCTTCTCCAGCACCGTCACGCGCAGCCCGGCTCCGGCCAGGTGCGCCGCGGCGGTCAATCCGCCGGCGCCGGCGCCGATGATCACCACGTGGGCAGGACTCACCTAAGACCTCACGAGTGCCTGGGGATTGTGGGACTAGCCGGCGCTCCCGGTCGGCGTGTGCCGGGGTCCGCGCAGGGCGGCCCGATGGCCGCGCACGAAGCGGTCGAGCCAGAGGCGATGGAACTGCAAGCGGTCGTATTCGGACCGCAGCCGGTAGCCGTCGAGCTCGATCTGCCGCAAGATGACTTCGAATCGGGCGCAGTACAGCAAGCCGGCGATCAGCGCCCGCAGGCAGCCGACGCTGCACAGGTATCGCTTTCCATCCGCAAAACACCGGCGCGCCTCGTCGACCCGTTCCCGCACCCACCGACGGTAAGCCGGGTGGTGAAGGTCGGAAGGCGCCAGGCGCTGATCCTCGAGCATCGACCGAGGGACATTGAAATAACCGGAGGCCAGATCATCGGCCGTGTCGCGCAGCATGTGGATGATGTGCGCGCCCGTGACGGCCTGCAGGCGCGCCGCGCCCGGCGGGTAGGCGTGGTCGTGGCCGATGAAGTATCCGATGGCGTCCATGACCGCCCCCGCCAGAAGCAGCGAGTAGCGGTCGAGCTCCGTGTCTGAGATCAGCCTGCCGCGACGGCCGGCGTCGAACTCCATCACCGCCATCATGCGTTCCAGGTACGAGCGCAGTCCGGGGTGCCGGTCCCGGCGGCCGGCGAGCACATCCGCGAGCATACGCTCCTCGGGCTGCAGCGTCGCCGGCGCCATCCCGGCCAGCAGGCCCTCGAGCAGCTGCTTCTGACGCGAGAGGAATTGCAGACGGGCGGCGCGATCGTGCGTCGGCGCGTCGAGCACGTCGTCCACCCAGCGAAAGTAGGCATAGGCGCGGTAGGCATCGTCCGTCCGGCCGCGATCGACGAGCCAGCGGATCGTGAGGTACGTCTGGGCGCTGGCGCGACGCGTGATCGTCCGGGCCAGGCCGGCTGACGACGCCGGGCCGCGCCCGAAGTCACGCAGGCTTTTCGGTGTCCATCGGCTGGGAATCCATCTCCGCGCTCGACCGCATCGGCGTCTCGCCCCCCGCCGACTAGAAGTCGAGACGGTCGAGTCTACAGCCGACTGGCCGATGTGCCCATGTGACAATCGGCGGGACTTGACGCAGCCGGAGTGTGCGGGAGGGGAGGACGAACGTCATGCCCCGGGTGCGCCAGCCGCCCGTGCCCGGCCGGGTTCCCAACCGACGATGCCGGCAGGCCCTGCCGACGGCGTGTCCCGATCATGGCAATCCGCCCCGCAGGAACGATGAGTCCGGTAGCGGAGACGGGCCGTCCGGGTTCCATACTGGACCAACGTACCGCGGCTTTCGATTCTCCGCAGGGGCTTGCCATCCGCCAACTGCAAACTCCCCGCAAGGTTGGACTGTGCTAAATCCTCCTATACTTGTGCTGGAATGCACACGAGGTGCGCATCCTGAGCGTGTAGAGTCTCCAGGCGGGCCCGAAGCGTCGGTAGTGCGCGGTCGAGGGCCCGCACCTGTGAATCGCCGGACCGAGCGGTCCGGCCGCCTGGTCGAAGGGTTCCCCGATCAGGCCCCGCGCTTGGATCCTATCTCGGTAGAACCGGTGCGAAGCGAGAGACCCGGGGCGCGTGCCCCCTGCACGCCGCGGTCACCGGTCGGTCCGGCACCGCCGAAGGAGGCGCCCAGCGTCGAGAGATCGCATCCCGGCATGCCTGCAAGACAACTCAGCATCCAACATCGGAGGAAGACTGATGACCAGCAAGATCGACATGTACAAGGACTATCTCACGAAGGAAGGCTACAGCCCCTCGCAGGACGGCGGACTGCTGATCTTCAAGAAGGAAGGCCGCACGTATGTCATCACCGTCGATGACAACGACGTGCCGTACTTCCAGCTCGTGTTCCCCAACTTCTGGAGCATCGACAGCGACAAGGAGCGAGCCAAGGCGTTCGCCGCTGCCAACCACGCCACCGCGGCGACCAAGGTCGCCAAGATCTACGTGCGCGATGACGGAAAGAACATGTGGGGCAGCATCGAGATGTTCTTTGAGTTGCCCGAGTACTTCAAGGGCGTGTTCGATCGTTCGATGGCCGCGCTGATGGCCGGCGTGGCAAATTTCACCGAGAAGATGAAGTAGCCCGTCAGGGTTGCGTCCGGTCGTCGGCCGGGGGGCGAATTCCCCTCGGCCGACGTGCTTTCCCGCCGTGTCCGCCGCAGGGCTGCGCGGTGTCGTCGGGCTTCGAGGGTCGCCTTCGGCCTATCCCCTTCCATCCCCTCTGACACACGGCGTTGGATCGCCCGCTGCCGTGAGCCCGGGCTCTGCGCGGCTCACAGCTCCGTGGGGTACTGCTCGGGGAAGCAGATCCCGCGGAAGGCGCACTGCGCGCACACCCGCTCGTCATCGATCTTGGGGAAGGCGTCCTTATCGAGCGGAATATTCTGCTCGACGTCACGGCAATACTCATACATCTCGTGCGTCTCGGCCCGTATCAGGACGGCAAACGCCTGCAGGTCGGCGGCATCGACTAACTCGTGTACTTCCTCATACGCCGGGTGCAGGTAGGCCAGAGTCGGGCGAACGCGTTCCGGCGGAATGTCGAAATGCGTCGACGCCCACGTGGCATATCCGACGAGCTGCTTGCGGTGCTTGGCCGGATCGGCCTTGCCCGTCTTCCAGTCCAGGATGTGGATCAGTTCGCCCAGCGGGAACAGCACGTCGACCTTGACGTAGATCTTCAGGTCGTCCAGGCGCGTCTCGCCGTACCCCGGCGGGTCGATGATCCACTCGCCCGACGCCGGCGCCGCTTCCTCCACCAGCCAACGAAACCGATCGCTGCCCAGTAGATTCTCCAGGCACGCGTGCACCTTGGGCTCCAGGTCGGCGGCGCGCACCTCGGGCAGGAGCGCGTACGCCACCTCCTCGAACGTCTTCCCCGTTAGACTGCGCGCGATCGCCTGGTCGGCATAGGCCAGGAAGCGCGGCCGGTCGATCGCCTCGGCGGTCGATCGCAGCCGGCCGAGAAGCGCCTCGATGACTTCGTGCACGATGCTGCCGGTCTCGAGCGGCAGCGTCACCAGTCCCTTGAAACGGTTCAGCCGCCGGACGGTGTTGTCTTTGTCGTACTTGGCGTAGTAGTGGAAGTAGTAGCGGCGCTTGCAGATCGAGAAGAGGTCGTAGCGCGACGCCGACCAGCCCAGGATCGGCGTGAACGGGAACTGCTTGATGGCTCGTGGCATCGCCCTGGCCTCCGGCTGCGGCCCCTGACTATACGCCAGATCCGGCCACCCGCTGCGCCTGCGTCTCGCTCGCATCCCGCGCGGACTCACAGGCTGGCCCGCCTCGGCCATCCGGCGCCCTCCCGGGCGCCGCATGCCCTCGGCGGGGGGTGCGCCTCCGCTTTCCATCTCCCTCCCTCGGACGCCGGCATCGCCGAGGCTCACCCGTTAGCGGAGTTGGCGCGCCTGATGGCAAGCGCGCATCCGCGCCACAGGCCTCTTCAATTGTGGGCCGTACACATTCGCCTCTCGCGTGGGGCCGCAGGTCCCGCGTCCTTGAGGGGAAATGGGTGGGGTTGAGGGGGCCGATGCCGCATCGCGGTCGCATCCGCATGTCCAAGAGACCTCACCATGGCCGAGCTGCCTCCTTGTGCCCCAGGGCAGAAACTCGCTTCGCAGTCCTTGCGCCTGAGGGATGCTTGCCTACACTCCGCATCCTGTGCTCGATGCCCCCGTGTCCTCGCGCGGGGGTCGCCAAGGGTGGGACCATGGGGGGCACAACTGACTTCTCCACGCCGATCCGCTTGCCGGTGATCGACGGCCGCACTCCACATCCCGCGCGGAGCCCCGGGATGGAGAGCCGCGCGCTGATTGCCAACCTGCCCCCGCCTATCTCCCTCCCGCCAATCCACCGCAGCCTGCCACAGGAGCCTACCAATGAGTGGCCTTCCTCATCAACATCGCATGGGGGTCGTCTTCGCGGGCATGATGGCCATCGCCGCCGCGCTTGCCTGCACCTGCACGCTGCCTCTCAGCCTGCAGCCCTCGCCCACCGAAACCCTTGCCACCGGTCCTCGTCGCCACACGGCCTGCGCCGACGGCGACGACTGAGCCGAACGGCTACAGCCGACGTGACGCGGTCATCGTCTACGCCTGACGGTGCCGGCACCGATCGTCGTCTTGCCGACGAAGACCAGCGTGCCGCCGACGATCACGCCCACGGCCGCTCCGCCGCCTGGCGGCGGTTCGTCGGGCATCGCCAAGTCCGATCTTGAGCTCTACGGCGTCTCCCCGGTCTCTCCAGTCGGCGCTACAACGACAGTAACCCTCGATGTGCGCAACCTTGGCCCCCATGACTACGAAGGCCCCGTCCGAGTCGTGTGCGTGGGCCCTGGTTTCCCTCGCACCGATCCAAACCTGGTCTGCCCGCCGGCCATCGTGGACATCAACGTGACGATCTTCCAGGGGGTGGGCACCGGGCATTTCAACGTCGACTTGTACACCAGCGCCGCTTGCTACTACCCGGGCGTGCAGTGCTCGCTGATCGTCCCGGATGACAAGGACCCGAACACCGCCAACAATCAGTACGGCTTCGCCATTCCGTAGCATGGTGAGGACCATGAGCCATCCGTCATCCGCGCCGTCGCCGCGGTTTGCCGCAGGCGAGATGCGTAGACTGCAGCCGGTTCAGCCTTTCGAGGCGCCCTCTCGCACCCACCCACCGGCCGAGGGTGGGCGGATCGCGCGCTGGCTTGCAGTCCTCCTGATCACATCCACTGTCCTGGCGTGCAATCTGACTGGCAGTGGGGTTGAGGAATCGACCGCCGAGCCGTCGGACTGAGCTCCAGGCTCCCGCGCCGGCGCCCGCCGCAGAAGCCTACAGCCTTGCCCCGAGGCGGCCGGGTCCCTGGTCACCGACCTGGACGTCCGCTCCGATCCCGGACTGCCTCACGCCCGCGGCTCGGGTCCCGTTCGTCGATCCGGACCTTCGGCACCTGCCTGGTCCGCGTGACCGATCACGCCGCCGACTTGCCGGACGGCGAGCCGGTCGGCGGGCTCAAGAACGAGTACGCCCGTGTCCAATCGTTCAACGCCGATGAGAGCCGTATCCTGGTGCGCGGCACATCCGGCTCCTGGTACTTGTACGACGCCGCCAGCCTCCAGCCGCTCGGCGCCCTGTCGCTCGGGATCGACCCGCGCTGGGACGCCAGCGACCCGAATCGCCTGTACTCGTTCGACGGCACGCACCTGCTCGCCCTCGACGTGCGGACCGGCAAGGCCGAAACGGTCCACGACTTCGCCCCGGACTTCCCGGGCCAGTCGCTGGCCGCGGTGTGGATGCGCTACGAGGGCAGCCCATCGGCCGACGGCCGCACCTGGGGATTGATGGCCGAGGACGAGAACTGGGAGACGGTGGCCTTCCTCGTGTACGACGCTCGACCAGGACCGGATCATCGCCCGGCGCGACCTGAGCGGCGTTCCCGGCGCCGCCGGGATCGACAGCGTCACCATCAGCCCGTCCGGCGACTACTTCCTGGCCGATTTCGGCGACTCCTACTGCGAGCGCGGCGTGATGGGGACGGACCAGGCGCCTTGCGGCGTAATGGTCTACGACCGGGAACTCCAGATTGGCCGCGGATTGCTCCGCATCGGCGGTCACATGGACCTGGCCTTCGACGTTACAGATCGGGAAGTCGCCGTGTTCCAGGATCTCGATACCGATACGCTCTCGATGGTCGACCTGGCCTCCGGCACCGTCACGCCGCTGTGGCCGATCGACTTCTCGCATTCGCCGCTCGGCTTCCACATCTCGGGCCGGGCGTTCGAGCGGCCGGGGTGGGCGGTGGTCTCAACTTATAGCGGAGCGCAGCCGGCAGGCACGTGGATGGACGACGAGGTGTTCGCCATCGAGCTCAAGCCGGATGGCCGGGTCGTACGCCTGGCGCACACCCGCTCTCGGTTCGCCGAAGGGCCGGTCGAGTACGGCGAGAAGGACTACTGGGCCGAGCCGCATGCCAGCGCCAACCGCGACCTGACGCACATTCTGTTCACCAGCAACTGGGGCGAGGCCGGCACGGAGCTGGTCGACATGTACCAGATCATCCTGCCGGACGACTGGACGGAGGCGCTGCCTTGAACCCTGACCTGCGCCTGCCTCTGTCATCCAGCTGCCACCATGGAGGCCGGGCATGAACCACCGCCACACACTTCGCTTGCGCTGATGCATGCGCTGCTGACCGTCACAGCACTGGCCGGCTGCAGCCCGCAATCGGGCGGGCCGCGCGTCTGGATCGATCAGCCGCTCGACGGGCGGACCTTCCCCGTGGGCCCGGTCACGCTGCTGGCGCATGCCGCCGACGTCGACGGGCTGCAGTCGATCGAGTTCCGGATCGACGACGCGCCGGTCGGCGAGGTCGCCGTCGATGCCGAACGCTTCGGTGAGGCCGGGCTCGAATGGCTGCCGCCGGGGCCGGGCACCTACAGCCTCGAGGTCGTGGCGCTCAACGCCGCCGGCGGGCGCGGCACTTCGGCGCGAGGTGACGATCATCATCGCCGACGCCAGCCAGCTTAGTTACGGAACCCCCACTCCGGCGCCTGCCAATGCTCCCTCGATCGTGATCACTGGAGTGACGTGCGGCCCCAGAGTACACCGTGAAGGTGGATTTCGAAGTGACCAGCCCCAGCGGTGTGGTCAGCGTCGAGATCTACTCTACCTACACGGCCGCCGGCAGAAACGAGCGGACCTACACGACACCGTACCCGCTGACGGTGAAGGACACGCTGTGGCTTGACGAAGGAGACCCCGGATTTCCTCGACCGACCGCACCAGGTTGTCGTAGTGGCCAACCTCGTTGGCCAGCCGAAGCCGGTCGCTGCGTCTCCCTGCGAGCCTGGCCCGAAGCAGCGCTGTCCAGGACACTTCGAGGGAGACCAGCAGCTGGCAGCGACGCTGAGCACGCAGGCGCTGTGGATCGCCAGGCTGAACACCAACTGCCGCACCGGGCCGGGGACGGCCTATCGATTCGCTGAACGTGATCGAGAGCGGCGCGCAGGCGCCGATCGACGGCAAGAACGCCGAGGGCACGTGGTTCCGCGTGCTGCCCCCGGGCAGCTCGCGGACTTGCTGGGTCTCGATCGCCAGCGGCGAGGTGCAGGGCGACTTGGCGGATGTGCCGGTGATCACGGTGGCGCCACTCGCCACCGCATCGGCCCCCCGCGCCGGCGAACCAGCCTCCGATGATCCAGGATTTCACCGCTTCGCCCGGCCTGATCCTGACCGACGGAACCGGCTGCCCGGCGTACTCACGAACGGTGACGCTGAGCGCCGTCGTCTCGGATGACGCCGGGATCAACTCGGTCGTGGCGCAGTGGACGCTAGGCACGCTGTCCGGCGAGACGACGCTCTTGCCGGCCGGGGGCAACAACTACTCCGGCAGCATCGGTCCGGTCACCCAGGTCGGGACGATGTCGATCGACCTGATCGTACGCGACACATCAGGCGTCTCGGCGCAGTCCGGGCCGCGGACGGTCAACGTGCAGAACTGCATCGAGTAGCCGGCAGGCTACAAGCGGAACCCATCGTGGGCAAGGCCGGCACGCTTCTCGGTCTTCGTCCAGGCGATGATGGCGCCGGCAACACCGCCGCGGTTCTACCGTCCATGGTGTGGTCTGCCCAGGGCAGGAAGGGAAGCGAAGATGAAAGCCAGACCCTGTTGTCTCTTTCTGACCATCGGATTGCTCTTGCTGGGCGGACTGATCGGCCTGACCCTGCTCGGCGTGCAGTATCCAGCGTCAGCGGCAAGCACTCGCCCGCTGGGAGAACCTGCCACCGGTTGCCCAAATCACCGAACCCCAAAGTGGGTTGAGCGCGCCGGTTGGCAGTTACCTGTCCGCGGTCTCCACCATCACCTTCTCGCCGCAAAGCCCGGTGCAGACCGTCGAATGGTATCTGGATGGAGCGCTCGTAGAGAGCCATCCCCTCCAGTCCGTATCGGGCGCATCCCGAGCGTATAACTCCTACGACCTGCTCATCCCAACCGAAGGCACACACATGCTTGTGGCACGGGCGATCAACGCGCGTGGCGCGATCGGGACTGTCCCAACCGCTCACCTTCCAGGGCGTGGTCGAAGGGCGAGGCCTTCTACGCCGTGACTGCGAACGAGGGCGAGACGCTGGAGAGCCTCGCCGCCGAGTATGGCAGCGACGCCGCCACGCTTCAAACCCTGAACCCCGGGCTGGGCAATGCTCCCCCTCCGGGCACGACCGTCAAGGTGCCCATCCCGCCCGAAGACGAACCGCCCTCCCCCTCGCCGGCTCCACCGACAGCCGGCAGCGGCATCACGCTCGTGGCTGCCTCCCCGATGTTGAATGTGGCCGATAGTCCCGTCGCCAGTCGCCTCCTCTTCTCAGCGTTACTCCCCCACAAGCGCCCACCAACCTGCAAGGGGAGGTGAGCAATTGCCGGGTGAAGCTGCTCTGGGAGGACAACGCCACCAACGAGAGCGGCTATGAGGTCTGGATGGCCGCCCCGGGCGCGACGCTCACCCGCCTGGTGAACACTGCAACCTGCATCGGGAGGGGTGACCTGGTTCGAGTTCCAGACGCCCGGCCCCGGCAACTCACTCTTCTGGGTCGAGGCAGTCAACCCCATCGGTCAGCAAGGCAGCAACATCATCTATCTCACGTGTGGACGCCGGCTGTCCGGCCGGCGCTCCCACCCAACTGCAGGTCGAGATCCTGGACATTGCCCTCGCGCCAACGCCGAGCGGGTCTACTGCTACGTTTCCTTCGAGAACGCCCCGGAAGCGCGACTGCCGGCCCAGGATGGGGACTTCATCGCCGTCCAGGACGGGCAGGGCGACCTAAGCCCCTGGCCACACACGTTTGCCCTGCCTATCCCCCAGGACGGCACGCTCGACTTGAGCGGCGAATGCTGGGGCTGGGCTGGCGAGGACCTGGGCAAACTGGGGAAGTTCACCGCTGGCTTGGGAAGCGAAACCTGGGATGGCGCGCCGCGGATGGCGCAGGGGAGCGCCATCGAGATCAGCCTGATCATCCAGCCTCAGACTCCGGCGGGAACGAAGATGATCTTCGCCGAGCGAAGCCCGGGTCTGCCGTCCGGGTCGTCCCAAGGCTTCTTGGAAGAGACCCTTCCGATTGATCCCACCTTGCCGATCCCCGTAATTACGGACGGATGGTCGAGAGCTACAACTATCCCATGTCCTGACTGCGAGCGCTGCAACCCGAGTTGTCGGTCGCTGATCTGGAAGTGGGACGGTGACGAGACCAAGATCAGGGGCTTCGCTGTCTTCCTGGATGGGCTTCCGTATGGGGGGATATTCCCGTACCCACCCATGCGCAATGTGATCGTACAGCCACCGCTATCCGCTTGTGCCGCCGAATCGAGCTGGCAGGTCGCCGCTGTAACCGCTTCCGCCATGTCCCAACTAAGCCAACCATACGTCCTCCCTGCGCCGGACCCTCAGGACTTATCGAGGATCTGCACCATCTACATCAAAGTCAAGTTCGAATACCTTGATTTGGAGTGGACTCACGATGGCTTTGGATCGGGGAGTCCCGGCGATTGCGACACGATGGACGCCTATTACGCAATTCACGCGGACGAGAGGGGCGCAGCGACATCGGGGACGTAGCTCTACTCGACCCGTTACTTCTATAGTGCTAACTTACCTCGCCCGTTGAAATGCGGCATCCATACTTCCCAGGGCCTGTTTGATGGCGTTAGTCCAGCGCTGGTATCGGGAGTTGAAACCAAAGTCCCCTCCTTCAGTGAGATCCTTCTGTCGGGCGTCCTGGAACGGCCGGATCAGTCTCTTATCATTCTGGTCGGGGCCAATTTTCTTGATGTCGATCCCTCGAGCGACGACGATTGGATTGCCAAGTATGGAACGGAATACACGGCCGACAACTTCCAGGCAGCCATTGACTACTTTGGATGTGGACGAACGTTTGTGGATGACGATGAAATGGACTCGGGGAAGTCCCGTCTTCAGTATACGATCACCGTCTACCCCAACGCCTGTGCTCGTTCGCCCGAGATCCTGCCTTGAAACCAATCTTTCTTCCGGTCGCCCTGCTCGTGCCGCTTCTGATCGCCTCGGCCTGCGGCCATCCCGCCGCGCATGTTGACGCCAGGCGAGACCAATGCTCTTCCAACCGCGACCCCTGCGCAGACGCCTGCCTACCCGGCCTCGGCGCCGGCGCTCGACAAGTGGTCGCTGTGGGCCAACGGAACGCAATTGCGCGGCGCCAACATCTGGCAGCGCATCGTCGTGCCTGAGCTCGATGGCCTCGAATTCCTCGGGGATGGATACGTCGGGCCGCCGATCACGCAGGATGATCTGGATGCGTTGGCCGCCCTGGGCGCTAATGTCGTCGACCTTTCGCATCCGGGGCTCTTCACCGAGCGGCCGCCCTACGTCCTGGACGAACAGGTGCAGGCGAACCTCGACCGCCTGATCGAGATGGCAGCACAGGCCGATCTGTTCGTCGTCATCACCTTTCGCACCGGCCCCGGGCGCTCGCGACTTCACCTTCTACCGCGACGGCGCCGGCGAGTGGTTCGACCCCGACCTGCTGATCGAGTTGGTGTGGACCGACGTCGCAGCGCAGGACGCGTGGGTCGACATGTGGAGCTACACCGCCGAACGCTACCGGGACGCCCCGGTCGTCGTCGGTTACGACTTGATGTGCGAGCCGAACGGGGAGGGCATCTTCCTCGACGTGTACGACCCGGAGCTGTTCTATCCCGGAGCATGCCGGGAAGCCTTCTGGACTGGAACCAGTTCTACCCGCGGATCGTCGATGGCATCCGGCAGGTGGACGAAGAGACGCCGATCCTGGTCGGAGCACAGGGGTGGGAGATGGTGCGCTGGCTGCCGGCGCTCGAGCCGGTCGACGATCCGCGCATTGTCTACATGGTGCACCAGTACGAGCCGCAAGATAGCTACACCCACCAGGGCCGCGGGAGGCGAGAACCGCTACCCGGGGAGTTCGACGTGGACTACGACGGCGAGCGCCGATCATTTCGATCGGGCGTGGCTGGAGGGCCTGCTGATCCCGGTGGCGGACTTCAAGCACCAGCACGGTGTGCCGGTGTCGGTGAACGAATTCGGCGTCGAGCGCTGGGTCCCGGATGCCGCCGAGTTCATGGCCGACCAGATCGAAGTGTTCGAAGCCCTCGGCATGAACCACAGCCTGTGGGCCTGGGACCCTGCCTGGGAGCCGTGGACATCCAGCGTCAACGGCGTGAACTACCTGTATCGGCCCGGACCCGGACAACGCGCGCCGGTGGACAACGAACTTGCTCGACGTGATCATGGGTTTCTGGGCACGGAACACGGTCCGGCCTTCGAGCTTCTTCGGCGAGTAAGCCAACCTCTGGCCGCTTTCCCTCGGCGCGACGGCATCCCCGCGCGGGGCGACCGCCTCTCTGGGTGGGGTCAATGCGCGGCGGGTGCACCCGCCGCGGCAATCTCGAACACACGGGGTGGCACCCAGCCGCCGTGAGACCTCTCGTTGGCTTGGCGCGAGGGGGCGCAGACCGAGACAGCGATCTCTCTGAACGCAACCCCCGCCCTCGTCCGCGCAATCTGCCGCGCCCCTTGCGCCCCCGGATGCCCTATACTCAAGCCGCGCGGTTGGCGCCCGATGCCAGGCGCAGCGGTGGGGGAACACGATGACCGACCCGGTCTTTCGCCAGCTCGCCCAGCACCTGGACGCGATCCCCAACGGCTACCCGGCCACGCAGAGCGGTATCGAGCTGCGGCTGCTCGAAAAGCTGTTCAGCACCGACGAAGCGCGCCTGGCGTGCGCCATGCGCCTCGATGCCGAGCCACCGGCCGAGATCGCCGCTCGCCTCGGCCTCGATCCGGCCGAGACGCGCAAGGCCCTCAAAGCCATGGCGATGAAGGGCCTGATCGGCTTCGAGCGCAAGGAAGGCCAGCTGGCCTTCTCGCTGATGCCCTTCATCGTCGGCTTCTACGAGGCGCAGCTCCCGCGCCTGGACGCCGAGCTGGCGGCGATGTTCGAGCAGTACTACCAGGAGTCGCACGGCGCGATGATGCGTGCCCAGCCGTCGGTGCATCGCGTGATCCCGGTCGGCGAGGCCGTGCCGATCGAGATCGAAGTCTTTCCGTACGAACGCGCCAGCGAGCTGATCAACGGCGCACGCGCCTGGGGAGTGCGCAACTGCATCTGCCGAACCCAGCAGCACCTGATCGGCAAGGGTTGCGATCGCCCGCTGGAGGCCTGCCTGGTCTTCGCTCCGATCGAGGGCGCCTTCAATCGGGAGCCCGATGGATCGAGCCATCACCCGCGAAGAAGCTCTGCAGATCCTGCGCCAGACGGAGGATGCCGGCCTGGTCCACTCCACCGGCAACTACCGCGACGGCATCGAGTACATCTGCAACTGCTGCACGTGCTGCTGCGGGATCATGCGCGGCATCGCCGAGTTCGGCATCCCGACGGCCGTGGCGCGGTCCGACTTCCTCACCTTCGTCGATGACGGACGCTGCACCGGATGCGGCGAATGCATCGAGCGCTGCCCGTTCCATGCCTTGTCGGTGCCGGAGCTGCTGGCCGTGGTCGAAGAGGCGCGCTGCATGGGCTGCGGGCTGTGCGCCTCGGCCTGCACGACCGAAGCGCTGCACCTGGCGCGCCGCCCGGCGTCCGAAGCCGAGACGCCGCCCGCAGATATCGGCGAGTGGCGCGCCCTCCGCGACGCTCAGCGCGCCGCGGGCGCTCCCGCGTAATCTGCCGCGAGGGGTTGGCCCGCCTCGGGCGGCCGCCCTGCTAACGCAGGGCGCCGGCCCTCGACGGGGGGCGCGGCCCCGCGACCTTGAGTGCTCGGCGTGCGCGCCACCACACGGAGGCCCTCCTTCTGGAAAGGGGAGGGGAGAGTGGGGGCTCGTCCAACGAATCCGAAACCTACGGGTGATCGCTAGGTGCCGAAAGCCTGAGGAGAGGGCAGGGCGCACAGCCTGGAATGTGCCGACCGCACGACCGCGCCGGTCAGCCACCATTGCGCCGCCAGGAGCATCGAACCGCCGACCAGGATCAGCCCCAGCACCATCGGCTGCGTGACCTGAAATCCCAGCCCCAGCATGCCCTCCAGATTGCCGGCGGTGTACGGATCGGTCAACGCCAGCACCGCCGAGGCGGCACAGGCAACCGCCAGAACCGCGGTCGTGAATGCGCTCGCCCGTCGCGCCGTCCGATGGACCTGGTCGTCTGAAGCGCTGCTGCCGCGCCAACCGCCCGCCGAGCAATATGCCGGCCGGCAGTGCCAGCAGCAGGTTGAACGCCGGGACGCCCATGAAGAAGCCGAACACAGCGACGGAATAGGCGATGTAGCTCACGCACCAAACCCACATCGGGGCGTCTTGTGCGCGCCGGACCCACCGGCCAAGGTACAGCACATCGCTCAGCAGCCCGGCAGCGAGCCCCGCTGCGGCCGCCATCGCCACACCACGTTCAGGCAGGAACGCAAACGTGCCCCACCAGCCGGCGAGCAGCCCGACCATCGGCGGCACGGCGCCAATCACCAGGGCCATCACCCCACGCTCAACGAGCCTCACGCCGATTTCCTCTGCGGGCGGGCTCACGCGCGCCGTTCCGCGCCTCCAGCCCACCTACGAACCGCCTGCCAATCGCCGCCTGCTGAGTGTGGCTGCCAGCTGCTCGCTGTTAGCCGCTAGTTGCCAGTCGCTAGCTGCTCATTGCCACTTGCCGCTTGCCACACGCAAATCGCCGATGGCTGGTGGCTGAGAGCTGACCGCGGATAGCAGTCTTCTTTCGCCCCCTCACCACAACCACATGAACGTCGCGACCATCGCCTCGAAGCCCTCAACCCGAGCTTGCCAATCGACGCTGACCGGAGGCGTGGGGAAACGCGTTGGGTCGAGATTTGCCGGATCGAAGGTGCTCAGTTCGTAGCCGAGGCTGACGCAGCGTCCCTCGCGCTCCGTGGTGTACGCCACCCAGACTTTCGAAGTACCGGCGGCGACGCCGGAGTGCGTCTGCCTCAGGAACGAAGTTCCACTGAGCACGACGGTTTCCGGCGACAGCTCTTCGGCTGTCCAGCCTTCGGCCAGGGGGCTTGCACACGCTTCGCCGCTCGCCTCGCCGCTTACCGAGATCGCCTCCAGGAGAACGTTGGTCGCCGGGTCGGCGGCGAAATCGATCGTCGCCGTCGTGACCCCTTCGCCTGCCGCAAGCCTGCCGGCCGGCGGGTAGGCGAACCCGAACCCCAGCGAATCGTTGCGGTAGATGGCCCAACCTTCGGGGGCGCTGATGTCCGTGCCGGTGGGCGTCGATGGCACATCTACGCTCGCCGGGGGTGTCACCGGCGCAACGGTGGGGGTCAGACCGCAGGCGGTCGCGGTGAGCGCGATCACCACTACGGCCAGAAACACTCGCTTCATGATTGTCTCCTGACATGTCTGCGCTCAAGCCCGGTGAAGCGTACTGTGGACTTGTGGGGCTCGATCACGCCGACGTCAAGTGGCGACCTCCGGGGACAGCGACTTGGCCCTCGATGGCATGACCGATCGGACCAGCGCGCCCGTCCTCCAGAACGCCACGGCGGCCATGCCATGGGCGAGGACGGCAAACAGTGGGGGCGTGGCGCCGGTGTAGTAGGTCCAGCAGCCACGGGTCGTCCCCCACCGTTCGAGAAAGTAGCCGAGTCCGGCGCCGGCGATGAAGGTCAGGACGGCACCGCGTTCGTCACGCTGCGTCAGCGTCAACAGGACACACAGCGCCACCGCCGCCCAGGTCAACGACTTGTCCATCGTCGGCGCGACGAAGGCGAGCATGATGATCAGGAACCCGGCCAGGATCGCCCAGTGCAGCCGCCGGAAGGTCTCCAGCCTCCACGACTCGGTCCAGCGCCGGAGGAGACGATACAGCCGGTCGATCGACAGGCTGGCGATCGGCCAGGCCGGGATGATCCACAACGGCGGGCGCTCGAGCGTGTAGTACGTCCACAGCTGCGTCTGCGTCCCCCAGGTCTCAATCACCATCCCGCCCCCCAGGCCGACGAGCAGGATCACCCAGTCCGTGCGGATGTCGGCGCCGGCCATGATGAGGAGCGACATGACGGCGAATACGCCGATCAGCAGCCAATCGATCTGGGCCCACAGTGGGTAGCGAGGGTCGTAGGTTGAGGTGTAGTCGACGACCAGCGGCCACCACACGACGAGGATCAGACCGACGATCGCCAGGAACGCGCTGAGCAGCAATGCGCTGGAGCGCGTCCAGCCGAGGCGGCGGGCAACGGCTGACGTGTCCGGAGCCGGAGACCGGCTCAAGGGTCGAGGGGAGGGGGCGGGTCTCATCGCTCCTTGCCGCGGCCGAGGCCTATCGAATCGAGATTACCCATGGCGGCGGTATTGTAACAAGGTGCGGGCGCGGATGGCCCACCATGCTGACGGTCCACCCTTGCCCGCTAAGACCCCAGATGCCATACAGCAAGGACAAGGGCGTGGGGGCGGGAGCCGATCACTTTGTCTGCAGGGGCTGGCTCCACTATTCAATCCTGACCAATTCAATGTGATATCCATCACAATCGCATGTGACAACCATCACTCCCAGATGCAGGCCGCCGACCTTAGGCTTGGGTTGAGTGTGCTTATTCGCATGAGCGCATATAGTGGCCCGAGGTGGGTATGGATACAAGTCAGCTGACGCAGGAAGTGACCCGGCTGCACGCCGACATCTGCTCGGCCTTGGCCGACCCGACCCGAATCTTGCTGCTCTACGCGCTCTCCGAGCGTCCTCACTCAGTGAATGAGCTGTCGGCCCTGTTGACGCTTTCCCAGCCGGCGACTTCGCGCCATCTCAAAGTCCTGCGCGAGCGCGGTCTGGTGTCCGCCACGCGCCACGCGCAGAACATCGAGTATGCCCTGAATGACCGGCGGATCATCGACGCACTGGATACGCTGCGGGCGGTCTTGCGCGACAGCCTGGCTCACCGCGCCCAACTGGTCTCGGAGTAACAACTCTCACCCCTGGAGCCTCCATGAAGAAGCGAATCCCCGTCTGGCTCATCGGGCTGTTGATCACCCTGGCCGTCGTAGCGGTCCCGGTGGCGATCTTCCTGCCCAAAGCCGCGCCGGTGCGCGACAACCCGCAGGCCGGCCTGCTGCCCACTCCCATCCATGTCTCACATGTCGATATCGTTCAGGGGCCGCTCGACACGCCCCAGCAGGTCACGCGGGCCTGCCTGACATGCCATCCCGACGCCGCAGTGCAACTGATGGGCACGACGCACTGGACCTGGGAGTCCAAGCCGTTCGATGTGTCCTGGCGCGACGAGCCGGTGACCATCGGCAAGATCAACCAGATCAACAACTTCTGCATTGGTGCCCAGGGCAACCAGAAAAGCTGCATGACCTGCCACGCCGGCTACGGCTGGGAAGAGGACGCCTCCTACGACTTCACGATCCAGGAGAACGTCGACTGCCTGATCTGCCACGCGGATCTGGCGACCTACGCCAAGGGGCAGTACGGGAACCCGGCTGAGGGCGTCGACCTGCTGGCCGCGGCCCAATCGGTGCGCGCCCCGACGCGCGAGAACTGCGGCAACTGCCACTTCGACGGCGGCGGCGGCAACGGCGTCAAGCACGGTGACCTTGATGAGAGCCTGATCTATCCGTCCGAAGAGCTCGATGTGCACATGGGCGCTCTCGACCTTCAGTGCACCGCCTGCCATACGACGAAGGATCACCAGATCCTCGGCCGGCTGGTCGTCGACAACATGATCGTCGACCCGGCTGAGCAGGTCTCGTGCACGCAGTGCCACAGCCTGGAGCTGCACGACGACGAACGCCTCAACGCCCACGTCAACTCGCTCGCCTGCCAGACCTGCCACATCCCGTCGATGGCCGTCAAGGATCCGACCAAGACCTACTGGGACTGGTCGACCGCCGGACAGGACATCGCCGAAGACCACTACACCTACTTGAAGATCAAAGGCTCGTTCGTCTACCAGACCGACTTCAAGCCGACCTACCTGTGGTTCAATGGAAACCTTTCTTACCGCTACCTGCTGGGCGACAAGATCGATCCCACGCAGCCGACACTGATCGATCAACCGGCCGGGAGTCTCGACGATCCGCAGGCGCGCATCTTCCCCTTCAAGCTGCACGTCGCCAATCAGCCCTACGACACGACCCACGACTATCTGCTCCAGCCGATCACCGCCGGGGACAACGGTTACTGGACCAATTTCAACTGGGACAATGCCTTCCGCCTGGCCGAGCCGATTACCGGCGTGAAGTACTCCGGGAGCTACGGCTTCGCCGAGACCTGGATGTACTGGCCGACCACGCACATGGTCCAGCCGAAGGAGAATGCACTTCAGTGCACCGACTGCCATGCCGAGAACGGCCGCCTCGACTGGGAGGCGCTGGGCTATCCAGGCGATCCGATGGAGTGGGGCGGGAGGTTCGACCGATGACGCGCAAGAGCCTGCTCCTCTCCGGCCTCGCCGTCCTGCTCGCGGCCGCCGCCGTGGGCGGTGTGGCCTTCGCCCGCGGGCGCGTTGCGCCCCGGACTCAGCCCTCGCCGATCCATCCGACCTTCGCCCTGCTGGATGAAGCAGGCGCCAATGTCCTCGACGCCGACACCCTGGTCTCCACGACACAGACGTGCGGTCAGTGCCACGACACCGAGTACATCACCTCGCACTCGTTCCACGCCGATCTGGGGCTAAGCGATTTCGGAAGCGCGGCTTCCCGGCCGTGGGATCTGAGCGACGGCCCGTTCGGCAAGTGGAACCCGCTCACCTACGGCGCCCTGTCCGCCGCGGGCGACGAGCGCCTCGATCTTGGGACATCCGGTTGGATCATCGCCAACGCCGAACGTTTCGTCGGCGGCGGCCCGGGCGTCACCAGTCGCACCGGCGACCTGCTTCCCTCCGGCGATCCGAACCCCGAAGGTTGGGACTGGAAGCAGTCGGGCACCCTCGAGATGGACTGCTTCCTGTGCCATCTGCCCAACCCCAATAACGATGCCCGCATCCAGGCCATCCGCAAAGGCGACTTCCGGGTCGCAAGCACGGCCACGCTCATCGGCACCGGGATCGTCTCGGCCTCGAACGACACGTTCGTGTGGAACCCGGATGCGTTCACCGCCGAAGGCGAGCTCGCATCGGTCTCCATCCAGGACCCCACCAACGACAACTGCGCGCAGTGCCACGGCCTGGTCCACACATCGGAGGAACCGGTTGCCCTGGTGGGGTGTTCGCTGGACCAGTGGCAGACGGCCACCACCGGCCAGCTCATCTCGCCCGACAAGATCTCCGCATCTGGCATGAACCTGGCCAACAAGGAAGACCTGACGCGCTCGTGGGACATCCACGCCGAGCGCGGCCTGGAATGCACCGACTGCCACTACTCGGTCAACAACCCCGCCTACTACCAATCGGACGAGAGCCCCGGGCACCTGCAGTTCGACCCGCGCCGACTGGAGATCGGGGAGTACCTGCAGCGGCCGGATCACAACATCGCCCGCGGCCAGAGCGCGCAGTCGACCGTGGCGCCCGAGCTCAAGGGCACGATGCGGCGCTGTGAAAGCTGCCACGACGCAGAGCCGGTCCACGACTGGCTTCCGTTTGCCGCACGACACATGCAAGAGCTGGCGTGCGAGTCCTGCCACACGCCGCAGCTCTACGCCCCGGCGGTGCAGTCGTACGACTGGACCGTGCTGCGGTCCGATGGACAGCCGGTCAGCAGCTGTCGCGGGGTTGAAGGGACGACGGGCTCAACGAGCGATCTGGTGACCGGCTTCACGCCCGTCCTGCTCTCGCGCCAGAACATCGATGGCCAGTCGCTGCTGGCGCCGTACAACCTGATCAGCGCCTGGTACTGGGTGTACGACGATCCACAGGGCCCGCGGCCGGTGCGGCTCGAGGATCTGCAGTCGGCGTACTTCACCCGAAATGCGTATGCGGCCGAAGTGCTTGCGGCGCTCGACGCAAACGCCGACGGCAGCCTGTCGGACGCCGAGCTCCTTCTCGACACGCCGGAGAAGCAGGCCGTGATTGCCGGCCGCCTGACGACGCTCGGCTTGGCCAATCCGCGCATCGAGGGCGAGGTCCAGCCCTACAGCATCAACCACAACGTCGCCCGCGGCGATGCGGCGATCAAGGACTGCAAGGTCTGCCACGCAGACGGCTCGCGGTTGACGCAACCGATGATCCTGGCCGATCGCCTGCCGGGCGGCGTCCTCCCGGTCTTCGTCTCCGACGCCAATACGCGCACCACGGGAGAGATCTCTGCCGCCAACGGCACACTGAGCTACACGCCCGCTGCCGTCGACCAGAATCTGTACGTCTTCGGCCACAGCCGCGTCGGCTGGGTCGACTGGTTTGGCGGCCTGTTCTTCCTCGGCGTGCTGATCGGCGTCGCCGGGCACGGCGGACTGCGGTTCGCCTCGGCGCTCAAGGCGCCGCGGCCTGTTCCCGAGCTCAAGCGCGTCTACATGTACGCCGTGTACGAGCGCTTCTGGCACTGGCTTCAGACGTTGGCGATCGTCTTGCTGCTGATCACCGGGTTGATCATCCACCGGCCGGACCTGTTCGGGCTGTTCTCCTTCCCGGCCGTCGTGACCGTGCACAACGTGCTCGCCATCCTGCTGGTGATCAATGCCGGGCTGTCGCTCTTCTACCACCTGGTGAGCGGCGAGATCCGCCAGTACCTGCCGCGGCCCTACGGCTTCTTCGATGAAGCCATCCTGCAGGCCAAGTACTACCTGCGCGGCATCTTCAAGGGCGCCGGCCATCCGTTCGAGAAGCGGCCGGAGAAGAAGCTCAACCCGCTGCAGCAGGCGACCTACTTCGCCATCCTCAACGTGCTGCTCCCGCTGCAGATCCTGAGCGGCGCGCTGATGATGGGCGTCCAGGCCTTTCCGCAGGTGGCCGGCTGGTTCGGCGGGCTGCCGTTTCTCGCCCCGTTCCACAGCCTGGTTGCCTGGACGTTCGCCGCCTTCATCGTCGGCCACGTCTACCTGACCACGACCGGGCCTCGCCCGTTGACCTCCCTGCAAGCCATGGTGAATGGTTGGGAGGAGATCGAGGCGCACTCGCCCGCGGAGTCGGGGTCCGAACCGGACCCGGAGAAGGAGTCGAAATGACCACCGCCGCACCTGCTCGTCCCCGCTTAAGCTTGCGGGCGCTGTTCTCGCGGCCGGAGAAGCCGTACATCCACCCGTACCTGGGTGGGGCGCTTCTGGGCATCGTCTTGTTCCTGGCTTTCCTGATCACGCGCAACGGGCTGGGCGCCTCCGGCGGAATGAACCGCTACGTCGCCGTGGTCGAGGACGCCGTCTCGCCCGGGCACATCGACCAGACGCCCTATCTGCTCAAGTTGGCCGGCGGCGAGAAGAACCCGCTGGATGACTGGAGCGTCCCGGTGCTCACCGGCGCGCTGTTTGGCGGGTTCGTTTCCGGCCTGCTCAACGGCCGTGTCAAGGCCGAGATCAACAAGGGCCCGCATGTCTCGAACCGCACCCGGCTGATCATGGCCTTCTCGGGCGGGGCGATCATGGCCTACGGCGCCCGCATGGCCCGCGGCTGCACGTCGGGGCAGGCGCTCTCGGGCGGGGCGACGCTGTCCGCCGGCTCGTGGGCGCTGATGATGTGCATCTTCGGTGGAGCCTATGCGCTGGCCTACTTCGTGCGCAAGGCCTGGCTCTAAAGGAGGCGCCCCATGTCTATCTTCCCGCTTCAAGCCTTCCTGCTCCCGCTCAGCCAGAACCCATGGACCTACGCGGTGTTCGGCCTGATCGGCTTCGCCTTCGGCTTCGTCCTCGAACTGTCCGGCTTCGGCAACTCGAAGAAGCTGGCGGCGCAGTTCTACTTCCGCGACCTGACCGTGCTCAAGGTGATGTTTGGTGCCATCGTCACGGCCATGGTGCTGCTGTTCCTGTCGTCGGCCATCGGGATCCTGGACTTCAATCTGGTCTACGTGCCCGAGACCTACCTGTGGCCCGGCCTGCTGGGCGGCGTGATCATGGGCTTCGGGTTCATCATCGGCGGCTTCTGCCCGGGGACGTCGGTCGTTTCGACCGCCACGCTGAAGATCGACGGCGCGATCTTCCTGCTGGGTGCGTTCTTCGGCGTGTTCGCTTTTGGAGAGACCGAGCAGTACTTCGACGGCTTCTGGCATTCCAGCTACTACGGTCGGTTGACGTTGATGGACGCCTTCCACTTGCCGACCGGGGTCGTCGTCCTGCTCGTCGTGCTCATGGCGCTGTTCATGTTCTGGGGTGGGGAGCAGCTCGAGCGCATCTTCGGCAAGCGCGATCTGAAGCGCGAACCCCGGCTGCGCTATGCCGGCGCCGGGGCGTTGGTGCTGGTGGCGCTGGCCGTGCTGGTCATCGGCCAGCCCGATGCCGCCGACAAGTGGGCGCGCATCGCCGTCGAGAAGCAGGCTGCGCTGGCTGCCCGTCAGGTCCAGATCGATCCCGGCGAGCTGCTTGCAAGCCTGGGCGACGACAAGCTCAATGTCGTCATGCTCGATGTGCGTTCAGAGGCCGACTACAACCTGTTCCACATCGACAGGGCGCGCCACGTGGCGCTCGAAGAACTCCCGGCACTGGTACCCGAGCTGCTGCACGAACCGGCGGCCGTCACCGTCACCGTCGTGATGAGCAACGATGAGGCGGCCGCGACCGAGGCCTGGAAGACGCTGCAGGCCGAAAGCATCGCCAACGTCTACATCCTGGGTGGCGGTGTGAACCAATGGATCCGAACCTTCGGCTCGGGCGAGGTGGATATCGTCCGGATGGCCAAGGCTCCCGGGGATGATCAGTTGGCCTACGCCTTCCCGGCGGCGCTGGGAGCGCGCTACGAAGCGGCCAGCCCGAGCCCGTATGAGTGGCAGCTCGAGTACACGCCGCTGATCAAGCTCGAACGCAAGCGCAGCCCGAGCGGCGGTGGGTGCGGCTGACCCGCCCAAGCTAACGCATTCCGCAAGCGAACCGTAGGGGCGAAGCACATGATCCCCGTGCTTCGCCCCTACCCGTATCTCGTGGAGCGCCTCCGACGGGAGACACGACGCTGGGGAAGGCGGCGCCGTCCCTATCGGCGCACGGATTGACCTCAGCCAGCGCACCAGAATCGATCGCCGTCCCGACTGACGGTTTGCGCTCGCCCCGCCTCCGCCAGCGATTGCAGCGTCTCCAGCACCTCAGCTTGCCTCCGCTCGTCCAACGCCATGAGGAGCTCGGCTTCGCGGGTCGGGTGCCGAGTGATGACCTCAAGTAGCGCCGCGGGCAGGTCGCCGTGATCCTGCAACTGGACCTGGCCACACTCAGCATCAGGGACGCGGGCGCGCGGTCCAAGGATCGACAATGCCAGCTCAATCGCCGCCGCATCAGGTGGCCGCACCCACGCTTCGGCCGACGGGCGCAGCGGGGTCATCAGGTGCACCTCATCGGGGCGGACCGTGTCAATGCACGCGGCGATCGCGTGCAGCGCGGCCTCGCTGTCATTCATCCCATGGACGAGCATCACCTCAAGCCACACACGGCCGGGCGTCTGCTCGCAGAACCGCACCAAGCCATCGAGCTGACGCTCGAAGCGGAACGCCGGTGCCGGGCGATTGAGACGCCGGTAAAGGTTGGGCGTGCCGGCGTCGAGTGAGGGGAGCACAACGTCCGCGGCGAACAGCTCATCGCGGACACCTGGATCGGAAAGCAGCGAGCCGTTGGTGATGACGGCCACGGGAAGCCGTGTGCGCTCCTTGGCTTGGCGGATCAACCGGCCCAACCCGGAGTGCAGCGTCGGCTCGCCGCCGCCGACGAAGGTCACCCAGTCGATCGTCTCAGCCGGGCGTTCGGCCAGCGCCTTCTCGAGGTCGTTGAGGATTGCCCGCGGAGGGATGAACTCCTGACGCTCCCGGGACCAACGGCGGGTCCGGCCGAGCTGACAGTAGACGCAATTCCAGTTGCAGGTCTTAAGGGGGACCGGATCAACACCCAACGAGCGCCCGAGTCGGCGGGAAGGGACGGGGCCGAAGACGGTACTCACCTCAGTCGCCGCGAAGCCGCAACACGTTCAAGTGCCCAGCCGGTCTGGACATGCGGTGGCGGCTGAAGCGGCATCCGGTGCCTGTGGTGCCGACCGGCCTAGTGCAGCAGGTCGGTCCGGTCGACGAGCGTGCCCTGGGCGTAGGCCAGGGCTGCCTCGTCGATCGACGTCAGGTCGGTGACCACCGGGCGGATGCCGCGCGAGAGCATGCTCTGGTAGGCACCCGAGCCCATACCGCCGCACAGGATGGCCTCGCAGTCCTCGATCGCCTGCGCCATCCTGCCGTGCCGGTTGTCGGCCTCCGGACCGTGCCCGTGCGCCTGCCCCTGTTCCTCATGGCCGTGGCCTTCATCGGCGAAGTGCTGATGCCCCAGCTTATCCCGCATCTCACGCTGGGTGATCTTGCCCTCCTCGATCGTGACGACCAGGTAGTGGAGGGCCCGTCCAAAGTGTTGGCTGATCGTCTGTCCGTCGTCTGTGATGACCGCGATGCGCATGTCGATGTCTCTCCGAATTCTGGGATGGGTTAGGGAAGCTAAGGCTGCGTTCGCTTTCTCAGGCAATCCGCCTTCCAGCAGCGGTAGGCGAACCATGTCAGGCCGACGAATGCCGCGCCGAGGAGCACCAGGATCGCCGTCTGCCATACGGCCAAGCCCGCATCCGGTAACGGGGTCGCGGGCGGCGCGGCGATCGGGATCGACACCGGCTCAGCGGGGCACGGGGTGGCGCTCAAGCCGCCGCGGGCAGCGAATTCCGACAGCCGCTCTTCGTATTCGCCCGGATGGCACGACTGGCAGCGATCGGGGTCACTGGCGACCGGGTTGGCGATCATGCCCAGGTGCGCGGCCTCTTCGTTCATCTCCCCCACGACCCCGCCGTGGCAGTCGATGCAGCGCGCCTGTACTTCGCACAGACAAAACCACTTCCCTGTGTCGTGCAGCACGTACAGGTCTTCGTGACAGGCGATGCACGAATCGTCGGTCTCCGGAGTCGGTGTCTGCGCCGCCGCAGGCGAGGCGCTGGCCACAAGTGCGATCGAGCCGGCCAGGAACACGAGCAGGGCCATGATCCGAACGAAGCGATTGAACATCGCGCACCTCCTCAGGCGGTCGGCCCGGTGGAGTCGGGCTCAGCCTTGGTGGCGAAGTGCTTTTCCGTGGGACGATCATTCTCATCCTCCGGGCACAAGATGAGCAGCGAGCGCGTCTGGGTTTGCCCGGGGTTTCCCCAGCGGTGGGGGAGGTGGGCCTCGAAGATCAGGCTGTCGCCCGCTTCGAGCACATAGCGGCGGTCGTCAATGGTGTACGTCAGCTGGCCTTCCAGGCAGTAGACGAATTCATGCCCGGTGTGCACGATCGGCGCGGAGCCGCTATCCGTGCCGGGCCGGAGCGTCACCAGCAGCGGCTGCCCCCCATGCAGGGTCATGCCGGCGCCCAGGTCTTCGGCCATGCCGTGCGCGAAGGCCGCCCGTGGCCTGTGTCCTGCCTGCTGGAAGACCACCGTCTGTGCAGCTTCCTCCATCTCGAAGAACGCGCTGATCGGGACCTGCATCGCCCGGGCCACCTGCTGCAGCGTGCTGACGCTTGGCGATGTCCTGCCGTTTTCGATCAGACTGAGTGTGTTGACGTTCAATCCGCTTAGATCGGCCAGCCGACGAAGGGAATGCCCGTGCTCCGTGCGCAGCACGCGCAGCCGCTCTCCGACGTCGACCTCAAAGCCCGCCTCCGGCCCGATTGCCCCGAAGACGCCACGGCCGCGCCGCTGCCGGATCCTGCGTGAGCCCTTCGGTTCGGCTCGAGCCAATTTGGGCGAGCTTCTTCTTTCAGCTTTCGAACTATCTTCCATAGTGGCACCCTCGTGCAACCAATATTATATGACAGAAATGCCAACAATGTGTCATAATCGCATAACAAATTGGTTCGTTAGCTGGTTTGATACCGAGTTGAGGGGCGGCCAGATCGAACGCGCGCGTTTATGTCAATTCTCGGAGATCACTTTGCGCTCACCGACCCACACGTGGGGCGGTCACTGCTGACCGCAGACGGAATCGAGGGGCGAAGCACAGAACTGCCGTGCTTCGCCCCTACACGTTCCTCGCGAAGTGCCTCAGCTTGCCGATAGGATAGAGGGCCAGGGGCGCGCGGCCGCGCAGATCCATCGGCCAATTCGGGGGCGACGCACGCGTCCGCCGGAACAAGCCGATCGGTCTGGCACGAGGGCCGTTTCCCAACCCCGCTGGTGTGTGCTAGCCTTGGCCCGCCCGCCGGGACGTGGGGCCTGCCGGAATCGGTTGCCCTGCGCAGGTTGCCTCCCGGGCGGACCCAACGGCAACACACACGGCCGTCCAATCAGACTTATGGATGATCTCAGCCTGCGTCCGTTCGACCGCCCGGACTTCGGCCGGCTGCTTGCCTGGATCGACAGCCCGGAGTCGCTCATGCTGTGGGGTGGGCCGTTTTTCCGTTTCCCGTTGGACGCAGCGCAGCTCGAGGCTTACCGCGCCTCGGCCGAAGGGGAGTCGTCCCCCCGACGCATCTACACGGCGTGTGACGCCAACGGCGGGCGCGTGGGCCACATCGAGCTCAACGACATCGACGGCCACTCGGCGCGCCTCAGCCGCGTCCTGATCGACCCGGCGCGGCGCGGGCAGGGGTTCGGGCGGGCCATGGTCCGTCCGATCCTGCGGCTGGCCTTCGCCGAGCTGCGCTTGCACCGGGTAGATCTGCTCGTCTTCGACTTCAATCGGGCCGCCATCCGGTGTTACGAAGCGGAAGGCTTCGTGCACGAAGGGCACTTGCGCGACGCTCGCCGGGTCGGGAATGCCGTGTGGAGCCTGGAACTGATGTCGATCCTCGAAAGCGAGTGGAGGGCGCGCCAGCCGAAGACGCCCCCCGCATCAGGAGAAGAGCGACGATGAGCTCACAGCTTCCGCGCACGCCGGTCGAGCCGGCGATCCTGCTCCCGCCGCGCGCCGTCCCGGCCTGCGCCTGGACGACCGTACTCTTCGGCGGGGCGCTGCAGCAGGTCGGCTGGCTGCTGCTCGGCTTCGGCATGATCTTCTTCTATGTGTTCGGCCTGCAGGCAGACGTCAGCGGTCCTCTGATGTCGCTGATGGACACTGCCCAGGCCACCGGTCTTGTCACCTTGGTCGAAGGGACCAACGCATCGGAGAACGATTCCCCGGTGTATGCCGTCCACTACCGCTTCGTCGCCGCCAACGGGGCCAAAGTGGATGCGACGGCCTACTCCACAGGCACTTACCCCGAGGAGGGGCAGCGGGTCACCGTCGAGTACCTGCGCGGGCAGCCGGAAGTGGCGCGGGTCGAGGGTATGCGCCGGACGACCTTCGGCGCGGCGGCGCTGATCGTGACCGTCTTCCCACTCTTCGGCGCCGGCATCACCTTCTTCGGGCTGCGTGAAGGCATTCGGGCGAGCCGCCTGTTGGGCATCGGTCGCCTGGCCTTCGGTAAGCTCACGTCCGCCGTGCCGACGAACACGACGGTCAACAATCGTCCGGTGATGGCGATGACCTTCTCGTTCCGCGCTCACGACGGCGCCTCGTACGAAGTGACCTCGAAGACGACCCTGCCGGAGAGGGTAAGCGATCAGGCGGAGGAGCTGATCCTGTACGATCCGGATGATCCGACTCGCGGCGCGGCGCTCGACGCGCTTCCCGGCTCGCTGCAGATCGACCCAAACGGCACGATCCGCCTGGGGAGCACCGCCGCATGCCTGACGACGCTAATCCTCCCGGGGCTCACGCTGCTGGGCCACGGACTTTACCTTTGGTTCCGCATCACGACCTGACCGGTGCCAAAGCACTGGTCAGGTCGTGTTGAACCTGGAGGCCGATCATGCCCACCGAATCCGCGGCGCAAGCGCTGAGCATCCTGCGGGATGGCAGCCTGTTCCAGTGGTATGTGATACCGCTGTTCGCCCTGGTGGTCTACGTCTACGCCCATGAGATCGAGAAACGGAATTGGAGCCTGGTCTTCGCCGGCCTGGCCTTTTGGGGGATGGACTGGTTCAACGAAATCTGGAACGGGCTGGTGTTCCACTTCACGCAGTACGCGCCGGTGTGGGGTGCGCCGGGCAGGACCGCCTATCTGATCCTGATCGGGCTGAATATCGAGATCTGCTTCATGTTCGCCATCGCCGGGATCACCTTCTCGAAGATGCTGCCCGCCGATCGCAGCCTGCGCATCCTCGGCCTTCCGAACCGGCTGTTCATCGCCGTGACCGGCGCGGCGTTCTGCGTCTTCGTCGAAGTCCTGCTCAATGCCGTCGGGGCCCTCACCTGGGAGTACCCGTGGTGGAACGTCGGCGCGCCGTGGCTGATCTTCGTCTTCGGCTACCTGACCTTCTTCCTGGTGTCCTTCTGGGTGTACGACCTGTCGCGCCTGCGCCAGAAGCTCGCCGTCGTCGGCGTGATCTTCGGCGTCGACCTGGCGGCCTTGCTTGTCTTCGGCGCTGCGCTGCGCTGGATCTAGAGTGCGGTTGAGGTCAATGTCCCTTCGAGGCATGCGGCCGCCGGGAGGCGGCAGCATGCCGAGGAGGGCCAGACGTAGAATCCCGCTCCGGAGGCAGCCGATGCGCACTTATCGAGGACTTCGACAGGCCTTCCGCCTGCTCAATCATTGGTTTATGATCCCGGTCTTCCGTTCCGGACTTGGTGCGGCGATGGTCAGTCCGCTGGTCGGCTACATCATGCTCCTGTCGACCCTCGGGCATAAGACCGGGAAGTTGCGGCGTACGCCGGTGAACTACGCGCTAATCGATGGCGACGTGTACTGCATCGCCGGATTTGGCGCGGTGGCTCATTGGGCGCGCAATCTGGCCGCCATCCCCGAGGCGGAGGTGCAGCTGCCGGCCGGAAGGTTCTGGGGCCGGGTGCAGGTGCTGACGGACGAGGCCGACCGACTGCGCGTTGGCCGGCAGGTCCTGAAGAACGCCGGGTTCGCCGGATTCCTCTTTGGATACAATGCCTTCACTATCACCGACGAGAAGCTGGCGCGCGGGATCGCCGATGCACCGGTCCTGCGCATCACGCCGACCCGGGCGGTGCCCGCCGCCTTCGACCCCGGAGGCGCCGGCTGGATCGTCTCGACTTTGGGATGGATCGTGCTGGCTGGGCTGCTGATCGCCGCGCTGGCGCGTTGAGAATTCACTCGATCGCGGTCCAGGAGGCCTGACGTGCTCCATCGGTTGAGAGAGGTGTTTCTCGGTCCGCCGCTGCCGACGGGGGAGCTCGGTGAGCGGCGGCTGAACAAGATCCGGGCGTTGGCCGCTTTCTCGCCGGATGCCCTGTCCTCCATCGCCTACGCCAATCAGGAGATCTACCTCGCCCTGGTGGTCGCCGGCAGCGCCGGGCTGTCGCTGGCCTTCCCGGTGGCACTGGCGATTGTCGGCGTGCTGCTGATCGTGGCGCTGTCGTACTACCAGACGATCCATGCCTATCCTTCGGGCGGAGGCTCATGGATCGTCGCCCGCGCCAACCTGGGGATAGGCGCCGGACTGGTTGCGGCGGCAGCACTGTTGCTCGACTACGTCCTGGTAGCAGCCGTCAGTCTGACCGCCGGCGTGGAGGCGATCGCCTCGGCCTTTCCGACCCTGTGGCCCTATCGGGTGCCTGTGGCGCTGATCCTGTTGGTACTGATCACCCTGCTCAACCTACGCGGGTTGCGCGAAACGGGGACCTTCCTGACGATCCCGGTCTACGCCTTCCTGGGCGCTTTCTTCCTGATGTTGGCCGCCGGCGTGTGGAGAGCGACCCAGGGCGGGCCGCAGCCGCTGGCGCCAGTGGCACCGGCGGCGCTTGCGCCGCTAACGATCCTCCTTGTGCTCCATGCCTTTGCCACTGGCTGCACCGCACTGACCGGCATCGAAGCCATCAGCAATGGCGTCCCGGCCTTCAAGCCACCCGAGTCCGATAACGCCGGACGAACGCTGCTGGTGATGGCGGTGCTGATGACGGTGCTGTTCGCCGGAAGCATCGGACTGACGCAGTTCCTGGCCGTCGTTCCCGGCCCGCAGGAGACCGTCCTATCGGCACTCGCCCGAACGGTTCTCGGACGCGGCTGGGCATACTACGTCGTCCAGACGACGACGCTTCTCATCCTGGCGGTGGCGGCCAACACCAGCTTCATGGACTACCCGCGGGTGGCGGCGCTGCTCGCCAAGGAGGGTTTCCTGCCTCGGCAGCTGACGGGCCTGGGTGATCGCCTGGTTTTCGCCAATGGCATCCTGACTTTGTCGTTCCTCGCCGGGGTTCTGATTGTCGTCTACCGCGGCGATTCCCACTCCCTCATTCCCCTGTTTGCGATCGGAGCGTTCCTGGCGTTTACGCTGTCGCAGTCGGGGATGGTCGTGCACTGGTGGAAGGAGAAAGGCCGAGGCTGGGGACTCAAGGCTGGCATCAACGCCCTCGGAGCACTGGTGACCGGCCTCACCGTCTCAGTGATCGCTGTAACCAAGTTCCGCGATGGGGCTTGGATCACGCTGATCGTCATCCCGGGCCTGATCACCATCTTCCTGCGGATCCGGTCGCACTATGCCGAGGTGGCGCGCGAGCTGTCGCTGCATGGCCTGCCGCCCTCGCTCAAGCCCATCCCGGTGTCGCGACTGGTCATCCCGGTGGCCTCCCTGCACCGCGGCGTGATCACTGCGCTCGATTACGCCCGGGGGATCTCCCCCAACGTCACGGCCGTGCACATCGAGCTTGAACCCGGATCGGGAGAGATCTTGCGGCAGACCTGGGAGGGCTGGTTCCCGGAAATCCGGCTCGTCGTCCTGCCCTCGCCCTACCGCTCGACGATGGAACCGCTGATGCGCTATCTCGAGCAGACGGACGAGGAGCACAATGACGGGCAGCTCGCCACGCTGGTGCTCCCCGAGTTCGTCCCGGCTCACTGGTGGCAGGCACTCCTGCATAATCAGACCGCCTGGTTGATCAAGACCGCCTTGCTCTACCGCCGGCGCGAGACCGGGCTCCCCCGCGTCGTGATCGACGTCCCTTACTACCTCCGGCAGTAGAGTGATCCCGACGTGCTATCATCCCCGCCTGACCTGGGGACGGGTCCGGGAGGTCGTGGATTGCAGGCGTTGACGGCGTCGCCTCGCTCGCGTTGGGGCGTCCTGCTGGCGATCGGGCTCGGCACCTTCATGTCGGCGCTCGACGGCAGCGTGGTCAACATCGTCCTGCCCGTCGTGCGCCAGGATTTCGGCGCCTCGGTGGCGTCCGTCGAGTGGGTCATCACGATCTACCTGCTCGTCGTCAGCGGCCTGCTGCTGAGCGTCGGTCGCCTGGGGGACCTGCGAGGTCACCGATCGGTCTACGCCACCGGCTTCGCCGTCTTCCTGCTTGGATCGGCCCTGTGCGGCCTGGCTCCGAGCGTCGGCTTCCTGATCGGCGCCCGTGGAGCGCAAGCCATCGGCGCGGCCATGCTCTTCGCCAACTCGCCGGCGATTCTGACCAAATCCTTCCCGCCCGAAATGCGCGGGCGGGCCCTGGGGCTTCAGGCGACGATGACCTACCTGGGCTTGACCATTGGGCCGTCGATCGGAGGCTGGTTGACGACCGCGCTCGGCTGGCGGTCGGTCTTCTACATCAACTTGCCCGTGGGGCTGCTGGCCCTGGCGTTGGCGCTGCACTTCGTGCCGCGCGACACGGGCAGCGGAGCGGCCGAGGGGTTCGACCTGCGCGGTGCGATCACCTTCACCGCCGGCCTGGTTGCACTGCTGCTGGCGCTCAACCAGGGGCATGCCTGGGGCTGGGCGGCGCCAGCGACGCTCGGGTTGCTCTCGGTGTCCGTCGTACTGCTGGTCGCCTTTCTCGTCATCGAGCGCCGAGTCACGATGCCGATGGTGGATCTGTCCCTGTTCCGCCGCCGGACGTTCTCAGCCGCGGCCGGCAGCGCCCTGCTCAACTACGTCTGCGTCTACACGTTGCTGTTCCTGATGCCGTTCTACTTGCTGCAGGCACGGGGCATGAGCCCGGCCCAGGCCGGGCTGCTGCTGACCGCCCAGCCGCTATTGATGGCAGCAGTGGCGCCCATCAGCGGAACCTTGTCGGATCGAATTGGCACCCGGCTTCCGAGCGTGTTGGGGATGGGGCTGTTCGGCATTGGACTCTTCCTGCTCTCCCGCTTGGCGCTCGACACCCCCCTTCTCACTGTGGCTGGGATGCTGGCTGTGGCTGGGCTGGGGATCGGGATCTTCGTCTCACCCAACAATAGCGCCCTGATGGGCGCTGCGCCGGCGCACCGGCAGGGAATCGCTGCCGGCATCCTGGCGCTGGCCCGCAACGTCGGCATGGTGATCGGCGTCGGCCTGGCCGGCGCCGTGTACACCACGGTGCTCGGGCCCGGTGGGGCCGGCGAGGCGTCGGCGATCGTCGAGGCCATGCGCCTTACGTACCTGCTGGCCACCGGGATCGCCGTGCTGGGTATGGGTGTCGCCGCGCTGCGCGCCTAACAATCCATCGAGCATCTGACCAGTGAGGTCGGCAGATCCGTCGTGCCTGAATGGCAAACGCGCGCGCGTCAGCATCGCGTCGTCATCGGAGCCCGACGAACTCGGGGGGGTGAGGCGTCGCGGCCGCCGTGGATCAGCACCGGTGCCCGAATGCACGCGTGCAATGCCACAAGCTGCGAAAGCACCTAGATCTCGCCTCATCCCCTGACCCCCTCTCCACTGCTAGGAGCCGTTTCCGAGTAGAGCCCGGCGGAGCAGGGGTGGAACACATGCGGGATGGGGGGAGCAAAGCTCCCCCATCGCACCGGAATCCCATTCCCTTCCCATGCAGGAATCCCAGGGTCGCGAGTGGCGGCCGATGCAGTGGGAGGGGTGGGAGCTCGGCATTCGTCGGCGTCCCTTCCGCAATCTGCTGGACGCGTGGGGTGCTCGACGCAACGGACGATCCCTTCAGAACGCCACAATTTGTGGAGGCCAATTCGGGAGGGTCAAGTCTGCGCATACGAGGGGCAAGGGGCGCGCACAGATCCCCGAGTGTCGGCAAACGCCGTTCACCCTGCCTTCAGGCTGTTCGGGGGATCAGGCTTCGGCCCTCGCCGCGCGGCGGCGCCGAGCGCGCCCGGCCACGGCCGCCAACACGATGCTCAGCCCGTACAGGACGATCATCGGCAGCATCAGCAGCGACATGTTGATCGGGTCGACGGTCGGCGTGATCGCCGCTGCCATGATGGCGATGCCTACGATGGCGAAGCGCCAACCCTTGTAGAGCGTCTCCGCCCGCACCATCCCGACGCTGGCCAGCGCGAAGATGATCAAGGGGAAGGTGAAGGAGATGCCGATCCAGAACAGCATGTTGGTGGTGAAGCTGATGTAGTTCGACGGGCGCGGCACGGTCTGGATGCCCAGGAAGTTGAGCAGGAACGGAAGTGCCGCTGGGAGCATGATGTAGTAGGCAAAGGCCACGCCGCCGATGAAGAGCAGCGTGGCAGCCGGGATGGACGTCAGCAGCAGGATGCGCTCGCGCCGCTTGAGGCCCGGGTTGATGAAGGCGAAGACCTCGAGCAAGATGTACGGGAAGGCAAGCACGAACCCCGTCAGCAGGGAGACCTTCATGAACGCGCCGACCAACTCGGTCACCTCGATCGCCTGCAGGGCTGTGATCCCCCCAATCGGCTTGGCCATCCAGTCCAGGATGCGCTGTGCGAAGGTGAAGCCGACCGTGGTGCCGATGCCCAGGGCGACCAGTGACCGCATCAGGTGGCCGCGCAGCGCCTGCAGGTGGTCGAGCAGCACACCTGGCGACTGAAGCGTCTGGGCGAAGGCGTCGCCGGCGGTGGTCTCGTCGGGCTCGTAATTGATAAACTGGCGCACGCGGCGGAACGGCCACAGCAAAAGCCGGACGGGCGCGGTGACGATCCACCACAGGCGGGAGAAAAAGCGTCGCACGCGTCAGCCTTCGGCGAACGGAGACTCTGCCGGCGAGGGCGGCGGAGGGGACGGGGCCTCGGCCTCGGCCAAGGTCTCGGCTGAGTTTGATTCGGCACCAGCCGATGGGGAGAGCTCGTAACGCCGTGGAGGCGGTGGGGCGGCACGCGCCGTGGGCGCCCACGCCTGCATCCCGTCCCCGGCCGACTCTAAGTCGGCTTTGATCGTCTGCCCGGCCTGTTCCAGGTCGTGCTTCAACGTATCGAGCTCCGCTTCGCGCGCCAGCCGGTTCGGAAGGTTGCGCAGCTCGCGCGAGGCTTCGTTCATCGTCCGCCAGGCCGGTGAGCGGTAGAGGCGATTGAGAAACCGGCCGGCATCACGGCCAAGCTTGGCCAGGTCGCGAGGCCCGACGACCACCAGTGCCAGGACGATGACCAGGATCAGTTCGAGGGGACCGACACCAAGGAATTCCATAGCGTGGGATCAGGGCGCGGGCTGCAGCTCGCGTCGGATGTCGCCCTCCTGGTCTGCCAATGTCCCCAGTACGCCGTTGATGAAGCGCGGCGCACTGTCGGATCCGAAGTGCTTGGCCAGCTCGACGGCCTCGTTGATGGCGACCTTGATCGGCGTTCCCGTGGAGACGGCGAACTCCCACAGGCACAGGCGCAGGATATTGCGATCGACGACGGCCAGCTCATCCACGGGCCACTCGGGAGCGCAGCGGGCAATCCAGGCGTCGAGGGCGGGGGCATGGGCCCGCGCGCCGCGCACTAGTTCCTGCAAGAAAGCCGCGCCTTCGGCGCTGAGCTGCTCTGCTTCCTGCAGGTGACGGGCCAGCACCGCCTCGGTCGGATGATTGGTCAGGTCGATCTCGTACAGGGCCTGCAGCGCCAGGGCTCGCGCCCGGCGGCGTTCACGCTTCATCGGTCTCCGATCATTCCGCCGCCGGCAGGTCGTCAAAGTCCTCGACGTGCACGTCGACCCGCGCCACCGGCATGCCGACCATGTTTTCGATGGCGCTGGCGACCTCGGCCTGGACCTTGCGGCTGACCTCGCGAACATTCGTGGCCGGCCCCAGCACCAGGTACAGGTCCACGCTGACCGTGTTCTCATCGACTTCGATGCGCACGCCTTCGCCCGCGCCGCGGCGGAACAGCCGGTTCACACCGCCGGCCACGGGCGCCATGCGCGTGACGCCGGGGATCCCCAGCGCCGTCAGCCTGGCGATGGTCACCAGCACTCCCGGGGCGATGGTCGTCGTGCCGGTCGGCCGTTCCTCCCATGCTCCGTCCATCGACCTGCCTCCTAGAACATCGCCATGCCGCCGTCCACAGTCAGGACGTGGCCGGTGATGTACGCCGCGTCGTCCGAGGCCAGGAAGGCGATCGCCTTGGCGATCTCCTCCGGCTGCCCGGTGCGGCCCAACGGGATGAGCGCGAGCGCGGCCTGGCGCGCCGCTTCGGGGACGCCGGCCCAGATGTCGGTTTCGATGTAGCCGGCGGCGATGGCGTTGACCGTGATGCCGCGCGGGGCGACCTCGCGTGCCAGCGCCTTGGTGAAGCCGATCTGGCCGGCTTTGGAGGCAGAGTAGTTGGTCTGGCCGGCGTTGCCCATCTGCCCTGCGACCGACGTGATGTTGATCACCCGGCCCCAGCGCTTGCGGATCATGTGGCGCACGGCTGCCTTGGAGCAGTTGAAGGTCGACTTGAGGTTGGTGCTCTGCACGACATCCCAGTCGGCCTCGGACATCATCATGATCAACCCGTCGCGGGTGATGCCGGCATTGTTGACCAGGATGTGCAGATCCCCGAAGTGCTGCAGCGCGAACTTGATCAGGCCCTCGGCAGCGGCGAAATCGCTCACGTCCGCTTGATGGATGGCGGCACGTCCGCCTCCGGCGACGATGGCGGCCGCCACCGACTCAGCCGCCGCGGCGTCCTGCCGGTAGTTCACCACCACGGCCGCGCCCTGACGCCCGAGCTCAAGCGCCGCCGCGCGGCCGATGCCGCGCGAGGCCCCCGTCACCACCGCAACCCTCTCGACGGCACCCATTCGCCTCGCTGCCTCCAGGACTCACCCGCCGCAGGGATGGACCGAACGCTACGCCATCGGGGGGAGGGCGTCGGGATTATACCCCCGAAGGCCGGGCACCCCTGCGCGGACGGCGGCGGCCAGCAGAGCCTCCGGGTGCCCCCTGAAAGCCGCCGCGCCCCGTTTGCCCTCCACGAGCATCGTCAGCACTTCGGTCAGCACGCGGCTCGCCGGCGTCGGGATGCCCAGACGCTCGCCGTGCTCGACCACCGCGCCGTTCAGCCAGGCGACTTCCGATCGGCCGCGGCCGACATCATAGGCGAAGGACGGCCGTTTCTCGCCACGCCCCCCGGCAGCCGCCCGGAACAGAATCGGATGGGTGATCCAGTCCGGCAAGAAGACGGCTGTGCCCAAAGACCCCGCCGGCACCCCCGGGAGATTGACCGGTCGGTGTCCCAGCGCACGCATCACACGCACCGTCTCACGCAGCGCCTCGACCTCCAGATGGTACAGGTCGCGATGGCGGAAGACCTCCTCGGCTGACCAATCGAGGATGGCCGACGTGGCGTTCGCCACGAGGTTGGTGAGCAGTTTGGACCACTTCATGCCTTCGGCATCGTGGTACAGGCGCGGGTGCAGGCCGGCGGAGGCGAAGTCGGCCTCCAGCCCGGCGGAGAGTGCGTGCGTCGATGCCAGCCCGATGCCGCGTGACCTTGCGACACGCAGCATGCCGACATCGAGACGCTGGATGGCGGAGGTGAGGGAGGCGGCGATGACGCGCTCGGCGCCGAGCGCCGCGGCCAACGTGGCCTCGTTGCCGATGCCGTTGAGCACGCATACCACCGGCACCGGCGGCGGCAACTCCAGCCGCATCTGCTCGGCCGCAGCGGCGCAGTCGTAGGCCTTGACCGTCAGCAGCACGACGTCCGGGAGTGTCGGCAGGCGGTCGAGCCGGTTGGCGAGCGTCAGCGCGTCGATCCGCCGCGATGTCCCCGACGCTTCGAGCGTCAACCCTGCGGCACGCAGGCTCTCCGTAACCTCTGGGCGATCGAAGAAGGCCACGGGGAAACCGGCCAGGGCGAGGCTCCCACCCAGGTAACCGCCCACCGCCCCGGCTCCATACACCAGATAGCGCATCTCAGTGCAGCAGCCGATCGACCAGAGTGTTCAGTTCTTCGTCCGAATAGAAATGGATGATCAGGCTCCCGCCCCGGCCCCCGCGGTGGAGCAGGACGCGCGTTCCCAGGGCCTGTCGCAGCTGATCTTCCAGAGCTGTCTCTTCGGCGGAACGCTTGGCAGACTTGGGGGTGGTGCGCCGCAGTCCGCTGAGCCGGCGCACGAGCTCCTCGGTTTGCCGGACGTTTAGTTCGCCTTTGAGCACCGTCTGCAGCGCAGCGCCTTGCGCCTGAGCCGTCGGCAGACCGAGCAGCGCCCGCGCGTGCCCTTCGCTGATCCGGTTGGCGGCCAACGCCTGGCGTGCCGCGGGCGCGAGCTTCAAGAGCCGCAGCGTATTCGAGACCGCCGCGCGGCTCTTGCCGACTTGTTCGGCGATCGCTTCATGGGACAGATGGAACTCCTCTCCCAGGCGCTGGTAGCCTTCGGCCGCCTCGAGCGGGTTCAAGTCCTCCCGCTGCAAATTCTCGATCAGCGCCAACTCGAGCTGCTGCACTTCGCTGGCCTGGCGCAGGATGGCCGGGACGAACTCCAGCCCGGCCAGTCGCGCCGCCTGCAGCCGACGCTGGCCGGCAATCAGGACGTACTCCGCGCCGTCCGAGGTCACGAGCAGAGGCTGCAACACGCCGTGGGCGCGGATCGAGTTGGTCAGATCCTTGAGTTCGTCGGGATCGATCTGATGCCGCGGTTGGCGTGGGTTGGGGCGAAGGCTGTCGACCGGAAGCTGCAGGATACCGCCGCCCGCGCTCGCCGCCCTCTCGCCGGCGGGGATCAGCGCATCGAGTCCCTTCCCGAGCCCATGCTTCTTGGCCATATCAGTCCTTGCCTCGCGCCGCGCGCGGAATGGAGACGCCGTCCCCGCGCAGGAGCTCCTCCGCCAGGGCGCGGTAGGCGAGCCCACCGGGGGACGCGGGCTCGTAGGCAGAAATCGGCAGGCCGTGCGACGGGGCCTCGGCCAGGCGCACGCTGCGCGGGATCACGCTCCGAAACACCTTGCCCGGGAAGTGCGACCGCACTTCGTCCGCCACCTGCTGCGCCAGGCTGGTGCGTCCGTCGAACATCGTCAGGATCAGGCCGCGGATGGCGAGCTCAGGGAACAGGCCGGATCGCACGCGGCCGAGGGTCTGCATCAACTGGGTCAACCCTTCCAGCGCCAGATACTCGCACTGCACCGGGATCAGGACCCCGCTCTCCGCTGCCATCAGGCCGTTGACCGTCAACAGGCCGAGCGATGGCGGCGAATCGATCAGGACGTAGTCGAAGCGGCGGGCAACCGTCGTCAGTGCATGGCGCAGCAGCCGCTCCCGGTCGGGCATGTCCACCAGCTCGACGGTTGCGCCGGCCAGGGCAGGTGACGAGGGCAGGAGGGAGAGCTGCAGCTTGGGGTTGTGCAGCACCAGGTCGACGGCAGTGCCGCGGCCGATCAGGGCATCGTAGGTCCCCCCGGCGACGCCGTCGTGGTCGATCCCCAGGCAGGCGGTGGCATTCGCCTGCGGGTCCAGATCGACGAGCAGCACCCGCTGCCCGAGCAGCGCCAGGTAGGCGCCCAGGCTGATGGCGGTGGTGGTCTTCCCGACGCCGCCCTTCTGGTTGACCAACGCGTAGATGCGAGTCATCAGCCGGCGGCCTCGCTGGCGGCGTGGATTTCCTGGCGCGTGGGGACGCCGGCCAGGCCGCGCCGCGTCACCGATTGGGTGGCAATGGCCGTGGCGAAACGCGCCGCTTGCAGAGTCTCTCCACCTTCGTCCAGCGCGGCGAAGAACGCCGCGGCGAAGATGTCGCCCGCGCCGGTCGGATCGATGGCGACGACGGCCGGCGCCGGAATCATGCGCATCCGGCCTTCGTAGTGCACGCGGGCGCCGTGCGCGCCGTCGGTGACCACCAGGAGCGGGCAAACCTCGGCGATTTCCTTGATCGCCGACTCGTCGCCGCCCACATCTTCCACGCTGAGCACGACGGCCCGCGCCGCCGCCAGGGCTGCCTTGCGAGCCACCCACGGCAGGGTGGTGATATTCCCGTCGTTATCCCAGTCCCTGAACCAGCCCTGAGGCGTGAGCCCAAGCGAAGCCTGGGGGAAGGCGGCGGCCAACGCCGGATCGACCTCGTTGGCGACCGGTCCAAGGTGCACCCAACGGGCATTGCGCCATTCCGCCGGGATGTGATCGAGCATCAGCTCCATGGCGCGGCCGGTGATTCGCTGGCGGCGGCCGGTCGACGTGTACTCATTGGTGAAGGTTGTTGTCTGGGAGGATGGCACGGCGTGGATCCACACATCCCCCAGCCGGGTCATGTGCATGTCGGGGCCGAAGGAGGTGACGGCGCCGACGCGCAAACCGAGCGCCGAAGCGGTCAGCCCGGAGTAGGCGGCAGTTCCGCCGGCGGTGGCTCCCTTCGGGCTGAGGTCGCGCGTGATGTGGCCGATGACCAGGTAGTCGATGGGAGGGTAGGGCACGCCAACGATTATAGCCGAGCCCACAGCTCCCTCCCCCCGGAAGGGAGAGGGTAGAACACGGCGATGCACGGCAACGAACACCCCCACCTTTGCCCTTCCGCGGAGACCCGGGAAGGAAGTGGGGGCGTCAGGAAACGGCGAGCGGAAGTTCCGCCGACTAAGGCCTCGGGATGATGGTCACCTTGCGGTGATCGCCTTCGCCGATGCTCTCGGTCGTCACCTGGGCGTGGTCGCGGAGCTCGAGATGGATGATCCGGCGCTCGCTGGCCGGCATGGGTTCGAGGGTCATCGTCCGTCCGCGTTCGACGGCTTGCAGCGCCATGCGCTGGGCGAGCTGGCGGAGCTGGCGCTCGCGCCGAGCCCGATAGCCTTCGACGTCTAGCACGATCGGCAGCGGGCGGTGCAGCTCCTTGCCGACAATCAGGCGCGTGATGTACTGCAGCGCGGACAGGGTCTCGCCGCGGTGTCCGATCAGGATGCTCAGATCGGAGCCGTGCAGATCCACGAATACATTGCGCGGCGTCTCCGGGCCGGTGGGCTCACCCCAGCGCGCCCGTATGGTGGCGTCGACGCCCATACGCTGCAGGAGCTCATGCAGCGTGTCCTCGGAGACGCGCAGCGCTTCGGCATCTTCTTCGGTGAGCTCGGTCGACGAAGGCGGGGCAGCGACTTCCTCACTCGCTTCGACGGAGCCGGGGCCGGCGCCTTTGAGCGTCAGGCGGACGCGCGGCTGGCGTAAGCCCAGGCCGAACATCCCCTTGCCGCCCTCGTCGAGCACGTGGACGTCCACCGAATCCACCGGGACGCCCAATTCGGCGGCGCCGCGCGCGACGGCCTCCTCGATCGACGGGGCCGTCACCTCTACAGTCAGGCGTTGATCTCGCATACGATCACCCGGTCCGTGAACGGGCTGAAGTCCTGTGGGAGCGCCGGACCCGCGCCCCCGGTCAGCGCTTTGGCTTGGCCGTGCTGTTTCCGCCGAAGGAGAGCAGCTTCTTGATATCCAGCTTCCCCGTAGCGGCATACTGCACGATGGCCAGAAGGTTGGAGACAACGAAGTACAGTGCCAGGCCGGAGGCGAGCGTGTAAGCGAAGTAGCCGAGGAGCAGCGGCATGTACAACGCCATCACCTTGCCCATCTGGGCACCCTGCGCATCGCCCGTCGGCGGAGTCATCAGCTTGTTCTGGAAGTACGTGCTGATGACCACCAGGATCGTCAGCACCGGGATGCCGATGTTCGGCAGGAACGGCAGGAAGAGACGTTCCGGCTGACCCAGGTTCATGTAGAGGAAGTGGCTGTTCAGCGGGATGATCGAGCTCGGGATAAAACTGTAGATGTGGTTGGCGAGCTCGAGGAGCTGGGTGGGGGTCGTGGCCAGGGCGCGGATAATGGCGCCGTACAAGCCGAAGATGATCGGCAGCTGGATCAGCGTGGGCAGGCAGCCGCTCAGCGGATTGAAGCCCACTTCCTGATACAGCTTGAGCTGCTCTTGCTGCAGCTTCTGCTTGTCGTCCTTGTACTTCTTCTGCATGTCCTGCCACGCTTTGGAACTCTGCATTTCCTGCATTTTCTGCGTGCTGCGTTGCTGCTGCAGAGTCAGCGGCAGGGTCACTAGCCGGATCAAGGCGGTGAAGATGATGATGGCCAGCCCGAAGTTGTTCCAGAGCAAATCATAGATCCACAGCAGGCTGTTGATCATCGGGTTGAGGATGACGGTATCCCACATGGTTTAGCTCTCCCGGCTACTTGGCCGGCGCGAAGGTCCAGCGCGTGGCGCCGCTGGCCGGGTCGAGCGCGGCCAACAGCACACCGCCGCTGGAGACGGCCACCAGCAAACGGTCGCCCACCAGCAGCGGATCAGTGTTCACGGGTCCCGCCATCGTGACTTCCCACAGCGAGGCGCCGTCGGCGGTCGAGCGGGCCTGCACCACGCCGGCTGAGGTGGCGAAGAAGACCGCGCCATCGCCCAGGGCCGGGCTGGCGACGACGTCTCCGGCAGCCTGGTACGACCACAGGTCCGACCCGTCCTTGAGTGACACGGCGCGGCCCGCGCCGCTGAGGTCGCCAAAGTAGGCCGAGCTTTCATCCGCCGCCGGGTTGCCCCACACCCAGCCAGCGGTGGTCACGGCCCACCGGGGCGCGCCCGTTCCGGGATCGAGGCTGGATAGCCCCTGGCCGAAGGTCCCGGCCAGCAGCATCCCACTGACGAGCACCGGGGTGTCGGACAATGCGCCGCCCAGGTTTTTCGACCAAAGGGGTTTGCCTGTCCGCACGTCGAGCGCGTACAGCGTGTGGTCCTGCGAGGGGAGGTACACCACCTCGCCATCAACCAACGGTGCCGCCCACAACGGAGCCTTGGTCTCGAAAGACCAGACGAGGGCGCCGCTGGCGCGCTGCAGCGCGTACAGGGTGTGATCGGCGCAGGGAACGAGGATCAGCTCCCCGGCCTGCGACGCGCCCCCGACGTAGCGGTCTTTTGCCTGGGCAAAGGTCCAGGCCTGCTTGCCGTCAGAGGCATGAATGGCGTAGACGATCTTGTTGAATCCGCCGAGGATGACCAGGCCGTCATCGGTGATCAGGGGAGGGGCGTAGAGTGCGACGCCCCGGTCCGCCACCGACGGGAAGCGCCAGCGTTCGGCGCCCGTCACCAGGTCGATCGCGTACACGGCCTGGGCGCTGGCGATGTAGGCGGTTTCTGCGTCCGCGGCTACGCCGGGCCAGCTGGAGGGGGTCAACGCTGCTCCCGAACATCCGCTGAGCAGCAGGGCCGCCACGAGCAATGCACCGACGGCAGCCCAGGGGAGACGAAGGGATCGACGCACCATGCAGCTCCTATCGTACGGGGTCATATCCGCCGGGGTTGAAGGGCTGGCAGCGCAGGACGCGCCAGACCGCCATCCATCCGCCTTTGAACAGCCCGTATCGGGCGATGGCCTGGTAGCCATAGTGAGAACAGGTCGGATGGAAACGGCAGGTTCCGGCGGGCAGAGCCCGCGAGATCGTCAACTGGTAGAACCGGATCAGCGCCAGCAGCGGAAGCCGAGGCAGGTTCCCCCAGGTGAGGGGGATTTCCTTCAAGCCAGGTTCAACGGCCTCAGACACCACGGTCTTCACGGCCTCCGTACTCCGTTCGCCGCAGGCCGGCGCGCTTCAGAAAGTTGCGTGCAGCGGCCTGCACCGACGACCACTCGGCGTCCAGCAGGGCGGGCCGGGCGATGACCACCAGGTCCCATCCGCCGCGCACGTCTGCGACGACGGGTCGGAAGGCCTCGCGCAGCCTGCGCTTGGCCCGGTTGCGTCGCACGGCGTTTCCCAGGCTGCGACTGGCGCTCACGCCGAGGCGGGCAACCGCAAGCTCGTTGGCGCACACGACCACAACGAACAGCGGGTGGGAGTAGGAGGTTCCCGTACGCCTCACCCGCTGGAAGTCAGCTGGGCCTGTGAGCCGGTATCTGCGCTCCATGTGCGTCCGACCGATTCTGGCCGGCGAGGGCAGACGGGCTAGGCCTTCCAGTTGGTCTTCTTGACGTGGGCGTTCATCCGGACCGTCAGGCGCATGCGGCCCTTGAGGCGGCGGCGCTTGAGAACGGTTCGGCCCTGGCGCGTCGCCATGCGGGCGCGGAACCCGTGGACGCGCACGCGGCGGCGGATCTTCGGTTGGTAGGTTCGTTTCGGCATTGACGTTCACCCGGACACTAGACGTAGACAGGCGATTATACCGCCCCGGCGCCGCTCGGTCAATCGCCAACTCCCGCTGCGCTCACGAGACCTTCGGGGCGGCCGGAGCCGAAGCCGATGGTTGCCCGCAGGCGCTGCCTTGGATATACTCCCCACCCGTGGGACGCATCCTGGCCATCGCCAATCAGAAGGGCGGCGTCGGCAAGACGACGACCGTGGTCAACCTGGGCGCGGCGCTGGCCGAGCGTGGCCAGCACGTGTTGCTCGTCGACCTCGATCCGCAGGGCGCGCTGACTGCCTGCTCCGGGCTCGATCCCTATTCGCTGACGCCGACGACCTACTCGCTCCTGGCCCAGGATGGTGTGACCCTGGGACAAATCGTCCGTCCGATTGGGGAGAGGTTATGGCTGGCGCCGGGAAGTATCGACCTGGCGGCGGCCGAATACCAGTTGATGGCGCGGCCGGATCGTGCCCGCCGGCTGGCCGACCCGCTGCGGTCCGAGTCCGACCAGGTCGCCTACATCCTGATCGACACTCCACCCAGCCTGGGCCTTCTCACCGTCAACGCCCTCACTGCGGCCGATGCCGTGATCGTGCCGGTGGAATGCCGCTACCTGGCGATGCGCGGCATCCGCGCCATTCTCGACACGCTGGGTACCGTGCGGGAGAGGCTCAACCCTTCGCTGGACCTGCTCGGCCTGCTGCCGACGATGTACCAGCCGGCGTCGGCGCACAGCCGGCAGGTGGTCGAAGAGCTGCGATCCGCATTCCGCGAGCGGGTGTTTGAGACCGTCATCGAGATGGAGGAAGCCCTGGCGACGGCGCCGGCGGCGCGGCTGCCGGTGCTCACGCATCGACCCGAGAGCGCCGGAGCTGCCGCCTACCGGCGACTGGCATCCGAGGTCGAAGCGCGCTGCGTCACTCCCCGCTAGCCAAGGGAGCCTGAGAAGAAACCACGCGCGGCCCTGCGGCCGCGCGTCCTTTTGCCTCTAGCACCTCCCCGGACGACCAGCTTGCGTGGGGAGATCGGTGACCCGTCAACGTCCCACCCCAACAGGCCTTGCCTCCACCCCGCCTCGACGAATCTCCCTTGAGGTCGCCGCCCGAGGAACGTGGCCGAGGAAGTCGCAGGCGGAGGAAGCGAATGCTGCCTGAGCGTCCTAGATGTCGACGCGCTCGATGACCGCGCCCAGGGCGCGCAGCTTCTCCTCGATGCGTTCGTAGCCTCGGTCGATCTGAGAGATGTTGCGGATGGTCGAAGACCCCCGGCCCGCCAGTGCGGCCAGCACCAGCGCCAGGCCGGCGCGGATGTCCGGGCTCTCCAACGTCTCGCCCACCAATTGCCTCGGCCCCTCGACGATACAGCGGTGCGGGTCGCACAGGATAATGCGGGCGCCCATCGACACCAGCTTGTCGATGAAGAACATGCGGCCTTCGAACATCCAATCGTGGAACAGGACCGTGCCCTGCGACTGGCTGGCCACGACGATCGCCACACTCATCAGATCGGTTGGGAAGGCGGGCCAGGGCATCACGCTGATCGACGGGATCGCGCCGCCCAGATCCGGCTCGACCTGCAGTTTCTGATCGGCCGGGACGACGATATCTTTGCCGTCCACTTCCCACTCGGCCCCCAGGCGGCGAAACACCAGCCGGGCCATATTGAGGTGTTCCGGTCCGGCGGCGCGCACGCGCACCGATCCGCCGGTCACCAGTGCTGCGCCGATGTAGCTGACCACTTCCAGGTAGTCGGCGCCGATGGTAAAGTCGCCGCCCGACAGGCTCTCGACACCGTGGATGTGAAGCGTGTTCGACCCGATATTGTCGATGCGTGCGCCCAGCGCGTTCAGGAAGTTGCACAGATCCTGCACGTGTGGCTCGGAGGCGGCATTGCGCAGGGTGGTCTCGCCGCGGGCCGTGACGCTGGCCATGATGGCGTTCTCGGTCGCCGTCACGCTGGCCTCGTCCAGCAGGATATCGGCCCCGCGCAACCTGCGCGAAGCAGAGAAGTCGAACTCGCGATTCTTGTAGACCACATCGGCGCCCAGGGCGCGCAGCGCCAGGATGTGCGTGTCGATCCGCCGTCGGCCGATCACGTCCCCGCCGGGAGGCGGAAGCGAAACGCCTCCGGATCGCACGCTCATCGGCCCGGCGAGCAGGATCGAGGCGCGCATCCGCCGACAGATGTCCGGGTCAAGATCGGCGCGCCGAACCTCGGCCGCCTGCACGCGCCAGGTGTGGGGGTCGAGGCGTTCGATCTGCACTCCCAGGCTCTCGAGCAGGCCGCACATCGTGCGCACGTCGCCGATATCCGGGACATTGCGCAGGACGACCGGCTGTTCGGTGAGCAGGCAGGCGGCAAGCAGGGGCAGGGCGGCGTTCTTATTGCCGGAGGGCGTCACCTCGCCGTGGATCGCGTGCCCGCCCTCAATGCGAAAGGTCTGCATGGGTTATCCCTCGTAGACGAGCGTGACCTGGATCCCCGGGCGAAGCCCGAGGAGATCATCGGCGCGCCCACC
This sequence comes from uncultured Chloroflexia bacterium, assembly GCA_963777165.1. Lineage (GTDB taxonomy): Bacteria > Chloroflexota > Anaerolineae > Anaerolineales > E44-bin32 > DYJB01. The sequence continues at coordinate 53,209 of CAVZPO010000003.1, forward strand.
ATGCACGCCGATCTCGAGCAGCCTGCTGCTCCCGATGTACGCCAGCGCCTCTCCGGGGGGCACGTCGGCATAGGTGTTCGAGAGCGGCAGCTGCAAGTGTGGGCCGATCCGCACGCGCGCCGCGGAGGCCTCGAAGGCCACCGCGGCCAGCGGCTGCCAGCAGGGTGTCAACTCAATGCGCGTCCCAGTTCGGCGCAGGCACCCCAGGCTGGTGAGAGCGTTGCCGAAGACGTCAATCTTCAAGACCTCGCCGGTCGCGCTCCGGTTGCTCAGGTCAAGCTGCGGGGAGGGAAGAGTCACTAGAGTCTCGGCAGGCAAACCCAGATCGCTCAGCGCCGCGCCTGTCGCCAACCGCGCCGCAGCCGGTGCAAACACATCGCGACCGTGGAACGTCACGCTGGGGGCTTCCACCGACAGGCGGGCGACATCGAGGACCACAGCATTCGGCTTGCGGCCGGGTGGGATCAGGAAGGAGAACAGACCATTGTCAGGTCCGACGCCGTGTCCGTTCGGAAGCTGCACGGCGATGGGCCGGCGGTCGCCGCCGACGCCGGGATCAACAACCGCCAGGAACAGCGTGCCGGCCGGCAGGAAGTCGTGAGCCTGCCACAGGAGGAAGGCCGCAGTGCGTATGTCGCCCGGCGGGACGTCGTGCGTCAGGTCGATGACTCGCGCCTCAGGTGCGCGGCTGGCGAGCACTCCCTTGACGATCCCTGCGTACGCGTCGCGCGTCCCGAAGTCGGTGAGCAGGGCAATGGTAGGCCGTTCATGGTCCATCATGCGCTGGCATTCTATCCGAGGCATGTGGGGTGGTCAAACCTGCAGCCCGGAAGTGCAGCAGCACTCCCGCGCTGGCCATGTAGGGGCACGGCATGCCGTGCCCCTGCCAATCCCCGCCAGATCGAGCGTGCCCGTACGGTGGGTCCCCCGAAGGGCGAATCCCGGCGCGAATCGCATCCGTCGGAGAGAGCAATCGGAGCCGTGTGATAGAATCAAAGGTTGTGGAGACCCCCGGCTCGACCCCTCTCAAGCCACCTATCGGTATCCTGGCCTCGCTGGCGGCCGGGTTCGAGCGCATTGCCGCACGCCCCGTTCTGATCCTCCCGCCTCTGGCCCTCGACTTGTTCCTCTGGCTCGGCCCTCAGCTCCGGGCGACGGCCCTGATCCAAAGCCTGGCAGCCGCCATCGCCGTCCCGGGCGGTGTGGATCCGGCGCTGGCGCAGCAGGTCGAAGGCGTGCAGAAGGGGTTTGCCGAGCTTGCCCTGAGGTTCAACATCCTTTCGGCGCTTTCGGCGATCCCGGCCGGGATCCCGAGCCTGATGGCGGCGCGCATGCCGGCGGCCAACCCGGTCGGGTTTCCGCCAACGGGGGAAGCCAGCTCTCTCCTGGCCGCCGCCGCGACCTGGGTACTGTTCACGCTTCTTGGCCTCGGAATGGGGGCATTGTTCCAGATGGTCATCGCCCGACAGTTGGCGCCTCAGGACGAGATCGCTTCGTTCGGGTTGGCCTGGGGGAGGTTGATTGCCCTGTCCGCGGGGATGTATGCCGGCCTATTGGCCTTGATGACCGGCGCGGCGATCGTCGTGTCGGTGGCCACGCTGATCTTGCCGATCCTCGGCGCCGGCGTGATGTTCATTGTCTTCAGCTTCGCCTTCTGGCTGGCGATCTACCTGGCCTTCACACCTCACGGCATCATTCGCTACCGGTTTGGGGTGTGGAAGGCGATGCGCGCCAGCATGCAGGTCGTGCGCTGGAACATGCCTTCGAGCGTGGCGTTTCTGGCGCTGATCATGCTGGCGACCTACGCCGCCGGGTGGGTATGGGCGATGCCGGCCGAGGATTCGTGGTTCAGCCTGCTGGCACTCGTCGGGCACGCGTTTGTCAGCGCCACCCTGGTCGCCGCCAGTTATGCGTTCTACCAGGGGCGGCATGAGTGGATGGAGACGTTGCGCCGCGCCTTCCTGGCGCGCGCCGCGGCGGCGGCCATGCCGGCGCCGCGTGGAGAGGAGTGACAGTGGCGAAGAAGGACGCCTCGGTAAGCAGTTACGCCGCCAAGGATATCCAGGTCCTCGAGGGCCTGGAGGCGGTGCGCCGGCGGCCGGGGATGTACGTCGGCGGCACGGACATCAAGGCGCTCCACCACCTGGTGTACGAAGTCGTCGACAACTCGATCGACGAAGCGCTGGCCGGCGCCTGCGACCGAATCGATGTCGTCATTCACAAGGATGACAGCGTCACCGTGGAAGACAACGGGCGCGGCATCCCGGTGGACATCCACCCGGACAAGAAGAAGCCGGCGCTCGAGATCGTGATGACCATGCTTCACGCCGGCGGGAAGTTCGGCGGCGGCGGGTACAAGGTGTCGGGCGGGCTGCACGGCGTCGGGGTTTCGGCGGTCAACGCCCTGTCCGAGTGGTGCGAGGTCGAGGTACGGCGCGAGGGGAAGGTCCACGCCCAGCGCTATGAACGCGGCGCGCCCACCGGTCCGGTCAAGGTCATTGGGAAAGCGGTAGGCGAGGGCACCGGGACCAAAACGACCTACCTGTTCGACCGCAAGATCTTCAAGGAAGAGGGCGCCACTTACCGCTTCGAGACGCTGGTGCAGCGCTTCCGTGAGATGGCTTTCGTCACCCGCGGGGTGACGATCGACCTGACCGACGAGCGCGACGGCCGGGGGATGACCTTTTACTTCGAAGGCGGAATCACGTCTTTCGTGCGTTACCTCAACCGCAACCGCGAGGTGCTGCACCCGGTGGTTCACGTCGAGCGCGAGCTCGAAGGGACGGGCATCGAGGTGGCGCTTCAGTACACCGACGCCTACGCCGAGTCGGTCTACTCCTTCGCCAACACCATTAACACCGTCGACGGCGGCACGCATCTGACGGGTTTGCGGGCGGCGATCACACGGACGATCAACGACTACGCGCGCAAGGCCGGGTTGCTCAAGGACTCCGATCCGAACTTCTCCGGCGATGACACCCGCGAAGGCCTGACGGCGATCGTCTCGATCAAGCACCGCGACCCGCAGTTCGAGAGCCAGACCAAAGTCAAGCTGATGAATGCCGAGGTCCAGACCCAGGTCCAGCAGGTCATGGGCGAAGCGTTCAGCGTCTTCCTGGAGGAGAACCCCAAGGCCGGCCGGGCGATCGTCCAGAAGTGTCTGACCTCGGCCCGGGCGCGCGATGCGGCCAAGAAGGCCCGCGATCTGGTCATCCGCAAGAGCGCGCTGGAAAGCCTGACGCTGCCCGGCAAGCTGGCCGACTGCTCGGAGCGTGAGCCGAACAAGTGCGAGCTGTACATCGTCGAGGGCGACTCGGCCGGCGGCTCCGCCAAGCAGGGCCGCGACCGGCACTTCCAGGCCATCCTGCCGCTGCGCGGCAAGATCCTGAACACCGAGCGCGCCCGGCTGGACAAGATCCTGGGCAACAACGAGGTCAAGTCGCTGATCTCCGCCCTGGGCACCGGCATCGGTGAGACCTTCGACCTCGAGGGCCTGCGCTACGGCCGGATCATCATCATGACCGACGCCGACGTCGACGGCAGCCACATCCGCACGCTGCTGCTGACGTTCTTCTTCCGCTACATGCCGCACGCTGATCGAGGACGGCCATCTGTTCATCGCCCAGCCGCCGCTGTACCGCATTGCCTACAAGAGCCAAGGTGCAGTATGCCTACAGCGAAAGCGATCGGGAGAAAGTACTCAAAGGGTTGGACGGCGGCGCAGAGAAGGCCACCATCTCAGCGCTACAAGGGCCTGGGCGAGATGAACCCGGAGCAGCTGTGGGAGACGACGATGGATCCGGCCAACCGCACGCTGATGCAGGTCACGGTCGAAGACGCCGCCGACGCCGACCGGACCTTCGACATGCTGATGGGCGAAGCCGTTCCGCCGCGCCGGCGCTTCATCCAGACGCACGCCAGCGAGGTCCGCAACCTCGACATCTAGCACCCACGTCCGGAGTACTCGTCGAACCCGAGGGGGCACACCATCCGGCGTGCCCTCTCTGTCGTCAAGTCATGACGGCTCGCTGTGCTTCGGCGTGCGGCCGGCGAGCTCCTGCCCGGGCCGGGGTGATGCCCGGACCACAGGAATTGCGCGCGACTTCCGGTTGCCCTTCCTTGTAGTAGCCTATGAGCATGCAAGCCAACGAAGACGGCGTGCTGGTCAGCCAAGTCCGTGGAGGCAGCCTGGAGGCGTACGGCGAGCTGGTGCGCCGCTACCAGGGCTCGGTGTTTGGCGTCTGCTACCGCCTGCTTGGTGAACGACGGGAGGCCGAGGATCTGGCCCAGGATGCCTTCCTGCGGGGGTATGAACGCTTGGAGACGTTCGATCTAGCGTATCCGTTCGGGCCCTGGATCCGCCGTGTGGCGGCGAACCTGTGCCTGAACCGTCTGCAGCGCCGGCAGCCGGTGCTGCTCGAGTTCGACGATGAGGCCGGCCTGCGTGGGGCACCGCCCGGCCCGTCGCCGGAGTCGGCGGCCGAGAAACACCAGCAGGCGCAGGCCATCCGGCAGGCGATCCTGATGCTGCCACCGGTGTACCGGGCGGTGATCGAACTGCGTCACTTCCAGGACTCGAGCTACGAGGAGATCGCCTCAACGCTGGGGCTCCGCCTGTCGGAAGTGAAGTCCCACCTGTATCGGGCACGCCAGATGCTGTCCAGGAGGCTGACGGGAAATGAATGATCAACAGTCCACCTGGCACATCGGGCACGAAGCGATCTACGACTACCTGGATCGCACCTCGGCGCGCAGGCAATGGCGGAGATCGATCGGCATGTACAGCGCTGCGCGCAGTGTGCGCGGGCGATGCGAGAGGCACACGCGCTGTTCGAGGGTCTCCCAACTCTGGACACCCCGCCGCTGCAAGTCGATCTGACGCCAAGGGTGATCGCCGGGCTTCTGGCAGCGCGGCAGGAGTGCCGTCCGCTGGCGGTGCTCCGCCTTCCCGTCATGCCAGAAGGTTAAGCCCCTATGGTGCCCGCCGAGCAGGAGCCGAGCAGATCGGAATCGTGCGATGCACCATTTGGGCTTCTTCCTGGGCGGCTTCGTTTTCGCGTCGATGCTTTTCGGTGAACCGAAACGGACTCCGCGCCCATTCGCACAGCTCGACGTCATCTTCGAGCACGTCGACGGGATTTTCGTAGTAGGAGCGCAATACCTTGCCGGAGCTGGAACCGCCCTGGTGCCGCGCGCCTTGTATTGCTGGTGCGTGCTTTCGTTGGTGAAGAAATACAGTTGCCCTCGTCGATCATGGCAAAGAAGACTGTCGCCACAGTACGAGCCCGATCGTCATCGCTTGGCCGAGACGCGGCGCAACCGCCAGTGGTCGAGCACGAAGTACGAAGAACTGGTTCTTTTTCGACGCCATCGCGACCATGTATCCGCCGGATGCGCGGCAATCCTCCGCGCCGACTACCGCGGCCGTCGGTTAGACCGACGAACCCGTTGTCCAGGAGGAAGAACATGCAGATTGGATCGATCGCAGGTGGACGCGCGCGGCAGGCGCGTGGTCGTGCTCGTCATCGCCGCGGCGCGCGAAAAGGGCCTCGCCGAACACACGAGAGCGCTGGCCGCGCCGCGCCGTCGACGCGGAGGCGCCGACCGGTCGTCGTGGCCATGATCGACGCCGACGGCGGCATGGCGCCGTGGCGTTCCGCCAAGCGTCCCGTCGAGGACGAGTTCACCAGCCCGGCCGTGGAACGGCGGTCATTCGCGGGTGATGGTCGAACAGGTCCGCCGTTACGCGTAGATCGACATCCCGCCGATCGACGAACACATGGCCCTGGACGGTAAGCGGCGTGGAGCCTGCACTGGAAGCAGCAGACGCCGCCGCGCTTCTCGGGCCTGCTCAATGACGATTTTCTCAACCTCCGTGGCTGACCATGGACCCCGGCGTCATGTTGAAGTCGCGGGCACGGATACGCTATGGAGTGTACCGACGCAGCACTCCGTCGTGAAGATGACCTTCAAACTGGGAACCGGAGACACGCCGCGCGACACCTATCGCCTGTAGATCGATCCCGCGACGAGGCGCCTGAAGGCGTGCGCCTACAAGGTGACGACGGCGCGCTGCTCCCGACAGTGTCGACGACCTGCCGGAGCAATACTCGTGATATGAAGACTTTACGAAGGCGAACGGGGTCCTGGTCGACCCGGTACACGATTTACTCGGTCGACCACACGCCGCTCTACGCTGGACCATCCGGGACGGTCCTTCGACGCCGCTTTGACGAGAAAACTGGCCATGTGGGACAGTGTAGTAGATGAATTCCAGCCCTGATATGGAATTAAGCCGTCTGGGGCAGGGTCGTTACCTCGTTGCATCCGGCGCGCCGTTACGGTTAACCTACGAATGCGCACCGATTCTAGCGCGATTAAATTCGCGGCAGCCACGCGCGGAGGATTCGATGGGCAGAAGCGCCCCAGCCGGCCGACGCGGCCGATGACCTGATCCAGGAACGATCTTCAAGGAATACGAGTGGGGATTCGTCGACCGACGTCGTGGAAGCAAGCCCCCCAGGGGACTGAGCGAGGACGTCGTCCGCGTCATTTCCGCTCGCAAAGCACGGACCCGAGTGGCTGCTGGAGTGGCGCCTTGAAAAGCTATCGCGCCTGGCTCCAGATGGACCACGCAGCCCACC
>CAVZPO010000004.1:0-8979 GCA_963777165.1 uncultured Chloroflexia bacterium
CTGCCTTCCAGGCGGCCACGCACTACAACGTGCAGACCGTCGCCGTCGGCACCGGTCAGGCACTGAAGATGGGCGAGGAAGGCAACGCCGACGTGCTGCTCGTGCATGCGCCGTCGTCCGAGAAGACCTTCATGGACAACGGCTTCGGCTCCGATCGCCGGCTGGTGATGCACAACGATTTCCTCCTGGTTGGCCCGGCCGCCGATGCGGCGGCGATCCAGGGCCTGTCGGCTGCGGACGCTCTCAAGGCGATCTACGCCGCGGGCGCGCCGTTCGTCTCGCGGGGCGACGGCTCGGGCACGAACATAAAGGAACTCGCGCTGTGGAAAAAGGCCGAGCTCGATCCAGCAGGACAGCCCTGGTACATTGAGACGGGACAGGGGATGGGCGCCTCGCTGATCATCGCTTCCGAAAAGGCCGGCTACATTCTTACTGACCGGGCGACCTATCTGGCGAACCAGGACAAACTGCAGCTGGTGATTCTGTCCGAGGGGGATCCGACGCTGCTCAATGTCTACCACGTCATCATCGTCAACCCGGAGAAGTGGCCGAAGGTTAACCTGGCCGGGGCTACAGCCTTTGCCGACTTCCTTGTCTCGCCCGACGGCCAGGCCCTGATCGGCGGCTTTGGTGTCGACAAGTTCGGGCAGGCGCTCTTCACGCCCGACGCGGGCAAGGACGAATCTGAGCTCGGACTGTAGCCTGGCGTCCTCCAGGGTGGCGAGGCGCACACAGCGCCTCGCCACCGCCATGGCTTGAGGTTCCCTTCTGCGTGAGTGACGTCTTCTCGATCACCGTGTTGTCGCTCCAGGTCTCAGGCCTGGCGACGATCCTCAGCCTGCTCGTCGGGCTGCCTCTGGGCACGGCCCTGGCGCTGGGTCGCTTCCCGGGGCGCGCCGCGCTGATGAGCATCATCAACACCGGCATGGGGCTGCCGCCGGTGGTCGTTGGGCTGGCGGTGGCCATGCTGCTGTGGCGCTCGGGGCCGCTGGGCGACCTACGCCTGATCTATACCCCGTGGGCCATCATCCTTGCCCAGTGGGTCATCGCCGCCCCGGTCGTCACCGGCCTGACGGCGGTGGCCCTGCAGCAGCTCGACCCGCGCCTGCAGCTGCAGCTGCTCGGGCTGGGCGCCTCCGATCCGCAGATGGTTTTGGCACTGTGGCACGAGGCGCGCCTGCCGCTGATCGCCGCGCTCATCGCCGGTTTCGGCAGCGTCATCTCGGAGGTGGGGGCCTCGATGATGGTCGGCGGCAACATCCGCGGCCAGACGCGTGTCCTGACGACCGCCATCGTGCTGGAGACCGGCAAGGGCGAGTTTGAGCGCGCCCTGGCACTGGGGGGCCTGCTGCTGCTCCTGACCTTCCTGATCAACCTGGCGCTGACGCTGATCCAGCAGCGCGGGGCGCGCCAGCGAGGCCGGACGTGATCGAGATTACGCAGGTCGTCGTACGCCGTGACGGCCGGGCCGTGCTGACGATCGACCGGCTGGCGATCCGGCGCGGCGAGGTGCTGGCTGTCCTCGGGCCCAACGGCGCCGGCAAAACAACGCTGCTGCTCGTGCTGGCACGCCTGCTCAAGGCGGAGAGCGGCACGATCCGTTTCGACTCGCAAGCCGGGCCGATCGAAAACGATCTCGCCTATCGCCGGCGGATCAGCGTGGTCATGCAGGATCCACTGCTGCTCGATCGGTCGGTCTTCGACAACGTGGCTGCCGGGCTCCGGTTCCGCCGCCTCCCGGCGTCACGCGTATCTCAGCGGACAACGGCCTGGCTGGAGAAGCTCGGGATCATCCATCTGCGCAACCGTCCTGGCTTGAAGCTCTCCGGCGGAGAGGCACAGCGCGTGGCGCTGGCACGTGCCTTCGTGCTTGAACCGGAGCTCCTGCTGTTGGATGAGCCCTTCGCCTCCCTGGATACCGCCGCGCGGCGAACGCTGCGTGGGGAACTGCAGCGCCTGCTGTCCGAGACGCGCACCACGACGGTCTTCATCACCCACGATCCGGGCGAGGTGCAGGGCCTGGCGACACGCAGCGTGTGGTTGGAGGACGGCCGTCTGGTCGATGACGCGCCGGAGAATCGGGACTCGGCCTTACCTTCGGCAACCACGTTTCTGCGTTGAGCTCACAGGAGGAGGCACAGCGCGGAGCGAACGGCGGGACCGACCCTGGAGAAGGATGACGGGTTCCAGGCGGAACTCGATGTAGAATCTCATACGGCACCCCGGTGAGTCTCCATCTGACATCGATCGAATGACGACCCCCCGCCTCCTCTGCCGTCCGCTGGCACCTGCGCTGCTTCTCCTTGTTGCCACGACCGGCTGCATCATCGACTATCGGCTGGGCGACGAGCCGGCGGGTGTGACCGTTCGCGTCCCGGCCGATCAGGCATGGACCGACACGCAGGTCGACCTCGCCGCCGGGGATCAACTGGAGATCGAGTACCGGGGCGGGATGTGGTCGCCCTGGCCCGGCGGGCACTACGATGCCATCGGCTCCGGCGGTGACCCGCTTTGTGACTGCAACCGGTTGATGGGCGTCTCGCACGCGGCGCTGATTGCTCGCCTGGGAGACAATGAGCCCTTCTTCGTCGGGGATCACTGGGCTCAGACGGTGGGCGAAGGCGGGCGGCTATTCCTGGGCATCAACGACACACGCCTGGACGATAACGCCGGCTGGCTCGAAGTTTGGGTCGAGACCAAGTCCTAATGGCTTGCTCCGCCGATCGTGTCTCGGCGGCGGAGCAGGGTCGGATCCTGAGGGAACAGGCACGCGCGCCACGTGCCGGTGCATGCTGCAGCATGCCGGCCGTGGCAGGGGGAGGGGAAGATGCGTGAGGGGCGAATTCCCGGATACCACGCCGAGCGGATGCTGGAGGCGGTCAAGCGCTTCCGCGCAAACTGGATGCACTATCACCGGCCCGAAGACGTCAATCAGCTCTTGCGTTTGTTCCCCGCCGTGCATCTGCCGCGCGGCTTCGTCCTCGATTACCTGCCGGTGGGCGGAGTCGAGACCGGTTGGATCCTCCCCTATGCACGGCGCGAGGCCGTCACCAGCGGCAAATCGACGATGCCTCCCGCTCTGGCCGCCATGGAACGTGATCGTCTGGCCACCAAACGGGGCAGCGGCGAGCTGCGCCGGCTGGAAGTGGAACACCTCTACCGCCACCTGACGTACGACCCGAGCCCGACCGGACTGTTCGAATACGGTTTCTTCATCAGCGAGTTGTGGGCTACCAAGTCGGCCTCCCGGGCGCGTGACTGGCTGGAGCTCGAGCCGATCTTCACCCGCCGCCAGTTCGACGCCGTCGTGCGCGCCGCCCATCAGGTGACGCGCGTGATCCGCCCCGAGGTGTGTGACCCGCTGGCCCGGCTGGCGTCCGGCGTGGGCGGTCAGGTGGAGTTCATCGTCTATCAGGGCGCGGCCTGGAAGCGCATCTTCCAACTTCGCCTGACGATCGAAGCGGACGGCGGCGTGCGCCGCGACCCCGGCGAACTCCTGGCCAACCTGGGCTAAGCGCCGCTTGATCCAACAAAGCATGCGGCGAGCACGAGTCCGCTTCCGTCCGGCTTCCCTCAGGATGTGCGCGGGAGGGGGCGGCGACTGGGGCCACTCTCTCCCACCGTGCATGCTGACCTTGAACCAGATCGGCCGTTGATCCGCGTTGCTGAACAGACGGAGCTGTGGAGAAATCCAAATCATGGACGTCCGCTATCATCCGATTGGCACCCTGCACACGCCGTTCCGTGATCTGAGCGACATGCCCATCCAGCCGACCAGCCGGGCGAGTGCCCCCGGTACGGCTGAGATCTTCGCCGAGTACGCCGAAGGCCTGCGCGATCTCGATGGCTTCTCACACGTCATCCTGCTGTATCACCTGCACCGGGTGCGGCGGGCGCAGCTGACCGTTGTGCCGTTCCTTGGCTCCGAACTCCGGGGCGTGTTTGCCACACGTGCCCCCGCGCGGCCGAACCCCATCGGCCTGTCGATCGTCAGCCTGCTTCGGATCGAGGGGTGCACGTTGTACCTGGGCAATGTCGATATCCTCGATGGGACGCCGCTGCTCGACGTGAAACCCTACGTCCCGGCCTTCGATCGGCCGGAGCAAGTCCGCGCCGGATGGCTGGAGCAGTTGCAGGGAAACGTCGGCGAGGCGCGCTCGGACGACCGTTTCGGGTAATGTCGACGACGACACAAGCGACGGCTATCCCGTCCTGCTATGCAAGTCCGGGTGATTCCTGACGGTTGCCAAGCGCTGGCCTGGCGGGTGCCGGCGGCCGAGGTCGTATAATCACCTCGCTGGTTGCCCACTTGAGTTCGGCGCAGGTCCCACCGGCAACAGCCGTGCGGAGGAGGAGACTCATGGATCCCAGGGTCGCCCGCATCCACGTCGATACCGGCGTGGGAATCTTCTGGGTCATCGGCTGGATGTTCACCATCGCGTTCGCCAAGTTGATCTGGTGGCAGGCGCTTCTCGGCCTGGTCGTCTGGCCGTACTACCTGGGACTTGCCGTTCGGTGAGATTCTTCTCGCCAACGGCCGCGTGACGCGGCCTGCGCGCTGCACAAGAACTCGTCCTGGCGGAGAAAGACAGCTCGAGGCCGGAGACCCGCGCCTGAGCAGGGAGGCATTCGTGTTCTACACCATCGTGCTCGTCCTTCATAACCTGCTTCGTTGGGTGGTGGTGCTCACCGCCGCCTGGGCGCTCGTGCGCGCCTGGTCCGGCTGGCTCGGCAAGCGGCCGTGGACGACGGCCGATCGCCGGGCGGGGACGTTCTTCGGCATCAGCCTCGACGTGCAGTTCCTGCTCGGCCTGATCCTGGCCTTCATCAGCCCGATCCTGCGGGCGGCCTACGGCGACCTGGGCTCGCTGGCGATGCAGGATCCCTTCCGCTTCTTCCTGATCGAGCACATGCCGGTGATGATTGGGGCCGTCGTCCTGGCCCACATCGGTGCCGCCGTGGCGCGCAAAGCCGCCGACGACACGGGCAAGCATCGGCGTGCGGCGATCTGGTTTACCTTGGCCGCGCTGGCAATTGTGCTCGCCATCCCGTGGTTCCGCCCCCTCCTGCGCCTGTAGATCGTCCGGGAGCCAAGCCGTGCCCGTCTTCCGCTTCTACCATCCGGTCGAGGTGCGCTACGCCGACATCGACGCGCAGCGCCACGTGAATAACGTCGCCTTCTTCGCCTACATGGAGTCCGCCCGGGCGCGCTACCTGCAGCACCTCGGGCTGTGGGACGGCAAGGACTTCCTCAAGATCGGCATCATCGTCGCCGAGGCCGCCTGCACCTACAAGGCCGCCATCGGCTACGGACAGCCCCTGCGGGTCGGGGTGCGCACGGCGCGCCTGGGCAACAAGAGCCTCGAACTGCACTACACCATCGAGGATGCCGACACCGGGCAGGAGATGGCCACCGGACGGACGATCCAGGTCGCCTACGACTACCACGCCAGCCAGACGATCCCGGTTCCGGAAACCTGGCGCCGGACCATCGCCGCGTTTGACGGGCTGACGCCGGCCGAGTCCGGTCTGCCGGGCTAGCCGCCAGCCTTCCAGCCATGCTGCTCGACGCCCTGCTTCCGCCCGCTTCGCTCACCAGCCTGCCCGAGCTCGCTCGCTCGGCAGAGGCGGTCGGCTTCGACGCGCTGTGGAGCACCGAGACCCAGCACGACCCTTTCCTGCCGCTGGCGCTCGCCGCTGAGCACACGCAGCGCATCCACCTCGGCACGGCCATCGCCGTGGCGTTCGCCCGCAGTCCGGCCGTCCTGGCCTACACCGCCTGGGACCTGGCCGATGCGTCGCACGGACGCTTCATCCTCGGACTGGGCACGCAGGTGAAGGCGCACATCGAGCGCCGCTTCGGCATGCCGTGGCCGGACTCGCCGGCCGGCAAACTGCGTGACCTGATCGAGGCGATGCGCGCCCTGTGGCGAACCTGGCAGGAGGGCGAGCGCCTCAATCACCGCGGCCCGTACCACAAGCTGACGCTGATGACCCCGTTCTTCAACCCGGGCCCGATCAAGCACCCTGCGATCCCGGTGTTCATCGCCGGCGTCAATCCGGCGCTCTGCCGGCTGGCGGGCGAAGTGGCCGATGGATTCGTGGCCCACCCGTATCACTCGGCGGACTACCTGCGCCAGGTCGTCCGCCCGGAGATCGACGCCGGTGCGGCGCGCGAGTGGACGCGTGCCCAGCGACATTCGCCTGTGCGTCACCGCATTGACGGCCACCGATGACGCCGAAGCCGAGTTTGCCCGTTCGCAGATTGCGTTCTACGCTTCGACCCCCACGTATCGTCCGGTGATGGCCCACCACGGCTGGGGTGAGGTCGCCGATCGGCTGCGCGACCTCGCCCGCCGCGCCGCCTGGGGCGAGATGCCGGAGCTGATCACGGACGAGATGCTGTCCACCTTCGCCGTCGTCGCCCCGGAGGCCGACCTGGCCGCGGCGCTGCTCTGAGCGCTACCGCGGGCTGGCCGACCGGCTGTCGCTCTACCTGCCTTATGCTCCCGGCAGCCGCGACGCGTTCTGGAGCAGGCTGGTGGAAGAGATGGGAGCGGCATGAGGCTGATCGTCGACGCCCACGAAGACATCGCCTGGAACATCCTGACCTTCGGACGCGACTTCACGCGTTCGGTGGCCGAGACGCGCGCCCGCGAGTCGGGGACGCCGATCGCGCAGCAGCAGGGCGATGCGCTGCTGGGCTACCCGGACCACGTGCGCGGCGGTGTGGCGGTCGTGTTCGCCACGCTGCACGCCACGCCTGTCCGGCGCAAGCTCCACGATTGGGAGAAGTTGACCTACGCCACGCAGGCGGAGGCGCACCGCCTGGCGCACACCCAGGCCGATGTCTACCACCGCCTGGTGGACGATCACCCCGGCCAGTTTGGGTTGGTGGAGCGTCGGGCGGACCTGCAGGCGGTGCTGGCAAGCTGGGCCGGCGACCCGCCGGCGGCGCCTCGCCTCGGCCTGGTCCTGATGATCGAGGGCGCCGACTGCGTGCGGGAGCCGGACGAGCTGCACGAGTGGTTTGCCGCCGGCGTGCGCATCGTCGGCCCGGCGTGGGGCGGGACGCGCTACTGCGGCGGGACGCGTGAACCCGGCCCGCTGACGCCCGACGGCCACCGCCTGCTGGAGGTGATGGCCGAGCGGGGGATGATGCTCGACCTGAGCCACATGGCGGAGCAGGCGTACTTCGAGGCGCTCGATCGCTTCCCCGGGACGATCTTCGCCTCGCACAGCAACGTCCGGGCCCTTCTCGACGGCAGCCCGATCCCCGACCGCCACCTGAGCGACGAGATGATCCGCCGCCTGGTCGAGCGCGACGGCGTGATCGGCGTCGTCCCCTACAATCGCTTCCTCAAGGGCGGCTGGCTGCCGGAGGACGGCCGGGGCGTGGTGACGGTCGAGCACGTCGTCCGCCACCTCGATCACATCTGCCAGTTGGCGGGCGATGCGCAGCACGCCGGCCTGGGGAGCGATTTCGACGGCGGCTTCGGGCTGGACCAGATTCCGGCCGGGCTTGACAGCATCGCCGACCTGCGGTTTATTGGCGAGGCACTGGAGCGATCCGGGTACCAGCCGGCGGACGTGGACGCCATCCTGTCCGGCAACTGGCTGCGGATCCTGCGCCAGGGCCTCCCGGAGTCATGAGATGCCCGCTGGGCCGCTGACCAAACGACAGATCAGATGGGCGCGCCGCTGGATGACGCTGGTCGTCCTCGGTCTGTTTGTGTTTGTGCTGGGGATCTATCCCGACATGATCGGCATGAACCGCAGCCGGGTGATCGGCTTCGTGCAGATGGGCGTGTGGCTCAGCGGCCTCGGGCTGCTGCTGCTGGGGTCGTTCCTGGCCGTGCGCGTCGTGCGCAACGGGCGGCCGATGAGCCTGCGGGCCGAGATCGGCACGCGGCTGATCGCCACCGGTTTCGTCGTCTCGGCCGCCGCCACGCTGGCCGACTTCCTGGCCATCGGCTCGCACCACCTGCCGTGGGTCTACTTCGGCCCGCTGCAGGTCGGCGGGCTGGTGACCGGCGTGATCCTCAGCCTGCTGGGCGTACTGCTCTACTGGCCGCGCACGCCCAAGCCTTCCCTCGAACCGGAGCCGGCCTAAGCCCGGACACATCCCCCAGTCTCTTGAGCGTCATTCAGCGTTCAGCTTTCAGCGGTCAGCGGTCGGCGAGTCCTGCGCGCCGGGAACCAATTCGAACGGCGTGGTCGGCGAACGCGAGTCGAGGCAGCCTGCCTGGAGAAGCTGCCTCGACGCTGGTGAAAATGATGGTGGTCCGGATCAGGCCGCGGCTCAGTGCCCTCCGCCCACGCGCTCGCTCGAATGGCCGGGGAAGACCTTGCCCCCCGGCTTGATGCGCGCATAGGCGTAGTTGACGGCCACGGTCACCTGCCCGAACCCGACGACGATCAGGTTGAGTGAGTCGACGCCTTCCTGCGAGGTGATGTCGCCGGCGGCGTACACGCCCGGCAGGTTGGTCTCCATGCGGCCGTTGACCTTGAGATAGCGCCGGCCGACGGTCTCGATGCCCCACTCGCGGATCGGGCCAAGGTCCGCCTTGAAGCCAAGGGCCAGGATGGCAGAGTCGACCTCCAGGATGGTCTCCTGCTGCGTGCGGTTGTCGAAGATCACGGCGCGTTCCAGGCGATCCTTGCCCTGGAGCTCGCGGATCTCGTTGAACAGCCGCACGTCGATCTTCGAGGCCTGAAGCGCGTTGACCGAGGCGTCGTGGGCCCGGAACCCCTCGCGCCGGTGGATGAGCGTCACCGAGCGGGCGATCTTCTCGAGCGCCAGCGCCCAATCGACGGCGCTGTCGCCGCCGCCGGTGATCAACACCCGCTGGCCGGCGTAGGCCTGGAGGTCGCCGGCCATGTAGCTCACGCCCTTGCCCTCGAAGGGCCGGATGCTCTCGTTGGGCAGCCGGACCGGCTCGAAGGCGCCGATGCCGGCCGTCAGGATGACCGCCCGGG
>CAVZPO010000005.1:0-16456 GCA_963777165.1 uncultured Chloroflexia bacterium
AGTCGGGGACGCCGATCACGCAGCAGCAGGGCGCTGCGCTGCTGGGCTACCCGGACCACGTGCGCGGCGGCGTGGCGGTCGTGTTCGCCACGCTGCACGCCACTCCCGTCCGGCGCAAGGTCCACGATTGGGAGAAGTTGACCTACGCCACGCAGGCGGAGGCGCACCGCTTGGCGCACACCCAGGCCGATGTCTACCACCGCCTGGTGGACGACCACCCCGGCCTGTTCGGGTTGGTGGAGCATCGGGCGAACTTGCAGGCGGTGCTGGCAAGCTGGGCAGGCGACCCGCCGGCGGCGCCTCGCCTCGGCCTGGTCCTGATGATCGAGGGCGCCGACTGCGTGCGGGAGCCGGACGAGCTGGAGGAGTGGTTTGACGCCGGCGTGCGCATCGTCGGCCCGGCGTGGGGCGGGACGCGCTATTGCGGCGGGACGCGCGAACCCGGCCCGCTGACGCCCGACGGCCACCGCCTGCTGGAGGTGATGGCCGAGCGGGGGATGATGCTCGACCTGAGCCACATGGCGGAGCAGGCGTACTTCGAGGCGCTCGATCGCTTCCCCGGGACGATCTTCGCCTCGCACAGCAACGTCCGGGCATTTCTCGACGGGAGCCCGATCCCCGACCGCCACTTGAGCGACGAGATGATCCGCCGCCTGGTCGAGCGCGACGGCGTGATCGGCGTCGTCCCCTACAATCGCTTCCTCAAGGGCGGCTGGCTGCCGGAGGATGGCCGGGACGTAGTGACGGTCGAGCATGTCGTCCGCCACCTCGATCACATCTGCCAGTTGGCGGGCGATGCTCAGCACGCCGGCCTGGGGAGTGATTTCGACGGCGGGTTCGGGCTGGACCAGATTCCGGCCGGGCTTGACAGCATCGCCGACCTGCGGTTTATTGGCGAGGCACTGGTGCGATCCGGGTACCAGCCGGCGGACGTGGACGCCATCCTGTCCGGCAACTGGCTGCGGATCCTGAACCAGGGCCTCCCGAAGTTATGAGATGCCCGCTGGGCCGCTGACAAAACGTCAGGTCAGATGGGCGCGCCGCTGGATGACGCTGGTCATCCTCGGCTTGTTTGTGTTTGTGGTTGGGATCAATCCCGACCTGATCGGCATGAATCGCAGCCGGGTGATCGGCTTCATTCAGATGGGCGTGTGGCTCAGCGGCCTCGGGCTGCTGCTGCTGGGGTCGTTCCTGGCTGTGCGCGTCGTGCGTAACGGGCGGCCGATGAGCCTGCGGGCCGAGATCGGCACGCGGCTGATCGCCACCGGTTTCGTCGTATCGGCCGCCGCCACGCTGGCCGACTTCCTGGCCATCGGTTCGCACCACCTGCCGTGGGTCTACTTCGGCCCGCTGCAGGTCGGCGGGCTGGTGACCGGCGTGATCCTCAGCCTGGTGGGCGTGCTGCTCTACTGGCCGCGCACGCCCAAGCCTTCCCTCGAACCGGAGCCGGCCTAAGCTCGGACACATCCCCCTCAAGTTCTCCAGCGATCATCCAACGCCTCGCTGACGGTCAGCGACCGGCGAGTTCTGCGCGCGTGGGAACCAATTCGAACGGCGTGGTCGGTGAACGCGGGCCGAGGCAGCCTGCCTGGAGAAGCTGCCTCGACGCTGGTGAAACCGATGGTGGTCCGGATCAGGCGGCGGCTCAGTGCCCTGCGCCCACGCGCTCGCTCGAGTGGCCGGGGAACACCTTGCCACCCGGCTTGATGCGCGGATAGGCGTAGTTGACCGCCACGGTCACCTGCCCGAACCCGACGACGATCAGGTTGAGTGAGTCGACGCCTTCCTGCGAGGTGATGTCGCCGGCGGCGTACACGCCCGGCAGGTTGGTCTCCATGCGGCCGTTGACCTTGAGATAGCGCCGGCCGACGGTCTCGATGCCCCATTCGCGGATCGGGCCAAGGTCCGCCTTGAAGCCAAGGGCCAGGATGGCAGAGTCGACCTCCAGGATCGTCTCCTGCTGCGTGCGATTGTCGAAGATCACGGCGCGCTCGAGGTGGTCCTTGCCCTGGAGCTCGCGGATCTCGTTGAACAGCCGCACGTCGACCTTGGAGGTTTGCAGGGCATTGACCGACGCGTCGTGGGCCCGGAACCCCTCGCGCCGGTGGATCAGCGTCACCGAGCGGGCGATCTTCTCCAGCGCCAGCGCCCAATCGACGGCGCTGTCGCCGCCGCCGGTGATCAACACCCGCTGGCCGGCGTAGGCCTGGAGGTCGCCGGCCATGTAGCTCACGCCCTTGCCCTCGAAGGGCCGGATGCTCTCGTTGGGCAGCCGGACCGGCTCGAAGGCGCCGATGCCGGCCGTCAGGATGACCGCCCGGGTCAGGTAGATGCCCTTGTCGGTCTCGATGCGCCAGCAGGTTTCATCCGGGGCGCCGCCCGGAAGCGGGACCTTAGTCAGCGTCGTTGCACGTTCGCCGAGCAAGATCGCCGGTTTCCACTTCTCCGCCTGCCGCAGCAGGTTGGTGACCAGATCCTTGGCCAGGATAGCGGGGTGGCCGGGGACGTCGTAGATCGTCTTATCCGGGTAGAGGGCCGTGAGTTGGCCGCCGGCCAGGGGCAGCACATCGATGATTCGGGCCGAGAGCTCGCGCAGCCCGGCGTAGAACGCGCCGAACAGTCCGCTCGGTCCGGCGCCGATGAACGTGACATCGACCACCTGTGGGGAGGCATCCGGGGCCATGCGCACACAGTCTCCTTGGGGGACGCAGGGGGATCCAGCGCATTATAGGAGGGGCAGGATGGGGTGTCAACGGGACGGCTGCACGAGTAGTCAAAGCGCGTGAAAGCCCGGGACACAAAAGCCAACCGGGAGAACTCGCGCCCCTAGAAAGAGACTCGCGGTTCGGGCATCCGGCCGCAGGCATGGGACGAAGCGGGATCCCTGGCCCGGCGCGTTGAGAACCCGTTGAGCGCCGGCCGTTGACACGCCACCTGCTGGTGTGCTAGTCTGGAGGTCCAGTAGGACTTGAGTACCACTCGGGATCGTGCTCAGAGGTAGGGGGCAGCATGAAACCTTGGCGTATTCCTCTGCTCGCGGCGTTGATCGCCGCGCTTTTTGTCCTGGCACCGGTCGCCTTCGCCGACTGCCCCCCGGGCAATCCAGAGTGTGAGCTCGTGCCTCCGGAGTCGGAGGAGGTCAGCCCAGATCCGGGGAGCGGCGTGGGGCTGGCGGGTGAGGTCGCCTCACCCGGATCGCTCCTACCCATTCAGGCTGTGATCCCGATGCCTCTACCGCGCCTGGCGGAGGCGTCGCAGGCTCTGGTCGCGTTAGGGGCGCCGGCGAACGTGCCAGGGATCCAGATCCCGCTGCGCTACCAGAACCCGGACGATGTGTCGTGCGGCGTGCAAGCGCTCGGGATGGCGCTCGATGGGCTGGAAGGCGCCGCCCCCACGTCATCGGCGCTGCTCGGGTTCCTGCAGGATAACGGGATGATGTACGACTTCGGCACGGGCGTGGAAGAACTGGCCTATGCCGCACAGTCGTTTGGTTACCACGGCTCGTATGCCTTCCATGGTGCATCGCTCGAAGACCTGGCGGCGCAGCTTGCTGCTGGATCACCGGTCGTCGTCAGCCTGGGTGCGAATGGCGAGGGCGTGCCGGGGCACTTTGTGACAGTCACCGGGATCTCGGCCGACGGGAAGTGGGTCGTCCTACAACGACCCGACGCTGGGGCGGCAGGTGATCTCGGCCGATGAGTTCACGCGCTTGTGGGGGCTGCAAGGGAACAGCGGCGTGGCGGTGCTGAAGCACATCCCAGCCGGCGCGCCGGATTACTCGCCGTGGGTAGCACTGATGGCGGGCCTGATGGCGTTGGTGAGCATGACGCCATTGGGAGCGAGACGGCAGGGCGTGGGTGGCCGCGTGGACAGTGGGGGAGGCGGAAGCAAGGCAAAGCCGGCACCGAAACCGGCTCCCAAGCCGGCGCCAGCTCCTGCACCTAAACCGGCGCCCAAAGCAGCGCCGAAGCCGGCACCAGCACCCTCTCCGGCGCCGCCGCGCAAGGTTCGACGAGGAGCCAGCACCGCGCCCGGCACCGAAGCCCGCGCCGGCCTGCACCCACGCCCGCGCCTGTAGCCGCGCCGGCGCCGCGTCCGCCCACTCCGCCTCAACCGGCGCCGAGCCTGTTCGGGCTGATCACGAGCGCCGTCTCCAACGCAGTCTCCACCGTCAGCACGGCCGTGCAACACACTGTTATCGACCGTCAGCAACACAGTCACCCGAGCCGTCTCCACTGCCAGTACGGCGGTGCGCGATGCCATCAGCACGACGGTCAACCGAGCGGCCGCTTTCGTGGATGACGTCGCCGACGAAGCCAGGGAGATCGCCCGCCAAGGGTTCACAGCAGTACGTACGCTGGCGACACCGTCGGCTTCCCCGACAGCCGCGAATCCAACACCCACGCCCACTGTTCGAGTGAGCCCCAGTGCTACACCAACGCATGGCCCCGGGACCGCGACGGTTGGAGTTTCTCTAACGGCTACTGCCCGTCCCACACAGGCGGTGACCCCTACGCCCGAGCGCGACGCTCGACCCGACACAGCTGGCCCTGCTGGAAGAGATCAGAGAGCAGCGCAAAGACCTGCCGGACTACATCCGGGTCGCGTGTGACGCGATCGACCCCGGGCAGCCAGGTGCCACGACGGGGACTTCCCTCGACAGCGGAACATTGATGGACCAGGCAGCTTTGGCCTGCGTTGGGTCTCTGGCATTCCTGGCGCCTGAGGCTGTGCCAGCATGTGCCCTGTTGCCGTTTGGTGACGAGGCGTGCCATTTCTACAGGCCTCACGTATGACTATCTGACCCATGGTGGCTTCTACTTCAACAACCTATTCCTGCCGATGACACCAGCGCCCACATCATCAAGCCCAACCTCGACACCGACAACTACGTCCACGCCGACACCAGCAGGATACCCCTCGCCCCTGCCCACCATCACACTGACGCCAACGCCGTCGCCCGAAGGACACTGAGGATCCGGATGACAAGGAAGCTGTCATGCCTTTGGATTCTTGTGGTAGTCGCGCTTGTAGTTCTATTGGTCGGGATTGCCTTCGCTCCATTCCTCATGGGCCTCGCCGGGGAATACGCCGCCGGAAGCGGTCGGTACGAGAGTGCGGTCGACTTGGCGAGCATGGCGATTCGGGTGAGGCCGGGATATGCCTATCCCTACACTGTGCGCGCGCGGAAGCCTACATGCAAGTGGGCGACTTGGAGCGTGCGCTGCAGGACTATGACCGCGCAGTCTCGCTCGATCCGGAAGAATGGCTGTTCTACGGCATGCGAGGGAACCTCTTCCGCACCATGGGTAGACCCGACGCTGCGTTAACTGACTCACACGATCAATTGAGCTGAATCCGGCCAACGTGGACACGTTGGTCAATAGGGGCAAAGTCCTTGCTGTTGTAGGCAAGTACACCGAGGCCATCGATGACTTTACGACTGCTATAGGCCTGGACCCAGAGTGCGCTGATGCGTACCTCGGTGCGTGGATCTATGGCAGGTGGCTTCGGATCTGGAGAAGGCAAGAGCCGATTTCACTGAGGCGGCGCGTCTGTACGAAGCACAAGGCCTACACGACGAAGCCGAGACGGCTCGCACAATGCTCTATGACATGGGCAACGAATAGGCCGCTGCGCCCAATCCCACCGTAGGGATCGGTTGAGAAACGGAAAACCACGGCCCCTCAAGAACCGGCCAAGGCCCTAAGGAGTTTCATTATGTGGCTTGGGCGAGTGCGAAGAAGGGCGGGAGGTAGGACAGGCCGATATGACCATTCCGAGATCTCTGGGAAGCGCCGATCTTCTGTCGAGGCCTCTCTCCGCTAGCCTCGGAGCCTGCACGCCCGAGCAGTTGCGTCGGGTATCACTTCTGGCGGCGGAATTCGCAGTGGAAAGAACGGGCCTCTCGCACCCACTCGTCGAGCTAGCCCTGACCGACCTTCGGCAAGGTCGGCCCGTCGATTTAAGACCAGAGAAGGCTTGACGGCATTACTCGAGAAGCTCGATGAAGCTCAGTTCGATCTGAGGGACAAGGCCAAAGGGGCGAGGTTCCCAAGGTCGAGTCCGACCGTGCTTGGTCCCATGCGAGGGCCTGCAAGCGCAGTCCTCTTCGCCGTCGAGGCGGATCCACTGGCCGCGGCCAACGAGGAACTCTACGAGGCTTATCACGCCACGATGGCCCTCCCGGTTCTTGAGGTGATGGTTGCTCGAATTCGTTCAGCTGGCCTGTGACCGCGCCCCTTAAAGTCGAAGTCCTCCCTATCCTTCGCTGGGAGTTGTTAGGATCGCGGATGCTCGAAATCGGCGGGCGGATCACGTTTGGGGCGGTGCGCCCAGCCCCCGGCCGGCGCCCAGCGGGTCCATCTTGCCTTGTTTGGCTAACGCTCACGGCCGCGGCCTTAGCGTGCGGCTTCTTGCCACGCGCCAGCGAGACTGCTGATCCGAAGGAGCCCTCACCCAGCACCACTCGCGCACTGGTGACCATGCCGACTCCACCGTACCAGCCAACCAGAACGCCGGTATCTCTCCCCGAGGGCGCCCGCCATCTCGATGCAATTCCCTTCGGCTATCACTTCCTTACCCCTCCTGAGGACTTCCCCAAAGGGAAATTGCTGGTCTATCTCGATACGGAGAAGAGCCAGATCAACTACCTAACTTGGCAGGGTGAGACCGGCCCGCTGTTGCGCATCGACCGCTCGTTTTGGCCAACAGCGGAATCCGCGCCACCGCTCGCACCGGACGAGCTCTGGTTGATGCCTGTCGGAGGTGACGGCCGCCATATCGTTCTGGACTTGGAGATGCCGTTGTCCAAGATGAACGAGCGGATCTACGTCATCTTCGACCTCATTCAGCGGCAAGCCTGGGCCTTCAGCGCCTCATGTGAGGCGGATAACTACCTGCTGGGTGACGAGGTGGGTCCCGGATTTTCTGACCTACCAATGCTTCGCCAATGCCGAGCCTTCGATCAATGTCGTCCCCTTCGACTCCAGTTCAACATCGTTTACCGGTCGCGTTCCCGTCCAACGCGATCACTTCCCGTACCGGATTCACTGGCTCGGCACCGACGAGCTTCTTCTCGTCGCTGGTGGCGATATCTACTGCTTTACCGGCCTACAACACTGGCAGGCTCGTTGCCGCCAGACGCCCTATGTCCTTGCGGGCCCTAGCCCTGGCGGACAATTCATCGAGGTGAGAGACAAGGGTGTCTTTGAAATCCCAGCCCGGATCGGCGCCCTCCCTGTTGAATGCCTGCGCGGTCTTGGCCCGACTTGCGAACCCACCTGGATCCAGGTGCGGGGAGTGATCCGGGGTATGGAGACTGGAGACGCTTGGCTCGACGCCGGAGTCTGAACTCCCGATGGCGCCGGGCTGATCTTCCTCGAGGTGGATGCCTTCTCCGAACCAAGCCCCATGCACCCAACAACACCGTGGTACTTGGATGTCGCCACGGGTCAGCTGCAGGCTCTGCGGACCATCCCCCTCACGAGCCTCGGGCATCCTACCTGTCTCCCGTCTGCTAGGACCTTATGCACCGATCTGGTCACCCGATGGGAACTGGCTCCTGCTCGAGGAGGCTGGCACGCGCCTTGGGGGGCCCCGACGACGACCTACTTGATGTCGAAGGAGACGGGCGAACTGCGTGTCCTCCTAGAGCGGGGCGGCCCAGTTGTGGGGGAGCTGGTTGTGCCGTAATCCTATGCCGCACTCGTCCGCCTCACCTCCTGAGACCAGTCCGTCTTGGGCCGCCGGCTTCGTCCGCCTGGCATCGGCAGCCCGTCCGGTGATCTTCGGCCCATCTATTGGTGGCGCACAGTAACGCGGCCTGAAGTGTGAGGGGGTCCCATGCAGCGTTCCTCCGCCCCGCCTCCCGAAACAACTCCGTCCTGGGCCGCTGGCGTCCGCCGTCGGATCCCCTTCTACCTGCTGGCCGCGTTCCTGCTGGCCCTCCTGGCCGCGGTCATCACCTTCATCTACCTGGAGCAACTGCGCGCTTCGATGGTCCCCACGGCGGCGGCGCTGGTGGCGCGCCAGGCGATCCGCCCCGGCGAGACGATCACCGAGACGATGGTCGAGGTGCGGGCGGTCCCGGAAGCGGTCGTTCCTGCCGAACGGCTGACCTCCCCGGTGCAGGCAGTGGGCCGCACGGCGCTCGTGCCGCTGGCGGCGGGCGAGGTCATCCTGCCTCAGCGCTTGAGCGGGGCGGGCGAGGCCGGGCTCTCGCGCCGCCTGCCGGACGGCCGCTGGGCCATGGTCCTGCCCGGGTCGTGGCTGGCGAGCCCGATCCCGGAACTGGGAGCCGGGGACCAAATCGACCTGATGGCCTACCAGGCGGGACAGCCCGTTGATCAGGCAGCTCTGATCGTCAGCGCGATCGAGGTCCTGACGGTCAATGGCCCGGCAGCCGACGCCGGTGGACTGACGTTGGCCGTGAAGCTCGAAGAGGCGGCCGCCGTCACCTATGCCCGCGCCAATGGCTTCCTGCTCCTGCCTCTCCTCCGGCCGGCCGGAGGCTGATGATGGGCGTGCTCACGGTCTTCTCGGCCAAGGGCGGTTGCGGCGCCTCGCTCATCGCCACCAACCTCGCCCTGGCGCTGGCCCACTCTGCGCCGACGCTCCTGCTCGACCTGCATGGGCAGGAGGGCACGGACGACTTGCTGCTCGATCTGCGCAGTCCACATGCTTGGCCCGAGCTTCTCCCCGTTGCCGCCGAGCTCAACGAACGGCATATCGAGCTGGTGGGCTGCCGACATCCTGAGGGTCTCGTACTGCTGGCGGCACCTTCCTCAGGAATCGATCCGGCGCCGGCACAGGGCACTCAATCGCTCCTCGAAGCACTCGCCAGACGCTACGCATGGGTCATTGTCGACGCGCCGTCGGGCGGCTGGACCCCGGCGGCAGCCGTGTTGAGCGATACGCTGCTGCTCGTCACCACCGCCGATCCACCGTCGCTCCGCTGCGCCAAGCGATTGCTGGAAGCTCGCCCGCAGGGCGTGCATGGCCGCTTGGGCCTGGTGCTCAACCAATTTGGCCGGGGCCAACCGGCCTCGGCCTCTGAGGTCGCGGCATCGCTCGATACACCGCTGATGGCCGCGATCCCTGTAGACCCACGAGGCGTGGGTTATCAGGTGAACTTTGGGCGACCGTGTGCGCTCGATCGGCAGAGCCCGCTGGGGCGAACGGTGGTTGCGTTGGCCCGGCGGCTTACGGCTGGCGGAATCCGCAAGACGGAACCGTCCGCCGTTGCCGCCACCCCCTCGCGTCCAGAGCGACCGGGATGACCACCATGGAGCAAGCCAGGCTTGACCTCGAGGACCAGCTGCACGCCCGCCTTTCGGAGCAGCTGGAAGAGGAAATGGAGACGGGCGGGCTCGCCGGCGTTCCTGAGCCGGAAGCGCTGCGCACCCGCGTGCATCGTCTGATTGAAGACCATCCGGCGATCCTGACGCGATCGGACGCCGAGCGCCTGGTGCAGTCGGTCATCGATCGTGTCCTCGGGCTGGGCCCACTTGAGCCCTTGTTGGCCGACCCAACCATTACCGAGATCATGGTCAACGACCCCACTCACGTCTTCATCGAGCGTGAAGGACGGATCGAATCCTGCGCCGTTCGATTCCGCGATGAGGCGCACCTTCGCCATGTGATTGACCGGATCGTGGCGCCTCTGGGAAGGCGCATCGACGAGAGCAGCCCACTGGTCGATGCCCGGTTACCGGACGGATCCCGGGTGAACGCCATCATCCCTCCGTTAGCCCTCGGCGGCCCCGTGCTGACCATCCGCAAGTTCTCCCGCCAGCCCTTCACGTTGGACCGACTGGTGGAGCTCAAGACGCTGCGGCCTGACATGGCCAGGTACCTCGAGCGATGCGTCCGGCAACGCGTGAGCGTCCTGGTATCCGGCGGCACAGGCTCGGGCAAGACCTCCACCCTGAATGCTCTCGGCCGAGTGATTCCCCCGGGTGAGCGCCTGATCACGATCGAGGATTCGGCCGAGCTCCAGCTCGGCCATCCCCATTGGATCGCGCTGGAAGCCCGGCCGCCGAACATCGAAGGGCAAGGGGAGATCCCGATCCGTACGCTGGTGCGCAACGCGCTGCGCATGCGGCCGGACCGCATCATCGTCGGGGAGGTGCGGGGCGGCGAGGCGTTCGACATGCTGCAAGCGATGAATACCGGCCACCGCGGCTCGATGACGACGCTGCACGCCAACTCGCCGGAGGATGCCCTTGTCCGGCTCGAGTCCATGGTCCTGATGGCCGGCTTCGAACTGCCGGTGGCCGCCATCCGGCGCATGATCGCCGGGGCGGTGCAGGTGGTCGTTCAACAGGATCGGATGCCGGATGGGAGGCGCGTGGTGACGTCGATCGTCGAGCTTGAGCGCTCGCCGCGGGGCGAGATCGGCCTGCGCCCGGTCTTCGTTCTGAACGAGGCCACACCGGCCGAAGGGGCGAGGCAGTGAGTCAGGCAGGAAATCGGGATCTGAGGCCGTGGTTGGCGCTGCGGTCTTGGCAGAGAGTCTCCTCGGCTTGCCTAGTGCCTGGCGACATCCAACCTGAGCCGCCAGTCGCCGGTTGCGGGCTGCTAGTCGCTAATGGCTAATTGCTAATTACTAGTTGCTGGTGGCCGATTGCCAACTGCTGATCGCCGAACATCCATGCAAGGGTTTGTCGAGCCCCGAATGCGTTTCCGACTGACTGCCGCATGGTTCTGGGGAATCCTCATCGTCGCCTCCCTGGCTGGGGGGTCGTGGTTGGCACGCGTCTGGTTGAACCAGGCCATCTGGACTCGGCCAAGCCTGGTCCCCGTGTTGTTTGTAGGGCTGGTGGTCGCCTGGTCGCTGCTGGCTCTCACCTTGTGGATCGAATCTGCCGTGCTGCACAGGGCATGGAGGCAGCGCACGGCTCAGGTCGCCGGCCTCCCGGCGCTGGAATCCGAGGCGGCATGGCGCAGGCTGCTGCGCCGCTTCCCGGATCCGTTTGAACGCCTGTCCCGGCCGCTGCTTCAGACCGCGTGGGGCCGCCGCCTCGCAGACGAATGGCTTGATTCCGGCCTGGGCAAGAAGCCTTCGCGCTTTCTCGTCCTGCTCGTCCTAGCCGCACTGGGCGGCGGCCTGCTGGGGGCGCGGATCGGCGGGCCGGTGCTTGCCGCCGCGTTGGGGTTGGCCGCGCCAGTCCTGCCATGGCAATGGGTGGCGCGCCGGGCCGAGGCGGCGCGGCGTGCCTTCGGCGAACAGCTGCCTCACGCGCTCGACGTCCTGGCGAGCGGCCTGGCAGCCGGCCTCTCGTTCCAACAAGCGGTCGAATACACCGCCGCGGAGACGCGAGCGCCCGTCTCGGTTGCTCTCAAACGGCTTGCGCGCTGGATGACGCTTGGGCATTCCACCGAGGACTCGATGCGTCACCTGCTGGAAACTATCCCGGAAGAATCGCTGGCGTTGGCCATCGAGGGGATCGAGCTCCAGCGGCAAGTAGGTGGTGACCTGGTGTCGATGCTCGAGAGCACGGCCGGCCTTCTGCGCGAGCGTGTGGAACTCGAGCGAGAGGTGCGCGCCGTGACCGCCCAGGGACGGTTGTCGGGTATCGTCATCGCTGCTCTGGTCCCCGTCTCGGCCGGCATCTTGCTGAGCGCCAACCCGCGCTACATCGACGTGCTGTTCGATTCGCTCATCGGACAGCTGCTGCTGGCATTTGCCTTGGCGCTTCAATTGGCAGGCTGGGCCGTGATCTCGCGGCTGATGCGCGTGCGTTACTGACGGGAAACGAATGAACGCCTTGCCGGTCGTAGCATCGTTGTTGGCCGGGGCAGCTGTTGCGCTGTTCGCCGCCGCCATCGTCGAGTCCATGCAGGCGGTCCGTCCGAGGCGCCCCGCCGGCCCCTCGGCCGTCACCGGTCTTCTCCAGGCGGCACTGGGAATGATCGACTTGCCGGCCGGGCTCGAGCGACGCTGGGGCGGTGAAGGAGTCCGAGCAGAATCTGAACTATGCCGGGGTCCGGTTGGAGGGGCACAGTTTTGGTGCGGCGCGCTGGGCCCTGCTGTGGCTCGGTTTGTTGCTGGCGGCGCTCATTGGCGTGGGTCGGGGCTGGGATCTGCTGGGTCAATTCCTCGCAGCCCTGGTGCTGGCTGCCGCCATGCTGGGTCCCGGGATCTGGCTGCAGTGGAGGATCGACCGGCGCCGAATGGAGATCGACCTTGCCCTCCCGGACTTCCTAGACCGATTGGCGCTCGGCCTCGACGCGGGACTGGGCTTCGAGGTCGCTCTGCGCCGGACGGCACACGACTTCCGCGGTCTGCTGGGCGATGACCTGCGCCTGCTGGTGCGGCAGCTCGACCGCGGGCACGCGCGGCAGCGAGGCCTTGCAGAGTCTGGTGCAGTCCACACCCTCCGATGATCTGCATGCCTTTGTGGCTGCTGTCCAACAATCCGACCGGTTGGGCACGTCGCTGGCGCGGGCCCTGCGCGTGCAGACCGCACTGCTGCGCGCCCGCCGGCGGCGCCGGGCTCAGGAGGCTAGCCGGCGCTTGCCGATCCTGATCATCTTCCCGCTGGTGTTCTTCTTTCTGCCGGCGCTGCTGATCATCTATCTGGCGCCGCCGCTCCTGCACTTGTTCCTGGGACGCTAGAGAAGGGGACGACGTGATCGCCGTTCTTGGCAAGAGCATCGTCGCCGTGACGTCGCTACGCAGGATTCGCCCAAGGCGCGCTGTGGGCGCGGGTCAATCGGTGGTCGAGCTGGCCATCACGCTTCCAATCCTGCTGTTGCTGATGCTCGGCCTGGTCAATCTGGGCATCCTGATGCAGGCGCAGATCGTGCTGACGAACGCAGCCTGGGAGGGGGCCCGCGCCGGGGCGACGATCACCGATCCGGCGCATGGGGACGAAGAGATCGTCGGGGCCGTGCAGCGCTCGCTCAGCGGACTGGACGCCTCGCAGGTGACGATCGACATTGATCCCGAGCAGGACGAATCGCCGCGCGATCAACCCGGGCCGCTGCCGCGCGGGCAGCCGCTGGCCGTCAGCCTGGAATACCGGCTGACGATGAGCCTGCCGGTTTCCGTTGTGGTCCCCGTCCGCGCACGGGCGGTCAGCCGGATGGAGTACCGCAACCCATGAAGCCGCGCGGCCAGATGCTGATCGTCATCGCCATCCTGCTCATGGTCGTGCTGATGCTCCTGGCGGTGGCGGTGGATGGCGGGCGGCTAATGATCGAGCGAACGCGTCTGCGCAGGTCGGCCCAGGCGGCAGCCGACGCCGGTATCGCCTTCGTTGCTGAGCAAATGGTGACACAGGCGGCAGCCCGACAGACGCAGGCGGCGCTGCTTCCCACCTGCGCACCTGCCCTTCCCTGCACACCCACACCCTCCCTGAATGACGTGCCTGGGTGGCTGACGGATGATGACCGGGCGACGTTGGTGGCGCCACCCATGCAGACGCAGGTAGCAGCCGAGGCACGCCATTATGCGCAACTGAACGACCTCGCCTCGGTCGAGGTGGTCTACCCTCAGGCCTATGACCCGGGTGCGCCGGCGGTGCGTATCCTGGTGACGCTCCGACGGCGCGCCACTGTCCTGCTGGCCGGGTTGCTGGGCGAGGAGTGGGTCGATCTGGACGGGCAGGGACTATCACAGGTGCCCCAGCGCTGAGAACTGGAACACGATGCTGGCCTTCGCCGTCCGCGTCCTTCCACTCTACCTGGCCGCGCTGGCACTGACTGTGGCCGGGTGGGCCGTGCGTGCACCGCAGGCGTGGCTGGCGCCGCTGGCCGTCTGCGTCGTGCTGCTGTTCGCTGCGCTGTTGACGTTCCGTCGAACCCCGACTTGGAGCACGATCCTGCTGCTGGGACTGGCGCTGACGGTGGGAGCGGTCCTCCGTCTGGTGGCAGGATCGCCGCATGGCATGGGTCCCGATCTCGGCGGTTGCGCTCGGCGCACCGCTCGTGGGTGCGGCCATCGGGCGGACGATTCCGTCTCCGCAACGCCTGGGTGCGCGGGAGCTCTCTGGACGCTGGCGTGGATCTATGTCCTGGGAGCCTGGCTGTTCCCGATGGGACAGGGAAACTTGCGAGCGTGGTGGGCTGGCGCCGGGTTACTGGTGTTCGCCGGACTGGCCGTGATCTGGTTTGCCGACTGGCCGGCTCGCGAGGAACGTGATCCGGCCGGAGGCCCGGCGGCCGAGCTCTATCTGATCGGCCTCAACCTGGCGCTGGCGGCCAACGCACTGGCGTCAGCGTAGTGATGCCCCGTGATGCCACATCGAGGCAGTCGCATCCGATGCTGGTAGCCGCAGGTCATGACCTGCGCTCCCAATTGCGAACGGAGAGGGCTCGACGGTCACGGAAGACGCAGCCTAAAGGCTGCGGCTACATGCACCGTGAAGGTCGAATTGCCGGACGGGAGGGCAGGCTCGCTGGCCGGCAGTCGCGAATCCACCGCGTGGCGGCAGCCTACA
The DNA here is from genome assembly GCA_963777165.1 of uncultured Chloroflexia bacterium. Taxonomy (GTDB): domain Bacteria; phylum Chloroflexota; class Anaerolineae; order Anaerolineales; family E44-bin32; genus DYJB01. The sequence continues at coordinate 14,448 of CAVZPO010000005.1, forward strand.
GTTCGCGCCGTCAGGTGCGGATGCCGCAATGGCAGGCGCGGCGCGCGGCAGGTAGCCGCAGGCTTCAGCCTGCGTTATGGGACGCACGGCCGCACCTGCCGCGAGACCCATCAGATACGTGTGTGGCGGGGGATTCGCAGAACGCTGGAACGCGTCGCGGTCGGCGGAAGACGCAGCCTAAAGGCTGCGTCTACAGACGTCTGATGTGCGACTGCTGGTACACGGGGGTCGCATCGTGAGCATGTCGCCGCGGCCGGCCGCCTTAGCCGCCCGATGCCTTCATCGCCGCAGCCGCCTCGACGAACTTGACCACCGCGCCGTAGTCCAGATCGCCGTAGCCGGCGACGTTGGCCGCCGTGTACACCTGGTGGGCGATGGCGCTGGTGAACAGCGGCGTCTTCAGATCGTGCGCCGCCTGCATGATCAGGTCGAAGTCCTTCTGCATGTACTTCAAGGCAAAGGAGGGTTCGAACCTGCCCTCGATCATCATCCGGCCCTTGTTCCTCAGGTGGGGTGAGTTGACGGCCGTCTCGCCCAGGATCTCGAGCATCTGGTTCGGGTCGAGCCCGGCCTGACGGCCGAGGGTCAGCGTCTCGGCCACCGTCAGCACGGTCATGCCGATCATCAGGTTGATGACCATCTTCATGGCGCTGCCGGCGCCGTTGGGGCCGAGGTGGTGCACCTTGGCGCTGATCGCCCGCAGCACCGGCATCACCGCCTCCAGCGCCGCCGCTTCGCCGCCGACCATCAACTGCATCGTGGCCTCTCGCGCCGGGCCGACGGAGCCGTTGACCGTGGCGTCGAGGAACGCCACGCCCTTGGCTTTGGCCGCAGCGGCCATCGTCTTCGAGGCGGCGATCCCCACCGTGCTCATGTCGATCAGCGTCAGGCCGGAATGGGCGCCTTCGAGCACGCCGCCCGGCCCCAGCACGGCCTCGAGTTCCTCCGCCACCTGCCCGATCATGGTGAAGACCACATCGCACTTGCGCGCCAGGTCCGCGCAGCTGGAGGCCACGGGCACCCCCAGCGCGGCGAACGGGTCCGTCTGCGCCGGGAATCGGTCATACACCGTCAGCGGGAAGCCGGCCTTCAGCAGGTTGTGCGAGATCGGCGTGCCCATGGCGCCGATGCCGATGAAGCCGACTCGAAGTTTGGCGTCAGACATAGGTTTATGCGCTCCTTGTGATCCACGCCGGCGTACGGGCGGGGCACGCCCCGCCTGCAAGCACCTCGCGGCCGTCGCGTCGAGAATCTCCCGTCACCGTCCGCTCGGAGGGGAGGGGAACGACCGGCCCATTCTCGCACATCTGCGCGGGAGCGCGTCATACCCCGGGCGGGACGGGCCCTAGTAGTACTTCTCGATCCCGCCGAACCCGAACTGCCGGTTCGCCTCGGTCTCGCGCACGAAATGCGCCAGTCGCTTGCGAAATTCGGCCGGCCGCCGGCGAGCACCGTCGATGTACGCGATCCGGATGCGGATGTAGGCGGGCGAGAATCCTCGGAAGTGCTTCCAGGCGCGCGGGTTGGCGCGGATCGCCCGGAGGATATCGGCCGGGATCCGGAAGGCGGACGCCGATAGATCGGGGAGCGTCGGCAGAACGTCGCGCAGCACCCGGCGCCGCCGGACGCAGCGCGCGTAGCCGCTCGAGGTTGGCCTGCGAGTAGCGGCTCCCGGGTTTGCGGACGGAGAACCGCTGCGCAAATCGCTGCAGCGTCGATCGAGCGCACGATGCTGTCGATCCAGCCGAAGCACAGCGCCTCCTCGACCGCGTCGTTGTACGCCAGGCGCGGCTTGCCGGTGCTCTTGCGGGAGTAGACCAGCCACACCTCGGTGCGCGACTTGTAGTTGGCCTTCAACCACGCGCGCCACGCGGCGCGGGTGGTCACGTGGAGGAGGCTGACCTTGGGGACGGAGGCCTTCGTGGGCACGCAGAAACCTCGGCCGTGCTCTGGACGGATCGATCAGGCTGCCCCGGCCGGCGCGATGTAGACGGCCATCAGCATGAAAT
>CAVZPO010000006.1:0-64755 GCA_963777165.1 uncultured Chloroflexia bacterium
CCTACGCCTGGCGCAGAATGTGGGTCACGATCGTGGCGCCGGAGCCGCCGATATTCTGCGCCATGCCGACGCGAGCACGGTCGAGCTGGCACTCGCCCGCCTCGCCCTGCAGTTGGCGCGCCACTTCGGCCAGTTGGTACACCCCGGTGGCGCCCACCGGGTGCCCACGCGCCTTCAACCCGCCGAAGGTGGCGATCGGAATTCGCCCCCCGGGCCGGATCGAGCCATCGGCTGCCAGCCGCGGCCCCTGCCCGGGCTCGGCGAAGCCGCATGCCTCGAGCGATAGAGCCGACATGATGGAGAAGGCGTCATGGAGTTCGAAGAGGTCGATGTCCTTCGGCCCCACGCCGGCCATGGCGTACACGCTCGCCGCAGATTGTTCTGCCGCCACCAGGCGGAGCGGTGCCCGCCGGTCGTGGATGGCGAGTGAATCGGTCGCTGCGGCGGAGGCGGCCACGAGAACATGCGGTCGCTGCCCCCATGGCGCCAGACGCTCCGCCGGTCCAAGCACGATCGCCGCTGCACCGTCGCCGATCGGCGAGGCATCCAGCAGGTTGATCGGGTCGCTGACCATGCGTGCCTTGCGGTACTCGTCCACGGTCAGCGCTTCTTGCAGTCGGGCCAGCGGGTTGCGGGCGCCGTTGGCGTGGGCGTTGATCGAGAACGGGGCAAAGGCCTCGTGAGGCCAGCCGTACTCATGTTGATAGCGGCGCATGATCAGGGCGTTGAGCGCCACGAACGACGGCCCCATCGGAACTTCGAAGTCGGCGTCCGCCGCCGTCGCCAGACCGGCGGTGATCTCCGGGCCCGGCGTCTCGGTCATCTTCTCGACGCCGACGACGAGTGCCAGGTCGATGGCACCGCTGGCCACGGCGATCCAGGCCGCGCGGAATCCCGCGCCGCCCGACCCGCAGGCCGCTTCGACCTTGTAGGCCTCGATACCACGCAGCCCGACCCAATCCGCCACGCGGGCGCCCAGGTTTAGCTGCCCGGTCGTCTGGCAGGCCGAGAGCATGTTGGTGACCAATAGCGCGTCGACGCGGTCGAGCCCCGAATCGTGGAGCGCCTCGAGCGCCGCGCGGCCTGCCAGGTCGATGATCGACAGGTCCCAGTGCTCCGACACGCGCAGCATGCCGGTTCCGTAGATGGCAACGTCACGCATGGGACATGAAAACCAGCCTGCTCGACCCCACCGGGTGGCAGGCTGGCGTCTCTCCTTCGCTCGGGTCAGGCGGCCTTGAGCGCCGGACGGAACTTATACCCGTACACCAGCATGCCGCGCTCGCCGTCCGAGCGCAGCCGCCGAGTAACCATCTCGACCGGCATCCCGATCTCGACCGGCTTCTCGCCCAGGTCGGTCAGCTGGGCGGTCAGCATCGGGCCTTCGTCGAGCTTGATCAGCGCGACCGTGTAGGGCGCGTTTTCCTCGAAACCGGTGGGCGCGTTTCGCACCGTGGTGAACGAATACACCTCGCCGCGCCCGCTGAACTGGTAGGTCGTACGGGCTTCCTGTCCGCAATCCGGGCAGATATCCCGGGGCGGGAAGATCTTATGTTGACAACTGGGACAAACTTCGCCCACAAGCGCATAGCGCTGCTGCTTGAGGCGCCAATGTCGGGAGACTTCCATAGCCATACACCTCGTTCCGGGCTGAACCTGCCGTAGTGTAGGTGGGGGTGGCTCTCAAGAACTATCAGGCCTGTTTCAGCGCTCGGACGAAGCGAATATGTGCGTGGCGGCCGTCGCGCCGGCACCGCCAAGGCACTGCGCCATGCCGACACACGCCTCCCGCACCTGATTTTCGCCCGCCCGGCGTTGAAGCTGAAGAACCACTTCGGCGGCCTGGTACACCCCGGTCGCACCGCCGACTTCGCCCCGCGCCTTCGATCCCCCAAGGGTCATGGCCGGGATCCGGCCTTGCAGGCCGATCTCACCCTCCACAGCCAATTTCCAGCCCGCCCCGCGAGGCGCGAAACCACTCGCCTCCAGCGCCAGCGCGGCGTAGATCGTGAAGGCGTCGTGCAGCTCGAAGACGTCGATGTCCTCCGGCCCGAACCCGGCCTGCTCATACGCGGCCCGGGCCGACCGCTCGGCGGCGTCCAGGCCGAGTACATCCGGCTGGTCGTGGAGGGCCAGTGCGGTGATGGCGATGGCGGACCCCGCCACACGGACCGAAGGTCGGCCGCTGGTCCCCGTCAGCGCCTCGCGCCGCACCAATACCAACGCCGCAGCGCCATCGGCCAGCGGTGCGACATCGTAGAGGTTCAACGGGTCGCTGTCACGCGGCGCGTTTCGGTAGTCCTCCAGGCTGATCGCATTGTGCAGGAAGGCATGCGGGCTGTGCACCGCGTTGGCGTGTGCCGTCAGGCTGAACCCTGCGAGCGCATCGTCCGGGGCGCCGACCTCATGCAGGTAGCGCCTCATCAGCAGCCCCGCTTGCGCCGCGGGGGTCAGGCCCTGCACCGCCTCATGGTCGGCGTCGGCTGCCATCGCCGTGGCGGCGTCCACCGACGACCCGACGCGGTCGGTCACCTTCTCGACGCCCACGACCAGCGCCACATCGATCAACCCGGAGCGGACGGCGATGTAGGCCTGACGCAGGGCTACTCCCCCCGAGGCGCCGGCGGCCTCAAACGAGGAGCGCCTCGATGCCACGCAGCCCGGCGAAGTCGGCCAGCAGCGCGCCCAGATGGGTCTGCCCCGAAAGCGCCGGGGCGAGCATGTTGGCGACGTACAGTGCCTGCGGTCGAAGGCCGCCGGCGTCGGCGCGGGCGGACTGAATCGCCTCGAGCGCAAGATCGCGCAGCGAGCTGTTCCAGTGCTCGCCGACGGGCGTCAGGCCGACGCCGGCAACGAAGACATCTGAGGGTGCGAGGGTCGCCATGGTTCCCCAGCGGCAGGCCGCCGTGCCATCCTATTTCAAGGTCAATTTGCCGCGATAGCGAGCGTAGGTGGCGTAATCGATCTCGACCCGCCGGGCGATGTAATCCTGCGTCTTCAGCGCCCGTGCCTGGCGACTCGCCAGACGATCGGTGACGCGCAGGCTGAACGCGTCCGATCCGGCGCCCGAGCCGTAAGACACGAGCAGGATGCGGTCGCCGGGCTGCGCCACATCCAGGACCGCCGTCAGCCCGACCATCGCCGAGCCGGCGTACACGTTGCCGATCACCGAGACGAGCATCCCGGCCTGGATCTGATCCGGCTTGAAACCCAGCGACTTGCCCACTCGCTGGGGAAACTTGGTGTTCGGCTGGTGGAAGACGACATGCTGATAGTCGGACGGGCGGGCGCCGAGATCGTGCAGGATCGCCTGCGTCGCCTCGGTGATGTGCTTGAAGTACGCCGGCTCGCCCGTGAACCGTTCACCGTGCTCCGGATAGATCTCGTGCGCCCGTCGCCAGAAGTCCGGCGTGTCGGTGCTGTACGAGTACGAGCCCTCGAACGCTGCCACGCTTTCCTCGGCCGGACCGAGCAGGTAGGCCGCGCCGCCCGCCGCCGCCGTGTACTCGAGCGCGTCGCCCGGCCGTCCCTGGGCGATGTCCATGCCGATGGCCAGCGCATAGCGCGCCATCCCCGAGCCCACGAAACCGATCGCCGCCTGCAGTGCTTCGGTGCCGGCCTTGCAGGCGAACTCCCAGTCGGCGGCCTGGGTATGCGGCGTGGCGCCGATCAATTCGGCCACGATCGTCGACGTCGGTTTGACCGCGTACGGATGCGACTCCGATCCCACCCACACCGCCCGGATCTCGGTCGGATCGATCTCGGCCCGCGCCAGCGCGTTGCGCGCCGCCTCGATCGACATCGTGACCACGTCCTCGTCCAGCCCGGCGACCGCCTTCTCTTTGATCGGCAGGCCGCCGCCTCCGCCGGCCCACACCCGGGCGATCTCACGCGCCGGCAGGCGGTATTGCGGGATGTAGGCTCCGTAGCCCACGATGCCGACGTCGTGCGTCGGCTTGAGCAGGCGCGTGCGAGGTGCATCGCTCATTCGATCGACTCCGAGGATCGGCCAGGCTGCAAGCCCCAGGCCTCCAAAAGGGCGCGGGCCCGGTCGAGGCGCACGACGCCGTCTTCCACCATCCGCTGCGCCACGCGCTCGACCAGATCTCCGCTGGCGCCGGCGGCAATCGCCACCTGACGCGCGTGCAACCCCATGTGCCCGCGCTGGATGCCCTCGGTCGCCAGCGCCCGCAGAGCGGCCAGGTTCTGGGCCAGGCCGACCGAGACGATGATCTCCGCCAGCTCGCGTGCCGACTTCACGCCCATCAGTTCGAGTGCCGCCCGAGCCGCCGGATGAACCCGCGTCGCTCCTCCCACCGTCCCAACCGCCATCGGCATCTCGAGCTCGCCTTCGAGCGCACCGTCCGGCCCGACCGACCAGCGGCTGAGCGAGGTGTAGCGCCCGGAGCGGGCGGCAAAGGCATGCGCCCCGGCCTCGATCGCCCGCCAGTCGTTGCCGGTGGCGATCACGACCGCGTCGACCCCATTCATGATGCCCTTGTTATGGGTGGCAGCCCGGTACGGATCGGCTTCGGCGAAGGCCCAGGCTTCCACGATCCCGGCACGCACGCGCTCGCCGGTGAAATCGCCGAAGGCGAGGGCGGTGGCGGGGATGCGGCAGCGGGAGGCCGCCAGGCGACGGTCGGCCAGATTGCTGAGGATACGCAGGTGAACGCGCCCACCGGTGAGCTCTTCGAGACGCGGCGCCAGGCGTTCGGCGGCGGTGTTGACGGCGTTGGCACCCATCGCGTCGCGCGTGTCGTAGATCAGATGCACGATGAGCATCGGGCCGACGGCGGTCTCGCGCAGTACACGTGCCTCAAGGTCACGCGCCCCTCCGCCGAGACCGGAGATCACCGGATCGACCTGGTCCACTTCGGCCAGGATGGCCGCACGCTGATCCAGCACGCGACGGCGCGCCTCATCCGGATCGGCCAGGTCGAGCACCTGCAGTTGAGCGATCATCTGCGGCTCGGTCGAAGTGGCATGGAAGCCACCGCCGGCGCGCGCCAGCTTGGCCATGAAGGATGCCCCGGCGACGACGGACGGCTCTTCGATCGCCATCGGGACGAGAACCTCGCGCCCATTGACGACGAAGTTGAGCGCCACGCCCAAGGGCAGGCCGAAGACGCCGATGGCATTCTCGACCATGTGGTCCGCCTGCGCTGGGGTAAGCCCGGCCTCGCCCCCCAACGCCAGGAGTGCCTCAGGCGAGACGCCGGAGGCCTGTGCCAGGCGCTGAACTCGCTCGGCGAGCGCCTGCTCACGGAAACCTGGCAGGCGGGAGGTTGGAGAGGGGTTCAAGTCGGGCTCCCGGGGGTATCCGCCGCGGTTATAGGCTGGGGTGACTGGCAAAAGCTATCAGGTTCCGGAGGCGGGTAGATGCCGGGCTTCTCCATGCTGCAGTACATTCTGACGCGCCATGATAAGAACAGATCGACAACCCCAATCCGACCGGAGTCCAACCTGGGACTGCCCGGAGCCCACCAATCAGTCATCCGGCCGTTGCACCCCCACCGAGGCATCCACATCCGGCGCCGTGGCTCAGGTCAGCACGCGCAGGTTGACGCTAATGAAGGCGATCAAGTAGACCAGGAAGAAGATGGTGAAGAAGGCGTGGTACCCCGCCCGCCGCGTACGCGCAGCGATCACCATCATGATGAAGACCACAGCCAGGAAGATCACGTACACAGGTCCCTGGGCACGGAAATGTTCGGTGCCCTTGAGCAAGGTATCGACGGCGTCGGCCGGAGGAAGGATCGCCCCGAGGGTGAAGAACCAGCGGTGATTGGCGAAGTAGTGCTGGCGCAGGTCCACCCCTTCCCGTCGGGGAAGAGCACGACGGTCAGCAGGAAGGAGACGGTCGGGCTCAGGAGCAGGAACAAGAACAGGAAGAAGGTCCACTCCGTCCGCGACTGCCAGCGGAACAGGATCCACCAGGTGAGGGTCTGGAAGAGAAATAGATTCAGCGCCCAGAGCATGTGGACCCAGTACAAGCGCGCATGGCCGCGGGCCTGCAGCAGCCGGCCGAGGCCGGTGAGCAGGCGGGCGATTCCCAGGCCGAGGACGATGGAGGTCAGGACGGAGAGGTAGGCGAAGGCCTGCACAGAGCGATCATACCGCGAGGCCCGCGGGGAGTCTACGCGGCGATCAGTGCGATCCCCAGCACGCAAAGGCCGACGCCAAGCCATTGGGCCGCAGACACGCGCTGCCGGCCGATGGCGCCAGCCAGCACGACGGTCACCGCCGGCGCCATCGACGAAACCAAGGCCGCGAAATCGAGCCGGGTCAAATGAGCGGCGACCAGGTAGAAGACATTCCCGCCTGCGTCCAACACGCCTGCCGCCAGCGCCAATGGGTTGGCGAGTGGCGAGGGCAGGCTCAACCGGCGAGCACCCAGGACGATCACGGCGAAGGCGGCGGCCACCGCCTTGGCGACGACCAGGGGTGTGAACACCGCCTCGCGGGGGACCTGGGCCATGCAGACGAAGAAACCGCCGAACCCGATCCCGGCGATCAGTCCGAGGCCCAATCCCTGCTGCGGGCCGTGCGCCGCGCCCGACGATCCTCGCGCCACGTGCCAGATCCCGAAGGTGCCGGCGGCCATCCCGAACATCTGAAGCGGGCGGGGGAGGCCGGCGGTTAGTGCCCCGATGACGACCGGCAGGACGACGCCGACGACCGCTGCCGTCGGCGCAACGACGGCAGCATCAGAGACCGCCAGGCCCCGGTAGAGCGCGGCGATCCCGAAGCCGCCTGCGATGCCAGCCGCGGCGCTCCACAGGATGGCCAGGCCCGCCGGCCAGGGTTCACCACGGACGAAGGCGGCGATGACCAGCAGGGCCAACCCGGAAAGGGAGCCCAACGCCAGCACCTGATACGGGTGTCGGCCGATCGTCGCCCGGCCGCCGACGAAATCGCCGCTGCCCCACACCAGCGCCGCCACAAGGGCGACGATCACGCCCAGTGGATTGGAGGCGTCCATTCAGTCTCCAGTCGATGCCTCCTGGCATGCCTCTGGATGCACAGGGGATCCGACTCTGTTGGATTGCCGGAAGCATCCGTATCGCAGCATCCTACTGCGATCCGGACTGCAATGGCCCATGTATCTTCTCTAGATACGTGGAAGGAGGGGTCGGCTCACACGGATCGCTCGGCCGCCTCCTCGCGTTTCATCTCCTGACAGTACTCCAGCGTAACGCCATTCGGGTCGAGGAACAGCATCGCCCGGATCTGGAGCGACGGCAGGTCGGTGGCGGGCATGCTGATCGTGACGCCATTGGCGCGCAGGTGCGCCTCGGCTGTGTCGACGTCGTCGACCGTGAAGGCCAGGTGCCGTAGACCGACCTCGGTTTCGTCGCGCGTGGCGTGCGGGTTTCTGCCGCCGTAGTCGAACAGTTCAAGGCGGCCGCCACCGGGAACTTCGAAGTAGACCAGGGAGAAGCCGTCGAACGGAACCGTCTCTGCCTGCCTCCAGCCCAGAATACGTCCGTAGAAGTCGGCGGACGTTTGTAGATCCCGCGTGTTGATCGACACGTGGTTGATGCCGCTCACCTTCATCGGCTGCCTGCTTTCTTTGCCGCCTACTCCTGCCACAACCGGCGGTATTTCTCGAACGCGAGTTCGAGGAAAGCCCCGGGCTCCATCTGCCAGAGCTCTTCGGAGAATACCTCGATGTCGTACCACTTGTCCCAGCCCTGCTCCTTCAGCGCTTCAAGGATCTGGCGGACGGGAATGACCCCGTCTCCCATCAGGACCCGGTCGTAGATCGATCGGTTCAGCTGCCTGAAATCACAGATGTGGCAGCCGACGATTCTGCCTTTGGTCCGCTTCAGTGTCTCCAGGAGCCCGGGTTCATGCCAGATGTGATAGACGTCGATGAACACGCCGAGGGCAGGATGGTTGATCCTCTCGATGATGTCCATCGCGTCGGTAAGCGTGAAGATGAACGAGTCGCCCTTCAAGACATAGTGCAGCGGTTCAAGCCCGATCTTCACCTTGCATTCCGCGGCGGTGGCGGCCAGGTCGCGCAGGCTGCGCTCGAGCTGTCGGAACGCTTCATTCTGGCCCAGGCCATTGAGGGGTCCGGTCATCGCCAGGACCGAATCAGCGCCCAGCCTTCCGGCGACGCGCAGCTTCTCCCGGTCGGCGTCGCGTGCAGTGAGATAGTCCGTCTCGCTCGTCTGATTGAAGGGCCCGGCGTAGATGAGGTGCGTGACCTTGAGGGGCACCTCCTGCAGCAGCGCAAGTGTGCGCTCCACGCCGAAGTCACGTACCTGGTCGTACCAGAGCCCGATCCCGTCGTAGCCTGCCTTGTGATAGGCGCGGATCGCCTTCTCGATGTCCAGCTTGGTGCTGATCAAGTTCATGGACACCAGCGGTCGGTGTGCGGTCATGGCGGTCATGCTCCTAGGTTGAGAGGATTTCCCGCTGGGAGATCTCGGTGGACACGAAGACCTTGGTCAGAGTCGGGTCCGTGCGCAGCTGCTTCAGCGCGCTCTCCAGCTCTTCCACGGGCACGATCATGGAGAACATGCTCTCGGGCTTGATGTGGCCCGCGGCCAGGAGCGCGATGGCGTCTGTCCAGTCGGTTCCCACCCCGGCGCAGGAGCCCACGACCGTCTTCTCCCCCAGCACGAGGTCGAAGGGGTTCATCGGGATCATTTCGTCGGGGGCGCAGATGCCGAAGGCGGCCAGCGTCCCGCCGGGACGCAGCATGGCGAACGCCTGCGCGTAGGTGGCGGGGGTTCCGACGGCCTCCACGACGAAGTCCGCGCCGCGGCCGTCGGTGAGCCTCTTCACCTCGGCCACCGGGTCCTTGCCATCCTGGATATTGATCGTGACGTCGACGCCCATCTCCTTGGCGATGGCGAGACGCTTGGCGTTGTGGCCGATCACGATGACCGGCGCCGCACCGCGCAGCCGCGCCAGCAGCCCGTGCAGGACGCCTAGGCCGCTGCCGATCACCGCCACCGAGCTTCCATGCGTCACCCTGGCGGCTTTCGAAGAATGGATGACACACGAGACTGGCTCGATGAAAGCGCCGGCCAGGAAGCTCAGTGAGTCGGGCAGTTTGTGCACCTGGTCGAAGGGGGCTTTCACGTACTCAGCATAAGTGCCGTCCACGTGGATCCCCAGCTGGTGGAAGTCGCGGCACATCAGCTTCTGGCCCTGGCGGCAGTAGAAGCAGATGCCGCACGACATGTTGATGTCGGCCGTGACCCGGTCTCCTTCCTTCAACCCCCGGGCCTTCTTCCCGACCTGCGCGATGACACCTGAGAACTCGTGCCCGGCGATGAGGGGGAGCTTGTCCGCCGAGTACTTGCCCGTGTAGATGCTCCAATCGGTGCCGCAGATGCCGGTGTATTTCACCTTGATCAGGACCTCGGTGTCGCCGATCTCAGGAACGGGCACCTGCTTGATCGTGATCACCTCGGGCTTCTCGAAAACCGCCGCCTTCATTGTGGCTGCCATGAAGTTCCTTCCTTTCCTTCGGTCGGCGTCAGTTGAATAGGACGTCGTTCCGGCCTTCGTACGGCTTCTCGATCATCAGGGGTTTCAAATAGGCAATCGTCTTGGTGATGCCGTCGTGCCTGCTCATCGTGACGTCCTCGTGCTCGTAGCTCATCACGTAGTCGTAGCCGATCAGGGAAAGTTCGGTGATCACCTTCCTCCAGGGCACGGATCCCCAGCCCGGGATGCGGAAGCGGAACCCGCGGCCGAGACGCTGCCAGTCACCCTGTGGGATCACTCCCGAGCGCCCGACATTGTGCGCAACGATCTCGCCGTCCTTGGCGTGCACATGGAAGATGTACTGGCTGAGGGAATCGATGAAGTGTTCCACCTCGAGTCCCAGATAGATGAGGTTGGCTGGGTCGAAGTTGAAGCCAAACTCCTTGCGACCCCCCATCAATTCAACCGCCCGCAGGGCTGTCTCTACGTTGTAAACAAGCTCGTTGGGGTGCGGCTCGTGAGCGAACTTGACGCCGTATTCGCCGAACTTGTCCAGGATCTTGCTCCAGCGCTCGACGAATTCGGCTTCCATGTCGGACCAGCCCTTGGAATAGGGCCAGGGGAAGAACCGGCCGAAGTTCTCGCAGCCGATGAACCCGGTCACCACGGGTACCCCAAGCGCATTGGCTGCCTGGGCGGTCTTGATCATCCGCTCGGTCCCAAACTTGATCTTCTCTTCCTTGGTGCCCTTGTAGATCGCATCCGTATCCTTGCCGTAGGGTCCCAGAACGATCTGGCCCTCAGGATGATTCGCCAGTGCCGAAATGATCAGCCCGTGGTCTTCGACCTGTCGCCTCAACTCGACGGCCGCACTTCCCTTAACGATGGCCTCGATATCCAGGTGCGGGTTGTTGGCAAAGGCTGGCATCTCGACTGCCTGATAGCCCAGCCCGGATGCCAGGGTCAATACCTCTTCCAACTTCAGATCAAGGAACGTGGCTGTGAAGAGCCCGAGTTTCATGCGATTGCCCTTTCCTCAGGAACGATTGGATAGGAGGAGCGGAGGCTCGTCCTTGGAAAAGGATCCTACCCAAGGTCGGCTACGATTCAATCGCCTGCAGTGCTTCGCTGAGCCTGGACTGATACTCTGCAGCCAGCGCAAAGACGGGCAGAAGCTCTTCATACTTGCGGTTGTTCTCCGCATCCGGGTGGACCACCTCCTCGACTTTGTGGATCTTGTCAATCCGATGGAAGTCTTTCCACAACCCGCACCCGACGGCCGCAAGGGCCGCCGCACCCAGCGCCCCAGCATCCTGATCGATATTGGTCTTGAGGATGCGGGTATTGAACACGTCCGCAAAGATTCCCAGGTAGAACCGGCTCTTGGCGCCCCCGCCCACAAACAGGATCTCATCCTCCAGCCGGGTGTACTTGCGCAGCAGGTCAAGGCGAAGGCGCAGATTCATGGCGATGCCTTCCATGACCGAGCGGATCAATTCGCCTTTCCCGTGTTTCAGATCGAGACCGACATAGGCGCCGCGGAGATGAACGCTCGAGTCCTGGGACGTACCGCCCGCCAGGCTGGGGTTGAAGAGCAGTTTGTTGGACCCCACCGGCGCCTTGGCAGCCTCGCGGTCCATGAGCGCAAAGACATCAACCCCCGTGCGGTCGGCTTCCTCGATCAGCTCGCGGCACAAGTTGTCTTTCACCCACGCGAAGGTCGAGCCGGCGGAGAAGATGCTGACTGCCGAGGTATAGGTATTCGGTATCACGTGGGCGAAGACATAGGGTTTGTACTGTTTGTCCAGCACGGGCTCGTCGGAGGAAACCGCGATCCAGGCAGAGGAACCCAGGGAGGTATAGACGCGCCCGTCACGGGTATTCCGGGCCCCCAACGCCATGCACGAGTTGTCCACCCCGCCACACACCACCTGTACCCCCTCCTCCAATCCGAGGGTCCTGGCTGCTTCTGGCCCAACCTCGCCGAGAACGGACGTGGAGGGGACGATATCCGGCCAGACAGCGGCGGGGATCCCGCTGGCCGTGATCAGGCGCGCGCTGTACTGCCAGCCCTTCAGGTCGTAGATCCCCGAACCGGAGGCATAGGAGTAATCGGTCATCAACTTGCCGGTAAGTCTGTAGTTGATGTAGTCTTTGGTGCCCAGGAGCTTGAAGACCCTGCTCCACATCTCCGGTTCGTGGTTCGAATACCACATCGCTTTGAAGACGGTGTAGCAGGCGGCGGGGAAGCCATTCCCGGTGGTCATGTACCAGTCATCGGGATCGATCCTCTCGAAGAAACGGGCGACCTCCGCCTGGGCACGTATGTCCGACCAGATGGGGGTCGTGTCTCTGAGCAGGTTGCCGCCTTCATCCACGGGTACGGCCCCCAGACTGTGTCCGGAGATCCCCAGCCCGACGATGCTCTTCTTGTCCACCCCGCTGGAGCCGAGCAGCCTACGCGTGCTGGACACCACGGCGTCCCACCAGTCTGCAGGGCGTTGTTCGTGCCACCCCAGATGCGGGTACAGCGTGGAATAGGGAACGAAGGCACTGGCCAGACAGCTGCCCTGCTCATCATAGAGTGAGGCCTTATTGCCGCCGGTGCCAAGATCAAACGAGAGGATCCGTTTGTCCATGCGTCTCTCAGTGAGTCTGCGCAGGTCCTGCTAAACCTCGATGCCGGCTCCAAGCGACAGACACTCGTCCACAATGGCGATCCCACTCTCGAGGTTCACTCCAAAACGTGATGCCCCGGCTTGGTACAGTCTCACCAGGGTTGCCAGGTCGCGGATGCCGCCGGAGGCCTTGATCTTGATGCGGTCCCCCACCACGGACTTGATCCGATGCACATCCTCCGGGGTCGTACTGCGATCTGCCCAGCCTGTGCCGGTCTTGACAAACGCAGCTCCGGCGCGCAAGCAGATACCGCATGCCAGTTCCGCTTCCTCCGGGGTGAGGACCATGATCTCGATAATCACCTTGACCGGGATCGGACGCACGCTGTCGATGACCGCCCGTACGTCCCGTTCCACGCCGGCAAGATCTCCTGAGCGCAGGGCGCCGATATTCATGACCACATCGAGTTCGTCGCAGCCCGCCGCGATCATCTCTTTCGCCTGCGCGACCTTGACGGAGGTTGAGTCCGAGCCGGAAGGAAAACTGACATTGCCAACCACATGGATCTCGGCATGGCCGTTGAGCAGCTCTCGGGTGTAGGGGATAAACCACTGCAGGACCGAGACCTGGCCGAACGCATACTTCAGGGCGGCCTTCGCCATCGCTTCGATGTCGGCCTGGTTGGATACTGTCCGGACGCAGGACAGGTCGATCATCCCGGCGACGGCGCTGGCTGTCAGGAGCATTCTCCACCGGCCCTTCTGATCACTTCCGAACAGACTCGGCGGCCTCGTTCAACTTGTCGAACAGAGCCGGGGTGAGATCAAAGTGCAGCACTTGCGCAACGACCTGTGTCCAGCCGTGGACAAAATAGAGCCAGCCATCTTCCACGACAACCCCGCGGCTTGAGGCCTGGGCGAGCGCCTGATGCATGAAGTTCAGCTCGCCGCGGTAGTTGAATTCCCAGGCGATGCTGTTGATGGGGAAGAGTCCATCCCAAGTGATCGGTGAGCCCGGGGTATCCTTGCCCATGCCGGTGGCATTGATGATGACGGAGTATGGGGGGAAGGCCTGCAGGAGCCTGTCATTGACCGCCGGGTCAGCATTGTGGATGAACTCGCTCTCGATGTCTGTCTGCAGGTGCTGGACCATTTGGCTGGCATGATCCAGACGCCCCTGGGAACGGTTGACGAAGACGAAGCGTTTGGGGCGGTCTCCCTGGTCTTTCTTGTTGATCAAGTGTAGCAGGGTTGCGATGGCAGAGCCGCCAGCGCCGAAGCACAGCACGTCTCCGCCGGTGCGTGCGAAATATCGCTCGCCAAGGATGGCATCCAGGCTGTGACCCGACGTGAGCGGATCTTTGGCATGGCCTTCAAGCCGTCCTTCGAGCTTGGAGATGCTGGACACCTCATCCGTGATCAGAGCATAGGGGTCAAGGTAGTCAAACAGATCTCGCGCCGCCGTGAGCAAGTCGATCTTGTGGGTGGTCACCAGCGCGCCCAGGGAGAGCGGATCGTACTTGATCTGGGCCACGGCCTGGCGATAGACCTCTACGGCATCATGGATCTTGCAGTCAACGCCTTCCAAGAGCACGTCCTGGCGTCCCAGGACTTCCATCCACAAGGGGAAGACGTTCCTGATCGAGGACCGGGAGGTCGTCACGCCGATGAAGTAGAAGGTGGGCACCGTCCTGGGTGAGATGGAGAAGGTGCTCTGTGGGACAGCTCCCATGCTGGGCTCCTTGATTGCTGGTGCGTGCCGGCCCTATCGGAGGAACTCGGAGCTCCAGCTCCGTACCCCGAGGAATCACGCATGCGGACTAGCGGGTCTCCTTGAACTTCGCCAACACGTCGCGCTCAATCATGGCTCACGGCTCCGGTACCTGGATCACACGACCCGGTATTTCGGGTTCTCGCCCCGCAACACGGCAAGGCAGTCTCTCATGGCAAGCCAGCCCATGTTGCTCGTGGCGCCGTCGGTCTGTGCGCCGAGGTGAGGGGTGACGATCACCTGCGGGAGCTGCAAGAGAGGGTTGCTCGCACCTGGCGGTTCGACCGCGAAGGCATCCAGGCCGGCGCCTGCCAGATGACCCGATTGCAGGGCCTGCTGCAAGGAGGATTCATCTACAACTTCACCCCGGGAGGTGTTGATCAGAATGGCGCCCCGCTTCATCTTCGCCAGGAACTCCCGATTGACCAACCCGTGGGTCTCCGGAAGGAGCGGCACATGCAGGCTGATGAAATCCGAGTTCGCGATGACCTCATCGAGCGTTTCCAGTGTGACGCCATTCGCCGCGGCGAATGCCTCATCCGGAACCGGATCGTAGGCCAGGATGCGGCAATCGAAGCCCGCCAGACGCCGGGCGAGTTCTCTGCCGATGGTCCCCAAACCCAGAATGCCGACGGACTTACCCTCCAGAGAGATGCCATTCAGCCGCGGCCATGTTCCCAGTCGAACAGCTTGATCTGCTTCCGGAATCTGGCGGGCAAGGGCGAGGAGGAGGCCCAGCGCCAGCTCTGCCACCGACACTGAGTTGGCGCCCGGGGTGTTGGTGACCACAATGCCCCGTTCTCTGGCGGCAGCGAGGTCGACATTGTCCACTCCAACCCCGTAGCGCGAGATCACTTTCAGGGCATCTGCCTGGGCCAGCGCTGAGCGATCGATCACATCCAGTCCGGCGATGTAGCCATCCACGCCCGGCAACAAGCCCGCCACGGCGCCGGAGGAAAGGGGTTTGCCGGTCGGATTGTAGGCAACGAACCCGGTCGAAGACTCCAATTCGGTCTTCAATCGGGCATCGTGTTTGCCATACGAAGTCGGCGTCACGAGGATGCGGGCTTGTTTCAGATCCATCGTGCGCCCTCTAGCTCCGGTACCGCGGATTGTCGATGACCTCGGGGCCGTTCTCGCCTTCCACCACCAGCTTCCTAAACCCCAACTGTTCGATCGTCCCGTAATCATGCCCGGCATTGCCGGGATAGGCAAAGAAAGTCACCAGATCCTCCTGACGAGACGTGCAGACTGACCTGTGCCCCCAACGCGGAGGGATATAGAGCACCTTGCCCGGCGTGAGGGACTCCACAGAAGGTTCCCCCTCCGGAGTCTGCATGACCATGTAGCCCTCGCCTCTCAGGCAGGAATAGATTTCGGCCGTTTCGAGGGCGGTGTGAAAATGCCCCTTCGTCATGAAGTACTCCCGTCCGATTCTGCCGGGATGAACGACCGAGATCCCCAACTGGAGTTCCCCGGCTACCTCAGGGCGTTTGATCTCATAGACCTCATAGATCAGCCTGTCTTCTTCGGCCAGCATGGATCGGTACGCTTCTTGATCCATGCATTGTCCCCTTAATGCGGACAGCCGGCGTTGGATATGATTGTCGACTCTCGAGGGAATCCCATTCGGCATCGGAAGCGTGAAGGTGAAGGGAACGTCGGCCACACGCACCTCCTGGACCAGACCTGTCAGTCGTCTGTCGACCCGGCCGCCAAATATCACCTGGATTGAGTCGTGGGGCAAGTGCGAATGCCTGACCTGCAGACGTGTCTCCGATAGTAGTCTGGCTCACCCGCGATTATTGCCCAGCGAGCCAATCGCCACTGGCACAGCCATCTGGGTGGCCAACGCAACATGCTTTCCCGGCCCGGCTCGAATGATGCCCCCGGTCAGGGGTTCGAGGGTCTGCTCCGGTTCGTACAGGGGGCGGTGAGGCAGTCGTCATAAGCCAGAACGCCAAACACGCCCGGCCCCGAATGAAGACACCTGACCCAGTCGCTTACCCAAGTGACCCAGGAGCCGCGGAGGAGGGTTTGCGCCGCAGTCGCGGGAGCCACGCCGGGACACGCGCGGCATACTCCCGCCATTCCTGGCCGAACTCTTGAGCCAAGACGTACTCCTCCCGGCGGGCACGGACGACAAGCCCAAGCATCAGAACGGCGAAGGCCAGTGTTGCCCACGTCCGGTAGAGAAGCACGCTGCCCAAGGCGGCGATGTTCACCGCCAGGTACATCGGGTGCCGTACGCGGGCGTAGGGGCCGGAGACGATCAGTCGGTGTCCGGCATTCAAGCGGACGCCGAAGCCGCTCGAGGGTGCGAACATCTGACCGAGCGAGCGAAGTCCCCACAGGCAAAGCCCGCATCCGCCAGACAGCAGGGTGATTCCCCCGGCTGACAACAGGATTTGGAGTCCGGGTTCCAGTCGGATGGGTAGGGGCCGCCACAGCCATACGCCGGCAACGAAGAAACCCAGTGTGGAGACCAGCAGAAGAGGCAAGCGCAGCACGATCCGAGCTCCGGGCTCGACCCGGCCACTCGGCCGGCGCAGCGAACGGACCATCGACAATAGGGCCAATCCCAGTGTGCCTAGCCCGATGACGGCGCCGATCCAGCCAACGATCCGTCCGGCCACCTCCAGCGTCACATCCCCATCCTCGCACTACCCCGTCGAATACGGACGGCCGGCGGTGCCCCGGCCAGGTTCGGTCGTCAGCGCCGCCATGGGACCGTCACCGGGACTCCGGGCGTGGGGATCGGCGCCGAGCGGTCGGCGATCGTCACGTGATAGGTCCCGCCGGGTAGCACGTCGATGGCCAGCAGGTCGCTGGAGGCACAGTCGGTCCCGGCGGCGCACCCGGTGGCGCCGAACTGGTAATCGTCGGGGGCTTCTATCAATGTGGCATAGAAGACGTAGGTGCCGGGCGCCTCCACGCTAATGAGGATCGGTGCCGAGGTCGGCATGACCACCAGCCCGTGCGACCCGGCGGGGTAGAAGCCCTTGAACGTCTTCCCGGTCGTGACCTCCTGGGCGAAGAGCGAAGCCGCAAAGCCCGACCCGCCACCGCCCATGTCGAAAAGGACCTGGACAGAAGCCAGCTGCGGCGTGGGCGTCGCCCCCCCGCAGCCGGCCACCGCCAGCGAGCACACGATCGCCAGACCGCTCATGGACCTCAGGAACCGCATCATGCCTCCGCGTCCGAAAGCCCGCTCACGCTGGCTTGGTCTTGGAACCTCGGCGCGAGCGTGGCGATGTCGGCCGGAGTGCCGCGCGCGCCTTGCTTCGTTTCAGCGCTTCGTCGATCGCAGCCTGGGCGCGCCTGGCCCGTGTCTCTGGCCGTTTGGCGGACGCAAACGCATGCGAGTGCATCTGGCGGATGGAAGGCGGCAGCGCCCGGAAGGCATCCAGCGCGCCTGCCCGGCGCACGAGGGCGGCCCGCAGACCGGGAGGGATCCACGCCGGGTCCTCTCGCCGCGCTGCGGCGTCCCATTGCCCGTTCGCCTTCGCCGCCTCGACCTTGCGCATTCCGGCTGCCGTCATCCGACCCCGGCGGATGAGCTCCTGCACACGTCCCTTGTTGCTCTCCGACCAGATGCTGCCTGGCTTGCGCGGGGTGTAGCGCTGAAGGAAGTAGTCCGCATCCCGCGAACGGGTGAGTCCGTCGATCCAGCCATAGCACAGCGCTTCCTCCACGCCGTCCTCATACGGCATGCCCTGGCGCCTGGACCCCTTCTTGAGGTGCGCAACCCAGGCTTCGGTCTCATGGTTGTGGTGTGAGCGCAACCAGGCGCGCCACCCTCGACGGTCGTCGAAGAACAAGACGGTGGATCCTCGCTCGGTCACGGGTTCATCCCCCGCCGCGCGCGCCGGCCCAGGCGTCTCGAGTGCGCGGAAGGCCCGGGGCCACCCGTCGCGGCGAACCGCAGTTCCGTCCCGCGCGCGCCCTCATCCGCCTGGCGCCTGGCATCGCGAGGCGCGTCAACCGACGTCGAAGAAAGGCGGTTCTGCATCAGCAGATCGTTCTGCACATCGTGCCCCAGGACGAAGGCCTGAGTGCCGACCTCGACGAAACCCCAGCGACGGTAGAAGCCGATGGCGCGCAAGTTCCGCTCCCAGACATCCAGCCAGATCACATCGCAGCCGAGCCGTCCAGCCTGCTCGAGGCAGGCCTGCATCAGGGCCGCGCCAACCCCGCGCCCGATCCATGTGGTGACGGCATAGAACCGCGCGATTTCTACCGGACGGAAACCCTGGATGCAATCGGGGGCCGGTCCAAGCTTCAGCCGAGCGTAGCCGACCGTATCGCCTCCGGCCTCCGCGATCAGGAACGTGGTGCCGGGCTCGGCCAACTCGGCCGCCTGTCGATCGGGGCTGAAGGCCTGCGCCAGGTAGGCGGACATGTCTTCAGGGGTGTTGTCGGGCGCGAAGGTCTCGCGGAAGGTCTGCGCGCCGAGATTGGCCAGGAGCTCGTGGTCTCTGGCGTCGGCCGTGCGGATGTGGACCGTGGAGTTCTGACAACGCCTCTCCCCGCCGATCTTATGGCACCGCAGCTAGTCGATCTTGCGCACGCCCGGATGCATGTAGGCCAGTGCCGCCAGGACGACAGTGCTGCTGCCGCCGATGATGAACACCTGTACCGGGCCGATCTTGTCGGTCAGCACGCCGGCCAGGGCGAAACCGATCGGCATCAGCACGAATGAGCCGAGTGCGTCGATGCTCGAGACCCGTCCGAGCATTTCCGGCGGCACCATCTCCTGCAGCGTGTTGGTCCAGACAAGGGCGATGGCCGAGAAGGAGACGCCGTAGATGAAGGCCGCGGCCAGCATCACGATCAGGTTCGGCGACAGGCCGTAGGCGACGATCATCAATCCCCCCAGCGCGGCGCCGGAGTACAGCACCGTGCCGCGGTGGCGGATCCGTTTCATGCGCCCGAAGACGATGGCGCCGATGACCGACCCGATCGAGAACGACGACGCCACGACGCCCAGCGCCTCGACCTGCAGCCCCAGGTGGTCGTGGATCAGGAAGGGCAGGGCGACATTGCGCGGCCCCGAATCGGTCACGTTGATGAAGGCATACACCAGGATCGTCACCCACAACCACGGAGAGCCGAGGACGATTCTCCAGCCTTCGCGCATCTCGGACAAGGGAGAAGAGCGCGGCGCGGGGGAATTGGTCGCGGGGGCCGGGGGCCGGATGTGACGGAGAGGCAGGAGGCAGGCGGCACCGATCAGGAAGGAGGCGCTGTCCAGCCCGAAGGCGAGCGAAGTCCCTCCAGCCGCCACGATGATGGCGCCGATAGTCGGCCCGATCACGCCCGAGAGCTGCCAGGACAGGCTGGTGAGCGAGTTGGCGCTGGGAAGCTCCTCGGCCCCGACGATCTGCGGGACGGAAGCGGTATAGGCGGGAAAGAAGAAGGCCTCCGCCAGGCCGAAGACCACGCTGACGGCGTAAACGTGCCACAGCTGCAGTTGGTCGGTGTAGGCCAGCGCGGCGACGAGCCCGACCATGAGCGTGTTCACGACGTCGCAGGCCAGCATGATGCGGAACCGCGGCAGCCGGTCGACGACGACGCCGCCTATGAGCAGGAAGAGCAGCATCGGGACGAGCGAGAAGATCGCCAACGCGCCCATGGCCGCGGCCGACCCGGTCTTCTCCAGGATCCACCACGACAGGGCGATGCGGTACAGGCTATCGCCGAGGCGCGAGATCGTCTGACCGCTCCACAGTAGGGCAAAGGGGCGCAACCGGAGGGCGCGCAGGAAACTCATGGGCGGGGATTGTATCGCGAGCCGGGATCCCGGTCGCATTCCCCTGAGGTCCGATCGACGAGACTGGTGAGAGGACCGGGCGCACGGTGCGTCGCCCTGCGTGGGGTAAAATTACCTCGCCAAAGGAGCGCCATGGTCAGCAACGAGCCCGAGCACGAGGCGACGCTCGCCGCGCTGCCGCCCGGAGCCGACTCCGAGATGGTGATGCGCGCCCTCCACCGCGCCACGCTCAGCCTGTACACGGACCTCTCGCTCGACGGCGTCCTTCAGCGCATTACGCAGGCAGCCAAGGACCTCTCTCGTGCGCGCTATGCCGCCCTGGGGGTTCCGGATTCGGCGGGCGGTCTGCAGGCCTTCATCGCTTTGGGCATGTCGGTGGAGGAAATGGAGCGCATGGAGAACCAGCCGGTCGGTAAGGGCCTGCTGGGCGAGATGCTGCGCGCCGGCCAATCGATCCGCCTGGCCGACCTGGGCTCCCATCCGGCCGCGGCCGGCTTCCCCCCCGGCCATCCGGACATGACGTCCTTCCTCGGCGTGCCGATCGCCGCCTACGGCAAGCCGCTGGGCCAGCTGTATCTGACCGACAAGCAGGGCGCGGCGGAATTCTCCGCTCAAGATCAGCGGTTGATCGAAATGCTCGCCGCGCATGCCGCGGCGGCGATCGAGAACGCCTTCCTTTACAAGCAGATGCTCAACAGTGAGTCCGAGCTCACCCAGCGCAACGAGGAGCTCGAGCTGTTCAACTCGCTGGCGACCGCGGTGAGCTCGGCGATGGAGCTCGAGCCGCTGCTCGAGAGCATGCTCGAAAGGGTGATGGGGCTGTTCGGCGCCGAGGCCGGCGAAATGTTCGTGATGGAGGAGAACGAGAGCTTCTACCATCTGGCGGTCCACCGCGGCCGCCCGCAGAGTTTCTGGGAGAGCGATCACTTCCGTCACGGGGATGGGTTCGTGGGCGCCGTCGCCGCCAACCGAAAGGTGGCGTGGACCCACACCCCACAGGACGATCCGCTGTACCGCGCTCAGGACCTGATCGGCACGCTGGCCGGTGTACCCCTGGCCGCCCGCGGCCGGGTGGTGGGCGTCATGACGCTGGCGTTCCGCGGTCAGCGCACGATCAGCCTGCGCGAGGCCGGTATGCTGGAGGCCATGGGGGCCGGCGTGGGTGTGGCCGTGGAGAACGCCCGTCTCTACCGCCAGGCCCGGCGCCTGGCGGTGCTCGAAGAACGCGAGCGCATCGGCATGGACTTGCACGACGGCATCATTCAGTCGATCTACGCCGTCGGCCTGACGCTGGACTACACCCGCCTGCTGATGCGCGAGTCGGCCGAGAAGGCCGGCACGCGCCTGGAGCAGGCGATCGACGGCTTGAACGCCATCATCCGCGACATCCGCTCCTATATCCTCGACCTGCAGCCCAGCCGGATCTCGACCGATAACCTGGTCGAGGCGCTCACCCGGCTGGTGCGCGAGTTCAAGGCCAATACGCTGGTGGATGCCGACCTGCAGGTTGAGCCGGCGGCGCTGCTCGATCTGGGACGCGAGGAACGTACGGCGTTGTTCCTGATCACCCAGGAGGCGCTGGCCAATACCGCCAAGCACGCCCAGGCATCGCGCGTCTTCGTCAGCTTGCGTCCGGGAAGCACCGCCGTGATGCTGCAGATCATCGACAACGGACGCGGGTTCGAGTCCGAGCCCTCGGCGGGCCCTCTGGGACACGGGCTGTCGAACATGCGTGAGCGCGCCCGGAGTGTGGGCGGCGGGCTCACGGTCGTCTCGAGCCCGGGCGAGGGAACGACCGTGACCGTGCGCCTGCCCGGCCGCCGGGACGTTCCACCGCCCGTCGATCCCGGCTGACATTCGCCCCGCACGCCGGGATAGAGGTCACTAGAAGCCGCCGCCGGCCGGTGCCCATACTGAATTGAACTTTCGGAGAAGGGGACGGCCGTTGGCGAAGGCGCGGGTCTACATCGTCGAAGAACATGACCCTGTGCGGCTGGCGCTGGCCGACCGTCT
The DNA here is from genome assembly GCA_963777165.1 of uncultured Chloroflexia bacterium. Lineage (GTDB taxonomy): Bacteria > Chloroflexota > Anaerolineae > Anaerolineales > E44-bin32 > DYJB01. The sequence goes on from CAVZPO010000006.1 coordinate 21,629, forward strand.
GGGCAAGGCCGCCCAGCTCAGGGTGCTCGGACATAGCGGGAACGCGGATGAAGCCCTGACCGAGATCCGCCGCACGCCGCCTGACGTCGTACTGATCGAGGTCAAGCGCAGCGACGGGTTGGGGCTGGAGCTGCTGCGCCAGGTGGCGGAGCTGCCCAACCCGCCCAAGGTCCTGGTGCTTACTTCGTATCCGACGGAGTGGGAAGCGCAGGCGGCCACACGCGCCGGCGCATCCTCTTACCTGCTCAAAGATATCGACCCGGAGGACCTGATCCACCAGATCGTGGAGCTGGCCTCGGTCTGAGCGACCGGATGGGTGCGCACCCCGAATGTCAAAGCCCCCTTCCGGGGGCTTCTTCGTCAGGCGAGTCTGGCCGGGGCGTCAGGCCCGGGAGTCAGGACCGCAAGTAGTTGGTTCGGAAGACGAAGTCGAGCCAGATGAAGGCGAGCGAGCCCATCGAGAGGAAGATCAGCAGCGCGTTGGAGAGGGCGAACTGCTCGAGGCTTGTGTCGAACAGGCGCAGCACCCCGAGAACGGAGGCCAGGCCAAACGCCAGCGAGAACACCCACACCGTCACGCGACGCACGTTCATCTTGCCATCCTCTGCAATCGTAGTCGATTGGTCCAGATTCTACCTAGTGGCGGGCCGTGCGTCAAGTCCCGCCGGGGATCAGGGGCTCGAACGCCGGGGTTGAGGTTCGGCCGGCTTTCCGTTATAGTAGTGCCTCGAGGGAGACGGACCATGCCGATGACAGCCAAGCAGAAGCTTCAGCACCGCCGGCAGCGCCGCGTCGTCAAGCTGCGGGCGCTCAAGGTGAAGCTCAAGGGGACTCAGGACAGCAAGACGCGCGAGCGCCTGCAGGGCAAGATCCGCAGGTTGGACCCGTTCCAGCCCCTCGCCAAGAAGTAATCACGCGGTCGCATGCCAGCGGGGCCGTCCATGGACGGCCCCGTTTTCATTCCACCTGTTCGGCGGCCAGGCTGCGCGTCAGGCCGCCGTCCGCGCCGGGCGCCGCACCATGGCGCGCAGCTCGTCCGCAGAGAACGGCTTGACCAGGTAGTCGTCCGCGCCCGCGTGCATCGCCCGTTCGATGTCGTGGGGGTCGGCCTTGGCGGAGACCACGATCACGCGGACATCCGCCCAAAGCGGGTTCGACCGCAGCCGGTGAACGAAGCTCAACCCATCGATGTCCGGCATCATCTGATCGGTCAGGACCACCGCCGGTTTCTCGCGATCGATCGCGGTGAGCGCAGCCTTGACGCTGCCGGCGGACAGGATGCGGTGACCATCGGCGGTGAGGATTTCTCCCACCACCTCACGAAAGCACGGTTCGTCGTCTACGACGAGGATCGTCGACATCTGTTGCGTCTCTCCCCGAGACAGCGGCACATCCAGCCGGGCCCATTCTAGGCGCGGCACCTTACACCGGCCACACGCACGCGCCTCGGCATCCTACAACCAGCTTACGACGGATGCCCGCCGGACCGCTATGGCCCGATACGCATGCTCCAGGGAGGCCACGTCAACGGGCTGGGCACGCGCGCACGGCCGTGCATGCAGGCAAGTGCGGGGGAACAGGACAGGGGCACGGCATGCCGCCGGGCTTTGCGGCACGAACGGTTCCGTGCCCGGTCGCATCGAATTCGGATGGAGTGATGCGCTCGCCCCGCAGCGCAGCCTGAGACCTGCGGCTGCGGGCGTCGTCAGGCAGACTTCGTTCGGAGGATAGGCTCCATCTCAGGCTCGTAGGCGCAGGCTCCAGCCTGCGTCATCCGGCCGCAAGGTGAATCGCGCCCGCGACGACGGGCACAAGCGGCCGTGCCTCAACGATGGGCCGGCGAGTTGCGTCCCGGTTGTTGCCCATCGTGCGCAGGTCAAATGGGCACCCCATCCGCCTGCGCGGTCACGTCCTGCCGCGCCCGTCGGCTGGCGTTACGACCCTGTTCAGGATTCTGGGCCTCGGACTGGCGCCGAGTCCAGCGAATCCAGGATCTGGAGGATCTCCTCGCTGCCCGGGATGTCTTCCATCCTCTTGCCGTAGTGGATGTAGCGGGCGATGCCCTGCCGGTCGACCACGACCTGCGCCGGCATGCGCCCCAGCCGGAACAGGTTGACCTCCTGGCCGTACAACTTGAGCACGCTGTGATTCGGGTCCGGCAGCCCGAGGAAGGGCAGGCGGTTCTGTTCCCAGTAACGAGCGAAGGCGGCCGAATCCTCGGCCCCGATCACGATGATCTGGGCCCTGCGCCGAAGAAACTTATCATGGTCCTGACGCAACTGCGCCATGTGCCGGCGGCAGAACGGTCAGAGGAACCCGCGGTTGAATACCAGCACAACCGGGGACTTCCCCCGAAAGTCGGAAAGGCGAACGGGGTGGCCGCGAAAATCCGGCAGGCTGAAATCCGGTGCCGGTCGGTTGATCTCGACTCTTGGCATCGTTCCCTCCCCGGGCGCAGCGGCGCCTTGTTGGAGCCACCCCCCCAGACCCCGCCTGCCCGTCGGGCACGTGACCGGCGCCGACGGCTAGACCCAGCCGTTCTTCTTGTACTGCCGATACCCGGCTTGCAGCGAGCGGCGGATCTGCGCCACCAACTTCGCATCCAGCGACTTGACGTGGAAACACGACTTGCCCTTCAGCAGGGCCAGGAGCTCCGGCGCAAAGATCTTCTTCATCTCCGGGTGTGCGTAGACCGGCATGTAGTAGAAACCGACGTAGGACTTCTGGATAACGACGGAAGCGAAGAACACCTCGCTCCGCGTCCTGCCGGCGATCTCGACGTCCTTCTTCGACCACAACTCGTATTGGCGCGCGTTGTTGACCTTCGCCACCAGCGGAGGTCGGTATCGCGCCAGCACGCCGCGCAGGGTCTTGAACGCAGCCTTCAGATCGGATGGTTCGGCAGGCATGACACCGCCTCCTGATCCCGCGCTCCGAGGCGTGGAATCGTTCATCTGCCTCAGGGCGGCCCGGTTAGGAAGGTCTCGACCGCCTCCAGAAAGGCCTTCGGACATTCTTCCTGTGGAACGTGGCCGCATGCAGGGATGATCACAAGCTCGGCACCCCTGATCTCACCTGCCACTCGAACGCTGTCGGCCGTTGGGACGATTCGGTCGTCATCGCCGGTGATCACCAGCACGGGCATCTCCAGTTCGCCGAGGCGCGCGGGAAGATCGGAGTCCCGGCTGGCCAGCGTCAGCTCCCACAGGGCGCGATCCCAGTTCTCCGCCTGCAGCGGGCGAGTGTATCCGGCGATGACCTCGGACGTGATCTTGGCCGGGTCGTGCCAGGCAGTTGCGACCATTTCGAGCCCCCACTCACGGATGTTGCGCACGAACAGAGGTCCGATGCGCCGCACCTGAGGCAGGTTGAGGAGGAAGCGTGCCCAGCCGGGTGCGCCCCCACCTCCGGCATAGACCCCCGGGTCCACCAGGACGAGCTTCGCCACGCGCTCGGGGTGCTCGAGCGCGGTCATCAGCGCGACCGTTCCCCCGGCCGAGTTGCCCACCAACACGGCGCGCTCGATGCCGAGGGTGTCCATCAGCCCGAGGAGTAGATCGACCTGAGCCGACTGGGTGTAGGGATTGAAGTCCCCGGGGAAGGGTGGCATCGGACGCTCGGTCAGTCCGAACCCCGGCCGGTCGAAGGCGACGACTAACCGATCGACGGCCAGCGGCCCGAGCACCTCGTGCCACGAGAACGTGCTCGCCCCGAAACCGTGCAGGAGCACGAGCGGCAGTCCCCCGTTTCCGGACTGCTGGACGTGGACCTCGAGGCCGTTGACCTCGATGAACTGGCTGTCGGGGAAGGCCAGGTCGCGCGCCGGGTGCGTGTCGCCCGCCGGCGGGATCGGGACGACCAGCGGCAGGATGATGGCTGCCGCCAGCAGAATGCCCAGGCCCATCAGCAAGATCCGCAGCCAGCGCTTCATGGCGCCGTGGCGGTGTTCATAGAGCTGCGGCTCTCGAATTGACCTCGGTGATCAACCATCCGTGGTCCTCAGTCCTCGAATCTGTCTCCGGATGCCGCGGAGGGCGTTCAGGCGGCCGCATCGACCCCGCGGGCAGGGAGCGGGGCGTCCGGACGCCGGATCAGCCGGCGCCAGGTGAACGCCACGACCCAGACCATGACCAGTGAGCTGAACACGCCAGGCGCCCACGCCCCAACTTGCTGCAGCAGCAGGCCTCCGGCCGAGGGCGAGACGACGCGCGTCAGGCTCTCCAGCGACGCCGCAAGCCCGAGCGCTCCGCCCACCTCTTCCGGGTAAACCGCCTTGCTCAGCGCGCTGCTGAGCACCGTGTTGAGCGTGCCCGTGGCCGCCGCCAACGGCGTGAGCACGACGAGCAACATAGCGACCGAGGGCACAAACGCCCAGGCGAGGAGCGAAACCGCCAGCACCCCGGTCGCGACAAGGATGATCCAGCGCTCCGCGTAGCGCTTGCTCAGCCAGCCGACGCCCACGCCTTGGACCAGGACGGCCAGGATGCCGACATACGCCAGGACGTAGCCGGTCGATTGAGCCGTCAACCCCAGACGAGACTGGGCGAACAGGGCGAAGATCGTCTGGAACATCGACGACGCCAGACCGAAGAACAACCGAATGTGAAGGAGCGGGCCGACTCGCGGGCGCCGCAGCGCCTGCAGCATCGCCCCGAGCGTGAAGGGAGGCTTGACTCGCGCCGCCATCGCTTCGCGCCGCTCGATCGTCAGGGACTCGGGCAGCCAGGCGAACACAGCCAGCAGGTTGAGGAACGACAGGCCGGCCGCCACGAGGGCCGGGACGGCGAAGCCGAATACGCTCAGCGTTCCGCCCACCGCCGGGCCGATGATGAAACCCAGGCCGAATGCGGCGCCGATCAGCCCTAACCCTCGAGCCCGGTTCGAGGCGTCGGTGACATCGGTGATGTACGCCTGGGCGACCGAGATATTGCCGCCCGTCATTCCATCCAGGAACCGGCTGGCAAACATGATCGCCAGGGTCAGCCCTGAGGCCAAAGCGGGGTCACCGGGCTTCCACCAACCGGCCAGCAGCGTGCCCAGGGCCGGAGCGAAACCAAGGATCAGGAAGCCGACAAAGGTCCCGGCCAGGCTGACGAGCAGAACGGGCCGCCGACCGAAACGGTCGGACATCCGGCCCAGGATCGGAGCGCCGATGAATTGCGCCGCGGCATAGGCCGCCACCAGCAGCCCGATCAGGGTCGCCGATGCGCCGTACTGCTCGGCATAGAACGGCAGCAGCGGCAGGATCAGGCCGAAGCCAAGCAGATCGATGAAGACGATAACGAAGATGGTGAGCAAGGAGCGACGCTGCATCGGAATCTATACCTTCAGGTTGGGGTGGCGTCGATCGCGCACCGAATGAATCGCCAACTCGCGGCTGCCCGGCCGGATCACCGGAGCCGTTACCATTCTACGTGCCTTCCCGACCATCGGTTTCCTCCTCAGGCGCGCCATCGTCATCCCCGCTGCTCCGGCGAGCCGAACGGTTCAGGCTCCACGGGAACGACCTGGATGTCCAGCGTCTCCACGCGGCCGATGGCCCGGTGAACGAGCTCCCGCAGCGAACCGGCGAGCATCGCCGCCGGGCCCATCACCTGCACCGTCAGACCCGTCTTCCCATCCGTGGCCGCACTCGCCAACCAGACGGCCCTGCGCGCCGCGATCTCCGGCGGCTGTGACCACATGCGCAGCACCGTCTGATACGCGCCGCCCAGCCGGTCGGTATGGCCGACATACACCTCGGGGCGCGTGAGCATCTCGGTGCGCATCATGCCCGGGGACAGGGCAAAGATCCCGACGCCGCTCCCGGCATACTCCTCGGCCAGAGCCATGGTGAACGATCGGACCCAGGCCTTGCTGGCACTGTAGGCATTCTGCAGCGGGGCGGGGGAGCGGGCGCCGCGTCCCAGCACGTTGATCAGTTTGCCCTTGCGGCGCGGCAGGAAATGCTCGAGGGCGGCACGCGCCCCGTAGTACAGACCCAGGACGTTGGTGCGCACAATGCGCTCGAATTCATCTGGCGGGGCGGCGAAGGTCGGGCCGTAGGGGGCCGTGACGCCGGCGTTGTTCACCCAAACGTCGAAGCGTCCATGCTTCTGCAAGGCAAAGGCCGCCAGCGTCTGCACCTGAGCCGCCTCGGCCACGTCGCAGCGCACGCCCGACGCCCGCGCCCCGCCGGCGGCCAACCCGGCCACGGCGCTCTCCACCGCGAGTGCCGAGCGGCCGGCGATCACCACCGCCGCTCCCTCCGCGGCGAAGGCCTCGGCCATCGCCAACCCGAAACCGCGTGTCCCGCCCGTGATAACGGCGACTTTGCCACGTAATCTTTCGCTCATGCACCGGCTCCTTGCTCTGACGGCATCTGCCGCCCGCGCACCCGCCGGGCGACCCACAGCCCGGCGCCAAACAATCCGGCCAGGAGGAACACGGCCAGATAGTCGATCAGCGGGATGCGCACGATCTCGTTCAACTGCGCCCAGCCGCGCTCGGAGTAGATCCACAGCACCGAACCGGAGAACGCGGCGAAGATGGCCAGCCGCGCCCGGCGGGTGAGCCCCAGCCCGTACATCTGCGTGATGACGAAGATCCCGGTGAACCCGAACAGGAACATCGGCCACAGCCCGGCGCCTTGCGCCACGGCGACCAGCGTGCCGTGCACCGCCACCAACCCCTCCTGAACGAAAGTCCAGGTCCGGTTGACGTGCACGCGGGTGAAGAACAGGCTGCCTTGCAGGAGCAGCAGGAACATGTAGATGAAGCCGATCAGGTGCCCGGGGGTCGAGACCATCGGGTGGAACCAGAAGGTGTACACCGTCGCCCAGGCGAAGAAGTAGCCGTGATACTTACGGGCGAAATCGGTGATCTCCTTGCCGATCGGCGCCTTGCGTCCGAAGAACAGGCCTCTGCGCGGGTTCTCCATCAAGAGCACCCATACCAGCAGCACGATCACCGAGCCTTGCGAGGAGAAGATCGAGACGTCCTGCGCCAGGCCGTCGTAGAACACGTGCGTCTGGACAAAGTGCAGCAGGATGAATAGCGCATTGACCCCCAGCGCCAGCACGTTGAACCTGTGCAGCCCGGTCGTGGTGGACGGGCGGGTCTTCTGGGCGTATGCGATCAGGACCCACAGCGCCACCTGGTGGCCAAGGTAGAGGGACCAGACCGAGGCACGCGTCCATAACGTTGGTTCGGGGAGCTTCCACAAGTACCACGCCGCACCCTGATCGGGCAGCAGCTGGACGGCGTCGAGGCGGGGCCCGGCCCAGGCGATCAGGGCAGTGAATGCCAGGCTGAAAGCGATACCGAGCCACAAAGCGCGCGCAGCGCTCATGGGTCTCGTCGGATCGATGGCGGTCTTCTCGGTCACTTGTCCCTCTTCATTCCAGAGATAATGACCGATATTACCCTGATTGTCCATATTTTGTCAATAACAAATCTGGATTGTCTCGGCTCAAGGCAAGGCCGGGGGAGCCGCCTCCCCCGGCCTTGCCCTTCGCCTCTTCCGAGCAGCCTAGATTCGCTTGCGGAGTGTTTCGGTTCCGTCGCGGTAGGCTTCCCCGAAGAGCGCCGCGCCGACGAGCATTGCGTACACGCCGGCGGGCACGAAAACGAGGAAGGCCAGGCAAAGCAGGACCATGGTCGAGTACAGGATCATGGAGGCCATGTAGGCAATCCCCAGGAGCCCGATGACCACGACGAAGGCAATGAAGTAGCCGAGCTTATTGGCCGAGAGGATGCGCCACCACTCCCGGATGCGGAAGGCAGCCGAGAACTTATCCTCGGCCGCGAAGTGAGAAACGCAAGCGGGCAGCGGGATGAGCCCCAGCGCGAGCAGAACCGACCCGATGAACATGGACAGGAACAGTACCAGCATCGCCACGAAGACAAGCAGGATCGCAGGATCACTGACGCTGGCCTCCGTGCTGGTGGCGATCGAGAAGGGGATGATGGCGCCGAAGTAGGCGGCGAGACCCAGGAGGAAGACAACCAGGGCGGGCAGGGTGAAGACGAGCTGGATGATGAATCCTCGGAAGCCGAGGCTGAGCATGGAGGGCCAATCGTCCCAGGCCGGCATCGACGGCGCCTCGCCCTTTGCGGTGCGCTGGAGGATTCGCAGGGCATACCCGTAGACGAGGAGCCCGGGGATGATGGGGAAGAAGTACCCGACGAACATCAGCGCGCACCCCAGGGCGAACCGTGAGCGTGACTCGCGGTCTTGGAAGGGAAATCGGAAGTACTGCTTCAGCTCGGACGTCGCTCCGTAGATGTTCATGGCTCAACCCTCCTGGCCTGCGCCGCTGCCCTCGACTCCGCCGCGGCGAGACCGCCTTCCCCTCGACGGGCTTGGCCCATAGTCCCCGACGGAGGCAGGCGAGCTCCCCAGGATTTTGCACCGGGCCGGCGGGCCAGGCGTACCGCCCCATCACCCTGCCCGCCGAGTCGGCTCCATCGAGTTGATCATATGAAAGGGCTGCACCTTCCGCTATCCTCGTCGCAGTTTGGCTTCCGACGCGCTCTCAGACAGAGAAAGGTGCAGCTACCATGAATTATAGGATCGGATGCGACGCTCACAAGCACTACTCTCAGTTCGCTGTTCTCGATCAGGATGGGCAACTCCGCCAGCAGACCCGGGTTGATCACGAGCCCGGCGCCATCCAAGCATTCCTGGAGAGCATGCCGGAGGGTACACCCGTCGCTCTGGAGACTGTCGGCAACTGGTACTGGATTGCCGACGAGATCGAAGCCGCCGGCTGCTTGCCTCTCCTGACGCACGCTGCCAAGGCCAAGGTCATGATGGGCAACGTCAACAAGACCGATAAGCTCGACGCCAAGGGCCTGGCCAAGCTCCTCCACCTGGACAGCCTGCCCACCGTCTGGCTCCCGTCCGGGGAGATCCGCGACGAGAGGGAGCTCCACCGGACCCGCATGGCCCTCTCCAAGCTCCGCACCGCCCTCAAGAACCGCATCCACGCTACGCTGGCCAAGTACGGAATCACCACCACTGAACACAGCGACATCTTCGCCGGAGCAGGCCGGGCCTGGCTCAAGACAACCCTTTCCCGGCTTCCCCCGGAGACGCGCCGATGTGTCACCCAGGAGATCGAAGCCCTCGACGGCCTGCAGCTCCAGATCGCTCAGCTCGAAGAGCGCATTCGAGAGCGCATCGCGCTGACCCCCTCCATCCAGCTGCTCAAAAGCCTTCCCGGCGTCGGGGACATCCTGGGCATCGTCATCGATCGGGAGATCGGCTCCATCGATCGCTTCTACACGTCAGGTCGGTTCACCAGCTATGCCGGCCTTGTCCCCACCGTCCACGCCTCCGGTGGGAAGACCCGCTTCGGCCACATGCGCAAACCCTCCAATCAGTACCTGAAGTGGGCCTTCATCGAAGCGGCCAATGTCGTCGTCCGCCATCGGCACCACCCCGCCTGGAAGACCAAGTACGTCTGCCAGGTCTACGACCAGGTGTGTCAGCGCAAAGGCCATTCCATCGCCGTCGGCGCTGTGGCCCGCCATCTCGCGGAGGCTGCCTTCTGGATACTGAAGAGACAACAACCCTACCGGCCGCCTGCCAACCGGCAGGCCTCTCCCAAGCAGGTGCAAGGGCGCGCCGAACTTGTATCCACTTGAGGTACGTGAGTTGATTGCCTAGCACCTGCTGGACTTGCTCATGCCGCTAGACGGCGGGACAAGGTCCCGCGTAGTGGGCGGGATAGATGTTTCCGGGGGAACCGGCTTCGAGCGGGGTGGATCTGAGGATCTTACGGCCTGCCGCGCCTTGACAGCAGCACTTTCATAGATGTTGGGCCGCCAGAAAGATCTATTGGCCTTTGCACCCTTCGCGTAACAACTGGATGGCCTGTTCCGCTTTGGGCGACACGATCGCCGTGATACGCATGTGCGCCTCCAGACGCGTATGTGCGGTGGGAACGAGTTCTCGGCCACCCTCTACGCAGCGGACGAGGACACAGCCCGGGGGCAGCCCCAGCTCCCACACTTCCTTTCCCACGTACCTTGCTCCTTGCTGGATTTCGAAGTCGGCGACGATAGGTTCCTTGAGATGGATCTGTAGACCTTCCTGCACCAGATCGCGCTCCAAGAGAGCCTCGTAGATCGGCAGGTCCTTGAGGAGCTCTGCGACCGCATATGCGAAGAAGCAACTGACGAGTAACGGGAGCATCTGCTGATAGCTGCCCGTCATCTCGACGATCAGCATGATTCCGGTGAGGGGTGCTCTCACTACGGCCACAAAGTAGGCAGCCATGCCGACAACCGCGAAGACTGCAGGTTGAGGTGCCAATCCCGGAACGATGGTCTGAAGAATCTGGCCTATCGCGAGTCCCATCAATGCGCCCAGTACGAGCAAAGGCGCAAAGATGCCGCCCGAAGCGCCGGTGCCGTAGCTTGACGTTGTGAGGACAAAGCGGGCGGCGAAGAGGATGGGAATGGCTGCGAGTGTCAACTGCCCTGCGAGGGCCTGCTCTGCGAGGTTGTGCCCGCTGCCCACGAGCGAAGGGCCGAACCAGGCGACTAGTCCAACCCCGCCTCCAACAGCAGTCGCAAGCGCGATGCTCCAACGACCTCGCACCTTCGAGAAGAGATCCAGCGTGCCAAGGAGGCCCCGATTGAAGGCGACCGCGAGGAGGCCGGCGACTATGCCCAGGAGGGCGAACCCTGGCAACGACGTAATAGGTGGAGCCGGGTAGTTGGGTACAGTGAAGACTGGGAATGCGCCAGAGACTAGGCGGGCCGGAATGTCGGCCATCACGGCGGCGACAAAGGCGGCCCCAAAGACCATTGGATGGAAGTCCCGGCGGACTTCCTCCAGAACGAAGATAAGACCGGAGAGAGGCGCGTTGAACGCCGCCGCCAGGCCTGCGCCAGCTCCTGCCGCGATTAGGGTGCGTCTTTCACGGGGTGACGATTTGACCCAGCGCGAGATGGCGTCGCCGACGGCCCCTCCCATCTGGACCGTTGGGCCTTCACGGCCCAGTGTGAGGCCACCTCCAATTGCCGCGACACCGGCCAAGAATTTAATGGGAAGGACTCTTCTCCATGCGAGTGTTCGAAAGCGATGGAGAACTGCCTTGAGATGTGGGACGCCGCTTCCTCTTGTTTCTGGAGCGTAGCGACTGACCAGCAGAACTGACGCAGTTGCTCCGAAGGCACTGAAGAGTACTGGCAGGATCCATCCCCATGCAGGGAAGCCCTTTGCCCAGCCAATCAGCTCGTTTCGCAGGGCGTCCATGCCCGCAAGTGCGGTCCTGAACAGAACAGCAGTAAGGCCCGCTCCTAGACCAACCAGTGCCGCGCGTGGGAAGACGCGCCGGCGTTGCTCGCGGACTTCAAAGTACTCTTGGATCTCAGATTCCGGGCTTGCCGGAAAAGTCGCAAGGGGTTCTTGGTCGGGGAGTTGGTCGCGATCACCGACGGACATATCCCTCATATCTTACCCGACTGGCGGGCCAACGGCCTCGAGATGAGCCGCCCGGCGGAAGCGGTCAGGATTTCTAGGACTCTACGCCCGGCAGGCAGGCGATTCAAGCATGCCTGAAAGCGTCGCCCGCCGGCCGAAGGTCCCCGGCGTTCTCCTCGGGGGGTCAGTCGTAGATCCTGGTGATCTCCCAGGGCTTCAGCGAATTGTTGGGCAGACGGAATGGTCCGAGCGACCCAGTCAGCCCTCGAACAACGACCAGCAGTTCTCATTTCGCAACCGCTGGTCGTCGAGCACGAGCTCTCGGATCTCACTAGGAAGCTGCACACGCTGCCACAGGCACTCCAGGCGACCAGCCTTCTCATGCTCATCTTTGGGAGCGGCCGCACGTGCGGCCCTGATCGCATAGGCCGCTGCACCCAATTCGTGAGCTGCCACATGCGCCACGGCCGCGGCGTGGGCGGCCGCGCGAGCCGTCTCCTTCGCGGCGCCGAACGCCTCTCTCGCTGCAGCGTGTGCCGCAAAGGCGGCAGCCCGGGCTTGAGTCATCGTGATCTCACCGCGCGCCCAAGCGCGCGCCTGTTCGATCGCTCGGCGCGGACGGTCGTCACTGGGTTGCGTGTCCTCGAAGAGGTGCAGTACGTGCTGCGCGCAATCTGCCGCCCATACTGCAAGAAGGTGATGATGGGCATCCTGTAGCGTGCCTCCGCGGCGCACGGTGACCAGCCTGGGGTCACGCCTCTCGCTTAGAATGATCCGTCTGCCCATCCGCGCCTCGTCTGCCCAACACGTGATTCTACGTTCCCCTCCAGACGGGGCGAATCGCCGGTGGCAATGGCCGCCTAGCGCCCTCGGGAGGACGATTCGAGGGCAGGTGCGATGGATTTGCCGGAGTGTGGTCCTGCCGGCCAAAGTCTAGTCCGGGGCCGATTCGAGAGCAAACTCACCATGTTGCATTGCGTTATGCCGTTCCACGGGGCACAACGGTGCTTCGCCCCTACGGTAGGCAATTGGATGCGTCTTCCTCAGCCGGTTGATGTGGATTCACTGCCCCGCGCCCAGGCGATGCGGGCATCGACGCGGCGCACCAGCCGGTAGCCCACGGGGCGGAAGCCGAACCGCGGCAGGCTGCGCGCCACGCCGCGATTGGCGCTGCGCCAGTCGGTCTCACAGTAGTCGTAACCGGCGGCGCGCGCCTGCGCCAACCCGTGCCGGGTCAAGCACGGATTGGATCCCCTTGCCGCGCTCCTCGGGGAGGGTCGAGAAGACGCTGAGGGTCACCGACTTCTCGGGCACGAGCACCTCGTCGGGTTCATCCGGTTCCCAGTAGCCCTGGATCGCCACGACGCGGCGATCGATCTCCGCCATCCACACCGTGACGGTCGGGTCGGTGGCGAGCTCGGCGTACCCGGCGCGGATCACGGGGGCGGCTTCCGGGAGGGTGATGCCCCACACCGGAGCCTTCACCAACTCGCGCCAGATCAACTCGGAGAAGCCGGCCAGGACGCCTGCATCCTCCGGACCTGCGCGGCGGATCGTCAGCCCCGGCGGAGGCGGCGGGGAGGGCTTCAGCTCGCGCAGATCGGCGAGCGCCTGCACTTGTTCGATCCCGAAGCTCAACGCGAACCAGGCCTGCACGATCGCCGGTTCCGCAAGGGGGGTCATGGCGAAGTGAAAGAAGACGCCGTCGCGCACCCACGCTTCGCCGAGGGCGGCGTACAGGTCGGCCACCACAGAGGGGTCAACCCCTTCCGCGAGCGCCAGGCCGGGGCTGTGCACCCATGCGTTGCGGCCCCACACCGGTTCGGGCTTCGGCGAACCGATCATGTAAGCCAGCAGCCGATCGCCCTCGAAGGCTACGACCCCGGTCGACTCCGGTTTCGACCAAAGCGCGGCCAGGCCGGCCTGGGCTGCAGCCGGCGCCTCATACCGTCCCGGCAGCGCGGGATCGACCTGACGCAGTCGTGCCTGCCGTGCCGCCAGCAGCGCCGCCGCCTGGGGAATCAGATCTTCGGAGAAGGGACGGATCTCCATTTGCGAACTCGCGATACCCAGCCACGACCTAGTCCCTCCAGAGTGGAATACCCGCGACGTCGCTGCCATGGACGGGAGGGCCAGCATGTGGACCGCGGCAGCGCGTGCCGGCGCAGTGTATCAGCCGACAGCGCACCGGGCGAAGGACGAGTGTCTCAGGGGGAGGCCGGAAGGGCAGGCACATCGGCCAGGCTGAGAGTTGCCTGGAGGTAGGCGCCCAGTGCGATGGACAGATAGGCCCCCAGGTAGACGACATCGATCACGCCGCTGATCCAGTTGCGCCCGACCGCGTAGACCCCCACCCAGGCCGCATAGGCGAACGCGGTGTCCGACAGGGCGAACAGCAGCATGCCGATGGTGATCGGCAGCCAGGGTCGCCCGATCAAACCGTCCCACACGACGATCAACGATAGCGTGGCGATGAAGGCAAGGGTCAGGTTGCCGACTCAGATAGAAGGAACCGACGAGCGCCTCGGCCCAGCTTCCGGCGGGCAGATCGCCGCACATCGGCGCCACCAACCAGGCGGCGAGCGCGGCGAGAAGTACGGCATAGATGACGACCGCCACGATCCGCTGCCCCGTGCGCAGCCGCACACCCAGGCTGCGGTAGCCGAGAATGAGCCCGACGACCAGAGGCGCGTAGCCGATGGCCCACAGGATGTCGGCGAATGATGGGTAGGGCACGTCAAGGCCGGCGCCGATCTGGAGGTAGGTCCAGATGCACTCCGCCACGGCCCACAATGCCATGCCGGTCCCAAGAAGGAACCAGACCCGGCGCTGTGGAAATCCGCGGTCGAAGCGTGCCGCGGCGGCGAATGAGAACACCGTGGCCAGGAGGGCCGCCCCGAGACCCAGGCCATTGGACAGGACCTCCAAGAATCGGATGCCTCCCGGTTGCCAGATATTCACGGCGATGAACAGCGCCAGGATGGCGAGAATCACCGAGGCGCGCGTACCAAGGTCTGTAACGCATGGGCCTCTCCTCACCGCTCAGGAGAGCGGGATCAACGGGCTCCTGACGTTCATTTCCGCCAGTCCGGGCGGTAGGTTCATGCAGGCTTCCTGAAGCGTGGTGCGCAGAACTTGCTCGCCCAGGATCTTGCCCGCCACGAGTCGGGCGTACGCGGAGTAGTCGAGGTAGACCGTCAGCAGCATCCTGGCGTCCACCTCCGGCACACGCCGGCCGAGCGACTTCAGGTCGGGCAGCCCGGTCAGCGCTGTCCAGGCATGCTCCTGGGCGTACGTTTCGATGCGCGCCTCGAACTCCTCGGATAGGCCGCGTCCACCGGTCCGGCTGACCGCTTCGACGAGCGCCGCGCGCAGCGCGCTGAACAACAGCGTCAGATTGGCGCATTCGACGGAGTTGGCGGCCGCGCGGAGCGGGCCGCTGGGTTGGCGAGGGAGAGGTTGAGACATGCTGCGTTGTCTGAGCGAGCCGATGTGCTCCCCTGTGTTCCCCCGGGAGCGTGCGGCTCGATGGACCGGCGTGGCGCAGAGTGCGCTGCCGGTCGCTTACTTTAGCACACGTCCAGCGGCGCGCGATGGGTACGAAGGCATGCGGCCGGGGGCGCGCCATGGCGCGCCCCCGGCCGCAGGACGGACCGGGCCTAAGGGGCGGCGGCCTAGACCGGTGCCAGCGTGCCGGAGAAGATCATCCAGGCCAGCGCCGTCTTGGCGGCCAGGCTGAGGACGATGTAGAAACGCTCACCGAACAGGTAGTCCTTCCACGGGCCGATCTTCTTGTACTGCAGCCACATGTTGATGGCGAAGATGTTGAAGAAGACGAAGATCGTCGGGATGATGGCGTATACGAACGCCGGCGGTTTGGCATCACCCGAGTTGACGGCGCCCAGGAAAGCCATCAGGATGACGATCCAGGGGATGACCCCGGCGAGGCAGCCGTAGATGAAAGCCGTCCAGTCGGTCCTGGTCGTCGTCTGATTGTGGAGCTCCATCAGGATGCCGAAGAGGTTCATGGCGGCGTTGACGCCGAAGAGCACGATCATCGTACCCAGGTCCCAGATCCCGACCAGCATCCCGATGAGCACGATCATCAGCGACGAGCTCAAGGCGTACTCGTAGAAGCGCACCGGGTTCATGCCCTTCTCGAGGTTGGCGACATAGCGCTTGTAGCCGACGGTCGAGAGGTAGAAGTGCGCCGCGGCCGATATGAGCAGGAAGGCCGCGACGGCCGGCCCGAAGCGCAGCTCGTAGGCCAGCTTCGGATCGGGCGTCAGCGAAAAAGTCGCCATGTCGAACTTTAGGAAGTTGGTGAAGATCGGGTAGGTGGTGGCGTTGCTCAAGGCGATCATCAGCAGGCCCTGCACCAGATGCAGGAAGCCCATGATCAGGTTGAAGCGGCGCAGACCCCGGTAAACCGGTTCGGGTCGCTGCGCCTTCTGAACGGAAGCTGCGGTCGTCATCTTCGTTTCTCCTGGGCCTTTGCGGCCGAGTGTCTCTGTTTGCCCGGCAACGTGACGCCGGGTTCTGGACGGACGCAGGTGGTATCTCGATCCGCGCCCTTCATCTCCCTGAATCATACTGTATTTGTCCATATCTTGTCAATAGGAAATCTATAATCTGTTGTCTTCTCAGCGATCTGTGTGGCGTCCCGTCAGCTTGCGCAGGTGACATGACGAATTCTGTGAAGCAGACCGGCACCTTCAAGGTGCCGGTAGTGTCAAGGCGAGGAAGAACATCCTCAGGTCAGGTGGTGGCTGCATCCATGGCGGACAGCTCGTCGGACGACAGCCGCCAGCCGATCGCGCCTGCGTTCTCCTCCGCTTGCTGTGCCGTCTTGGCACCGGGGATCGGCAGCGCTCCCTTGCAGATCACCCAGTTCAGGGCGACCTGAGCGGGGGTCTTCCCGCCATGTCCGGCGCCGATCTCGCGCAGCAGCCCCACCATTCGACCCAGGCGCTCATACGATGGCGCAGCCAGGCGGGACGACCGCAACCCGCGCATCGGGTTGCTGCGCGAATACTTCCCGGTCAGCAGCCCCTGCGCCAGCGGGGAGTAGGCGATGAGGGTCACGTTCAGTTGGCGACAGGTTTCGAGCAGCCCCGAACGTTCGGGCCGACGGTCCAACAAGCTGAACCGCACCTGGTTGGAAGCCAGCGGCACATTGCGCCGCGCCAGGGCGGCCTGCGCCCGGCGCATCTGCGGCATGCTGTAGTTGGACACGCCCACGGCGCGGATGAGGCCCTGGTCGACCGCATCTGCCAGCCCCCCCATCCAGGTCTCGATCGACATCGGCGGATAGGGCCAGTGGATCTGGTACAGGTCGATCCGCTTCAGGCCGAGACGCTGCAGGCTTGCCCGCGCCGCGACGGGAACCGACCTGCCGCTCAATCGCCACGGGTAGGGGAAGAACTTGCTGGCTACGATCGCCGGCCGACCCGCTTCGCGGATGAACGTGCCCAGGTTGCGCTCGGAGGCGCCCGAGCCGTACACCTCGGCCGTGTCAAAGAAGTTCAGCCCACGCGCCAGGCAGCTCTCAAACGCGGCACGGATGTCGGCTGCGCCGTACTCCTTGCCGTAGCCCCAGAAGGTGGCATCTCCCCATTGCCAACCTCCAACACCCAGCTCCGGAACCTCGATACCGGTCGTCCCCAGGGCGACGTACTTCAACGCATCACCACCACTCATCGGCCTATGCTCCTGCCCTTTGACTTCCGACGTCGGAACGACTTCGGAAGTCGCTCTAACTACCGCGCCACAGCATGATCCGAGAAGTAGGGCTTCCACGGCCCACAGCCGTCGATGAAAGGCTGCATCAGGGCGCGTTCGGCCTGCACGGTGTGCATCAGGTCGTGCCCCGCCCATTGCTGGATCATCTCGCGCAGGGTGACCCGACCCAGCTCCGGGTGGAGGGCTGCGCGGTCCAGGTCGGCGTGCCCGAGGCGGGACAACAACTGGAGGCTGGCTGTGCGAAGCACCTCGAACTCTTCGGCCAGGCGGCTGGCATTGCTCGCTGCCCGGGCCTGCGCATCCCCGGCCGCGGGATGGAAAGGCTCGAAGTCCTTGCCCTGGAGGAATTGCTCCACCCGCACCGGGAAGACCCCGCGTTCGGTTTCGACCAGATGGTGCAGGCACTCCACCGCCGACCACTCGCCGGGTGCCGGCGCGCGACGCATGAGCTCCGGCTCAACGGACTCGGCCAGCGCAGTCCAACGCGCCGGGGTGGTCCGGAGCACGGACTGAGACCACATCATGACGTCCTGCATGTTGGCTCCTCCAGATGACCCCCGGCAGCTCCCCTCGACACGAGTTCGAGCGGCCTCTCTGCCTGTTGGGCCCGATGATACTCCATCCGCTATGCAGGGCATGGCATGGTAGCCGGAGATGCGAGATGCCAGATCTCCGTGCTCAGCCGCCGGCATCGCCCAGGCGTCGAAAGACGCGGCAGATGGCCAGCGAGAGCCACAACGACGTGTTGGGGTCGCTGCCGCGCGTCGCGTGCAGCCGCCAGGTGCCGTCGCGCCTCTGCGCGCGGATGAACCAGTCCAAGGCCTCGGCGACCTTCGGGTGCGCCGGACCGACTCCGATCAGGGTCAGGCTGTCGAGCGCCGAGAGCAAGTCGGTGAACCAGAACGGGAAGCCGAACCCCGTCCAGAATGAGACCGCATCCCGGCCGGGGTACTTGTCTCGGGAGAACAGCCTGCCGGCCAGAAGCCGGGCAGCCTGCCGCGCCGCAGCTGAGCGCCGATAGCGCGGGTGGGCGGCGAAGGCGCGCAGCACCACCCCGGTGACCATGTGCGATGACGGCTTCGACCGGTCGGGAGCGAGGGCTGGCTTGGAGAGCGACGGCTGGTCCCATCGGCCGCGTCGTGTCAACATCGGAATGGCCCAGCCGCCATCGTCCTGGCGCTCGCCGAGCAGCCATGCGAAGGCACGCCGCACGCGAGGGTCCCCGCCGTATCCGGCCTTCACCAGGAGTTCGAGGATCCCGGCGGTGTAGTTGGGCGTGTACTGACGGCCGTAGATACCGCGGAAATCGCCAGCCGCGTTCTGGCGGGTGAACATGAACTCCGCAGCGTGCCCGACCGCTCGCAACCTGCGCGTGGCAGCGAACTTCTCGACCAGGACGCCCAGCATGCGGTAGGTCTCGATCTGGGCATAGTCCTCGAAATCACGGTACCTGGGGACACCGCCTCCGGGGTAGGGCCACGATCCGTCGGACTGCTGCTTACGGAGGAGCGCTTGCACCCGCGGCAGATTCCAGAGTTCGGCCGCTGGCCCGGGGTTCTCCCCCAGCAAGTCGCGTGCGGCCGCATGGCGTATCGCCAGGTCACCGCTCGACAAGAGGGCGGGGAGGGGGTCGAAACGCAGGCGCTTGATCCATCGCAGGCGAGCCGATGCAAGGGGGATTGGATGTCGGGGGGGCATTTCGAGATCATCCCTCCGGTGGCCGGTTTCCGACGAGACTTTCGATTCTTGCGGCCCGTTGCCGGGGGGACCGGTCTGTTACCGGCGCGCCTCAGCATATGCCGCCAGCGCCGGGTGGTCCGGCAGGCGCAGGTCACGCCGAATCTACCCGGGGGCGACGCGGCCCGTCGGCTTCAGCGGATGGTATCGCCGGCGAGCTGCCGGCTTCCGGCCGGCTGATCGAGTCTACAACCGATGGAACGCAGCACCTGGTGCGCCACGCGCAGCCCGCCGAGCGCCGTGGCGGCGACCGACTGACCGGGGAAGATGCTGTCGCCGGCGAGCCAGATCGCGGGGGCAAGCCGCGGGGCGAAGGATCGGAACAGGCTGGTTTGCGGGAATCCGCCAACCCAGCCCCCGATCCTGCGCGTGAAGCGCACAAAGGTGTCCGGCGTACCGGGCAGCACCAATCCAGCGGCCGAGCGAATTCCGGGCAGCACTCGCTCCGCGGCGCCGAACAGCCGGTCGGTATACGCCGCCTCGCGTTCGGAATACGCCGCTCCGTCTTTCTCGAGCCCCCACCACGAATCGAGCCGGGTGTGGGTGCTGAGGGTCACCGCCCGCCGTCCGGCAGGCGCGCGCGCCGCATCCCACGCCGGGCTGATCGACAAGAACGTCGAGTTTCCCTCTCCCAGAGGCTCGCGCAGGAGTACCTGATGATGGAGCGGGAATCCATCGGGTACGACCGAGGCATCGATCCCGGCATAGACGGTGAAGGCTCCCCAGCCGGCCGGGTGTGGCGGAAGCCGCCGAAGGGGAGGAGGCGCGTCCGCGCCTAGCAGGGCGGCCGCATTCCAGGGGGTCAAGTTGAGAATCAACAAGTCGACCGGGAAGCTTCCGCCGCGGCGCGTCTCGACGCTCACCGGTGCGCCGGCGTGCATGCGGAGGCCGGTCACTTCGTGACGGTAGAGCACGCGGCCCCCCAGGCGCTTGATCGACTCAGCCAGGGTGTGGGCGATGGCGCCCATGCCGCCCTCGGCCTGGACGACGCCGCGGCGCGGCAGGTCAAGCGCGGCCGCGGCGTACAACGCGTTGGCATGCTCGCTGGTCGTCTGAGCCGAGATCAGGAGCTGGCCATCGACGAACAGGCGCAGTTGCGGATGGGCGGCGGGCAGGTGGCGCGCGGCGGCGGTCAGAGCATCGGCGGCCAGACTTCCGGCGCGCAGCCCGGGCGGCAGGCTCCTGAGGACGGAGGCGCCGATGCGGGCCAGGTCGATCAGTTCTGGAAGCGAGGCCGGCGGCCACGGAGGCAGCCTGCTCGCCAGCTCCCAGACTGCCTCAGCCGTCCGTTCCTGCCACTCCCAGAACGCTTCGGCGGGCCCGTTGAGCTTGGCGCGCTCCGAGGTCCAGCGGGTGGGATCGGCCCAGCGATGGATGGGATCCCCATGAGGCAAGTGGACGGTGAGGGCCGGGTCCTCCGATCGAACGGGCCACGTCGGAATCCCGGCGGCCTGTGCCAACGCGTCCATCGGGCCGCCGGGAAAGAAGCCGGCGGCCAGCGTCGCCCCGGCATCGAAGCGATATCCTTGATGGAAGAATGTGCCGGCGCAGCCGCCGGCGTAGATGTGAGCCTCGAGCACGGTCACGTCGAGCCCGGCGCGGGCGAGGACGGCAGCCGCGGACAGGCCGCCGATCCCGGCGCCGACGACGACGACGTGCTTCACGCGTGTTCCAGCAGGCGGCGCGTCTTCCATCGTCGGTAGGCGAACAGCCACGGCAGGCCGATCCACATCATCAGCCCCACCGGACCCCAGATCACATGCCGACGCAGCCGCGCCGTGATCGAGTTGACGACGCGAGACGTGCCCGAGGAACTCGGTTCGAAGGTGTGGCGGTGGACCCACTCGGCGAACGGTCCGGCAGTCTGCCGATCGGTGAACCCTCCCGGCCCGGCCTGCTCGATGTGGGCCGCCCAGCGAATCGGAAACGGCCCGAGCCACACGTGGAAGCTCATCGTGTCCCCGACCTGAAGGACCGGGGGCGAGGCGTCGAGCCGGATGGGCAGGAGCGGCGGCGTCAGCGCCACGAGCGAGGCGGCCCGGGCGTGGAACTCGCGCACCCGCGCCTGTGGGGAGCGCACTTCAAACTGGCGTTCGAAGATCATGCCAGCAGATCGCGCAGCGCGCCTTCGAACTGAGGGTGTCGGAAGACGAACCCCAGCGACAGCAATCGGTCCGGCGGGGCGAGCTGGCCTTCGAGGATCAGGATGCTCTTCTCGGCCAGCAGCGCCCGCAGCGCGAAACCCGGAATCGGCAGCCAGGCCGGCCGGCGCAGAGTCCGGGCGACGACGGCGGCTACTTCAGTGTTGCGCAGTTGGTGTGTGGCGGTCAGGTTGAAGGGTCCGCGAGCCTGAGGCTGGTCGATCAGGAAGCGAATGGCGTTGATCTCGTCTTCGATGTGGATCCACGGATACCACTGCCGACCGCTGCCCAGCCGTCCCCCCACGAACAGGCGGTAGGGCAGCAGCAGCATCGATAGGATCCCGCCGGATGGCGTTTGGACGACCCCGGAGCGCGTGATGGCGCGGCGGACGCCCATCGCTTCGATCGGTGCGGTGGAGGCTTCCCAGTCGACGCACACGCTCGCCAGGAAGTCGTTCCCGGGAGCGTCGTCCTCGGCGCAGCGCGTGTCATGCGTGACGCCGTAATACCCAACGGCCGACGACTGGATGACGACCTTCGGCTTCCGCACGGCACGTTGCACGGCGTCGACGATCGCCAGACCCGCATCGCGGCGGCTGTCCCGGATCGCCCGCTTTCGTGCGGCCGTCCAGCGGCCGAAAAGTATCTCAAGTATCCCGCTGCCGGCGATGCTCTCCCCGGCCAGGTTGACGATCGCATCGGCGCCATCGGCTAACGCGGCCCAGCCCTCGGCGGTTTTCCCGTCCCAGCGCTCGGCCCGTACGCCGCCGGGCAGCCCGGTCATGCGCTCGGGGGCGCGGCTGAGAACGATCACTTCGTGACCGTCGGCCGCCAGGCTGCGCACCAGCGCCGAGCCGATCAACCCGCTTCCCCCGGTCATCACCACGCGCATGGGAACCTCCCTCTCCATTTCCTCAACCCGTCGGGATCGAAGCTGCCAGCCACTCGACGATCGGCCGGCCCTGCGGCCCGAGATTCTCTGCCAGTGCGCGTTGGTAGGAAGTCAGGAAGGAGGTCAGCTGTTGGGCCGGGATGCGGGCATGGGCCAGCAACCCGTCGACCCATGCGACCTCGGTGGTGACCAGGCTCAAGTCGCCCAGGGTGAGGCCGTCGGCAATGGCCTGGCCCAGGTAGGTGATGGCGGTGTCGAGTTGTTCCGGCGGCAGCGCGGTAGGCGCGAACTCGCGCCGAAGTTGTGCGTCGATGGAAGGCCGGCGATGTCGAAAGGCAGGCAGCAATGCGGAGATCTCGACGGCGATGGGCCGGGGGGCAGGGGCGGATCGCGGGGACTTCAGCAAGCTTTCGATCAGATCGAGCGCCGCCTCGAGGTGGTCCCCCAGGAAGTGACCCGGGAGGATCTGCTGCAGCGCGGGGCGGCCGCGGAACGCGTATCCTCCGAATGCCAGCGGCAAGCCGCGCGCTTGAAGCAGCTCGGCCATCGGGAACATCTGCGCCGCGGCGTGAAGCGTTTGCGCCGACATCACGCACAGCTGCGGCCGAATGCTTTCGAGCGCGTGCTCAAACTGCACCAGGGGAACGTCGGCGCCGAGGTAGGTCACGCCCCAGCCGCGCCGGCGCAGGAGCAGCGTCAGGAGCAGGGGCACGAAGGTGTGCTGCTCCCCGGGCGGGCAGGCGATCAGCAGGCGCCCTTGCCGGACAGGGGCCGGAGCAGCCGCCAGGAGCGACTCGACGCGCCGCTCGGCCAGCGCGGAGGCGAAGTGCTCCTGCTGCGGCGAGGTTTCATTGCGATACCAGCGATCACCGACCTCCGCCAGCGCGGGGATCAGCAATCCAAAGCACACACTCTCGACCGGGTAGAGGGCCAGGGCCTGTGTGAGCGCAGCTTCGGCTCCGGGCTCGTCGAATGCAGAGCATGCCTCGAGCCAGGCGGCGCGCAGGTCTTCCAGTTGATGGCCGGTCGACAAGGAGGGGGCCATCGAGATCGGGGCCGAATACTCCGGCATCCTTGTCGGATCTTGTCCCAGCTCGGACAGCCGCTGCCACAGCTCCACGGCCCGGCTGATCGACATCCCCGCCTGCTGCCTTGCCACCAGCCATTTGAGGACGTGGATGTCGCGATCCGAGTACAGGCGGTGGCCCCCTTGCGAGCAATTCGGCGTGGGGAGACCGTAGCGCCGTTCCCAGGCACGCAGCGTGTCGGGCTTCAGCCCGGTCTCGCGCACAACGGCCTTCAGGTTATAGGCCGGGGTATCGTCCATCCGTCACCCCACATGGAAACCGTAGTGAATAGGTCCATTATATGCCAGGTGTATAAGTTTTGTCTACGTTTGTCGCCCACTTCATGGGGAACCCGGCGTAGTTGAGTGATCCCTCCGTCAGGTCGCCCCGCTCAGCACAAGCATGATGGATCCTTCCCTCACTTCCCTTGCCAAGCTTTGCACAGTCTCCCCTGCCAAGGTTGGTGCAGTGTGTTATAGTTCTACGTGTTACTAAGAAGGAGCATCAGGCGTGACGCTTTCGTCAAGTGCCCGGCCAGACCAACACGCGGCGGTCTTTAAGGAGCTCCTCGGCGAACTCGGGGTAGCCGTCGACCCGACCGGGCTCGAGCTGGTTCGGTTGATCCACATGGTGGGCAACCTGTTCGCCGGCGAGGCGGAGAGCAAGATCGATGGCGTGACGATGTCCGGCCCGCGTTGGCGCCTCCTGCTTCGATTGTTCATGGAAGAACGCCACGGCCAGACCGAGGGCCTGGCACCCAGCTATCTCAGCCGATGCCAGAGCGTGAGCAAGAACACCATCAGTGTGTTGTTGCGTGGGCTGGAGGATCACGGCTGGGTGGAACGCACGCTCGATCGCCAAGACCGGCGTGTGTTCCGAATCCGGTTGACCCAGGCTGGCCAGGAACTCATCCGGACTTCGGCCCCGGGGCGCATGGCCCACCTGAATTCACTGGTCCAAGGGATGAGTGCCGAGGAGCGCACCCAGCTCATCCGGCTGTTGTCGAAACTCCACCGTTCGCTGGCCGATCGCGCCGCGGCATGTCCCGCGTCCGACGACGGCCGACCCTGACTCAAGGGAGGCTTCCGTTGCAGGCTCCATCACGTTCCACCCCCGCGCGCCCGCGGCTTTCCATGGCCGAACTCGGGCGCGCCATCCGCTACCTGGGGCGCTACAAACGCGCCGTGTTGCTGGCGTACGCATCCCTGCTCGTGTCAACCGGCGCGATGCTTATGGTCCCGCAGTTGGTCCAGAACATCATCGACGCGGTGACCAACGGGCTGATCGCCGGCAGGCTCTCGACCGTACCGGTCGCCTTCCAGCCGCAGGCCCTGAAGCTGCTGGGTTGGACGGCCGAGAAATTCGCCCGTTCCCAGGATGGCGCTGAGAGCGCCCTGCTGTGGGCCGGCGCACTGATCGTGGTCTTCGCCGTCATCCGCGGCGCCTTCGCCTTCTCGCAGAACTACATGTCGGAGAAGCTGTCGCAGAGCGCAGCCTTCGACTTCCGCAACGAACTCTACGCCCGCATCCAGCGGCTGTCCTTCAGCTATCACGACAGGACGCAGACCGGACAGTTGATGATCCGGGCCACCGATGATGTGGAGAAGGTGCGCTTGTTCATCGGGCAGGGTCTGCTGATGGCCGCCCAGGCCCTCGTGATGCTGACGGCGACGCTGATCATCCTGACCTTAACGAACCCGCGGCTGATGTTGGTCGTGCTGCCCGTGCTGCCGCTGGCGCTGGTCATGTTCATGGTCTTCGGCGCCATCGCCCAGCCTCTGTTCACGCGTGTCCAGGTGAAGCTCTCCGCCCTCAATACGATCCTGCAGGAGAACCTGGCCGGCATCAAGGTCGTCAAAGCCTTCGCGCGCGAGCCGGAGCAGCAGGCGCGCTTCGAACGCTCGGCCGACGACCTGATGGGGCAGCAGATCACGGTCGCGCGCCTGTTCACCTTCCTGTTCCCGCTGGTGTTCCTGATCGCCAACCTGGGGCAGGCGGCGGTGTACTACTTCGGCGGGCAGCAGATCATCCAGGGGACGCTGACCTTCGGCGAGTGGCAGAAGTTCAGCCTGTACCTGGTGTACGTCTTCTTCCCGTTGGGCATGCTGGGCATGATCATCACCCAGATGTCGCAGGCGGCCGCCTCCGCCAAGCGGGTCTTCGAGATCCTCGATACACAGAGTGAAGTTCGCGATCGGCCGGGGGCGCTTCCCCTCGGACCCATCGAAGGCCGTGTCGCCTTTGAGCAGGTCACCTTCCGCTACTTCGGCGGAGGGGAGCCGGTGCTGGCCGACGTCGACTTCGACATCCAGCCTGGGCAGACGGTCGCGCTGCTCGGCGCCACCGGCAGCGGCAAGAGCACGATCATCAACCTGATCCCGCGCTTCTACGACCCCAGCGCCGGGAAGGTGCTGATCGACGGGCAGGACGTACGCCAGGTGCAGCTTGAGTCGCTGCGCTCTCAGATCGGGATCGTGCTGCAGGACACGACGCTCTTCAGCGGAACCATCCGCGAGAACATCGCCTTCGGGCGACCGGAAGCCAGCCTGGAGGATGTGGTCGAGGCGGCCAAGGCCGCGGCCGCCCACGAATTCATCCTGAGCTTTCCGGAGGGCTACGACACCAAGGTCGGCGAACGCGGCACGACGGTCAGCGGCGGGCAGAAGCAGCGTATCGCCATCGCCCGCGCCCTGCTGATGGACCCGCGCATCCTGATCCTGGACAACTCGACCAGCAGTGTGGACGTGGTGACCGAGGCGGCGATCCAGAAGGCGCTGCAGCGGCTGATGCAGGGGCGGACGAGCTTCGTCATCGCCCAGCGCATCAGCACCGTCCGTACCGCCGACCTGGTCCTGGTGCTCGATCGCGGCCGGATCGCCGCCCGCGGCACGCACGACCAGCTGATGGAAGAGAGCCCGATCTACGCCGAGATCTACAGTTCGCAGCTGCTGGAGGACCTGCCGGTGGAGGCTGAAGCCTCACCCGCCGTCCTGCCCGCGGCCGGGGAGAGGTAACCTATGCACGGCCCGATGGGCGGCCCACGCCGCATGATGGAGCAGGAGACGAGCAAGCCCAAGCGCACCGGAGCCACGCTGGCGCGTCTGGCGCAGTACTTCCGGCCTTACACCCTGGCCATGATCTTTGTGGCCATCCTGATCGTGGCCAGCACCTGGACGCAGGTCACCGCCCCGCAGCTGATCGGCCAGGCCGTCGACTGCTACCTGATGCCGGCGGCGACGGAACGCCTGACGGCCGGCGCGCCGGCCGGAATGTCGTTCCTCCAGGGAGGCGGAAGCGCCGGGGCGAGTACCAACTGCACCTACACGACGGTCAACCCGACAGCCACCGCGGAGGAGAACATTGCCGGCCTCGGGGGATTGATCTTGAAGGTCCTCGGCCTGTACATCGGCGGAGCCCTGGTCACCGGACTGATGTTCTTCCTGATGGCCTGGGCGGGACAGCGCGTCCTGCGCAATTTGAGGGTGGAGGTCTTCCGCCATCTGCACCGCCTGTCGCTGACTTACTATGCCGAGAACGAAGCCGGCAGTGTGATGAGCCGGATCACGAATGACACCGAGACCATCGCCCAGGCGATCAGCTTCACGCTGGTCAATGTGCTGAGCGGGGCGCTGCTGCTCGTCTGGATCGTGATCAAGATGGTGGATCTCAGCCTGCCATATGCGCTGCTCAGCATGGTCGTTTTGCCGGCCATGCTGGTGGCGACGTTCTGGTTCTCGGCCCAGGCGCGCAAGGCCTTTCGACAGACGCGGCTGGAAATCGGGCGCGTGAATGCCGACCTGCAGGAGAGCATCTCCGGCGTGAGGGAAGTGCAGGCCTTCGGCCGCGAGGATGCCAACATCGAGTCGTTCCGCGAATCGAACGCCGCCAACCGGGACGCCAACATCCGCGCCGTCTCGTTCACCGCCGCGCTGGCGCCGACGCTGGAGGCCCTGGGCTACGTGGCCATTGCCATCGTGACCGCTGCCGGCGGATTGGCACTGCTGCGCGGTACCGATCTGTTCGGGACGGTGATGTCGCTCGGCTTGATGGTCACTTTCCTGGCCTATGTCCAGCGTTTCAACCAGCCCATCCAGCAGATCTCGGTCATGTGGGCCAACATCCAGAGCGCCATCGCGGGCGCCGAGCGGATCTTTGACCTAATGGACACACAGCCCGACGTCGTCGACCGCCCGCAGGCGGTGGCGATGCCCGCCATTCAAGGGCGGGTCGAGTTCGACCACGTCGGGGCGGCCTATCGGCCGGGGATCCCCGTGCTGCAGGACGTCAGCTTCGAGGTGCAGCCCGGACAGACGACGGCCATCGTCGGCCCGACGGGCGCAGGGAAAACCACGATCATCAACCTCATTCCGCGGTTCTACGACGTGGCCGAAGGTTCCGTGCGGATCGACGGCAAGGATGTGCGGGATGTGACGCGGGCGACGCTCCGCAAACAGATCGGCATCGTCCTGCAGGACACCTTCTTGTTCAGCGACACGGTGCTCAATAACATTCGCTTCGGCCGCCCGGAGGCTTCCGACGATGAGGTGCAGCAGGCGGCGCAGCTGGCCCACGCCGATGAGTTCATTCGGCGACTCCCCGAGGGCTACAACACCGTGCTCGGTGAGCACGGCGCCGGACTGAGCCAGGGGCAGCGGCAGCTGGTGGCCATCGCCCGGGCGGCGTTGGCCAACCCGCGGATCCTGATCCTGGACGAAGCCACGTCGAGCGTCGACACGCGCACCGAGCGCCAGATCCAGAAGGCGCTCGACCTGTTGCTGAAGGGGCGCACCAGTTTCGTCATCGCGCACCGGCTGAGCACCATCCGCAACGCCGACCAGGTGCTGGTGATGAGCAACGGGCGGATCGTCGAACGCGGCAAACACGACGAACTGCTGGGCCGCAAGGGTGCGTACTACGAGCTGTACATGAGCCAGTTCCGCGCCGAGGACTCGGTCGAGCTCGACGGCAACGGACACAAAGCCGGAGGGGTAAAGGAGAAAGCGATCAGCTAGGGAAGCACAATCATCCTGGAAACTTCGGGCCACCGCCGATCGGCGGTGGCCCTTGCGTTGTTCCGGGAGGTGCCCCCACGGGGATTCGAACCCCGGTTTAGGCCTTGAAAGGGCCGCGTCCTGGTCCTCTAGACGATGGGGGCAACGCGCCGGATTGTAACATGGCGCCTCGCCACCAGACAGGTGCCGCCGTTCACCGGTGACGCCCCTCCGGTCGCTTCGCCTCAGGCTTTGCGTTTCCGCCGCGGACGCGCCGCCAGGTACGACGGCGCCGTGATGGCGTAGGTCGTACACAGGCGCGTGTCGATGATGCGCGACGACAGTCGTCGGTCGAGCTTCTCGAGCGTGGACGAGGTCGTGATCACCGTCGGCAGCGCGGCGTTGTAGCGGTGGTTGAGCAGCTGGAACAGCTTCTCCTGCGCCCAGGCCGTGGACGACTGGGTTCCGAGGTCGTCGAGCACGAGCAGGGGGGCATCGCGCACCTGGTCGAAGCGCCGGTCGTACGAGATCGGGCTGGTCGGGCTGAAGGTCGCCCGGAGATGGTCGAGCAGATCGGGGACCGGGACGAACATGACCGGGAAGCCCAGGCTGGCGCGCAGGTTGGCGATGGCGGCCGCCAGGTGGGTCTTGCCCGTCCCGTGGTCGCCCATCAGGACGATCCAACCCTGCGGGTCCTCGGCGAAGGCGTACGCGCCCTCAAATGCCTTCTTGAGGTTGGCGCGGTCGTCGGCGGTCAGCTTCTCGTCGTCGCGCATGCGGAAGGTGCCGAAGGTCTGCTTGGCGTGCAGCGGCAGCGAGGACAGCTCGTGGTGATTGATGTCCTCGGCGGCGTGCCGGTAGTCGGGGGCATGGATCATCACCTGGCGCACCAGGGCTGCATCGTTCAAGCGCGAGCGGACACGCCCGTCGAGTTCCTCCAGCGACAGGTTGGTGGTAAGCACGGTCGGCAGGCGGTTGATGTAACGGTAGTTGAGGATCTGGAAGAGCTTCTCGCGGCCCCACTCGGTCGCCGACTGGGTGCCGAAGTCATCCAGGACGAGCAGCGGGGCGCGGCGGATCTGATCGAAGCGGTCCTCGAAAGAAACGTCTTCCGAATCGAAGGCCGCGCGCAGGCTGTCGAGCAGGTCGGGCACGGTCAGGAAGAGTGTCGGGATACCGAGGGAGACGGCCTCGTTGGCGACGCTGGCTGCCAGGTGGGTCTTGCCGCAGCCGAAGCTGCCCTGCAGCAGGAGCCAGCCGTCGAGATCGTGGGCGTAGGTACGGCACAGGTTGAAGGACTGCTCGAGCGACTCCTGGTTGAAGGCCGGGAGGTTTGGACGGCCGCGGGGTTGGAACGTCTCAAAGGTCAGGTGCTCGAGTTCCTCGAGCTGGCTGAGGCTGTACAGCCGGTCGCGAATCTGCAGGCGGACGGCGTCTTGCCGGCAGACGCAGGTTTCCAGCCGGCCGAAGTCCGGATGGCCGAGAGGCAGCTCGCGGCGCACGTATCCCAGCCCGTGGCAGTGCGGGCAAGCGGGATCGCCGACCAGGTCGCGGTGCGCCTCAGTGTTCGATGAAGTCGGCGAAGTCGCCTTCGACGTAGCGTCGGCGAGCCGCTTCAGGCTGTCGGAGATCTTCTCGTTCATCGCGTCCTTTGGTCCGCCAATCCTCGAGAATGGCTTGGACGTAGCGCCAGCGGCGGACGTTGTTCTCCACGGCAATGCGCAGCGCCTCCTCGATCCAGGCGGCCGGGTAAGTCGTTTCGGCCTCGCGCAGCGTCTCGGCGATCAACGGTGTGAGCGGCCCGATGTTCTGCTCGTACAAGACGAATAAGTTTGGCCGCTCGGGCTGCAGGCCCGCAGCCGGCGCTTCGTCGTCCGGGGACCACAGTCCCTGCCGCAAGCCATCGGCCGCGGCGCGGCCGCGCGGCGTGTTCAGGAAGTACACCATCTGCCGGCTGCCGGAGTCCCCGGTCACGCGGAGCAGCGTCCCCCGCGTCACGGCGCGTTCCAGAGCATCGTCAAGCGCCTCGAGATCGGGCCGTCCGGGCTCGGACACGGCGGCCAACAGCGTTTGGTCGCCGCCCAAGTCGTCCCGCCGCAGGCAGCGCCGGGCGCCGCGCTGGCGGCCGAGGGCCCAGAAGGCATACAGCGTCACCTTCAGCTCGCCCAGATGGTCGATCGCCGGCAGGAGCTCGCTGAAGAAGGCGTTCGGCACCGGCGTCGTCGGAAGCTTCCCGGCCGGAAATCCGGCGAAGCCGCTCGGGGCCTTCACGCCACACCTGGGCCGGGAGCGGGGCTCGTCCGGGCGAGCATCGCCATCCTAGACCGGGGCTTCTTCGCCGAGCTGGATGCGCCGCGTCTCGGCGTTCTCGAATTTGGCCAGCGAGCGGCGGAAGACCAGCTCGACGCTCCCAACCGGACCATTGCGGTGTTTGGCGACGATGATCTCGGCCAGATTCTGCTTCAGCGTGTCGGTCTCATACTGGTCGGGCCGGTAGATGAACAGGACCACGTCGGCGTCCTGCTCGAGGCTGCCGGACTCGCGCAGGTCGGAGAGCACCGGGCGTTTGTCGGAGCGCTGCTCGACGGCGCGCGAGAGCTGGGCGGCGGCCAGCACGGGTACGTTGAGCTCGCGCGCCAGGACCTTCAGATTGCGCGTGATGTAGGAGACTTCCTGCACGCGGTTGTCGATGCGCGAGTCGCCGGTCATCAACTGCACGTAGTCGACGATCACCAGGTCGAGCCGCGCCTCCATGTGGATGCGGCGGCACTTGGTGCGCAGCTGAAGCGGCGTGATGGCCGGCGTATCGTCAAGGTAGATGTGCGTGTCGCCCAGCGCGCTGACGGCCTGGGTGAACAGCGGCCACTCCTCGTCGTGGATATCGCCCATGCGCAGGCGCTGCGAGTCGATGCCCGTCTCCTGGGCGATCAGCCGCTGCACGAGCTGGTCGTTCGACATCTCGAGGGAGAACACGGCCACGTGCTTCTTGTGCAGCTGGCTGGCGTTCTTGGCGGCGGACGAGACAGAAGCCGGATTTCCCCTGGCCGGGACGTCCGGCGATGATCAGCAGGTCGCTGGGCTGCATGCCGCCGAGCAGCCGATCGAGATCGACGAACCCGGTCGGGACGCCGATGGTCTCATCCCGGTGTCGGGCCAGGTAGTCGATCCGGTCGTAGTAGTCGCTGAGGACCTTGCGGATCGGCTGCAGCTGATGGGTGAGCCGCCGCTCGCTGACGCCGAAGACTGCCTTCTCCGCCTCGTTGACGACTTCCTCGACCGCCGTCTCGTTCTGGTAGGCCAGCCGGGCGATCTGATTGGCGGCCGCCAGCAGGCGGCGGCGCGTGGCGGACTCTTCGACCAGCCGGCCGTACGCCTCGGCGTGCAGCGACGTCGGCACATTGCTGATCAGCCCGGCCAGGTAGGCGGGTCCGCCGGCCTCCTCCAAATGCCCCTGCCGCTCCAATTCCTCGGAGACGGTGAGGATGTCCATCGGCTGCCGTCGGTCGTGCAGGCTGTTGAAGGCGTC
Organism: uncultured Chloroflexia bacterium; assembly: GCA_963777165.1. Lineage (GTDB taxonomy): Bacteria > Chloroflexota > Anaerolineae > Anaerolineales > E44-bin32 > DYJB01. The sequence goes on from CAVZPO010000006.1 coordinate 53,141, forward strand.
CCACACCCAGCGATTGCGGTGCAGGAAGAAGTCGTCGGGGGCGAGGAAGGAGGCGACGTCGTAGTACGCCTCCGGGTTGACCAGGACAGCGCCGAGCACGGCTTCCTCGGCCTCGCGGTTGTGCGGCGCTCCCGGGGCGAGGTCGGTGAGGCCGGAGGAGGGGAGCGGGCGATCGCTCATCGGCAGGCTGGGTCAGTGGGGGCGCCCGGCCCGGCGGGGGCCGGGAGGGGGCTCAAGCCGGCGCGTCCCCTTCCGGGGGCTCCATGCCGTCCATGTCCAGCGAATCGACGAAATCCTTGAACACGTTCAGGCGCTTGTCGGCCGCCTCACCGGCCGGCTCGTCGTCCTTGACCTCGCTCTCAGGCTCGGTGGAGGCTTCGAGCATCACCCGGTCATCGACGAAGACCGGCACGTGCACGCGCACCGCCAGCGCCAGCGCATCCGAGGGACGCGAATCGATTTCCAGCTCGCGGCCGGCGACGCGCAGCACGATGCGCGCGTAGAAGACGTCATCGCGCAGGTCGATGATGTTGATGCGCAGCACTTCGGCGTCCAGCGCCTGCAGGACGTTGCGCAGCAGGTCGTGAGTGAGCGGCCGCGCCACCTCCATCTCCTGCAGGGAGACGGTGATGGCCTCGGCCTCGTAGGGGCCGATCCAGATGGGGAGGAAGCGCTCGCCGGCCAGGTCCTTGAGAATCACGATCCGATGTTGGGACATCAGGCTGACGCGGATGCTGTCGATCTCCACCTGTACCATGGCTGTTCCCTTGGGCGAGGCGATGGGCTCAGTGCATTCTAACATGCGGCCAGGAGGGTCGCAACCAATTCACGCCGCGGGCGCTCGGGCGCCGACGTAGACAGGGCGGTGCCATCAGCGTGGGGACTCGAATCCGTGGCCGTTCTCCACAGGCTGTGGAGAACCAGACTCGGGCGTTGGTCGTGCGCGCCAGTCCTGATATGATTCCCGTGCCCGTCGGCATGGGCGGAGCATCGTTGCAGGAGAGGTGACGGATGTTGGAGAAGATGTGGGCGCCACGAGGGGTGGCGGTGGTCGGCGTATCGCAGAGCCCCGAGAAACTGGGCTACGGCGTGGCTCGCAACCTGGTGGTATCGGGCTATCGGGGGGCAATCCATTTTGTGAACCCGCGCGGCGGCCAGTTGTTCGACCGGCCGGTCTACCCGGACCTGGCACACGTCCCCGACCCGGTCGACCTGGCGATGATCATCATCCCGGCCGCCGGCGTCCCCAAAGCGCTGGAGGAATGTGGGCGGCGCGGAATCCGGAATGTGGTCATCGGCTCGGGGGGCTTCCGTGAGACCGGGGAGGAAGGCCGGAAGCTGGAGGACGAGGCGCTGCGCGTCGCCCGCAAACACCGCATCCGGGTCCTCGGCCCGAACTGCATCGGCTTCCTGGATACGCACCTGCCGATTGATACAACCTTCCTGCCCCTGCCCGGTCCGGTGCAGGGCGACATCGCCTTCCTCTCGCATTCCGGCGCCATTTGCGAAGCGGTGATCGACTGGGCCCGCGGACAGGGGTTCGGGCTGTCTCGCCTCGTCAGCCTGGGGAACCAGATGGATCTGACCGAGGGGGAGCTGCTGCCGACGACGGTGGCCGATCCGAACACACGCGTCGTGGCGATGTACCTGGAGGGCGTTCGCAACGGTCGGCTGTTCGTCGAGAACGCACGCAAGGCAACGCGCAAGAAGCCGGTGCTGGCGATCAAGGTCGGTCGCTCGGAATCCGGCCGGGCGGCGGTGGCGTCGCACACCGGCGCGCTGGCCGGCCGGGACGTCGCCTACGATGCCGCATTCCGCAAGGCTGGGGTGATCCGGGCGCAAAGCACCGAGGAAGTGTTCGATTGGGCGCGGGCCCTGGCCTGGTGCCCGCTGCCGCGCGGCCGACGGATCGGCGTGCTGACGAACGCCGGCGGCCCCGGCGCCATCGCCGTCGATGCGCTCGACAGCTGCGGGCTCGAATTGGCGGTGCTATCCGCCGAGACCACCGCCCGCCTGCGTGAATTCCTCCCGCCGGCAGCCAGCGTGCGCAACCCGGTGGACATGCTGGCTGCGGCCGGCGCAGCCGAATACGCCAACGGGCTGAGCGCCTTGATGACGGATGACGGCGTCGACGGCATCATGGTCATCCTGGCGCCTCCGCCGATGACGACCGCCGCCGGCATCGCCGGGGCGATCATTCCGATGATCCGGTCGGCCGCCAAGCCGGTGATCGTGACGTTGATGGGCGAGGAGATGATCGCCAATGCCGCGCGGCTCCTTCGGCAGGCGCGGGTGCCCGATTACCGATTCCCGGAACGCGCCGCCTCGGCGATGGGCGTGCTGGCCGATCGTTGGGAAGCGCTGGCGGCACCGATCGAACGGGCCCCTGTCCTCAAGCGTATCCGTCCGGACGCTGCGCGGCGCGCGCTGGAGCACGGCACCCGCGGCGAGGACGGCTTCCTCGACGCGGCGTCGGCGGCGCAAGTCGCCCGGGCGTACGGCGTGCCGGTGCCGGAGGAGATCCTGGCCCACACTGCCGACCAGGCGGCGGCGGCTGCCGGCAAGCTAGGATTTCCTGTGGCGCTCAAGATCGCCTCGCCCGATATCCCGCATAAGTCCGACGTCGGTGGGGTGACCCTGGACGTGCAGGACGCGGCCGGCGTGCGGCAGGCGTTTGAGCGGATGCTGGCCCAGGTGCGAGCGGTACGGCCGCAGGCGAAGGTGCAAGGGGTCAGCGTGCAGCCCATGCTGCCTCCCGGGCAGGAAGTGATCGTCGGCGTGGTACGCGACGATCAATTCGGGCCGCTGGTGATGTTCGGCTCCGGCGGCGTGGAGGTTGAAGGGCTTAAGGACGTGGCGTTCGCTCTGGCGCCGCTCACGCCGTTGGAGGCGGAAGCTTTGCTGGACGCGACCTGGGCCGGGCGCCGGATGCTCGGTTTCCGGAACATCCCGGCCGGCGATCGTGCCGCCGCGCTTGACACCGTCATCAGGCTGGCTCAGCTGGCTGAGGATCTGCCGGAGATTTCCGAGATCGAGGTCAACCCGCTGCGGGTCCTTCCAGGGGAGGGTGGGGCGGTCGCCGTGGACGTACGGCTGAAGGTGAGTGCAGCGATCTGAGTCTGGGCCGTCATCCGAACTACGGGGACGCGCCTGGCTTCGGGGATTGCACCTTGCAGTTCAAGCAGGCGTCCAGGTCCTCCGCGCGTTCGCCCAGGAGATCGGCATGATTCGTTCTGTCCTGCATGCAACGCTCGCGAGCTCAGCGAGCCTGGGGTTGGTGCTTGGGTGCAGCGTCTTCTCGCGCTCTACCGCAGCGATCGACGAGCCGCGCGATTCGCGGCCGACGTCTGACCGGGTGGACGCACCCGACGCAGGGCAGCGAGACCTCGGCGCAGCGCGGTGCATGCCGGGGGGCTAGGCGAATGCTCGAGCGAGGTCGGCCGCCACGCGGGCGTTGTTGCGCAGCAGCGCCAGGTTGGCCCGCAGCGTCGTCCCGCCGGTCAGGTCTGCCAGGCGGGAGAGCAGGAAGGGCGTGACTAGTTTGCCGCGCACACCCTCCGCTTCGGCCTGTTGAAGCGCCGTACGCAGGACAGCCTCAACGGCCTCAGCCGGCACAGCGACTTCCTCGGGGCACGGCACACAGACTAGCACGCCACTGCGCAGCCCCATCCCCCAATGCGTGCGGATCAGCGCCGCTGCTTGCGCCGCGTCGCCAACCCGCGCGCTGACGGGCAGCCCGCTCCCCCGCGTGAAGAAGGCAGGGAAATCGTCCGTGCCCCACCCGAGCACCGGAACGCCATAGGTCTCCAGCCACTCGAGCGTACGCGGCAGATCGAGGATCGCCTTGGCGCCGGCGCACACCACGACGACCGGCGTGCGCGCAAGCTCCGGCAGGTCGGCGGAGACGTCGCTGGGCGATCCCCGATGGACGCCGCCAATTCCGCCCGTGGCGAAAACCTGAACCCCACCGGCATGGGCGGCGATCATCGTCGCCGCGACGGTCGTTCCCCCGGTGGCATGCTGGGCCATCGCCGCGCCGAGGTCGCGACGGCTGATCTTCCACAGCGAGCGGCTGAGCGCCAGCCGCTCGAGTTCGTCGGTGGTGACGCCCAGGCACACTCGCCCATCGATCACCGCCACGGTCGCCGGCACGGCGCCTGCCGCGCGCACCTCGCCCTCGAGCCGGCGCGCCAGCTCGAGGTTGACCGGCTCCGGCAAGCCGTGGGTGATGACGGTCGACTCGAGCGCCACGACCGGTCGGCCGGATGCCAGCGCGGCGGCGACTTCCGGGTGGACATGCAGCCAGGCTGGAGGGTCGGTGGGCATGGGGGGCTCCATGAGAAGCAATTAGCGATCAGCAATTAGCCACAAGCCACAAGCCACAAGCCGCTAGTTACTAGTTACTAGTTGCTAGTTGCTAACTGCTAGTTGCCAGCTGCTACCTGCACTTTGCCGACTGCCGCTTAGCGCAGCTGGTCGTACAGCAGCTCGAGCGACAGGGTCGGCACGACACTCCCCGTCGTACGCAATGTCAGCGCCGCTGCCGAAGCTCCCAGACGAACGGCTTCATCCAACGGGATGTCGTTGAGCCGCGCGAAGAGCACCGCAGCCGTCAGCGCATCGCCGGCGCCGGTCCGGTCGACGATCTCGGTCTGCACCGATGGAACCAGCCCGCTGACTTCCGGCGAGGCGTAGGCCACGCCGAACTCGGCCATGGTGATCACCGCCGCCCCGACGCCCTGCGCCACCAGATGGTGAGCGATGTCGAGGGCGCGGACGCGATCCATGTGCGCCTGCGGATGTGGCACCAGCACCCCGGCTTGGGCTTCATTCGGCATGAACAGCCACAGGTCTCCGAGCAGATCGGCGAAACGCGACGCCAGGCTGACCGAGGTCGGATCCGCCGCCACCGGGACGCCGGCCTGCCGGGCGAGGCGGACGACGAGTGCCAGCGAACGCGGGGACAGGTTCCCGTCGACAAAGACCACCGAGGCGTTCTCGATCAGCGATTTGCAGGCGCGCAGGTGCTCGGGCGTGACCGCCTCGACGATGCGCATGTCGTCCATCGCCAGGTGCAGATTGCCTTGTTCGTCGAGCACCGCCAGATAGGCGCCGGTGCGGGCGCCTGCGACGGTCAGCACCGTGTCGACATGAACGCCGGCCTCGGCAGCCTGGGCGAGCACCAGCCGGCCCTCGGGGTCGTCGCCGACGGCAGAGATCAGGTACACCTCGGTCCCCAGGCGGGCGAGATTCTCGGCGACATTGCGGGCGACGCCTCCGGGGGACATGCGCAATGCCGCGGGGTTGGAGGTACCCATGTGAAGTGCTTCGGCGGCGCGGCCGACGATGTCGAGGCCCGAGGATCCGATCGCCACGACCGGCCGGTCGGCGTCCAGTGGCCTCATAGTTTGCTCTCGGAGGGATCGGCAGCCAGAAGCCTGGCCAGGTGGGTCAGGATGGGATCGCGCTCGAGCACTTCATCCGGCGATGCGGCGGCGGCGTGCCGGCGCAGGCCTACGTACGCCAGCGCCACGAGGCGTTGCAGACGTTCCTCCCGCGAAGCGGCCGGAGCGCGCCAGGCATCGCCGAGGGACTCGAGAACGCCGACGCCCGCCCGGTCTTCGGGCGGCGCCTCAGGCGTCCCACGCGACGCCTGCCACGCCGCGATCAACTCGTCGCCGCGTATCCGCCCGGCCCCGCGAACCTCCCACGTCCCAACGCCGACCCAGTCCAACTCGAGCCCGGTGTCCTGCAGCCGTTGGCGCAGCGTGTCGGTGCGGAATCGATCGGTGAGTTCCTGGCGCGGGATGTGCAGGTCGCTGGGAAGCATACGCTGGGGTTCGGGCTGCAATGCCAGGAAGCCCTCCAGCGTCAAGTCACCGATGAAGCGTGTGATCTCGCGCCGCACGAGCCCGGGGAGAGCATCGCTCCACTTGCGCTGACCCGTCGCCGCCACCGGCTGCCCGTACACCAGGCGTCGGATGGCCTCCTCGGTAAACGGGTAGGGGTCCGACAGGTTGCGCGGCTGATTGCCGCCGTGGACGCGGAACACCATCTGGGCGTCACGGGCCAGCACCTCGATCCCGTCCCGCGTCACCGCCCGCGACTCATCGACCCGGCGAAGTTGGTCGCGTAAGTCGACGACGTCCCGCAGGCGCTCGAAGCCGTGCAGGAAGCGGCGGGAGGCAGGTCCATAGACGCGCGGATGGCCCTCCAGCGTCTCGCAGGCCGCGGCGAATCCGAGGTGGACGCTGAGCCACCCCGGCCCGCCCACGCGCAGCAGCGTGCTGTTCCAATCCAGGTGTCGTGCATCGCCGCTCGAGACGACGAGCGTGTCATACCCCAGGCCGAAGACTGCGCTGCGCAGGTAGCGGCTGGCCATGGGGACCGATTCGAGCGCGTAGACGTCATTCAGGTAGTGCGCCGCCAACCGCAATCCGAGCCAACCCCCGGCAGCGACCGGCAGCAGATGCAGCAGGACGCGCGGGGCGAAAAGCGAGGTGAAGATGCTGGCCAGCACGTCGAGCGGGAACCCGAGCGCGGTGACCCACGCGGGCGTGGGGGCGGCGACCGGATCGACAAGCACGGTCAGCAGGAACCAGCCGAGGCCGACCGGGATCACCACCAGCAGCAGCCGCGTGGCGGCCCCGGTGAGCCCGCGGTCGAGCACCCGCTCGAGGATTGCGCTCCCCGGGGAGACGGAGGCGGCGGCGAAGCCGCGCGTCCTCATGCGTTCCCCCTGTCGCCGCTCGAGCCGAGTGGAGCGGCGGGCGAGGCGCCGACTGCCGACGCAACGGCGCGTATCTCATCCGCTGCCCGTTGCCGCGCCTCCGGTCCGTCGATCTGGTCGGCGAGATGCACGGCGTCCGACAGGATGTGCTGGAGAGTGGACTGCAGGTCCGGGGATGCGCCCTTCGCCAGGGCGGTCCTGAGGGAGCCGGTCAGCTCCGACCACACGGCATCAGGGTCCGAGCGTGGTGCACATCCTCCGGTCGGGCGGAGAGCTCGAGGCGTGACTCGGAGCGAGCTCCCAACGCGTCGCGCCAGCGCTGCATACGCCCTTCCTGAACGCGCTCGGGCAGGAGCAGGTTCCCGAGGCTGACGGAGAGGACGCGGATGCCGCGGGCGGCAAGGATCTGGTGTTCCTTGGTTGGATGCGGAGCAGCCGCGTGCTCCGAAGGAGACGAAGGGACCGGCACCATGCGGGCCTGAATGCCGTCCTGCAGGCGACGAACCGGGGACGGATCCCCGGAGCGATCGTCCAGCAGTTCATCCAGTCGGTGACGTTTGACCTCGTCGCGCCACACCTCGATTGCAAGGCGCAGGGGCAGTTCGGCCCATGGCAGGTCCTCGTGGTCCCCGTCACCGTATGCATGCCCGTAGGCGGCACGCTCGGCAGCTTGCAGGTTGACTTCGTAGGGCGGCAACTGCGCCGAGCGACCCTCCCGCGGCGGGAGAGTATGCCCCGGATCGAGCATGAAGGTCACGCTGAGATCTGCGGCAATGGCCACGCCATCCCGCGTCAATGCCACGGTCGAGGCGGGTCCGGCTGGATCGCCGGGGCTCGGCCGCTGCCCCTGGAGGCTGCGGACCTGGCGACGCACGTCGATGGCTTCCGCGACGCGCTCGCCCGGAGCGGTGAAGATGATGCCCGGACCGACAGCCCGGGTGAAGCGCGTGGGTGTCCGCAAGACCGCTGCGCTGGCCGGGTCGACGAACAGGATCCCCGCACCGGCCCGGTTTTCACCGCGCACCGGCGCCAGCCGGCCGTTCTCTACGACGCTGATCGGCCCGTGCTGTCCGAGAAGGAATGAAATCGCCCGGGAAAGCGCGTGCCGCCGTTCGTCTCCGGTTCGTGCAGGCAGGACGAACTGAGAGGCCAGGGCAACCGTGACCAGGAGACTGGCGCAGAAGAGCAACGCGTCTGAGAAGGAAGGTGAGGGCCGGCTGGAGGAGGAGCGAAGAGCCGGAGGCCCAGGCATAGACCACGCCAAAGACCACCGCTCCTCCGAGCGTCCCGAACCAGGGCTTGCGGTAGAAGGGGGTGGCATCCATGCTCGAGGGATTGTATCCCGAAGGGCGGAGGAGCGGCAAACGAGGCTCGTCGCGGTTGAAGGGAAAACGGGATCGCGAAGTGAGGGGCAGTCCTTGACCGCTCCGGAGGGAGAGGGGGAAACCACGAGTCCGCGACAACCGGGCCGCAGGTCCCCAGTCGAGTGGCATGAGAGGTGAGGAGGAGGGGGTGAAAGCTCGGGCCGCCATGCCCGGGGAAAATGGGTCCCTAGCTCCCATGCAACACCCGCTTGCCTTCCGGGCGTCGTCAGGTTACTCTAAGCAAAGGCCTCTTGGGGAAGGAAGCACGATGGCGACGCGACAATCCGAGCTGCAGCGTGTTCTGGGCTTGTTGGCCGCGGAACTGCCCGACCCGGACTGGGTGGCCCTGGTCGATGGCGACGGCCTGATCGTCTCGTGCGTGCCGCCGGATCCTCCGATCTCGGCGGATCGGATCTCCGCCATGGCGGCGGCCTCGCAGATCATGGCCGAGCGCATCCTGGGGGAGCTTGAAGGCGGCCCGATGCGCTTCGCCAGCGCCGCCGGCTCCAAGCGCCAACACCTGACCGTGGTGGTCAAGAAAGACCACTTGCTCTCGATCGGCCTGGGGCCCGACGTGGCAGCCCAGGCGACCTTCGCGCCACTTGGGCGATGGATCCCCGAATTGCTGCGGGTCCTGAAGGCGCGCTTCACCAAGTAGTCGCTCCTGCCGCACGCCCCTCGACTCCCGTCGGCGCCGCGGCCCGCTCCGGGAGCGGTGCGATGCCATCCACCCCGCAGGATCTCCCAGCGCCACTCGGGGAGGACGCCGGACGGCCGGGCTGGCCAGACCGACGCTGCCTCTCCGCTGTGGGCAGCCCGAGTTCCATTCGAGGATCGGCCAGACGAACTAGATGGGCGCCTTCGGCCCTCCCGCGCCACAGGCGGCAACCCACACTTAGGCCGGAGGCCGGCGAAACGGATCTGCAGACCAACATCCCCGCAGTCGTCGCCCTATGAGGGGTTGCTTTAGACAGTAGTGAGCGCTTGGTGAGGGTTCGGCAATTGGGACGATTTGTTGTTGACGCAGCCCCTAAGGCGGCGATATGGTTGACTCGCGGGAGCGCGTGATGCCGACGGCTCCCCGGATCCGAGGAGAGGACGCGTGTTAGATCGAGAGCAAGACGCCGAGCGGCTGCCGGCATCGAAGCGCCGGCCGTGGCGGAAGCCGGCCCGATCCCGCATGCCTGCGGGTTCGGCAGCTTACTCCCGGATCCTGCTGGTGCTGATCCTTGGGCTGGCCATTGTCATGGGGTTGTTGATCCTCGTGGCGGCCGGTGTACTCCTGGGATGGGTGCCCTACCGCTAGTCAGCACAACTTGTCTGGTCCGAGGAGGGATGAATGCCGCTCAACCAGGTCCTGCCCTTTGTGTCCTCAGCCGTCATGCTGGTCTTCACTGTCTCCGTCCTGCGACGCTGGTTCATCAAGCGCAAAGCACATTTCCTGTTCTGGGGCATCGGCCTTGCGATGTTTGGCGCCAGCAGCTTCGCCGAAGCCTACTTCGCCCTCGGCCGCTGGAGCGCACCGGTGTTCTTCCTCTGGTACCTGTTCGGAGCGGTGTTGAACGCCGCCTGGATTGGCCACGGAAGCCTGCTGCTGCTGGTGCGCAAGCGCTGGGTGCATACCCTCACTGCGCTGCTGATCGTGGGCAGCCTGGCCGCCAGCGCCCTGATGGTGCAGGCGATCCTCAAGACCAACGGGAGCGCCTATGTCGGCGGGATTGCCCTCAGCGAGCAGTACCGCAACCTGATGCCCGCCATCCGGAACGGCGGGCTGGTGCGGCTGGCCACGCCGTTCTTCAACATCTATGGCCTGTTGACGCTGGTCGGCGGCGCGCTGTGGTCGGCGTGGCTCTTCATGCGGAAGCAGGTCCTGCCCAATCGCGTCGTCGGCAATGTGCTGATCGCCGTCGGGGCATTGACGATCGCCATGGCGAGCACCCTGACTCGGCTGGGCGTCGGCGCCTACCTTTATCTTGGAGAACTGGTCGCCGCAGGGCTGATGTACGCCGGCTTCCTGATGGCCGCGCGTCCGGCGACGGAGGCGGAGGCGGAAAGCGCCCGCGCCGTGCGGGCGGTCTGAGCCAGACATCGGAGACGTAGAGCCCGGGGCCGAATCGGCCCCGGGCTCACGCAGGCCGGATGGCGGTGAGCTAGGGAACGCGTCGCGAGCCGACACCCCGCTTCAGCTCGACCAGCAGGATCGGCGAGAGAAGTCTGGTCCCGCGGAAAGCCCGGCACCTTCTTTGAGCGATTTCCAGGGCCGGGTGGTCGATCGCCGCCGTCGCCGGAGGGTTAGGTCCGCACCATAGACCGACTGCCGGTCGATCCTTCCACTCCTGAGAGCTGCCTCCTTTGGAAGCCGGACCAGTAGCGAGCCCCTGCAACGCGGGAGCGGGGCTGATTGCTCGGCCCAAGTCGGGTGGATGACGATTGAGGGACGATTGACCCCTTGGCGACTTCCATCTAGACTGAAGGTGTGCTCGCCAAGGTCCACTCCTGCGCCATTGTGGGGCTGGAGGGGGCAATCGTGGAAGTGGAAGTGGACACTTCGCGCGGGCTCCCCTCCTTCGTCATCGTCGGCCTGCCGGACGCCGCGGTGCAGGAAAGCCGCGAGCGCGTCCAGGCGGCGGTGAAGAACGCCGGTTTGGAATTCCCCCGTCATCGCCTTACGGTCAACCTGGCGCCGGCGTCGCTTCGCAAGGAAGGCCCGGCCTACGATTTGCCCATCGCCCTGGGGGCCCTGGCGGCCACGGGGCAGATCCGGCCCGAGTGGCTCGAGCGAACGCTGGCGCTGGGAGAGTTGTCGCTGGACGGATCGGTGCGCCACGTGCGCGGGGTGTTGCCGATGGCGGCGCTGGCGCGCAAGGAATCCTTCGAGCGCGTGCTCGTGCCGGTGGAAGACGCGCGCGAGGCGGCGCTGGTGCCGGGGCTGGAGGTGATCCCGGTCGCTTCGCTCACCGCCCTGGTCAACCATCTCTCGGGCGTCGTCCCCATCCAGCCGGCCACGCCCGCGACGCGCACGGACTCGGCCTCCTACCTCCCCGGAACCGACTTCGGCGAGATCAAGGGCCAGGAGCATGTCAAGCGAGCGCTCGAGGTTGCGGCGGCCGGCGGGCACAACGTGCTGCTCGCCGGGCCTCCCGGGGCGGGGAAGACGCTCCTGGCGCGCGCGCTGCCTTCGATCCTGCCCAGGATGACCATCGACGAGGCGCTGGATGTCACGCGGATCTATTCGGTGGCCGATCTGCTGCCGTCCGACACACCGCTGATCGAGATGCGGCCCTTCCGATCGCCACATCACACGATCTCACACGCCGGTCTGGTGGGCGGGGGCAACTGGCCCCGCCCGGGGGAGATCTCGCTGGCGCATCGCGGGGTGCTGTTCCTGGACGAGCTGCCGGAGTTCGGGATGCGCGTCCTGGAGGTGCTGCGCCAGCCGATGGAGGACAAACGCGTCACCATCAGCCGGGCCAGGGGCTCGCTGTCCTTCCCGGCCAACTTCATGCTGGTGGCGGCGATGA
>CAVZPO010000007.1:0-205026 GCA_963777165.1 uncultured Chloroflexia bacterium
CCGTCTCTTGATCCTGGATGAAGCCACTTCCAGTGTGGACACGCTCACCGAGACTCTGATCCAGCAGGCCCTTCAGCAGCTGCTCACCGGGCGAACCGCCGTCATCATTGCCCATCGGTTGAGCACCATCCGCCACGCCGACCGGATCTATGTCATCGAAGACGGGACGATCGTCGACCAGGGTACCCACGCCCAGCTGATCGGTCGCCCGGGGACTTACCGGTCCCTGCACCAGGCACAGCAGGCCCGCCAGGGGGAGTCGGGCTAGGGCAAGGCGACCGCGGGGCAGGGTGCCGCCCATGCGTGGCGCGCCGTGCGCCCACATTCCCAACCGACGAGATCCTGCTCGGTGGCCTGCTGAACGAGGCGCAGGCAGGAAGCGCCGCCCTGCGCCGGCGCCAGCAACCGGATCCCCCAGGGATTGCCCGGGCACAGCTCATGAGCGCCGTACGGGCTCCGCGCTCGTCGATGGCGGCGGGAACAACCCTTCAATACCGACCATGAAAGTCTTGTATCAACTCGGGAGAAGATGAAAGAGATGTTGCAATGACGGTCGAAATGACGTACACTGAACAAATGAAAGTGAAGCTGCAACATGCAGAGAAATGCAAGATCTCTCGATAGACATGTCGAAGTAAGAGGAGACGCCCTGGAATGAAGCCCAATATCGAAGTCATCTTCATTGACGTGGGCAATACGCTGCGCGTCCTGGTGAAGGACGAGCCCTACCAGGCGGATGCCAGACGGCAGATCGCGGGCCTGGTCGGCGCCGCGGAATCGCCCGAGGACTTCTGCGAACAACTTGATCAGCGCTACAAGATCTACCGAAAGTGGGCCTTCGAGACGCTGCGCGAGGCATCGGAGAAGGAACTGTGGACTCGCTGGTTGCTCCCCGACCATCCCAACGAGAGGATCGGTCCGCTGTCCGGGGAGCTCACGTTCTTGTACCGGAAGACCATGGGCCGCCGTTTTGCGCAGCCGGACACCAAAGAAGTCGTCGAGGAGTTAACTCGACGGGGGTACCGGCTGGGGATTCTCAGCAATACGATCACCGAGCGTGAGATTCCGTTGTGGCTCGAGGAAGATGGCCTGCGCAAGTACTTCTCCACCGTCATCCTGTCCTCGGTTTTCGGACATCGCAAACCGGGTCCGGAGATCTACCGGGAGGCGGCGCGCCAGGCGGGCGTGGAGCCGGCGCAGGCTGCCTACGTGGGCGACAACCCGTCCCGCGACGTCGTCGGTGGTCGGCAGGCAGGCTTCGGCATGATCATCATCATGCTCGAACCGGGAGAGGTCGAGAAGAAGGACTTCAGCGGTGACAACAAGCCGGACGCAATGGTCCACTCGTTGAGCGGGTTGCTCGAGATCTTCCCGGCCCGGCGTGCCGCGGCGTGAACACCGGTCAGGCGCTCATTGCCTGTCGACGATCCCTCTCTGCGAAGAGCGCCGCGCCAGACTCGCCGCGTCGAGCCGTCCTTCGAGGGCCGGCGACCGTCCGCACCACCTGCCCGCACGCGTGGGGCGAGCGCACGGCCGGACGGCCGGCGTCCCAACGCCCGGGAGGGCACGGGGTAAGCCGTGGCCCATCACCGCGCCGAACCGGGCGCCCTGACGCTGGCCGAGGCCGTGCGCGCCCGCTACCGGTCGGGCCAAACCGACTACGCCCTTGAGCCGGTCGTGCTGCTGGGCGCCGACGGCCATCCCGTGGGGCGGGTGCAGGACGGCGATGCCGTCATCTTCTGCTGCCGCCGCGGGGAGCGCGAAGTGCAGCTCACGGAAGCCTTCGTCGAAAAGGACTGGAGCCGCTTCCCCCGGCGATCCGTGCGCGACCTGACGTTCTGCATCCTGACGCTCTACCACGAGAAGTTCAAGGATCTCCCGGTCGCCTTTGCCCCGACCCGCCTGACGAACACCCTCGGGGAAGTGGTCGGCCGCACGGGGCTGACCCAGCTGCATGTGGCCAAGTCTGAGAAGTACGCGCACGTCACCTTCTTCCTCAATGGCGGGCGGCATGAGCCGTTCACCGGCGAGAAGGATGTCTGCATCCCCTCGCCGAAGGGCATCGCCTTCGACCAGGTTCCGGAACTGAGCCTGGCCGGGGTCACAGCGCGAGATCGTGCAGGGTGTCCACGACCGCTACGACCTGATCGTGGCCAACATCGCCAACGGCGATGTGATTGGCCACACGACCAGCCAGGCAGCGAAGGTGCGCTGCGCGGCGGTCGTAGATGCTCACCTGGGCGAGATCGTCGAACAGGCCTTCGCCGGCGAGTACGTCGTGCTGGTGACGGCCGATCACGGGAACCTGGAGGTCATGCTCCAGGCGGACGGCTCGCCGCACGTCTCCCACACCGATAACCCGGTGCCCTTCCTCTACCTGGAAGGGCGCAAGGCCCCCGGGCTGCACGTGCGCGACGGCTCCCTGGCCGATGTCGCCCCGACCGTCCTGCGGCTGCTCGGGATCGAGCCCCCGCATGAGATGAACGGCCAATGCCTGTTGCCTTCGGTCCGTTGGCACGCCGGACGCCGAGTGCTGCTTCTGATCCTCGACGGGTGGGGGATCGGGCGGCAGGACTCCGCGAATCCGATCTTCCTGGCGCAACCTGAGGTGTGGGGGAGGCTTATCCGCGAGCACCCGACCAGCCAGTTGCTCGCCTCCGGGCGAGGCCGTGGGATTGGGACCCGGCAAGGCGGGCAATTCGGAAGCCGGCCACATGAACCTGGGCGCCGGCCGGCTGGTCCCACAGGATGATGTCCGCCTCGATCAGGCCATGGCCGACGGGTCGTTCTCGGAGAACGAGACGCTGCGCAAGGTGATCGGTGAGGTGCGCAAGCGCCGCTCGAGCCTGCACCTCATCGGGCTGCTCTCCGAGAAGAGCTCGCACGGCTCGATCGAGTATCCGCTCGAGGTGCTGCGCATGGCGCGCCGGCAGGGCGTCTCGAGTGTCTACCTGCACCTGATCCTGGATGGCCGCAGCACGGCGCCCGGGAGCGCTCCGGATCTGCTGGCCCGCCTCGAGGAACGCCTGAAGGAGATCGGCGGGGGAGAGATCGCCAGCGCGGTCGGACGCGGGATCGCCCTCGATCGGAACGGCGACTACGAGAAGACCCGCCGCGCCTATGAGGCGATCGTCGACGGCATCGGGGAGGGTCACCCGGCGAACGGGTGAGGCCGTCAACATGAATCGCCACCCGGTGGACGAGCTGATCGAAGGTGCGCAAACCAAGATCGTGATGCTCGTTCTGGACGGTCTGGGTGGACTGCCTCGCGAGCTCGGAGGTCCCACTGAGTTGGAGAGTGCCCGGACGCCGGCACTGGACGCCCTGGCCTCCGCCTCGGAGCTCGGTCTGACGCTGCCTGTGGCGCCGGGGATTACACCCGGCAGCGGGCCGGGGCACCTGGCCCTCTTCGGCTACGACCCCCTCGAGAACCCGATCGGCCGTGGGGCGATGGAGGCCCTGGGCGCCGATTTCGAACTGGGCCCGGGCGACCTGGCGGCCCGCGGCAACTTCTGCTCGGTGGATGGGGAGGGGCGGCTGATCGACCGCCGGGCCGGCCGGATCCCGACGGAATTGAATCGAGAGCTATGCGTCCTGCTCGAGACGATCACAGCTCGAAGGGGTGCAGATCTTCCTGCGCACCGTGAAGGATCACCGCTTCGCGGTCGTGTTCCGCGGCCCCGGCCTGGGCGACGCCCTGACCGAGTCGGATCCGCAGCAGACCGGCGTCCCTATTCCCGCCGTGCGGTCGCTCGAGCCGGGCTCGGACGAAGCCGCGCACCTGGTGGGCCGCTTCCTCGAGGCAGCACGCCGGCTGCTGGCGCACCGCAGCACCGGCCAACATGATCCTGCTGCGCGGTTTCGCCACCTCGCCGATCCTGCCCGGCTTCCTCGAGCGCTACCGTCTGCGGGCGGCGGCCATCGCGGTCCGAGGGATGTACCGGGGCGTGGCACGGCTCGTGGGCATGCAGCGTGCTGGACCTCGGCGGTGAGACGCTCGACGATGAGTTCGCCGCCCTTGAAGCGCACTGGGACGAGTTCGACTTCTTCTACCTGCACGTCAAGCAGACCGATACCGCCGGGGAGCTGGGGGACTTCGACGGCAAGGTCCGGGCGATCGAAGAGGTGGATGCCCAGCTGCCCCGGCTGCTGGCGTTGCGGCCGGACGTGGTCGTTATCGGCGGTGATCACTCATCGCCGGCGATCCTGCGCTCGCACAGCTGGCACCCGGTGCCGCTGCTCCTCCATTCGAGATCGGCGCGGGCGGGCGGGTGCACGAGCTTCGGCGAGCGCGCCTGTGCGCAAGGCAGCCTGGGCTTGTTGCGGGCGACGGACGTGATGCCACTGGCGCTGGCCCACGCCGGGCGCCTGGCCAAGTTCGGGGCATGACACGGGACCGGGTCGGAGACGAGGAGAAGATGCATGTCGCAGCCTGCACCTGAGCCGAAGGGGAACGCAGCCCGAGATCCTGTTGATCGATTGGCGAATGCAGACGCCTTCTCGGCGGCGTTGTACGAGGTGCTGCAGCAGGTTAGCCCCGGGATCGGGGAACTGGAACTGTACGAGTTCCGCTACGCGCTTCATAACCTCACCCCCCACGACGGTTGGGCCTCGGTCGCCCTCGACGATCCCGGGGACGATCGAAGCAGCGGGTGACCTCCAGCACGTTCTACCGGTCCCTGCAGGTGAAGCCCCGCCGGGGCGAATGCATCGTGCTGGACGAGCCGATCGAGAAGCTCACCCTCATGCTCCTGGTCGGGCTGGTGACCGGCGCGTATCGGGTGGACTGGGTCAGGCGCCACTTCTACTTCGACGTGCGCGGCTTCTACTTCCTCCATCGCAACCTGTACTTCACGCCGAAGATCGTCGCCCACCTGGGCGGCAAGCCGTTCCGCACCTTCGAGCGCCGGCAGGAGCATTTCGAACGCCTCCAGTCGATTGGCTACAAGGAGTTCGCCGCAGCGAACGCCGAGCTGGACGATTCCTTCCTGGCCTGCCTCCGGCGGTTGATCGACGCCAAGGGGACGCCGATCATCCTGGCGCTCGCCGGCCCGACAGCCGCCGGCAAGACCGAGATCGTCGAGCGGCTGCGGGAGGCGCTCCAGGCGGACGGCCGCAGTGTGACCTCCATCGAGATGGACAACTTCCTGACCGACCGTGACTACCGGGAGGAGAAGGGCATCCACACGCTGGGACGGGAGGCC
The DNA here is from genome assembly GCA_963777165.1 of uncultured Chloroflexia bacterium. Lineage (GTDB taxonomy): Bacteria > Chloroflexota > Anaerolineae > Anaerolineales > E44-bin32 > DYJB01. Next base: position 5,205 of record CAVZPO010000007.1, read on the forward strand.
ATCCACCTCGGGCTCTTCACGCGCGCCCTGGCGGAGATTCGCCGCGGGCAGGCGATCCAGACGCCGCGCTACGACACCGTGTACGCCGTGTCGAGCCACGATCTGCAGGGCAATCTGAAGCCCGGGGCCACGCAGGTCGACGTCCCGGCTGGTGACATTGTGTTCATCGAAGGCAACTTCCCGTTCCTGCTGGAAGAGGCGGCGCCCGTCATCGGGATCAAGGTCGTCTACCTGACCGATGACCCGGTGCGGATGAAGCGCAAGTGGAGGCGAGACATCGACTACCGCAGGAAGTACGAGCCCGACTACTTCCGGAACCGCTTCTTCAAGGAGCAGTTCCTGATGGCCGAGATCTGCTACCGCCCTCAGATGGAAGTGTGCGACCTGGTCGTGGACACGACCGGTGGAGCGCTGTGGGCGACGCCAGAGATCGCCGGCATGCTTGGCCGGGGGATGGGGGCGGGGTTTAGGTCGACCATGCGAGAGCGGGTTGGGGCGCTTTCGGAGCGTGGGCCAAGTGTCCCGCCGCCATGTCTGACAGTAAGGACCAAATTAGTTACATAACAGACGGCGTGAAAGAACACTTGCGATGCAACCAAGAATGCACTACTGTATTCAAATGAAAGTAAGCGTTCATGGTTTCTTCGGCTGCAAGTAGCCCCTCGAACTGCGGACGTCAGGGAGGGCGAGCGATGAGTGACGACGAGGCTGCCTCCGCCAGCGAATTCGGAACGACCCTCGCCGAGCACTTCGATCACTTAACCAAGAGCGAGAAGCGCATCGCCAATTACCTGCGCCGAAACCAGGACGAAGCTGCCTTCCTTGCCGCGGGCGAGCTGGCGGACCGGCTTGGATTGAGCGAAGCGACCGTCGTGCGTTTCGCCCGAACGCTGGGCTTCGAAAGCTATCCGGCCATGCGAGCCGTTCTCCAGGAGAACTTCCGCCGGCGGGTCACACATTCGGTCCGCCTGCGCGGCCGGCTGGATGAGCTGCGCGAGGCGGGGGACATCTTCGAAAAAGTGACGGTCTCAGAGATCGACTATCTGACGGAGGCCCTTCAGACAGTGGACCGGGAAGCCTTGCACCAGACTGTGGCCGTATCTGACGGAGCGGGAGAGGGTCTTTGTGTTTGGACAGGGCCCATCGGTGTCACTGGTCCATCTGCTCAACCTGCGCCTCACCCGCTTTGGCAAGCAGGTCATCCCGCTGACCGCGACCGGGCGCGAAACCCTGGAACCCTTGCTCCTGATGACCGACCGCGACGTGTTGTTTGCGATCGGCTTCTTCGATGTGAATCCCGACCCTGCAGATCGTCCTGGACCATGCGGCCGAGAAGGGCTGCCCGGTGATTCTGCTTACCGACACACTGGGCTCCGTCGTTGGCGAGAAGGCCGAGATCGTTCTCGCCGCCAAGCGCGGACCCGTGTCCGCATTCCATTCCCTGGTCGTCCCCATGACCATCATCAACACGCTGCTGCTGGAGATCGCCAGTCAGAACCAGGATGCGGTGACGTCACGTTTGGACAAGCTGGACCAGTTGCGAGAACGCCTCCAGTCGAACCGGCGAGCCGGACAGGTAGGCCCAGGAGTACAGCATGACCACCCTCGGAATCCGTCAAGCCTCCCTTTCCAAAGGCTGTGTCCCGTTCCCGGCGGTTCCTTCGCTGGCTGACCAGACCCCATGTCGTCCTGGCTTTGATCATGCTGGCGGTGATGTTCGACATGGTCATCATCCCACTCTACCGCTGGTCGAGACCACGGTGACCTGGCAGGATACTGACCTCAACCGCGCCCCGGACGCCGTGGTAGGGGACTTGACCCTCTTCCACTGGATCAGGATGCTGACCAGCAACATCGGCAGGATCTTGACCTACACCCCCCTGCTGCATTCGCTGACCATCTCCCTTGGCACGGTTGTGCTTTCGTTCCTGATCGGTGGGTCGCTGGCCTGGCTGGTGGTCCGCACCGACATGCCGGGCGGAATGTGATCAATGTCCTGGCGGTGATGCCCTACATCATGCCCTCCTGGACCATCGCCCAGGCCTGGACAAGTGATGTTCAAGAACAGGCGACAGGCGGAGTACCGGGAATGTTATGAATTCTTGATGGGAACGAGTCCGCCGGACTGGTTGTCCTACGGACCGTTACCGATCATCATCAGCAGCGCGCTGCATTACTACACCTTCTTCTTCCTGTTCGTCTCCGCGGCGCTGATGTCGATCGATTCCAGCCTGGAGGAAGCCGGCGAACTGATGGGCGCCAGCCGCTGGCGGATTCTGCGCAAGATCACCTTCCCGTTGGTCGTGCCGGCCCTGCTTTCGGGTTTCATCATGACCTTCTCCAAGGTCATGGGCACCTTCGGCGGACCGAACGTGCTGGGCGTGCCCGTCCGCTACTACACGGTCTCCACCATGATCCGCGCCAAACATCGCGGTCGGCGCCAACGGGGATGCCTTTGTGCTGGCGATCACGCTGATCCTCTTCTCCATGATCACCATCACCATCAACCAGAGAATCGTCGGGACACGGAAGAGTTACGAGACGATCGGCGGACGCGGCTTTATGTCCCAGAAAACAAAGCTGCGCAACATGAGGAAGGTCGTCTTGACCGCAGCGTGATCATCTTTCAGGTGCTGGTCGCGTCGTTCCGCTGGTCCTCCTGACGTGGAGCACGTTGATGCTGAAGTCCGGAGATTACAGCCTGAGCAATCTGACCCTGGCTCACTGGATCGGCGAGAGCGATATCCGGATCATACAGCGGAGAACCGGGCATTCTGCGCAACCCCGCCATTTACCGGGCTGCCTGGAATTCGATCAGGCTGTCGCTCTAGACCGCATTCTTCACGGCCTTTCTGGGGGTCATCCTGGGCTATTCCATCGTCAAGGGACGCGGCACCCGCCTGGGCAAGCTGGTCGAGCAGCTGGCTTTCATCCCGTACGTGATCCCGGGGATTGCCTTCGGCGCGGTCTACATCACGATGTTCACCAGAACCGGTCGGGCCGATCCCGCCGCTTCTACGGCACCTTTGCCCTGCTGGTGGTTGTATCGGTGGCCAAGCATATCCCTTATTCCTCCCGCAGCGGGGTCTCGGCCATGCTCCAGGTGGGGCGCGAACTGGAGGAGGCGGCCGCAGTGGCGGGAGCCAACAGCTGGCAGCGCTTCCGGCGCATTATCTTTCCTCTCACCAGCCGGGTTTCATTTCCGGATTTCTTTTGACCTTCATCACGACCATGCGGGAGCTGTCCCTGATCATCCTGTTGGTCACGCCGGCCACCCAGGTACTGGCCAGCCTGACCATGCGCTACAGCGAGAACGGAAATGAACAACAGGCCAACGCGGTCATCATCCTGCTGATTGTGCTCGTTCTGATCGGCAATTTCATCATCAGCCGTTTCCGCGGCGGCAGCCTGAAGAAGGGTCTTGGGAGAGGTAGAGAAAACCATGGCAACAACGATCACCATTAAAAATTTGACCAAGAAATTCGGCAGTGTGGTTGCGGTCAATAATGTCAGCCTGACCATCGAACCGGGAACCTTCCTGACCCTGCTGGGACCATCCGGCTGCGGCAAGACCACCCTGCTGCGCTGTATCGCCGGGCTGGAGGATCCGGATGAGGGCGAGATCTACATCGGCGACAAACTGGTCTTCTCCCATGCAAAGGGAATTTCGCTGCCCGCCGGCCAGCGCGACCTGGGGATGGTCTTCCAGAACTATGCGCTCTGGCCGCACATGACCGTGTACAAGAACCTCACCTTTGCGCTGGAGATCCAGAAGATGTCCAAGGCGCAAATGGACGAACGGGTAAAGGAAGCGCTGGCGGAAGTGCAGATGGAAGGCTACGAAGACCGCTACCCGCGCGAGATGAGCGGTGGGCAGCAGCAGCGCATTGCCCTGGCGCGCATGCTGGCCTATCGCCCCAAGGTCTTCCTGATGGACGAACCGCTTTCCAACCTGGATGCCCGCCTGCGCATGGACATGCGGACGGAGCTCAAGCGCCTGCACCATATCTCCGGAGCGACCACCGTCTACGTGACCCACGACCAACTGGAAGCCCTGACCATGTCCTCCAACATCGCGGTGATGAAACTGGGCGTCGTCCAGCAGCTGGATACGCCGGACCGCGTCTACCATTTCCCGGCCAATTTGTTCGTGGCGGATTTCATCGGCAATCCCAAAGTGAATTTGATGGATGGCGTTGTGAACGGCAAGGTCAGTCGGTCAGCCTGGGCAAGTTTGAGATTCCGATGAACACCAATGGCGCGACCGGCGAGGTGGTGGTTGCAGTGCGTCCGGAGGATATCGCCATTTCGACCCAACCCGAGCCTGGGGCGGTCGAGTTCATCACCTATTCTGTGCTGCCCTCCGGGGCTGATTCGACCATCATCGCCCGCCTGGATGAAATGGAAATGACCATCAAGGTGATGGGCATCAGCAAGATCAAAATGGATGAGAAGATCTGGCTGACCTTTGATCCGGAGACGTTGAACCTGTATGACAAGAAAAGCGGCAATCTCATCTCTTCCTGAAGACAATCGACGCAGACAGTCCTGGTTTCACTTCGCAAGCCACCTTGATCGAGGACTTGATTGTGAAGGGAGGTCCAAGAAAGGGAAACCCAGGAATGAAGATTGCAAGGAAAGAGCTCGTGTTCAAGGCTATCCGCTTCTAACCATGTAGGGAGGAAGAAATGAAGACTCTTCGCGAAGTTGATCACTCTCGTTGTGTTGTTCGGCCTGGTCGTGAGCTGCGGCGGAACACCGGCCACGACCGTGGCCACCGAGCCGCCTGTGCCTGGCGCCACAGAACCCCCCGCGGCAGAAACGCCGCTCACCCCAGCCGAGCAATGGGCGAAGGACAATGGCGTTGGCCCCTACCAGCCTGAGACCGATGACTGGGCGGCGATCGAAGCGGCGGCCAAGCTGGAAGGCAAGGTCACGGTCTATTCCAACTCAGGCGGAGTTGAGGACCTGCCCGATGCCTGGTACGCCCTGTATCCGGACATCGTATTCGATGCTGCTGACACCGACGGGATCGACACCAAGATGTCGGCCGAGCAGGAAAGCGGGAACGTCGTTGGAGATGTCTGGTTCAACAGCGACGGTCATATCCTCTTCGGGCGCTTTGTACCCAACCAATGGTTGTGGTGGTTCGTCCCCCGGGATGTGTCCATCCCGGAATTGACCGCGGAACGGCCGTTCGCCATTGCACGCCATTCGACCGACGTGATCGGGTACAACAACAAGTTCAACCCGGACGGCTGCCCGATCACCAACATCTGGCAGATCACGGAAGCAGAAATACAAGGCCAAGTTCTTCATGGAGGACCCGATCTCTGACGTCAGCACCATGGCCAAGATGGCCACCTTCGTGCAGAATGCGGACGAAATGGCCGTGGCCTACCAGGATCTCTACGGCAAGGACTGGGCCACCGATGAGATGGCCGCGCCGGATGCCTCCGGCATGGTGGTGGAGGATGCCGGCTATCTGTGGCTCAAGAAGCTGGCCTACAACGGTGTTGTCATCTTCAACGACGGCGATATGGTGGACGAGGCCTATGCCGGGCTGGCGCTGCCCGAAGGCGAAGAGCCCGGGCTGGGTTCGTCCGGTTACTCGAGCTACGAGGCCACCCTGGATGGCGAACTGAACATGATGCCCTGTTTTGATCTGAATCCGGTCATGGGCATCCAGAAGACCAGCTTCCTGGCGATCGCCACCAATGCCCCGCACCCCAATGCGGCGAAGCTGTTCATCCGCTTCATTCTCTCGGAAGACGGTTTCGCTCCCTGGAACGAGCTTGGCACGTACCCGGCGGCTGAAGGTCTCTCCGTCAACGAAGACAACCTGCCTCATTGACCAACTGATGCCGCAGGTCTGGGAGATGGATCCCGTCTTCGACTGGAACAATGTCAGCAAGGTCCGCGACTTCTGGGCGGCCAGCGTGTTGGCGGCTCCGAAATAGCGGACACGAAGTCGAGTAACACCTTCATGGGTTTCTTTGGACACGGACGCACCTTGTCCGTGTCCAGAAGATCCCCCTCCAAACCGCACTACAGAAGAAGAGCTACATGGAAAGTCAGTGTTGGACGAACACCCAGGTCCAAGGACGATCCCGGGTGGAATGGTGGAGTGTTGTCCTCATGCAGAGACTGTACCCATGACCATCCAGGCTGTATTCTTCGACATGGGTGGGACGATCGAGACCTTCCGGTACTCGCGGGAATCGCGGCTGCGCGCGACTCCCGGGCTGCGCCAGCGTCTGCTCTCCGCAGGGATCGATCTGCCCTGGACGGATGAGCAGCTGTACGAGGTCGTCGCCGGCGGCCTTGAGCGCTACCACCAGCGGAGCCTGGCGTCCCTGGATGAACTGCCGCCGGCCAGGGTGTGGCGCGAGTACGTCTTTGCCGATCACCCGGTGGATCCCCTCCGGCTGGAGGCGGCCGGCGAAGACCTGATGCTCTACGTTGAGACACGGTTCTACGAGCGCGCCATGCGCCCCGAGTCGCCGGAGGTCCTGGAGGCTATCCGGCGCATGGGGCTGAAGATCGGCTTGATCAGCAACGTCTGCAGCCGCGGCCAGGTCCCCACGTGCCTGAACGAATACGGGCTGCAAGGCTTCTTCGATCCCATCGTCCTCTCGAGCGAGTACGGCCGCCGCAAGCCCGACCCGTCGATCTTCCACTACGCCGCACGGCTGGCCGAAGCCCCGACGAGCGCCTGCGCCTACGTCGGGGATCGGATTTCCCGGGACATCAAGGGCTCACAGGCGGCGGGCTACGGGCTGTCCATCCAGATTCGGCACGACTTCCGGCACAACGAGGACGAGCAGGGTCCCGCCCCGGATGAGACCATCGACAGTCTGTCGGAACTAGCGGAGATCCTGCGCCGGGAGCAATCGCCCCAGGCGGCGCGCAGCCGCCCGCGGTTGGACCCGAGTCTACGCGTCCGAGCGCTGCTGTTCGACGCCGGGGATATCCTCTACCGTCGTCCCGACAAGGGGCGGTGTCTGGCCGAGTTCCTGACCGCCCGGGGTCTGAACGTGAAAGACGTCCCGGTGGAGGTCGTCAGGTCGCTGAGGGAAGGCGCCTACCGCGGCGAGCTCGGACCAGGAGCAGTACCGACGTGCGCTCCTGGGGCTGTACGGCGTGATCGACTCTGCGGCGGTCGAGCAGGGAATGCAGCGCCCTCGAGCAGGACGATCAGTCGGTGTCCATCATCGAAGGCGTGGCCGAGACGCTCGTCAGCCTCAAGGCGCGTGGGTACCTCCTGGGGATCATCACCGACACGGCGGTGCCTGTTCACGCCAAGCTGGCCTGGTTCGCCCGCGCCGGCTTCGGCCACGTCTGGGACTGCTTCATCTCCTCCCGGGAGCTAGGAATCCAGAAGCCGGATGCGCGTATCTACCAGGCGGCACTGCGGCAGCTCGGGCTGTTGGCCGATCAGGCCGCCTTCGTGGGACATGCGCATTCGGAGCTCGACGGAGCGCGGGCGGTCGGCATGCACACCATCGCCTTTAACGACGAGCCGGGCGCCGTCGCCGACGACCATCTGCCAACCTTCCGGCATCTCCTGAACTCACCCGTCTTGCGGCTCCAGGCTGAGCCCCATTCCCTTCCAGCCCCTCCACGGTGAACCGCATGAGGCCCGAGATCGACGCGGTCCTGTTTGACGTGGGGGGCACGCTCAAACGGTCAACCCGACACGACGCAGGCGCAGCGGCGTGAGTCCCTCTCCTCCCTGAACGCGCTGCTCGGCACGCAGCTGACCGGCGAGGAGTGGGATGAGCGGCTGCTTCCCCGCGCCCGCGAGTACAAACGCTGGGCGGAAGAAGCCGGCAGCGAAATCCCGGAAGAGGACTTCTGGACGCGCTGGATGCTTCCGGAGTTCCCTGCGGAGCTGGTTCGCCCGCGGGCGCTGGACCTGCATCGTGCCTGGAGACGAGCGTACGCCACGTGGGAGATGCTCCCGCAGGCGGACAGGGTCGTGAGGGAGCTCTTCCGCCGTGGCTACCGCCTCGGGGTCATCAGCAACGCCAGCAGCCGGACCGAGACCCCGGAATTGCTGGAACGCTACGGGATCCTCGATTGCTTCGACGTAGTGGCCCTATCGGCGGTCCATGGCAGGCGCAAGCCGGATCCGCTGCCGTTCGAACTGGCAACCACGTCGATGGAGGTCCGGCCGGAGCGCTGCGCCTTCGTTGGCAACCGGCGTGACACAGACCTGGCAGGCGCCCGGCAGGCAGGCTTCGCCAAGGTGGTGCTGCTGCACCGGCTCAAGCCCAACGCCAAGGACTTGCAGGCGGCGGACCTGGTCCCCGATCACTGGATCGACGGTCTCGAGGAGTTGCTGGAGATCTTCCCTCCTCGCTATGCCGGCACGCCCTCGGCAACCGAGCGCGGAGGTTCGAACAGCCCGCCGCGCTGGAAGGCTTCGCTCTCGACGATGGGATGGAACCGCCAGTCTCGCCGCCTGGATGAGTTCCTGCAGTCGGCACAGGACATGGGCTTCTCGGGTGTCGAGCTCAACCATGATGTGGACTCCGCCGCACTTGCTGGCTCGACGCTGCACCCGTACATCTACAGCAGCGTCCACGAGCCGTGCCCGAGAGATGTCCCGGCTTCGCGGATGGTTGCGCTGGACTGGCAGGTGTCCTCCGAAGACGAGCACAACCGGCAGCAGGCAGTGCGCATGGTCAGGCGCAGCATTCACCTGGCACGCGAGCTGGGGGCTCGGCCAGGTGGTCGTCCATCCCGGCAGTATCCCCGGTGATGGAGGCCTGGAAAAGGAGCTGCGTCGGTTGTTTCAGGCCGGGCAGGCTGGGACACCGGAGTTTGCGCAGGTGCGAGACCGCATGATCGAAGTGCGTCGGCTGCGGTCGGGCCCGCGGCTGGAGGCCGTCCAGCGCAGCCTGACCGAACTGCTCGCCTGCGCCCGGGAGGAAGGGATCCTCCTCGGGCTGGAGAACCGCTACCACTATCTGGATATCCCCACTCCGGCGGAGATGGGTGACTTGCTGGCGTGTGCCGGACCCGACGTCCTGGGTATGGTCTACGACGTCGGCCACGCTCAGGCGATGGAGCGCCTCGGGTTCTTCACGCACCAGGAGTGGCTGGAGCGCTTCGCCCATCGGATCGTAGAGGTTCACCTGCATGACGTGAAGGGCGTCGACGACCATCTCGCTCCGGGTCTGGGTGAGGTCGACTTCGCCCGTCTGGCACCCTGGCTGCCTGCCGGTGCGCTGCGGACGTGCGAGATCCGCCCGCAAGCCACGCCGGAGCAGATCGTCGCCGGCATGCAGACCCTCGTTCGACTCGGCTGCGTTGAGGCGTGCTAGTCGCGCATACCTCAGGAAGAATCCTGACAACAGGGAAGGGCTGACCTCCGTGACCGCAAGTCGCACCGTCTATGACGTCGTCTACATCGGCAATTACACCAAAGACACGATCGTCTCGCCGGCAGGCGAGAGTCATGTCGACGGGGGCGGCGCCCACTACGCCGCAGCGGCGGGGGCAAGGCTGGGGCTGAAGGTAGCCGCCGTCACCCGACTCGCCCAAGCCGACCGGCACGTGGTGGGGATCCTGGAAAGGGCTGGCGTCGACGTGTTCGTCCAATACACGCCGGCCTCGACCTGTGTCAAGCTCGAGTACCCCACCCAGGATGTCGATGTCCGCGACATGTATGTGACCGCGTCCGCCGGCCCGATCTCCGCCGAACAAGTGGACTCCGTGGACGCCCGCGCGGCCGTGCTGGGGACGTCGATTCGGGCGAAGTGGGCCTGGAGGTCATCCAGGGCCTGCGCCGCCGGGGCATGCTGCTGGCTGCCGACATGCAGGGTTTCATCCGTGTGCTCGATGGCACACGCGTCGTACACGCACCCTGGCCCGAGAAGGAAGCCGTTCTCGCTGCGCTTGACATCGTCAAAGTGGATGCGGTCGAGGCCGAGTTCCTGACCGGCGAGACCGACGTCAAGGCCGCCTGCCGGCACCTGGCCGACATGGGCCCGGGAGAAATCGTCTTGACGCGGAAGGATGGCGTGCTGGTCTTCGATCACGGCGAGTACCACGAGGCGCCCTTCCACCCGAAGCGGATGAACGGCCGCAGCGGCCGAGGCGATACATGCCTGGGTACCTACGTCGCGATGCGTCTGACCGAACCTCCGGCGACGGCCACATTGTGGGCGGCCGCACTGACCAGCCTGAAGATGGAGGCGCAGGGGCACTTCCAGGGAACGCGGAGCGATGTCGAGGCGTTGCTCCGGGACGCCTACGGCTATGAACCGTCCGGACAGACACCCGCCGCGAATTGAGCGCCTGCGGAAGCAGGCCATCGCGCGCTATCCAGAACTCTGGAAGCGGATCACGGCCGAGTGGCACGCGGATGGCACGGACGACTGTGCCTGGCTGGTCTACTCCGCCAACTATCTCTTGCGCACCCAGCATATCCGCTGGGCGATCGACCCGCTGACCCTCCGTTGGCGAGTCCCCGAAGCCGGGCCTGTTCCAGTCCTGCGCTCCCTGGCTCCCCTTTCGTTTGTCGTGCTCACCCATCGTCATGCCGATCACCTCGACATGGGCCTCATTCGCTGCTTGAACCGTCTCCCGATCCTCTGGATCGTCCCGGAGTCGCTCCGGCCGCTCCTGATCGCTGAGGCGGGGCTGAGAAGGCAGCTGGTCGAGGTCGCCAGGCCGGGGGAAGCGTTTGAAATCGGACCGGTCCGAATCACGCCATTCGATGGGCTGCATGACGACATGCCGGATCGGTCGATGGACGGGGGCACATCGTCCCGCCATCGGAGGGTACCCAGCCTGGGCCTCGTCGCGGAATTCGCCTCAAAGCGCTGGCTGTTCCCAGGGGACACACGCACGTTCGAGGCACACCGGCTGCCCCGCCTCGGCGCTGTGGACGGCCTGGTTGCACACGTCTGGCTTGGCCGTGGAAGCGCCCAGGACGACGAGCCTCCGCTGCGGCATGCCTTCTGCCGCTTCTGCCTTGACCTGCACCCGCGCCGGGTTGTGCTGGCCCACCTGGAGGAATTCGGGCGAAAGGCCGAGGACTTCTGGGAAGAAAGCAAGGCGGAGGGTGTGCTTCAGTGTCTGCGCGAACTCGACCACCGTGTGGTGGTCGAGAAGGCGAAGATGGGGGACTGCGTTCTCTTGTAGCCGGGGTCCTGGTTCGTCGCGGGTCGGAACGTCTCAGGGCCGCGGGATGATGGTCACCTTTCGGTGATCGCCTTCGCCGATGCTCTCGGTCGTCACCTGGGCGTGGTCGCGGAGCTCGATATGGATGATCCGGCGCTCGTTGGCCGGCATCGGCTCGAGGGTCATCGTCCGTCCGCGTTCGACGGCTTGCAGCGCCATGCGCTGGGCGAGCTGGCGGAGCTGGCGCTCGCGCCGTGCCCGGTAGCCTTCGACGTCGAGCACGATCGGCAGCGGGCGGTGCAGCTCCTTGCCGACGATCAGGCGCGTGATGTACTGCAGCGCCGACAGGGTCTCGCCGCGATGTCCGATCAGGATGCTCAGATCGGAGCCGTGCAGATCCACGAACACATTGCGCGGCGTCTCCGGGCCGGTGGGCTCACCCCAGCGCGCCCGTACGGTGGCGTCGACGCCCATGCGCTGCAGGAGCTCATGCAGCGTGTCCTCGGAGACGCGCAGCGCTTCGGCATCCTCTTCGGAGAGCTCGGTCGACGACGGCGACGCAGCGACTTCCTCATTCGCTTCGACAAAGCCGGGGCCGGCGACTTTGAGCGTCAGGCGGACACGCGCGGCTGGCGTAAGCCCAGGCCGAACATGCCCTTGCCGCCCTCGTCCAGCACCTGAACGTCTACCGAATCCACCGGGACGCCCAATTCGGCGGCGCCGCGAGCGACGGCCTCCTCGATCGACGGGGCCGTCACTTCTACAGTCAGGCGTTGATCTCGCATACGATCACCCGGTCCGTGAACAGGCTGAAGTCCTGTAGGAGCGCCGGACCCGCGCCCCTGGTCAGCGCTTTGGCTTGGCCGTGCTGTTTCCGCCGAAGGAGAGCAGCTTCTTGATATCCAGCTTTCCCGTAGCGGCATACTGCACGATGGCCAGCAGGTTGGAGACGACGAAGTAGAGCGCCAGGCCGGAGGCGAGCGTGTAGGCGAAGTAGCCGAGGAGCAGCGGCATGTACAACGCCATCACCTTGCCCATCTGCGCACCCTGCGCATCGCCCGTCGGCGGCGTCATCAGCTTGTTCTGGAAGTACGTGCTGATGACCACCAGGATCGTCAGCACCGGGATGCCGATGTTCGGCAGGAACGGCAGGAAGAGACGTTCCGGCTGCCCCAGGTTCATGTAGAGGAAGTGGCTGTTCAGCGGGATGATCGAGCTCGGGATGAAACTGTAGATGTGGTTGGCGAGCTCGAGGAGCTGGGTGGGGGTCGTAGCCAGGGCGCGGATAATGGCGCCGTACAAGCCGAAGATGATCGGCAGCTGGATCAGCGTGGGCAGGCAGCCGCTCAGCGGATTGAAGCCCACTTCCTGATACAGCTTGAGCTGCTCTTGCTGCAGCTTCTGCTTGTCGTCCTTGTACTTCTTCTGCATGTCCTGCCACGCCTTGGAACTCTGCATTTCCTGCATCTTCTGCGTGCTGCGTTGCTGCTGCAGAGTCAGCGGCAGGGTCACAAGCCGGATCAAGGCGGTGAAGATGATGATAGCCAGCCCGAAGTTGTTCCAGAGCAAATCATAGATCCACAGCAGGCTGTTGATCATCGGGTTGAGGATGACGGTGTCCCACATGGTATGGCTCTCCCGGCTACTTGGCCGGCGCGAAGGTCCAGCGCGTGGCGCCGCTGGCCGGGTCGAGCGCGGCCAACAGCACACCGCCGCCGGAGACGGCCACCAGCAAACGGTCGCCCACCAGCAGCGGATCCGTGTTCACGGGTCCCGCCATCGTGACTTCCCACAGCGAGGCCCCGTCGGCGGTCGAGCGGGCCTGCACCACGCCGGCTGAGGTGGCAAAGAAGACCGTGCCGTCGCCCAGTGCCGGGCTGGCGACCACGTCTCCGGCGGCCTGGTACGACCACAGGTCCGACCCGTCCTGGAGGGACACGGCGCGGCCCGCGCCGCTCAGGTCGCCAAAGTACGCCGCGGTTTCATCGGCTGCCGGGTTGCCCCACACCCAGCCAGCGGTGGTCACGGCCCACCGGGGCGCGCCCGTTCCGGGATCGAGGCTGGATAGCCCCTGGCCGAAGGTCCCGGCCAGCAACATCCCACTGACGAGGACCGGGGTGTCGGAGAGTGCGCCGCCCAGGTTTTTCGACCACAGGGGATTGCCTGTCCGCACGTCGAGCGCGTACAGCGTGTGGTCCTGCGAGGGCAGGTAAACCACCTCACCATCGACCAACGGCGCCGCCCATAACGGGGCCCCGGTCTCGAAAGACCAGACGAGGGCGCCGCTGGCGCGCTGCAGCGCGTACAGGGTGTGATCGGCGCAGGGAACGAGGATCAGCTCCCCGGCCTGCGACGCGCCCCCGACGTAGCGGTCTTTTGCCTGGGCAAAGGTCCAGGCCTGCTTGCCGTCAGAGGCATGAATGGCGTAGACGGTCTTGTTGAATCCGCCGAGGATGACCAGTCCGTCATCGGTGATCAGGGGAGGGGCGTAGAGTGCGACGCCGCGGTCCGCCACCGACGGGAAGCGCCAGCGTTCGGCGCCCGTGGCCAGGTCGATCGCGTACACGGCCTGGGCGCTGGCGACGTAGGCGGTTTCTGCGTCCGCGGCCACGCCGGGCCAGCTGGAGGGGGTCAACGCTGCTCCCGAACATCCGCTGAGCAGCAGGGCCGCCACGAGCAATGCACCGACGGCAGCCCAGGGGAGACGAAGGGATCGACGCACCATGCAGCTCCTATCGTACGGGGTCGTATCCGCCGGGGTTGAAGGGCTGGCAGCGCAGGACGCGCCAGACCCGCCATCCATCCGCCTTTGAACAGCCCGTATCGGGCGATGGCCTGGTAGCCATAGTGAGAACAGGTCGGATGGAAACGGCAGGTTCCGGCGGGCAGAGCCCGCGAGATCGTCAACTGGTAGAACCGGATCAACGCCAGCAGCGGAAGCCGAGGCAGGTTCCCCCAGGTGAGGGGGATATCCTTCAAACTCGGTTCGACGGCCTCAGACACCTGGTCTTCACGGCCTCCGTACTCCGTTCGCCGCAGGCCGGCGCGCTTCAGAAAGCTGCGTGCGGCGGCCTGCACCGACGGCCACTCGGCGTCCAGCAGCGCGGGCCGGGCGATGACCACCAGGTCCCAACCGCCGCGCACGTCCGCGACGACGGGTCGGAAGGCCTCGCGCAACCGGCGCTTGGCCCGGTTGCGTCGCACGGCGTTTCCCAGGCTGCGACTGGCGCTCACGCCGAGACGGGCAACCGGAAGCTCGTTGGCGCACACGACCACAACGAACAGCGGGTGGGAGTAGGAGGTTCCCGTACGCCTCACCCGCTGGAAGTCAGCTGGGCCCGTGAGCCGGTATCTGCGCTCCATGTGCGTCCGACCGATCGTGGCCGGCGAGGGCAGACGGGCTAGGCCTTCCAGTTGGTCTTCTTGACGTGGGCGTTCATCCGGACCGTCAGGCGCATGCGGCCCTTGAGGCGGCGGCGCTTGAGAACGGTTCGGCCCTGGCGCGTCGCCATGCGGGCGCGGAACCCGTGGACGCGCACGCGGCGGCGGATCTTCGGTTGGTAGGTTCGTTTCGGCATTGACGTTCACCCGGACACTAGACGTAGACAGGCGATTATACCGCCCCGGCGCCGCTCGGTCAATCGCCAACTCCCGCTGCCCCCACGAGACCTTCGGGGCGGCCGGGAGCCGAAGCCGATGGTTGCCCGCAGGCTCTGCCTTGGATATACTCCCCACCCGTGGGACACATCCTGGCCATCGCCAATCAGAAGGGCGGCGTCGGCAAGACGACGACCGTGGTCAACCTGGGCGCGGCGCTGGCCGAGCGTGGCCAGCACGTGTTGCTCGTCGACCTCGATCCGCAGGGCGCCCTGACGGCCTGCTCCGGGCTCGATCCTTACACGCTGACGCCGACGACCTACTCGCTTCTGGCCCAGGATGGTGTGACCCTGGGACAGATCGTCCGTCCGATTGGGGAGAGGTTGTGGCTGGCGCCGGGAAGTGTCGACCTGGCGGCGGCCGAATACCAGTTGATGGCGCGGCCGGATCGTGCCCGCCGGCTGGCCGACCCGCTGCGGTCCGAGTCCGACCAGGTCGCCTACATCCTGATCGACACTCCACCCAGCCTGGGCCTTCTCACCGTCAACGCCCTCACCGCGGCCGACGCCGTGATCGTGCCGGTGGAATGCCGCTACCTGGCGATGCGCGGCATCCGCGCCATTCTCGATACGCTGGGCACCGTGCGGGAGAGACTCAACCCTTCGCTGGACCTGCTCGGCCTGCTGCCGACGATGTATCAGCCGTCGTCGGCGCACAGCCGGCAGGTGGTCGAAGAGCTGCGATCCGCATTCCGCGAGCGGGTATTCGAGACGGTCATCGAGATGGAGGAAGCCCTGGCGACGGCGCCGGCGGCGCGGCTGCCGGTGCTCACGCATCGACCCGAGAGCGCCGGAGCTGCCGCCTACCGGCGACTGGCATCCGAGGTCGAAGGGCGCGCTGCGTCGCTCCCCGCTAGCCAAGGGAACCTCAGACGAAACCACGCGCGGCCCTGCGGCCGCGCGTCGTTTGCCTCCAGCACCTCCCCGGACGACCAGCTCGCGTGGGGAGATCGGAGACCCGTCAACGTCCCATCCCTCAGGCTTTGCCTCCTCTCCGCCTCGACGAATTCCTCCTGGAGGTCGCCGTCAGCGGAACGGGGCCGAGGAAGTCGCAGGCGGAGGAAGCGAAGTGCTTCCTGAGGTGCCTAGATGTCGACGCGCTCGATGATCGCGCCCAGGGCGCGCAGCTTCTCCTCGATGCGTTCGTAGCCTCGGTCGATCTGAGAGATGTTGCGGATGGTCGAGGACCCCCGGCCCGCCAGTGCGGCCAGCACCAGCGCCAGGCCGGCGCGGATGTCCGGGCTCTCCAGCGTCTCGCCCACCAATTGCCTCGGCCCCTCGACGATACAGCGGTGCGGGTCGCACAGGATGATGCGGGCGCCCATCGACACCAGCTTGTCGATGAAGAACATGCGGCCTTCGAACATCCAATCGTGGAACAGGACGGTGCCCTGCGACTGGCTGGCCACGACGATCGCCACGCTCATCAGATCGGTTGGGAAGGCGGGCCAGGGCATCACGCTGATCGACGGGATCGCGCCGCCCAGATCCGGCTCGACCTGCAGTTTCTGATCGGCCGGGACGACGATGTCCTGGCCGTCCACTTCCCACTCGGCCCCCAGGCGGCGAAACACCAGCCGGGCCATGTTGAGGTGTTCCGGTCCGGCGGCGCGGACGCGCACCGATCCGCCGGTCACCAGCGCCGCGCCGATGTAGCTGACCACTTCCAGGTAGTCGGCGCCGATGGTGAAGTCGCCGCCGGACAGGCCCTCGACGCCGTGGATGTGAAGCGTGTTCGACCCGATGTTGTCGATGCGCGCGCCCAGCGCATTCAGGAAGTTGCACAGGTCCTGCACGTGTGGCTCGGAGGCGGCATTGCGCAGGGTGGTCTCGCCGCGGCCGTGACGCTGGCCATGATGGCGTTCTCGGTCGCCGTCACGCTGGCTTCGTCGAGCAGGATCTCGGCCCCGCTCAGCCTGCGCGAGGCGGAGAAGTTGAACTCGCGATTCTTGTAGGCCACATCGGCGCCCAGGGCGCGCAGTGCCAGGATGTGCGTGTCGATCCGCCGTCGGCCGATCACGTCCCCGCCGGGAGGCGGAAGCGAAACGCCTCCGGATCGAACGGTCATCGGCCCGGCGAGCAGGATCGAGGCGCGCATCCGCCGACAGATGTCCGGGTCGAGGTCGGCGCGCCGAACCTCGGCCGCCTGCACGCGCCAGGTGTGGGGGTCGAGGCGTTCGATCTGCACGCCCAGGCTCTCGAGCAGGCCGCACATCGTGCGCACGTCGCCGATATCCGGGACATTGCGCAGGACCACCGGCTGTTCGGTGAGCAGGCAGGCGGCAAGCAGGGGCAGGGCGGCGTTCTTGTTGCCGGAGGGCGTCACCTCGCCGTGGATCGCGTGCCCGCCCTCAATGCGAAAGGTCTGCATGGGTTATCCCTCGTAGACGAGCGTGACCTGGATCCCCGGGCGAAGCCCGAGGCGTTCATCGGCGCGCCCACCGTGCACGCCGATCTCGAGCAGCCTGCTGCTCCCGATGTACGCCAGCGCCTCTCCGGGGGCACGTCGGCATAGGTGTTCGAGAGCGGCAGCTGCAAGTGCGGGCCGATGCGCACGCGCGCCGCGGAGGCCTCGAAGGCCACCGGGGCCAGCGGCTGCCAGCAGGGTGTCAACTCGACGCGCGTCCCGGCGCGGCGCAGGCCCCCCAGGCTGGTGAGCGCATTGCCGAAGACGTCAATCTTCAAGACCTCACCGGTCGCGCTCCGGTTGCTCAGGTCAAGGCGCGGGGAGGGAAGGGTCTCCAGAGACTCGGCAGGCAAACCCAGATCGCTCAGCGCCGCGCCTGTCGCCAACCGCGCCGCAGCCGGTGCAAACACATCGCGACCGTGGAACGTCACGCTGGGGGCTTCCACCGACAGGCGGGCGACATCGAGGATCACGGCATTCGGCTTGCGGCCGGGTGGAAACAGGAAGGAGAACAGACCATTGTCGGGTCCGACGCCGTGTCCGTTCGGAAGCTGCACGGCGATAGGCCGGCGGCCGCCGCCGACGCCGGGATCAACAACGGCCAGGAACACCGTGCCGGCCGGCAGGAAGTCGTGAGCCTGCCACAGGAGGAAGGCCGCAGTGCGTATGTCGCCCGGCGGGACGTCGTGCGTCAGGTCGATGACTGCGCGCCTCAGGCGCGCGGCTGGCGAGCACTCCCTTGACGATCCCTGCGTACGCGTCGCGCGTCCCGAAGTCGGTGAGCAGGGCAATGGTCGGCCGTTCATGGTCCATCATGCGCAGGCATTCTATCCGAGGCATGGAGGGTGGTCAAACCTGCCGCCCAGAAGTGCAGCCGCGCTCCCGCGCACGGCCACGTAGGGCACGGCATGCCGTGCCCCTGCCAATCCCCGCCAGATCGAGAGTGCCCGTCGGTGGGTCCCTGGAGGGCGCATAACGGCGCAAATCGCATCGGGCGGGGAGAGGGAATCGGAGCCGTGTGATAGAATCAAAGGTTGTGGAGACCCCCGGCTCGACCCCTCTCAAGCCACCCATCGGTATCCTGGCCTCGCTGGCGGCCGGGTTCGAGCGCATTGCCGCACGGCCGGTTCTGATCCTCCCGCCTCTGGCCCTCGACTTGTTCCTCTGGCTGGGCCCGCAGCTCCGGGCGACGGCCCTGATCCAAAGCCTGGCAGGCGCCATCGCCGTCCCGGGCGGTGTGGATCCGGCGCTGGCGCAGCAGGTCGAAGGCGTGCAGAAGGGGTTTGCCGAGCTGGCCCTGAGGTTCAACATCCTTTCGGCGCTTTCGGCGATCCCGGCCGGGATCCCGAGCCTGATGGCGGCGCGCATGCCGGCGGCCAACCCGGTCGGGTTTCCGCCAACGGGGGAAGCCAGCACTCTCCTGGCCGCCGCCGCGACCTGGGTGCTGCTTCACGCTCATTGGCCTCGGAATGGGGGCATTGTTCCAGATGGTCATCGCCCGACAGATGGCGCCTCAGGCGAGATCGCTTCGCTCGGGTTGGCCTGGGGGAGGTTCATCGCCCTGTCCGCGGGCATGTACGCCGGCCTGTTGGCCTTGATGACCGGCGCGGCGATCGTCGTGTCGGTGGCCACGCTGCTCTTGCCGATCCTCGGCGCCGGCGTGATGTTCATTGTCTTCAGCTTCGCCTTCTGGCTGGCGATCTACCTGGCCTTCACACCTCACGGCATCATTCGCTACCGGTTTGGGGTGTGGAAGGCGATGCGCGCCAGCATGCAGGTCGTGCGCTGGAACATGCCTTCGAGCGTGGCGTTTCTGGCGCTGATCATGCTGGCGACCTACGCCGCCGGGTGGGTATGGGCGATGCCGGCGGAGGATTTCGTGGTTCAGCCTGCTGGCACTCGTCGGGCACGCGTTTGTCAGCGCCACCCTGGTCGCCGCCAGTTATGCGTTCTACCAGGGGCGGCATGAGTGGATGGAGACGTTGCGCCGCGCCTTCCTGGCGCGCGCCGCGGCGGCGGCCATGCCGGCGCCGCGTGGAGAGGAGTGACAGTGGCGAAGAAGGACGCCTCGGTAAGCAGTTACGCCGCCAAGGATATCCAGGTCCTCGAGGGCCTGGAGGCGGTGCGCCGGCGGCCGGGGATGTACGTCGGCGGCACGGACATCAAGGCGCTCCACCACCTGGTGTACGAAGTCGTCGACAACTCGATCGACGAAGCGCTGGCCGGCGCCTGCGACCGAATCGATGTCGTCATTCACAAGGATGACAGCGTCACCGTGGAAGACAACGGGCGCGGCATCCCGGTGGACATCCACCCGGACAAGAAGAAGCCGGCGCTCGAGATCGTGATGACCATGCTTCACGCCGGCGGGAAGTTCGGCGGCGGCGGGTACAAGGTGTCGGGCGGGCTGCACGGCGTCGGGGTTTCGGCGGTCAACGCCCTGTCCGAGTGGTGCGAGGTCGAGGTCCGGCGCGACGGGAAGGTCCACGCCCAGCGCTATGAACGCGGCGCGCCCACCGGTCCGGTCAAGGTCATTGGGAAAGCGGTAGGCGAGGGCACCGGGACCAAAACGACCTACCTGTTCGACCGCAAGATCTTCAAGGAAGAGGGCGCCACTTACCGCTTCGAGACGCTGGTGCAGCGCTTCCGCGAGATGGCCTTCGTCACCCGCGGGGTGACGATCGACCTGACCGACGAGCGCGACGGCCGGGGGATGACCTTCTACTTCGAAGGCGGAATCACGTCCTTCGTGCGCTACCTCAACCGCAACCGCGAGGTGCTGCACCCGGTGGTGCACGTCGAGCGCGAGCTCGAAGGGACGGGCATCGAGGTGGCGCTGCAGTACACCGACGCCTACGCCGAGTTGGTCTACTCCTTCGCCAACACCATCAACACCGTCGACGGCGGCACGCATCTGACGGGTTTGCGGGCGGCGATCACACGGACGATCAACGACTACGCGCGCAAGGCCGGGTTGCTCAAGGACTCCGATCCGAACTTCTCCGGCGATGACACCCGCGAAGGCCTGACGGCCATCGTCTCCATCAAGCACCGCGACCCGCAGTTCGAGAGCCAGACCAAGGTCAAGCTGATGAATGCCGAGGCCCAGACCCAGGTCCAGCAGGTCATGGGCGAAGCGTTCAGCGTCTTCCTGGAGGAGAACCCCAAGGCCGGCCGGGCGATCGTCCAGAAGTGTCTGACCTCGGCCCGGGCGCGCGATGCGGCCAAGAAGGCCCGCGATCTGGTCATCCGCAAGAGCGCGCTGGAAAGCCTGACGCTGCCCGGCAAGCTGGCCGACTGCTCGGAGCGTGAGCCGAACAAGTGCGAGCTGTACATCGTCGAGGGCGACTCGGCCGGCGGCTCCGCCAAGCAGGGCCGCGACCGGCACTTCCAGGCCATCCTGCCGCTGCGCGGCAAGATCCTGAACACCGAGCGCGCCCGGCTGGACAAGATCCTGGGCAACAACGAGGTCAAGTCGCTGATCTCCGCCCTGGGCACCGGCATCGGTGAGACCTTCGACCTCGAGGGCCTGCGCTACGGCCGGATCATTATCATGACCGACGCCGACGTCGATGGCAGCCATATCCGCACGCTGCTGCTGACGTTCTTCTTCCGCTACATGCCCACGCTGATCGATGCCGGCCATCTGTTCATCGCCCAGCCTCCGCTGTTCCGCATTGCCTACAAGTCCAAGGTGCAGTATGCCTACAGCGAAAGCGATCGGGAGAAAGTACTCAAAGGGTTGGACGGAGGCGCAGAGAAGGCCACCATCTCGCGCTACAAGGGCCTGGGCGAAATGAACCCGGAGCAGCTGTGGGAGACGACGATGGATCCAGCCCACCGCACGCTGATGCAGGTCTCCGTCGATGACGCCGCCGTCGCCGACCGGACTTTCGACATGCTGATGGGCGAAGCCGTTCCACCGCGCCGGAGATTCATTCAGACGCACGCGCGCGAGGTCCGCAACCTCGACATCTAGCACCCACGTCCGGAGTACTCGTCGAACCCGAGGGGGCACACCATCCGGCGTGCCCTCTCTGTCGTCAAGTCATGACGGCTCGCTGTGCTTCGGCGTGCGGCCGGCGAGCTCCTGCCCGGGCCGGGGTGATGCCCGGACCACAGGAATTGCGCGCGACTTCCGGTTGCCCTTCCTTGTAGTAGCCTATGAGCATGCAAGCCAACGAAGACGGCGTGCTGGTCACCCAAGTCCGTGGAGGCAGCCTGGAGGCGTACGGCGAGCTGGTGCGCCGCTACCAGGGCTCGGTGTTTGGCGTCTGCTACCGCCTGCTTGGTGAACGACGGGAGGCCGAGGATCTGGCCCAGGATGCCTTCCTGCGGGGGTATGAACGCTTGGAGACGTTCGATCTAGCGTACCCGTTCGGGCCCTGGATCCGCCGTGTGGCGGCGAACCTGTGCCTGAACCGTCTGCAGCGCCGGCAGCCGGTGCTGCTCGAGTTCGACGACGAGGCCGGCCTGCGTGGGGCACCGCCCGGCCCGTCGCCGGAGACGGCGGCCGAGAAACACCAGCAGGCGCAGGCCATCCGGCAGGCGATCCTGATGCTGCCACCGGTGTACCGGGCGGTGATCGAACTGCGTCACTTCCAGGACGCCAGCTACGAGGAGATCGCCTCAACGCTGGGGCTCCGCCTGTCGGAAGTGAAGTCCCACCTGTATCGGGCACGCCAGATGCTGTCCAGGAGGCTGACGGGAAATGAATGATCAACAGTCCACCTGGCACATCGGGCACGAAGCGATCTACGACTACCTGGATCGCACCCTCGGCGCGCAGGCAATGGCGGAGATCGATCGGCATGTACAGCGCTGCGCGCAGTGTGCGCGGGCGATGCGAGAGGCACGCGCGCTGTTCGAGGGTCTCCCGACTCTGGACACCCCGCCGCTGCAAGTCGATCTGACGCCAAGGGTGATCGCCGGGCTTCTGGCAGCGCGCAGGAGTGCCGTCCGCTGGCGGTGGGTGTTGGCCGGGCAGGCGGCCGCGGCGATCGTCGGGCTGGCGGCTCTCGGAGTCCACCTGGAGGGGTGGCTGACGCAGGCGCTGGGCGACCCGGCGCTCGTGGCCGTCCGACAGATGGGCACTCGGTTCCTGTCCGAACTCGCCACATGGCTGGCCCCGTTCCTGGACCTTATCCCGTCCCTGCCCACGCGGCTGGCCCCGATACGCCTGCCTCTGCCGCACCTGGACGGCCCGGCGGCGGTTTGGGGTGTGCTGGCTGGGAGCGCGCTCCTGCTCGGGGTGTTGGGGAATGCGCTGTTGTTGCGGGCTCAGGGAGGCGCGGTTCCGTCGGTGGCCGGGCACGGGAACGGGAACAGCACGGCGGGCGATGGGAGAAGCAGAAGGTGACCGAGGGGATCTCGACGAAGGCACGAGGCGAGACCAAGGCGCGGAGAGGACTTTCACCGGCGTTGGTGCTCTTTTTCCTCTCGCCGATGACGGCCGAGCTATTGACCGGGTCGGCACCGCCCGCCGAGTTTTTCAGCCCGTTCTCGCTGCTGGTGTTGAGTGCGTTGTACGGGAGCGGCGCCATCCTGATCCGCGAGCTGGCCCTCCGCTGGCGCAAGGGTTGGCCAACGATCCTGATGCTCGGCGCGGCCTACGGCATCGTCGAGGAAGGCCTGATGGTCAAGAGCTTCTTCGATCCACAGTGGGTCGATCTGGGGCGCCTGGGGGTCTACGGTCGTTGGGCGGGGGTGAACTGGGTGTGGAGCCTCGGCCTGACGCTGTTCCACGCCGTGTGGAGCATCGGCATCCCGATCCTGTTGGTCACGCGCATGTTCCCGGAACGTGCGGCCGAGCCGTGGGTCGGGCGGCGCATGCTGCGCTTCCTCGGCCGGGCTCTTGGCGGTGGATGTCGCGTTTGGTTTCTTCGCCCTCACTCCCTATCGACCGCCGGCAATTCCCTACCTGATGGCCGGTTTGACCGTGCTCGTGTTGTACGTTCTGGCGCGCAGGCTGCCCGTCGATTTCGGCGCGGTTCGCCGGGACGAGAGCCAGGACGACCGGCCTCGGACGAAGCGCCGGTTTGTCTGCGGGTTCGTGGGGGCCATCGCCTTTTTCGCCATCCTGTGGGGAATCCCGAACACCGGCGTCCGCCCGGAGGCAACGATGGTGCTGCTCGCGCTTCTGGCAGCAGGGGTCGTCATCGGTCTGAGGTACGGTGGGGCACCCTCTCGCTGGACACCCCGCCGTCAGCTTGCTCTGGCGAGCGGTGCCCTTGGCTTCTTCATTGTCCTTGCCCCACTGCAGCAACTCGATCCTGCGCACGCGGTGGAGCGACGCGGCATGGCGTTGGTCGGGCTGGCGATGGCCTGCCTGCTGGTGTGGCTCGCCTGGCGAGCGCGCAATGCCGAGCGAGCGCTGGCGGGCGCAGCTTCGCCGGCATGAGAACGATCGGGAGGGGTGGCGAACCCCTCACGTATTCCGCAGGGGCCGGCGTGCGGCCCGAGGAAACTGGGAGGAACGATGGATCAACTGATTGGATTGCTCGTGGCTGTCCCGCTGCTGGGCGCAACGCTCGTGGGCCTGTTCGTCGTGATGAACGCGCTGTTCACGTCGTGGATCGCGCGAACCTGCCAGACGGCTGAGACCCAGGCAGCGCGGAGCTTCCTGGTGGGTCTGGTGAACCTGGTCTTCGTGGGCGCGTTGATCTCGGCGGTGATCGCGCTGGCGGACGGCACCGGCCTCGACTTCCTTATCGTCGTGGCCGTCCTGCTGGCCGTGGTGCTCGCCATTGCCACTGCCTTCGGATTGGCGGCGATGGTCCAGGTCATTGGTGCTCGGCTGGTGCCCGGGGGGCAGGGGTTGCGGCCCGGCATCTGGGGCACCATCGCCCTCTTGCTTGGCTGCCTGACGCCCTACGTCGGGTGGTTCGGGCTGCTGCCGTACGTCGCCCTGCGCGGTCTTGGGGCGTTCGTTCTTGTGCTATTCGGCAAGCGCCAGGCCAGCGCGGCCTGAGTCAGCGTTGCAAGGTGAAAAGATGCGCCGCAGGCCACTCGGCCTGCGGCGCCCCGCGTCGGGTGCACGCCCGCTGGGTCACTCCTCCCAATCGAGGAAGGTGCGCAGGATCTTCAGATTGACATCCACATCGGTGTCGCGGTGGTTGTGCAGCTCGATGTCCACCGCGGCGATGCCGTTGTCGGCGGCCCAGTCGATCAACTGGCCGGTGAAGGCGCAACCGGTGTCGATCGGCGGGTAGGGGTAATCGCTGACCCCCGCCAGCGACTCGGCCAGGCGCAAGGATCGCGCCTCCGGCGGTTGCCCGCCGGCGAAGATCCCCAGGGCGGCGCTGTGATAGCTGATCAACGCCTCCACCTTCACCGCGGAAATGAACTGAACCAGGCTCATCGTCTCCGGCTCGGATGCCGGGCCGCTTCCGGCCGACGTCGGCCCGAGGCTCCAGCAGCCGGACCGATTCCACTCCGGCTGCCACAGGGCCGGCCAGTTGCGGTTCAGGTCGACGCCGCGCGCATTGATCCTTCCCTCCGGGCCCGCCGCCCGCGCCGCGCCGTCTGGATTGAGCAGCGGCAGGATGTAGAGCGAGATTCCCTTCGGCACCGCATCCGGGTGCGACGAGAGGAACTCGATCAGCTCCAAGGCGAGCGCCGTCGTATTGGCCTCGGAGCCCCCGTGGATTCCGGCGACGATCAGCCGCGCCGCTGCGCCCTCTCCGAAGCGCACCACCTGGATGGGCCGGCCCTCGACCGACCAGCCGATCGTCGAGCCCACTGCCGACGAGGCACCTCCGGATGAGTCGTCTCCGGAAGGCAGTGCCGGGGATTGCTCATCCCCTTCGATCGGGAAGGCGAGCGCGTGACCTCCCGGCAGACCGAGGACCGCCGCAGCCGTCAGGATGACGGCGAGCATGGTCCTGCGCTGCAGGGCGGGCAACGCAGCGGTCCTTTGGCCTGGCCGGCGATCCAGGGATGCGCTCGTCGTCGGATTCCGTCTCGAGGGGAGCATCATGCGCCAATCATAGCCATCTCCGCGTCGTGCGCCATCTTGCAGTTGCCTTACAGCCGCCCGGCGCATGCCTTCGAGCGTAGCCAAGGCACGTGCGTTGCGCTACAATGACCGACGGCACCTTCGTGCCCCGAGAGTCGCATGCCACTAAAGCCCGGGTTCATCCTCCGCAATCGCTACCGCATCGAAAGCGTCCTTGGCCAGGGCGGGATGGGCGCCGTCTACAAGTCGGTCGACGTCAACCTCGGCGTCACGGTTGCGGTCAAGGAGAACCTGTTCACCACCGAGGAGTTCGCCCGGCAGTTCCGCCGTGAAGCGACCATCCTCGCCAGCCTGCGCCACCCCAACCTGCCGCGGGTCACCGATCATTTTGTCGTCGAAGGCGAAGGTCAGTACCTGGTGATGGACTTCGTCCAGGGAGACGACCTGCGCCAGCGGCTGGAGCGCAACGGCCCGGTGCGGGAAGACGAAGCGCTGCCGTGGTTCCTCGACACGGCTGACGCCCTCGCCTACCTGCACACGCGGACGCCGCCCGTCCTGCACCGCGATGTCAAGCCCGGAAACATCAAGATCACGCCGGAAGGCCGCGCCGTGCTGGTCGACTTCGGCCTGGCCAAGGTAGTGGAGGAAGACAGTGCCACCACCACCGGCGCCAAAGCGATGACCCCCGGCTTTTCCCCGCCGGAGCAATATGGCAGCGGGCGGACCGACGCACGCACCGACATCTACTCGCTTGGCGCCACGTTGTATGCCGCCCTTACTGCCGCCATCCCCGAAGACTCGCTCGAGCGTGCCATGGGGCGCGCCGAGCTGACCCCCGTGCGCAGGCGAAGCCCGAACGTCAGCGCCGGATTGGCGCGGGTGGTCGAGAAGGCTCTGGCCGTCAAGCCCGAGGATCGTTACCAATCGATGGCTGAGCTGGCCTCCGCCCTCGGTGCGAGCACCACGGGCAGCCAGCCGACGGTCGCGCGCAACTACCCGTACCTGGAACAGACGCGGGTGGGGGCGGGGAAGACGGTCCCGTTGGCCCGCGGGAGCGGAGGGCTGGCGCCCGTCCGTCGCCGCCGACGCTGGCCAGTAGTCCTGCTCGGCGTGGTCACGGTTGGCGTCACACTCGCCGGTGCAGTCTACGCGTTGTCCGGCGGGCGAGAGAGTCCCCCGGCGACGGCGTCACCGTCTGCCCCCGCAGCAACCGTGCCCGGGCTCCAGCCCGCAGCCTCGGATACTGTTCCAGTCTCGGCACCGACAGACACCGCCTCACTGCAGGACACGGAATCGGTCAGCCCCTCGCCGGAGGCGCCGCCTACACTCACCGTTCCGGCGGCCGGCCCGACACCGATGGGCGGGGGGATCGGCCAGGTGGCCTTTGCCTCGACGCGCGCCGGGCTGCCTCAGATCTTTCTGGCCAACGTCGATGGGACCGGCGTCAAGCAATTGACAACCATGACCGACGGAGCATGCCAGCCGTCGTGGTCGCCGGATGGGCAGCGACTGGTCTTCACCTCCCCTTGCCGAGGCGATGAGGACCGCTACCCGGGCGCAGGCTTGTGGCTGATCCAGGCAGACGGAGGCGGGCTCACTTCGCTCCCGACCCTCCCTGGCGGGGATTTCGATCCGGCCTGGTCCCCGGAGGGGAGCCGCATCGCTTTCGCAAGCCTGCGCGACAACGCCAGCGTGCCGCACTTGTATCTGATCAGCCCGCTGGGAACCGACGTCGAGGCGCTGACCGATGGATCGGCACGCGATTCGCAGCCGGTCTGGGCACCGACCGGTACACAGCTGACGTTTGTCTCGCGGCGCGGCGGGGTCGACGAGCTGTGGATCCTGCCCGAGTTCGGCGGCGATGCGCTGCCCTTCTCCCGCGGCGAGAATTCCGATTCGCACCCGGACTGGTCCCACGACGGGAAGACGCTGGTGTACGAACGCCAGCTTGGCGGCATTCCGCGTTTGGTGGCGCGGTCGTTCGAAGATCGTGAGGCAGGCGCCATGCGCCTGTGTCCCCAGGGCCCCCTGGCGACCCAGCCGATGTCGACGCCCAGATGGTCCCCGGACGATCGCTGGCTGGTATTCGAGACCTGGCCCGACGGTGTCAACCATGAGATCGGCGTCATGACCTCGAGCTGCGCCAACTACGGCTTGCTCACCACGGATCCGGCGCTGGACTTCGACCCGGCCTGGCGCCCGTAGTCTGACCGGAGCGCCCCGCTTTTTCCCCACAGGATAGGAAAGGTATCCGGGCCCCCCATGAGAGTTGTCCTTGGCCGGGAGTGGCGGCCTGGAGGATAATTCCAGAGGAGCACGGGGAGAATCCGACCTCGGGGGCCGGGCACGTCTTGTGCCGGGCCTGCCGGGCCAGAATACAGGGGCGGGAGAAGAGCATGACAGCCAGAATCATCGATGGGAAGGCGATTGCGGATGAAATGAAGGCCGAGATCGCCGAAGGCGTGAAGAAGCTGATCGCCTCGGGGGCGACGAAGCCGGGCCTGGCCACCGTCCTGGTGGGCGAGAACCCGGCGTCACAAACCTACGTCGGGATGAAGCGCAAGATGTGCGCCGAGCTCGGAATCGAGTCCTTCGGCCACACGCTTCCGGCAACGGCCACCCAGCAGGAAGTAGAGGCGCTGGTTCGCACCCTGAATGCGGACAAGAATGTTCACGGCATCCTGGTCCAGCTCCCGCTTCCGGCCGGGTTGGATGAGGAAGCCGTGCTGCGTGCGATCAGCATCGAGAAAGACGTCGACGGGTTCCACCCGGTGAACATCGGGCGGCTTGCACAGAAGGGCCGGGAGCCGATGTTCGTGCCGTGTACCCCGGCCGGATGCATCATCCTGCTCAAGAAGGCCGGCGCCAAGCTGTCCGGCGCCAACGCCGTTGTCGTCGGCCGCTCGAACATCGTCGGCATGCCGGCGGCCCTGCTGCTGGTGAAGGAAGACGCCACGGTCACCATCTGTCACTCACGCACCAAGGACCTGGCCGGTGTCTGCCGGGCGGCCGACATCCTGATCGCCGCCATCGGCAAGGCCGAGATGATCCGCGGCGATTGGATCAAGCCGGGCGCCTACGTGATCGACGTGGGGACGAATCGTAAGGAAGACCCGACGAAGAAATCCGGCTATCGGCTGGTGGGCGACGTGGCCTTTGACGAAGCACTGGAAGTGGCCGGCGCCATCACCCCCGTGCCGGGGGGCGTGGGCCCGATGACGATTATGGGCCTGATGGCCAACACGCTGCGCGGGGCGCAGATGGCGTCTGCCTGAGCCACACCCAACAGACAGAGGGACCCCAGGGACGGCCCGGCGGGCCGTCCCTGTTGATTCTGGTCAGGCTCTTGCGTTTCCGGCGAAGTTGTCAGACAATTGCGGCATCTCCCTGCAGCGTGTGATTCGGGGACCCTGTGGCGACCCTTCTCGTCCGGCACGCATCAGTCCTGCTGACCATGGACCAAGGCCGCCGAGAGCTGCGCGATGCCGGCCTTTTCGCCCGCGACGGGTGGATCGAACAGGTGGGCCCCACGTCGGAGCTTCCCGCGGCGGCCGACGAGATCCTCGACCTGCGGGACCACATTCTCCTGCCCGGTCTGGTCAACACCCACCACCACCTGTACCAAACGCTGACGCGCGCGGTTCCCGCTGCCCAGGACGCCGGACTGTTCTCGTGGCTCAAGACGCTCTACCCGATCTGGGCCCGGATGCAGCCGCAAGATATCCGCACCTCGACGATGCTGGGGCTGGCAGAGCTGGCGCTCAGCGGCTGCACGACCGCCTCCGACCATCTATACATCTTCCCCAACGGGTGCCGGCTGGACGACGCGATCGAGGCCGCCTCCAAAGTGGGACTGCGCTTCCACGCCTCGCGGGGATCGATGAGTCTGGGCGAAAGCCAGGGAGGTCTGCCTCCCGATTCGGTCGTCGAACAACCGCAGGCGATTCTCAAGGACACGCTCCGGCTGATCGAGGCCTACCATGACCCGCGGCCCGGCTCGATGCTGCGGCTGGTCGTGGCCCCGTGTTCGCCGTTTTCGGTCACGCCCGAATTGATGCGCGAGTCCGCTGCGCTGGCGCGCGCCAACCAGGTCCACCTGCACACCCATCTGGCCGAGACGCTGGACGAGGACGCTTTCTGCCGGGAGCAGTTTGGACGACGGCCTCTGGCGTATGCCGAGGAGCTGGATTGGTCCGGCCCGGACGTCTGGTTCGCGCATGCGGTCCACATCGACCCCGCCGAGGTGGGCCGCATGGCGCGGGCTGGGATCGGCGTGGCGCACTGCCCGAGCTCGAACATGCGACTGTCGTCAGGGATCGCCCCCGTCCGCCGCTACCGGGCGGCGGGGGTCAAGGTCGGGCTGGGGGTGGACGGCTCGGCCAGCAATGACAGCTCGCACCTGCTGGCCGAAGCGCGGCAGGCGATGCTCCTGTCGAGGCTGGGAGCGGCAGTCGCGCCGGCGATCGACGATCAGCCAGCCTTGTTGACCGCGCGTCAGGCGCTGGAGATGGCCACCCTCGGCGGGGCGCAGGTCCTCGGTCGGACAGACGTCGGCTCGCTCGAGCCTGGCCGCTGTGCCGATTTCGTGGCCGTCGATCTGAATCGCCTGGAATTTGCCGGCGGGCTGCACGACCCCGTTGCGGCGTTGGTCTTCTGTTCACCGGCGACGGTGGACATGAACTTCGTCCATGGCCGTCCGATCGTGCGGCAGGGTCGACTGGTGACGGCGGACCTTCCTCCGCTGATCGAGGCTCACAACCGCGCCGCCCGCCGCCTGGTAGACGCGGTCTAGGCAGGTCGGGCAGGGAGGCAGGAGAGGCATGACGACTGCCGATTGGATGCGAACCTCCCATCGTCTGGTGGATGTCGCCATGGGCCGGGCCCCGGCAGACCTCGTCGTGCGCGGGGGTCGGTGGGTATGTGTGCAGTCGGGCGAGATCGTCCCGGCCACCGATATCGCCGTTGTAGACGGGCGCATTGCTTATGTCGGGCCGGACGCGCAGCACACCATTGGGCCGGCGACCACGGTGATCGAGGCGTTCGATCGCTGGCTGGTGCCCGGGCTGCTCGACGGGCATATGCATGTCGAGTCCGGGATGCTGACGGTCACCGAGTTTGTGTGGGCCGTAATGCCGCGCGGCACGACGGGCATGTTCATCGATCCGCACGAGATCGCCAACGTGCTCGGCCTGGAGGGCGTGCGCCTGATGGCGCAGGAAGCCGCCGTGCAGCCGATCCACGTCTGGGTCCAGGTCCCTTCGTGTGTCCCCTCGGCTCCCGGGCTGGAGACGCCGGCCGCCACTCTTGGGCCGAAAGAGGTGGCCGAGGCGCTGACGTGGCCGAACGTGATCGGCCTGGGCGAGATGATGAACTATCCAGGGGTTTCGGCCAACGACGAGAAGATGCATGCCGAGTTGGCCGAGACCCGCCAGGCAGGCAAGGTCATCGGCGGGCATTACCCGTCGCTCGATTTGGGCCGGCCCTTTCACGCCTATGTCGCCGCGGGCATCGAGGACGATCACGAAGGCACGCGCCTGGAGGATGCCATCGCCCGTGTCCGTCAGGGGATGAAGGTCATGCTGCGCCAGGGGTCGGCCTGGCATGACGTGGCGGAGCAGGCCCGGGCGATCCTCGAAGCCGGGCTCGACCCGAGGCACTTCCTGCTGGTCACCGACGATTCGCACAGCGAGACGCTGGTCGCCGAAGGGCACATGGATCGCGTGGTGCGAGTGGCCATGCAGGCCGGGCTGCCCCCGATGACCGCGCTGCAGATGGCGACGATCAACACGGCGGAGCACTTCGGCGTGTCCCGCGACATCGGGATGATTGCCCCCGGACGCTGGGCCGACCTGCTGTTGGTGAGCGATCTGCAGGCGCTGACGGTGGACACGGTGGTGGCGCGGGGCGTGGTGGTGGCCGAGGCGGGGATGGTGCGCGCCACGCGACCTGTGTTCACCTACCCCGAGGAGGCGCGCCACACCGTCCACCTCCCGCGTCCCCTGCGCCCGCAGGATTTCCGGATCGCCTCGCAGGGCAGCGGACGCGTTCGCCTGCATGTGATTGGGGTGGTCGAGAATCAAGCGCCCACGCGCCATCTGCGGGTGGAGGTCGAGCCCGTCGATGGCTGGCTGCTGGCTTCACAGGACGATGATTTGGCCAAGGTGGCGGTGGTGGAGCGCCACCTTGGGACGGGGGCCGTCCAGCTCGGATTCGTGCGCGGTTTTGGGCTGTCGGTACCGTGCGCGGTCGGTTCGACCGTGGCGCACGATTCGCATCAGATGCTGATCGTCGGGACGCGCGACGAGGACATGGCCATGGCGGCCAACGAACTGGCCAAGGTCGGAGGCGGACAGGTGGTCGTCCGCAACGGGGAGATCGTGGCCAGGATCGAACTCCCGATCGCCGGGTTGATGTCGGATGAGCCGGCGCAGGTCGTGGCCGGCAAGGCGGCCGGCCTGCTGGACTCGATGCGGCAGTGCGGCTGCCACATGCACAACGCCAACATGCAGCTCAGCCTGTTGGCGCTCGTCGTCATCCCCGAGCTCCGCATCTCCGATCGCGGGCTGGTGGACGTGAATGCGTTCCGACTGATCCCGGTCATGGAGCAGGGCGGGGGCGTCGATGAGCGCCACGCGTAAACCCTCTCGTGTTCCGCGGACCGGCGGACGGCCTCTCTATCAGCACACTTCCGAGGCTCTGGCGACGCTCCTGGCGGGGACCGCGCCGGGAACCTATCTTCCATCCGAGCCGGAACTCGCGCGGCAGCTCGGCGTCTCGCGGGCTACGCTGCGCGAGGCGATGCGCTCGTTCGAGGAGCGGGGCCTGGTCGTCCGGCGGCAGGGGGTCGGCACGTATGTGACCGAGGCGCCCCAGGTCATTGACACTGGGCTGGAAGTCCTCGAGAGCATCGAGACGCTGGCGGCGCGCATGGGGCTTTCGGTGACGATGGGGGCGCATCAGGTTCGACGTCGCCCCCCGGAAGCGGACGAAGCGCGCGGCCTGAACCTGGGCGCGGGGGCCGAGGTCGTCGAGGTCTCGCGTGTGATGCTGGCCGAGGCCCGGCCTGTGGCTTACCTGATCGACGCCTTCCTGCCGGAGGTCTTGCCCAACGGTGAGCTGGAGCATGGCTTCACGGGATCGATCCTCGACCTGTTGTTGCGCCGCGGGCAGGCGGCGCTCGAGTTCCTCGAGGACCGAACTGACGGCCGTCTCGGCGCCGGGCGAGATCGCCCGCAGCCTGAAGATCCAACGCGGCGACGTCCTGCTGCGCATGGAGGCCTACCTGTACACCAAGGACGGTACGGCCATCGTCCATTCGCTGAGCTACTTCCTGCCGGGCACCTTCCGCTTTCATGTCGTCCGGCGGGTGGGACGGCATCCGTAACGCCGCGAAGCTCCCCCGGGAAGCTGGGACCGCGGACCAACCTTCGTGCCGACCCAAGCTGTCGGCCGTGCAGTCGATAAAGGAGACAGGACATGCGCAGTTTCGCAGGACGAGACATTCTCTCCCTGAAGGGTTTCGAGCGGTCGGAGTACTTCCGCCTGTTCGAGGTGGCCGACCGGCTGGCGCCCATCGCTCGCAACCGCCAGAACACCGATCTTCTGAAGGCCAAGACTCTGGTGACCGCTTTCTATCAGCCGAGCACACGCACGCGCCTGGCGCATGAGTCGGCCATGCTGCGCCTGGGCGGGAGCGTGACCGGCTTCTCGGACGCCAAGATGACTCGGGCGGGCGACTTCTACCAGGAGTCGATCAAGGACACCGTACACATGTTGGAGTTCTACGGCGACGTCATCGTCATGCGCCACTTCCAACAGGGCGCTCCGGCGGAAGCGGCGCGCTGGTCGAGCGTGCCAGTGATCAACGCCGGCGACGGCTGGGGCGAGCACCCGACGCAGGTGCTGACCGACCTGTACACGATCTGGAAGGAGAAAGGCAAGCTGGACGGGCTGAACTTCTTGCTGATCGGCGACATGCGCATGCGCACGATGCATTCGATCTCCTACGCCATGAGCCAGTTCGATATCCAGGCCACCTACATCGCCCCTCCCGAGATGGCGCTGACCCCCGAGTTCAAGAAAGAGCTCGATGAGCTGAGCCTGAACTACCGGGAGGTCGATCACGTCTCGAAGGCCATCGCCGACGCCGACGTGATCTACATGGAACCGGTGGTGCAGCCTGACTACACCAAGTCGCGCGACGAACGCAAGGGCGACGTCGGCCTGACCCCCGCCAACTACCAGATCACCAAGGCGGTGATGAAGAAGGCCCGGCCCGACTCCTTGATCCTGCACTCGCTGCCGCGCATGGACGAGCTGCTGGAAGAGGTGGACTACACCCGCCACGCCCGCTACTGGGAAGAGGCGTTCGGCGGCGTGGTCATGCGGATGGCGCTCCTGGCCTCGGTGCTGGGGGCGATGGAGTAGGCAGCTTTCAGCATTCAGCGATCAGCGGTTAGCCTGGGCCCTTCCCGTAGTGTCGGTCCATCCCGTCGGTTCGGATTGACGCGGATCGGGCTCGATCCCAGAACCAAGGGCCCTGCTCGGCCAGACCGATTGGAGCTGAAAGCTGAGGGCTGATCGCTGATAGCTATTCGACAAGGAGTCACCCATGCAAACAGACCTCCGCGGCCGTGACCTGATCGGCGATCTGGATTTCTCGCGCGAGGAAGTCGAGACCGTCCTAGAAGTGGCCTTCGACCTCAAGCGCAAGCGCGCGTTGGGCGAGCCGCATGCCGTCCTGCGTGACAAGGTCCTGGCGATGCTCTTCTTCTTCAGCAGCACCCGGACGCGCGGCTCGTTCGAGGCCGGGATGGCCCAGCTGGGCGGCCATGCGGCCTTCATCGAATCTAAGACGACCCAGATCGCCCACGGCGACACCCCCAAGGAGATCGGCGAGATCTTCGGCCGCTACTTCGATGGGATTGCCATCCGCCACGTCGACTGGGGCATCGGGAACACGTATCTCAATGACGTGGCGAAAAACTCGCGCGTGCCAGTGCTGAACATGCAGTGCGAGGTCTACCACCCCTTCCAGATCCTGGCCGACCTGATGACCATCGTCGAGAAGAAGGGCCGGGACCTGCGGCGCCGCAAGATGGTCGTCTCGTGGGCCTATGCCGCTTCCTATCAGAAACCGATGTCGGTGCCGCAATCGCTGGTGCTGCAGATGCCGCGCTTTGGGCTGGACGTCGTTCTGGCGCACCCGCCGGAGTTCAAGCTGATGCCGGAAATCATGGACCAGGCGCGCGAGCAGGCCCGACGCTTCGGCACCGGGTTCGAGGTGATGGACGACATGGAGAAGGCATTCCGGGATGCCGACATCGTCTACGCCAAGTCGTGGGGGGCGATGATGACCACCACCGATCAAGAACAAGGGGCCAAGATCATCCAGAAGTACTCGTCGTGGATTACCGATGAACGCAAGATGAAGCTGGCCAGGCCGGATGCCATCTACATGCACCCGCTGCCGGCCGACCGCAATGTCGAGGTCACCGACGCGGTGATCGACGGCGCGCAGAGCGTGGTCTACGACGAGGCCGAAAACCGCATGCACGCGCAGAAGGCGGTCATGGCGTTGACGATGAGGTAGCGATCAGCACTCCGCGATCAGCGGTCAGCCCAGGCTGCGTCCGAAGAGCCGCCTGGAAGAAAGCAGGTTGCCCATCGCGCTGAGTTGATTCCTGAAAGCTGATGGCTGATAGCTGAAGGCCGTGAGACCGCACGAGGAGGAGTGTCCGAAGATGGTTGAGTCCACCAAGAAGAAGGTCGCAGTAGTAGCGGTGGGAGGCAACTCCCTGATCAAGGACGCCCAGCACAAGTCAATCCCCGACCAGTATGCCGCGTCGGTGGAGTCGATGAAACACATCGCCGGCATGATCGAGGCAGGTTGGGAAGTTGTGATCACGCACGGCAACGGGCCGCAGGTGGGTTTCATCCTGCGGCGCGCCGAGCTGGCGCTGAGCGAGCTCCACATGGTGCCGCTGGACTACTGCGGCGCCGACACGCAGGGCGCCATCGGTTACATGTTCCAGCGCGCCCTGTACAACGAATTTCGCGCCCGGGGCATCGACAAGCTGGCGGCCACCGTCGTGACCCAGACGCTGGTCGACCGGAACGACCCGGCCTTCCAGAATCCGAGCAAGCCGATCGGGTCCTTCATGGAGGAGGGGGCGGCCAAGCAGCGCCAGGCACAAGATGGCTGGGCGGTGGTGGAGGATGCCGGGCGGGGCTGGCGCCGGGTCGTCCCTTCGCCGCTCCCGCAGCGCATCATCGAGCAGCCGGCGATCGATGAATTGATCCGGGCCGGCTACGTCGTGATCGGCGTCGGGGGCGGGGGCATTCCGGTCGTGGAAGACGAGCACGGCGACCTGGTCGGGATCGAGGCCGTGATCGACAAGGACTTCAGCGCCTCCGTCCTCTCGGCCGGTATCGGCGCCGACCTGTTCCTGATTACCACGGCTGTCGAAAAAGTGGCCTTGCACTACAATAAGCCCCAGCAGGTTTGGCTGGACCGGATGACCGCCGACGAAGCCCGGGGTTACCTGGCCGAGGGCCACTTCGCCAGGGGCAGCATGGAGCCCAAGATCCGGGCGATCCTGCAGTACTTGGACCGAGGGGGCAAAGAAGCCATCATCACCGATCCAGCGAATATCGAGCGGGCCCTGCAAGGCGAAACCGGAACACGGATCGTCCCGTAGCCTGGAAGGGAGGTGGACGCACGAGGAACCGGCACGACGGACGCTGCTCGACACACCAGGTCACTCAAAGAGGAGGAGTTTGAGATGCTAGGCAAGAATTTGTGGCGCGTCACAAGCCTGCTCGCGCTCGCTGCCCTGGTCCTTGCGGCCTGCGGCGGCGGCGCTACCGAAGCACCGCCCGCAGCCACCGAGGCACCGGTCGTCACCGAAGCCCCGGTTGCCACCGAGGCACCGGCCGCTGAATCGCCATTCGCGATCCCCGACATCACGGCGGGTAAGTTCAACGTCGTCATGGTCAACATCGGATTCGCCAACGATGGCGGTTGGTCCCAGGCGCACACCGAAGGTACCCTGTGGATGGCCACCGAGGATCCGACGATCGCCGTCCAATACCTCGAAGCCGTCCCGCCCGGCCCGGATGCTGAGGCCGTCATGCGCTCGCTGGCCCGCAAGGGCTTCGACTTGATCATTGGCTCGACCTTTGAGTACGGGCCAACCATGGAAGCTCTGGCCGAGGAGTTCCCCAAGGTCAACTTCCTGCATATCTCGGGTTACCGCAGCAACGGGAAGAACTACGGCAACCTGTTCGGTGCCATAGAAGACATGAAGTATCTGGCAGGGATGGTGGCCGGTGCGCGGGCAAAGGCCGATGGCAACACCAAGTTCGGCTACGTCGCCCCGTGGCCTCTCCCCGAAGTCATTCGCCTGGGGAATGCCTTCATGATCGGCGCCAAGGTCACCTGTCCGGAGTGCACGATGGAAGTGCGCTGGATCAACACCTGGTATGACCCGGACAAAGAGAAAAGAGGCCGCCTCGCTGCTGGATGCCGGGTGGACATCGTGCTGATCGGCTCCGACACCCCCGGCCCGCCGGTGGCGGCTGCCAACGGGCAAGTGGGCATTCACCTACGATTACGTGGACTCCTGCACGGCCGACAAGTGCCTGAGCACCTCGTACTGGAACTGGGGCCCTGTCTATCTCAAGATCGCCAAGTGTGATTGCCGGGACCTGGGTACCGGGGAATGACTACCAGGATGCCGAGACGGGCATCGTGGGGTTCTACGGCTTCATGGAAGGGCAGACGCCGCAGCCCGGTGATCCTGCCGACGTGATCCCGCTCGTCCAGGCGAAGCTGGCGGACATGCTGGCCGGCACGTTCACCCGCTTTGACGTCTTCAAGGGTCCCCTCATGGACAACACCGGCAAGGAGCTCGTCCCGGCCGGCGTGTCGCTGACCCAGGAAGATCTGGAGCATTGATCCAGCACGAGGCCTTGAGCCTGGACGTGCCATGTACGTATGCATGAACTGGTTGGCTGACGGCATTCTGGGCCGGCTTGCCTCGCTTCGAGTAGCGACCCCGAACTGAGCGGGGGTGGCGCCGGAGCGACGGCTCCCGCCAGCTCTATCCGGCCGCCCGTGAGGTTGCCATGACCGATGCCCCGAACGCCATCGACATGCGCGGGATCGTCAAGCGCTTTCCCGGTGTGCTGGCAAATGACCGAGTGGATTTCGCCTGCCGGCAGGGCGAGATCCACGCCCTGCTGGGCGAGAACGGCGCCGGGAAGAGCACCCTGATGAACGTCTTGACGGGGCTGTACCGGCCCGGAGGCCGGGGAGATCTTGTCGACGGGCCACAGTTGTCCTTTCGATCGCCCCAGGACGCCATCGCACATGGCATCGGCATGGTTCACCAGCACTTTATGCTCGTCCCCACCCACACCGTGGCCGAGAACGTGGTCCTGGGGCTGAATCGCCCCCGCTTCCTGCTGAACTTGGGTCGAGGTCGAGCGAGCGGTGGCCGTCCTGGGTGAACAGTACGGTCTGAAGGTCGAACCCGCGGGCAAGATCTGGCAGCTCTCGGTGGGTGAGCAGCAGCGGGTCGAGATCCTCAAGATGCTCTACCGCGGTGCCCAGGTCCTGATCATGGATGAGCCCACCTCCGTGCTGGCCCCTCAGGAGATCGAGAGCTGTTCAACACCCTGCGCGCGATGACGGCGCGAGGGCAAGCGATCGTCTTCATCACGCACAAGCTGGACGAGGTCGTCGCCATCGCCGACCGGGTGACCGTGCTGCGCAGCGGCAAGGTGACCGCGGCCTGGCCTCTGGGGAGTTCACGCAAGGCGGGCCTGGCCAAGCTGATGGTCGGGCGTGAGGTGCTGTTCCGCGTCGACAAGAAGCCCACGGCCCCGGCGAGGTGGTCTTGGAGATCGATCGCCTGGCGCACAAATGACCAAGGCCTGCCTGCGCTGCGCGGGGTCTCGCTCGACGTGCGGTCTGGCGAAATCGTCGGCGCTGGCAGGGATGGCCGGCAACGGCCAGAGCGAGTTGGCCGAAGTGCTCACCGGTCTTCGTCCCGCCACCAGCGGGCGCGTACTGTCTGCATGGCCTGCCGGTGCTGGGGAAGGAACCCGAGGTCAGGCAACCCCCGGGCAGGTAGCTCGGCTGATTCGCGCCGGCGTGTCCCACATCCCCGAGGATCGGACGCAGTGGGCAGGCTGCCCAACCTGAGCGTCACCGACAACCTGATCATGAAGTCGTATCACTGACCGCCCATCGCCGTCGGCTGGGCGATCGACCGGGACCGCGGCCCGCAGCATCGGCCGATGCGTCTCGAGGCAAGCCTTCGAGATCATGGTTCCCGACGGTGGAGACGCCCGTGCGTATGCTCTCCGGCGGCAATCTGCAGCGGCTGATCCTGGCCCGCGAGATCGACACCGCACCCGAAGCTGATGATCGCCATGCAGCCCACTCGCGGCCTGGATGTCGGGGCGATCGAGGGGGTGCACCGCTTGCTGCTCGAGCAACGCGAGGCGGGGGCGGCCATCCTCCTGGTGTCGGAGGAACTGGAGGAGCTGGTGACCTCGAGCGATCGGATGTACGTGCTCTATGAGCGGAGAAATCATGGGCGAGGTGCGCGAGGCGGACGCGGCCACCATCGGGTTGATGATGACCGGAACCCGCCTGGCAGACGTGGAAGCGCGTGAGGCAGCCGATGACGACGACGGAGCCTGAGGTGACCCGGTCTCGCTGGCGGTTCCCGCTGGAGTTGCGCCTCGAACCTCGTGTGGCGCAGCCGCGATGGCTGCGGTCTGGCGGTATCGACGGGCGCGGTGGTTGTGGCGTTGCTGCTGGGCGCTATCGTGATGGCGGCCGCGGGCGGCGATCCCTTCCGCGCCTATGGCTTCATGGTCAAGGCCGCCTTTGGGGACAGCGGCGTGTTCTCGGATACGATGGTCAAGGCCACGCCGCTGATTCTGCTCGGGGCGGCCTGCACCGTCGCTTTCAGCATGAAGCTGTGGAACATCGGGGCCGAAGGTCAGTTCTTCCTTGGGCGCCTTTGGCGCGAGCGCCGTGGTCCTGACCCCCTCCTGCCCCCGGAGACCTCGCCTTGGATGATGATCCCGGCCATGGTCCTGGCCGGCATGCTGGCCGGGGCGCTGTGGGGGTTCATCCCTGGGTACCTGAAAGCCAAGTTCAACGTCAACGAGATCATCACGACCCTGATGCTCAACTACGTGGCCGTCAACTGGAACAACTTCTTCATCTACGCCGTGTGGACGCGAAGGTCGGGTTTCAGATGACCCGCAAGTTCCCCGCCGCGACCTGGCTGCCGCGCCTGACGGATTACGTCGACGCAGTTCCCGCAGCTCCGCGGACTGACCACCCATCTTGGGATGCTGCT
This sequence comes from uncultured Chloroflexia bacterium, assembly GCA_963777165.1. Classification (GTDB taxonomy): domain Bacteria; phylum Chloroflexota; class Anaerolineae; order Anaerolineales; family E44-bin32; genus DYJB01. Next base: position 44,745 of record CAVZPO010000007.1, read on the forward strand.
CGCCATTGCTGCCGCCATCGTGCTGTGGTGGGTGCTGTACCGCAGCCGCTGGGGGTACGAGATCCGCTGGCAGGCGACAATCCCCGCGCCGCGCGTTACGCCGGCATCAACATCTGCCCGCAACACCGTGCTGGTGATGATGTTCTCGGGCGCGCTGGCCGGACTGGCCGGGATGTCGGAGGTTACCGGGGTGGTTCACCGCGCTGCAGGGCGCGATCTCGCCAGGGTACGGCTTCTCGGCGATCATCGTGGCATGGCTGGCCAAGCTCAATCCATTGGCGGTCATCCCGGTGAGCCGTCCTATTTGGGGCCCTGATCCAGGCTGGGCGGGAGATCCAGCCTCCGGGGTGCCAAGATGATCCAGGGCATCGTGTTGGTGTGCCTGATCGGCAGTGATCTCCTCCTGCGCTACCGTCTTCGCATCCTGCGTCCGGCGGCAGGAGGCCTAGCCATGGACCCCATCGTCATTCTGCAAGCCGGCGTTGCCAGTGGCACCGTTCTGCTGTTCGCAACCATTGGCGAGATCATCGCCGAACGATCGGGGGTGATGAACCTGGGCGTCGAGGGCATGATGCTCATCGGGGCCATGACCTCGATGTCGGTCGTCCTGGCGACGGGAAACCCGTGGGTCGCGGTGCTGGCGGCGATGCTCGCCTCGGGCCTGCTCTCTCAGATCCATGCCGTCATCACCATCCGCTTCCGCGCCGATCAGGTCGTCAGCGGTCTGGCGCTGAACTTCGCCGGGGTCGGCCTGGCACTGGTGCTGGGGGAGACGCTGAACAAGGCCGGCGCCCTTTCGCTGCTGCCCCAGTTCAGCATCCCGGTCCTCTCGAAGATCCCGATCTTGGGACCGATTCTCTTCACCGACCAGAGCGTCATGGTGTACATCGGCTACCTGCTGATTCCCGCCGCCTGGTGGTTCATCAACCGCACTCGACCGGGAATGCACTTGCGGGCGATTGGAGAATTCCCGGCCGCTGCCGATGCCCTGGGTATCAACGTCGCCAGGCTGCGCCACCTGTATGTCTTCGTAGGCGGAATGCTGGCCGGGCGTTGCGGGGGCGACCATCAGCCTGGCGGTCTCCCCGGGCTGGTTCTCTGAGATGACGACCTCCGGACAAGGCTGGATCGCCATCGGCCTGGTCATCTTTGCCCAGTGGGATCCGGTCCGAGCTGCGGTTGGTTCCTACGCCTTCGGTGCGCTGCGTCGCGTGATCCTCGACATCCAGGGCCCGACGTCCATCCTGGGATTCCGCAATCCGTTCTACTATCTTCCGTACTGGGGCTTCTTCCTTGAGATGCTGCCGTACCTGTTCACCATTGCCGTCCTGGTCGATCGGTTCGCGCGAGGCCATGCGCAAACGGCTGGGAGCTCCCTCGGCCCTCGGCATCCCCTACGTCCGCGGCGAGCGAGGCCTGTAGGATGGGCGGCTTCGTCGGCTACCGCTGTTCCCTGTGCGGGAAGGAGTACGCTCCGCACGAGGTCACCTACACCTGCCCGGTGGACGGCGGCAACCTGGATGTCCTGCTGGACTACGACGGCCTCCGTCGTCGATTCCACCCGGGATCGATCGAGGTTTCCGACGATGCCTCGATCTGGCGCTACCTGCCTCTTCTCCCAGTGGACGATCCCGGCCATGCCGGCACAGCGCTGCGCGCGGTGGGTTGGACTCCGCTCCTCAAGCCTCCCCGCCTGGCGGCCAAGGCCGGCGTCCCGCGCCTGTGGCTGAAAGATGACGGCCGCAACCCGACGGCGTCCTTCAAGGATCGCGCCAGCGCGGTGGTCGTGGCGCGCGCCCAGCAGGTCGGGGCCGGCGTCGTCGTCACCGCCTCGACCGGCAATGCCGGCGCGGCGCTGGCCGGCATGGCCGCGGCCGCCGGGCAACCGGCCGTCATCCTGGCCCCCAAGACCGCGCCTCCGGCCAAGGTGGCGCAGCTCCTGATCTTCGGCGCACGGGTCTTCCTGGTGGAGGGCAGCTACGATCAGGCCTTCGACCTGACGCTCGAAGCGGCGCAGGCGTTCGGCTGGTATTGCCGCAACACGGGCTACAACCCGTTCACGGCCGAAGGCAAGAAGACCGTCGCCTTCGAGATCTGCGAGCAGTTCACCCGCGATGGCGGGCCACCCGATCCGTCACGGCAGCGATGGGACGCCCCGGAAGCCATCTTCGTCTCGGTCGGCGACGGGAACATCATCTCCGGCCTGCACAAGGGGCTCAAGGACCTCCTGGCCCTGGGCTGGATCGAGCGCATGCCGCGCTTGTTCGGGATCCAATCGACCGGTTCGGCGGCGGTGTATAACGCCTTCGTACGCGATACGGATACGATTGAGCCGGTGAGCGCCACGACGATGGCCGACAGCATCTCGGTCGATCTGCCGCGCGACGGTGTGCGCGCCGTGCGCGCCGCGCGGGAGACGCATGGCGCCTACCTGGCCGTCGCAGACGAGGCGATCCTGGCGGCGATGCGCGATCTGGCGCGTGAGGCGGCGGTGTTCGCCGAGCCGGCAGGCGCGGCCGCCTACGCCGGCCTGGTGCAGGCGCAGCAGCAGGGCCTGCTCGCACCCGACTGGCGTGTGCTAGTCCTCAACACCGGAAACGGCCTGAAGGACGTGCGTGCCGCCATGCAGGCCTCGGGACAGGCGGCAGTGATTCCCCCGACGCTCGAGGCACTCAGGAAGGCGGTGGCGGATGGCTGAGACCAAGCGACCCCAAAGCCCCGGCGGCTCCGCCTCGGCGCGCCGCGCCTCATCCCGCTCGATTCAGATTTCAGTGATCGCCCCGATCTACGATGAGATCGACAATTTGCCGGAACTGCACCGCCGCGTGACGGCGGTCATGCGTCCCCTGCGCCTGGAGTGGGAGCTGCTCCTGATCGACGATGGGTCGACCGACGGCTCGACGGAAGCAATTCGTTCGCTGGCGCGCGCCGATGCCCACATACGGCCGATCCTGTTCGCTCGCAACTTCGGGCACCAGATCGCCGTGACCGCCGGGCTCGATTTCTGTCGCGGTCAAGCGGCGGTGATCATCGATGCCGACTTGCAGGATCCCCCCGAGCTGATCCCCGAACTCGTAGCGAAGTGGCGAGAGGGGTTCGAGGTGGTCTACGCCGTGCGCGCCGAGCGTGAGGGCGAGACCTGGTTCAAGCGCCTGACGGCGTCGGTCTTCTACCGGCTGATCTACCGGATCACCGATGTCAAGATCCCGCTGGACGTCGGCGATTTCCGCCTGCTGGATCGGCAGGTGGTCGACACGCTGAAGAGTATGCGCGAGCGCCATCGCTTTCTGCGCGGGATGTCCGCCTGGGTCGGTTTCCGCCAGACCGGGGTGGAATACAAGCGCGCCGCCCGCACGGCCGGCGTCACCAAATACCCGTTTCGTAAGATGCTGCGGCTGGCGGTCAATGCCGTAACCGGGTTCTCGTACTTCCCCCTGCAGCTGGCGACCTACTTCGGCTTTGTCAGTGCCGGGCTGAGCGCGCTGGCCATCCCCTTCGTGGTCGCCATGCGCCTGATCGGCCACGAGGCTTTCTTCGGCCAGGCCTCGACGCTGATCGCCGTCCTGTTTCTGGGCGGCGTGCAGCTGATCTCGCTCGGGATCCTGGGAGAGTACGTCGGCCGGCTGTACGACGAGGCCAAGGGTCGGCCGTTGTATGTGGCGCGTGAGATGCCGCCTGAGACCGACGAAGGACCCACCGATCGGCGCCTGTAGGCCGACCGATGCCTGGTGCCTGCGCCGAGCGTTCCCTGGAGGGAGACCACCCATGACGACGATTGACCTGACGATGCACCCTGATCGGCTGGAACGTGCCCTGGGACGCGTGCGCGAGCGCGGCATCGTCATCCCGACCTTTGCCCAGATGAAGGATCCTTCGCGTACGCCGCCGGCCATCCGCGAGCGGCTGTCGCAGGTGGGCCTGTGGGACGTCAACCCACTGAACCTGTTCCGCATCACGTGGAAGAATGGACCGCAGGCGACCGGCGGCGGATTCGGCAGCGTGAACTACCTGGAGTTCCCGCGCAGCCTGACGGGGACCGAGGCACGCATCATCGCCCTGGTCGGGAAGTGGTTTCCTACCGGGGCACACAAAGTGGGCGCCGCGTTCGGCTGCCTGGTCCCCCGCCTTGTGACCGGGCAGTTCGACCCGACGACCCAGAAGGCGGTCTGGCCCTCCACGGGCAACTACTGCCGAGGCGGCGCGTACAACTCGGCCCTGCTCGCCTGCCAGTCGATCGCCATCCTGCCCGAAGGGATGAGCAAGGAGCGCTTCGAGTGGCTGTCGCGCATCGCCGGTGAGGTGATCAAGACCCCGGGTAGCGAGTCCAACGTCAAGGAGATCTTCGACAAGTGCTGGGAGCTGCGCGGCTCCGGTCAGGATTTGATGATCTTCAACCAGTTCGAGGAGTTCGGGAACTACCTCTGGCACTACGAGGTCACCGGGCAGGCGATGCAGGAGGTCCTGCGCCGCGAGCTGGGCCCACAGGATACCTATCGCGGTCTGGCTTTGACCACCGGGTCGGCGGGGACCATCGCCTGTGGCAACTCGATGAAGCAGGCCTTCCCGGCCAGCAAAGTCGCCGCCAGCGAGGCGCTGCAGTGCCCGACGTTGCTCGAGAACGGCTTCGGCGCGCACCGCATCGAGGGCATCGGCGACAAGCACGTTCCCTGGATCCACAACGTGCGGGATACCGACCTGGTAATCGCCATCGATGATGCCGCCGTGGTCAGCCTGGCGCGCCTGTTCAACGAGAAGGCCGGGCGGGCGTACCTGGCCAAGCGCGGCGTACCGCAGGCGCTGGCCTCACAGCTGGATCTTCTGGGGTTCTCGGGCATCGCCAACCTGCTCTCATGCATCAAGATGGCCAAGTACTACGAGTTGGGGGAGCAAGATGTCTTGCTGACCGTGCTGACCGACTCGATGGAGCTGTACGGCAGCCGGCTGCAGGAGATGCACGCCGAATTCGGTGCCTACGGCGAGCTGGATGCGGCCGCCGATTTCGCCCGCTATCTTCAGGGCGCCTCCACGGACCATCTGCTCGAGCTTCGCTACGAAGACCGGCGCAGGGTCCACAACCTCAAGTACTACACCTGGGTCGAGCAGCAGGGCCGGACGTACGACGAGATCCTGGCCCAGTGGAACGCGCCGGACTACTGGTCGGGCGTGCAGGGTCAGGTCGCCGAGATCGATGCGCGAATCGACGAGTTCAACGCACGCAGCGGTGTGCTCAAGAACCTCTAGACGCGGGGAATGGACCGGCGTTCATCGGGCGGGGCGCGCGACGCCCCGCCCGCGCGTTCTCCACACCGCTCGAACGACCCGGGCATGCTAGAATGCGGCGCCTCACGACGGCCCGACGATGAAGGGGGATTCAGATGATCCACGCCGAGGATCTGGTGCTCGTCGCCGTGGTCCGACAGCCGCGGGACCTGGACATCGCCCGGGTGTTGGGCTGGTACCGGATCCCGGTCGGCACGGCGCCCAAGACGCTGCGGGTCGACTGGCTGGCCTTCTACCAGACGGCGGCCTTCGGTGAAGAGCGATGGTCGGTCCGACACGCGGCGCCGGTGCGCGGCTTCGAGCTCGTCCGCCGCGGCGAGCTGCTGCAGGACGAGCCGGCACACCCGCGAGCCGATGAGCCGTACTTCAAGGTCCAGCTTGGCCCGATGGAGTCCCTGGCCAGGCCCATCGCGTCTGCGCGATGGAAGCGCTTCACTTTCGTCTACACGACGGGCGACCGCTTGCTCGCGGCACAGGATCTCACCGACCTGACGATTGCGTCCGCCGCCCAGCGGGATCGGTTGTGGCGCATGCTGCGCGAACGTCAGGCGTAGTCCCCGTCCGTTCCCGGGTTGGCACTTGCTTCCATCCTCGCACGCCTATCAGGCATGCAGCCGCATCTTCCGGCGTGTTGCGAAGGACGCGCGGATGCCATCCGAACCCCGTGTCTTGCCTGGCCCCCTGCTTGGGGTTGGCTCTCGCGGCCACGGGAGTTTCGAAGAGGGAAGGATAGGGTCTTACTGGGGATGAGGAGAGCATAGCTCCCGCCAGCCACGGTTTCATTGACCCCCTCCGCAAGTGCCTCACCTGGAGAAGCCAGCGGTCAGCGGGGAGGGGGGTCAGGGGGTGAGGTCGGCGTCGCGTTTCTCCGTAGAATCCAAGGTGCGCGGGGGGATTCCATTGGCCGGGGGGGTGCAGGCCCACGCTCCCCCAAGGCAGGAAGGGCACTCGGTCGTGCCCGGCACGCATTCGTATAATGAAGGGGATGGGTGCACTCCAGGCGTGACGGAGGAGAGATGAAAAGGGTTCTGATCCGGGGCGGGACAGTCGTGACCGCCGAGGCCTCGAGCCCGGCGGATGTCCTGATCGAAGGCGAGCGCGTGCTGCAGGTTGGGCCATCGCTGCCGGCGGACTCGGCGGAGATCGTCGACGCCGGCGGGAAACTCGTGCTGCCGGGCGGCGTCGATCCCCACACGCACTTCGACCTGCCGATGTTCGGAACCGTCTCATCCGATGACCACTACACGGGTCACAAGGCCGCCGCGTTTGGCGGGACGACGACGGTCATCGATTTTGTGCCGCAGCCCGAAGAAGGCGGATTGCGAAGTGGGGTGGAAGCCTGGCACGCCAAGGCCGACACGCGGGCGGCGATCGATTTCAGCTTCCACATGAATGTCACCCGGCTCGCGCCGGGCATCCTGGAGGAGATCCCGTCGTTGGTGAGTGAGGGGATTACGACGCTGAAAGTCTTCACCGCCTACAACCAGCGCCTGCGTCTGCAGGATGGCGAGATCTTCCAGGTGATGCGGGTGGCCGGCAGGCATGGGATGCTGACCATGCTGCATGCCGAGAACGGCGATGTGATCGACTTGCTCGTCGCCGAGGCGTTGGCCGCCGGACACGTGACGCCGGAGTGGCACGCCCTGACGCGGCCGGCGTGGGGGGAAGTGGAGGCGGCGCTGCGCGGCATCGCCCTGGCCGCCCAGGCCGAGGCGCCCCTGTACCTGGTCCACATGAACGTCGCCGGCGAGCTCGAGCAGCTCCGCTTCGGCCGGGAGCGCGGCGTTCCGGTCATGGGCGAGACCTGCCCGCCGTACTTGTTCTTCACGGTCGACGACTTGCGTCGCGCCGACGGCGCCAAATGGGTTTGTTCTCCACCGATGCGCACGACGGCGGACAACGGCGCATTGTGGGCCGGCCTCACGGACGGATCGCTCCAGGTCGTGGCCACCGATCACTGCCCGTTTTTCTTCGACGGCACCCGGCCGATTTCGTACGAGGGGAAACCGGTTGCGATCCCCGGCAAGGAGCTGGGACGCTCCGACTTCACTCGAATACCGAACGGTGTCCCTGGCGTCGGAGACCGCATGCCGATCCTGTGGACCACCGGGGTTGGCTCAGGACGCCTCACCCCGAGCCGATTCGTGGCTCTGACTTCGACGAACGCTGCGAGAATCTTCGGCCTGTATCCGCGTAAGGGGACTCTCGAGCCGGGGTCGGACGCGGATCTGGTGATCTGGGATCCCGCGCGTCGGCTGACCTACGGTGTGGCGCATGCCCATCATCGGACCGACTACAACCTGTATGAGGGCTGGGAGCTGGTGGGCTTCCCTGAGAAGGTGTACCTGCGCGGGAACCTGATCGTCGACGGCGACCAGTGGCTCGGGAGGCCCGGGATGGGGACGTTCCTCAAGCGGCAGCCGTTCGCCCCCGTCATCTAATCCGGCTCATCGGTGTGGGAATCAAAGGCGGCCCGTTGGGCCGCCTGGGATACTCACGCCAGGTGGGGCACCTCGGCTACAGACTGCTGAGTACAGCCTGCATCCGCTCGAGGGCGCGATCGATGTTGGCGCCCGAGTTGGTGAAGGCCAGCCGGACGTAGCCCTCTCCGTTCTGGCCAAACGCGGTCCCGGGCAAGAGCGCCACGCCTCCCTCAAGCATCCGGCTCGCAAAGGCCTCGCACGAAAGCCCCGTCGCCTCGATGCTCGGAAAGACATAGAAGGCACCCTGCGGCATGCGGCAGCGGACACCCGGAAGCCGGTTCAGGCCTTCGACAATTCGGTCGCGCCGGGCCTGGAATTCCGCCACCATCGCATCGACCGTATCCTGCGGGCCGGTGAGAGCTTCGATCCCGGCAAGCTGCGTGAAGTGCGCCGTGCAGCCGATCCCATGATTGAGCAGCAGACCGACGCGCTCCGCGAGCGGGACGGGCATGATGCCGTAGCCGAGCCGCCAGCCGGTCATCGCATACGTCTTGGAGAAACCGTCGAGGACGATCGTCCGCTCGCTCATGCCCGGGAGTGCGGCGATGGTTGGCACCGCGTGTCCGTCGAAGGTGATGCGCGAGTAGATCTCGTCCGAGAGTACCCAGCAGTCGTGACGCTGGGCAAGTTCGGCCACAAACTCGAGGTCAGCCTGCGGGATCACCCCGCCGGTAGGGTTCCCCGGAGAATTCAGGATGATCAACCGTGTGCGAGCGTTCACCTGGCGCGCCAGGTCCTCACGATCGATCGAGAACCCGTTCGACTCGAGCAGAGCCATCGGTCGGGCGATGGCGCCGGTGACGCGGATCATCGCCTCGTAAGTCGGGAAACCCGGATCCGGGTAGACCACCTCTTCGCCCGGGTTGACCAGCGCCAAAGCCGGGAAGAACAGGTTGGGCTTGGCACCGGGGCTGACGACGACCTGCTCTGCCCGAAAAGACAAGCCTCGCCTGCGGCCGGCATCATCGGCAATCAGTTCCCGCAACTCCCGAATGCCGGCGGAGGGGTTGTAGTGCGTCTTGCCTTCGGCGATGGCCCTGGCCGCCGCCTGGCCGATGTTGGCCGGTGTCGGGAAATCCGGCTCGCCGATCTCGAGGTGGATGATGTCCTTGCCGCGCGCCTCCAGCTCCTGGGCACGCGCCAGGACCTGGTAGGCTCCCTCCAGCCGGAGGCTCTCGGTGCGTTGGGCGAATGCGACGGTCATCCGGGCTCCTTGCGTCTGCGCACGACGGACTGAAGGCTGCCGCGGCGCGTCCTGCGACGGCTTGGCACCACTCTAAGGGAGGAGACGCAGGTGGGCAAGGGGGATTGCCATGGTCCACCACCCGGCAGGTGGGAGCTCCACCGGTCAAGTGGTGATGGCCGCTTGTCCGCGCACGGCGCCCATGCTAGAATCAAGCCAACCTCGGGACGGGGGTCGCTGCGGGGTGTACTCGCAGCGGCGTTGAGCATCCCCGCTCATCGACAAGCGCCCTCCGGTCCTTCGTTGCCCTCGCCGGTTGCGATGACCTACTGGCAAACTTACGTGACGCCCCGAAGCCTAGACGAAGCGCTCGCCGCGCTGCGCGACGCGCCGGGGCCGGCGCGCCTGGTCGCCGGCGGCACGGATCTGCTGCTGGACTTGCAGCAGGGGCGGCTGCCTCCCGTTAACACGCTGATCGATGTCACCCGAATCCCGGAGCTGCTCGAGGTCCGTCCGGAGAGCGATCGGCTCTTCTTTGGGGCGGCCGTGACGCACGCGACGCTTGTCAGTCACCCGCTGGTCGTTGCCAGCGCTGCATGCCTGGTGCAGGCGTGTGAGCTCATCGGGGGCCCGCAGGTTCGCAACGTCGCCACGCTGGGAGGGAATGTCGCGCACGCGCTGCCCGCCGCCGACGCCACCATCGCGCTGCTTGCCCTGGATGCCACCGCCGAGCTGGCCACGCTCACGGGTCGGCATGAGGTTCCTGTCGAAGCACTGTTCACCGGCCCCGGCAAGGTCGCGTTCGACCGTGCCAACACGATCGTGGTCGGATTCCGAATTCGGGGCCGTCGGGCCGGCGAAGGATCGGCCTTCCGCCGGGTCATGCGCCCTCAAGGGGTCGCGATCGCCATCCTGAACATGGCGGTATGGGTGCGGCTGGAGGCCGACGGGCTGATCGCCGAAGCGCGCATCGCGATTGGCCCCGGCGGGCCGCGACCAACCCGCTCACTTTCGGCTGAGACCCTCCTGATTGGCCAGCGAGCCGAGGCTGTCGATCTCATCGCGGCCGCCGACGCACTCCGAGCCGGCACCCAGTTGCGATCGAGCAAACATCGGGCCACCCTCGACTACCGCCAACACCTTCTGCGTGTGCTGCTGAGCCGCGCCCTTCCGGGGGCGGTCGACAATGCCCGTCAACAAGCGCTGGCCGGGGTGAACGTATGAGCGATCAGGTGCCGCTCTCGTTGACCGTGAACGGCGTCCAGGTGCACGTCGAGTGCGGGCCGACCGAGATGCTCTCGGAGGTGCTGCGCGAGCGTCTCGGGCTAACCGGGACGAAGATCGGATGCAACGAGGCCGAATGCGGGACATGCACGGTGTTGGTGGACGAAGCGCCCGTCCTGTCCTGCACGTATCCCGCCCTCAAAGCGCACGGACGATCGATCCAGACGATCGAAGGGCTGACGCCACACGACGGGCTGCACCCCCTGCAGCAGGCCTTTCTGGTGCATGGTGCGGTCCAATGTGGGTTCTGCATCCCAGGTCAGATCATGACCGCTGCGGCACTGCTCAAACAGACACCGCAGCCGGCACCGGCGGAGATACGCCACGCGCTCAAGGACACACTTTGCCGTTGCGCCGGGTACCCTGCGATTGAGCGCGCCGTCCTGGCAGCGGCAGACAGCCTGCGAACGGGGGAGCCTGTTGCTGGGCCGGAAGTGGTTGCCTGGCAGGGTGGCCGCGTGGTCGGCGGCACGCAGCCCCGGCCAGACGGGCGACCGAAGGTCACCGGCGAGGCGGTCTTTACGGACGACCTGACCTTTGTGGGGATGCTTCACGGCCGGGCACTGCGAGCCGGGATGCCACACGCCATCCTGCGCCGCCTGGATGTTTCCAGGGCGCGTGAAGTGCCGGGCGTACAGGCGGTCCTGGTTGCCGAAGACATCCCGGGGGAACGGAATCACGGCCTGGTGGTGCGCGATTGGCCGGTGCTGGTGGGCATCGGTGAGCGCATCCGCACCGTCGGGGATGCGGTGGCCCTCGTGGCGGCCGAGACGCGCGAGGCGGCTACGCGCGCGCTCGAGATGATCGTAACTGAGTATGAGGCGCTGCCGGTGGTGATCGATCCGGTGAGGGCCCGATCGGCGGACGCGCCGCAACTCCAGCCCGGCGGCAATCTGCTCAAGCACATCAAGGTCCGGAAAGGCGACGTGGAGCAGGGGTTTCGGCAGGCTGACGTCGTGATCGATCGGACTTTCCACACGCCGATGACCGAGCATGCCTTCCTGGAGCCGGAGTGTTCGGTGGCCCGGCCGCTGGCGGACGGCCGGATGGAGATCTACGTCGGATCGCAGATCCCGTATGCCGACCGCGAGCAGGTCGCCGCCAGCCTGGGGGTGCCGCAGGAGACGGTGCGTGTGATCGGGCAGCTGGTCGGCGGCGGCTTCGGCGGCAAGGAAGACATCGCCGGGCAGATTCATGCCGCCCTTCTGGCGCGCGCCACGGGTCGTCCGGTGAAGGTGCTGTACGATCGGAACGAGAGCCTGCTCGTCCACCCCAAGCGTCATGCCACCCAGATCCGCGTCACGCTCGGCGCGACCCGCGACGGGACTCTCCTTGCGGCGCAGACCGAACTGTACGGGGACACCGGTGCGTATGCTTCGCTGGGCGACAAAGTAATGACCCGCGCCACGACACATTCGGCCGGGCCCTATCGGGTTCCTCACGTACGCGCCGACTGCTATGCCATGTACACGAACAACCCACCAGCAGGCGCCTTCCGCGGTTTCGGGGTGACGCAATCCTGCTTCGCCATCGAGTCGGTCATGGATGAGTTGGCGGCAGAGCTGGGCCTCGACCCCATCGACCTGCGGCGACGCAATGCCCTCAACGTCGGGATGGAGACCAACACCGGCCAGCGGCTCACCGAAAGCGTCGGTCTGCTGGAGTGTATCGACCGGGTGGAGGCCGAGATCCGCCGGAGGGTGGACGGTAACCCGTTCGTCGCCCGGACAGTTCCCGGGGCTCCGTCGCGCCGCCGGGCGTGGGGGTTTGCCGTCGGCTACAAGAACACCGGGCTGGGCGGTGGCGCGCCCGACAAGGCCGGCGCGCAGGTCGAGCTGTACGAGGACGGCTCTCTTCAGGTTCGCACCGCCTCGGCGGAGATCGGACAGGGGCTCGTGACCGTGCTGCAGATGATCGCCGCGGAGGAGATGGGCGTCCCCCTCGAGCGGGTGAACGTCCTGCTCTCGGATACTGACCTGACCCCGGACGGCGGACCGACGACGGCCTCGCGGCAGACGTTCGTCGCCGGGAACGCCGTGCTGCACGCCGCGCGCAATTTGCGCCAGGCGGCGGCGGCGACCGCCGCGGAGCATCTTGACTGCCCACCGGACGAGGTACGATTCGTCGAAGGGCTGGCACAAGTAGGGGACCGCCGCGTCCCCCTCGGGATGCTTGCCGGATGGATGCGGGCGGAAGGCCGCCAGCCGAGCAGCGCCTTCGAGTACTGGGCGCCCGAGACACGCCCGCTCGGCTCGGGGGGCGACATGCACTTCGCCTTCGCCTTCGCCGCGCAGGCGGCAGAGATCGAGGTCGACCTCGAGACCGGCGAGGTCACCGTTCTGCAGGTCGTCGCCGCCCATGATGTCGGCCGGGCGCTCAACCCCCTGGGCTTGCAGGGGCAGGTCGAAGGCGGGGTGATGATGGGAATCGGAAATGCGCTGACGGAGGAGTTCATCGTCGACCAGGGCGTGGTCTACACCGACCGCCTGGCGCGCTACCGCATGCCGTCCATCATCCAGACACCGGAGATCACGTCGATCGTGGTCGAGCACCCGGTGTCAACCGGGCCCTACGGGGCCAAGGGCGTGGGCGAGATCGTCAGCATTCCCACGACGCCGGCAATCACCAATGCCATCTTCTTCGCCTGCGGCGTCCGGGTCCGGCGCCTGCCGGTCGATCAAGACTGGCTGGCCCGCCAGCTGGCCGAGAAAGGCGCGGCATGAACACACCGCGCTGGCTCGATTGGGCGCGCCGGCTTCAGGCACTGGCGCAAACCGCGCGGCACTATGCGCGCAACGAGTACGAACGCGATCGCGCCGAGAAGCTGTTGGACCTGGCGGCCGAGATCGTCGACGAGTTCAGCACGCTTCCGGCGTCCGACGTGCGGACGGCATTCACCGCCCAGCCGGGGTATGTGACGCCGAAGGTCGACGTGCGCGGCGCTGTCTTCCGCGACGGGCAGGTGCTTATGGTGCGCGAGGCCATCGATGGTGGCTGGACGTTCCCGGGCGGCTGGGCGGACGTCGGGGAGGAGCCGCACCGGGCTGCGGAGCGAGAAGTGTTCGAAGAGTCCGGCCTGCGCGTCCGCGCCGTGCAGCTTGTCGGCGTGTACGACGCCAACCGGATCGAGGACTCGCTTCCCCTATTCCATGCCTACAAGCTTCTCTTCCGGTGTGAGAGCCTGGGAGGCGATCTGACGACCAGCAGCGAAACGAGCGAGGTGGCGTTCTTCGATCTCGATGCGCTGCCTCAGCCTCTGTCTACCTATCGGACGACGCCACGCCACCTCGAAGATGCCATCGCCAGCCAGCGTGATCCGGCGCGGGCGACGGTCTTCGACTGAGTCGCGTCGGGGAGGAAGCTGTCGTGAGCCGCGACCTGTTGGTCACCGACGGGGTGCTGGTCACCTGCGAACAACCGACGCGAATCCTCGAGGATTCCGCCCTGCTGCTCTCGGCCGGACGGATTACGGCGATGGGGGCGGCGGCCGAGCTCGGCGCGCGATTTCCGGATGCCGAGCGGCTTTCGGCGCGCGGCCAGCTCGTCCTGCCCGGGAACATCTGCGCCCACACCCACTTCTACGGCGCCTTTGCCCGGGGCATGGCGATCCCCGGCGCGCCCCCGGACGCATTCCCGGCGATCCTGGAGAAGCTGTGGTGGCCGCTGGACAAGTCGCTCGACCTGGAAGACGTGCGCGCTTCGGCACTGGTCTGCCTGGTGGACGCCATCCGGCACGGGACGACGACGCTGATCGATCACCATGCCTCTCCGAACGCCATCGACGGGTCGCTGGACGTCCTGGCCGACGCCGTCGAAACGGCCGGCGTGCGCGCCGTCCTGTGCTACGAGGTCACCGACCGAGATGGAGCGCCGAAGGCGCAGGCAGGCATCGATGAGAACGTTCGCTTCATGCGGCGGTGCAGCCAGGGCGCCGTGGCCGAGGGGCGCGTGGCGGCAGCCTTCGGTCTGCACGCCAGCCTCACCCTGTCCGACGAGACGCTGGCGGCTTGCCGGGCGGCCGCACCGCAGGAAGCCGCCTTCCACATGCACCTGGCCGAGCATGAGGTGGACGAGGCGGATTGCCTGGGGAAGTACGGAGAACGTGTCGCCTTCCGCCTGAAGCGCCACGGGATCCTTGGACCGCGCACCATCCTGGCGCACGGCGTGCATGTCGACGAGAGTGAAATCCGTTTGCTGGCTGAGTCCGGCGCGTGGGTGACGCATCAGCCCCGCTCGAACATGAACAACGGTGTCGGCGTGGCGCCCATCGAGGCAATGCAGGCGGCAGGGGTTCGCCTGGGATTGGGGAACGACGGTTTCTCGAATGCGATGTGGGAGGAATGGAAGGCGGCTTACCTGGTGCCCAAGCTCTGGCACCGGGACCCGCGGCGAATGCCCGGGGACCGGGTGGCCGAGATTGCGTGGCAAGGGAACGCTGCGCTGGCCGGGCGCTTCTTTCCGGACGCCCCGCTCGGCCGGCTCGCCTCCGGCGCCCACGCCGATCTCATCTTTGTGGACTATCATCCCACTACACCGCTGACGCCGGGAAACCTGCCCTGGCACGTGCTGTTCGGCTTCCATGAGTCGATGGTGACCACGACCATCGTCGCCGGGCGGGTGTTGATGCAGGATCGCCGGCTGATCACGCTGGATGAAGACGCTCTCAGCGCAGAATCGCGCCGCAGAGCTGCGGCGGTGTGGAATCGATACGAACGCGTCGTCCCCAAGGGCTGACGCGCACTCGGAGGCGCAGGAAGCACTATGACGGATGGACTGATCCTCACATTGGCCGTGCTCGGCGGCACGGGCAAGGAAGGGCCCGGGCTGGCCTACCGCTGGGCCCGCGCCGGGTATCACGTGTTGATCGGCTCGCGCTCCCTGGAGAAGGCCGAGGCGACCGCGGCGGCTCTCAATCAGCGCCTCGGGGAAGAGGTCGTGCACGGCATGACGAACGAAGAAGCGGCGCGGCAGTGCAACATCGCCGTGTTGACCGTGCCGTACAGCGCCCACCGCGCCACGCTCGAATCGCTGCGGGCGGCCCTGGCGGGCAAAGTCCTGGTCGATGTCACCGTCCCGCTGGGGGCCGAGATCAGCCGCGTCAGCATGCCGCCGGCGGGGAGCGCCTGCCTGGAGGCGCAGGAGATCCTGGGTCCCGAGGTGCAGGTGGTGGCGGCGTTTCAGAACATCTCCAGTGTCCACCTGACCGACGAAGATCCCATTGCATGCGACGTCCTGGTCTGCGGCGACAGCCCGACGGCCCGTGAACAGGTGATGCAACTGGTCGGCGCCGCCGGTCTGACGGGCTGGGAGGCGGGGCCGCTGCAGAACGCCATGGTCGTCGAGGGACTGACGTCTCTCCTGCTGTGGATCAACAAGCGTTACAAGATTCGCGGCGCAGGGATCCGCATCACCGGCGAACCGACGGCGCCTCGCGGCTGAGCCACCCCCCTTGCCTGCGCGTCTTGTCCTCACGGCGCTCGAAGGCCTCCCGCTGCTCCAACCCGGCGACGACCTGGCCGGGCTGATCCTCGCTGCCCTCCAGCCCGCGGGCATTGCCTTCCAATCCGGCGACGTGATCGCCGTAGCACAGAAGGTGGTATCCAAGGCCGAGGGGAGGCTGCTGAACCTGACGACCTTGACGCCCTCGGATGAGGCTCGCGAGCTGGGCGAACGAGCGCAGAAAGATCCGCGACTGGTGCAGGCCATCCTCTCGGAGAGCCGGCAGGTGCTGCGGGCACGTCCGGGGTTGATCATCGTCCGCCACCGTCTCGGTTTCGTGTGCGCCAACGCCGGCATCGATCACTCGAACGTGCGCGGCGGCTGGGGAGACCCGGAGGATTGGGTGCTGTTGCTGCCCGAGGACCCCGATGCTTCGGCCCAACGATTGCGAGAACGCTTCGAATCGGCCAGCGGACAGGCGGTCGGCGTATTGATCATCGACTCGCATGGCCGCGCCTGGCGCGTCGGGACGGTGGGCGTGGCGATCGGATTGGCGGGGCTGCCCGGCGTCCTCGACCTGCGAGGCCGGCCGGATCTGTACGGCTACCGCCTGCAGACGACCGACGTCGGGATAGCCGACGAACTGGCGGCCGGCGCTTCGGCGCTGATGGGACAGGCGGCCGAAGCGACCCCGGTCGTCCACATTCGCGGCTTGCGCGATCCCCTGCGTGAGGGTTCGGTCCGAGAGCTGCTGCGTCCTGAGTCGCAGGACTTGTTCAAGGATTGACGAGGACGATCGGCGCCGGTGCCGGGCCGAGAAAAAGGAGTTGGAGATGTCGAGCGCGATCCCTGAGTCGTATCGCGATCTACTCCGCGACGAGGTCCGTGCGTTCGCCTTGCTGGCCACAACGATGGCCGATGGGAGTCCGCAGGTTACGCCCCTGTGGTTTGATGTCGATGGCGAGGTGCTCAGACTGAACACCGCCCGCGGCCGGACGAAGGAGCGCAACATGAGGGCCCGCCCGCGCATGGCGCTGGCCATCCTCGATCCAACCAACCCCTACCGGTACGTGCAGATTCGTGGGACGGTCATCGAGCTCCGGGAGCAGGGGGCGCCTGAGCATATCAGGCTGTTGAGCCGGAAGTACCGGGGCTCGGACGTGTTCCCCATCCCTGATGGCCAGGTGAGGGTGATGGTCTTCGTCCGCCCGGACCACGTCAGCGTGACGGGATGAGCCTGGATTCCAAGGATCCTGCTCCACTGGCTCGAGGGCCGCAGGACCGTGCGGCGGTTCGAGGATCGCCCGCTGCCGCGCGAGCTGCTCGAGCGGATCCTACGGACGGCGTGCATGGCACCCTCGGCGCACAATCGCCAGCCGTGGCGCTTCGCCGTGGTGTCCTTGGGGGCGACACGAGGCAAGCTCACGGAGTGCATGGCGGCGGAGTTCCGCCGCGATCTGCAGGCGGACGGCCTGCCCGAGGGCGAGATCGAAACTCGGATCGCGCGCGGCGTCGACAGGCTGCTGCATGCGCCCGGCGCGGTGGTGTTGTGCAGCACGATGGCTGAGATGGATCACTACGCCGACCCGCGGCGCGACCGGGCCGAGGAGACGATGGCGCTGCAAAGCGCCAGCCTGGCAGGCGGGCAGCTGTTGCTGGCGGCACATGCCGAGGGCCTGGGCGCTTGTTGGATGTGCGGCCCGCTCTTCGCCCCCCGAGCGGTCCGGGATGCGCTGGATCTTCCGGCCGACTGGGAGCCCCAAGCCTTGATCGTGCTCGGGTGGCCCGCGGAGCAGCCCGCGGCGCGCGCGCGACGGCCTTTCGAGGACACGGTGCGATGGCGATGAACGTGGTGGCCCTGGCTGGCGGGGTGGGTGGCGCCAAGCTGGCGGACGGCCTGGCGCAGGTCGTCTCGCCCGGTTCGCTCACCATCATCGTGAATACCGGGGACGATTTCGAGTACCTCGGGCTACACATCTCGCCAGACCTCGATACCGTCTGTTACACCCTGGCCGGGCTGGCCAACCGAACCACCGGATGGGGGCGATCGGATGAGGGCTGGCGGTTCCTCGAAACCCTTGAAGCCCTTGGCGGCCCAACCTGGTTCAGGCTCGGCGATCGCGACCTGGCGCTGCACCATGAGCGCACGCGTCGCCTGGCGGCGGGGGAGCCCCTGAGCGACGTCACGCGCGCCCTGGCCGCTCGCATGGGCGTGCCGGCGACTGTCTTGCCGATGACCGACGACGCGGTGCGGACGATGGTCCTGACCGACGAGGGCGAGATCCCTTTTCAGGTTTACTTCGTGGCCCGGGCGTGCGAACCGGCCGTGCGCGGGTTCCGATTCGACGGCGCGGAACGGGCGCGCCCGGCAGCCGGCGTGCTCGAGGCGCTGGCCGGCGCGGACGTCATCGTGCTGTGCCCTTCGAATCCGTGGGTGAGTCTGGATCCAATCCTGGCGCTGCCCGGCATTCGCCAGGCCGTTGCCCGGGGCGTGGCGGTGGGCGTATCGCCGATCATCCACGGGCAGGCGCTGAAGGGCCCGGCGGCCAAGATGTTCCGCGAATTGGGGATCGAGCCGTCCTCGCGGGCTGTCGGCGAGCACTATCGAGGCCTGCTGCGCGGTCTGGTCCTCGACCTGGACGATGCTCCCGAAGCAGCCGGGATCGAAACGGCCGGCACGCGCACGCTGGCGACGCGGACGGTGATGAAGGGGCGCAGCGCCAGGCGGCGGCTGGCGGAAGAGGTGCTGGATTTCGCCCGGCGCCTCACTGCGGTGATCTCATGAACCTGTGGGCAGTCGTCCCCGTCAAGCCGCTTGACAAGGCAAAATCCCGCCTGGCCGGCGCCATGGCGCCGGATGAGCGGGTCGCCCTTGTCCAGCGGCTGCTCGAGCGAACGCTCGAGGTTCTGCGGCTGGTTCCGACCGTCGCCGAGATCGTGGTGGCGACCAGCGACCCCGGCGTGGCCGACTGGGCCCGCCGGGGCGGCTACAGAGTGGTACGCGAGGTGGGCCAGCCGGACCTCAACGACGCGTTGGCGGTCGCGACGCGAACGGCCCTAGCCCACCAGGCGGAGGCGGTCTTGATAGTCCACGCCGACTTGCCGCGGGTGACGCCTGCCGAGTTGGAGATGATGGCGGCCTTTTCCGCCGAAGCGGCGCCGATCATCGTTGTCGCACCTGATCGGCACGGACGGGGGACGAACGCCCTGCTGTGCGCTCCTCCGGGTTTGATAGAATATCGATTCGGCGAGGATAGTTTCGCCCAGCACTGCGCGCAGGCGCAGGCCGCAGGCGCCCGGCTGGAGATCTGCTCCGCTCCCGGCCTGGCGCTCGATCTCGATGTGCCGGAGGACCTGGAGGCGTTACACGGCGCCTTGGTC
Organism: uncultured Chloroflexia bacterium; assembly: GCA_963777165.1. Classification (GTDB taxonomy): domain Bacteria; phylum Chloroflexota; class Anaerolineae; order Anaerolineales; family E44-bin32; genus DYJB01. The sequence goes on from CAVZPO010000007.1 coordinate 63,795, forward strand.
CTGCCTCCTGCATCCCCCGGGAGAAAGCCATGACCGCCTCACGCGTCGCCCTGTATCTGCAGGACAGCCACGATCTCAGGGACGGCCTGGAGTATGTCCGCTACGCGGAGCGTTTCGGCTTCGAGGCCGTTTGGCAGGCGGAGTCTCGCCTGGTACGGGATGCGATCGTCCCGATGGCGGCCTATGCCGCCGTCACCGAGCGCCTGAAGGTCGGCTCGGGGGTGATCAACAACTGGACGCGCAACATCGGCCTGTTGGCGGCGACCTTTCTGACCCTCGATGACCTGGCGCCCAATCGGGTGTTGTGTGGCATTGGTGCCTGGTGGGACCCACTGGCGCGCAACGTCGGGATCGAGCGCCGCAAACCGCTGCTGGCGATGCGGGAGACGATCGAGGTCCTGCGGCGGCTTCTGCGCATGGAGCGGGTAACCTTCCATGGCGAGTTCCACCACGTCGACGGGATCGAGCTCGACGTCGTGCACGGGCGGCGCGAGCCGCGCAATGTCCCCATCTACCTCGGCGCGACCGGGCTCAAGATGATGGAGATGGCCGGCGAGATCGCCGACGGCGTCGTGCTCAACTACTGCGTGCCCCCGGAGTACAACGACGAGGCGTTGGCGTGTCTTGAGGCCGGCGCGCGGCGGGCGGGACGCAAACTGGAGGACTTGGATCGGCCGCAGTTGATCGTGTGCTCGGTCGACCTTGACCGGGAGAAGGCGCTCGACAGCACGCGGCAGCTCCTCGCCCAGTACCTGGCGCAGCAGCCGCACATCGCCCAGGCCAGCGGGGTGGCGCCGGAAGTCGTCGCCCAGATACAGTCGATCCTCGGCTGGCCGGCGACGCACGAGCAGATCCAGCACGCCAAGCACCTGGTGAGCGATGAGCTGATCGAGCGCATCACCGCCTCCGGGACCCCGGACGAGGCGCGAGCGAAGGTGCAGGAGTATCTGCGGCGCGGCGCGACCTGCCCGATCCTGTACGACGTCAGCGGGGACCCGCGCCTGTTGATCGAGACCTTTGGCGTCCGACCCTGACGGACGCCTGCACACCGGCGATTCCGCAGTACCGAGGATGGAACTGGATGACCGAACTTGTCCCTACACCCACGGCGACGGAGCCGAAACACTCCAAGCAACCCAACTCGCGCAACTGCTTCGTGTGCGGGGTTGAGAACCCGGTGGGCCTGCATCTGGCGTTCTACGATGTCGGCGAGGGCGAGGTCACCTGCGACGTGACGCTGCCGGATCGCTATCAAGGCTACCCGGGCGTCGTCCATGGCGGCATCGTGGCTTCGATGCTGGACGAAGTGGCCGGACGCGCCGCCATGCAGGGGGACACGACACACTTCATGATGACCGCCAAGCTGAACGTCCGCTACCGCAAGCCGATCCCCATCGGGGAGCGGCTGCGGCTCGTAGGACGGCAGGAGAGTCGGCGCGGGCGTTTGACGAGCGTGCGCGGCGAGATCTGGCTGCCAGACGGCAGCCTGGGCGCGGAGGCCGATGCCCTGCTTTCGGACATCCCCGATATCTTCGAGGGAGCCGCGGACATCGAACGGCTGGGCTGGCGGGTCTACCCGGATTGACGACGGGAGAGGGTTCATGACTCCTCCAGAGTATGTACGCCCCACGACGGTTGCCGAGGCGCTGCTCGCGCTGCGCGATGGCACGGCGCTGGCCGGCGGCACGACCGTCGCCCGGCGCGCCGATCGTCTGACGCGGCTGGTGGACCTGCAGGACGCAGGCCTCGATATTCTGCACGTTGAAGGCGACCGCATTCGCATGGGTGCCATGCTGCGCCTCCAGCAGATGGTCGCCGCGCAGGCCGAGCTGCCGGACGCGCTGCGCGATGCTGCGCGGCGCGAAGCGGGGCTCAACCTGAGGACTTCCGCCAGCCTGGGCGGCACACTCCTGGCCTGCTCCGGGAGGTCGCCGCTGGTCACCGCGCTGCTTGCCCTGCATGCTCAGGTGCGTCAGGAGCCCGGGCCCGAGCAAATGACGTTGGATGACCTGCTCTCGCGCCGCGGAGATCTTCCGGCGGGGGCCCTGCTCACGGACATCCTGATCCAGGCGCCGTTGAGCATGGCCTTGTCCAGCGTGGCCCGCTCCCCGGCCGATCGTCCGATCGTGTGTGCGGTCGTCGCTCGCCTTGCGGGCCGCGCGCCTTCCTTTGGCGTCGCGCTGGGTGGGTTTGGCGTGCGTCCACTGCTGGTGCCGGAAGCAGAGCTCGCGCTGGCGGCAAGGGACGCACGCGGTGCGGGAGAGGCGGCGAGGGCGGCCTATGCGCAGGCAGACGATGCCTGGGCATCAGCGGAATACCGGGCCGAGGTAGCGGCGGTCCTGGTGCAGCGGCTGGCGGCGGAGGTGAGCCTCTGATGCGCACCTCCTTCCTGCTCAACGGTCATCCGGTCGAACTCGATGTCGCCGCCGACGTCACCTTGCTGGACGTGCTGCGCGAGTCGCTCGGCTTGTTTGGCGCCAAGCATGGCTGCGAGACCGGCGAGTGCGGCGCATGCACCGTTCTCTTAGACGGCCAGCCGGTGAGCGCCTGTGTGCTTCTGGCGGTCCAGGCCGGCGGACATGCTCTGACGACGATCGAATTGATCGGCCAACACCCGGAGCAGGGCTGGCGGCGCACGCGGGGTTTGGACCCGCTTCAGCAGGCCTTCGTCGAGACCGGTGCGATCCAGTGCGGGTACTGCACCCCGGCCATGATCCTGGTGGCGCGCGCGCTGCTGGAGAGCGAACCACATCCTTCCGAGGACCAAGTGCGTGAGGCGCTTTCCGGCGTGCTGTGCCGGTGCACCGGCTACCTGAAGCCTGTGCAGGCTATCCTGCGCGCGGCAGCCGTGCTGCGGGGCGAGGAAGTCGAACCGATCGAGGCGCCGATCCCTGCGCCATCCGATTTCCTGGGCTTGACCCGGGAAGACCGACCGTCTGCGACCGGGGGTGACGGCCTGGCTACACTGACCCATGTCATGCCGCGCATGCAGGTGGCGCCGCGCGACCATCCCCCGACGTCCATCGGGCGCCCGGAACCGAAGGTTGACGCCCTGAAACTCGTCCAGGGCAAGCCGGCCTTCGCCGCCGACATCGAGATGCGCGGCATGCTGCACGCCAAGGTGCTGCACAGTCCGCACGCGCACGCCATCCTGCGCCGCATCGACGCCTCGCGCGCCCGGGCATTGCCGGGCGTGGCCGCCGTGCTCACCTGGCAGGACGTCCCGCGGGTGGTGTACTCCACCGCCGGCCAGTCGGATCCGATCCCCGGACCGCTCGATACGTTCTCGCTCGACGCCAAGGTCCGTTTCGTCGGCGACCGCGTGGCCCTGGTCGCGGCCGAGACCGAGGCGCTGGCCCGGGAGGCCCTGGAGCTGATCGACGTCGAATACGAGCTGCTGCCGGCGATCCTCGATCCGGGCCGCTCGATGGCCGCCGATGCGCCGCGCCTGCACGATGAGCCCGAGTATGTTCCCTTCGCCGAATCCGACCCCCAGCGCAACCTGGCGGCCAGGATCCACATCGAGATCGGCGATGTGGAGCAGGGGATGCGCGAGGCCGAGATGGTGATCGAAGGGGACTACGAGGTCCCCAAGGTGCAGCAGGCGTCGATCGAGCCGCACGTCGTGATCACCTACTGGGACGAGGACGACCGCCTGGTGATCCGCACCAGCACGCAGGTGCCGTTCCACGTGCGGCGGCAGCTGGCGCCGGTCCTGGGCCTGCCGGCCAAGCGCATCCGGGTGATCAAGCCGCGCATCGGAGGCGGTTTCGGCGGCAAACAGGAAGTGCTGATCGAGGACGTCGCCGCGCACCTGACGATCGCCACCGGCCGCCCGGTCCGTTTCGAGTACACGCGCGAGGAGGAGTTCACCGCCTCGCGCTCTCGGCACCCGATGCGCATCCACATGCGCACCGGCGTGCGTCGTGACGGGACGATCACGGCCAACGAGATGACGGTGCTGAGCGATACCGGCGCCTACGGCTGCCATGCGCTGACGGTGACCGGCAACACCGGCCACAAGGCGATGGCGCTGTATGTGGGAGATGGCGCCTACCGCGCCGCGCCCAACATCCGCTTCCACGCCGACATCGTCTACACCAACACGCCTCCGGCGGGCGCCTACCGCGGCTACGGCGTGCCCCAGGGCTTCTGGGCCGTCGAGCGGCACATGGAGCGCGTGGCGCGCAGCCTGGGGGTCGACCCGCTGGCATTCCGACTGAAGAACGCGCTTCGTTCGGGGGAGCTCCAGCCATTCAGCACCGCCTGGTCGGAGGGGCGCGAGCCGCGACCTGAAACGATCAACACCTGCGGCCTGGAGGACTGTGTGCGTCAGGGCGCCTCGGCGATCGGCTGGGCCGAGAAGTACCCGGACGAGGACTGGCATCGTGTGCCGGGCAAGCCGCATCTGCGCCGAGGCATCGGCGTGGCGACGGTGATGCAGGGAACGGCCATCCCCTACCTGGACATGGGCGGTGCCAGCCTGAAGATCAACGATGACGGATCGTTCAACCTGCTCGTCGGCGCCACCGATCTCGGGACAGGCTCCGACACCGTCCTGGCGCAGCAGGCGGCGGAGGTGCTCGGCGTGCCGATCGACGACCTGATCGTCTACTCGTCGGACAGCGACTTCACGCCCTTCGACAAAGGCGCCTACGCCTCGAGCACCACGTATATCTCGGGGACGGCGGTGGTGCGCGCCGCGCAGCAGGTGGCCGAGCGGCTGCGGGTGCGTGCGGCTCGGATGCTGGCCGCACCAGGCCAGGCGGCGTTGCGGCCGGAGGACATTCGTCTGGCCGAGCGGCATGCCTGGTCTCCGGATGGCCGCAGCGTTTCGCTGGCCGATCTGGCGCTCAACGCGCTTCACCACGCCGACCAGGAACAGATCATGGCCACCGCGTCCTACGTGTCCCCGGTCTCGCCGCCGCCCTTCGCGGCCCAATTCGCCGAGGTCACCGTGGACGTGGAGACGGGGCAGGTGACCGTCGACCGGCTGGTGATGGCCGTCGACTCGGGCGTGATCGTGAACCCGCTGACGGCCTCCGGCCAGGTCGAGGGCGGGATGACCCAGGCGCTCGGCTATGCCGTCTGCGAGGAGATGCTCTACGATTCGCACGGCCGGGCGCGGGAGACGGACTTCGGGGACTACCACGTGTTCGCGGCGCACGAGATGCCCGAGTTGCAGACGATCTTCGTCGAGACCATCGAGCCGTCCCATCCGTTCGGGGTGAAGGCCGTGGCTGAGATCCCGATGGACGGCGTGGCGCCGGCTGTCGGCAATGCGATCCTGGATGCCTGCGGCGCCGACTTGTCGGTGATCCCGATGACGCCGGAGCGCGTTTGGCGCGGGCTGCGACGCGAGGCGGACTAGAGACTCGCGTCTGCCGACGGCGGGGAGCGGGCGAGGATAGGCAAGCCACCTGGCGCCCAGGGCGTGAGCCGTCTGCCGCTCATGAAGGCGAAGCGTGACACAGCGACTGTCTTTCGACACATTGGCCGAGATCGAGCGCACGGGCCAGGCGGCGGCGCTGGCAACCGTCGTGCGCGCCCGCGGCGCGGTGCCTCGGCACGCCGGCAGCAAGATGCTCGTCCATGGCGACGGGCGCGTCGTGGGGACGATCGGCGGCGGGGAGATGGAGGAGAGGGTGCGGCAGGCGTCCTTGCAGTCGATCGCAGACGGTACGACGCAACTGCTGCACTACACCTTCCAGGATCCGGCGCAAGGCGACCCGGGAGTGTGCGGAGGGGAGGTGGAGGTGTTCATCGAACCGCTGGGCAGGCAGCCGACGCTCGTCGTCGTGGGCGGTGGACATGTCGGGCGGGCCGTGCTGCACCTCGCTCGCTGGCTGGGATTTCGCACCGTCGTGTGTGACGACCGACCGGAATTCGCCTCGGCCGAGTCGGTGCCGGAGGCAGACGAGGCGATCGCCTGCCCGATGGGGGAGATCACCAGCCGTGTGACCATCACCCCGGACACCTACGTGGTCCTGACGACGCGCGGGGTTCCGTTGGACGTGGAGGCCCTGCCAGCGCTGTTGGGCGGCCCGGCCGCCTACATCGGCGTGATCGGATCGCGCAAGCGCTGGGAAACGACCGCAAAGGAACTGCGCGAACGCGGCGTAGCGCCCGGGGCGCTGGCGCGGGTGACCTCGCCGATGGGACTGGAGCTGAAGGCCGAGACACCCGAGGAGATCGCCGTCAGCATTCTGGCGCAGATTATCCTGCAGCGACGGGGCGGCAGCGGTGAGTCGATGGCGCATGCCGCGGCCGGGCCGGCCGCGCGACGTTCAGGAGCGTAAGCTTTGATGTGGACGACGTATCACACGCCGAGCTCGGTCGATCAGGTTCTGGGCCTGCTGGCGGAGCACGGCGGCACGGCGCGGGTCGTGGCCGGTGCGACCGACCTGATCCTGGAATTGGAGCGCGGTCTGCGTCCTGGCGTAGAGACCCTGATCGACATCTCGCGGCTCCCGGGGTTGGATACGATCAGCGTCGATCCGGTCGGCTGGATCCACCTGGGGCCGCTGGTGACACACAACCACGTGGCGGTCTCACCGTTGATCGTCGAGAATGCCTTCGCCCTGACGCGTGCCTGCTGGGAGGTGGGTGCGCCGCAGATCCGCAACCGGGGGACGGTGGCCGGCAATCTGATCACGGCCTCCCCGGCGAACGACTCCATCCCACCGCTCATGGCCCTCGGCGCCGTCGTGCGGCTTCAATCGCGGCGCTGGGAGAGGCGCATCCCGCTGGCCGAGTTCTACACCGGCGTGCGCCGGACGGTGATGGAGCCGGACGAATGGCTGAGCGACATTGCATTCCCCGTCCCCGAGCAGGGGACGCGCAGCACGTTCTTCAAGCTCGCGCTGCGGCGCGCCCAGGCGGTGTCTGTGGTGAACGCCGCCGTCCTGCTGGAGTTCGACGGGAGGCTGGTGCGGCGGGCGGCGATCACCCTGGGGGCGGTGGCGCCGACAATCGTGCGTGCCCCATCGGCCGAGGAGTACCTGGCCGGCAAGGAACTGCTGCCGGGGGTGGTGCTGGAGGCTGCGCGTCGAGCGGTGCAGGCGGCGCGGCCGATCGATGACCTGCGCGGCACCGCCGCCTACCGGCGCGACATGGTCGAAGTGAGCGTGCGGCGCTGTCTTCGGTCCCTGGCGGCCGGACGCGAGCGGCAGGGCTTCCCGGAGGCGCCGGTGACGCTGTGGGGACGCGCCGAGCCCCACGTGCGCCAGGCACCCCGTCGCTCGACGGTGCATCGAACCGGGACCTCGATCGAGACGACGATCAACGGCGTGCGGCGCACGTTCTCCAGCGGTCTGGAGAAGAGCCTGCTTCGCCTGCTGCGCGAAGAGGGACTGCTGGTGGGCACCAAAGAGGGCTGTGCCGAAGGCGAGTGCGGCGCATGCACCGTCCTGCTCGACGGCATGGCGGTGATGGCGTGCATGGTCCCGGCGCCGCGCGCCCATGGGGCAGAGATCCGCACCGTCGAGGGCCTGGCCGACGGAGAGGAGCTGCATCCGCTGCAGCAGGCGTTTGTCGAGACCGGCGCCGTGCAGTGCGGGTACTGCACGCCCGGATTCCTGATGTCCGGCGCGGCGCTGCTCGACGAGCGGCCGCATCCGACCCGCAACGAAATCGAGCAGGCGTTCACCGGGAACCTGTGCCGGTGTACCGGGTATTACAGCATCCTCGAAGCCGTCGAACGGGCCGCGGCGCGAGGCTGAGTCGAGATCGCCGGCCGGAGGCTCGGCCGGACCAGGAGGCTGGCATGGGACGAGATACGTGGAGGTTCGCGCAGCATGAGCGCGAGCGCGAAGCCAAGCGGCGCATGAACCCGATCTGGCGCGGCGTGGGATGTGTATTGCTGGCGGCGCTGGCCATCGCCGGCTTTTTCGCCGCCGGGTGGTTCCTTCAGCAGAACGCCGTGCAGGGCTGGGTGTATTTGCCGCCGGTGATCATGAACATCCCCTACCTGACCTTCCTGCCGGCCGGCATTGTGGTGCAGCTGTTCATCGCCTTCGTGTTCATGTTGTTCGGCTACGGTGTCCTGGCGGTCGTGTACGCCATGGCCTTCCCGGTCCAAAGGGGCGAGACGGACGTTCCGCCATTGAAGCGTACCGGCCGCAGGAAGGGGAGCTGAGGTCCCGATGGACAGGACGGTCCCGCGCACGGGCTCCGAGGAAATCGAGCTCTACATCCGCACCTACTACTCGCTGCTGCGCTCGACGACCGATGTGCAGGTGCGGACGCTGGAGGAGGTCCATGCCGGCATGGGCTCCTCGCTGCACCCTCGCGCCCAGGCACCGGGGCCGGACATGTCGGCGTTGATCTACACCTCGCTGCGCCTGCCGGCCTGCATCACGCAGGTGGAGCGGGTGGTGCTCGGCCAGAGCAAGGAGGTCTTCCTGCAGCACGGCCTGGGAGACGTCGAGAGCTGGGAGCCGGTGGCGTCCAAGGCGAGACGCCGGCGCAGCTACTTCGACCGCCGCTCTACCTTGGCGATGTATATCGCCAGCGGATCGGACATCGACGATATCCTGCCGATGCTGACGGGTTTCCAGATCGAGTGGAACAAGATGCACCGCCGGCTGCGCGGGGGGCAGGCGCAGGCCTTCCTGGATGCGGCCGACGACGAGGACGAGCCGCTGGCGGCCCTGGCGGCCGGGATCGGGATCGAGGCGGAGGACCTGGACCGCCTGCGCCGGGCGTGGGGGGAGAACTTCTGGCCCTTCATGCGGGCGATGGCCAGCGCTCCCAAGAACCTGCGCGTGCGCCTGCTGGCCGGCTCGTTGAACGACTACCGGCGCGCCACCCAGGCGTGGTGGGAGCACGTCCTTTCGGCGGAACCGTCGCTGGCGCATCGCCCGATCTACTTCGTCTCGAGCAATCCGCACAGCCTGGTGAACCTGGTGAGCGGCTTCGCCCTCCGGCACCAGGACGATCTGGTGCGCTTCCTGGAGAGGCCACAACACGCCGACCTGCTGGCCGAATGGCGAGACATCGAATCGCGTCAGGTGCGTTCGAGCCGCGAGAACTTCCTGTACTACGCCCTGAAGAAGTGCGCCGAAACACCGGAGGGCCAGGCCCTCAAGTCGGCCAGGCAGAAGGACGAAGATACCGTCGGCATCCGGCGCATCGCCAGCCACGGGTTTGATGTCACCGTCGAGCTCATCGACCTGCGCAAGGTGCGCCCCGACTGGGTGGACCCGCGTCTGCAGCGCCCGGACCTGGACGCACTCGCCCTGAGTGATGCGGTCATCGTCAACATCGACTACCCGCTCGGTGCGGCCGCGTATCTCATCCTGTCCTACATCGCCACGCGGGTGGGGGACGTGCGCGGCGTCTACGCCATGGGGAAGGCGGCTACCCTCAACGGCGTCATCGGGGATGTGATGATCCCGTCGGTCGTCCACGACGAGCACTCGCAGAACACCTACCTGTTCAACAACTGCTTCGTGGCTTCGGACATCACCGATCACCTGGTGTATGGCACCGTCCTTGACAACCAGAAGACGGTCAGCGTCCGCGGGACCTTCCTGCAGACGCCGCGCTACATGGATGTGTTCTACCGCGAGGGCTACACCGACATCGAGATGGAGGCCGGGCCGTACCTCTCGGCGGTATGCGAGATGCACCGGCCCCGGCGCTACCCCAACAACGAGATCGTCAACCTGCACGGCGTGCCGTTTGATATCGGCCTGCTGCACTACGCCTCCGACACGCCGCTGAGCAAAGGCAAGAACCTGGGTGCCGGGTCGCTGTCGTATTTCGGCATGGACCCCACGTACGCCACCAGCCTGACCGTCTTGCGGCGCGTCTTCGATCTGGAAGTCCGCCGTGCGGCGGCGGCCGGGTGAGGCGCGGAAAGGTGGTGGGATGCCTGCCGTAGGTCAGACCCGAAACAGGGTCGATGCCCACGCCAAGGTCACCGGGACGGCGGCGTATCCGGGGGACCTGAACCCGCCGGACGCGGCGGCGATGAAGATCCTGTTTGCCGGCCGGCCGCACGCGATCGTGCGGCGAATTGACACCGCAGCCGCCGAGGCGCTCCCAGGCGTGCTGGCGGTACTGACCGCCCGGGACGTACCGGTCAACGAGTATGGCCTTCTCCTGCCGGACCAACCGGTGTTGTGCGGCCCGGGCTCGTCCAAGCCGGGGGCAGACCGCGTGCGCTTTGTCGGCGACCAGGTGGCTCTGGTGGTGGCCGACACCGAAGCGATTGCCGCCGAAGGCGTGCGGCGCATCGCCGTCGAGTATGAAGATCTGCCGGTGGTCACGGATGTGTTGGACGCTCGCGGCCCCGACGCGGCGGTGCTGCATCCGGAGCGCGGCACGAATGTCTTCGGCCACTTCCGCATCCGCAAGGGCGACGCCGGGGCCGGGTTGGCGCGCGCCGCCGTGGTCGTCGAGCACGAGTATCGCACGCCGGCGCAGGAGCATGCCTACCTGCAGCCCGAGGCCGGCATCGCTTCGTTGGATGAGGCCGGACGGATCCTGATCCAGGTGGCGGGGCAGTGGACGCACGAGGACCAGGAGCAGATCGCGCATTCGTTGGGCGTGCCGCTGGACCAGATTCGGGTCGTCTACCCGGCCATCGGCGGCGCCTTCGGCGGCCGCGAGGACATGTCGGTGCAGATCGTCCTGGCGCTGGCCGCCTGGCGCCTGAAGCAGCGCGGGATCACTCGCCCGATCAAGATCATCTGGTCGCGCGAGGAGTCGATTCTCGGCCACCACAAGCGGCACCCGTTCGTGATCCGTGCGAGTTGGGGCGCCACCAGCAAGGGCAAGCTCATTGCCGCCCGGATGGAGCTCGTGCAGGACGGGGGCGCCTACGCGTACACGTCGACCAAGGTGCTGGGCAATGCCACGCTGATGTGCACCGGGCCGTACGAATTTCCCAACGTCGCCGTCGACGCGTACGCGGTCTACACCAACAACCTGCCGAACGGGGCCTTCCGTGGTTTCGGCGGCCCGCAGGCCACGTTCGCCGCCGAAGGGCAGATGGACCGCCTGGCAGAGGCTCTGGGCATGGACCCGGTGGAGATTCGGTCGGCCAACCTGCTCGCAGAGGGCTCGCTGCTTTCGGTAGGCACGCCGCTCCCGGCCGGCGTCTCGATCGGGCCGGTCGTCGAAGCCTGTGCGCGGCGCGCCGGCTGGACCACTGGAGCCGGAGGCTGGAAGCGTCCGCCGGCGTCGACGTTGGGCACACCGCCCGAGCCGCACCTCAAACGCGGGCTTGGCCTGGCGTGCAGCTTCAAGAACGTTGGCTTCTCCTTCGGCGCGCCGGAGCAGTGCTCGGCGACGATCGAGCTGCACGGGCAGGACGCAATCGAACGGGTCGTTCTCTACCACGCGGGAGCCGAAGTCGGACAGGGCGCCCACACGGCCATGCTCCAGATGGCCGCCGACGCCGTCGGCGTCCCGGCGGACCACGTGCAGCTTGTGGCGTCGGACACCGCGCAAACACCCAATTCGGGCTCCGCCTCCGCCTCGCGCATGACCTTCATGGCAGGCAACTCCATCCGCGGCGCGGCCGAGGCGGCGCTGGCGAAATGGCAGGCCGAAGAACGCCCGGCCATCGCCAGCTACACCTACCGCCCGCCCAAGACGTCGATGTTTGATCCGGAGACCGGGGAGTGCGAGCCGAACTTCGCCTACGGCTATGTGGCGGAGGCGGTGACCGTCGAGGTCGACACCGAGACCGGACACGTGCGATTGCTGAATGTGGTCTGCGCCGACGACGTCGGCAAGGCCATCAACCCGCAGCTGGTGCGGGGGCAGATCGAGGGCGGCGTAGTTCAGGCGGCGGGTTACGCCGTTCTGGAGGACTTCATCCAGAAGGACGGATACGTCGTGACGCCGCATCTCTCGAGCTACTTGATCCCGACCGTCCTCGACGTGCCGGAGAAGGTCGAGTCGCTGATCCTCGAGTACCCCGACCCGCGCGGGCCGTTTGGGCTGCGCGGGATGGCGGAGATGCCCTTCTTGCCGCTGGCGCCGGCGGTCGTAGCCGCCGTACACGACGCTACCGGAATCTGGTTTGACCGCTTTCCGCTCACGCCGGAGCGCGTGCAGCGCGGGATCAAGGAGGCCGCCGGCAAATGACCCGCGGCGTGCCGCTCGTCCTGATCCGCGGCGGGGGTGACCTGGCCACCGGGGTGGCGGCGCGCCTGCAGCGAGCAGGATTCGGCGTGGTGGTCACCGAGCTGCAGCAGCCGCTGGTCCTGCGTCGAACGGTGGCGCTGGCGGAGGCTGTCTTCCGCGGCGAAACCGCCGTGGAAGACCTGACGGCCCGACGCGTGGGCTCGCCGGCGCGCGCCCGCGAGGAAATCCTGAAAGGCGTGATCCCGGTCCTGATCGACCCCGAGGCGGACTCGCTGGAAGAATTGGATCCGGCGGCATTGGTTGACGCACGTATGCGCAAGCAGCCGAATGACCTGGGGATCGGTGCGGCGCCGATTGTGATAGGGCTCGGCCCCGGATTCCTCGCCGGGGAGGATTGCCACGCTGTGGTGGAGACGAACCGAGGTCACCGCCTGGGCCGGGTCTTGTGGGAAGGGTCGGCGGAGGCCGACACGCGCGTCCCGGAAGCCGTCGGAGGTCACGCCTCCCGGCGCGTGCTGCGCGCACCGGCGGACGGCATCGTGGAGGCGCGCGAGGAGATCGGCGCCCGTCTGGTGGAGGGTCAGCTCGTCGCGGACGTGGCCGGCTACGAGGTGCGCGCGCCGTTTGCCGGTGTGCTGCGGGGGTTGGTCCATCCCGGGATCGGTGTGCGCGTCGGCATGAAGATCGGCGATGTCGACCCGCGCGGCGAGGTGGCCTTCTGCTGGGAGATCTCCGACAAAGCGTTGGCGGTCGGCGGCGGCGTACTGGAGGCCCTGCTCTCCCGGCGCGACCTCCGCAGGCGCCTCGGGGAGCAGACGGGTGCGGCTGGCTGATGCGCTGCGCGTCACCCCTCGTCGGACGGTCGCCTTCATCGGGGCGGGGGGAAAGTCGGCCGCACTGGCGCGGCTGGCGGCAGAGCTCGCTGCCGAGGGACCGGTCGTCATCACCACCACCACCAAGCTCGCCCTCAGCCAGGCCGCCCTGGCCGAGTCGCACCTGATCGTTCAGGACGCCTCCTCCCTCGGCTCGCTTCCCGGCCTGCTCGAAGAACACCGCTCGGTGTTGATCACGCGCGGCGTCGCCCGCGGTGAACCCAAGTGGCTGGGGCTCGACCTCTCGTCCCTCGAATCGCTCAAGCGATCGTCTGCGATGGCAGGGGCGCCGTTGCTGATCGAGGCCGACGGTGCACGGGGCCGTTCGCTCAAGGCTCCTGCGCCCCACGAGCCGATCGTGCCTCCCTTCGCTGATCTGGTGATCTCCGTAGCCGGGTTGGACGTGGTTGGCATGCCGCTCGACGAGCAGTACGTGCACCGGGTGGACCGCGTCTGCCAGGTGCTCGGCCTGCGGCCCGGCGCCACCATCGAAATCGAACATGTGGCTGCCCTGCTCGGGGCGGCGGACGGCGGGCTGCAGGGGATCCCGCCTGGGGCCGAGGTTCGCGTCTTGCTGAACAAGGCCGACACGCCGGAGCGGATTGAGGCGGGACGTTCCATCGCCCGCTTTCTGCTCGCGCATCCTCGAATCCAGGCCGCGGTCGTGGCGAGCGTGGCACAGGAGCCGCCGGCGCGGGAGGTCTTCGGCCGCGTGGCCGGGATCGTGTTGGCCGCCGGAGGCTCACGGCGCCTGCATCAGCCGAAACAGCTGGTCCGCTGGCGCGGTAAGCCCCTGGTGTGGCATGCGGCCTGGGCGGCGCTCGAGGCCGGGCTCTCGCCCGTGATTGTCGTCGGCGGGGTCGAAGCCGACGCTGTGCAAAGCGCCCTCAAGGATCTGCCGATCCTGTTCGTCCGCAACCAGGATTGGGATCTGGGGCAGAGCACGTCGGTCCGTCTCGGCTTGCAGTCGGCCGGCGCGGGGATCGAAGCAGCGTTCTTCCTGCTCTCGGACACGCCTTTCGTCACCGATCGCGTCCTGCGGGCGGTGCTGACCGAGTACCGCCGCACGATGACGCCGATTGTCGCCCCGCGTGTGTTGGACCGTTGGGCCAATCCCGTGCTCTTCGACCGGTCGACGTTTCCGGCTCTGCTCGAGCTGCAGGGGGACCAGGGCGGCCGCGCGGTCTTCGAGCGCTTTCGGATCGCCGGGATCCACTGGGACGATTCGATCACCTTCGATGTCGACACGCCGGAGGATCTGGCGCGGTTGCGGTCGCTGGAGTGAGCCAGGGATCGACCGCAGTCTTGCTTCGCGCTGAGAACCTGCGAATGCGGCCGAGATTGCCACGGCGCCCCGCACACTACGCGGGACGCCTCGCAATGACAGGTCACGGAGAGCATGCCTTGCATTCCCATCGGGGGTCATTGCGAGCCCCGCACTTTGGTCCCCGGAGCGAAGCGGAGCGGGAGAGGCCGGAGGCCGACGAAGCAATCCCGGCAACAACCGCCATGCGCTTCGAACTCGGCGCTGCGTCCACGAGCCGCGTGCTATAATCCCGCCATTGCCTGGACCATGGACGCGGCCCCGATGACCAGCTCCGACCCTCCGGTTTCCAATGCTGAGGACCACCCGGCGGAAGGTCGTCTGGCCACCTGAGCCACTAGCTACGACCTGACCCGCCGCCCGCCGTAACACGTCCGGGCGGCGCATTGCTTCCAGGCGGAGGACGTATGTACAAGACCATCTCCTGCGGCGACGTGCGCGCCGCACAGGTCGGCCAGACCGTGACGCTGGCCGGCTGGGTTCATCGGCGCCGGGATCACGGCGGCGTGACGTTCCTCGACTTGCGCGACCGCTCCGGCCTGGTGCAGGTCGTCGCCAACCCGGACATTTCGCCCGAGGCTCACGCCTCGGCGGAATTGGTCAGGCCGGAATGGGTGGTTCAGGTGGAAGGCCTCGTTCGCCGGCGTCCCCAGGGGATGGAGAATCCTCAATTGCCCACCGGCGATATCGAGGTCGAGGTTCGTGCCCTGACCGTGCTCAACCCCGCGCGGACGCCTCCCTTCCCGATCAACGAAGAGACCGACGTCGATGAAATGACCAGGCTCAAGTACCGCTACCTGGATCTCCGCCGGGAGCGCATGCGCGGCAACCTCGAGCTCCGGCACCGCGTGGTCAAGTTCATCCGCGACTACCTGGATCGCCGCGGCTTCTGGGAAGTCGAGACGCCGATGCTCTTCAAGACGACTCCGGAGGGCGCCCGCGACTACCTGGTCCCGTCGCGCCTGTATCCCGGGGAGTTCTACGCGCTGCCCCAATCCCCGCAGCAGCTCAAGCAGCTGTTGATGATCGCCGGGGTGGAGCGCTACTTCCAGATCGCCCGCTGTTTCCGGGACGAGGATCAGCGCGGGGATCGCCAGCCGGAATTCACGCAGCTCGACCTGGAGATGTCGTTCGTCGAGCGCGAAGACATCATGGGCCTGGCCGAGGGGCTTTTCACCGAACTGGTGGAGACGCTGCTTCCGTCCAAGAAGCTCCTGGCCAAGCCGTGGCCGCGCTTCAGCTATGCCGAGGCAATGGACCGATTCGGGAAAGACAATCCCGACATCCGATTCGGCCTGGAGCTGAAAGACGTCTCCGACATGGCGCCCGGGTCCGGCTTCCAGGTGTTCGAGAAAGCTGTCGCCTCCGGTGGCGCGGTGCGCGGGATCAACGCCCAGGGATGCGGCGGCTACAGCCGCAAGGAGATCGACGAGCTGACGCAGTTCGCCGCCTCGTTCGGCGCCAAAGGCCTCGCCTACCTGGCGGTCGAGGCATCCGGCGAGCACCGCTCCACGTTCGCCAAATTCCTGACGCCCGAATGGACCGCCGCCCTGCTGAAGCGGATGCAGGCGGAACCGGGCGACTTGCTGCTCTTCGTCGCCGACAAACCGTCCGTGGCCTTCGAGTCGCTCGGCCGACTCCGGGTTCACCTGGGCGAGCGGTTGGGATTGCGCGACCCGAACGTGCTGGCGTTCTGCTGGGTGGTCGACTTCCCGTTCTTCACCTGGAGCGCCGAGGAGAAGCGCTGGGACCCGAGCCATCATCCCTTCACGGCTCCGATGGCGGAGGATATCCCGCTGCTCGACAGCGACCCTGGAAGAGCCCGCGGGCAGCAATACGACATGGTGCTCAACGACAACGAGGTGGGCGGCGGCAGCATCCGCATCCATGACCGCGGCCTGCAGGAGAAAGTCTTCGAACTGATCGGGCTGGATCGCGCCGTTGCCCAGGAGCGCTTCGGACACATGCTCGAGGCTTTCGAGTACGGGACGCCGCCGCATGGCGGTATTGCCCCAGGCATCGACCGGCTGTGCATGATCCTGGCGGGGGAGCCGAACATCCGCGAGGTGATTGCCTTCCCGAAGAACCAGGCCGCCCGGGATGTGATGGCCGGGGCGCCAACAGTCGTCGAGCCCAGCCAGTTGTCCGACCTGCATCTGACCATACGGGAATGAGCCCACGCCGCCAGGGGCCCGATCGGCGAGATCGACGCCCGACCGGGCCTCCCCAGGATCGCATCGCTCCTGCCACTGGTCGGAGATCATCGGCAACTCGCGCCTTCGCCGCACCGCATCTCGCGCCGATTGGGGGCTTGACCGCCGACCATTGTCAACCACGGGGGAACGTGGTATGAATGGGTATGTCCCTGCTGTGCTCGTGATGTTGCACAACGTTCTGAGCCAACACCGACTGAACGGGTTCTGAGATCCCTGGGGGGACGCGATAGGCTTCGGCCAAGGCGGAGCCCTGGAGCCGGGACCCAACTGCGAAAGCAGGTTCAGAACCGGCAGCACACGGCGCGGCGGGGCCTTCTTTTCCCTCCTTCGGGCGCGGGCAGGTCTTCCTGCCCGTTCGTGTTTCGTGGCGCGAACCCGCATGCGCTTGCACCGCCCCCCAAAGTCAGGTAAACTCGACAGAACCAGTGCCTTTTGGGACACCAATGGCAGACGATCGTGGTCGGGCACTGCAGGATGCAGTCGCCAAGATCAAGAAACAGTACGGCGATGGTGCGGTGATGCGCCTGGGGGAGGCGACGCACCTGGTGGTGGAGGCGATTCCGACGGGGTCGCTCTCGCTGGACCTGGCGCTGGGGGTGGGGGGCATCCCGCGCGGGCGGGTGACGGAGGTGTTCGGTCCGGAGTCGTCGGGCAAGACGACGCTGTGCCAGCACATCGTGGCCGAAGCGCAGCGCCTGGGCGGGGTGTGCGCCTACATCGACATGGAGCATGCGCTGGACCCGGCGTATGCGGAGAAGTGCGGGGTGGACGTCGAGAACCTGTACATCTCGCAGCCGGATACGGGGGAGCAGGCGCTGGAGATCGCCGAGACACTGGTGCGGAGCGGGGCGGTGGACGTGGTGGTGATCGACAGCGTGGCGGCGCTGGTGCCGCGGGCGGAGATCGAAGGCGACATGGGGGACGCCACGATGGGGATGCAGGCGCGGCTGATGAGCCAGGCGCTGCGGAAGCTGAGCGGTGTGATCAAGCAGACGAACACAGCGGTGGTGTTCACTAACCAGCTGCGGCAGAAGATCGGGGTGATGTTCGGGAACCCGGAGACGACGACGGGGGGGATGGCGTTGAAGTTCTATGCGTCGGTGAGGTTGGACGTGCGGCGGATCGAGAGCATCAAGGTGGGGCAGGAAGTGGTGGGGAGCAGGACACGAGTGCGGGTGGTGAAGAACAAGGTGGCGCCGCCGTTCAAGGTGGCGGAGTTCGACATTCTGTACAACGAGGGGATCTCGAAGGCAGGCGACGTGCTGGACCTCGGGGTGACACTGGGGGCGGTCGAGAAGCGCGGGTCGTTCTACACGGTGGGTGAGCAGCGGATCGGGCAGGGGCGGGAGAACGCCCGGCAGACGCTGAAGGACAACCCGGCGATGCTGCAGGACCTGGAAACGAAAGTTCGCGCTGGCTTCAAGCCTGAGGCGGTGCCAGCGGACACGGAAGGGTGACGCGGCGATCGCCGCCTCACTCGACGGCGCAGCGGCCCGGCAGACGATGGTCCGGAGCCGCGAGGCCACGGCTTAGCGACTAAGCTCGTATGCGAGGGTTGGATCCGTTGTTCGGCGAGAGAGGGAAGACGAAGTGATCGTACGTTTGGCCTCGCCATAAGCCCGAGCGCCTCCACCGCCTGAGCGGGCGGCGGAGGACGGCAGACAATCCTCGACAACTGAGCGTTTCGGGCCGAACGCGGGGCCCGGAACCGTTGCATTGAGCCGTGGCCTGCGAGGCAGGAGCACGGCTCGATTCATTCCGGGGGCCGGAGACATGGAGCGAGAAGTCACGGCGCTGAAAGCGGATCGCAAAGGGCGCCAGCGCGTGCATGTCTTCCTCGACGGCCAGTGGGCATTGACGGTGTCGCTTTCCGTGGCAGCGGGGCTGCAGATCGGCCAGCGGCTCGCCCCTGAGGGGGTGGTGGAGCTGCAACGAGGGGAAGCTCAGCAGGCTGCGACGGCTCAGGCCCTGCGGCTGATCAGCAGGCGGCCGCGGTCCGAGCATGAGCTGCGCCAGGGCTGGGACCGTCGCGGGGTGGCGCCTGAGGTCCAGCAGACGGTGCTGGAGCACCTGAAGCGTACGGGTCAGGTGGACGATGTCGCCTTCGCCTCGGCCTGGGTCGAAAACCGGGACGCCTTCCGTCCGCGGTCGGCACGCGCCCTTCGGGCGGAGCTGCGGCGGAAGGGGGTTGCCGATGAGGCGATCGGCCCGGCAGTCAGTGGGATCGACGAATCCGAGGCAGCCTACCGGGCGGCGCAGCGTTTCGCCCGCCGGAGTGCGGGCCTACCCGAAGATGACTTCCAGCGCCGGGTGGGCGGCCAACTCGCCCGGCGAGGATTTGACTGGGAAACGATCCGCGCGGCCGTGCGCCGCGTGTGGGCGGAGCTAGGCACAGATCAGGAACGAAAGTGAGGGGATAGCGTGAATACAGCATGGACCATCCTGGGGATTGTGATCGCGCTGGCAGCCGGCGCGCTCATTGGCTACTTCGTACGACAGCTGCAGGTGGAGCGGGAGAACAAGGGCCGGCAGGCGGAAGCCGACCGGGTCATCGGCGGCGCTCAGGGCAAGGCGCGGGAGATCGAGCTCCGCGCCCGGGATGAAGCGATCAAGACGCGGGACGAGGCTGAGGCCGAGGCGTCGCGCCGACGGGCCGAGATCTCGCGTGAAGAAGAACGCCAGAACCGCCGCCGATCCGAGCTCGACCGGCGCATGGATCAGGTCGAGAAGCGCGATCAGACGCTCAACAAGCGGCAGAGCGCGCTCGACAAGCGCACCAGCGAACTGGACGAACTCCACGCCGAGCAGGTCAAGGAACTCCAGCGCGTCTCCGGCATGAGCCTGGAGGAGGCCAAGGCGCACCTGCTGTCCGAAGTCGAGCGTGAGGCGCGGGCCGACATGGTGCGCGTCATCCGGCAGATCGAAGAGGAAGCGCAGGTCGAGGGGGATCGCCGTGCCCGCGAGTTGATCGCCGATGCCATCCAGCGCGTGGCGTCGGATCACGTGGCGGAGGTGACCGTCTCCGTCGTCCCGCTGACCTCCGACGAACTCAAGGGCCGCATCATCGGGCGCAACGGCCGGAACATCCGTGCCTTTGAACAGGCAGCCGGCGTGGATGTGGTCGTCGACGACACGCCTGAGGCGGTGACGATCTCGTCCTTCGACTCGGTCCGCCGCGAGGTGGCCCGGCGGGCGATGGAGAAGCTGGTGCTGGACGGCCGCATTCACCCGGCGAACATCGAGAAGATCGTCGAGCAGACGCGCTCGGAGGTCGACCGGACCATCCTGGAGGAGGCCGAGAAGGCCGCCTTCGATGCCGGCGTCCCCGGCCTGCACCCTGAGATCTTGAAGAAGCTCGGCCGGTTGAGGTTTCGTACGTCCTACGGCCAGAACCAACTGGCGCACGCTGTGGAGTCTGCCCAGCTCGCGGCGGTGATCGGCGCCGAACTTGGCGCCAATACCGAGATCTGTAAGGCCGGAGGGCTGCTCCACGACCTGGGGAAGGCAATGGACCACGAGGTGGAGGGGACGCACGCCGCCATCGGGGCCGAGTTCGCCCGCCGCTACGGCGTGAATGCCGCGGTGGTCAACATCATCGCCTCCCACCATCACGAGATCGACCAGACCTCGGTCGAAGCCGTGATCGTCGAGGCGGCCGACGCGATCAGCGGGGCACGGCCCGGGGCGCGGCGTGAGAGCTTGGAGATGTACATCAAGCGGGTCAAGGCGTTGGAGGAGATCGCCAACTCCTTCAAGGGTGTCTCCCAGAGCTATGCGCTTCAGGCGGGACGCGAGATTCGGGTCATCGTCCAGCCGGAGGATATCGACGACCTGGAAGCAACGCGGCTGGCGCGCCAGGTGGCCAAGAAGATCGAAGAAGGCATGCAGTATCCGGGACAGATCAAGGTCACAGTCATCCGGGAGACGCGCGCCGTCGACTACGCCAAGTAAGCCGTACGGGCTTGGTGAATTGGACAATCGAACGGCGGCCCCGGAAGGGGCCGCCGCTTGCTTGGCAGTGGCCCGGAAGGGTGAGGGGGCGAAGTGTGCCCTGAGTGGTCATGACCGCTGGCGCCATCATCGGGGAAAGTTCGCAAAGCATGCGAAGGGCGGGGGATCGAATGGTTCAGGAGAGGCGCGGGCGCAATCGAAGCCCGTCCGAAGACATCGCGGCTCGGCCTCACACGGCCACCCGCGCCTGGGCTACCCCCGAGCCTAAAGGCCCGATGAACGCGGCCGAAGGTAGAGGGGCTTGTTGAAAGGTGCGGGCGGGTAGATTGCGGCGAGCTTGAGGTCGAGCACGAAGGGACCTTCCTGCATGCGCGGGGCGAGCTGTGAATCGATTGCGGCAAGCTCCTGGTAGGCGAACCGCACGCCGGGGTGATCGGCGCCCAGCCAGTCCATCAACCTCAAGGCGCACAATCGGGGTCGAACGTTAGCCGCGTAGTCAGAGAGATCGCCGCTCTCCACGCTCTCCGTGACATAGGTCCGCCACTGCCCGATGCGCGAGTCTGCTTCCCGCATGGCCAGGTCTTCCAGTCGGGCCGATGCTCCCGCTCGGATCGCCTGCCATTCACCCAACAGCTGCTCGAGGACGTTCCGCTCGTTCGCCTTGAGGCCGGGTTCGAGCGCGCGGATTTCGTCAAGTGCCAGGATGATGTTGCCCAGTGTCATTTGCAGAAATGCGGGGGTGCCGGCCGGGGGCAGGGCGGAGAGCGTCCAGAAGATCTTCGCGGCGCGCTCGTACTCCGGCATCTCGGCCAGACACGCGACGACGAAGGCGCGATTCGATTCGAAGGAACGCACAGGCTTAGAGCGAGGAATGGAGAGTGCGGCGCAGTACGTCGAGCAACTGGCCGCGCGTGATCGGCTTGACCAGGTAGGCCGCGGCGCCGAGCCCCTCGCCTGCCTCCCGGTCCTCCGGGCGGTTCTTGGCAGTCAGGAAGACCACCGGCGGGACGGTGGTGAGCGTCGCCTGAAGGCGGCGATAGACCTCCAGACCGGACAGATCGGGCATCATCACATCCAGCAGGATCAGGTCAAAGGCCTGTTGCTGAGCTTGGAGCAACGCCTCGCCTCCCGACGCGGCGCCGCTCACCCGGTACCCTGCGGTCTCGAGGGTGAGCTGGACCAAACCAAGGGTATCGGGTTCATCATCGACCACGAGGATACAGGGCGGGGTCGCCGTCATCGGGTTCCTCTCGCAGGGCGGTATTGTAGACCGCTCTGTCCGCCCGGGCAACCGAGGGCGGCAGCAGCGCCATCGCCTAGAGGAGCATCCCTGCCGGGTGTTCGAGGCGCGACCGGAACGCCTGAAGCCAGCGAGCGGCTTCGGCGCCGTCCGTGATGCGGTGATCGGCCGATAACGTGACCTTGAGGCGCAGGCCGGCCATGAGCTGGCCGCCCTGTACGACCGGTGTCTCCCGCACGCTGCCCACGGCCAGGATGGCGGCCTCTGGCGGGTTGATGATCGCCACAAAATGGTCGATGTCGAACATGCCCAGATTCGAGACGGTGAAGGTCGAGCCCTCGACGTCCTCGGGCCGCACTCGACCCAGCCTGGCGCGCGCGGCCATCGCTCGAACTTCCTCGCCGATCTGACGCAGGGACTTGAGGTCGGCCTGGCGGACGACGACGGTGAGCAGCCCCTCGTCCACAGCCACGGCGACCCCGATGTTCACCTCGGCGTGGCGCACGAGCGAGTTGCCGAGCAGGGAGGCGTTGAGCCCGGGGACGTCGCGCAGCGCCAGCGCCGCCGCCTTGATGACGAAGTCGTTGACCGAGAACCGGGCGGTCTCGGGCTGGACGGCATTGAGCTGGGACCGCAGGTCGACCAGGGTCCTGACGTCCAGATCGACGGTGAGGTAGAAGTGAGGCACCTGCTGCTTGGACGACTGCATGCGCCGCCCGATCGCCGCGCGCAGGCGAGTGAGCGGAATTGACTCGCCGCTGCCGGCGGGTATCCCGGCAGGCGCCGGCCCCGCGGCGATCACATCCTTCTTGACGATCCGGCCCTCCGGCCCGCTGCCATGCAGGCGAGTAAGATCGATCCCCTGCTCTTCGGCGATGCGGCGTGCAATGGGCGAAGCCCGCACGCCTCCCGGCACGCCTTCGGCGGCTGCGGAGGGTTGGGACGCGAGGGTGAGTGCACGGACGGCCTCGGGAGCAGCACGTGTCGGCGCGACGGAGGGCGCCGGAGGAACGGACGGGCTGAGGTCGTCAATGGACTCGTCCGGGCTGCCGAGCACGGCAATGGGCGCCCCCACCGGGACGGTCGATCGTTCCCCGACCAGCAGCCGGCGAACGGTGCCGGACACCGACGCCTCCACTTCGACCGTCGCTTTGTCGGTCTCGATTTCGGCGAGCACTTCTCCCTTGGCGACCGTCTCGCCCTCGTGCTTCAGCCAGCGCACCAGCGTACCCTCGGCCATGTCGAAGCCGAGCTTGGGCATGGCGATGATCTCAGCCATCAGACCACCTCCCTCACCGCCCGGATGACATCCTCCACCTGGGGAAGCGCCATCTGCTCCAGCTCGCGATTATAGGGCAGGGGGACTTCCTTCTGAGCCACGCGTTGGACCGGGGCATCCACGTAGTCGAGCGCGGTTTCGTAGATCCGGGCGGCGACTTCGGCCCCGATGCCGTACGAACGCCAGCCTTCCTCGGCGATCACGGCGCGATTGGTCTTCTTGAACGACTCGATCACCGGCTCCATGTCTAACGGACGAAGGGACCGCAGGTCGATCACCTCGGCCTCGATCCCGTCCTGGGCCAGGAGTTCCGCGGCTTGGAGCGACGCCTGGAGCATCTTGGAGTAGGTCACGATGGTGACGTCGCGCCCCGGGCGCTGTACCTTTGAAATGCCGATCGGCTCGAGGTGCTCCCCGTCGGGGACCTCCCCCCGCACCTGGTACAACGTGGCGTGCTCGATGAACAGCACCGGATCTTCGCCGCGGATCGCCGATTTGAGCAGCCCCTTGGCATCGGCGGGCGTGCCGGGGGCGACGACCTTCAGCCCGGGGAAATGGGCGAAGATCACATCGGGCGTCTGGGAGTGAGTTGCTCCGAGCTGCCGGCCGCCGCCGCTGACGGCGCGGATGACGATCGGGACATGGAATTGACTTCCGAACATGCTGCGCAGCTTGGCCGAATGATTGACGATCTGATCCATCGCCAGGAAGGCGAAGTTGATCGTCATCAACTCGGCGACCGGCTTGAGGCCGGCCATCGCCGCGCCGTTGGCGGCGCCGACAATCACCCCCTCGGCGATCGGTGTGTCGCGGACCCGCTCGGGCCCGAACCGATCATAGAAGCCTTTGGTCACGGCATAGGTGCCGCCCCACACGCCGACTTCTTCGCCCAGGATGAAGACGCGTTCATCGCGCTCCATCTCTTCCCACAGTGCCTGGCTGATTGCCTCGCGCATCGTGATGACAGCCATCGCTCACCTCACCGGCGTGACGAATTCGCCGCCGAACAACAACTCGGGCGCCGGGTTCGGGCTCTCTTCGGCGAACCTCACCGCATCCTGGACCTCGGCCTCCACCTGCTGCTCTTCCGCATTCAGTGCGGCGTCATCGAACATGCCGTGCTCCAGGAGATGCTTGCGGAAGATGCCGATCGGGTCGCCTTCCTGCCAGCGGCGGACCTCTTCGCTCTGCCGGTAACGCTCGGGGTCACCCATCGAGTGACCGCGGAACCGGTAGGTGATCGCTTCCAGCAAGAAGGGGCCGTCGCGGCGCACGCGGTCCAGCGCTTGCTCTGCCGCCTGCCGGACGGCAAGGACATCCATCCCGTCGACGCGGGCGTTTGGCATCCCGTAGCCCTCAGCCTTCTGACGGATTTGGCTGACGGCGGAGGCGCGGTCGACCGCCGTGCCCATGCCGTATTGATTGTTCTCGCACACCCATAAGACGGGGAGGCTCCAGACCTTCGACAGGTTGAGCGCCTCATGGAAGTAGCCGATGTTCGTGGCGCCGTCTCCAAACAGGCAGATGGTTACCGCGTCGGACCCGCGATACTTGTCGGCCAGCGCCATGCCAGACGCCAGCGGCAGATGGGCGCCGACGATGGCGTGCCCGCCCCAGAAGTTGCGGCTGACATCCGCCAGGTGCATCGAGCCACCCATGCCTTTCGAGCACCCGGTGGCCTTCCCCAGCAGCTCCGCCATGACACTCCGGGCGGACAGCCCACACGAAAGGGCGATGCCGTGGTCGCGGTAGGCCGTGATCACCCGATCCTGAGGCTGCCGCGCCGACACCAGCCCGCTGCCGACGGCCTCTTGTCCGATGTAGAGGTGCAGGAAGCCGCCGATCTTCCCCTGCTGGTACAGCTCGGCGGCCCGTTCCTCGACGCGGCGGACGAGTACCATCTCATGGTACAGGCGTAGAAGCTCGCTGGATTGCATACGGACTCCTCGGGAACCGACGCCGCCGCTATGCGACGGCAGGCAAGGCTGCGCCCCGATCGGTCGGGGCACAAGGAATTATATCAGAACGGTCCGAAATGACCGGCCGGGGGGTCAATGGGCTGTGTGGGGGCCAGTCTGGTGAGATCGCGTCACTTCGTCTGCGCGAGGAGCCCTGGCCAATCGGCAGTCTCACCAGGACGTCTCCGGCAGCGGTATCCCGACGGCGCGCAGGTCGTACTCACTCATGGCGGGGTCGTCCCCGGCGGCGATCGGAACGTCGATGGAAAACTCCGCACTCTCGCCCGGCGGCGGGGGAGTGAGATCCAGCCAGCGTGCGGTTTGGATCTCGCCGGCCGTCGAGCGCAGGCTGACAAGTAGCATGGCGCTCTTGAGCGGTGCGGGGCCCGGATTCGTCAGCGTGCCCTGCATGAAGACGCGGCTGCCGATCATCTCGAATTGATGGATCGAGGCGGGAAGAGGGACCGCGGACGGGGCGCCCCGTGCGATCAGGCGTCCGGTGAGATACACCTCAAGCGTGACATCCTCGGCGGTGTCGAGCCCCGCTTCCAAGCCCGGGAACCGATCGGCTCCGTAGCCCAGTGTCTCCCCTGGCTGCAGAGGGGCGGTCGACTGCAGAATCTCCAGGCTTGCGAGCCGGCCCCCGACGATGATTGCGATCGCCACCTCTGGGAGTGCGGGATCAAGCCCGGGATTTCGGATGGTCCCGACGACGAAGCCGCGCCCCTGCGAGGTCACCCGCCACGTGGGTTCCAGGACGGACTCGAGGGGCGCGACGGAAGCATCATCGACCGCCGAGACGGCCGCGAAGACTTCGACTCGCGATTCCGGAAGCGCCCCGGGCGCTTCGGCCATCCATGGCACCGTGCCGTCCTCCGGCAGCCCGGCCTTGGGCACGCTGGCGACTGTCATACCGGCCAGCGATCGATCGGGCCCGCGCCAGACCAACACCACGTCTCGGGCCTGCACGGAATGTGGCCCCAGGTTTGTGAGTCTCCCCAGGATCAGGGTCCCCCTGGACGACCGGGAAGAATGGATTGCCTCGATGCTGACGTGCACCGGGGCTTCGGAAGACAAGCGGAATGCCTGCAGCTGGGCGCGCGCACTGTTTGGCGTCCTGGCTTGCTCGAACCTTGCCAGGAACGGACTGGTTGCCCCGGGTTGGAGGATGGAGAGGGCAATCGGGACGGTCACGGAGGCGGTCGGTGTGCCGGCAAGATCGAGGACTTCGACGGTCGCGACCACAGCTTCGAGAGCATAGCGGGAGTCATTGCGCGCCAACCCCAGGACCAGCCAAACACCCGGCTCGTCGCCGGGCAAGACGGCCAGGTCGGTGAAGGCCACTTGCGGGTACGGCTCGGGAGGAGTTCCGGGCAGGCCTGTGGGGATCGGCGTCCGGTCCGGCAACGCCGTCTGAGCGCCGGGGCTGCCGGGCATCGGAAGGCAACCGGTCAGGAGCAGACACGCCACCAGACAAGTGCAGGCGAGACTTCCTGAGGCGCGCATGCCAGAAGGATAACGCATTCCACCCGGCCGGCGTCGGAGGCCGCCCCGCAACCGCCGTCTGCCCGTCGCCGTGGCCGGGAATAGAAGAGCGGGCCGGGAGGCCCCGGCCCGCTCGGCCGTTCGATCGGCGGTGGCGCTAGGCTGCGCCTTTTGTTTGATTGGTCAGATAATTCTCGAGGCCCATCTGCCCGATCTGATCGAGCTGGGCTTCGGCCCAGTCTTCGTGCCTCTCCTCATCGCCGAGGACCTTCATCAGGAGATCGACGGTCCCCTGATCCTTGACCTCGTGGGCCAGCGTGATCGCCTCGTTGTACGCCTTGACCGCGTCGACCTCGGCCGCCTGGTCGTTGGTGACCATTTCCTTGACTGCGGCGCCGATCTTCATCGGGTGCAGCTTGGAGACCACCGGGACGCCTTCAAGGAAGATGATGCGCGCAATCAGCCACTCGGCGTGGTGCATCTCGTCGACGGCCTGATGCTCCTTGGCCTCGTGCAGCCGGTCGTAGCCCCAGTTGGCCAGCATCTCCGAGTGCACCATGTACTGGCTGATTGCGGTCAGTTCGTCGGCCAACAGGCCGTTGAGTGCTGCCAGGATCCGCTCGTTGCCTTTCATCCTCTGCCTCCCTGATTGAGATCTCGTGAAGTGTAGCACGAAGGAGTTCTTGCGGCGGAGGGCGGGGTCCAGCGTGAGGTCTGCAATTCCCCCGGGGAGCGGGGAGGAGCTCAGGCAGGCGCGGGCTGCAGTGTTTCGCGATGGAAGGCGGCGGCCTGGACGCGCGCCAGCATCCCCAGTGCGACGAGCAATCCCAGCGACTCCACGATGAAGACCGAGGCGTAGGCGAGCGGTTCGGCGCCGCCGATCGCCAGAACCCCATCGTGCAGCCAGCCGCCGCCGATCGACGCCGTCCCGTTCGCCAGCGCCTGTGCCAGAGTCCAGGCGCCCATGTACAGGCCGGTGCGGGCGGAGGTCGACATGCTCATCATCATCGACAGGCCCCCGACATTGAAGAAGCCCATGCCCAACCCCATCAAGCCGATCGCCGGTGCGACCAACCACCCGGCCAGGGTCAGGCTCGCGAAACCAAGCAGGACGAAGGATGCCGAGGCCAGGGCCAGGCCAATGCCGGCCGTGCTGCGGTCGCCCAGCCGCCTCGACAGCCACGCGCCGCTGATCAGCATCCCGAGCAGGACACCGATCATCTGGTAGGCATTGAACATCGTCGTCTGCCGGACGTCGAGGCCGAGTACATCGCCGCCGAAGGGCTCGAGCACCACTTGCTGCAGGAACAGGAACAGGATGCCGGCGAACAGAAAGGCGAAGAAGCGGCGGGTTTCCCGGCTGCGTGCCAGGAGGCGCCAGGCGTCGACGGCGGTGACGGCCTCGGCCGACGGGGGCCGGTCCCGCCGCGGCTCCTGGCCGATGACGGCCACCAGCGTCAGCCCGGCCAGCACCGCCGCCATGACGTAGAACAACCGCGTCAGCGCCCCGGCCGAGTACGAATTGAGCAGACCAACGCCAAGGAACACCCCGGCGAGGATGCCGAGCATCATCATCGACCAGATCACCGAAACGGAGCGGCCCCGCTGCGGCTCGGGGGTCACGTCGGCCAGCAGTGCCAGGTAGGCGGTCCCGGCGGAGTAGATGCCGGTTCCCAGCAGCAGGAAGACCATCGCCCCGGCAGCCAGCGATGGGTACGAAGCGTTCGAGGCGCCGATCCACAGCGCGACGTGCGGCGCCGCAACCGTCATCGCCGCCGAAAGCGCCCCGCCGGCCAGGATGTAGGGGGTTCGGTGGAGTCCGAAGAGGGGGCGCTGGTCGGATCGGTTGCCCAGGGCGATGGCGACCGGGGCGGCGAAATAGTGCAAGCCGATCACCAGGCTGACCAGCCCCAGGTCGATCCCCATCTCAACCTTCATCACTCGGTTGAGGATGCCGAGGGCCAGGATGGAGAGCATCCCGGCGGCGAACTGGCGCAGGCCAAGGCGAATCAAGCGGAGGACGGTCACGAGTTTTCCTCAGGCTGCAGTTCCATCAACGCAGCCAGGCGCGTTATACCACGGCGGTGCCCTGGGTCGAGGGTTCTCCTATCCGATTCTCATCCGGAGGGAAGGCCGACATGCGGGCGAGGACACCCTGGACTCGAGTCGACATGAACGTGCTTTCGAGCGCAGCAAGAACGCCGGACGGCCCGAAATGAGTTGCACCTCGTCTCGCAGGAGGAGCACCTCGTCTCTGCAGGCAACTCGCGCCAAGCGCCGCAACTCCCCGGTCCTCCAGCAATAGGCGTCGACCGCGAGGGTCGGCAGGTGGTCAACGTGCCGGGAAGCGAGAGGCGCTGACGGCCGATCATCAATACTGCGGCATCGACGGATCGACCTCGCGCGCCCAGCCGTTGATCCCGCCGTACAGGTTGCGCACTTTGCGGAACCCGGCACCGGCCAGCAGCTCGACGGCCCGCGCCGAGCGCGAGCCCGTCTTGCAGAAGACGACCAACTCCTGGGCGCTGTCGAGCTCGTGCAGCCGCGAGGCCAGCGTGCCCAGGGGGATCAGCTCCGCCCCCTCCAGTCGGGAGATCTCGAGCTCATGCGGCTCGCGCACGTCGATCAGGCGCACCCGCCTCCCGGCGCGCAGTTCCTCCGCCAGTGCAGCGGGCTCCACCTCCCACTCGCGCGCCATCTCTCCATCTTCTCGATCATGGCCCGGCACGCCGCAGAAGGCCTCGTAGTCGATCAGCTCCGTAATCTCAGGCTCAGCAGAGCAGATGCGGCAGCGCGGGTTCTTCTTCAAGCGCAGTTCCTCGAAGGAACCCGCCAGCGCATCGTACAGCAGCAGCTTGCCGATCAGAGGCTCGCCGATCCCCAGAAGGAGTTTGAGAGCCTCGGTCGCCTGCAACGTGCCGATGGTCCCCGGCAGCACGCCGAACACGCCTCCCTCAGCGCACGACGGCACCAGCCCTGGAGGAGGGGGTTCGGGGAACAGGCAGCGGTAGCACGGCCCCCGATCGGCCCAGAACACGCTCACCTGACCCTCGAAGCGGAAGATCGAGCCGTAGACATTCGGTTTATGCGTCAGCACGCACACGTCGTTGACCAGGTAACGCGTCGGGAAGTTGTCGGTGCCGTCGACGATCAGATCGTAGGGACCCGCCAGGCGCAGGGCGCTCTCCGAAGTGAATGGTTCGTCGTAGGTCTCCACCCGGATCTCCGGGTTGAGATCGAGCAGCCGGGCGCGGGCGGAATCCACCTTGCGCTGTCCGACGGTCGACATTCCGTGGATCACCTGACGCTGCAGGTTGGTGTAGTCAACGCGATCGTAGTCCACCAGGCCCAGGCGGCCGACCCCGGCAGCCGCAAGATAGAGAGCCACCGGAGAACCGAGGCCTCCCGTCCCGATCACCAGCACGGAGGAGGCCTTGAGCTTCCGCTGCCCCGCCAGCCCGACTTCCGGCATCAGCAGGTGGCGTGAGTAGCGCAGGATCTCGTCGTGACTCAGATCGGCTTCGTGGTGAGCGATGGCTCCAGGCGTCATCGGCGACCTCATCTCGTCGGAAGTTCCAAAGGCCTTCCGACGTTCGGATTGTAGTGGATCCAGGCGGCGCGGGGTTACGAGTGGTGCAGGCCTCCCGGCCACCGACTAGCAGACCGCTCAATCGGCGTTGGCCGACTCGAGTTGAGCGGGCTCAGGCGCTGGCGGAGGATATCCCAACCCGATCAACTGCGCATGCAGCCGCTCGAACCGCGCCACCCCGTGATTGACGGCGCGCGGGCGGCCTTCGGCGTCGATCAGGAACGTCGTGGGGACACTCAGGACGCCCCAGGTATCGGCCAGGTGCGGCTGACGGGTGGCGTCGATCTCCAGGACCTGCACATGGGCATGGTAGACCTGGCGCAGGCGTTCGAGCGCCGGAGCCTGTACGCTCTCGCAAGGTGCGCATCCCGGCGACGTGAAGTACAGGATCGCCGGCGTGCCGACGCGATATTCGGGCAGGCCGAGCTCGCGGCGCGCCCGTCTTGCCAGGAGCAGGCGCGGGACAAACCGGGCCGCCAGCAGGCCGAGTGTGATCAGTCCCGCGGCGATCAGCAGCCGTTCGATCATTGGGCTTTCCCGGGACGCTGTCCCGGAAAGGTGGACGGGGGCGGGCCGACGCGGAACCCCGGCAGACCGAGGCGGTGCAGCCAGTAGTACAGCGCGCAGCCGACGCAGAAGCCGGCGAACAGATTGACCGCCGCCAGCGCGATGACCAGCCAGACCAGTCCCCAGCTAATCCATGGAAGCCCCAACCACGCAGCCCCCAGAGCGGCCACGAGAAACGCGCCCCCCAGCCCCTGGGCGAACCGATGCGGCTGAGGGTGATCGCGGAGGACGTCCGGCTTGCTCAGCCCGATCCGGCGCAGCAGGAGGTAGACCCACAGAAAGCCGGGTCGCCCGAGCGCCGTTCCCGCCAGCATCACCAGCGCCACAACCGCCGCCAGCCACGCGGCATCAAGGACGAAAGCTGCGACCAGGAGCAGGATGATCGAGGCCTGGTTCGCCCGGAGTGCAGCGTGATCGACGGGGACGACTTGTGCTTCGGCGGTTCCTCCGGCGATGCTGGGTACGATCATCAAACGATCGGCTGGCTGAAGCGGCGTGGCCCCCGACTGCAGCGTGCGGATGTCCTCATCGTTGAGGAATACGTTGACGTATGGACGCAGCCCGCCGGCCTCGTCGAACAGGTGGCGGCGGACGTCGGGGTAACGCACGGTCAGGTCCACCAGCGCCGCATCGACGGTGCCGCCGGTCACGTCGACTTCCTTGGCGCCACCGGTGTAGGAGCGCAGGGGGGTGGGGATTCGGACGATCGTCATCACGCCTCCTCGGCGTCGGGGTTGTCGGAGACTCGGAGCGGTTCTTCGGTCATCATCCCGCGATCCTCGGCCAGCCTCCACGAACGCGATTCGATCGCCACGCCGGCCTCGACCTGCGTGATCAGGTAGGAGTAAAACGGCAGCGCCCACTGCGTGTCGAACTGGGAGGCGCGCGCCGGGTGATCGGGATGCGAGTGGAACACGCCGACGATCTCGAGTCCCAGGCGCTCGGCTTCGTCCTCGGCCGCCAACAGGTCGCGCGGGGAGATCAAGTAGCGTCGAGTACGCGATTCGGGCCGAAAGTGATTGTCGAGAGGGAGGAGCCGGGTGACATGGCGGACTTCCCCTTCGAATGCACCGAGCAAGAGGCCGGCGCCCTCCTCGGGGTATGCCCGCACCCCATGCTCGTGGATCGCTTCCAGCAAGGTGAAAGGAAGCGACACGCTCATGCTGTGCTCCAGAAAGTAGCGCCCAGGTATTTCAAGCCGGAGTTGGGGAAGATGACGACGACGGTGCCTGTCTCGAGGCGCTCGGCCACGCGCAGCGCCGCATCGGCGGCAGCCGCCGCCGACACGCCGACGAGCAGGCCTTCGAGGCGGGCCAGACGGCGTGCCATGGCGTATGCAGACTCCGTGTCGACCACGACCGTTTCATCCGGTACGCGCGGGTCGTAGATCTCCGGGACGAGCGCCGTCGGCAGGTGCTTGAGCCCCTCCAGACCGTGTATCGGCCCGTCGGGTTGAACAGCGATCAGACGGACGTCGGGGACGGCTTCGCGCAGGAACCGGCCGACGCCGGTCATCGTCCCTGTGGTGCCAAGTCCGGCGACGAAGTGCGAAACGCGGCCCTGCGTCTGGCGAAGGATCTCCGGGCCGGTGGTGAGAAAGTGGGACTGCCAGTTCGCCGGGTTGGCGTACTGATCGGCGAAGAAGAAGCGCTCCGGTTCCTGGCGGGCAAGCTCGCCGGCCACTTGTCGGGCGCCGTCGCTGCCCTCCGTGGGATCGGTGAGGTGAAGCTCGACACCATGGGCGCGCAGGATGGCGAGTCGTTCGGGCGAGGCGTTGGCCGGAACGGCCAGGCACACGCGCAGCCCGAGCGAGGTCCCCAGCGTCGCATACGAGATGCCCATGTTGCCGGAGGTCGAGTTCGAGCAGCGTCCGGCCTTGGCCGAGGGACACCGGCGTCGAGTGCCTGCTGCAGGATGGCGGCCGCTGGCCGGTCCTTGACCGAGCCCCCGGGATTGAACCACTCCGCCTTGGCATACAGGCTGACCCCGGGAGCGAGGTGTGCCGTGATTCGCTCCAACCGCAGCAGCGGGGTCTCACCAATCAGGCCCAACAGGCCCGGCAGGCCCGGCCTCGCGGCGCGGTCGACAGCGTCTGTCATGCGTGTTTGCATCCGATGGCCTCAGGCTGGATCGGGCGACGCGGACGACCCGCGCGCGGTGCTCGCGCCGAAACGCTATGGCGGAGAGGGGGCGAGGGCGAGCCGCCGCGGCGTGAGCTGGCCGGCAGGTCCGTTCGGGCGCCATGGTTCGCACCCGAAGGTAGGACACGCCCTCGCTAAGGACAGATGCAGAGGATCATCGGGCAGGTGCCAGTTTCTATGAGATTCCTGATAAATATTATCCCAATGATGACCCTCTTTGTCAAGTGCGCCTCTGATCGACTTGCTCGCGGCTCCGTGGTCGAGCGAACCGTGCTCTTGGAGGGACGGTGGGCTGTGGCACGGAGGTTGCTTTACTGCGGGAGGATAGGGCCTGCCTGTGCCCAGATACCAGCTTGCTATAATGGCAGGAGAGGTCTTAGGCGTGCAACCGACACCTGAACTCGCACCCTTTCGCACACGCAGGCGGGAGACCAGCCCGCTGTTCCGCCAGGTGGCCCGGCACCTGAGCGTGACGGCGGGTTTGGCGGCTCTGCTGGCGACTGTGTTTACGGCCTGGACGCCGGCCGGCTTGAACCCGGGTGAGTTGGCCAACCGGTTGATCGCCGTGTGGGAGGGGGGAAATCCGGCCGACCCGGTCGCAGTTGCGCCTCAGGCGGAAGGGCTCCGGATCGGCATCGTCGCCGGGCATTCCGGCCCGTACCCGGGCACCGGCGCAGTCGATCCCGGTTCCACATGCCCGGACGGGCTGACCGAACTTCAAGTCAACCAGTCAATCGCGGACCTGGTGGCTGATGGACTGGAGGGCGCCGGCTTCCAGGTCGACCGTCTGAACGAGTGGGATCAAGGCCTGACCGGGTATCGCGCCGTCGCGTTGGTCTCCATCCACGCCAACTCCTGCGAGTGGATCAACGATCAGGCCACGGGTTTCAAGGTTGCGGCGTCGGTCGACTCGTCGATCCCCGACCGCGCCCAGCGGCTGGTGACCTGCATGGTCGACCGATACGCGCGTGACACCGGGTTGACCTTCCACCAGGGCAGCATCACGCGCGACATGACCGAGTATCACACGTTCAACGAGATCCACAGCCAGACTCCTGCGGCGATCATTGAGACCGGTTTTCTGAACCTCGACCGAAAGTTCCTGACCGAGGAACCCGACCAGGCGGCGCGCGGGATCGTCGAAGGCATCCTGTGTTTCGTCAACAACGAGCCCGCCTCGCTCCCCGGGGACACCCAGCCGTGACCGATGCCGGCGGGGTTGCGCCCCAGGATGCGCGCCGCGCCTTGCAGGCCGCGCGGCAGGCGTTACTGCGCGGCGACCGCGGCGAGGCCCGCCGCATGGCGCGCCTGGCGGCGCGGCTCTCGCCGCGCTGGGATGCCCCGTGGCTGATCCTGGCCGCCGTCTCTGAGCCCCGGGCTGGCCTGGCGTATGCCGTCCGCGCACTGGAAATCAATCCTGCTTCCCAGGCGGCACGCGGGGCGATCCGCTGGCTGGTGAAGCGCCTTCCGCGTGAAGTTCGCATCGAAGCGGTCCGCGAGCTGCGCATCCCGGACGTGCTGGCGGTGGAACTGCTCTCTCCGGCCTCGCTCGCCGCGCCGCGCCGGCTGGCGCCGCAGGTTCTGATCCCGGCTCTGCTGTTGGCCGGCGCCGTCGCGGTCTGGCTGACGAGCCAGCCGGCGGCGGCGACACAGACGCAGGCCACGCTCGAACCGGTCGCCAAGGCCACCTTCACCGCGACGCCCACGCCGACGCCGACGGACACGCCCACGCCGACTGCCTCCCCGACGCCGACGATCACCGCCACACCCACACCCACGTCCACGCCGACGCCGCGCCCTTCAGTCTCATGGACTTACTCCAACGATCCGTCCGAGTTGGCCGACGAAGGCCGTTGGGTCGATGTCGACCTCTCCGCGCAGCGCGTCACGGCCTACGAGGGTGCCGAGGCGGTGAACGAATTCATCGTGTCCACCGGGACGAGTGCACATCCAACCGTGAGTGGCCAGTTCCGGATCTACGTCAAGCTCCGGTCGACGGCGATGGCCGGCCCGGGCTACTATCTGCCGGGCGTGCCGTTCACGATGTACTTTTACAAGGGCTATGCGTTGCACGGCACCTACTGGCACAGCAACTTCGGCGTCCCGATGAGCCACGGATGCGTCAACCTCCGCACCTCCGACGCCGAGTGGTTGTTCAACTGGGCGTCGGTGGGCACACTGGTCAACGTCCACCCATGAAGACGCCGATGCCTTCGCGCCGTGAGTGGACAGGCGGGACGAGCGCTGCCCGGCTGACGCGGCGAGGTTTCCTAAGATTGACGGGCGCCTCGCTCCTCGGGCTGGCGGTCCCAATGCCGCGCCTGGGGGCGCCAGCCCTGTGGGAGGCCACCGAAGGTCAACTGGGGAGGGTGTTGATCGATGGCGCTCAGCTGCGCGCCTCGACGTCGGTGGACAGCGAGCAGTTGGACATCCTGGCCTTCGACGAGGTGGTGCCCGTCGTACGGGCAATCGTCGGGGACGCGTGGCTGGCCGACAGCCGCGTGTGGTACGAGGTCCCGGACCGCGGCTTCATCCACTCGGCGTGGGTGCAACCCGTCCGCGATCTGCCGCAGAACCCGATGACCTCGGTCTCGCCCCGGGGAATCCTCACCGAGGTCAGCATCCCCTTCGTAGATGCGTTCTCCGAGCCGGACGATGACTCTGATCGGCTCTACCGCCTGTATTACGAGACCACACACTGGATCACCGGAGCGGAGAAGGATGGTGGCGGCCGTTGGTGGTATCGGATCCACGACGATCGCATCGCCGCAGACTACTTTGCCCTGGCGCCGGCGTTCCGGCGGATTCCCCTTTCCGAACTCACCCCGATCTCCCCGACGGTTGCGCCGGAAGAGAAGCGCATTGAGGTCAGCCTGACCGAGCAGTGGATCAAGTGCTTCGAGGGGCTGCACCTGGTGTTCACTACCAGAGTGTCGACGGGCATGGCGCTGGCCGACGGCTCCTACTTCACACCCGAAGGCGATTTCGACACCTTCCGCAAGCGCGCCTCGCGCCACATGGCCGCCGGCGATCTGATCAACGGCTACGATCTCCCCGGCGTCCCCTGGGTTTCCTATTTCACCGCCGAAGGGGTGGCGTTCCACGGGACCTACTGGCACAATGAGTTCGGCGCCCCACGCAGCCATGGCTGCATCAACCTCTCGTCCGCCTCGGCCAAGTGGGTCTTCCGCTGGACGACGCCGGTCGTGCCCGCGGACCGGATCGACCTGTACGCTGAACGGGGCACGAAGGTCGTCGTCCACCGCTGACGCCGCCGAGCGGCGGCGGCGCCCGGCGCGCGGGCGATTCGAGTTGGACGCGGGTCGAGTGGCCGATGGGGCCGCGGAGGGAGGACCGTGTGACGGCTAGCCCCCTGGCGAAGAAGCTTCAGGTCAAACCGGGCCGGACGCTGGTTGTGCTCGGTGCCCCGCCAGGGTTCCTGAAGCTGCTTGAGCCTCTCCCTGAAAGTGCGCGGCGTCTTCCGGCGCTGCGGGGCAAGGTCGATGTCCTCCTCGTGTTCGTCCGCACTTTGCGTGAGGCGCTGGCCGTCGTGGGCAAGGCGAAGCGCGGGTTGGTGGACAAGGGCATCTTGTGGGTCTGCTATCCGAAGCTCACCTCAGCCTCCGCCGGCGAGTTGAGCCGTGACGTACTTTGGAAGGCGCTGGAGCCGCATGGCCTGGGCCCGGTATCGATGGTGGCGATCGACGCCACCTGGTCCGGCATGCGTTTCAGGATCGTGCGCTAAGTCTCGGCGCGCCGTCGAGGCGAGCGCACAATCACTCCGCCCATGCCCCGCCCCGCATCCGGGGGGAGTCATGGCCCAATTGGAATCAACAATCCCTGCGTACCCGTCAACCAAAGCGCAGGGGTAGCGAGGAAACCATGCTGCGCCGAATCGCAATGCTCTCCCTGCCTGTAGTGCTCCTTGCCTGCAGCACAATCCAGACGGCGATCACGCCGACGGCGACGATCGAGCCGACGGCCGAGGCGACCGCCGTTCCGCCGACGGTCGCTCCGACCCCCACGCTGCCGGCCGTGCCCACCGCCGTCCCGGGGTGGCTGACGTATCACAACGCCATGATCGGCTACTCGTTCGATTACCCGCCGGAGGCAACGCTGACGACGACCGGCGTCACGGGGTACCCGACCGAGGAACTGCCGGTCGGTGTTGAGCCCGGGCAATACATCGCCACCCTCGAGGCCACCTACACGGAGGCCTTGTGCGCCGGGATTGAGCTCCCGGCTGCGTTCCTGGTCCTCCAGGCCCCGGATGAAGCCGGTGGGCGGTATGGCGGGCCGTGCGGGATCTCCGGGATCGGCGCCTACGACCTGAGGACCGAGGAGACGGCCATCACGATCGGTGGCGTCTCCTACCCATTGCGGACGACGCGTGTCTACGAGGTGGGAACCGACACGCTGGTCAACGAGTTCGCCGGCGTGCGGCTCGACGACGGGACGCGCTTCAACTTCGGCAGCACCTGGCAAGTGCACGGATTGACCTACGAGGATTACCTGGCCGATCGGGCCCTCATCCTGCAGGTGATGGCCACCTACCGGACGGACCCCTAGCTCTGGTGTTCGTCCCCGTAACCACTGGGCAACGAGGCCGCGGTCCGGGCGAGGTTCTGGTAGGATACGCTTCGTTCGTGCAGCGTGAGGATCGAGACATGGGTGGCGCGTTGTTCGCGGGGCTGGTGGTGGATGAACAGGACCGGCCGGTCGAGGAGACTTCGATTGGCGGGGAGCCGTTCTACGTCGTCGATGACGCCGGTTTCCGGCGACACATCGAGAGCGCCTTTGTCGACCGGCAGGTCCTCGAACAGATGCGCACCATGATCCAGGGCAATGAGGAGCTGATCAGCGAAGGCACGATGAAGATGCTCGGCCAGGAAGACATCTTCACCAAGGCGATGATCGAGCGTTCGCTCCGAAACGTGGATACCCAATTCGATCAGCTCCTGGCGCAGGGGCTTCCTGTGGAAGCGCGCGCCTGGATGGGGATGCTCGGGTTTCGGGTGGTCATCGATGTGCGCGGCAATGTCCTGCGCGTCGAGCAGCCCAGCGCCCCCGAGGAGCCGCCGGAATGACCGGCGCGGCCGACCCAGTCTGCGGCCCGCGTGGGCCGGCGGGGAGGGTTTGAGATGGGATGGTCGGAGCACATCCTCGACGTCGATGAGAGCACCTTCGAGGCGGAGGTACTGCTGCGTTCGCACGAAGTGCCCGTGGTGGTCGATTTCTGGGCGACGTGGTGCGGCCCGTGCCGCACGCTCAGCCCGCTCCTCGAACGCCTGACGGTTGAAGGCGGCGGCGCATTCCGACTGGCCAGAGTCGACGTCGACGCAAATCAGAATCTGGCTGCACGCTACGGGGTGCGCGGCATCCCGGCGGTCAAAGGTTTTCGCGGCGGGGGAGTGGTAGCGGAGTTTGTCGGTGCGCAGCCGGAGGGGCTGGTACGACGCTTCCTGCAGAATCTGGCGCCAAGCGCCGAGTCGGTCGCATTGGAACGGGCGCGAAGCCTGTTGGCAACTCGGCACTGGCCGGAAGCCGAGCAGGCGTACCGAGAGCTGCTGGAAGAGGAGGAAGGGAGCCCGGCGGCGGCACTGGGCCTGCTCAAGAGCCTCTTGATGCTGGGCCGGGGCGGGGAGGCCGAAGCCGTGCTGGTCAGATTCCCATCCGGCGCGGAGTGGGCGGAGGCGGAGCGGCTGCGCCCGCTGGCCCAGGCGCTGGCGTTGGCCGAGGCGTCCTCCACCTCGCTCCCCGACGATCCGCTCGAAGCCGGCTTCATGCGCGCGGCAAGCCTGATCGGACGCGGCAACTTGCCGGCGGCGATGGACGGTCTGATCGGCGTC
This sequence comes from uncultured Chloroflexia bacterium, assembly GCA_963777165.1. Taxonomy (GTDB): domain Bacteria; phylum Chloroflexota; class Anaerolineae; order Anaerolineales; family E44-bin32; genus DYJB01. The sequence goes on from CAVZPO010000007.1 coordinate 102,368, forward strand.
CTTCGCCAGGACAAACACTACCGCAAGGGCGCCGCGCGCCAAGCCCTGCTGGGCCTGTTCATCCTCCTGGGCGATGAAGACCCCCTGACACGCCAGTACCGCGACGAGCTGGCGTCGATCCTGTTCTGACCTTCTGACCCCAGCCCAACCCGCTCGCCGGCGGATGCCCCGATCCAGGCTGCGATCGCGCCGGCTCGCCCGGCGGTCTGAGATCGGCCGTCCCCGGGCTCTTTTCTACTCGCGCAAGTGCTCCTCCGGATAGAAGTAGATTCGATCCGAGTCGCGCTCAGGGAAGAGCTTCTCCAGCGGGACGCCCTCGATGAAGGTGTGGTAGATCTCCCACACCTCCTCGGCTGTCACCCAGTCCGCGCCGTAACGCCGAAGGTCGATCGGCTCTGAGAAGCCGCGCAGGGTGTAGTCGTTCGGATCGTTGGTCCAGTCGCTGGTGTAGTCGGGGTAGTAAGCCATCGCCAGATCGCGCAGGGTGGCGTAGATCGGCGGCTTGCCGCGCAGCTTGGCGTGCCGCGATTGGGATACGCATCCGTACTTACCCTGTCGTGTGTACACGATCAGGTTGTGATCAAAGTCCTGTGGGGCTTCGAGCAGCACCAGACGCGGCTCGATCCCCTGCCGCCAGAACAGCGCTGCGGCGAAGATCGCTCCTTCAAAGCAGTGGGCCTCGCGTCGACGCAGCACCTGCAGCGGCCCGCGGGCTGTCGCCCCGTCCGGCTCGAAGTTGTAGCGCACCTCCTGCGCCAGGAATGCCTGGATGGCTTCCGGGGAATCGAGCCGGTCGACCAGCGCGCGTTCTTCGGGCGTCAGTGCGGCGTGGAAGGCTTCGTGGGGGAAATCCATTGGTCCTCCAGCTTCGGTCGTCGCAAGAGGGACGGCGGCGCGGTGATTCCGACCGCGGCCCCGGGTGGCTAACCCTCTGCCCGGGGTGGTAAGGAGGCGCAGCCGCGTGGGCGGCTGCGCGTGGTGGGCCGGGAGAGACCTCCGACGAGCAGGGTCAGCTGGCGCCGCCGGCGGCAAGGACCAGCGTGCCCCATGTCGTCGGGTTGAGCAGCTTGCGCGTCCCAACGCTGGAGACCATCGACTGCTGCAAAGCCGTGCCTGCCTGGTCGTCGTCGGACAAGGAGATGGCAAAGCCGTACTTGTTCCCCGCGACGGGGGTCACGCCGAAGACCGTCCATGGGATCTTGGCCTCAAGTGCGTAGCCGTCGCCCACCTGCTTCGCCTTGACCACGACCGCCGTCAGGCTTCCTTCCGTGCTGCGCGGGTACCAGCGATAGGCGTGCGGCGCCACCGTGCCGAAATTCCCGGCGGTGAGGCCGATCTGGTAGTCATCCGATGTCAGGCTGGTAGAGGAAAAATCGGTCACCAGGTTGGCGTCCAACTGGATTTCGACGTCATCCCCCAGGTACATGTTGCGGCCGGAGCTGACCTGCACGTTCTTGTCGTCGCGGACCTGGACGGCGAGGTACAGGTTCGTTGCATCGTAACCCAGGAAGAACGTACCGGACAGGTCGGCGTCGCCGCTGCGGAGATTGCATCCGAAGGTGCAGGCGGACAGCCCGTAGCTCACGCCCTTCCAGTCGCTCAAATCCCCATCGATCGCTGGGGCGATGGTCAGGCTGACGGCTTCGAACGGGGTGCCGTTCGGCCTGCCGGCAGCGGGATTGACGGTTGGCGTCGGCGCGCCGGGTGCCGTCGTCGCTGCGGTCGTCGGGGTAAGCGTCGGCACGCTGATCGTCGCCGGTGCGACGACGGGCGTCTCGGTCGGCGGCGCTTCCGTCGGCGTCTGAGTGGGGGCGAAGATCGCGGTCAGCGTCAGGTTCGGCGTGGGCAAGGCAAACGGCGTGGGTGACGCCGTGCCCGGAATGTCGCAGGCGAATGCCGCCGCCGCAAGCGCGGCCGCGACCAGGAGCAGGACACGTCGGGTCATTGGATCCTCCACACGCAGGACGTAGCCGGGCCGGGATCGGTTCCCGACGCGGCGAGTGGGGCGGGTGGGAGTCGAACCCACACGAGGTCGCCCTCAGGGGATTTTAAGTCCCCGGCGTCTGCCAGTTCCGCCACCGCCCCGCGCCTGACATTCTATCCCGACCGGCCCGGCGTCGATAGGCAGCTCTACGGGCAGATCGACTCAAGCGTCGAATCGGGAAGCCAGCCGAGCACTTCGGAGTTGGCGGTGGCGCTCGGCAGCCAGACCCATGCGTAGAGGTCCCCGGGCCGCACCTTCTGAGCGGAAAGTCCCAGCGCGGCATAGGTCCAATCGCCCGGGGGCGTGCGCACGAACGACGCCCAGTAGGCACATACGCCGAGGCCCCGGCACTGGCACAGGCAATCTTCCGCGGGGAAGGAACACCCCTGGCCGTCGATGGCGCAGACCAGCGCCCCCATCGCATTGCGTTCGTCCAGGGTCAGTGGCAGCCCTGCCAGGCCGATGAGCTCCTGCCCGGTGGTTTCCGCACCCGTGACCTCGACACACGTCTGATAGGTGGTTCGTTGCGGGTCGACGATGATCAGCGCTACGCGGCCGCCCTCCGACGGACCCGGCGAGGCCGCCGGCACACACGCCGAGAGCAGGATCAGCAGGACGGGCATCCCGACGATGATCGTGCGCAAGGATCCTGGGAGTCGAGAGGACACGCGCGCGCTCCTGATTGGACGGCAAGGCGATGCGGCCGAGCCAGGATTCTATCGTGGTTTCAACCCGGCGCAGGAGGCGCCGCGAACCTGCGTGCTATAATGCCGGCCGGAAGGATCCCTGGAATGTTCAAGAACCTCACTCGCCTGCTCGGCGGAGATCCCATCCGGCGCCAGCTGGAGTCCTACGCCGAACGGGTCGCCGAAATCAATGCGCTGGAACCCGGGCTGCAGGCGCTCGAGGACCAGACGCTGAAGGCCCGCATCGCCGAGCTGCGCGCCCGGCTGGACCGCGGCGAGAGCCTCGAGGATCTGCTGGTCGAGACGTTTGCGCTGGTGCGCGAGGCCTCGGTGCGCACGATCGGCCTGCGTCACTTCGATGTTCAGCTGATCGGCGGCATGGTCCTGCACGAGGGAAAGATCGCCGAGATGCGCACCGGCGAAGGCAAGACGCTGGTGGCCACGCTGCCTCTGGTGCTGAACGCGCTGACCGGCGGCGGTGTCCACCTGGTGACGGTCAACGACTACCTGGCCCGCCGCGACGCCCGCTGGATGGGCCCGATCTACCAGTTCCTGGGGCTGAGCGTGGGCGTGCTGCAGGAAGCGGCGCGCACGGAGAACGGCCGCAAGGCGTTCGTCTTCGACCCCGAGCGCATCTCCGCCCAGGAAGACGTTCACCAGCTCCGGATCGTCGAGCGGGCCCAGGCCTACGCCGCCGACATCACCTACGGGACGAACAACGAGTTCGGGTTCGACTACCTGCGCGACAACATGGCGCGCAGCCTGGAGGTGCGCGTCCAACGCGGGCATCAGTACGCCATCGTCGACGAGGTAGACAATATCCTGATCGATGAGGCACGTACGCCGCTGATCATCTCCGGACCGTCGCAGGAAGACCCGCAGACCTACGAACAAATGGCACGCGTCGTCCGGCAGCTCAAGCCCGAAGACTACGAGATCAGCGAGCGCGACCGGACGGTGTCGCTGACCGAGCTCGGCGAGCCGCACGTCGAACAACTGCTCGGCCTGCCGCTGCGCGACCCCGATCGGCCGGAGGACATTACGCCCGAGCAAGCGCGGCTGCTGGGCCACCTGGAGCAGGCGCTGCGCGCCGAGCACCTGTTCAAGCGCAACAAGCACTATGTGGTGCAGGGCGGCCGGGTCGTGATCGTCGACGAGTTCACCGGACGATTGATGCCCGGCCGGCGCTGGTCCGACGGATTGCACCAGGCGGTGGAGGCCAAGGAAGGCTCGAAGGTCCGCGAGGAGAACGTTACCTACGCCACGATCACGCTGCAGAACTACTTCCGCATGTACCCCAAGCTGGCCGGGATGACCGGCACGGCTCTGACCGAAGCCGAGGAGTTCCACAAGATCTACAAGGTCGAGGTCCTTCCGCTGCCGACCAATCTGGAGTTCATCGCCGGGCAGCCGGAGAGCGATCTGGTCGAGGTGGAGGTGCGCGAAGACGGGAGCCGCTTCACCTGTTTCGCGCGGCGCGAGGACGTGGGGCGCGCCCCGGTCTTCTGGCGGCGTAAGGATTATCCCGACGTCGTCTACCGGACCGAGGAGGCCAAGCTGCGAGCTGTGGCCACCGAGATCCTCAAGCGGAACGTGCTCGGCCAGCCGCTGCTGGTCGGCACGACTTCGGTCGAGATGTCCGAGCGCTTGTCTGCCCGGCTGCGCGCCGAGCCGCTGCAGCGTCTGGCTTCGGTGATGATCCTGCGAGACGCCTTCCTCGAGTCCAAGGGGAAGGCGGACGAAGGCTTGCGCGTCCCGGAGCTGATCCCTCTGTACGCGCCGTTGGAGGAGCTCACTCCGGCGCAACTGAGGCCGCTGGCGCGCGATCTGGATGTCGTCCTCACCCCGACGCGGCCCGAGAACCTGCAGCGCCTGCTCCGGCTCCTCGAGCTGGAGGCCTCGCACCAGGATCGTCTGGCCGAGGCCCTCGAGTCCGGAGTGCGGCACGCCGTGCTGAATGCCAAGAAGCATGATGAGGAGTCACGCATCATCGCCGGCGCCGGGGCGCTGGGCAGCGTGACCATCGCCACGAACATGGCCGGCCGCGGGGTCGATATCAAGCTGGGGGGAGAGGTGGCGGAGGAGGTCCTGGCCGCCATCCACCGTGTCCTGCGCCGGAGCGGGATCCCCGATCCTGAGAACCTGAGCCTGGAGGAGCGCCTGGCGCGCCTCGAGGCGCTCGACCGGGCGGCGGCCGGGATCTACGAGGCCGAGATCGGGCTGTTCCGCCAGTTCATGGAAGATGAGAAGCGGGTCAAGCTGGCGGGCGGACTGCACGTGATCGGGTCCGAGCGGCACGAATCGCGGCGCATCGACAACCAGCTCCGCGGCCGCGCCGCCCGGCAGGGGGACCCCGGTTCATCGCAGTTCTTCCTCTCGCTCGGCGACGAGCTGATGCGTCTGTTCGGAGGCTCCCAGGTTTCGGGACTGATGGAGCGCCTGAACATCGACGACGCCGTCCCGATCGCACATACCATCGTCAACAAGACGATCGAGCAGGCGCAGACCCGGGTGGAGGGCGCCAACTTCGACACCCGCAAGCATCTGCTCGAGTACGACGATGTGCTCAACCAGCAGCGCGAGGTCTACTACGGGCTGCGCAACCGCGTGTTCACGAAGGCCGATCTGACGGAGGACGCGGCGGAGATGCTGCGCGCCGAGGCCGAGCGGCATGTCGAGGCATCCCTGGCCGAGCCGGAAGGCCCCTGGAAGCTGCTCGCCTGGCTGGAGGAGACGCAGCCGACGCTCGGGCTGAACTCCGGGAAGCCGTACCCTTCATTCATGCTCGGTCTGATCCTGGAGGACATGCGCGAGCTCACCGAGCCGGCGGCGATCAAAGAGCGCCTGCTGCAGTGGGCCCGTGATGCGCTGGCCACCCAATACGAGCACCTCAACCGCGTGGTTTCCGAGCAGCTGGAGAGCGCGCTCGATCGGCTGGAGGCGCAGGTCAAACAGCGCGTCGACGCTGCCGAGTCTGCCCTCGAGGCCGCCCGGCTGGAAGCCGAGGAGGCTGGGCGCGATGTCGATCCGAATCAGCTCCTGCGCCTGGCCGAGGAATCGGCCGGCCTGCACATTCAGGTGGACCCGGCCGGCGTGCAGCAGATCCGCTCCGACCCGAGACGCTTCGAGAAGATGATCCCCGATCTGGTCGAGGGCAGCCTGGGGCTCCGCGTGTGGGCGGGGTTGCTGCAGTCCGTCGAACGGCGCCTGGGTGAGCCCCTGGGGCTCGAGCCGTCGCTCAAGACCCCCGTCGATTGGGACGAGGCCGCCGCCTCCTTGCGCGGCGCGATGCAGCAGGTCTGGGATCAGCGGGCGGGCACCGTGTTGGGCGAGATCGAGCGTGAGCTCGGGCTTGCGCTCCCTGCGGGGGATCCCGTATCCGATCTGGTCAGGACGCGCCTGCTGGTCCAAATGAGCTACGGGCAGCGGACGTTCTTCGATAAGCGCACGCATCAGAAGCGCGCCCTCGTCGTCGCCCGGTTGTCGTATCCCTTCGCCGCCGCACGACTGCTCGAGGACGTCGAGAAGGATGAACTTAGCGACCGGGTCCTCGATCATCTGGACGGCGCCCTGCAGGAGATCCAGCGTGCCCTGGGCGCCGCCGAGCTCTCCCGATGGTCGGTCCCCTTGCGCGAGACCGACCAGACGATCCAGCGTGGGCTGACGGAGTTCCTGGGGGACGAGGCGGTCGCGTCCCTGGCGGACGAGGAATCCCTCCAGGCCGTCCAGGGCGAGCGGCGAATGGCGCTTGAGTCAGCCCTGGGCCGTATGGCGCTCAGCAGTGGGCTCCGGGGCCTGATTCTGGCCGTCGGGGACCGTCTGTGGGTGGAGTACCTGACGCAGATGGAAGCGCTGCGAACGTCGATCGGGCTCGAGGCCTATGGGCAGCGCGACCCGCTGGTGCAGTACAAGAGCCGCGCCTTCGATATGTTCCAGCAGTTGATGGCCGACATTCGGGCGGGTGTCGCTTCCAGGCTCTTCCGGGCCCAGGTGCCCGCACAACCGGCTCCGTCCTCGAAAGAGAGCGAGCCGGAAGCGCCGGCGGTGCTCGCCGTCGCAGACGAGGACGAGCCTGCCGAGCGCGCCGAGCCCGCCGAGAGCGCACACCGCAAGCGGCGTCGGCGACACTGAACCCAACTCCGCCCTGAGGCTACTGCCGGGCCCGGCTATGTGCCGGGTCCGCTCGCGTGTCGGCCCTCCGGGTCCCATGGCCCCCCCGAAAGTCACCCCAGTGCAAGGACCATCCTCCCAGGTCGCGTCCTGGGGGTCCATGCTAGGCTCAAAGAGGCTTCTGCCGGAGGCGCGGCGGGCAGCGCATGGCCCGCTTCCGGTCGGGGACTCCTGGCGCTCCGTGGCCAACGGGAGAGGCGGCAAGCAGTCCGCCAATCGGGATATGTGGGCGACACCACGCATTGATCCGGGCGACCGACTGGTCGAATCGCTTCCGAAGGTGGAGCTCCATCGCCACCTCGAGGGAGCGATGCGGATTACGACCCTGCTCGAGCTGGCGCGCGAGAACGGGCTGCGCCTGCCCCGCGACGAACAGTCGCTGCGTGCGCGCGTCCAGATCCTTCCCCATGATCCACTCACCTGGGAGAACTTCCTTTCGAAGTTCGAAGCCCTGCGCCACTTCTTCCGCTCGCCCGAAGTCATCGCCCGGCTGGTGCGTGAAGCGATCGAGGACCTGGCGGCGGATCGGATCGTGTACGCCGAAATGCGTTTCACGCCGGCGGCGCTGGCCGCCTCGCGCGGCTACCGCGTGGATGAAGTCATGGACTGGGTTCTCGAAGCCGGTCAATCCGCCATGCAGACGTCCGGTACCCGCGTGGGATGGATCGCCAGCATCAACCGGCATGAGCCGCTGCAAGTGGCCGAGCGTGTCGCCCGCGCCGCCGCCGATCGTCGCGAGCATGGTGTCGTGGGCCTGGATCTGGCAGGGAATGAAGTCGACTTTCCCACGGACCCGTTTGCGCCCCTCTTCCGGGAGGCGGCGCAGAGCGGATTAGGGATCACGCTCCATGCCGGCGAGTGGGCGGACGGTGGGAGCGTGTCGCGCGCCATGGAAACGATGGGGGCGATGCGGATCGCGCACGGTGTGCGGGCGATCGAAGACCCGCGCGCCCTGGACATGGCTCGTGAACGGCGCGTGGCCTTCGAGGTCTGTCTCACCAGCAACGTCGCCTCCGGCGCCGTCCGCAGCTACGCCGACCACCCGCTGCCGAAGCTGATCCAGGCCGGGATCCAGGTGACCTTGAACAGCGATGATCCATCGATCTGCGGGATCCTGCTCAGCGACGAATACCGGGCTGCCATGCAGCACTACGGCCTGTCCCCCGACAGCCTGCGCGGCATGATCCTCGCCGCGGCCCAGGCGGCGTTCCTTCCCGAACCCGACAAACGCCGGCTCGAAAGAAGCCTGGAGGCGGAGTTGTTCGCCCCCGCGGCCTGACCGGCGTCACCCTCGCCCCCAACTGAGCATCTGTCCGGTCGCCCTCCTCCGCCCACATCTCCTGATCCCTCCCGGCCAGCATCCGCCACCTTCCACGAGGCATCGTCACCTGCGGTCGATCTCAGATTCAGGGGGGACGCCAAAGGCGCTCATCCGGTTTCTGCGGCCGGAATGCCAGACGAGCGCCCAAGCGGCACGCCTCTCAGGCACGGCTGCGGTCGACCATGGAATCACACGGGCGGAAGCACAGCCTCCGCCCGTCGTTACATTCCAGAGTCCCGGAAGGGGAGGTGCTACTGCTTGGACTCCCATTCGGCGACGGCTTCACGGATCATGCGCTTCACGTCCGCATCCGGAACATCCTCGAGGTTGTAACTCTGCAGGCCGATGAAGACGCGCAGCACGCCACCGGCGCCTTCCAGCAGTCGCACACCCCTCGACGCCCCGGGCGCCTCAGCCATCTTGCGCTGCAGGATATCGTTGATCTGCTCGATCATGCTCGCCGACTTCTTGACTTCTTCCAGGGGGGCTCGCTCGACCGCTCGTTCGCGCACGGTGGTCACGCCCAGCCACTTGACCAGATCGGCCGCGGCGTACTCGACCCGGGCGAAATCGCGTGAGGCGCGCAGTTCATCCGCCGTGCCGTACTCGCGCCCGCCGACCAGCACCAGGAGCTTCCCAGTCACCTCGTCGCGCATCAGGGTGGCGACCGCCAGGGTGCGGCGCGACGGAGCCAGCGCGGCAGGCTCCGGAGCCGGAAGCGTGGGTGCCCCGGCCGGCACCTTCGGCGCGACTGGAGGCGGAGCCGCGGCCGGGAGCGGCTCAGGAGTCGTCGGCGTCTGGGCGAGCACAGCCGGGGGGATTGCCCACGGCGGCGGCGTCCCGGCCACCAGGACTGGCTCCTCGGCCTCCGCCTTCTCGGGCTCGTCGGCCGGTGCGCCGGACGGGCCCTTCTCCTGGTCGCGCCGGTTGAGGATGAACGCGTAAGCCAGAAGTGCCAGGGCGATCCCGACCACGATCATAATCACGCCGATGACCAACTCATTGTCCATGCTTGACCCCTAAGCCCGCTGGCACGCGGGGCAGAAATGCGTGCCCCGCTGCCCGATCACCAATCGCTCGATCGGGGTGCCACACTCCGGGCACGGCTCGCCGGTTCGCTGATAGACGCGAAAGTGATTCTGGAATCCCCCCCGCGATACACCCAATCGATGCTGGCCCCGTGATGACGCAGCCCACGCTGCAGGCTGAGGCGGATTCCCCGCCACAGGGCGTGCACCTCGGCCTGGGAAAGCGTGTCGCTCCGCCGCAGAGGGTGCAGGCGGGCGAGGTGCAGGGCTTCATCCACGTAGATGTTGCCGAGGCCGGCCACAAACGCTTGATCGAGGAGCAGCGGCTTGAGGGCACGGCGGCGCGAGTGCAGATCGTCTGCCAGCCCACGGGCGGTGAAGCCGCGTTCGAGCGGTTCGGGCCCCAGCCTGGCGAGCAGGCGTTCGGGGTCGTCGACCAGGTAGGCTTTCCCGAACTTGCGCGCGTCGCTGAAGCGCAGCTCCCATCCGTCGTCGAGGTGGAAGACCGTGCGGTCGAACGGATCGCGGGGGGTTCCGGGCGCCACGAGCTGCAGGTCGCCGCTCATCTTGAGATGGATCAACAGCGTGCCGCGGTCGAGGGGGAAGATGAGGTACTTGCCGCGACGCTGCACATCGTGCACACGGTTCCCGGCGATCGAGCGGCGGAAGCGGGCGACCGACGGCATGGCGATGTGACGCGGCCAGCGCAGTGTCACCGAGGTGATCCGCTTGCCGGGCAGCGGCGGCGCCTCGGCCCACCCGTCGCGCAGGCGACGCACGATCGTCTCGACCTCAGGCAGTTCCGGCATGGCCGGCATTATACCCGCCGCGCGGCAGCGGGCAACGCCAGCCTCATTGGACGACCACCAGGTCTTGGAGCGCGGCCAGCTTCGCCGGCCCAATCCCAGGAACCAGCAGCAGGTCCTCGATCGCGGCAAAGGCACCGTGCGCCTCGCGGTAGGCGATGATCTCCTTTGCCAGGCTCGGCCCGATCCCGGGCAGACGATCAAGCTCGGCGGCCGACGCCGTGTTGAGGTTAACCGGGGAAGCCGGCGTTTCCTGCCCCGGTGTACTCACTGGCGAGGTCGACTCCGAGACCGCAGCGGCCCGGGACGGGACCCGCACCTGATCCCCGTCCTGCAGGCGTGCCGCCAGATTGATTGAGTCGAGCGACGCACCCTCGCCCGGTCCCCCGGCAGCCTCGATCGCGTGCTCGACCAGCGATCCCGCCGGCAGTGAGTAGACCCCTGGCACTCGAACCGCGCCGGCGACGTGAATTCGAAGCGGGGCGGGGGAGGGTGGAGGCAGGAGCGTGATGGGGGCGCCCCGTGGCTGGCTCAGGAGGAGCCACAGAATGCCGCCCGTGAGCAGTCCGCTCAGCAGGCCGGCGAAATATGGAAGGAAGCGTGATCGCACGTCCGATCCCCCTGCCTGTCACGCCAGCGCCAGCCGACGGTCTACACGGTCAGCCCGCCGATACGAGTATAGGCCGGATTGCCCAACGCCCAAAGCGGCTATAATCGCGCCCATGCCGCAATCCTTCACCGGCAACGGCGATGATGGCACGACCGGCTTGCTCGGGGAGGGCCGTGTCCCCAAAGCCCACCCGCGGGTGAGCCTGTGCGGCGATCTGGACGAGGCGTCTGCCTGCCTCGGCCTCGCTCGGGCCGTTTCGCGCAACGAGGACGCCCGCCTGGTCCTGTCGACCGTTCAGCGCGACTTGTACGGGGCGATGGCCGAAGTCGCTTCGCTTCCGGAGAACGCCGCCCGCTTCCGCACCGTCGATCACACTCGTGTGGCCTGGCTCGAAGACGTCATCCGCCGATGGGAGGCGTTCATCGCCATGCCGGAAGGCTTCATCCTGCCGGGCGACTGCCTGGGCAGTGCTGCGGCGGCCATGGCGCGAACCGTCGTCCGACGGGCGGAGAGAGGCGCGGCCGCGCTGACCCTGGCGGGCGATTTGGAGAACCCGGAACTTCTCCGCTACCTGAACCGGCTTTCGTCCCTGTGCTTCGTGCTCGAGCTGCTGGAGAACCGCGAGGCCGGCGTTGACCGTCCCACGCAAGCCCGGCCTCCGTCCTCATGATCGGAACCTGGATCAACATAGCCGCCATCCTGCTCGGGGGATTAGCCGGGCTGGCCTTCGGCTCCCGACTCCCGGAGCGCCTGCGCCAGACTGTGGTCGCCGCACTGGGTCTGTTCACTGCGGGGATCGGCGTGCGCATGTTCCTGCAGACCCGGGAGCCGATCCTGGCATTGGGCGGCATCGCACTCGGTGCGATCATCGGGGAGTGGTGGCGAATCGAGGACGGGCTCACGAGCCTGGGTGCGTGGCTCGAGAGGCGGTTCGCACCGGCCAGCAGCGGCACCGTCGCTGCGGATCCGTCGGCGACAGTCGGCGACGAGTTCGCCAAGGGGGGGCGGTTCGTGCGCGGCTTCCTCACCGCCAGCCTGCTGTTCTGTGTCGGTCCGATGACCATCCTGGGTTCGATCCAGGACGGGCTCAGCGGGGACTACAGCCTGCTGGCGATCAAGTCGGTGCTCGATGGCTTTGCCGCGATGGCTTTCGCCTCCACGCTAGGCGTCGGCGTGCTGTTCTCCGTGCTGGTGGTCTTCGTCTACCAGGGAGGGCTGACGCTGCTGGCTGCACAGGCTCAGTCGGTGCTGACGGAGGCCATGACGGTGGAGATGACAGCCGTCGGCGGGCTGATCCTCGTCGGCCTGGCGATCTCAAGCCTGCTGGAAATCAAGCGCATCCGGGTTGGCAATCTGCTGCCCGGCCTGTTCATGGCGCCGCTGCTGGTGGCGCTCCAGGCCCTGGTCGGGGGATGGATGGCCACTGCCTTCGCCCGCTAGACCCCAAAGCGGCGACGAACCGGGTGGAAGGTCGGGCTTCCGCGGCTCAGGCCACTTACCTCGCTGTCCCCTGAGATCCCCACTGCAGCATTCTTCCCATCGGGACTATGGAAGCAAGTCTCCCGCCTCCGCAGGTTGTGATGCCTCTCGTCGCGCCCGCCCGATGCCGGCCTCCGTGGCGATGGAGCGAACCTCGCACGAGGTCCCATCAATGATCGACGGCGGTGGCTCGATGGATCACGGACGCCCAACGGCGAAGGCGTCTACCCTTCAGGGATGCGCTTGACGACGCAGAAGGTCGCTCCCTGCCGTCCGACATTCAGGATCACCGGGTCCGTCGGATGGATGGCCAGGTCGCTGTTCGAGCGTGTGGTGAGCAGGAGCAGGCTCCCCGGGGTGGCCTGATCTGCGTCCGGATCGAAGGCTTCGATGCGCCTTCGGGTCCCGGCATAGATGCGGGCGATCGCGGGCTGCCGGTGAACGAAGAGCGGTGCGGACTCGACGCCCTGAACATCCAACGCCTCGAGTGTTTCCTTGTAGCAGGTCAGCCAGTAGTCGGTTTCGTACGAGCGGAACGCGCCTCCCACCCCGCCGATGAACTGGTTGTAGTAGGTGTACGGATACGGGTGAAGGCGGACGACGCCGAGCAGGCCGGGAACGAGGAGCAGTGCACCAAGTACGACCTGGGCGCCAGGATTGCGCAGGCGGGACCACAGCGCGTCGAGCGCCAGCCCACAGCCGATGAAGATCGGGGGCAGCATGAACAGGAAGTGGCGGTAGCCATCGTACATCGCCGGGCGCTGCGTGACGACATAGGTGTATGGCAAGACCAGCCACAGCACAATCGGGACCCACGTCCGCCAGTCGATCTGCCTGCGAATCACGCGAACGCCGCTGACCACAAGCCCTCCGATCGCCAGCGGCCAGACCGGCTCCGTCAGCGTGAGCGCCAGGAGACGCGGCAGGTATCCGGCTGGGAGATTGTTCGAAGAGTAGACGGTCCCGGCATACAGCACCGGGAGCAGCTTGGGGTTGTCGGCCATGTGGCGCAGGACCTCGGCGAACCGCACCGCCGGCTCCGGCCACAGATACGGCCAGCACGCCAGCGCCGTGGCGCCCGCCACACCCAGGTAGAAGCCGATTGGCAGCCAGCTGCGGCGCTGGGGCTGAAGCATGAAGGCGAGGATCACGAGCGCCCCCGCCAATGGCCCGAGGATGCGCACCGCCGTCAGCATCCCAAGCAGAATGCCAGGCAGGAGGACGACCGATACCGCCTTCGTGATCGGCGCGCCGGGGAGGGAAAGCCCAGGCAGGCTGGGCAATGGCGCCAGGAAATCGATCATCCACCGGCGCAGCCTCTCAGCCTGCGCGGGGAAACGAATCGCCAAGAAGCCCCCTCCGAGGGTCAGCGCCGCCAGCCCGACCAGCACATTCGCCCATCGGTAGGCCAGGTACACCCGGGCGAGATAGAAGTCTTCGGAAAGGACCTGGCGACTGCTCGCCAACCAGGCGAAGGCGCGCCCCAAGCTTGAGTCCGGCGCGGCGTAGTAGGCCTGACGGACGACATCGCCCAGGGCGCCGCGCCATGCCTCGCCGAACCCGGCAAGTGCCAGGGCGAGCAGCGCACAAAACAGAGCCGCTATCGCGGCTCGCCGAGCGGCCGAAGGCCGATCACCATCGGCCAGGCGGGCCGTCCGGTGTGCCTCGGCTCCCGGCGCCGGGGGCGCGGACATCGATCCCAGCGCTCCGATGTGATCCACCATGCGCAAGCCGGAGTAAACCGCCAGGATGAAGAGCGTGGCGAACGGCATGTCTTTCGGATTGATGAACGCGTGACCCCAGACCACGGGCTGGCTTAAGTAGAGGGCGGCGGCGATCAACGCCGCTGGCGGCCGCATCCACCGCTTGCAGAGAAGGTAGAAGAAGAGGATCCCAATCTCGAATGCCAGGAAGTTGGTCAGGTGCCAGGCGGTCCATGCCTCGGCGCCGGTGAGCGCCTGCACGGCGCGGGTGACATTGCGGCCGATCAGCAGGTAGGCGGCGCCGTAGATCTTGTGGTCCTCGGCGCTGGGCCCATAGGCCCGTTCGAGGTCGATCGACCCGTTGAGCCAATCGGGGATCGAGTACGCCGACCCGACGGCGTCGCTGTATTGGTAGAAGAGCGGCTCATCCCAGGCCAGACCGAAATCGCGGAAGACCAGAATCCCGGCCACAGCGAGGCAAGCCACAAGACGAGGAACGGCAAGTCCGGGGACCGAAGCAAGCGTGAGGGGGAGAGCGGGGAGCGGCGCATCTTCTGCGATTATACGGGAGGCGATGCCGGACGGGCGGAGGCAGGACACCACGCCGGAATCCGCGTATCCCGCCGAGGTGCACAAAGGGAAGACCCGCAGCCATCCGGGCCTGCGGGTCCTGGGTGTGCGGCGAACCAACTAGATAGCGCGCCTAGGAGGCGCCTGTCAATGCCGCGTCAATCGCCTTCTGGAACTCGGCGTACGGCTGTGCGCCAAGGAACGGCGTGCCGTTGATCTGGAAGCTCGGAGTGGAGTTGACCCCGGCCCGCAGCCCGGCGGCCTTGTCTTGGTCGACCGCGTCACCCGTGGCCGGATCACGGTAGCAGGCGTCGAAGGTGTCGGCTTCCAGGCCGACCACATCCGCCATGGCGTACAGACGCCGCTCGGCGAAGTCGCCGATGTTCTCGCCGGTCTGGTTGGCGAACAGCAGGTCGTGGAACTCAAAGAACTTGCCCTGCTGCCCGGCGCACACGCTAGCCTTGGCGGCGTTGGTCGATTCCTTCGTCGCGCTGCTGCTGTCCACAATCGGGAAGTTGCGGTAGGTGAAGTACACGAGGCCGGTCTGCACGTAGTCGCGCAGGATTTGCGGGAAGGTCTCTTCATGGAACACGCGGCAGTACGGGCACTGGAAGTCGGAAAACTCCTCGATCTTGACCGGTGCGTTGGGGTCCCCGATCGACTGGCCGTCGGTCTGGCCGTAGGCACGCGGGGGGGGTGTGGCGATGGCGCCAACCGGGCGGTTGTTCTGGGCGATCAGGAACGCCGTGGTGATCAGCGCCACGCCGATGATGGCGAGCACCGCGATGGATGTCGTGCGGCGGCGGCGCCGCATGCGTTGATCTCGGATTTCAGTTCTGCGACTTATCGATCCTCCAAAGCCCGATCATACCAGGCGAGAGTATGCCATAGCGCGTCAGGATTGTCTAGATTGGAGGATCCCAGGCAGGAACGAGCCTTCGCCTGGCGCCGGGCTCAAGACCATCCGAAGCTGTCGAACCAGCGGCCGGCACGGAAGTTCTCGATCGCCCGGCGGACGTAGGGGATGACGTTCGGCGGGAGCCTCTCAGGATCGGCCCAGCATAGTTCGTCGCACTTCTCGGGCTCGGCATTGGTGATCTCGCCGGCCCAGCGCTCGCAGACGACGAACCAGTCGATGCGTTCATCGGTCGAGCGCCGGTGCATCACGCCCACGACGTGCACGTCCTGTGCGGCCAGCACAATACCCACCTCCTCGCGCGCCTCACGCATCGCTGCCGCGACAACGGTCTCGTTCCCGTCCAGATGGCCGGCCACGACACTGAAGTTCCCGTCCTCATACCCGGTCTGGTAACGGCGCAGCAGCAGGACCTTCCCGCCCTGGAGCAGGAACAGGTGCACCGCAGACACCAGTCGGAAGCGCGGGCTCATCGGAGGGATCCTCAGTGGCCGGCGTGCCCGCTCGCACCACGCAGGCCGAGCATGTAGACCGGATAGGTCCGTCCCGTGTCCCGGAAGCCGAGCCGGCGGTAGAGCCTGAGGCTGGCGGTATTGTCGGCCTGCGTGTTGACCGACACCCGGTCGAAGCCGCGCAGCCCGAACTCGTGCAACAGATCTTCGACGAGGGCGCGCCCGTAGCCCTTGCCCTGATAGTCGGGATGTACCGCCAGCCGCGCCAGATGGGCCCCCAGCGCCGAGGCCGTCGAGAGTTGATAGCCGGCGACCACACCGTTGGCCTCCAGGACCGTGACCGACGCCGCCTGTTCCATTGCGGCCCCAAGTACCGAACGGGAATACAGCCACAGGCCGTCAAAGGCGCATTGATCGACGGCCAGCACGGCTGGCAGGTCGGTGGGCCGGTAGTCGCGGATGCGCGTCCCGGCCGGAAGCACCGACTTGCCCCCGCGCCCAAAATGCTCGAGGAAGACAACCCGATTCGTTTCGGCGAACCCGGATTCGAGCAGCAGGGCGGCCAGCCATGCATCGGCTGTCAGCGCCGCGGCCGTATGCGCGCCCAATTCGATCGCCGATTGGCGGGCGATCGGCCACATCGCTCGCCACCCCTCGTTTGCCGGGAGGCCCCAACCGCCGGCGAAGACGCGGATCCAGGCCACGCCCGGAGGATCCGGCGGGCATGCCAGGCAACCGGCAGGTCGGCCACGCTCGAATGTCAGAAGGAAGGGCGCGGTACCCACCAGATCGCCTGCCTCGAGCCAATCCAGGTGGGAATGCCGCCAACGCGCCCCAGCCATCAATCCGTCGACCAGGGCCCGATCCTCTAGACCGGCTTCACGCGTCGTCCACTTCGATGCGGCAGACATGTTGTGTCGGAAGGTCAGCGGCCGAGCAGTCGCGACGGGAGGGCAAGCAGGCGCCGGACCCACCGATCGCGCAACCCCCGGCGGGGTTTGTGCTCGAGACCGGCCTGCATGGTGGAGAGGGCATCCAGGGGTCGCCCGCGCTTGAGTTGCAGCTGCGACAGGCTGCCGAGAATGGTGGCCTGCGCCTGGTGGTCGTTGAGATCGGCGAATTGCTGAAGCGCCCGGGTATAGGTGCGTTCCGCGGCGATCAGATCCCCGCTGGCCTCGAGGGCCGATGCCAGGTTCCCCAAGGCTTGAGCTGCCCGCGCAGGGTCTCCCAATCGATCGAACGTCTCGGGCGTGCCTTCAACCGCGCGCAAGGCCTCGTCGGGCCGCCCGGCCTGCAGGAGCGCCACGCACAGGTTGTTGGCCGCCTCCGCCTCCGCCGACTGGTCCCCGGCCGCTGCGTAGGCCTGCCGTGCCGCACCGAATCCTTCGGCAGCTTCCGCAAAGCGGCCCTGCCGGAAGGCCTGCAGGGCACGCTCAGCGACTGCGTCTGGTGCGGGGGCGGGAACGGTCACAAGGTGATGTCGAGCAGCAGCTCGGCGACGTTGCGCAATTGATCGACCGGCATCGTGCTCAGCCGCTGACCCATGCGCAGGTAGGGCACACTGGCGGGAGAGGCGAGGAACTCACGCAACTCAGAAGGCAGGCTGAGCAGCGTTTCAAGCGCCTGCTGGAGCGTGTCCCAGTCGGCGACGGGGCCTTCGTGATCCAGGTAGTCTTCCACCGACCGGTCGATGACCGCCAGCACGGCTTCGAGCTCGGGGAGGGGGATGGGGCGATCGCCCTCTTCGTAGGATCGCAGCCGCGCCACCGTCAACCCGGCTTGCTCCGCCACCTGCCGCACGGTCTTTCCGGACGCCTCGCGGTGCATCCGCAGCTGGGCGGCAATCAACCGCTGCCGCAGCGCGATCAACGCCGAGGGATTGGCGTCCAACCGGAGCTTGCGCCGGCCTGCGGATTCCGACCAGAACTGGCGCAGCGGCGCGTTCAGGAAATAGGCCAGCAGTTCAAGTTCGGGAAGCGAGATCGCCTTGCGGCCGTCTTCGTAGGCCGTAAGGGCTCCCGGGGTGACGCCGATCGCCTCGGCCGTCTCCCGCAGCGTGCGGCCGGCGGTCATGCGCACTTCACGTAGCATCGCCCCGAGGATCTTGCCCCGAAGTGATTCGGCCTGTGGATTGCCCATGGTTGCCTCCCGTAGCCCGCCGGATTATAGCGCAGGCGGCCGGATGCGCCGGCCATTCTTGCGGGCCGCAGTTATGCTCGCTGGCCGGGTGCGGCGCGCGGTTTCGACTTCTCGAGCAACCCGTCGCCGATGTCCTTGAGGGCATCCACCGCCGCGTCGTCAGGAAAACGCATGTGCAGCGGCGCGTGCAGGTTGTTGGCCAGATTGAAGTTCTTGCCGATGTTGGGGATCCCCCGGTCGGTCGGCCGGCCTAGCACCGCCTCCAGGGGCGGACCGGTCAGGTCCTCCACTCCCAGGGCGCGGTTGCTGATGACGAAGATGCGTTCGCCCACGATCGCCTCGGCCTGCATATACTGCAGCAGCGCACGGGTGTTGGCCGCCGACGTCGGATCGGGGCTCATCACGAGCGCCACCGAGCTGGCCTGCGACAGCACCATCATCGCCAGCCGCGAGATGTTCCGGCCGATGTCGATGATGACCATGTCGTAGGCCGCCCGCAGCGTCTGGACGGCGGGCCCGAGACGTTGGGCTTGCAGGCGCATGGCCTGCGCCGGGTCCTTGCACCCGGGCACGACGGTGAACCCCCAGGCAGGCGCCAGCGGCAGCTCCCGCCGGAGCAGCTCCACCGAGAGCTCCATCGGTTCGAGTTCAGTCAGCGAGACGATGTCGGTCTGCGTCTTCACCCCGGTGATCTGCGCCACGTTCCCGATCGGCAGCACCAGGTCCACGACGACGACGGACTTCTCCGGATCGATGCGGGCGATATGGCTGGCGACGTTCAGGCAGACCGAAGTCGTGCCCACGCCGCCCTTGGCGCTGACGAACGGGATCAGCGTCCCCAACGGCCGCTCCGGCTCGCCGTGGTGCACGACCTCCGGCAGCGCCGAGCGCGCCATCAGGCGCAGCAGCACCTCCACGGCGTCGGCCTGCTTGACGACGTAGTAGTCCAGCCCGACGTCCAGCCCGGCGAGCGTCTCCTCGGGCTTGCTGCGCTGCGTCATGGCGATGATCGTCTTGCGCTCGGTGCGCGACTCCTTGCGCAGCCGCCGGACGACCTCCAGCCCATCCACATCGGGAAGTTCGAGCTCGAGGACGATGACATCGGGCTGATCCCGCCAGGCGGCAATCAGCCCATCCTTGCCCGTTTCGGCGACCGTCACGTCATAGCCGCGCTCGCCCATGGCGCGGGTCAGGAAGGTCGCCGTCTTCTTGTCGGGCTCGATCAGCAGCACCTGGCTCGAGGACACCTCGGCCTCCGCTTCCGCTAGTCGTCGCTAGCCCCCGCCGTCCATCGGCGGCATCAAGTAGCCGATCCCCTGGCGGGTCTGAATGTGAATCGGGTTCTTGGGATCCGGCTCGATCTTCTGGCGCAGCCGGCTGAGGCAGACCCACAGGATCTCTTTGTCGTCCCGGTACTCGGGGCCCCACACCCCGGTCAGCATTTCCTCAGGCGTCAGCACGCGGCCGACGGCACCCGCCAGCGTCTGCAGCACGCGGTACTCGGTCGCTGTCAGCGAGACTTCCTTGCCGGCGACGGTCACGAGCGCGCGGGCCAAGTCGATCTCCAGCTCGTGATGGCGGAAGACCGGCTCGTGAAACGCCTCGGTCGTCTGCCGTTCCGCCCGGCGCAGGACGGCGCGCACCCGCGCCAGCAGCTCCTGGGCCGAGAACGGCTTGATGATGTAGTCATCGGCGCCGGCATCCAACCCGCGCACCCGGTCGCGCTCCTCGCCCTTGGCGGTCACCATGATGATCGGGACGTTGGAAAACTCGCGGATCCTCTCGCAGGCGGTGAAGCCGTCCATGACCGGCATCATCACATCCAGCAGGACCAGATCCGGTTGATTGGCGGCCGCGGTCTCGACAGCCAATTGGCCGTTGGCTGCCGTCAGGATCGTATAGCCCTCGCTCATCAGGTTGACTTCGATCAGCCGAACGTAACGCGGCTCGTCATCCACGACCAGGATCGACTTCTTGGCCGTCATACAACCCCTCCTTGGGCCGGAGCCTCAAGCGACTCCAGGGGCAGGCTGAACGCGAAGCACGTCCCGCCGCCGGCGGCACTCTCCACCAGGATCTCCCCGCCGTGGGCCTCCACGATTTTGCGGCAGATATACAGACCCAGCCCGGTGCCACGGATCATGCTCTTGGCCCCCGGCACCCGGAAGAACCGCTCGAACAGGCGCGCCTGGTGCTGGGGTGGAATCCCCTGCCCGAGGTCCCGCACGCGGACGACAACCGCCGTCCCCTCCACCCGAGCGCTCACCGTGACCTCGGCGCCCTGAGCGTACTTGTCGGCGTTCGACAGCAGGTTGTCGAGCACCTGCGACAGTCGTGTGGCGTCCACCTGCATGATCGGCAGCTCGTCCGGCACGTCGATGCGCAGCGGCATGCCGGGGTACAGCGCCTGGCCGCGGCTGACCGTGTCCCGCAGCAGCGTGCTCAGCCGGACGGGCTCGAGGGTCATGCTCAGCGTCCCGCTTTGCAGCCGCGATGAGTCCAGCAGGTTGTCGATCAGCTCGCGCAGCCGGTCGGCTTCCTCGTCGATGATCTTCAGGAATTCGAGCCGCGCCGCCGAATCCCATTCGGCGTCGTTGCGCAGCAGTGTAGTGGTGTAGCCCTTGATGAATCCCAGCGGCGTGCGCAGCTCGTGGGATACGGTGGAGACGAATTCATCCTGCATGCGGGCCAGCTCGCGCTGCGCCTCGAGCGTGGCAATGCGGCGCGCCATGCGCCGATTCTCGAGCAGCTGGCCGACGTGCCAGGCGACGAACTCCGCCAGGCGGATGTGTTCGGGGGGGTAGGCCGGGCCGCCAAAGCGACCGAACACCAGTCCACCCACGCCCCGTCCGCCGACGATCAATGGCAGTCCCAGATAGTACCGGCGCCCTTCCCGGCCATCGACCGTCGCCCCGGAATCCTCCTGCCGCAGCACCGTCTGGCCGGTACGAAACGCCTCCTTCGCCGCCGGCTCCCCCCAGGTCAGCTCCGCCTCGCGTGACCGGCCGCGGCCCAGGGCCCGGGCATACGAGGGCTCCACTTCGCCGGTCTCTTCGTTCTCCAGGTAGAGAGCCACCGTATCGAAGATGAAGATCGTGCGCGCCAGACGGAAGATCGCATCCAGCCCGGCCTCGGTGTCGAATGTCTCGGCCACGATTCGGGCGATGGCATAGACGGCATTGAGTTCGGAGCCGTGGGCGAGGGGGCCGGGAGGGATCAGCGGGCCGGTCATGCCGGTTGGTCTGCCCCCGGGAGCAGAAAGCTCAACATCGTTCCCTTGCCGAGTTCACTCTCCACCCGGATCTGTGACCCGTGCGCGCCGACGATCAGCTTGACCAGCGCCAGCCCCAGCCCCGTGCCGCCGTAACGGCGAGTGGGTGAACCGTCCAACTGATGCAGCGGCTCGAAGATCTCCTCGAGTCGGTCGGGCGGGATCCCGATGCCGGTATCCGCCACCGACAGACGGATCAGCGGGCCCTCCCGCACCGCCGCCAGGGCGACCTGCCCGTCGTTGGGCGTGAACTTGATGCCGTTGTCGACTAACTGGAATAGAACCCAGCCCAGCTTCTCAGGATCGGCTTGCAGCGCAAGGGCCTCCGGCGTCACCTGGAGCGCCAGCCGCACGCCCGCCTTCTCGGCCTTGGCCTGCGACCGTTCGACGACGCCGCGCATCAGCGCCGGCAGGTCCACCTCTTGCAGTTTGAGCACCACGCCGGAGCGGGAGGCGGTGGAGAACTCGATCAGGTCCTCAATCAGGCGTCCCAGGCGATCGGTGCCGCGATGAATCACCGCCATCGCCTTGACTTGCTCCTCGGTCAGCGGCCCGAGCTGTCCTTCCTCCAGAAGTTCGACGTAGCCCAGGATGTGCGCCAACGGAGTGCGCAGCTCGTGGCTGACATTCGAGATCAGGTTGGCCTTGATCTGGTTGAGTTCGGTCAGGCGCTCGAGGGCCCGGCGCAGTTCGGCGGTGCGCTCGGCCACCCGGCGCTCAAGCGTCCGGTTAACCTCCTGCAGCGCGGCGTGCAGCTCGATGATCTGCCGCGTCACGGCCCGGTCGAGCGTCTCGCGGTCGACCAGCTTCATCTCGACCAGCGTCTGGCCGAGCAGGCGCCGCTGGCCGCGCTCCGACATCTCGCGCTGGCGGGCCAGGGCGGTCTCGAGCTGGGCCGTCGTCAACAGGCCCTGCTCGATCATGTACTCCCCGATGCGCGGTACGACCGCTTCCGGCGTCGTCGGGAACGGAGCCGCCTGGGGAATCCCCTCCAGATAGGCGCGCTCCGCCAGCAGGGCGATCAGCGACAGATCAACCCCGCAATTCGGGCAGGTGCGGGCGTCCCGGGGAAGGGGCGTGGCGCACTGTGGGCATGGCATTCCGGGGCCGGCAGGCGGCAGGACCGCATCAGGCATGGTGCGCGTCTCGGCTAACCAGGCTGTTCCCGCAACTATAGCCTCACTAATCCCCCCGGGCAAGGGCACGGCTTTGAAAGGGGCCTGTAAGGTCGCCTTCCGAGCTTCGGCCGCATAATGAAGCCGCAAGACCGAGGGAGATGTATGGCAATTGAAGTCCTGCTAATCGATGATGATGTTGAGCTGTCCATGATGCTCCGTACCTTGCTGCGCGGGCAGGATATCCAGATCCGCTCGGTTTGCACCGGCGAGGAGGGCATCCGATCCTGCGCCGACAACCCGCCGGATGTCATCATCCTGGACCTGCTGATGCCCGGGATGGACGGCTGGCAGGTCTGCGAGAGCATTCGGGCATTCTCCGATGTGCCGATCCTGATCCTCTCGGCCCTCGGCGCGCCGGGCAGCGTCGCCCGCGCCCTGGATGCCGGTGCGGATGACTACCTGATCAAACCGGTCCACGCCAGCCTGCTGGCCACGCGCCTTCGGACGCTCGTTCGGCGCCGGTCGCTGGCACCCAAGTTTCAGGCGGCGTAGACCCCAACCTTCGTTTGGATCGCTGGCTGGCACCCGCGTTTCCACTCTCCACGCTGCGCAGCAACCGCTGCGCAGTTTGGATTCAACCCTGCTCTGGCGGGCAGCGGGGCCGGCTCGGCCTCCACGGCCTCGCCATCCCCGCCACCCGGGGCTGCTTCGCAGCCGTTCCCGGGGCAGCGGACGCGGCGAGGTGCAGCCCGCGCGGCGGCCGCGCCTAGCTCTCGGCCCGCGAAAGCATTGGCTTGAGCAGCCCGTAGATCGTTGAGTGCACGGGAACTTCAATCGCGTGCTCCCGCGCCAGCCGGACGATCGTTCCGCTAAAGGCCTCGAGCTCGAACCGCCGGCCGTCGGCCACATCGCGCTGCAGCGACGAGGTCACTCCGGGCTCGAGCGCTTCAACGATCGCCATCGCCTGCTCGACCGCATCCCGTGGCAAGCGGGCGCCCGCAGCGCGCCCGACCCGCTCCACCTCGCGCATCGCCTCGAGCAGCACCGCCCGCGTCGTCGGGGAGGCACGAACTTCGCCGGCCGTCGAGCGTGCCAGCGCGGTCACCCCGCCGAACGAGGCGATGAAGACGAGCTTGGACCACAGTGCGGCGAGGATGTCCGGGGTCTGATCCGCCTCGACACCGCAGCCGCGCCACGCAGTGACCAGGGCTGAAAGCGCCTCCATGGGTCGTGCGTCGGGCGCGCCCATGACGACGCGACGCAGGCGGCTTTCTTGACGGATGACACCTGGGGCTTCGATGTGCGCGGCGACGCTGCAAGTCCCCGCTGCAATCCGTCCGCGTCCCAGCTCCCGCTGCAAGACCTCGTGCGCATCGACGCCGTTCATCAGCGGCACGACGGTCGTGTCCTCCCCAACCACCGCGTGCAGCTGCCTTGCCGTCGTTTGCAGGTCGTAGTGTTTGACGGCCACGAGCACGCAATCAGGCGCCGGCAATTCCTCAGGCCGATCGCTTGCCCTGGCCGGCCGAATGGCAAAGTCCCCATGGACGCTGTGCACCTGAAGTCCGTCCCGCTGGATCGCCTCCAGGTGTGGCCCGCGCGCCAGAAACGCGACGGCGTGTCCTGCATGGGCCAGCAGCCCGCCGAAGTAGCCTCCGACGCCGCCCGTGCCGGCAACAAGGATCTTCACGCTGCCCTCACAGCGCGGTCCGCACAGCGCCGCCATCGATGGTCAGGGCGTGCCCGTGAATGTACGACGCCGCCGGAGAGGCCAGCCAGGCCACAGCCCGTCCGTACTCCTCGACCGTCCCCATGCGCCCCAGAGGGATGTCGCGCGCGATGCGCGTCGTCTCCTCCCCCACTGACGTCCGGTTGCGTTCGGCGCGGTCGGCCATCAGCTGCTCGACCCGCTCGGTCCATGTGTATCCGGGATTGATCGTATTGACCCGGATGCCCTTTGGCCCGAGCTCATTGGCCAGCGACTTCATCAGTCCGATGACCGCCAGGCGCAGCGAGTTGGACAGGATCAGGTTGTCCAGTGGCTGCTTCACCGTAAACGACTGCGTGGCGACTAGGCTGCCTTCGCCCCGCTTGAGCATAGAAGGGACGACGGCGTAGCACAGGTAGACCGTGCTCATGACCGTAAGCTGGAGCGCAGCCTCCCAATCCTGGGGGCCGAGGGCCAGGAAGTCGCCCGGCGGCGGTCCGCCGGCATTCAGGACCGCGATGTCCAGGTGGCCCAGGTGTTCGAGTGCCGAGGACACCATCCGGTCGACGTCATCCTTGCGTGAGACGTCTCCGCGGAGCGCGAGCACTTCTGCCCCGGTTGCTCCTTGGATCTCGGCTGCCGCGGCGTCCACTCGGTCGCTCCGCGCGCAGATCGCCACCCTGGCACCGTTGCGCGCCAATTCCAGGGCCGCCGCCTTGCCAAGGCCCTTGGATGCCGCCGTCACGAGAGCCGTCTTCCCGGTCAATCCCAGATCCATGCTGTGCCTCCGATCCTATTCGCCGCCGCACTCACCTCCGACGGCAATTGAGTCTTACTCTGCCGACGCCTGCAATCTCACGTCATCGGCATGGCGCGCGAGGGTGGTCTTTCATCATGACGACTCCAGCGAGGTTGTCGCATCCTCCGCCGGGCGAGCCAGATTGGTCGTGTGCGCACGCCAAGTGCCGAACGTCTCGCGCACTTCCAGCCCGGCCTGTTGTGCAAGTTGGCGGACCATGTCCCGACGCTGGTAGTGCGGATCCGGGAACACCTCTGTGATGGAGAGGAGGCCGCCCGGTTTCAAGCTGTCCCTGATCTCCCGCAGGGCGGCCACACGATCGGGGATCTCGCCTAACACCGTGACCAGCAGGGCTCGGTCAAAGGCGCGCGTGGGGAGTTCGCCGCCACCGAGCGAGGCTCGCAGTGTCTGGACGTGGGTGACACCGTGTTCCTGCATGCGGTCCCGCAGTCGAGACAACATCCCCTCCTGCAGGTCGACGGCTAGCACGCTCCCGTGTTCGCCCACGCGCTCGGCCAGTGGAAGTGTCAACCGACCCGGGCCGCAGCCGGCATCGAGGACGTGCATGCCGGCGGTGATCCCGGCGCGGTCGAAGAGCAGGCCGGAGCCGGCGACTTTCTCCATGGCGCGGTTTTCCAGCATCCAGATGAAAGCGGGCGGGCAGGGCAGTGTTGTTCGCCGGGCGAGGGCGCGCCAGCCCAGGACGATCCCCATTGCCAGCACGATTGCCGCGGCGATCACACCCGCATAGGACACAAATGCCCCCGATCAAGCCCATTCCCAACTGCGCCGCGCCTGACGGCGACGGCCGCAGGATCTCAGGACCTCACGGCCGCTGCCGGGATGCAAACACGACGAAATCAAGGCTTCCCGGTGATCGGCCGAGATCCCCCAGTCTAAGGCCGATTTCGGCGCGATGCTGCGTTCCGTGATTGACCAGGTGAAAAAGCAGCTTCCACAACACCTGCGACCTGGGTTTCGCCCGAGGCCAACCATAAGTATGCCGGCGGTTCAGCTGCACGTCGGTAAGCGTGTTCGCAAAATGGACCAGACGATCATCCTCTTCGCGGGAAAACGCGCGCAGATCGTCCAGGTCGGCGAAGTCATCCGGCTTCAATTCCTGTCCTGGAGTCTGACCGGTCTCGCACAACACCCGCCAGAACCATTGTGCGTCCGCCAGGTGGAGTAAGGAGCCGTAGATCGTCCTGTGGGTCTGACCGTGCGCCGCATGTAGTTCGGCAGGCTCCACGTGGACCGCCCGACGGTAGATGCGCTCATTTGCCCAGCGGTTGTATTCTGCCAGCGAGAGCATGTCGGCTGCGTGCATCGGCTGCCTCCTTGCCCGGCGGTCGAAGCCCCCGCGCCACGGAGTGCACTCGCCAAGGGCCGGGTTGCCGGGCTACGCCTGAGGGGGAGTCTGCGGGCCGCTCCGGCGTTTCCCGGTCGCAGGGAAAGCACGTTGGCTCTGACGCACCTGAAGCACGAGGGGGGAACAATCGAAGGCCTGCTGCATCTCCCCCTCGGGAAGGCCGCGGGCAAGCACGCCGAGCGCGGCGCTCGAACTCGTGGAAGGCCTGGGCTGCTTCGTCCGAACGATCGACCTGCTCGAGCGCCCTGGCGTAATCCACGCGGGCCCGGGTGGCGTCGAACGGCCTGGAGATCGATGCCCAGGTTTGAACGGCCGTGCGCAGGGAGTCCAGTGCTGCCTCCACGTCTCCTGAAGCCAGCGCCAGAAACCCGATGGCCTCGTGGAGTGAGGCGCGGGTCTCGGGCGATCGCAACTGCTGATTGGCGCGTTCGATGCGGGGCAGCCAATCGTTGGCGTCGGCTGGCGACGGGGAAACCTCGGAGGAGACCCACGCCCGGCACGCGGCCAGCAAGGCCGGGATGCTGTCGCGTTCGAGATATGGGTTCTCGTCGAGTGCTTTCAACAGACTATCCGTCGTCAACTTCAAGCCAGCGGCATCTCGCAGAGCTGCCTGCGCTCGCGCCAATTGCCCCAGGTGCGGGGCGATCGTCTGGATCTCGTGCGTCGCCATGACAATCGGTTGCTGTTCGAGCAGGATATCGCGCGCTTGCCCGAACAGGCCGAGATCGTTCAACATCCGCCCGCGGAGCGTGAGGGCCCACAGGCGACTGACGCCGCCGGGGAAGTCCAGGCTTTCCACTTTCTCCTTCTGGATCCGCAACGCGTCTTGCCATCGGCCGAGCAGCCACAGCACCTCCGCCTGGCGCACGTAGGCCGTATAGGCAAATCCCCGAACATACATGCGCAGGGCGAAGGCGATCATCGCCTCGAGCTTCTCGAGTGCTTCCGGATACCGACCGACCGTGATCAGGCACTCGACCAGGTTGATATAGCCGCGAGCGGCGTCGTGGGGCAACCCAAGCTCGAGGGCGCGGTCAAGGCTTTCCTGGAGCATGCTCAAGCCGCGCTCCGGGTCTCCCGTCATCACGCGGACCGTCCCGAGACTGTTGAGCGCATGAACCCGTACATCGTCGGCGCCGAGCTGCGCCGCAAGCGCCAACGCGCGTTCGCCCCAGGCCAGGCAGTCGTCATACTCCGAGGCCAGCATGTGCATCTGGCACATCGAGCTGACGGCCCGCGCGAGTTCGGGCGAGGTCGGTTCCAGTTCCAGGATGCGGAGAGCCTCACGGTAGTGGAGCAAAGCCGTCTGGCGATCCCCGGCCTCCCAGAAGACGCGTCCAATCATCCGCTCCAAGTCGCCACTTCGGAGGTGGTCCCCCAGGTCCGCATACAGGTCGCGGGCCTCCTCGAATGCAGCCAGGGCGTTGCCGCGCACGGCCAGCCAGCGGCAATGCGCCAGCCGCGAGAGCGCGTCTGCGCGTCCCTGCCGATCGTCGGTCGGCCAGACTTCGAGCGACGCCTCGTAGAACCGCATGGCGTCGTCGAGCGCGCCCAACTGTTGCGCGTGCTCTGCGGCTTGCAGGTAGCAGCTGCGCGCCTTGTCCTCGTCGCCGGCTGCGGCGGCATGGAAACCAATGCTCTCCAGGTCCTCCGGCCGCAGCTCTTCATAGGCCGCGGCTGCCCGGCGGTGCATGCGCTGCAAACGGAGGCTGCTGACGCCGTCGCGCAGCGTCGCCGGGATGAGGGCGTGCTCGAAGACGAAGCTGGGGGACGCCGGACGGCCGCGCTCGCCCTGTGCGCGAGACCGATCCTCTCCGATGAGTTGCGCTCGGGCCGCCAGCTCGAGGGCATCGACGAGTCGGTCGTCGCCCAGGTCCAATGCCGCATGCAGGATGTCGAAGGAGAACTCCCTGCCCAGTACGGCAGCCATGCGCAGCGTGTCTTGCGCTTCCTCGGGCAGGCGGGCAACCCGCGTCTGGATCGCAAGGCGGACGCTCTGCGGGATGCGCAGGTCCTGGATCTCGACCTGGGCCTGCCACCGGCCGTCCTGCTGCGAGACGCGCGAATCCTGCAGCAGGGCGCGACATACTTCCTCGACGAAGAACGGGTTGCCCTCGGTCTCCTGGAAGATGCCGTCGCCCAGTTCGTCCGCCACGGGGCCGCCGAACAGGGTCTCCAGCATCTGACGGGTTTCTTCCCGCGAAAGGCGCGCCAGCTTGACCCGAGTGGCCAGGTGCTCGCGGGTCAGGTCGTAGAGCAGCTCGTCAAGCGAGCCGGACTCTTCCAGCTCGATCTCGCGGTAGGTGAGCGCCAGCAGCATTCGCGTTTGGGCGGCGACCCGCGCCAGCCGGCGCACGACGTACATCGTTCCGCTGTCGGCCCAGTGCAGGTCGTCGATGAAGATGAGCAGGGGGGCGGAGGCGGCCAGGGCCGAGCACAGCGCCACCACGCTCTCGCACATCCGCTCGCGCTCCGCCACCGGCTCGAGAAGCGGGTTGGCCGGCAGCGATGGGAATCGGGCGTGCAGTTCCGGCGAGAGCGCAGCAAGTTCGGCGAGGGTCTCGGGCGCCAGCGGAAGGCCAACTGCGTCGCCGGCCGCCTGCCGCACGAGCCGCACGATCGGCGCGTATGGGGCGCCGCCTTCCGGGTGCGCCTCCGATTGCAGGACGCGCCCCCCGGAGATCTGGGCCTGGGCCATCAGCTCGCGGACCAGGCGCGTCTTGCCCACGCCGGGCTCCCCGCTCACCAAGAGCACCTGCCCGCGGCCGGCCGCAGCCTGCCGCCAGAGTGCGCCGGCGATGCCGAGCTCCGTCTGCCGGCCGACCATCCGGCCGCGCGCGATGCGGTCCAACTGGGAAACCTGGCCCTCGGTGCCGGGTTCGACGTGCTGGAGGGTGGCGATCGCCGCCAGGCGACCCTCGACCTCCTCGGCCGACGCCGGTCGGTCGAGCATATGCTTGGCAAGGAGCTGCAAGATCAGATCATTGAACGCGGCGGGCAGGTCGTCACGAAAGGCGCGCGGCGGGACGACGGGCGCATAGATGTGCTGCGCCACCAGCGCGAGCGGGTCCTCGGCCGTGAAGGGCAACCGGCCGGCGACCAACTCATACAGGATGACACCCAGAGAGTACAAGTCGGTGCGCTCATCCACCGGCTGCCCGAGCGCCTGCTCCGGCGCGATGTAGTGCAGCGACCCGACGAGCGAGCCTTCGGCTGTCAGGCGTGAGGCAATCGGCCGTGCCAGCCCGAAGTCCACCAACTTGACCCGCCCTTCGGGGGTAAACAGGATGTTCTCCGGCTTGAGATCGCGGTGCACGATGCTGTTGCGATGGGCGTGTTCAAGCGCGGCGCAGATCTCGCGTCCGACCCGGGCGGCGTCGATCCAATCCGGGAAGGCCAGGTCGTGCAGCGACGGGCCCTCGACCAGCTCCATGACGACGAAGGCGGTCTGGCCGGAGAGGGCGGCGTCATAGATCCCGACGATGCCTGGATGGTTGATGCTCGCCGCCGAGCGCGCCTCGTCCAGCAGGCGCGACTGCGCCTCGGAGGTGAGCGACGCGCCTCCCAGGACCTTGACGGCGACATCGCGCTTGAGCAGTGAGTCGTGGGCGCGGTATACGATCCCCGTGCCGCCGCGGCCGAGCTCGTTCAAGAGCTGGTATCGATCGAGAAGGAGGGTGGAGTCCATGCGATGCTCGATCAACGTGCCTTGGGCCTCATGCTGAGGCCAGACGCCGCAACACGAGCAAGGTCACATCGTCGGGTGGAGCCGTGGCGCCCAGGAATGCGTTGTGCGACTCGAGGATCCGCACCAGGATCTCGCCGGCAGAGCTCCCGATCATCGAGAGCATGGTCTGTCGGACACGTGCCAGTCCGAACTCCTCGCCGGATGAATCGGCACCTTCGGTGAGCCCGTCGGTGTACATCACGATGAAGTCGCCCGCCTCGAGCGACGTGGTCCCTTCCCCGAAGGGAGAGTTGGCCTCGATGCCGAGCGGCAACCCGGTGCGGGTCAATTCGTCGAATCCTTGACGCCGGGATCGGCACACCAGCGGCGGATTGTGCCCGGCGTTGACCCAGGAGACCTCCGGCGAACGCGGGTCGAGGCGCAGATAGCAGAGCGTGACGAACATCCCATTCGAAGCGTCGGCGCACACCAGCCGGTTGGCGACCGTCATCGCCTCGCCCGGCGCCGCCTGGCCGGAGAGGCTGGCGCGCAGGACGCTTCGCGTGTGGGCCATGAAGAGCGCCGCCGGCATGCCCTTGTCGGTCACATCCGCCACGACAATCCCCAGCCCGTGTTCGTCGGAGACGAGGAAGTCGTAGAAATCCCCCGAGACCTCGCGCGCCGGCCGCCAGGCGGCCGCGAACTCCCAGCCGGGCAGGACCGGGGTCTCGCGCGGGATCAGGTTGGCCTGCACCTCACGGGCCATTTGCAGTTCGCGCTCCAGCCGCCCTCGGTCGACGGCGATGGCATACAGCCGGGCATTCTCGATGGCGATTGCCGCACTCGAGGCGATCCCGGTGAGCAGCTCCAGGTCCTGCGGCGAGAAGATGCCGGTCTGCAGGCGATTGTCGACGTAGATCACGCCGACTGCCGCCCCCTTGAGCTGGAGAGGGACGCACAGGATGGCACGCAACCCGAGAATCCGAACGCTGGCGCGGCCGCCGAGCCACGAGTTGGTCTGGGCGTCGCTGGTGAGCGTTGGACGTCCGTCGGCGGCGACGCGCTCGACCACCGAGCGGGAGACCTGGAACTCGGGTGCCTCGATCGACTGCTGGTCCATGCCGCGCGCCACACGGAAGGTGAGCCGGCCGCCGGTGTCGCGCAACATCAGGAAGCCGCGTTCAGCCCGGGTCGCGACAATCACCTCATCCATCACCCGGTCGAGCACCTCGTCCAGGTCGAGCGACGAGCTGAACGTCTGAGAGATGCGATAGAGGGTTGCAAGCCGGTCGGGTTGGGCGTCGGTCATGTCACGGTCCAGTGTGCAGCCTCGCACGGCCGCCTGAAGGGCGGGCGGGCTACCACATCATTACCTGCTGGTCGACGAGCTGCATGTCCGGCCGCCGGGACTCGATCCACGCCGGGAGTCCGTCCAGGACTTGCTGCGCGTGCCGCCCATCACCGCTCACCACGGCACAGGCGATCACCGCCGCCGTGTGGCTGTCCTGTCGCTCGATCTCGGCCGCCGAGATATTGAATTGGCGGTGGAGCCCGGCGAGCAAGGGCTTCAACCGGCCGCGCTTCTCTTTGAGGGAAGCGCAGCCGGGCAACCTGAGCTCGATTGTCATCACGGCGACGTGCATCCGACAAGTCTAGCCGCCGAGCACGCGGTTGGCAAGGATCGGCTTCCGGCGCGCGGCCTCCGGCTGGGGTACCGACCGCGAGCCTCGAGTGCCTGAGGTTCGAGGTGGCCGACCTCTCGGCGATGTCGGTGGACCCAGCCGGGCGGAGTGGACCTCTTCGGATGAAGCCCCGGGGTGGAGCTTTGAGGCTCGCCTGAAATTCTCGGCCGCGCACGGTCGCCCCGCAGATGCGTGCTGCCAACGCGGGCAAGCCTGCACCTGGCGCCATCGGAACGTAGGCATGCCTGCGGCTCGGGCAGCGACCTGGCGGTTGGGCATCGGGCAGCCGCATGTGGGAGCAGCGGCCAGGAGGGCGAGGCTGGCCCGCGTTGGAGGAGCTGCAGTCAGCGCGGGCCCCCCCGCAAGGTCCATTCGTCGGTGGCGAAACGTTCGGCTCGGAAAAAGTCCGCCCGGGTGCGCTCATCCGCAACCGGTTCGGCGAGCGTCAGCCGGATTCCGAATGCCGTGCGGAATCCCTCAGCGAGCGAATCAGCTGCATGTTCCCAGGCAATCGGCCCTCCAAGGAGCTGCTCCAATGTGACCGCGCGGGCACGGACGCGCTCGGCAGCAGCCGCGCGCTCAGCCGGCGTTGGATAGGCCAACGCCTCGCAGATACGACCGAGGTCGCCGCCAAGCGGCAACGAGCCATGCTGCAGTACCCCCGCCACGCGGCGCAGCTGTGCGCTGCCAATCA
This sequence comes from uncultured Chloroflexia bacterium, assembly GCA_963777165.1. Taxonomy (GTDB): domain Bacteria; phylum Chloroflexota; class Anaerolineae; order Anaerolineales; family E44-bin32; genus DYJB01. Next base: position 134,540 of record CAVZPO010000007.1, read on the forward strand.
GCTTACGCCCGGCAGAGGTGATCTCATGCGCGCTAGGCGCCTCGAAGCACACCGGGTTCGCGCGGTCAGCCTCCGCCAGCGGCTGCTCGGGCGCCGTGTCGGCCTCGACGCCGAGCAGCTTGAGCCCAGCCACAAGTCCCTGGCTCAGCTTCCGATAGCTCCCGAGGACTCCCCCGGCCAGGAGTGGATGGCCGATGGGCGCGCAGATCGAGTAGGTCAACTCGTCGGTGTGCAGGATGGCACGCCCACCGGTCGAACGCCGGACCCGCTGCCAGCCGAGTGCCTGCAGTCGACCGGGGTCGGCCTGCTCGAAGGGCTGAGCATGTCCGAGGGAGAGGCAAGCCGGGTCCCATCGATAGAGGCGGAGCGTCGGGGGTTGGTGTAACCCCGAGACCGACTCGAGCAAAGCCTCATCGAGGGCCATGTTGTCGGCGCCCGGGAGGGGAGGCGAAAGGATCAGGCGCCAGCCGTCCGCGTCCATAGGTCGATTATAAGGGCGTGGGCCGCGTGCGGGACTGCCACGTCCCTCTGCATCTGCATCCCGCCCCCGGCCCGCGAGGAGTGCCGCGTGGTAGACTTCGGCGCTCGCACCTCGTGCAGCAATGGCAGGGGCTGTCTGCGTGTCGCTCTCCCCGATCTGCTCCTCACCGGTTTCCCTTCGACGAAGCGTCCGCGGGGTGCTCGCCCTCGCGCTCTTGGGTGCGTTCTCCACGGGTTGCGTATCGCCGGCGGCCGAATCCCGGGTCACACCGACTACGACCCTCCCGAGGCCGACGGCGATCCCCGCCACGGCGGAGCCGACCCAGACGCGGGCTCTGCTTTCGCCCCTCGAGGGATCGGTGTCCATCTGGACGGCATGGGAAGCCGATCACGTGGCGGTTGTCTCGGACCTCCTGGAGATCTTCCGCCAGCTGCATCCCCGTGCACAGGTTCGCTTGACCTACTATCGCCCGGCGGAACTCGAGGCGGCCTTCAAGACGGCGGCGGCTGCCGGGCGTGGTCCCACCATTCTGATCGCTCCATCGTCCTGGGGACCAGCGCTGTTACGCGACGGGCTGATCGTCGACATCGGTGCGCGCCTCCTTCCGGAGCAGCGCGCGGCCATCCCGGAGCTGGTCTGGAGCCAGGTTTCAAACGCCGGCGCGATGGTGGGACTCCCCTTGCGGCTGCGCGGGGTCGTGCTCTACCGGAACCAATCGTTGGCCGCCCAGCCCGCCGCCTCGCTGGAAGACCTGCTGACACAGGCGGCGTCCGCCTCGACGCGTTATGCCGCCGAGCCCGTCTTTGACCTGGGCTTCGATTTCTCCGGCGCGCAACTCACCGCCTGCGGCGGCACGCTCTTGCGGGCCGGCGGCGGGATCGGATTCGACCAGCAAACGGGAGAGTGCTGGCTTGGGCTGCTTGCCCGTTTCCGTCAAGCCGGCCGGCCTGTCTTCAACTCCAATGCCGATCGCGCCACATTCCTGGCCGGGCACTCGCCGTGGTTGATCGACACCACCGACGCCCTGCCCGAGATCGTGCGGGCGCTCGGGGCAGAGAACGTGAGCATCGACGCATGGCCGCAGACTCAGGAAGAAGGGCTGAAGCTCTCGGGAACCATCTGGACCGACAACGCCTTCTTCGGTGTCGGGGCACCGGCGGCCGACCTGGAAGCCAGCTGGGCGCTCGCCAGCCTTCTGACCGGGCCCGAAGGCCAGGCGCGATTGGCGCAGTCCGATGGCTCATGGTTCCTTCCCGTGCTGCCGACCGTCCGGCCGTTCATGCCGCTCGGGGCGCAGGCACAGAACGTGCTCTCCAGCGCCACGGCCATGCCCCTGGCGTACAACCTGTCGCTCTACGTCGTTCCCCTCGAGCGGGCCGTCGTCCAGGTCGTCGCTCAAGCCGCCGACCCTTCGGAGGCGCTGCGCCGCGCCACCGAGTTGATTCGCAACGATCTCACTCAGAGCCCGCCCGGCGGATAACGCCGACTCCGGAGGCTGCATGAGCGTACCCGCCTGGGTTGCGGACGCCGTCTTCTACCAGATCTTCCCCGACCGTTTCGCCAACGGCGATGCCTCGAACGACCCTCGCGGCGTCCAGCCATGGGGCGCGCCCCCGACGATCTGGGGCTTTCAGGGCGGCGACCTGCGCGGCGTGTTGGAGCACCTCGACTACCTGGCTGATCTCGGCATCAACGCCCTGCTGTTCAACCCGATCTTCCAGGCCTCCTCAAACCATCGCTACAACACGACCGATTACTTCCGCATCGACCCCGGCCTGGGGACGCAGGATGACTTCCGCGCTCTGCTCGATGCCGTGCATCGACGCAGTATGCGGATGGTTCTCGACGGTGTCTTCAACCACTGTGGCCGCGGCTTCTTTGCTTTCTACGACCTGCTGGAGAACGAATCGCACTCGCCCTATGTCGATTGGTTTCACGTCCGGCGCTTTCCTCTGCACGCGTATGGGGCGGGCGAGGCGGAGAACTATCTTGCCTGGTGGAAATTCAAGAGTCTGCCGAAGTTCAACACCGGCAACCCGAAGGTTCGCCAGTATCTGCTGAACGTCGCCGCGCACTGGGTTCGGCAGGGGATTGACGGCTGGCGGCTGGATGTCCCCAACGAAATCGACGACGACTCATTCTGGTCCGAATTCCGGGAGACCGTCAAAACCATCAATCCGGAGGCTTACCTGGTGGGGGAGATCTGGGACGGCGATCCGCGCTGGGTGAGCCCCGGGCATTTCGATGGCCTGCTCAACTATCCCCTGCGAGAGTTGATCCTGGGGTTTGTGGGCAGCGGAGGGCTGAAGGCAGGCGAATGCGGACGGCGCGCAGTGGAGCTCATCGGGCATTACGCCTCGGAGAACGCATTTGCCCACTACCTTCCCCTGGGATCGCACGACACCGAACGACTGCGCACGATGTGCAGGGGCGACGTGCGGCTTGTCCGGCTCGCATTCGCCTTCCAGTTCTTCTACCCCGGCGCGCCCGGCATCTATTACGGCGACGAGATCGGGATGGAAGGGGCCAAGGATCCCCAGTCCCGGGGTGCCTTCCCTTGGGACCCTGCCCGCTGGGATGCCGGCTTGCGCCAGACCGTGCAGGAGCTGATCCGGCTGCGCCGTTCCAGGCTCGTGCTGCGGCACGGAGATTTCCGCCTTGCCGCCGCGGACGACACTGCGGGATGGTTGGCGTTCGCGCGCGTCCTGGGGGCAGAGCGCGCGGTCCTGGTCCTCAACGCCTCGGCCAAGCCCGCCCAGATCCGTCTCCCCTTGGAGCCGGCCGCCCTGCACGAGGGGCAGGTGCTCAGGGGAGCGCTCGGCGGCGAACCCCACCAGGCCAAAGGCGGCCGGCTCGAGGTGGCGCTGCCGGCTCTCGGCTTCGAGGTCCTGCTGAGCGACTCTGCTGACTGACGGATCGCCCCCAACGCCGACTCCCTTCCCACGCCGAGCGTCAGCGCACGCGGATGTATAATGCGCGCCGCGGCGACGCCCGGATCGGCAGCGCCGCCGTCGGACCGGCGATGCATCTGATCCTGACACATGAACAAGCAGACTTCGACGCCACAGCCGCGCAGCTGGCTGCCAAGATGCTCCAGCCGCAGGCGCTGGCCGTTCTGCCGCGCCGGCTGAACCGCAACGTCCGCGCCTTCCTGACGCTCTACGGCCATGGGCTGCCCTTCACCGATCCGGACGATCAGCCCCGCGGCCCGATCGAGCGGGTGACTCTCGTCGATACGCAGTCGCTGCCTTCGATCAAGGGCGCCACTTCCCAAACGCAGGTCCACGTCATCGACCACCACCCGCCGGCCTCCCAGCGCGACGCTGCCTGGACCGTCGACATCCAGCCGCTCGGATCAACCACGACGCTGCTGGTGGAGGCGCTGCAAGAATCGTCGCTGACGCTCGACCTGGCGGGCGCCACGCTGCTGTTGATGGGGATCTACGAGGATACGGGCTCGCTCAGTTACGTCGGCACGACCGGCCGGGACATGCTCGCCTGCGCCTGGCTGATGGAGCAGGGTGCCAGTTTGGCGATTGCCGATGAGTTCCTCAACCATCCGCTGTCCCCCGATCAGCGCCGCTTGTACGACCGGCTGCTCAATTCGGCCGAGACGCACACCTTCCACGGACTGTCGATCGTAATCGCCTGCGGCGCGGCGGAGGGCATGCAGGATGAGATCTCCACGCTGGCGCACAAACTGCGCGACCTGTTCGACCCGGCGGGTCTGTTCGTCCTGGTCGCCCTCAACGGCACCGTGCAGCTCGTGGCGCGCTCGACCAGCGATGCTGTAGATGTCGCCCGGCTGGCCGAGCATTTCGGCGGCGGCGGTCACAACCGAGCCGCCGCCGCACTGATCCGCGGCCGCCGACCGGAGGAAGTTCGGGACGAACTGCTGCAACTGCTGGAAGCCACCCTGCGTCCGGCGCGCACCGTCGGCGAGATCATGTCACGCGAGCCGCAGCTCCTGGCGCCCTCGGTGCGAGTGTCCGAGGCCGCCGAACGCATGCAGCGTTTCGGCCATGAAGGCTATCCGGTGGTGGAGAACGGCCGAGTCGTGGGTTTGCTCACGCGTCGGGCCGTGGATCGGGCGATGGCCCATGCGATGGGCGGCCGCCCGGTGTCGAGCGTGATGGAGGCCGGCGGCGTGACCGTCTCCCCGACTGATTCGGTGCAGCACCTGCAGCGGGTGATGATCGAGCATGATTGGGGACAGGTTCCGGTGGCTGATCCGGCCGACGGGCAGATCACCGGCATTGTGACCCGCACCGACCTGCTGCGGACGCTGGCGGCCGAGGCGAGCGGTACACCCGCCGCCAGCCTGGCGCCGCGATTGGAGGCGGCGCTGGCGCCGGAGCGCCTGGCCCTGCTGCGGTTGGCCGCCCGGCAGGCAGAGTTGCAGGGCGATGCCATCTACATCGTCGGTGGTTTTGTCCGCGACCTGGTGCTCGGTGTACCCGGCGTGGATTTCGATTTGGTGGTGGAAGGCGATGCCATTGCCCTGGCGCGTGGGCTGGCCGAAGCCTACGGCGGCCGGGTCAGTTCGCATACCCGCTTCGGAACGGCCAAGTGGGTCCTCGACGCAAGCCACACGGGGCTGCGCCGGGCGGTCGGCGCACGGCGTGGCGCGTCGGCCGATCTGCCCGCCTCACTCGACCTGGTCAGCGCGCGGACCGAGTTCTATGCGCACCCGACGGCGCTGCCTTCGGTGCAGCGCGGCAGCATCAAGCTCGATCTGCACCGGCGCGACTTCACCATCAATACGCTCGCCCTGCGGCTGGACGGCCGGCGCTACGGCGAGCTCCTTGATCCGTGGGGTGGGGGGCGCGACCTGCGCGATCGCTTGATCCGCGTCCTGCATTCGATCAGCTTCATCGACGATCCCACGCGCATGCTGCGGGCCGCTCGCCTGGAGCAGCGGCTGGGGTTCACGATCGATCCCCGCACCCTGGAGCTGATGCAGCAGGCCATGCCGCTGCTCGATCGCGTCAGCGGCGAGCGCCTGCGCGACGAACTGGCGCTCGTCCTCGAGGAGGCCTGCGCCGGGGCGATCCTCTCCCGCCTAAGGGCGCTCAGGCTGCTGAGCGCGATCCACCCGGCCCTCGATTGGGACGCTTGGCTCGAGGCACGCTTCATCGAAGCGCGCGCGTTCCAGCCGCCGGAAGCGTGGCGGCTGGAGGAAACGCCGCAGCGCGAACGGTTGCAGTACGCCCTGTGGATGGCACGCCTGGATGCCAATCAGGTGTCGGCCGTGTGCGATCGCCTGCACTTCTCGCTGGCAATGCGCGCGGTCGTCGTCGACACCAATCGTCTCACGCATGCCGTGCCGCGCTGGCCGACGGGAATCGCCCCCAGCGATGTGGCTGCCCGCCTCGACGAAGCGCGCGAAGAAAGCCTGGTCGCCGCCTGGCTGGCGCTGGCGGACGTGCCGCCGGCTCGCGAGATCCTGACCTCTTACCTAGTGAGCTGGCGTCACTTGGCGCCCGCCACGGATGGTCGCGCGCTCCTCGAAGCAGGTCTGCCGCCCGGCCCGGCCTACGGCCGGATCCTCGCCACCCTGCGCGCCGCATGGCTGGACGGTCAACTGGAGACTGCCGATCAGGAGCGCGAGCTGCTTCGAGCACTTCTGGCACAGGGTTCGAATCATGGCTGAAGCCCCGCCCCTCGTCATACGGGAAGCCCGGGCGGAGGATTTGCCGGCGCTCGAATGGGAGGGAGAGTACCAGCGCTACCGGTTGGTTTATCAGCGCGCCTACGCCGAGGCGCTGCGCGGGCGCCGGATCCTGTTGGTCGCCGAATCGCTCGGCGCCGTCGTCGGGCAGGTCTTCGTGCAGGTCGACTCGGCCCTGGGCGGCGGGGACCGACGGGCCGCCTACCTCTACGCGCTCCGCGTCCGCCCCGAAGTACGGAACCGTGGGATCGGGACCGATCTCGTGCGCGAGGCAGAGTCCATCCTGCGCCAGCGCGGATTCACCCGGGTTCTGATCTCCGTCGCCCAGGACAACCACGCCGCGCGGCGGCTGTATGAACGCCTCGGGTACGTGGTCTTCGGCGAGGACCCCGGCAATTGGTCGTTCTTCGACGACCAGGGCCAGGTGCAGGTAGTCCACGAGCCGGCGTTTCTCCTTGATAAGCAGCTCTAGCCCTGCTTCCTCCTACAGCTTGCGTCGCGCCCATCCCGCCCGCAAAGACCCGGGGTCTCGCCGGCATCGCCACGCGCACGGCACGCGCGTACGGCACAATCGGGAGGCGCCGGCGCTGGCATTCGTCAGGTGTGGCGCTCGCCGCCTGGCACGCATCTTGCTTGCCCGGAGGGGACCGGACGGCCGGATTCGTTTGGGCTGCCGGTCCACCACCATGCCGCGTATGCCGCAGGTCTACGAACCATCTGGAGGCAGGACAGCCCGTGGCTGGGGCGCGCTCTCTCTTGCCATAGGGCTGAGTGCCATCCTGGCGGCATGCGCCGCTCCGGGCACGACACCCGGACGGTTGCCCGAGCCCTGGGTCGGCGAAATCCCGATCTCGGGCGAAGCCGTGCCGCAGGAGGTTCCTTCTCCGACCCCACATCCGATCTTCAATCTGTTGGCCACGTCGCTCCCCGAGGGCGTCGCAGATCTTGAGCCGACGCCGGACGTAGTGCGCGATCCCCCCGTGCTGCGGTCCTCCGAGGAAACCTATGTGGTTCAGCCGGGTGATTCGCTTAACCGGATCGCCGGACAATTCGGCGTAAGTTCCGAGAGCATCCTGCGGGCCAATCACCTGGCAAACCCGGACCTGTTGTCGGTGTGGATGACGCTCACGATCCCCGCGCCGATCCCTCAGGCGGCCGGGCCATCGACCAAGCTGCTGCCCGACTCGGAACTGATCTTCGGCGCGGCGGCGGCCTTGTTCGATGTGCAGAACGATGTCGAGACACGTGGGGGCTATCTGTCCGGCTACTCCGAGGAAGTGGAGGATCACGTACGATCCGGGGCCGAGATCGTCAAGCTGGTGGCTCAGCGGTACTCGGTCAACCCGCGGCTGCTCCTGGCAGTGCTCGAGCACCGGAGTGGGTGGCTGCGGGCCTCGAACCCGGAGGCCTCCACGCGGACTTACCCAATGGGGTTCGTGAGCCCTCAACGCGAGGGTCTGTTCAGCCAGCTTTCGATGGCGGCCGACATGCTCAACAAGGGCTACTACTTATGGCGCGCCGGATGGCAGGGTCCCTACGTCACCACCGATGGCGCCGCCATCCCTCCCGGGGGAGGGATCAACGCCGGTACGGCCGGCGTGCAATACCTGTATTCTCAGCTGTACGCCTCGGGCGAGTGGCGAAGGGTCGTCGGTCCGGACGGCTTCCTCGCGACCTGGACCTCGCTCTACGGCAACCCCTTCCGCCGCGCGGTCGAGCCCCTGGTGCCTTCCGGTCTGACCCAACCCGTGCTTCAGCTGCCGTTTGAAGACCATGCAGTCTGGTCCTACACCAGCGGTCCACACAGCGCCTGGGGAACCGGGGCGGCATGGGCGGCCCTCGACTTCGCACCGCCGGGCAACGCGCTCGGGTGCGTGTGGTCCGATGAATGGGTGACCGCGGCGGCCGATGGGATCGTGCTGCGCTCGGAGAACGGGGAACTGCTGTTGGATCTCGACATGGACGGCATCGAGCAGACAGGGTGGGTGCTGCTCTACATGCACGTCGAGTCGCGCGATCGCACCGCGGCGGGGAGCACGGTGCAGGCGGGTGATCGCCTCGGTCACCCCTCGTGCGAAGGTGGCGTCTCCAACGGAACCCATCTGCACCTGGCGCGCAAGTATAATGGCGAGTGGATTGCTGCCGACGGGTCCCTGCCTTTTGATCTGGACGGATGGATATCCTCCGGAACAGGGCGAGAGTACGATGGGATGCTTGAGCGCGGCGGCGTCGTCCTCGAAGCCTGCGATTGCCGCGCCGATGGCAACCAGGTCGCTCGCTGAGATGCGCGTGCCCACCCGCCGATCCGCTTCGTTCCTCCCGCTCACGGCTGCAGCCCTGAGCCTGGTGGCCTCCGTGCTGGCGTGTTCGCGAGCCGATGTGCCGTCGCCAAGCGGATCCGGCAGCCTTCCAGTGGCGGTCGCGCCGACTGCGGCGAATTCCGGCGCGCCGACCGAGACCTCGGCTCCTCCGGCCACCGAGATGCCGACGCCCACCATCCTGGCGCCCGCAGCCCTCGTGTCCCCGACGTTTCCTCCGACGGTCGCCGCCGAACCGGCCGATGCCGGGGATACGGTGCTGTACGAAACGCAGGCCGGCGACACGCCGCGCGCCATCGCCGTCCGCTTCGGGGTCTTGCCGTCCGATCTCACCTCCGCCGGCGGTCCGCTGCCCGCCGATGGCAGCTTGATTGACAGCGGCACGCGACTGATCATTCCGCGCCGGCTGAGCTCCACCGGACCCTCCCAGCGACTGATCCCCGACAGCGAGATGGTGTTCTCGCCCAACGCAGCCGATTTCGACGTGAGCAGCTTCGCGCGCAATCTGGGCGGCTATCTCACCCGCTATCAGGAGTACATCGCCGGCGAGATGCGCCCCGGCCCCGAAGTGCTGGCGCTCGCCGCGCGGGACAACTCGGTCAACCCGCGCCTGCTGCTGGCCCTGCTCGAGTATCAGTCCGGCTGGGTCACCAATCCCACGCGCCCCAGCGGCGATCAGTGGAAGTACCCGATGGGCCGCATCGATCCGGGCGAAGCCGGGCTGTATCGTCAGCTCACCTGGGCGGCGAACGAACTGGGGAACGGTTACTACGGCTGGCGCGCCGGGACGCTGACCGAAATTCGCTTGCGCGATGGGATTCGGCTGCGCCTGGCGCCCGAGTTGAATGCCGGGACGATCGCGCTGCAGTGGTACTTCGGCTTGCATGACAATACGCAGAAATGGGCCGTGGACATCGGGCCGGACGGGTTGATGGGCACCTATCAAAAGCTGTTCGGCGATCCCGAGGATTACTTCCACCCACTGTACGAACCCGGGCTCGAACAGCCGGAGATGATCCTGCCGTTTCTGCCGGGACACATCTGGTCGTTCACCGGGGGCCCGCACGGCGCCTGGGAGCGCGAGGCGGCGTGGGCGGCGCTCGACTTTGCCCCCTCGACGATTGTCTCCGGCTGCATCGTGTCGGACGACTGGGCCGTCGCTGCCGCGGCCGGGCTCGTGCTGCGCAGTGAGAACGGCGTCGTCGTCCTCGATCTGGATGGTGATGGACGCGAGCAGACGGGTTGGTCATTGCTCTACCTGCACATCGCCGCCAAGCAGCGCGTGGCTGCCGGATCTTTCCTCCAGGCGGGCGACCTGATCGGCCATCCGTCCTGCGAGGGCGGCAGGGCGACCGGAACGCACATCCACTTGGCGCGCAAGTACAATGGCGAATGGATGCTAGCCGACGGTGCTCTCCCCTTCACGTTGAGCGGATGGCAGGCGCGTGCAGGCACCAAGCCCTACGAAGGCGCGTTGGTGAAAGATGGGCAGACGGTCCTGGCCTGCCCATGCGCTTCCAAGGAAACCCTTCTCTCCCGATGAAACCGGCTCTTCGCAAGATCATGCTTGTGCTGGCCGTCACTCTGGCCGCCTGCGCCCCGGCCCCCCTTGCCACGGCGCCGCCGGACTTGGCGACACCCACGCCAGACTTCACCGGCCCGACGCCCCTCCCGGTGCGCACCCCGCACCCCCCGGGCGAGGTCTTCGACTACGCGGCGCAACAGGGAGACACGCTGCCGGCCGTGGCGGCGCATTTCCACACGAGCGAACGCGAGATCCTGGCCGCCAATCCGGATCTGCCTGCTGGGATCACGACCCTCCCGCCGGGCTACCCGCTCCGCGTCCCGGCCTACTACCTGCCGCTGATCGGTTCGCCCTTCCATATCCTGCCTGACAGCGAGGTCGTCAACGGCCCCGGCGCCGTCGGGTTTGACACACAAGCCGAGATCACGACAGCGCGCAGGCTTTCTGGCCGGGATGACCGACTATGCCAACTCACGTCAGCGGCCGGCCTGGGAGATCGTGGACATCGTGGCGATCGAGTATTCGATCCATCCCCGGCTGCTGCTCACATTGCTCGAGGCTGGGACCGGTGCGTTGACCCACCCGGATGCATCCGGCGACGACCTCCTCTATCCCCTCGGCTTCCGGAGCGATCGCTACCGAGGGTTGTATCGCCAACTGTTGTGGGCGGCCGAGGCGATCAATCGGGGCTACTACGGCTGGCGGACAGGAACGCTGACCGAGCTCGAGTTGACGGACGGCCGCCTCGTGCGCCCCGATCCCTGGCTAAATGCCGGCACGGCGGCGCTCCACGTCTTGCTGGCCGAGCGGTTCGGCCAGGCGGACTTTGACGCGCAGACCGGGCCGCAGGGGCTTCAGCAGATCTATCGCGGATTGTGGGGTGATCCCTTCGACCGGCAGGTCGACTTCATCCCCGGCAACCTGCAGCAGGCCGAGCTCGCACTGCCGTTTCTGCCAGACCGCGTGTGGGACTTCACCGGCGGCCCCCACGACACCTGGGGGACAACGCTTCCCATGGGCGCGCTCGATTTCGCGCCTCCTGCTACGGAGGGTGGGTGCGCCCTGTCTGGGGAATGGATCGCCGCACCGTCGGCCGGGATCGTGACGCGCAGCGACGAGGCGATCGTGATGCTCGATCTGGGTGACGATGGCGACGAGCGCACCGGCTGGGCGGTGCTGTTCTTCCATGTCGGCGAAGAAGGGCGAGTGGCAGCCGGGACGGCGCTGGAGCAGGGCGGGCAGATCGGGCATCCGTCATGCGAGGGCGGCCGCTCCACCGGAACGCACTTCCATATCGCCCGCAAGTACAACGGCGAGTGGATCCCCGCCTACGGGCCGCTTGCCTTCATCCTCGACGGGTGGGTGGCTGCGTACGGCGGACAGCCCTATCTGGGGACGTTGACCAAGGGTTCGAAGTCCGTCTCCGCCTCGACGGCGTCGACGGCGGCCAACCGCATCCTGTATACGCTGCCCGGTCAGGAAACGCCGTAGCCCGAAGGACGCGGACGCGCGCCGAACTCGCGCGCCGGGATGGTGACGGGATGCCGGCGGCCCTACAGCTCGCTGAACTTGAGATCCAGCATCTGGGTGTTCCGCTGCTGCAGGTGTGACCGCAATCGCTCCAGTGTCGAGAACACCAGTCGGCCGTGTTCGGTCGTATGGTGGATCCTCGTTCCCGAATCCGTCGTACTGTGGCTCGGGCGGTCCGCGTCACCGCCCGGAAGTCCCTGGGCGCATGCGGAAGCCCGCTCAGAGTCTAGTGATCGTGAGCGACTCGGCGGTGATTTCCACCCGCCAGTAGCCTGCCCCCTCGAGCCTGTACTCGATCGCCAGGCGATCTTGCCGGCGCTCCTCGGACATCAGCTTGATCGGCCGGGAAAAGACGAAGGTCACCAGGTGGGGATCCCACTCTCCCTGCTGGGCCGGGTCGTACGCCTGCGGCGGGTCGAAAGCGCGAGCGATAGCCGTCTCGCTGAGCAGCAGCCGCAGGATGGTCTCAGGGACATCGGCTGCCCACAGCAGGCTGGCCGTCGCCTGTTCTTCGACCTCGTGGGCGCGCTCGTCATCCGACAGTGGCGATTGGACGGGAGACCAAAGTGCGGGGAGAGGGTCCACCTGGATCGTCTCGGGTTCGATGATCGAAGGCATCAGCGTCCTCCGCGGGCCTTCTTGCCGGAGGCCGTTGCGCGCGAAGCCGGCTTCCTAGGTTGGCCCGCACCAGCCGACGGCTTGGACTTGCGGCCATCGGGCTTCCGGACGGGGCGCCGGGCGGAGGCCTTCGCCTTCCTGGTCGGCGGTTTGCCGCGCGTCGGCTCCGGCTCGGGAGGAGCCAGGACCTCGACCCGCGGCAGGCTGGAAGTGATGCGCACGACGCGATCGGAGTCCTTCACCTCGATCAACGCCTTGCCGGCCGCGCCGCGTGTGCGGCGCGGGGCATCGCCGACGCGCAAGGATTTCGCAGCGCCGCGCGACTGATGCACCGCCACGCGATCATCTTCCACCCCGAGCGCCGTGCCGGCCAACTGTGCTCCACCGGTTGCCTTCCAGGCAAGCACGCCCTTGCCATGGCGTCCCTGAACCGGGAACTGACTGAGCGCGACGCGCTTCGCATGCCCGTCTTCACGCACCAGGAGCAGGTCGACCTCGGCGCGCAGGCAGTCCATCCCGACGACGCGCACGCCGGCGCCTTCGTCGAATCGGATTCCGAGCACGCCGCCGGCCGCCAACCCCATCGGCCGCACTTCCTGCTCATCGAAGCGGATCGCCTGCCCGGAACTGCTCACCATCAGGATCTGGTCGTGGCCCCGGGAGACGCGCGCCCACCCCAGGACGTCGCCGTCCGCGATGTTCATGGCATTGAACGCTTTGGACGATGGACCGGGCAGGGCTTCCAGCGGAGTCTTCTTGATCATTCCGGAGAATGTTGCCAGCACGACACACGCTTCTGACGAGAGCTGGCTGCGCTCGGGAGGAACGGCGACGCCCGCCACAACCTGTTCGCCTTCGGTGAACGGTGTCGCACGTGCGACCGGGATGCCGTCCTTAGGGTCGTCGCATTCCGGCAGCGTGTGCACGGCGAGGGCGGCGCCGCTGCCGCGGGCTTCGAACAGATAGAGCGTATCCCGCCCACCGGCGCCGATCAGAAGCACCGGCGCCGATCGTCCGGTCAGGCGCGGCTGGCGCGCAGTGGGGGTGCGCGAGATCAGCCCGTCGTCGGTCACCACCACCCACGTCTCCTTCTCGGGCGCCAGGTCGCCGGCCGTCAGCAGCGCGGCCTTCTTGCCTTTGCCCTTGCGCGCCTCGGCAATCAGCGTCCGGCGCCGGTCACCGTAGGTGCTCTTCACCTGCGCCAGTTCTTCCACGAGCTGATCGCGCATCTTCTTCTCGGAGCCGAGCAGGGCTTCGAGCTCCTTGATGCGCGCCAGCATCTCCTTGTGCTCCTGCTCGATCTTCTTGCGCTCCAGGCTGGACAGCCGTCGCAGCGGCATATCCAGGATCGCCTTGGCCTGGACCTCACTCAGCTTGTAGCGCTTGCGCAGCCGATCGTGCGCCTGCTCGGGGTCCGTCGACGTGCGAATCAGCTGGACGACCTCGTCCAGGTGAAGCAGCGCCGTGCGCAGGCCCTCGAGGATGTGTGCCCGTTCGCGCGCCCGGGCGAGCTCGAAGGCGGACCGGCGCCGCACGATCTCCAGCCGGTGCTCGACGTACACCCGCAGAGCCTGCTTGAGGGTCAGCAGGCGCGGCTCGCCGTCGACCAGAGCCAGGAGCGTGATCCCGAAGCTGACCTGCATGGGCGTGCGCCGGAACAGCTCGGCCAGAACCTTTTCCGGCGTGGCGGTCTTGCTCAGCTCCAGGACGATGCGCAGGCCTTGACGGTCCGACTCGTCGCGCAGGTCGGCAAGGCCTTCCAGGTCGCCGTTGCGCGCCAGCTCGGCAATCCGCTCAATCAGTGTCGACTTGTTGGTCAGGTAAGGGAGTTCGGTCACCAGGATGCGTGAACGCCCGCGGCCCATGTCCTCGATATGGACGCGCGCCTGCAGCGTGACCTTGCCGCGGCCGGTGCCGTAGGCGGATGCCAGCCCGTCGGCGTCCCCCTTATCGCGCAGGATGATGCCCCCGGTGGGGAAGTCGGGGCCGTGGATGAAGGCCATCAGGTCTTCGACGCCGATCTTCTCCAACCGCGACCAGTTTTCCAACAGGTAGGTGAGGGCGTCGCACACTTCGCCCATGTTGTGGGGCGGGATGCTGGTGGCCATCCCGACGGCGATGCCGGTGGCGCCGTTAACCAGCAGGTTGGGGACGGCGGTCGGAAGGACCGTCGGCTCGCGCAGTGAACCGTCGAAGTTGTCGATGAAATCGACGGTGTCCTTGTCGATCCCCTCCAGCATCTCCATGGCCATCCGCTCGAGGCGCGCCTCGGTGTAGCGCATGGCGGCCGGCGGATCGCCGTCGATTGAGCCGAAGTTCCCCTGGCCGTCCACCAACGGGTAGCGCATCGAGAAGGGCTGCGCCATGCGCGCCATGGCCTCGTAAACCGCCATATCGCCGTGCGGGTGGAACTTGCCGAGCACCTCGCCGACGATGCGGGCCGATTTCTTGAACTCCACCCCCGGCCGAATGCCCATGGCATGCATGGCGTACAGGATCCGGCGATGGACCGGCTTGAGTCCGTCGCGGGCATCCGGCAGCGCCCGTGCCACGATGACGCTCATGGCGTAGTCCAGATACGATTGCTGCATCTCCGCATCGATGTCGATGCGGCGCACCATCCCAACTTCCATAGTCCACCTCTCGCCGGGCTCGATCGATGGAATGATAGCGGCGGGAACGCGGGGCGTCAATTCGGGGCCTCATGGCTGCCGAGGAGACCGCAAGAACGAACCGACGCCCCCAGGAGGGGGCGTCGGCAGAAGACGGATGGCGACGGACGAGCGGTCATGCCGGGCAGAGGTAGGTGTTGCCCAGCCCGTCCTTCTCGATGTCGATCGTCTCGCCCTCGCGGAGTTCCTCCGACATTACCTTCGGATAACCTTCCTGGTTCTGATCGTAGGCTTCGTACACGCCGGGGTTGAAGGCGTGCATGTTGTTGGGCGCGTCGAACATTTCCTTGAGGATCAGATCGGCCGGCATGATGCGCATCGGGTGAAAGGTGCAGTTGCGGATGTAAGCCGGCACGGCGGGGTCGACGGTCTCAACCGGCAGAGCCTGCACCGCCTCGCCGCCACCGTCGACAACGGCATAGCGAGAAGCCGCCGTCACCCAAGCAGTCCGCCCGCCGCCGGCCGGATCCTGAACCAACAGCCAATCGGCTGCCTGGTTCCGGGCAATGGCCACAGCACTTTGATCCTTCAGCATGTAGTTCATGACGTTGTAGGCTGTAGCGGGCCCGCGGCGGAGGGTCAGGTTGCCGCCCGTTGCCACCACTCGCACGATCGCGACGGAGGTCGCCGTGGAGGCCGGCGTTTGCGAGGGCTCGGCTTCTGGCGAACCAACAGGCGTTGCGTTTGTGGGAGTAGGTTGGTCCACGGGAGAGCCAATCGTCGGTGGTGGCTGTGGAACGGGCGTGCTGGTGGGGCTTGCGCCTCCCGTTAGAGCGCAGGCGGAAGATGCAATTGCCAGCGCCAGGATCATGAGTGCCGATGGTCGGACTACCCTCAGGTCTTGCATGTTGGCTCCGGAGAGGCCCGTCCTGGTGAGAGGGCGGCCAACTGCGATTAGGCGAGGTCGACATAGTCAATTGTAGCCTAAAATTGTCCGATTTGCCAGCCCCGAAGTGTAGGAGCTCCGTGTGCCCCTGGACAGAGGCCGTTTTGAAAGGCGCTGGCGAGCCGCACGATGAGATTGCCCCGCTCGAGGGAGCCGGTGCAAGGTAACGCCAATCGGAGGTGTAGAGGCATCGAGAGGATCGACTGGACATGGATGGCGATGCCACCTGGCGGACGAGGACGCCTGCCACGAGGTCGTCGTACGGTCGGGGCCGGGATTGCCCCGGCGGGCTGCGCGCGACTCGGAATGACGGGCAAGCGGAGGGCCGCTGTCATCTTGCCGTCGCGTGGACGAAGCCGGCCGCTCGCCGCCCCCTCCTCGCTTGCGGCCGTCTACAGAGTGTGGTAAGATGCCGAGTGTAGGTATTCGAGGTGGTTGTTCGAGAAGTGGGCGACCCCCACTTCTCTGCGTGTAAGGCCCCGCTACCGACCAAGGTGTAGGAAAGATAGAGCATGAAGAGCGAGTTCGCCCTGGCATTCAACGAAATCACCGAGCGTTTTGGCCTCTCGAGAGAGACGGTCATGGCGGCATTGGAGGCGGCGATGGTATCCGCCTACCGACGCTCGGTCAACGCCTCCACGGCACAGAGCGTCGAGGCGCGCGTCGACGCCGAGACCGGTGAAGTGCGCATGTTCGCCGAGAAGGAAGTCGTCGACGGCGTACAGAGCCCTCAGACCGAGGCGAGCCTGGAAGACGCGCATCGCGTGTCCCCCGAGGCCGCCTTGGGCGACATGGTTATGGTCAACTCGACGCCCGAGGACTTCGGCCGCGTGGCAGCGCAAACCGCCAAGCAGGTAATCCTGCAGCGGCTGCGCGAGGCTGAGCGCGACGCCCAGTACGAGGAGTTCGCCGACCGCGAGGGCGACATGGTGCACGGAACTGTGCACTCGATCACGCCTCAGGCGGTCACCGTCGGGCTCGGGCGCGCCGAAGCCATCCTGCCGCGCAACCAGCAGATCCCGGGCGAAGGCTTCCGGGTGCGTGACCGCATCCGGGTCTACGTGCTCGAGGTGCGCAAGTCGTCGCGCGGTCCGGTGATTGTCGTCACGCGCACCCACCCGAATATGCTGCGGCGCCTGCTCGAGATGGAGGTGCCCGAGATCAACACCGGGCTGGTGGAGATCAAGGCCATCGCCCGCGAGGCCGGCAAGCGCGCCAAGGTCGCTGTGGCGGCGCTGCGTGACGGGATCGATCCCGTAGGCGCGTGCGTCGGGCTGCGCGGCGTGCGCATCCAGTCGATCGTCCGCGACCTGAACGACGAGAAGATCGACGTCATCGAGTGGAATTCCGACTCGGCGACGTTCATCCAAAAGGCGCTCAGCCCGGCACGCGTCTCCGGCGTCTACCTGGACGAAGACCCCGAGCGCGGGCGGACCGCCCTGGTGGTCGTCCCCGAAGACCAGCTCAGCCTGGCGATCGGCCGCGCCGGCGTCAACGCCCGGCTGGCGGCGCGTCTGACCGGCTGGCGCATCGATATCAAGAGCCTGGTCGAGGCGGCGTCCAAGTCGCTCAACCGCCTGCGCACCGACCCGGTGTATGTCGACCTGGTCGAACGTTTTGCCGAGAGCCTGCCTCACATCGAAGCCATCCTGGCCAAGAAGGAAGAGGGCCGGCCGGTGACGCCGGAGGAGTACACGGCGCTGACGTCGTTCGTCGAACGCGTCCAGCGTGAGGTCGAAGCGCGGCGCGGGGCACGGCGGCTGGCGTATCTGGAGAAACTTGCCCAGGTGCGAAGCCAGATCGAGCCCACGGCCTACGACACCGCGCTCGATCTGGCCGACCTGCCCGAGCGCGTGTTCACCTCGCTCAAGGAAGCCGGCTATGACTCGTGCGGCAAGGTGCTCGAGCAGCTCGGCATGAACGAAGACAAGATCCTCACCCTCGAAGGCTTCGGCCCGAAGGTGGTCGAGGAACTGCGCGACGTCCTGCGGTCGCATCCGTACCCGCAGCCGGAACCCGCCCCGGTGGAGGAAGCCCCGGTGGAGGAACCGGTTGCGGTCGTCGAAGCCGCAGCCGAAGGCGAGGCGGCCGCCCCGATCACCGAAGCGCTCGAAGTCGAAGGCGCCCCGATCGTGGAGGCGGAGGCCGGGGCCGTCGTCGAGGCGGTGCCCGCCGACAGCTTGGAGAAGGCCTTCCAGGCCATTGCCGAACAGATCAGTGCCGTGACCGCCGAAGGCGCGGAGGAAGAGGAAGAGTCGGACGAGTCCGCCGGCGGCAAGAAGAAGAAGGGCAAGAAGAAGAAGGGCGCCCGCACCGTTGTCTTCGACGAGGCCACCGGAGGCATGGTGGTCCAAAAGCGGAGGAAACCCGGTCGTGCCGGTGGCTGGGACGAAGGCGAGATCTAAGCCTGAGTCGCGGCTCCGGCCGACCTGAGACGGCCTGATGGCTGCCAAGCGTGCCCAGCCCGTCCGGCACATGCCAGTCCGCACTTGTGTGGGCTGTCGAGAAGTGCTCCCGAAGCGCGCCCTGATCCGGATCGTCCGGTCGGGCGAAAGCGTACGGGTGGACTCAACCGGCAAAGCCCCGGGGCGGGGGGCCTATCTGCACGACCGCCGGTCGTGCTGGGATGCCGGGTTGCGCGGCGCGCTCGCCCGGGCGCTGCGCACCGAATTGAGCGACGCCGATCGCCAGACACTGGCGGCGGCCATGCAGGCCTTGCCTGACGATGGGCAGGCAGCGTGAATCGGGCGAGAACATTCGTGGGTAGGGCACCGAGCGCATCCCCGCGCTAGACCGCGCGCCGGCCGCTGCTCGCCGCCCGCCCCGGATGGACCGGGAGGTCGGTATGAGCGAGCAAGAGCGCAAGGTCCTGGAAGTCCCCGCATCCCTGACGGTGCGCGACCTGGCTGATCGCCTGAAGGCGAGCCCGATCGACGTCATCAAGAAGCTGATGCTCAACGGCGTGATGGCCAACATCAATCAGCAGATCGACTACGACACGGCCGCCATTGTGATGGAGGAATTCGGCTACGAGGCGCAGCCGATGGAGGCGCCCAAGCCCGACGCCGGCGAGGAGCAGGCTGCCATGTCCGGCTGGCGGCGGTTGATCGGGGATGAAGACCCGCAGTCGCTGGTCACGCGTCCGCCGGTCGTCGCCATCCTCGGCCACGTCGACCACGGCAAGACGTCGCTGCTGGATGCGATTCGCAAGACCAACGTCGCCGAAGGCGAGGCGGGCGGGATTACCCAGCACATCGGTGCCTACCAGGTTCGTCACAAGGAGCGCCTCATCACTTTCCTGGATACCCCGGGACACGCCGCCTTCACAGCCATGCGCGCCCGTGGCGCCCAGGGGGCCGATGTCGCCATCCTGGTGGTCGCGGCAGACGACGGCGTCATGCCGCAGACCCGCGAGGCGCTGGCGCACATCAAGGCGGCGCGCGTTCCGGTGCTGGTCGCCCTGAACAAGATCGACCGCCCGAACGCCAACCCCGAACGCGTCAAGCAGGAGCTGTCCGACGCCGGGCTGACGACCGACGAGTGGGGCGGCGAGACCATGGTCGTGCCCGTCTCGGCCAAGCAGGGCACCGGCTTGCCGGACCTGCTGGAGGCCATCGTGCTGACCGCCGACTCGACCGAGATCAAGGCCAATCCCAAGGGCAAGGTTCTGGGGACGGTGATCGAGGCGGAGCTCGACCGGACTCGCGGACCGGTGGCCACACTGCTGGTGCAGAACGGCACCTTGCGCGTCGGCGATGTTGTCATCGCCGGCAAGGCGCTGGGCAAAGTGCGCGCCATGTTCGACTATTTGGGCAAACCGATCCAGCAGGCGACGCCGTCGACGCCGGTGGCGGTCACCGGTCTGTCGGACGTCCCGAAGGCCGGCGAACTCTTCACCCTGGCTGCCTCCGAGAAGGAAGCCCGTGCGCAGGTGGCCGAACGCCAAGCCGGGGCGCTCACGCCGGAGAAGAAGTCCGTTGCCCTGACCCTGGATCAGGTTTTTGCGGCCATCCAGGCGGGGAAGGCCCAGGAGCTGCGCCTGATCGTCAAGGCCGATGTGCAAGGTTCGCTCGAACCGATCGTTTCCTCCCTGTCCGGCCTGACCGCCGGCGCTATCAAGGTCAACATCCTGCACGCCGCCACGGGCAACATCGGCAATGACGATGTGATGCTGGCCGCGGCGTCCGAAGCGATCCTGATCGGCTTCAGTGTCATGGCCGACCCGTCGGCGCGCCGCCTGGCGGAGGCCGAAGGCGTCGACATCCGGACCTACGACATCATCTACCGCCTGACCGAGGACATCGACAAGGCGCTCAAGGGGATGCTGGCGCCGGAGGTGCACAAGGTGATCGTCGGGCGGGCGGAGGTCCGCGCCGTGTTCCGCATCCCCAAGCTCGGCAACATCGCCGGGTGCCTGGTGGTGGAAGGCGACATGAAGCGCAGCGCCCGCTGCCGGATCCTGCGCACCGGCGCCGAGATCTACGACGGGCCGATCACTTCGCTGAAGCATGAGAAGGAAGACGAGCGCGAAATCCACGCCGGCTTTGAATGCGGCATTGGCATCAAGGGCTTCACCGAATTCCTGGCCGGCGACGTGCTCGAGTGCTACGCCGAGGAACAGGTCAGCGCCAGCTGAGGCGCGCATGCCCACCGATACACGCGTCCGAAGGGTGGCGGAGCGCATCCGCAATGACCTGGCCGAGGTGCTCCAACGCAGCGCCTCCGATCCGCGTCTGGAGGGCCTGACGGTCACCGACGTCGAGGTGGACCGAGAGCTGGCTTTCGCCACGATCTTCGTCACCGCACTGGAGGGGGAGCAGCGCCGCGCGGAGATCCTCGAGGGTCTGCGGCACGCCTCCGGGTTCCTGCGGACCGCCCTGGCGCAGCGCATCCCCCTTCGGGCGTTTCCCCAACTCCGATTCCGCTGGGACGAGTCCTTCGAGCAGGGGACGCGCATCGACGCTTTACTGAAGACGCTGCATGACGAGGAACGGAAGACGGATGGCGGGGCTGCCGAAGGCTGAGGTCGCACGCGCTCGCCGGCGGTTGGCGGCGGCGAAGCGTGTGGCCGTCGTCTCGCATGAGCGCCCGGACGGCGACGCCGTCGGCTCCGTCCTGGCCATGGCTCTGAGCCTGCGGCTGAGGGGCCGATCGGCGGAGGCGGTCCTCTCGGACGGACTTCCGGGGCGCTATCGGTTCCTCCCTGGCGCCGCGTCCGTTCGCCGCGACATCCCCGCCGGTGTCGATCTGGTCGTGACCGTCGATTGCTCAACCCTGGACCGCCTGGGCCCACCTCGCCGGGGACCTGCCGGTCATCAACATCGACCACCACGCCACGAATACCCTGTTCGGCGAGATCAACCTGATCGATCCGCAGGCCTCGGCCACGTCCGAGCTGCTCTTCGACCTTGCGCCTCACCTGCGGCTGCCGATCGATGCCGACGTGGCCACCAATCTGCTCGCCGGCATCGTGACCGACACCATCGGGTTCCGCACGGCGAGCACGACGCCGCGCGTGCTGCAGGTGGCCGCCGATTTGATGACCCGCGGCGCGGCGTTGACCGAAGTCTACGATCGGGCGCTCAACCAACACAGCCTGGCTGCCCTGCGCTATTGGTCGCATGGGCTGGCCCGACTCGAGGCACGCGGCGGACTGGTCTGGTGCGCGCTGACCCTCGAAGACCGTCGTGCGGCCGAGTACCGCGGCAATGACGACGCTGACCTGATCAACCTCCTGGGCACGATCGACGACGCCCGAGTGGCCCTCATTCTCGTGGAACAGTCGGACGGTCGTACCAAGGTCAGTTGGCGTTGCCGCGAGGGATTCAGCGTAGCCCGCGTGGCGGAGCAGTTTGGCGGAGGCGGCCACGACCTTGCCGCCGGCGCGATGATCTCCGGGGACCGGGCGCAAGTGGAACAGGCTGTCCTGGCCGCCACCCTGGCAGCCCTCGAGGCGGCCGGGTGACGAAGGACTTCGGGGTGATCCTGGTGGACAAGCCGATCGGGCCGACCTCGCACCGCGTGGTCCATCTGATCCGGCAGGGCACGGGGATCCGCAAGGTCGGGCACGCCGGGACGCTCGACCCCCGCGCCTCCGGCCTGCTGGTTCTTTGCCTGGGTGCCGCCACTCGATTGAGCGAGTACATATCGACCTCGTCCAAATGTTACGAGGCCGTTATTCGCTTCGGCGCGGCGACGCGCACCTACGACGGGGACGGCGAGGTCACGCGCCGCTCGACGGACATTCCGTCACGCGAGCAAGTCGAGGTGGCTCTCCCGGCCTTCACCGGGGCGATCCAGCAGGTCCCGCCGCCCTTCAGCGCCGTCAAGGTTTCCGGGCAGCGCGCCTATGATCTGGCCCGCTCTGGGAAAGAAGTCGACCTCGGCCCGCGCACTATTACCATCCATGCGCTTCGCGTGCGGGAGTATCAACCTCCCGACCTGGCATTGGAGGTCGAGTGCTCCGCCGGGACCTACATCCGCTCCCTGGCCCATGACCTGGGCGACCAGCTTGGCTGCGGGGCGTATCTGGCGGCCCTGCGCCGGACGAAGGCCGGTCCGTTCCTCCTCACCCAGGCGGTGACACTCGACCGGCTGGAGCAATCCTTCGTCGACGGCTCCTGGACCGAATTCGTCCGGCCGCCGACCGATGCGCTGCCCGCGTTTGCCCGGGTCGACCTGGAGGCAGACCAGGTGGATCGAATCCGGCTCGGCCACAGCGTCCCGGCGCCTTTGGGCGCCGAGGGACTGGCCTGCGCCCTCGATCCTCTGGGCACGCTGATCGCCATCCTCGAGGCGACCGCGGACGGGCAGCAGTGGCACCCGTGCAAGGTCTTTGTGGAGTAGGCGCTTGACTCCGCGTCACGCTACACTCGAGGAGCTCCATCTTCCGGCCAGCGTGTTGACCATCGGGTCGTTTGACGGCGTGCACCGCGGGCATCAGGCGTTGATCGGGGCGATGGTGGAGGACGCACGCCGTCTCGGGCATCCGGCGATCGTCCTGACCTTTTTCCCTCACCCGTCGGTCGTGCTTCGCGGCCGTCGGCCGTCGTTCTACATCATGACCCCGGAAGAGAAGGCCGCCGCGCTTGCCGCCCTGGGAGTTGACGTCGTCGTCACGCAGCATTTCGATCAAGCGATGGCCCACATCCCGGCCAGCGACTTCCTTTCCCTGCTTCAGCGGCACCTGGGGTTCAAGGGCTTATGGGTGGGGGAGGACTTCGCTTTGGGCCACCGCCGCGAAGGCAACCGGCTGTTCCTGGAGAAGGCCAGCCGCGAGTACGGCTATGAGCTGCACGTCGTCCCTCCGTTCCTGATGGGCGGCGAGGTAGTCAGTTCGACCCGAGTGCGGGAGGCGCTGCGCTCCGGCGATGTCGCCCGCGCCGCATCGTATCTCGGCCGGCCGTTCTCGCTGCCGGGGAAGGTCGTGCGCGGCGCCGGCCGCGGTCGCCGCCTGGGGTTCCCGACGGCCAACCTGGAGTTCTGGGACGAGCGCGCCTATCCCGGCGTCGGCGTCTACGCGTGCTGGGTGGCCGTGGGCGGCGATCGCTTTGCGGCGGTCACCAACATCGGGCTGCGCCCGACGTTCGAGGCCGATGCCCAGCGCCCGGTGATCGAAGCCCATCTGCTCGATGCAGACATCGACCTGTACGACCGGGAGATCACGCTGGTCTTCGTCGAACGACTGCGCGACGAGCGCCGGTTTGAAGGGCCGGAGGCCCTGCGCGAGCAGATCCATCGCGACATCGCCCGCGCCCGCGGCCTGTTAGAGTCCGGGGATGGGGAGCATGCCTGATCGTTTCCCGCGCGAGGTCTACCTGCTGACGGCGCGGCAGCTCTCCCCGGAGACAATCGCCGTCACTTTCGCCAAGACCTCGCGCTCGCCGCAGTCGTTCCGCCAGATCGCCGCCGAGCTTTCGGACGAGGCTTCGGCCGAATTCCATGAGAAATGGGTCGTCGGCTACGGACATGCGTCCGTGGCCGAGCACGCCGTCCTGCACCTGGCGTTTGAGAACTTATCCCGGCTGGCGGTTGAGACGATCGAATCCAACCGGCTGGCGTCCTACACCGAGAAATCCACCCGCTATCAGACGTGGGATCCGGAAGGTTTCCACGTGCCGTCGGAGCTGACCGGCACGCCGCATGCGTCCGCTTACCGGCGGACGTGCGAGATGCTCTTCTCGGTCTACAGGGACTCCCTCGAGCGAGTGGCGTCCGTCGTGCGCCGGTCGACGCCGCGGCGTGACTCGGAGAGTGACGAACGCTGGGATAGCCGCATCCGCTCGCGCTACGTCGATGCCTGCCGCTACTTGCTGCCGGCGGCCTCGCTGGCCAACGTGGGCATGACGGCCAACGCCAGGGTGCTGGAGCACGCACTGCACAAGATGCTCTCGAGCCGTCTGGCCGAAGTGCGCGCCGTGGGAGCCGAGGTCAAAGCGGTTGCGGTGCGCGAGGTGCCGACGCTGCTCAAACACGTCAACCCGTCGCCCTACCTGCAGGAGGCGGAGAACGATCTGATGCAGGCAGTGGCGACATTCCCCATGTCCGATGTGGCGGATTGGCTGAAGCTGACGGCGGAGGACCCGCAGGGCGAGCTGCGCGTCCTGGCGTCGGCGCTCTACCCTCACAGCCTGGCCGGGATCGAGGCCCTCGAAGCCTACGTCGGCGGATTGGACGCCCACGGACGTCGCGAGCTTGCGACCGCACTGCTCGGCAAGATGGGCCGTTTCGACGCGCCGCTCCGAGCGCTCGAGCATCAGACGTTTTCGGCCGAGGTCGTGCTCGATCAGGGAGCCTATTTCGAGCTCAAACGTCATCGCCTGATGACGCAAACGCCGCAGCGGCTGTCGGCCGAACTCGGGTATGCGGTCCCGCGCCTCTTTGCCGAGGCGGGTTTCGAGCCCGCGTATCGTGCCGCCATGGAGTCGGCCGCCGGGACCTACCGCGAACTTGCGGCCTGGAACCCCGAGGTGGCCGCCTACGTCGTCCCGAACGGATTCAACCGCCGCGTCCTGATGACCTTCAATCTGCGCCAGGCCTACCACCTGATCGAATTGCGCTCGGCAGCCAACGCCCACTTCGCCATGCGGCGTGTGGCGCTGCGCCTGGCGGACGAGATCCGCCGCGCCTCACCGCTGCTCGCCACGTGGTTCCGACTCCCGGACGGGACCAACTGGCGTCAGGTCGAGGCCGAGCACTTCGTCAGCACTTGATCGGCGGCTGACTCTTCAGTTCATCGATATTCCAGAGGACAGCGCACCTGAGCGGCCGGTGCTGAGAGCTGACCGCTCACCTTCCGCGGCTCAGCGCCGGTGCGCGACGTACAGATCAGCTTCGAGCATCACCCCATCGCGGAAGTAGTGGTGGACGAAATAGAGGTTGCCCTGCGCATCAAGCGTCGGCTCGCCGGCGAAGCGCTCGACGATCATTTCGGGCTCTGACCAGCCGTCCTCGGTGCGCAGCGCACGGAAGATGGCCGGCGATCCCAGGACCTGGCGCGTGAACCAGAGCTCGCCCCCATCGGGCGTGAGGTAGGGCCAGCCCTCATCGGCTGGGGTGTTGACCTGGGCGACATTGACCGCCGGCAACCATGCGCCGCCGGCGTCCCGATCGCTCCTCCACAGATCTTTGCCGCCCGCGCCGTCCTGGCGGTCGGAGTGGAAATACAGCGTCTGCCCGTCGGACGTGAAATGCAGTTCGCCCACCGGCCCATCCGGAGGCAGCAGGGAAGCGGCTGACTGCCAGCCGGTCCACTCGCCGTTCTCCAGGCTGGCGGTGAACCAGCCGATGCCGGACCAACCCTCGCGTGCCGAGCAGAACCACAATACGTCTTCGAGCACATCGGCGCAGCCATCCAATGCCAACTTGCCCGCGTCCTGCAGGACGACCCGCTGCGGTTCCACCCAGCCCGCTTCGCCTCGCGCGGCGACATAGATCCCCGTCACGCCGTCAAATAACTGCTGCTCGGGCGGAACGGCGGCCGAAGGCGTGAAGAAGAAGTACAGGCGTCCGTCCGGGGCGATGAACGGCGAGTCCTCCAGACCGGCAGTGTTGATCGGACCTGGCAGCGGGACCGGCTCAGCGAACTCGGATGCGTGCAGCTCGGGAGGGTAGACATCGTCGGCCGGCGTCCGCTTCACAGCGTCGGCAGGCAGCGCATCGAGCCGCGACCTGACGGCAGGCAGGGTTGGCGTTGCGGCCGCAGACGATCCACACGCCCACGTCGTGAATGCCGTCATAACGAACGGCATCAGGAGACGACAATCAGCGCAAAGCGAGAAGACCGCGGATACGGATCGCGTGCGCATGGTTGCTCAGCCTGACGCCGCCCTTAGGACGCCACCGGTGAGCGCCAGCTGGGCCATGTGATACAGGGCGTGGGTCGTGACGCGCCGGCCGGGCAGGGGGGCGACGTAGCGATCCCACACCAGCGTGACATCGGAGGCGAAGAACGCCATTCCGCCCAGCGCAATCCATGGTGCGCCCGCAGTCAGCCAGGAGGGTCGAAGAAGCGTTCCGACCGACGCCCACAGCATGGCTCCCAGCACAAAGGCGTAGGCGGCCACGGGTCCGACCAACTCGGGTCGTCCCGACCGACGCAGCCCGGCTCGGATCGGCGGCAGCAGGCACGCCAGCATGAACACGATGGCTGCGCCAAGCAGCCACTCGGCGGGCATCAGGCGCGCCCTGTCCCAGGTGAAGGCAAGCACGTAGCTCAAGTGCGCCAGCAAGAAAAGCACGAGGCCGGGCAGAAAGCGCGCCTCGGGCAGCATGAGCAGGATGTCGCCAGCGAGGGAGAAGAGTAGAGCTGCCAACACAAGGAGCGTTGGCAGCGAGAGCGCACGATCGACTCCCGTGCCGATCAGAAGCCATGCGATGAGCAGCAGGATGGCCAGAGGCTTGGCGACGTATTCGAGACGTGGGCGGCGGGTGGCGACGCCGATCCAATCGACGAAGGCAGAGACGGCGGCGAAGGCTGGCCAGACGGTAAGCCAGGTCATGGGGTCGGCCGAGGGCGAGCGAGGGCGCGGGCCAACCAGGCGGCCCCGCCCAGGAACGAGATGGCCGCGAATGCGAACCACTGAATCGCGTAGCTCAGGTGCGGGCCCTCCGAAAGGTCGATCTCGGTCTGAGGTTTCGGGAGCGTTTGTGTGCCGATCGGCTCGGTTGCTTCGAGGACCACCGGCAGCAGCGTGTAGGGTACTTGCGCCTGGATAGACGGCAGATTCAGGAAGCGCCATTGCAGGAGCGGAGGCGAACCCGGCCCGGCCGTCGGGTCGGCCAGGAGCGCGATCGACGGCTCATTCTGAGATGGACGGCCAATCCCGTTCACTTCGAGCGTGCCCTCCAGCCGGAACGCGAGACGCTCCCCCGTGCTGGCCTCGTTGGCCGGGATCCAGCCGCGATCGACCAGGATGGCGAACTCGGTGCCGTCGATCTCGAGCGGCGTGATCAGGTGCACGCCCGCCTGCCCGGAGTACGATCGATTGGAGAGAATGATTTCGTGCGCCGCATCGAATGTGCCTCGAGCGTGCAGCCTCCGGTAGGTGAGATCCTGGGCGGGGTCGAGCGCGGCGGACAGGTCGACGATCGGCTGATCCAGCTGCATCTGGGTCGCCCGATTGCGCTGCCGGCGCCCCTCCAGCCGATCGAGCTGCCAGAGTCCGAGCAAAATGCAGGCCGCGCCGATCAGGACGGTCAGAGCGGCGAAGGCCCACTGGGCGGGCCGCAGCCGGCTCATGCCGACTCGGCGGCTCCCAACCGCTGGCGCAGCGCGCGCGCCAGCGTGCGAGCGCGCTCGGGGGCCTGGCCGACGTATCCGCGGACGTCCAGTAGATCCCGCATCCGCGCCGGCTGGGCGTAGCGCAGCAGGACGGTGTCGGTCGTCAGCTGGTTGAGGAGTGGGTTGGGCTTCCCGGCCCGTACGGCCTCCCAGGCGGCGAGCGAGTGCAATCGGAGACGTTCGTGGACTTCGTGACGATCGGCGCCGGCGCGCACCAGCGCCGAGAGGATCCGCTCCGTGGCGGCGAACGGGCCGTGGGCTTCGAGCAACTCCGCGGCGCGCGCCTCGTCGACCTGCAGGCCGGACACAATGCCTTCGGTGTTGATCAGCATCTGTTCGGTCGCCAGAAATGCTTCCGGGATCACGCTGCGCCGGTTGGCCGAGTTGTCCAGCGTGCGTTCGAGCAGCGCGTCGGCGGCGTTGTGCCACGCCACCCCGGCGTACGACGCCACCAGCCGGGCAAGCGAGCACACCTGCTCGGCCTTCACCGGGTTGCGCTTGAACGGCATGGCCGTCGAGCCGACCTGGCGCTCGCCAAACGGTTCGGAGGCGATCCCGCCCAATCCGGGAGACTGCATCAGCCGCAGGTCGAAGGCGAACTTATGGAGCGAGGCGGCCAGCGCCGAGAGCGCGCTCAGCAGCTGGTAATCCTGGACGCGTGGGTAGGTCTGCGAGACAACCGGATGGGCCTCGAGCCCGAGGGCGTACAGGACGCTCGCCTCGAGCGCCTCCGGGGAAACGCCGGTGCCTTGAAGCATCTCGACAAATGCCGCGCCGGTGCCCACGGCGCCGCGAATCCCTTTGCCGCGCAACTGCACCCGAAGCCGCGCCAGCGACTCAAAGTGACCGAGAAGGTCCTGGGCCGTGATCGCCAGGCGATAGCCGAGCGTCGTCGGTTCGGCTGGCTGCAGGTGGGTGTAGCCGAGAACCGCCACATCGGCGGTGGCGTCGATCCGCTGCGCGAACGCCAGGAGCACGCCGCGCAGCCGGCCGAGGAGCAAGCCGAGCGCCGCTCGCTGCCGGGCAACATCGGCATTGTCCTGGACGTCGGCCGAGGTCAGCCCCCAGTGCAGCATGCCGCCGCCCACCGGGCATTGCTCGGCGAAGGCGCGCAGCTCCGCCATCACGTCGTGCCCGATCTCTTTCTCCAGTACCGCGGCGCGCTCGAGGTCGATCGTATCCAGGTGAGCGCGGACGTCCTCGATCTGGGCCGGCGTGATCAACCCGGCCGAGGCCTGCACCTCCGCCACCGCCAGCCAGATGCGGCGCCAGGTGCGGCGCCGGGCCGCCTCGGACCACACGGTGCGCATCTCGTCGGATCCGTAGCGAGTGGAGAATGGAGACTGGTACATCGCACCCTCCGCACCGGCCGGCATCACGGATGAACCTGCGCCAGGCGCCGCCGCGCAAGTGCGGCATAGTCTTTGTCGATGTCGAAGCCAAGGTAGTGACGCCCGAGGCGCTTGGCAGCCAGGCAGGTCGTCCCCGAGCCGCAGAAAGGATCGAGCACCACGTCATGGCGGAATGTGTACAGCTCGATCAGTCGTCGGGGCAGCTCCTCCGGGAACGGCGCAGGGTGGCCGATCTGGCGGGCGGAAACGGCCGGGAAGGTCCACACGCTCTTGGTCCATTCGAGGAATTCGTCCCGACCCAGACTGTTCTCGCGCCCCTTGCCTTTCCGGGCGAAGGACTCCTTGCTGAATACCAGGATGTACTCATGAATGTCGCGCAGAACCGGGTTGGCGGCCGATCGCCATGAGCCCCAGGCCGTTGACGGACTGGCGCTCCCTGCCTTGTTCCAGATGATCTCCCCCCGCATGAGGAATCCGATCTCGAGCAGATCCTGCACGACGAAGACGTGCAGAGGGATGTACGGCTTGCGCCCGAGGTTGGCCAGATTGACACACGCCCGCCCGCCGGCGACCAGCACGCGGTAGGTTTCGGAGAACACCCGCCGCAGCAGTTCGCGGTACTCGTCGAGTGTCAGGTCCTGGTCGTACTCCTTGCCGGCGTTGTAGGGCGGCGAGGTGACCATCAGGTGAACGCTGCGGTCGGGAAGCGCGGTCATGCGTTCCGACGACCGACAGACCACGTGATCGAGGAGCGTCTCCGGGACGGCCTGTTCAGCGGCAGGGTCGGGGCCGGCGGTGGGCGGTGTGTACATCCGCCCGGCATAGAAGGACGATGAGTCATGGCTGGTGCGCCCCGGGGAACCGAAGGCGCTGGTCGAAGTGCGCCGTGAGGGCTTGCGCCTGGCGACCTTCGTACGGGGCGCCTTAGCGGTCATGGCTCAGGTAGCCGAATTCCCGCAGGGCACCTTCGGATTGACGCCAGCCGCGCAGGACCTTAACGCGCATGTCCAGGTAGACCTGCCGCCCGGACATCTCCTCGATCTTCCGGCGCGCCAGCGAGCCGATCTCGCGCACCATCCGGCCCTGCTGGCCGATGACGATGGCCTTCTGTGACTCACGCTCGACGTACAGGACGGCCGAGATATAGGCGCGATCGTCCGAGCGTTCCTTGTACTCTTCGACCACGACGGCCAGGCTGTGGGGGACTTCCCCGTGCAGCAGGCTCATAGCCGCCGCCCGGATCAACTCCCCGGCGAGATCGCGCTCGAAGGTCGGTGTGAGTTCTTCGGCCGGGTAGAACTGAGGCCCGACGGGCAGCATCCCGACGAGGCGCTCGAACAGGCTCGCGCAGGCATCGCCGCGGGTCGCCGAGACCGCCCAGGCCTCCGCCTCCGGGAGGAGCGCGCAAAACGCGGAGGCTTGCCGGCTGCGATCCGCCGGTCTCACCAGATCGACCTTGTTGAGCGCCAGCAAAACAGGTTTGACCATCGGCGACGAGTGGATGCGTTCCTCGGCGCGCTCGTCATCGGCTGAAGGCGGGGAGGACAGGTCGAAGACGACCAGGACGACATCGGCGTCGGTGATGACATCGCGTGCCACGGCGTTCATGCGCTCGCCCAGGCGGTCATGAGGCGCATGCAGGCCCGGGGTATCGACGAAGATGACCTGCGCGTGGGGGAGCGTGAGGATCCCTAACTGGCGGCGGCGGGTCGTCTGCGCGCGGGGGAGACTGGAGCGACCGGCTGACCCAGCGCGGCGTTGATCAGCGAGGACTTGCCGGTGCTCGGACGGCCGACGACGGCGACAAACCCGGAGCGGAAGGGCGGCTCTGGAATGCTCATTGGGAGTATTGTCCGAGGAAGGACAGAGGGTGTCAAGCAACCCACTCGCCTCGCCTGGGCGCACCCGCAGCTGGCACGGCGGCAGACGCTGTGGGGTGGCGTTGAGCCAGTTGGAGGTCTGAACCCCTCGGAGTGGAGATCAGTGGGCGATGTGGACATGGATCGTTCGGCCCGAACGACCACTCAAGGCGACGATGGCTGGGCGGACGATCCCCCCAGCTCCGCTTGGTGAGTCGCGAGCCGGCGTGGGGCGGTCCCCAAACCCGCGGGGCAGTCGAAGTTGGCCCCCTCGGCTGGCGGGATCCGGTAGCCAGGGACGATTCGGGATTGCCTGGTCACAAACCAGAGGCTAGCCCACGCGATCTCGGATGGGCCACTCAGAGGCTGCGGCGCTCCAATCTGGAGTGCCTGCCGAGCACCGG
Organism: uncultured Chloroflexia bacterium; assembly: GCA_963777165.1. Classification (GTDB taxonomy): domain Bacteria; phylum Chloroflexota; class Anaerolineae; order Anaerolineales; family E44-bin32; genus DYJB01. Next base: position 165,638 of record CAVZPO010000007.1, read on the forward strand.
CCTCTATGGTCAATACTGAACAAAAGATGGTAAAATTGGTATGAATATCGAGACAGGCAAGTGGACACCACGACCGGCGCGCGTCCTGGCCTGTTCCGGGAGGTAGATCGAATGAGCGGCAAGGTCAGATCGTCTCGGGCGGTAATTCTCCTTGTAGCAGCCACTCTCATGCTCGGGGCATGCGGCCCCAAGAAGGTGAGTCTCGCCATCACAATGACCGACTTCAAGTTCGAGCCCGCATCCTGGGAAGTCCCGGCCGGGGCCGAGGTGACCGTCACGCTTACCAACAGCGGCTCGGTCTTGCACGAGTGGGTCCTGCTGAAGCAGGGCTACATTGTGACGCCTCCATTCAGCGATGAGAAGGATGGCGCCAACGTGCTCGAGGATCATGACGTTGAAGCAGGACAGACAAGCACCTTCACTTTTACTGCACCGACCGAAGCGGGGTCCTACAGTGTGGTCTGCGGGGTGCCTGCTCACATCGAGAGCGGGATGGTGGGGACCTTCGTGGTCAAGTAGCCCGCCGCTTTGCGCGATTCAAGAGGGGCGGGCAGAGGACAGCCCGCCCCTTTGATTCGACGATGGCTCGGACTGCGGAGAGCGTTGTCAAGCATGCGCTCCGGTTGTATCTTGTCGGGATGCCGAGGCCGTCCCGGTGCACTCATGGAGAGAGGGGTTCAACCCGCAGAGGACTCGGCGCCAACATGCGCCAACGGTGAGCAGCCCACCCACCCGTCTTCACCCGGGACCTCCGTTGAGGCTATAATGGTCGGGTTCGACCGGCTGGAGGCGGAAGAGGGTCGAGTCGTCCTTCGGGACGACCGTGCGGTGCCCGCCACGACTGGGGCAGCCTCCCAGCCAGCACCCTCGACATCAGGACGGGAAGAGATGAGCATCTTCACGCGAAAGAAGACCGACCGCTTCACCGAGCTGCTGCTCAAACAAGCCGAGTACTCGCTCGAGGGCATGCAGCTGCTGCTCCAGTACGTCAAAAGCCCGGATGAGTCCCTGGCGCGCCAGGTGTCGGAGGTGGAAGGCAAGGCCGACGAAGTGCGGCGCATCCTGATCGATGAGCTCAATCGGACGTTCGTGACGCCCATCGACCGCGAGGACATCTTCGCCCTCTCCCTGACAGTGGATGACGTCCTGGACTACGCCTACTCGACGGTCGAGGAGATGGCGCTCCTCAACGTGCGGCCGAATGCGTTCATCGAGCGCATGGTGTCCCTGATGACCGACGCTGCCCGTGAGCTCTATAACGCCATCGCCCGGCTGGAAGACCACCCGCACGTGGCCTCGGACCATGCCGTGCGAGCCAAGGCGCTCGAGAACCGGATGGAAACGGTCTACCGCGACGCCATCGCCGACCTGTTCAAGTCCCCGCGCGACATCGACCATGTGGTGGAGATGCTCAAGCTGCGGGAGATCTACCGTCACCTGTCGAACGCCGCCGACCGCGGCGACGCAGCGGCGAATGTCATTGCGGACATCGTCGTGAAGAAGATGTAGGCAGGGTCTGAGCTCTCAGCGCTCGGCGTTCAGCGGTCCGCCGAGGCACGCGAGACACCGATAGCAAACTCTGACCATGACCACCAGCGACTCGCCCACCAGGGCGAGTCGCCGTCTTGGTCCATCTTTGCACAACGGCCACATCTTGGCCGGGTGTCGCTTGTGGTCTCCGACGGGATGCCAGCCTCCGCCAAGACGCTTGACGCTAACCCCTCATTGTCAGCCGTCGGATGCGATCTGCCAATTGCCAGCCCACCGTCGCTGCATGCCGACGCCGACCCCCAACATGTGAACGCTGGCAGCTGATGGCTGAAAGCTCAGTGTCTAGTTCTGATCGCTAACCGCTGCCGGCTCTAGTCCTGCTGTGCCGCCAGCCGATCCAGCTTTGTGCCGACCTCGCGCCACTGGATCTTGGACAATCCGAGCTTCTGCCGGATGTAGTCCTTGTCCTTTCCGGCGCGCAGATCGCTGAGCGCGGCGGTCCAGCGGCAGATGTTGAACGATAGGTGCTTCTCCAGCCCGGCGGCGCTGCCGATGTCCTCGAGCAGGTACTCGAGGCGGCGGGGCGAATAGGGGAAGACGCGATCACGCGGCGCGTACTGTGCAACGTACTCTTGAAAGGCGGTCACCCACGACTGGCTCAACGGCAAGCGCCGCTCACGGTAGCGCTTGCGCACATCCGGGTAGCGCACGAACAGGATCGGACCGCCCGCGGCGCCCAGGTCGATGTGATGCAGGTAGAGCGCCAGGCATTCCGACTTCTTGATCCCGGTCAGCAGAAGCAGGCTGAGCAGCGTGTAGGGTCGGGCATCCGGTTTGGGGCCGCGGCGACTGGACTCGGCGCTGTGCAGGGCGGCATCCATCTCGTCCGGGGTTAGGACGTCGGAGAGCGGGCTGAGCACGCTCTGCTGCGCGACATTGGCGGCCGGGTCTTCGGAGAGGATGCCGGCTTCCGCCAGCCAGCGGAAGAACGACTTGATCGACGTCACGCGCCGGGCGTAGGTCTTGGGGGAACACGGGACGCCGCGCCGGTGCAGCATCCACTCGAGGAAGTTCTTGAGGTCATGCGTGCCGATGGCGTTGAGTGCGATACCCGAGCCGAGGAACTTGCCCAGCAGGCGCAGGTCGCCGGCGAAGGCCTTGACCGTGTGGGGCGAACGGCCCTCTTTCTGGAGTGCCTCCTCCCAGGTGCGCAGCGCAGCGCTGAGCGAGGCATCGGCGCGGAGGCGGGCGCCGCGGTTGGACGGAGTGGCCTCGTCGGCGTTCGTTCGAGTGAAGAGCGGTAGTTCTTCTTTAGCGCCCGGCATTCGCTCCCCAGGTTGAGGGAATCCGGGCGTGAGCATAGACACGAGCGGCGGAAATGTCAACACACTCGGACCGAGGCGCCGGGCGGGCAGGGGGAGAACACAGCGGCCGCCCGAAGGCGGCCGCAGGAGCATGTGCAGATGCTTCGGTCAGCCTGAAGGTGCGAACGCCGCCTGCAGCATGGCCAGGATGGCGTCACGATCTGGGAGCAGGACGCTTGCGCCCGAATAGGGCACGATCCACGAGGTCGTGATGGACGAGTTCGAACTCGGTGAAGCGACAGGCGGCTGCGATCGGCGGCCAGCGTCGTCGCCATCGGGACGAGCGGCAGCAGGTCATTGAGCTCCAGATCGGTCTTGACCAGCGTGCGGAACTGTTCGTAGAGCTCCGGCACCCGCGCCAGACCATCCAGGCTCAGTACCCGGTCGAAGAGGGCCAGCAGCACTTCCTGCTCGCGCCGCAGCCGGTCGTAGTCGCTGGAGGCCTTGCGCATTCGCACGTAGCACAGCGCCTCGAAGCCGCCCATGTGATAGACGCCGGGCCCGAAGGACCACCACCGCCGGCCGCACTCATCGTTCAAATAGCCGGTCGACGTGACGTCGATTCCGCCCAGCGAATCGACCACGCGCTGGAACCCGGAGAAGTCGATGCGCATCACGTGGTCGATCGGGATGCCGAAGTTGTACAGGATCGTCTGGGCCAGCATGTCGAATCCGCCGTGCACATCGGCGACGTTGATTCGGTCGACGCGCCAGCCCGGGATATAGACGTAGAGGTCCCGCGGGATCGCCACGATGCGCGCCCGCCCCGCGGACGGGTCGAGCGAGACGATCAGGATCGTGTCCGTCCGCCAGCCCCCGTCATTGGGACGGATATCCGACCCCAGGAGGGCGAGGTTGACCGTGCCCTTGCCCATGGGCAAGAGGGGCATGGGCGGAGCGATCTCGATCGCCGAAGGCTCAGCCGGACCCGGGTAGGAGCCCCATGGGTTGATCGGAGCGGGAGTGGCTGTCGGGCCGGGCGTGGCCGTCGCGGTCGGGACGGGGGTCTCGGTAGGCAGAAGCGGCAGGAACGCTGTCGGCGTCGCCGGCGCGTTTGGATCTGCGGTGACGAGCGGAAGGCCCGGTCCGAGGAGAGTCCCAGCCAGGCCAGAACATGCGCTCAGGCCGGCGGCCAAGGCCAGGATCAGGGCAGTTGTGAAGCGCTTCATGGTCCTCCGCTCGGTGCAAGTTCCACACCAGGCCATCCATCATAACGGCTTTCGCCGGGCCCGGGTTCCCGGAATTCGGGGGACGGAGAGGGGCGAGATAGCCCCCATCAGGGGCCTGTGGCTGCGGGGTGTGGGCGCCGAGGTCGTTCCCCTTGCAAACCGCTGATGTTTCCCTGGCTCATCAAATCTCAGCGGGGATCGGCGTCCGCGCCCAGCCCGCACCGCTTGTGGAGCTCGCTTTCGGACAACGGCGGGACCTCCTCGTGACCCGCGCGCCGGGGATAGGCCAGGTGCCCGTAGTTCACGCGAACGCGAGGATCTCGGCAGTTTGCCGGCGCGGTTTCGTGACTTCGGGCGCGATTCGTCCGGGTCCCGCCGATGGCACGGCACTACGCGGCCGGAGGGGACGCACGTTCGCAGTCTCTCGAGAAGCAGATGACGGTATCCGTGACGGCGAATCCCTCAGAACGATACAGGTGGAGTGCCCGGTCATTCTCGGCGTTCAGGGAGAGGAAGACAGGCTGCAGGCCCCGCCAGGCAGCAAAGCACACCGCGTGCCTCAGAAGAAGGCGCCCCAGACCCCGGCGCCGGTGGTCCCTGGCGACGCTCAGGGCGGAGATGTCGGCTGCATTTCGGTCTTCATACTCGCGCATCACGCATACGGTCCCGACCGGCGTGTCTCCGTGCAGGAGCAGCGCGATGCCGTCCTCCAAATAGGTCTCGTCTGTGAACCAGTCGCGCAGGCCATCGGCAGGCATCGGAAGATGCCCGGCCAGGTTCTCGAAGTTGGCATTGATAGCGATGGCGAACTGCGGAAAGAATCGCTCGTCCAACCGGTCGAACCGGGCGAAGGGCGTAGCCCTGGGGCACGGTCAGTCCCTCCGGGTTCGCCTGGCTTCGCATCATGACGTAGGAATAGCGTTCGACCGAGAAGCCGAGCTGGCGAACCGCTTCCATCGCGGCCACTCGGGATTCGGGGAGGAACAGATAAACGCTTTGCAGGCCATCGAAGTGGTGGTGGATGGCGGCAAAAAGCATCGAGTAGGTTTGGACCGAGGGATCGGTCGAGTGGAAGATCGAGAATCGGCTCCGGCCGGCCTGCAGGTAGCGGGGCGTGCGCATCAAGGATGCGGCGCCGATCACGACGTCGTCACGGAGCAGGAGGTAGCCGGGGTGCTCCGGAGAGGGCTCAAAGCCGGGTCCGGGCAAGTAGGAGTCGTCGTGTTCCGACCCGTGCTCGGCGGCGTAGTGGATGAACCGAGTCCGGTTGTTCGTGTCAACTGCTTCTACGCGGAGCATGAGCGCCTCAAGGTCTGAGGGATGGCGCCGCGGGGAGGAGGTCCGCATCCCGGCAACCTGCGGTCGCGAACCCCATCAGGCTGAGAGTACAGGTCTCTCGGCGAGGAGCCGCGCGGATCAAGGAGCTGCAGCCGCGGGCCGCTCTTCGGTTTCCACCGCCTGGCGCAGCGCGGGGAGTGCTCCCGCAAGCGGCAGGAGCACGCTGAGCGTCGAGCCCTCGCCGGGTTCGGACTCAACCCATACGCGCCCGCTCAGTTCCTCGCACAGCGCGCGGACCAGGGACAGGCCCACGCCGCTCTCCCCCAGGCCGGAGATCAGCGAGCTCTCGGCCCGGTACAGCGGCTCGAACACACGTCCCAGATCGATCGAGGAGACCCCTTCGCCCTTGTCCTTCACGGAGAGGAGCAGGAAGCCGGTCGGTTCCGCGTCCAGAACCCTGGCGATCACGCCAATCTCGGCGCCGTCGGGTGACGCCCCGGCGGCATTCGAAAGCAGGTGCACCAGAATCTGCACCAGTGCCCCTTGCTCGCCCATCACCGCCGGCACCTCGTCGGGGAAATCGAGCCGCAGCCCGAGGTCCTTCTCGCGCAGCGTGTTTCCGATGTGCGTCACTGCCTCCTCGATGCAGTGCAGCAGATCGATCGGCGCCGGAGTCAGCGTCATCTCGCCCATCTCCATCGCCGTAACCTGCACCAGATCGCTCAGCAGCATGCGCATCCGGTCGATGGCGGTGCGGATGCGTTCGATGAACTGCCGCTGCGTGGCGCCTAGGCGCCCGACCGCGTCGCCCAGCAGCAGTTCGGTATAGCCCAGGATCGAGGACAACGGCTGGCGAAGTTCCTGGGCCAGGGAGGTGATGGCGTCGGCATCCGGCGCCATCTCGCCGCCGCGGCCCCCGGCACCGCCGCCGATCGACGCAAGCTGGGCGCGCGTGTCGGCCAGCTCCTGCAGTGCGAGCTGAAGCTCGCCGGCCAGCTGATCGATGTCCGGGAGTGGCCCGCCCTCGGAGTCCGTGTCGGCGGTCGAAGTCTGCGGCCGCCAGGGGGGAACGGTTCGCGGCCGCCTGCGGCGCACGATCGTGTCCTGCTTAGCGAGTGCGTAGTCGGCCGACCGAAGCTTGATGCGCGAGAAGCGCAGCGCCAGGGAGGCAGAAGCGGCCAGGAGCGCCTGCTGTTCCAGAGGGGACCATGCACGCCGGGCGTACGGGGAAAGCAGCAAGAGCGCACCGTGGAGGTCGCCGCCGGCGTGCATCGGGAGCAGCAGCCCGGGGCCGATCGCCATGAGGTGGAGCAAGTCGCGCAGGGTCTTGAGATCGATGGGATCCCGATCAGGATCGAGCACCAGGGGTTTTCGCGCGGCCAGCGCGGCGGCGATCGACGGGCAGCGCTGCGCGTCGATCGACGTACCGGGGATGGCACGCTCCTGGATCAGGTCGAAACCCGTGGCCAGCGTGAAATGCCCGGTGCTATCCGGGGGCGTAAGAAGGGCGCAGAACTCGATCCGCAGCGTGCGGCCCAGCGCCTCCACCAGCTGCTCGGCCAGGTCGCCAACGTCCTCGGTCACCAGCAGCCCGGTCAGGTCACCGACGGACGCAACGGACGGGGCAACGTCGCTTGGCAGGCCGGGGAGCAGCGACGACGGCTCGGCGCCGGCCGTCCGACGGGCGCGCAACAGATCGCGCAGCGCGCCGTAGGCCAAGACGGGGTAGGCCACGAGCTGACCGACGCGCAGGAGATCGCCGGATGCAGCCCCGAACCATCCGAGCCCCGCGTCCCCTGCGCCCCCGAGCAGGAGTGCCCCGAAGCCGGCGGCGAAGTACGGCCAGGAGACGGGTCGTCGCACAAGCAGGAGAATCAGGACAACAAGCGAGACGATGGCAACCACCAGGCTGCCACCCGCTCCCCAGCCAAGCGTCAGGTCGGCGCCGTCTCCAAGGGTGATCGCGGTCAGCGTGGCGGTCGTCAGGGCGACGAGGACGGCGAGCAAGAAGACCACGATGTCCGGGAGGAGACGGCGGCGCGGGAAGACCGACACCCAGCCGAGCAGCAGCGCACCCTCGATCGCCGCGCCGGCTTCGAGGACGCGCAGGCTTTCATCCGGCACCCGGCCGATTCCCGTGAGCGTCGTGGCCAGTGCCAGGACGGCGTGGGCGAACACCAGCGAGCCGGCCACGGCCATCCAGCGCCCGCCGACGCGCTCCGAAGCCGCGCGTCGGATGGTCAGCGCCAGTGCGGCGAACAGCCCGAGGACCAGGGCAAGCGCGATGTGGAAGGGAGCCCCTGCGAGGGGCGAGGCGAGAAGGGGAAGGACCTTCGCAGGTGGCATGACGCTCGCTGTGAGGGCAGGCGCGAGGATTATAGCATCGGGCCCTCAACGCCGATCCTGCACTGCGCGAACGGCGCCACACCCGCGCCGGGCGAAAAGAACCATTCGGCGCGCCGGCCGGTCAGGCGGTCGGTTGGACGGAGCCGGGGGCCGAAGGCTGCTGGCCGATCCAACGCATGGCGATCATCCCGTACAGCAGCGTGAGCCAGAGCGTGATGCCGCGGTAGGCCAGGGTGATGATCGTCGCCGCCGCCAACGGCACGCGCAGCGTCGTCAGTGCCAGCGTCATGGCGCCCTCGACGAACCCGATCCCGGACGGGGTGGGAGAGACAATCAGAAACAGGTAGCCGATGGCGTAGCCGGCCACGAGCGTGCCAACTGTGAAGGCCTGCCCGAAAGCCATGAAGACCATGAAGAGGATAGAGATCAGCAGCGCCTGTTTGCTGAGTGCCAGGGCGGCCGGGAGCAGAATGGCGCCGCGCGGGGCCTGGCGTGCGATGCCCAGCCCTTCGGCGGCCTCGTTGGCGAAGGCACGCGCGGCGTCCTCGGAGAGATAGTTCCCGCGCCGCAAAGGCCGGAGGACTCGGTTGACCATACGCGCCATCCGGGCAAGCACACGCCCGAGCTGGTCGCCGGAACGCATCCCCAGCCAAAGAAGGAAAGCGAAGACCGAGGCGATCGCAAGCAGGACGGCCGAGGCTGTAATCTCGCCAGCTCCGAGCCGATCGCGCCGGATCAACACCGTCAGCCCCAGACCGAGGACGATGATGAAGGCGAGGTAGTCGTACAGGATCGAGAGCGCCACGGCCGAGGTGACCCGGCCGGTGGGTTTGCCGCGCGCCCGGCAGTCGGTCAGAAAGACGGCGATGCCGCTCACGCCGGCCGCTGGGGCGATGACGTTGACGAAGTTGGCGCCCAGGGCGAGGAGCAGCAGACGCTCGATCGACTCTTCGATCCCAAGCAACCGGTAGCAGGCACGGAAGCTTGCCGCCACGTTGACCAGCCAGACGAACTGCAGTGCGACCGCCAGCACCATCCACTTCATGTCGCCGCGTTGCAGCGTCAGGGCGACTTGCTCGACCTCGGTGAAACGCGTGAGCAGGAAGTAGACCGCCAGCAGGAAGAGGACTGCAATCAGGAACTTGCGCATCCTAGGCCAACAAGGAGGCGAAGCTATCCGGGGCGTCGAGCGCCATGGTCAGCGCCGCCCGGTCGATCCGGCGGATCAGGCCGCAGAGCACATTGCCGGCTCCAAACTCGACGAAGGTGGTCACACCCGCGGCGCGCATGGCCTGGATCGACTCGGTCCAGCGTACACGCGAGGTCAGCTGAGCCTCCAGGTCGCGGCGGATGGCATCGGCGGTCTCCAGCGGCGCGGCCTGGACATTGCCGATGATCGGCAGGCAAGGGTCCGAAAGCCCGGCCGCGGCGAGCGCCCGCGTCAGACGATCCTGCGCCGGCTGCATCAGCGGTGAATGGGCGCCGATGCTCACCGCCAGTCGCACGGCCTTCTTGGCGCCGGCGGCTGTCAGCAGCTCGACGGCGCGGTCGAGCGCCGCGCCGTCGCCGGAGATCACCACCTGGCCCGGGCAGTTGTCATTGGCGACCTGGACGATGGCCCCCGCCTCGAGGGCGGCCTGGGCGCAAATGTCGGCCACCGTCTGCACCTCGAGGCCGAGGATGGCCGCCATGCCGCCCGGATGCTGAAGGCCGGCGGCCTGCATGGCGCGGCCGCGTTCGAGGACCAGCGCCAGCGCCTGGTCGAATTCGAGCGCCTCGGCGGCCACCAGCGCGCTGAATTCGCCCATGGAGTGGCCGGCGACCAGCGCCGGTCGGGCTCCGGGCAAGTGCCGCTCCAGGACTCGCAGCGCGGCGATTGAATGCACCAGGAGCGCCGGCTGCGTGTTGACGGTGTCATTCAGGGTTTCGGCCGGGCCTTCCCAGCACAACGTGCTGAGCGGGAACCCCAACAGCTGATCTGCCCGGGCGAACACTTCCGCCGCCGCGGGCTCCGCCTGTGCCAAGGCTTTGCCCATGCCGACGAATTGCGAACCCTGGCCGGGAAAGACGAAGGCGGTTGTGCGGGGATCGATGGGCATCTGAATCAAAGGGGCCGTGCATCAGCACGGCCCCGTCGCGATCAGTCTTTCTTGATCTCGACGACTTCGCGGCCGGCGTAGTGGCCGCAACTGGGGCACATGTGATGCGCCTGGTGCCGCTCTCCGCAGTTGGTGCAGGTGACCAGCTCACGGGCGTCCAGCGCGTCATGGGCCCGCCGGCGGTCGCGCCGCCCCTTGGAGTGCTTGCGCTTCGGAAGCGGGGGCATCGATTGACTCCTTCGTTCTGCTCACGGAAGCGCCTGCCCCTGGGGCAGGCGTAAAAGGGATTATAGCAGTCCGGGGGAGAGGCGTCAAGGCAGCAGGTCGATGACCGACATCCGAGGTCCCAGGGATTTCGGACGTCGGTCGGAGGGTTATAATCCGCGCATGTCTGGCGATGAACTCTCCCACCTGGACTCCAGCGGGCGGGCCCGTATGGTCGACGTGAGCAGCAAGCCGGAAACCGAGCGCTGGGCGGTGGCGCGCGGCCACGTCCTGCTGGCGCCCGAGACGCTTCGGCTGGCGCGCGCCGGCGACCTGAAGAAGGGCGACCTGCGCGCCGTGGCCGAGCTGGCAGGCGTGATGGCCGCCAAGCGCACCGCCGAACTGATCCCGCTGTGCCATCCGCTCCCGCTGACCCAGGTGCAGGTGGACGTCGCCTTCGACGATGTGCTGCCGGGCGTCAGGGTGACTGCCACCGTCCGCACGACCGGGCGCACCGGGGTGGAGATGGAGGCGATGACGGCGGTGACCGTCGCCGCACTGACCGTCTACGACATGGTCAAAGGCATCGACCGCCGGGCGCGCATCACCGACGTGAGGTTGCTCGAGAAGCACGGCGGGCGCAGCGGCGATTTGGTGCTCGAACCCTGATCGATGGCCGTCACCCTGCTGTACTTCTCCACACTTCGAACTCGCACCGGAACCGCCCGTGAGTCTCTCGACTTGCCCGAGTCGATCAGCGTTGCGCGGCTTCGCCAGATTCTGGCAGAACGCCACCCCGCGCTGGCCGTGGCACTCCCGTCGTCCGTTGTGGCCGTCAACCATGACTTCGCCTTCGATGAGTCGATCATCGCCGACGGCGACGAGGTGGCACTGTTCCCGCCGGTCTCCGGCGGCGCTGACCCCGGGCCGACTGTATTCCATCTCACCCAGGACCCGATCGAGTTCAACGAACTGCTCGCCGCCCTGACGCTCCCCACGACGGGGGCAGCCTGCGTGTTCACCGGTGTGGTGCGTGGCGAGACGGAGCGCGGGGCGGGGCATTCGACCGCCGCGCTGGAATACGAAGCCTACCGCCCGATGGCCGAGGCCAAGATGCGCCAGGTGGCCGAGGAGATCCGCAAACGCTGGCCGTCGGTCGAGGGCATCGCCATCGTGCAGCGCCTCGGTCGGCTTGATCCGGGCACTCCCACCGTGCTGATCGCCTGCACTGCCGCACACCGCGACACCGGGGTCTTCGAGGCCGCGCGCTACGGCATCGATCGACTGAAGCAAATCGTGCCCGTGTGGAAGAAGGAAATCGGCCCCGACGGCGAGGTCTGGGTCGAGGGCGACTACACGCCGCAGCCGGAGGATCGCCGGCCATGATTTCCGGCCGCCGGCCGGAGCCCTGGCCCTTCCGCTGCACCGGCTGCGGCCGGCCGTACCCGGACGATACGCTTCCACACCGATGCCCCGCCTGCGGCGGGGTCTACGATTACTCGGGCCCGCTCGTCTACCATTCCCCACCAACGCCAGCCCGCCGCGGCATCGCCCGCTTTCGGGCGACATTTCCACTGTCTCCCACAGCGCCGATGATCAGCCTGGGTGAGGGCGGCACGCCGCTGCTTCCAGTCCAGGTTGGAAGGCGCGTGCTCCACTTCAAGTGCGAGCATCTGAATCCGACCGGATCGTACAAGGACCGCGGCACCGCCGTACTCCTCTCCGCTCTCTCCGCCGCCGGCGTGAGCGAGGCGGTCGAGGACTCGTCGGGGAACGCCGGGGCATCGTTCGCCGCGTACGCGGCCCGGGCCGGGATGCGCGCCCGCGTTTTCGTGCCGGCGTCCGCCTCCGCTCCTAAGCTGGCGCAGATCGAAGCCTATGGGGCGGAGGTGGTGGCGATCGAAGGCCCGCGGTCCGCGGCGGCGGATGCCGTCCGCCGCGCGGCCGATGACGGGGTGGTCTATGCCAGCCACGCGTACCTGCCGCATTGGATGGCGGGCGTGGCCACCCTAGCCTACGAACTCGTCGAGCAGCTGGGCCGCGTGCCGGGGGCCGTGATCGCACCGGTGGGGCACGGCGGGCTGCTGGTCAGCGTCCATCGCGGCTTCGTTGCGCTGCTGGACGCCGGCGTGATTTCGACGCTGCCGCGCATGATCGGGGTGCAGGCGCAGGCCTGTGCGCCTGTATGGGCCGTGTATACCTCCGGCGGTCCCGGGCTCTCATTGGTCCAGGAGGGCGAGACACGGGCCGAGGGGATCCGCGTCCGTTTCCCGGTGCGGGGAGACGCCGCCCTGGCGGCGGTCGAGTCCACCGGCGGGACGATCGTGGCCGTAGCGGAGGACGAGCTGCTTCGAGGTTGGGAGCTCCTGGCACGCGCCGGGCTGAACGTCGAGCCGACCTCGGCCGTCGTCTGGACCGCCGCCAGCCTGCTGCTCGAGGACCTGCCGGACCCGATGGTCGCGCTGCTGACCGGTTCTGGGTTCAAGACGCCGCCACAACCAGCGGCGCCCTGAAGGGTTAACTTTCGTAGGTCAGCAATCTCCGGTTCGCAGAGCAAGGAGGCGTTGGTGATGCTCCCACGCGTCGTGGTTACCGGTATGGGCACCCTCAACTCCGTCGGCAACACGGTCGACGAGTCGTGGGAAGCTGTCACGCACGGACATTCGGGGGTTGGCCCGATCACACTGGTCGATGCGGCCGATCTGGGCGTACACATCGCCGGCGAGGTGAAGGGGTTTGACCCGGCGCAGTATGTCGAGGCACGTGAGGCACGGCGGCGCGACCGGTTCGAGATCCTGGCCACCGCGGCGTGCGCGCAAGCGATGGCCGACTCGGGCTTCGAGATCACCGAGGCCAACGCCGGGCGTGTAGCGGTCATCGTCTCTTCCGCCATCGGTGGGCTGCGGGCGATCGAGGACTCGGTCGGAATCCTGCTGCACGACGGCCCGAGGCGTGTCAGCCCGTTCACCATCCCGATGATCATGTCCAACGGCGCCGCCGGCCACCTGGCGATCGACCTGGGGGCGCGCGGGCCCGCCTTTTCGATCGGCTCGGCCTGTGCTTCAGGCAATGACGCCATCGGCCATGCCTGGATGTACTTGCGCAACGGGATCGCGGACGTGGTGATCGCCGGCGCCAGCGAATCGACGATCACCCGCCTCGGCCTGGCAACCTTCGAGCGCCTCGGCGCCCTCTCGCGCCGCAACGATCTGCCCTACGTCACGCCGTCGCCGTTCGACAAGGACCGCGACGGGCTGGTGATGAGTGAAGGAGCGGCGATCCTGATCCTGGAGACCGAAGCGCATGCGCGCGCTCGCCGCGCGACGATCCTGGCCGAGATCGCCGGCTACGCCGCCACGGCTGACGCCTATCACATCACCGCACCGGCCGAAGACGGTGGCGGAGGTGCCGCCGCGATCCGACAGGCGCTGGATTCGGCCGGCGTGCGGCCGGACCAGGTCGACTACATCAATGCTCACGGCACCGGCACGCAGCTGAACGATCTGGCCGAGACACGCGCGATCAAGACGGCCCTGGGTGACTCCGCCCGCAGCATCCCGGTATCGTCGACCAAGTCGATGACCGGCCACATGATGGGCGCCACCGGTGCGCTGGAAGCGGTGTTATGCGTGAGGGCGCTGCGTGACGGATTGATCCCGCCGACAATCAACCTGCGCACGCCGGATCCGGAATGCGATCTGGACTATGTCCCCAACGTTGCCCGCGAAGCTCGGCTGCGAGTCATCGTCAGCAATGCCTTCGGTTTCGGCGGGCACAACGCCGTGCTGGTGCTCCGGGAGTTCTCGGGTTAGAATCGGTCCGACGACGGATGGCGAACCGAGGGAACGCCGACAACCCAGATCGTCCTGGGTTGTCCGCGCCCCCCAAGTTCCAGGAGAATCGAACGTGGCACCGGAAGAGTTCGCCCGGAGGGCAGGCCTGGCTTTCCGGGACCCAGAGCTGCTTTGGCGCGCCCTGACGCATCGTTCTTACCTGAACGAGCACACCGACGCGCTGGAGGACAACGAGCGGCTTGAGTTCCTGGGTGACGCGGCGCTCGATTTCCTCAGCGCCGCCTGGCTCTACCGGCGGTTCCCCGAGATGGATGAAGGAAAACTGACGCGGCTGCGTTCGGCGCTGGTGCGGACAGAGCAGCTGGCGATCTTCGCCCGCGAGCTCGAGCTGGGCGAGGCCCTGCGCCTCGGGCGCGGGGAAGAGGCCTCCGGCGGACGGACGCGGGCGGCGCTGCTGTGCGGGGCCTTCGAAGCCGTGCTCGGCGCGCTGTATCTCGACCAGGGCATTCAAGCGGTGGAAACATTCCTCGAGCCGCGGATCAAAGCGGCATCGCAGGCCTTCCTGGATGAAGACTCGCAAATCGACCCGCGGAGCCTGCTCCAGATCTGGGCCCAGGCGGAGCGCGGCGAGACGCCGCGCTACCGGACGGTCGGTGCTCGGGGGCCGGACCACGCCCGGGAATTCGTCGTCGAAGTGACCGTCGGGGCCGAGGCGATGGGCAGGGGCGAGGGGCGGAGTAAGCAGGAGGCGGCTCACCAGGCCGCCGCCGACGCGCTGGCACGCATCCAGCCCACCGCCGGGGTCGAAGACTGATCAGCATGGATCAGCCGCCGCGCGAGTCACCCCGCTTGAAGGCCCTCGACCTGCAGGGCTACAAGACCTTTGCCGGGCGCGCCGAGTTCCAGTTCGGGCGCACGATCACCGCCATCGTCGGGCCCAACGGCTCGGGCAAGTCCAACATCGCCGACGCCATCCGCTGGGTGTTGGGCGAGCAGTCTTACGGTCTGCTGCGCGGCAAGAAGACGGAAGACATGATCTTCGCCGGCTCGGAAACACGGCCGCGAGCCAGTATGGCCTCGGCCACCATCACCTTCGACAACGGCGACGGCTGGCTGCCGATCGAATTCTCGGAGGTAACCGTCAGCCGGCGCGCCTATCGCGACGCGCAGAACGAGTATTACCTGAACAGCCAACGCGTTCGACTGCGCGACATCTTCGAGCTCCTGTCCGAAACCGGGCTGGGGCAGCGCACCTACACCATTATCGGCCAGGGGCTGGTCGACGCCGTGTTGGCGCTGAGAGCCGAGGAGCGCCGTCGGCTCTTTGAGGAGGCCGCCGGCATCGGGCTGTACCGCAGCCGACGCGAAGAAGCCCTGCGCCGGCTCGAGTCGACGCAGCACAACCTGGAGCGCGTCCAGGACATCCTGGCCGAGCTCCTGCCGCGCGTGCGCAGCCTGGAACGGCAGGCGCGGCGAGCCCACGAGTACGAACAGGTTCGAGACGACCTGAAATCCGCGCTGCGGACCTGGTACGGGTTTCATTGGTTCCGAGTACAGAAGCAGGTGACCGAGGCTCACGCCGAGGCCGGGCAGCAGGCCCAGCGGCGCGACGACTTGCGCGCCGAGCAGCAAGGGCTTGACCAGCTGCTGATGGGCTCGCGCGGGCAGATCGAGGCCTTGCGGGCCGAACTGCACGCATTCTCCCAGCGGATGTCTGCACGCTATGCCGAACGCGAGACGCTCGGGCGGCGCGTGGCCGTGGCACAGGAGCGACTGCGCGGCCTGGCCGAACAGGACGGCGTGGCGAAGTCGGAGACCGCCTCCCTGGAAGCCGAGCGCGACGAACTTCTCGTGCGCCTAGCGGCGGCTCGTGACGAAACCACCGGCCGACAACAGACTCTGTTCGCCGCCGAGGAGGAGTTCCACCGCCTGCAAGGCCCGGCCGATCTGGTGGACCTCGACCGCGACGGGCTGCAGGAGCGATTGGCCGAGGCCCGGGCGCGGCTAGAAGCTGCCCTCGAACGCCGCAGCGCCTGGCGTTCGGAACTGGCGCAGGCCGACGCGCGACTTCAATCGCTTGCGGCGCAGGCGGCCGAAACCCGCCTCGGCCGCGACGCAGCCTTGGCCGGGGCGGGCGCCTCGCGCGAGAGCGCCGCCGGTGAGCAACGGGCCGCCGAGGGGACACAGCGCGCCTTGCAGTCGGCGCGCGACGCCGAGCAAGCGATACGCCAGCGGTTAGCTGAGCTGGAGCGCGCCTTGACGGAGGCACAGCAGGGCCTTCGTGACGCCGAGTCCGTGGCCGCCACGCTGGACGCCCGCCGATCGGCGCTGCAGGATGAGGCGACGCGCCCGCACCGGGCGCCCGCCAGGCTCGAGCAGGCGCTGAAGGACGGCGAGCTCTCCGGGGCCATCGGCCGGCTGGGCGCACATGTGCATCCGGAGGCGTCGCTGCGTGCCGCGGTCATGGCGGCGCTGGGCGAGTCGGCACTTGGTTTTGTGTTCCGCGATCAACAGGCGGTGGACGAAGCCCTGGTCTGGCTTGCGCAGGAGTTGCGCACTGGACGGGTCGATTTGCTGCCGCAGGCCATGCTGGGAACGCCGCCGACCCGATTGTCGGCCGCCGATTGCCTGGGCAACGCCGCGGATCTGGCTCGGCCGGATGAGGCGGTGCGCACGGCCGTCGATCACCTGCTCGGACAAACGCTGATCGCCGAGACGCGTGAACAGGCGCGCCAGATAGCGGCTGGGCTGCCCGCAGGTTCGCGCGTCGTCACCCGACTAGGTGAAGTCTTCACAACTTCGGGCGAGGTGCTCGTCGGGACCGTCGAAGAAGGGCTGCCTTCGGAGGCGCTGGCGCAGGTCGAGGCGGAGCTTGCAGCGGCGGAGGCGGATCGCGAGGCCAAGGCGGCGAATGCGCACACGATGCGCGCCGACGTGGAGACTGCTCGCGGCAGTCTGTCGGAGGCCTCCCGCCTGGCGGAAGAAGCCGCCGGGCTGGACCAGACCGCCCGGCTGCGCGTGGAGCAGGTCGGGTTTTGAACTCCGAGCGAAGGAAGCTCAGCTCGAAAACCTGTCGGCGGCCGTCCTTCGGTTGACCCAGGAGGTTGAGCGTGCCGACGAGGCACGCGGGGTTTCGGAGGAGCGTGGTGCCAGGCTTCAAGCCGAGGAACGCGAGGCGCAGTCCGAGGTCGACGCGCTCGGGTTGCGCCTGTCGGGTGGCGAGGGGGCGGCCCTGCTGCTGCAGTTGGAGGCAAACGTCCAGCTGGCGCGCGCTGCGGCGGGGGAGGCAGCCTCGCGTGCTTCCGACGCCGACCTCCGCCTCTCCAACCTGCAAACAGATCTCGAGAATCGGCGCCTGAGGGCCGAGGCTCGTGCGGGGTCGGAATCCACGGCTCGCCGGGATCTCACCGAGGCCGAGGCCGGGCTCCGAATCATCGAAGCCTCGCTGGCCGAAACGCAGGCCCAGTCGGATGCGCTGGAGGCGCAGCTGACCCAGCACGAGGCCGAACGCTCCGAGCACGAGGCGGCCGAGGCGCGCAGCCGCGCCGACATGCAGGAGGCGGAGCGCGCGCATTCGCAGGCGCAGATTGAGCTGGCCCGCCGCGAGCAGGAGATGGCCTCGCTCCAGCAGCGCATCGAGGACGACTTCGGACTGGTGGCCTTCGAGTACGACGAAGCGGTCACCGGTCCCGAGCCTCTGCCGCTCACCGGCTGGGTCGAGCACCTGCCGCATATCGAGGAGATCGCCCCCGAGCTCGAAGGGCAGGTCGGGCGGCTGCGGCTGCAATTGCGTCGGATGGGCGCCGTCAACGTCGAGGCGCGCCGAGAGTACGAGGAGGTACGCCAGCGGGCGGACTTCCTTACGACCCAGTTGGACGACCTGCGCAAGGCCGAGGCCCAGATCCAGGAAGTGATCGCCGAGCTCGATCTCCTGATGGAGCGGGAGTTCCGCAAGACCTTCGACGCCGTGGCGGTTGCCTTCCGCCAGGTGTTCACCCGTCTGTTCGGCGGTGGGTCGGCACGACTGATCCTGACCGACAGTGACGACCTGACCAACACCGGCATCGACATCGAAGCGCGGCTCCCGGGCCGCAGGGAGCACGGGCTGGCGATGCTCTCCGGCGGGGAGCGGAGCCTGACGGCCTGCGCGCTGGTCTTCTCGCTCCTCAAGGTATCGCCCACGCCGTTCTGCGTGCTCGACGAGGTGGATGCCATGCTCGACGAAGCCAACGTCGGGCGCTTCTGTGAGATGCTGCGCGAGCTCAGCCAGCACACTCAATTTGTGATCATCACCCACAACCGGCAGACCGTGCAGACGGCCGAGGTAGTCTACGGAGTTACCATGGGCTCGGACTCGGCCAGCCGGGTGCTGTCGCTGAGGTTGGACGAGGCCGAGAAGCTCGCCGCCAGGTGAGCCCGGCGCGGCGCCGCGCGTAATGCGACGTCGAACAGCCTGCCGCCGGAGGCGCATGCCATTCGGCCTCGCCGTGGGATGCTAGCGCGCCTTGCCCGAACGGAAGATAGTTGATCGATGCCGCTGTGGCCGGCGCGTCGCCGACTGCAGACTTCGGATCCGGTTTCAGGTTCGAGTCGGTGCTCCAGGAGGATCGTTCGTATGTTGCGCAGATTGCTCCTCGCGTGGATTCCCATCGCTGCGGCCGTCGTCGCCCTGACGGCGACCGGGTATGTCACCGCCCAGCAGCTCCTACGGATGGGCGCCAACGATCCGCAGATCCAGCTGGCGCGCGATGCGGCGTCGTCCATGGCGGAGGGCGAGGATCCGCTGGCCCTGTTTCCGCCCGGCCAGGTGGATGTCGCTTCCAGCCTGGCGCCCTTTGTCCTGGTCTACGACACTGCAGGCGGCGTCCTGGCCACGACGGCGGTCCTGCATGGCCAAATCCCTGACCTGCCGGCGGGCGTGCGCGAGTTCGCCAGCGATCACGGGGAAGACCGTGTCACCTGGCAGCCCGAGCCTGGCGTCCGGATCGCGGCGGTCGTCGTTCCCTTTGACGGCGGTACGGTGCTGATCGGCCGTTCGCTTCGCGAAGTCGAAGAGCGGATCGATACACTCGGACAGCTGACCCTGACCGGGCTGGCGGGTGCGCTCCTGCTGACCTTCTTGGCTGTCCTGGCGAGCGAGGTCCTGCTGCGCGGAAAGGGCGGCTAAGCGGTTCATGGCCGGCCGTCGTCGACCGGGCGAGCAAGCAAGTCTCTCTTCCCTCTGCCAAGGTTCCTCCCTTACGGCGAGGCGGACATCCGGACGCTTTCGCAGGAAGAGGTTGGGTGGGGGGACGAACGTCCCGCGGTACGATCACCGAACCCACCCTTGCGTGTCGAGGGGTGCCGGCACGCGGGCTTCTCGGTATTGGGTATCCCGTTGAGGTTGGGCCGAACGCCGGCGCGGCCGTGCATCATGCCCGACTGTTGACAGGTCTCCGCGTTGGGGTAGAATACCGCCCGAGCCGAAGTGGCGGAATTGGCAGACGCGCTGGGTTCAGGGCTCAGTGAGCATTGCGCTCGTGAGGGTTCAAATCCCTCCTTCGGCACCAAGGCCCCGTTGGGGCCTTTCTGCTTGCCCGGGCCCGGGCACGCTTGCTGCAACCTGTGGCTTTGAGTAAGATGGCGCTGTCATGAGTCAGGGACCTTTCGCCAAGCTTGGCCTCTCCCGGCTGTGGATCGTGCTCGCAGCCGTGGGGGGAATCCTGCTGCTAGGTGATCTCAACCGGCGGATGGCCGACGCCCGCCGGTTGGAGCGCGACACGATCGTGCTGCAGACCGAGACATCGGCGCTTGAGACCCAGCAGGCGGACCTGCAGGCCGGGCTGGCCGGAGCCGGATCGGACGCCCAGGTGGAAGAGTGGGCGCGCAATCAGGCGCGCATGGTGCGAGACGGCGAGAAGTTGGTGATCCCGCTCCCGGCGGCAGATGTTGTGACTCCCACGCCGCAAGCCGCGCCCCCCAGGCCGGAATTGCCCGGGAGCGTGCAGGTCTGGTGGGCATTGCTCTTCGGCGGCTAGCGCCGCGACCGGAGCCCCAGACCATTCGAACCTCGGCCCGGGGCTTGGACCTCGGGCCGATCTCACAAGGTGGAGGTGCGGGTGGAGATTTCGAGCCGTGAACCGGTATGCCTGAACTGCAAGCGGAGCGATACGGAAGCCGTCCTGCTTTCGATCCGATTCCGCGGGAGTGCCGGCTGGATCTGCAGCCAGTGCTTCCCGACGCTCATTCACAACCCGGGCAAGCTGGCCGGCACGCTGGACGGCGCCGAGACGCTGCGCCCGGCTGCACACGAGGACGACTGAGACGACGGCCTGAATCGTGCTAGACTGCCTCGCCATGGACGGCCTGCGCCCTGTGCCTGAGGCTGCACGCCCGTGCTACAACTCGGCTGCTCGGGCGACGGCCTTCGTCGAAGAGGGTCAGGCGCTCGTCCGCTACCGCGATCTGATCGTCCAGCTCGTCTCACGCTCGGTCAAGGCGCGCTACAAGCGCTCGTTCCTGGGCGTCGCCTGGACGATGGTCAACCCCTTGTTGACGATGACCGTCCTGACGCTGGTCTTCTCGCAGCTGTTCCGCGCCCCCGCCCGCGAGTACGCCCTGTACGTCCTCTCCGGGCTGGTGATGTGGAACTTCTTCGCCCAGTCGACGATGGCGGCGATGAGCGACCTGCTGTGGGGCGGGGGGCTGATCACCCGCGTCTTCCTGCCCAAGTCGGTCTTCGCCCTCGCCGCCCTCGGCACCGGCCTGGTCAACCTGCTGTTGGCGCTCGTGGCATACGCCGTGATCTCCATGGTGCTCGGCGTCCCGCCGATGTGGTCGTGGCTGCTGCTGCCCATCCCCGTCCTGGCCGTCGGGCTGTTTGCACTGGGCGTCGCGCTGGCGCTGTCCGCTGCGGCGGTGTACTTCGCCGACGTCATGCCGACCTATGAAGTGCTGCTGACCGCCTGGCTGTACCTGACGCCCATCATCTACCCGCTCGGGCTGCTCCCCGAACCGGTTCAGCTCTGGCTGCGCTGGAACCCGATGCTGTGGTTCGTCCAGTCGTTCCGCTGCGGTGCTGTACGACGGGCGGATGCCGGACGCCGTCACGCTGGCAGTCACCTTCGGCATCGGGCTGGCGATGCTGGTGCTCGGCTGGTGGATCTTCACCCGCAAGGCGCGCGAGTACGCCTACCGTGTCTGAAACGCCGGCCGCCATCCGTCTGAGCGACGTCTCGGTCTGCTACCGCCTGCCGCGCGAGCGCGTCTCGGGGATCAAGGAGTTCGCCATCCGCTGGGCGCAGGGGCGCATCGAGTACGTCGACCTGTGGGCGCTTTCCGGCGTCAGCCTCGAGGTGCGGCCGGGCGAGATCCTGGGCATCGTCGGCCGCAACGGCGCCGGCAAGTCGACGCTGCTCAAGACCATCGCCCGCGTGCTGCACCCGACTTCCGGGCGCGTCGTCGTCTGCGGCCGCGTGGCGGCGCTGCTCGACCTGGCCGCCGGGTTCCACGCCGAGCTGACCGGTCGCGAGAACGTCTACCTGTACGGCACGCTCCTCGGCCACACTCGTCTGGAGATCGATGCTGTCTTCGACGAGGTCGTCGCCTTCGCCGAGCTGGAATCGTTCATCGACGTGCCGCTGCGCAGCTACTCGACCGGGATGGTGGCGCGCCTCGGCTTCGCCGTCGCCACCTGCCGCTTCGCCGAGGTGCTGCTGGTCGATGAGGTGCTGGCCGTCGGCGACGCCGCCTTCCAGGAGAAGTGCCTGGCGCGCATGGACGCCTACCGGGCCCAGGGCGCGGCGATGGCCTTCGTCTCGCATTCGGCCGACACCGTCCGACGGGTTTGCCACCGCGCCGCATGGCTCGATCACGGCCGGCTGGCGTCCGTCGGCCCGGTCGACCAGGTGCTGGATGCCTACCAGCACGCCTGAGCCTCGCGGCTGAGGCACGGACTCGAATGGGCTCGCCGCTGCGCGTCGTCCTGTATTGCCCCGACCGGCATCTGACCTACGACGGCCGCACGCCCGATGAGAGGGCGTCGGCGGCGGCGTGACCGCCCGCGTGCGCATGGCGCGGGCGCTGGCGCGGCTGGGTCACGACGTCACGCAGGTCGTCAACTGCCCGCGTCGCGAGACGATCGACGGCGTCGACTACCGGCCGCTGGATGACCCGGGCCGGCTGGAAGCCGACGTCGCCGTGTTCAACACCTCCGGCGGCGCGCTCGACCTCTCGCCGGCGCTCGATCTCGATCTCGCCGCCCGGCTGCGCATCGTCTGGGTGCATGGCACGCAGCCGCCCGGCGGTCTTGACCGGCTTCAATACGACGCACTCTATTCCGTGTCCAACTTCCTCGCCCGGATTGTCGTCAGAGAATGGGGCATCCCCGCCACCAAGCTGTTCGTCACCTACAACGGGTACGAACCGGCGCACTTCGCCGCCGCCGAGGCTGATGCGCCGGAGCGCGACCCGTTCCAGTTGATCTACTTCTCGCACCCATCGAAAGGGCTGGAGACGGCGCTGGCCGTGCTGCGCGAACTGCGGGCACGCGAACCGCGCTTCCACCTGGAAGTCGTCGGCGGCGCCCGGCTGTGGGGCGGCGCCGATGCGGCGCCGGTGCAAGCCGACGGCGTTCACGACCACGGCCTGCTTGGACAGCGCGCCCTCACGCCGCTCCTGCTGCGATCGACCTACGCCATGCAGATGCAGGACCGCGAGGAGCCGTATGGCCTGACGGTCATAGAAGCGATGCGTGCCGGCCTGGTCGTCGTCGCCAGTCCCGTGGGCGCACTCCCTGAACTGCTCGCCGACGGCGAGAATGGCATGATCGTGCAGGGCGACCACCGGGAGCCGTCCGTCCGGCGTGCGGCTGCGGATGCGATCCTCAAGCTGCACGCGAACCCGGATGCGCGCGCCTCGCCCTCGTCCGCCGCGCCCGCGCCGCCGCTCCCGACACGCAGACGCTGGCGCGCGCCTGGGTGCAGGACTGGCAGGCGCGGCTGGGGGAAGCCGAGCCGGTGCGCGCCGCTTGCTCGCACTGCGGCATGATTGCCCACCGCCTGGCCGACGGCGATCACTGCACGGCCTGCGGCCTGTTCACACCGCCGACCTTCGGCGAGGCGGAGCGATGACGCCCAGGGCGCTGATCGCCGGCTACTACGGCGCCGGAAACGCCGGCGACGAGTGGATCCTCGAGGCGCTGATCGGCGCTCTGCGCCGCCGCGATCCGCAGTGCGGAGGTCCGCGTCCTGTCGTACGACCCGCCGGCGACCCGCCGCCGGCACGGCGTCGAGGCCGTCGGGTGGGGCGACCTCGAAACGCTGGCCGGCGCGGTGCGCTGGTCGTCGCTGGTCATCGCCGGCGGCGGCGGGCTGTGGCAGGACTACTGGGGCTTCGACCCGCTGGACTTCCTCAGCGGCCGCCCGGGCGGCATCGCCGGCTACGGCACGCCGATCGTCCTGGCGCACCTGCTCGGCCGGCCGAGCGTCCTGCTCGGCGCCGGGGTCGGGCCGCTGCGGGAGCCGGCCAGCCGGGCCGCCGTGAACGACCTGGCGGCGATGGCCGGGCTCGTTTCGGTCCGCGATGCCGCTTCTCGAGATGAGCTGATCGCCTGCGGCGCTCCCCGAGGACCGCATCCATCTCGGCGCCGACCTGGCCTTCCTTCAGAGACCGATCGCTCATCGGCACAAGAAGTTACAGCCCTCGGCGTGCCGAGGCCGGTTCTTGCCGTCGCCCTGAGGCCATGGACATTCGCCGGCGACCCGGCAGCGTTGGGAAGCCGCCATCGCCGGCGCGCTCGGACAATGGTGTGCGGCGCATGGCGGGCAGGTCGTCTTCGTCCCACTGCACGACAGCTCGCAGCCGTTGGAAGACGACCGGCTCGTCGCCGAGCGCGTTTCCGCGCAGGTCGGGCTGCCCGATCGCGTCCGCCAGGTCCCGGTGGGCGTTTCGCCCTCCGACCGTTTCGCCATCCTGGGCACGGCCGACGTCGTGCTCGGGATGCGCTATCACGCCCTTGTGGCGGCGCTGGCGGCCGGCGTGCCGTGCGTCGGGCTGGCCTACGACCCGAAGGTCCGTCACCTGATGGACGAGGCCGGCTGCGGCGATGCGGTGCTGAAGTTGGAGGAGCTGGACGCCGGAAACCTGTCGGCGCTGCTGATTGGTACGATGAAACGGCCCGCCGCCAATGGGCGCATCGAGGCGCTGCGTGCGCGTGCGCAGGCCGGGCTCGACCGCGCCCTTGAGCTGACGAATGTGACCTTGCAGGAGAGTCCGCCGCCGCTGCTCGGCGAATTCATCCTCGGCCAATCGGCTCACCTGGCCGCCCTCGAGGCTGCGCTCCGCCGGCGGTTCGACCTGCCGGCGTCTTACGCCTCGCGCGCCGAAGGCGGCCTGGCCGCCGTCGACACCGCCGCCGGGCGATTGACCTCGGCCGTGGGCGAGCTGGGGCAGATGCGCGGCGAGTTGGATGAGGCGCGCCAGGACGCTATCGGAGTCCGGGCGGAGCTCAACGAAGCATTGTCCGAAAAGGACGCGGTCGAAAACCGCTTGCAGATTGCAAATCGTGACCTGGCTGCCCAGAGCCTGAGCCTTGAGGCCGAGCGCTCCCGCGCCGCTGATGCCTCGGCCCAGCATGCCGCGTTGAGGGCAACCGCCGGTGTACAGCTTCTCGATCGCTACTGGCGCGTGATGCGCCGGTTGGCGCCTGAAGGAAGCCTTGCCCGCAAGGTCCTCCTTCAGGTCAGAGGCGCGCTTGGTGGCGGACTCCGCTCGACGCGTTGGGCGATCTCCGGGGAAGGGAAGGTCCGGGAAGGGTGACATCCAGCGCTCGGTGGCCAGCCGGCCGACACGAGCAGGGCCCTGGCGATGAGGTCTGGCTGAGGGCGCTCGACAGGTTTCTGGACGAAACGTCTAGTCAAGCGGCCCGCGGGACGGTCGTGTTCATCGCGCCGACCGAGTTCGAAGCCAGCGAGGGGCAGCGTTCGTACCACCTGGCACTGGAATTCGCCCGCAGGGGGTGGAAAGTCGTCTTCGGGTACTGGCGCTGGCACATGGGCGAGGAACGCCCGCGGCCTGCCCAGGTGCCCGGCATCTTCGAGTTGCCGCTCGACGTGCTTTTGGTCGACCCCGAGCGCGCCTTGAGGCCGGTGAACTCTGGCCAAGGCCTTCTGTTCCTCGAATTCCCCATCCCGGCGTCCTTCCAATTCCTGGCCACGGCCAATGCTCGAGGGTACTTGACCGTCTACGATGCCGTAGATGACTGGCGAGCGTTCTACGCTGCAGCTCAGGCTCCATGGTACGAGACGGACTTCGAGCGCGGCCTGGGTGCATCGTGCGATGTCATCCTGGCAGTCTCGCACACGCTGGCTAATGTAGTCGGCCAGCGCTGCAGACGGACGGTACACCTCGCCCCGAACGCCTGGTCGCCGGATCTGCTGCACGAAGCCGCGCCCGTACCACTCGGTCGAGGTCCGATTACGCTAGGCTACTTCGGGCACCTCACCGAGGCGTGGTTCGATTGGGATCTGCTGATCGAGTGTGCGCGCCGGCGGCCTGAGTGGCGAATCCAGCTCATCGGCTACGGCGGTGGATGGCGGACGACGCACCTCCCGCCGAATACGAACTACATCGGGAAACTCCCCCGGGCGGGGCTTGCAGCGTATGCCGCCGCGTGGGACGTGGGCATCATCCCCTTCCGAGCTGGGGGGGTAGCTGCGGCGGCCGATCCGATCAAGACCTACGAGTACCTGGCCTTCGATATCCCCGTGGTCGGCGCCGGCATTCAGGCCCCCTCTGGTGCGGAAGCCTTCGTTCGTGTCGCCGGCGATGTAGACGGCTTCGTCCGCGCCGTCGAGATGGCAGCGGCGTCGCGAGAGGAGCAAGCCTCCGGCCGCCGGGCGTTTGCGGCCGCCAACACGTGGGAGCGCCGCGTCGATGCGATCACGCGCGTGCTGGAGTACGACGAGCCGCACGCGCTGCAGTCAAACGCCGCCTGTTCGGGGCGGCGGCGTGAACGTCACCTTCGTCTACCGCTATTTGACCCTCGGCGGCGTTGAAGTCGTCCTGCGCTCGAGACTGCACTCGCTGCCGGCACACGGTGTCCATCCGACACTGTGGTTCTTGTCGGATGGGCCCGGCCGCAGTCTGTTCACCGAGAGTGGGCAAAGCGTGCGCGTGGGTGGATTGCCGGACCTCGGCGAACATCTGCGCGCCGATCATGTTGACGTCCTCTCGGTGATCGACACCCCGGAGGCCCTCGAGCCCGTCGCCGGCGTACTTCATCGACCGAAAGTTGTCCTTGAAGTCCATACGCCCTACCCGGAGCACCGGGTCTACTTGCGCTCCTCCTGAGCGGCACGGCTGATGCCGTCATCGTGCCCTGCAGCACCAGAAGCTGATCGTCCTGCGTGAGATGCCTCGGCCGCCGGAAGTGGTCGTCGTGCCCAATCCGATCGGTGAGGCGTTCGAAGGCCCCTTGGGCGACATGACCCCGAACGCGGACCGCCCGCCGTGGCCTGGGTGGGCCGGCTCGATTGGCTCAAGAACTGGCGCAGCTTCCTTCAGATCGCGGCACGCGTTGCTCGGCGTGTGCCTGAGGTCGAGTTCTGGATCGCCGGAGGCGGCGCCCCGGATGAGGAAGCCGACTTCGAGCGGCGGTGCATCCGGAGTGGAGTGATCGCACGAGTTCGGTGGATGAGGGGCCAGCCCCATGCGACGATGCCGCGTCTTTACGATGAGATCCGAGCCCGCGGCGGCGTTGTCGATCTCCACCAGCCGAGGCAAGTCATTCGGCATGGCCGTGGCCGAGGCCATGGCACGAGGCTGCGCCGTCGTTGCCCCGCGCCTCGGACCCTTCACCGAATTCATCACCGACGGGATCGAAGGCCGCCTGCACCGTCCCGGAAAGGTGGCTGATGCGGCGGACGCAGTGTCGAGCTTGCTGGGCGATGACGAGTTGCGTTCCCGGATAGGTGCCAAAGCCCGTGAGAGGATCCTGGGTTCGCATGCAACGGTATCGGCAATGCTTACGCTGGCGCAGGCCCTGCAAACCGTTCAGTCTAGGCGTTGATGCGCCGGTGTGGCCTCCCCCCAACGGCCTAGCCGGGAGAGCGGGGCGGGGCGGTTAAAATGAGGGGCAAACCGGCGAGGCACGGCTCGTGCAACAGCCTCTCGGTTCCATGGGGCGCTGAATGGGCAATCGCACTTCCTGGACACGCATCTTCGGCCTGGTCGTCGGTCTGGCGACCGTCCTGGCGGCGGCTGCCAGCCAGGGCGGCCGGGCTTTGGCTGCCTCGATCCCGGCTGCCGAGCGGCTGGCGGTGCGTCATGCCACCGCCGCGACGGTCGAGCGGCTGCAGGCGCGCCTGCAGCAGGGCGGCACGCAGCGGGTCATCGTCCAGCTCGACCTGAGCACCGTCCCCGAGGCCAAGCTGCCTCGCTCGCAGGTGTCCGCTCAGCGGGAGCGAATCGCCCGCGCTCAGGACCGACTCCTTGCCCGGCCCGGATTGGCTGCCGCCCGAGCACTCCGCAGGCTGGCGACGCTGCCCGTCGTCGTCCTGGAGGTCGATGCTGCGTCGCTCGACGCCCTGGCGGCCAACCCCGACGTCCTTTCGATCGAAGAGGACCTCGCCGTTCCCCCGTCGCTGGTACAGAGCGTTCCGCTCATCGGCGCCGATGTCGCCTGGGCGGCGGGGTACGCCGGCGCCGGGCAGGCCGTCGCCATCCTCGACACCGGCGTCGACAAGACGCACCCGTTCCTGACCGGCAAGGTCATCGCCGAGGCGTGCTTCTCGACGACCGACGCGTTCAACGGATCGGCGACGATGTGCCCCAACGGACTGGAGACTCAGATCGGATCCGGGGCGGGCGTGAACTGCAATCTGGCGGTCGATGGATGCCAACACGGGACGCACGTCGCCGGCATCGCCGCCGGCCACAATGCGACCTTCTCCGGCGTCGCCCGCGATGGATCGGTCATCGCCATCCAGGTCTTCTCGCGCTTCGACAGCGACTCCGCTTGCGGCGGGGTCGGCACGGCGCCCTGCGCCCTGTCGTGGAACAGCGACCAGATGGCGGCGCTCGACTGGCTCTACCAGCAGCGCAGCACGTACACGATCGCCTCCGCCAACCTCAGCCTGGGCGGCGGCTACTACTCCAGCTACTGTGACGCGACCTACGCCAGCTATAAGCTGATCGTCGACAACTTGATCTCGGCCGGCATCGCCACGGTCATCGCCGCCGGCAATAATGGCTTCACCGACGGCGTCAGCGGGCCGGGGTGCATCTCGTCGGCCATCACCGTCGGCGCCACATCGAAGACCGACACGGTGGCGGGCTTCTCGAACGTCGACGACACCCTCGACTTCTGGGCGCCGGGTGTGTCGATCCAGTCGTCGGTGCCCGGCGGAACGTACCAGTACTGGAACGGAACGTCGATGGCCGCCCCGCACGTCGCCGGCGCATGGGCGGTGCTCAAGAGCCACTCGCCCGGCGCCACCGTCGCCCAGCTGCGAACGGCGCTGATCCTCGGCGGGGTCCCGATCACCGCCTACGGCGTCACCGTGCCGCGCATTCAGATCGACGCCGCACTCACCAGCCTGGGTCCGACGCCCACTTCGACCGGCACGGCGACGACCACTTCCACCGCCACGCAGACGTCGACGCCGACGACGACGCCCACGCCAACCGTGACGGTAACACCGACTCCGACGGCGACGACCACGAGCACCCCGACCGTCACACCGACGCCGACGGCGACGCCGATCTTCGACGATGTCCCGTATACCCACTGGGCCAACGACTACATCGAAGCGCTGTACACCGCCGGGTACGTGGTGGGCTGCAACACGACGCCGCGCCAGTATTGCCCGGAGCGCGTCCTCAATCGCGCCGAAGTCAGCCGTGTTCATACTCGCGCGGCGCATACGGCGCCATCCCGACCCCGCCACACCCTGCGCCGCCGACGCCGTCGTTCGCCGATGTCGACCCGGCCTACTGGGGCTACGGCTGGGTCGAGAGCCTGTGGACCGACGGCTACACCGCCGGCTGCGGGACCGACCCGCTGATCTACTGCCCGCTGCGCGACCACACCCGCGCCGAGGGCAGCGTGTTCTTCCTGCGGGTGAAGTACGGGGTGGGATATACTCCGCCGACGCCGACGGGCATCTTCAGCGATGTCGCGCCGACGGCCTGGTACGCGGCCTGGGTCGAAGCCGCCTATCTCGAGGGCTTGCTGCCGATGTGCCACTCGGCGACCAACGCCTTCTGCCCGGACGACACGCTCGACCGTGCCTGGGCGGCGTACATGATGACGCAGGCCAAGGGCATGCCGCTGCCGACGGTGACGGCCGTGCCCTGAAGTTGAGATGAGAAGCCCGGCGCCGCGCCTGCGGGGGCGTGGACGGCGTCCGGACCGCAGCTGGTATGCCGGAAGGAGAGGCCAAGGTGACTTTCGAACGCGGACCCGCATTCGACGATTCGACCCAGCCCCATCCTGCGGTCAGGCCTCCGAAGCCGGCCTCCGGCGATCGGACCTTCGTGCTGGCGCTCGCGCTCGGCATCCTGATCGGTCTCGCCCTGGCGGGCATCGCCGGGATCGTGCTGTACGGCATAGGCTGGCTGGGTGAGTGCCCGCCGGCAGCCGCCGGGCCGGGGGGATCGTGCCCGCCGACGGCCATCTACTTCCTGCCGGATTGCCCGACGAACGCCGCCGGGTGCTTCTTCACGTCGACGCCGACTGAGACGCCGACCCCCGAAGCGACGGCACAGCCGGCCGCCGCCACGCCGGACTTCGCCGCAACGGCCACGCAGGCGTGTTCGGATTGGCGTTCGCGATTCCCAGCCACGCCTTGTCCGGCGTTCCTGACGCCGACACCCTGATGTCATTGGCGCGCCGATGATCAGCTCTGGCCGCGAGGCTCCGCTGGCGTCGCATGGCTCGGCGGGGAAGGACTTGGTCGTCCTGATCCTGGCCAAAGACGAAGCTGAAGTCTTGCCGGATACGCTTCGGCGGGCGGTGGACCAGGTGGGACCAGCCGGCCAGGTCCATGTTGTCGCCGACGGCTGCCGGGATGACACTGCGGCGGTAGCCCGCCGCGCAGGTGCACGAGTATTCGAGCGCCCGGCACGCGGCCCGCACGGCAAAGGCGCGGCATTGGCCTGGTGGCTCCGCCAGACCCACGCCAGTTCGCCGGCCGGGCAGACGGTCATCATCCTGGATGCCGACAGCCGGCTCGAGCCCGGCTGTATCCCGTCGCTGCGCGCGGCGCTCGAACTCGGGCGCCGACGCTGCCCAGGCGCAGATCGTCCCCGAGCTGACCTCGGACTCTCCCATCGCTCTCCTGGCGGCGCTCTCGGAGATCGCCGATCAGCGCGTGGGGGATGCACTGCGTACACGTTGGGGCTGGCCGGTCCGGCTCCGCGGCACGGGCATGGCACTTCCGCCGACGGGTGCTCGAAGATCTGGCCCCCGGCCTGCGCACATCCATCGAAGACGCCGAACTAACGGTCTTAGCTGCGGGTCGCGGCCTCTCGAGCCGCTGGGTGCGTTCGGCGCGCCTGCTCGATCCAAAGCCGGCCAACACGCGCTACGCCGCGCAGCAGCGGGCGCGCTGGCTTCGTGGCCAGCTTCAGCTGCTCGGTGCCCAGCCAGCCGCCCTGGTCGCCACATTGCAGCGAGGCGTACCCGGTTGGTCGATCCTATCGTCGGTGCTGTTGAAGCCCCGCGCCTTCATCCTGCCGCTGGGCGCGGCGCTGGACGTGCTGCTCTGGACGGGGACTGGGGCCCATCCGTGGCTGACGCTGGCGGCGATCCCGCTGACGGTCTGGCTGGCATGGAACGCGTCGGTGGTGCTGGCGGCGGTGACGTGGACGCGAGCACCCAGCCCGGACTCTCCGCGCGCTGCTGGCGTCGCCACTCTACTTGCTTCTCTGGCTCACCAGCGCCGGGCTTGCCCTGCGATCTAGCGAGCCCTGGCCGCGGGCGCGGCCGGTCGATGTCCCCACGCGGCCGGCGGGTGAGCCCGGCCATGTCGCCTGAGCCTCTTACCTCGAACCGAACCCGCGCGCTTGCCACGGCGTCCGCCGTATTCCTTGTCCTGCTCAACATATACCTGCTGACGTTCCAGGGTGTGTTCCGCGTTGACGACGAACACATCCTGGCGGCGCGGGCGCAGAGCCTTGCCCTGTGGGGCCGGCTCGAACAGCCCCAGGCGTTCGGCAATCAGCGCGAACGCGAGCTGCAGGCCATGGGCACAGCCGCAACGCAGATCGAGCCGGCGCAGGCCGTCTTGGGTGCCGGGCTGTACTCGCGCCGGGTTGGCGCTGGGCTGGGGCGGCACGCAGACGCTGTTCCTGCAGAATGCGGTCCTGACCGCTGCTACGGGCGCCGTACTCGTGCTCAGCGTCGGGGCGATCGGTTTCTCGCCCGGCGTGGGGGCGGCTGTTGGACTGCTCTTCGGCCTGGGCACGTTCGCCTGGCCGTATGCCACAACCTACTTCCGCGACCCGTTGGCGATGTTCGGTTCAGCGCTGGCAATACATGGTTGGGTGAAGATCACGCGTCCCGGGGCGGTGGCGGCTGCCGCAGGATGGCTGGTGCTCGCCGCCGGGGTTGCGCTCGGTGTGGTGACCAAGAATGCCAGCCTGGTGCTCGTGCCTTCCTTTGGCCTGATGCTCCCAGTGTTGGCGAAGGTCACCGCGCCGAGCTCACGCCGGCGCGTGTTCGTCTGGGCCGCAGGTGCAGCCTTGCTTGCGGGTGTGTTGCTGCTGCTCCCCAAGCCAGAATCGCTGGCGCGTTTCACGCTGGGCTACTACACAAGCCTGGCGCGGCATTTCTTCGGCAGCCTGGACGCGGCGACGCTGGTCGCCGGAACGGTGGGACCCTTCGTGAGCCCGGCGCGGAGCCTGTTCTTGTTCTGCCCGCCGCTCTTCCTGCTGTTGGCGGTCCCGCGCCGCTGGTGGCGAGAGCAGCCCGCGGTTGCCGGCGCCGTCCTGCTTGCGGCGCTGGGGATGGCGCTGGCGCAGGTGCTGTTCTACCGGCAGCAGTGGGCCGGAGCGGTCGGTTGGGGGCCGCGTCCGATGCTGCCGATCCTGCCGGGCCTGATGCTGCTCACGGCGCCGGCAATCGACCGGCTTCGGGCGGGGAGGCGGGGGCGCTGGGGGATCATTGCCTTGGCGGTGGCATCGGGCGTCGTGCAGCTCTCGGCTGTCCTCGTCCCGTGGCAGACGGCGTATGAGTCGATCCGCAGCCTTGGGACTGGATCCCTACACTTACACCGGTGCGTGGGACTTCCGCCGGCTTCTGCCGCCGCACTCGATCGCCGCGCTGACGCGCTTGGATGGCTGGGAGACGGCGTGGCTGCGACTGGCGCGGGCAGGCACGGCTGCATGGATTGTCCCGATCGCATTCTGCGCGTTGGGTCTCTTGGCCGCTTGGGGCCTCCTGCGGCTGCGCCGGGAGCGGGCCTGGCTCGCCCTGCCGGTTGCGCTCTCGGTCTCGTTGGCCGTGCTGTGGGGTGCGGGCAGTACGCTGAGGGCTGATCCGGCGTGGTATGCCGGTCAGGGGGAGATCGATCAAGCGATCGAATAGGTCGAGGCCGAGGTGCGGGCCGACGATGTCGTCTTGATCGACGCGTACTCCACGCCTCTCTGGCTTCGCATGATGAATGACTGGCGGCTCGCCGTGCGCTGGTATTCGCTGCCGTTCGAGATCACCGGCACGGACGCCGGGGGTTCGCCGAATCCGGATGTCGTCCGGCTGATGGACGGGTTGCTTTCCGACGATGGGCGCATCTGGTTGATCGCCTCAAGCGCCGCACCGGATTTCCTCGAAGCTGACGAGCGCGGCTGGCTGGCCGAGCACGGCCGGCTGGTGAGTGAGGAGTCCTTCGAAGGTTCCACACGCGTCGACGTGCTTGTCTTTGAATCGGATCGACCGTAGCGCGGCAGGTTCCTCGCACATCTCGTCCCACCCTCTGGAATTGCCTCGTTCACGTCAGGTCAGGTTGGCTCCGCCGTGGCGTCATGAAACCTTCATGGCAGGTAGCCGCAGGTCATGACCTGCGGCAGGTTCCGTCGTGTGCGCGCCGCATGCGATGCACGCGGAGGGCCGTGAGGGACGCAGCCGAAAGGCTGCGGCTACAGGCGCCTGTGGCGCCCTGATTGCCCCGCCGTGCTCGGCGTCGTGCGCTGGTCAGGGCATCGACGAGACCCTTGGCTCGGACCATCATGTAGGCTGCCCAGGAGCGGTCGAGGGGGCCGTCGGGGCAGAACTGGAATGGGGAGGTGCTGCAGGCCGGCAACAAGCCTTCGGCATAGGCGGCCTCGACCCACCCGGCGTACCAGGCGGCGGGGTCGACGTCGGTGAACACGCCGCTGGGCGCTGGAGGCACGTACGCCACGCCGTACTTGATGCGCAGGAAGAAGACCGAGCCTTCGGCGCGGGTGTGCGTGGTACCCGGGCAGTACATCAGCGGATTGAGATTGCAGCCGGCGGTGTATCCATCCTGGTACAGGCTCTCGATCCAGCCGTAGCCCCAGAAGGCGGGGTCGACGTCGGCGAACGAAGGTGCGGCCGGCGAAGGATGGGGGGGCGACGGGATGGCGCCGTAGTTGCCCCTGAGCACAAAGACCGCGCTCTCGGCGCGGGAGAGGTTGTTGGTCGGGCAGTACAGGCGCGGCGAGGTGCTGCACCCGACGACGTAGCCGCCGTCATACAGCGCCTCGATGTCCGCCCGTGCCCAGTGCGAATAGGGCACATCGGCAAAAGCGAGCGCCACGAAGCGGAAAAGCCGCCCGCCGCTGAGGTCGGTGAGATAGACCTCCCCGTCCTGATCCTCGCCGAACGACGAGATGCTGTAACTCGTGTCGAGCAGCAGGGCGGACTGCCACGCACCGCCCGGGCCGCGCTGCAAACCCCACACCCGGCCCGTGCAGTAGTCGGCGTACAGGTACACGCCGTCGAACTCAGGGAACTCCGCTCCGCGATAGACGTAGCCGCCGGTGATCGAGCACCCTCCGGTCGACCCATGATCGTACTCGGCCACAGGCAGCGTGAGCCCGGTTTGACTGCAGCCGGACGACGGGTTGTAGCACAGTGACCCTTCCATGATCCGCCAGCCGTAGTTCTCGCCGCCGGGGCTCGCCGCCGGCTGGAAGTCGACCTCCTCGCGGGAGCCCTGGCCGACATCGGCGATGTAGACGTCGCCGGTCTGCCGGTCGAAGGAGAGGCGCCACGGATTGCGCAACCCGTAGGCCCAGATCTCCTTGCGCACGGCGGGGTTGCTCGAGGAGGTAGAAGGGATTGTCCGTCGGGATGGCGTAGGGGGAGCCTGCATCGACATCCAGGCGCAGGATCTTGCCGAGCAGTGTCGTCAGCGACTGTGCGTTGTTCGCCGTGTCGCCGGCCCCGCCGCCGTCGCCGCTGCAGACGTACAGCATGCCATCGGGCCCGAAAGCCAGCATGCCTCCGTTGTGGTTCGCTGCCGGCTGGGCGAAGGCGAGCACAATCGATTCGCTGGCCGAGTTGGCGAGGTTCGGGTCGGCCGAGACCGTGTAGCGTGCGACGACCGTGTTGCCCGACAGGTTGGTGTAGTTGACGTAGAACCGGCCGTTGCTGGCGTAGGACGGGTGAAACGCCAGGCCGAGCAGCCCTTGTTCGCCGCCGGACGATCCGACCTTGGTCCGGATGTCCAGGAAGGGTGTGGTCAGCAGCGCTCCGCCGGCCAGGATGCGGATCCGCCCGGCCTTCTCCACCACGAAGATGCGTCCACTGTCATCCCCGGCGTGCGTGGCGAATAACGGCTGTTGCAGTCCGGAGGCGATCTGCTGCAGGGCGATGTAGGGAGCGAGGGCGGCTACGTCGGCGGACGGCTGCGCCGCGGCAGGAGCCGGCAGCATGCCGAACATGGTCACGGCCAGGAGGAGCAGTGCGGGAGAGCAGGCGACGCCGGCGGGGCATTCTCAGGTCCTTCAGGGCGGGCACGGTCCGAGCAGGCAGGTTCGACGTATGGCGCCGCGCCGGCAAGCCACCCAAGTTTACCCAAATAGTGCGTGTTGGGCAGTCAGGCGGGGAGGACTAAGGTACCGGGAGGTTCTTGGCCCGGACCATCATGTAGGCGGCCCAGGAGCGGTCGAGCGGTCCTTCGGGGCAGAACTGGAGCGGGGAGGTGCTGCAGGCCGGGAGCAGGCCTTCGGCATAGGCGGCCTCGACCCACCCGGCGTACCAGGCGGCGGGGTCGACGTCGGTGAACACGCCGCTGGGGGTTGGAGGTGCGTACGCCACGCCGTACTTGATGCGCAGGAAGAAGACCGAACCCTCGGCGCGCGTATGGTCGCGGAGCGGGCAGTAGATGAGCGGATCAGTGCCGCAGCCGGCGGTATAGCCTTCGGAGAGCAGGCTCTCGATCCAGCCGAAACCCCAGAACGCGGGGTCGACGTCGGCGAAGGACGGTGTCGGCGGCGGGGTGGTAGGCGGGGAGGAGATGGCGCCGTGGGCGCCGCGCAGGATGAAGACGGCGGACTCGGCGCGGGTGAGGACGCGGTCGGGACAGTACAGACGCGGTGACGTGCTGCAGCCGGCGACGTAGCCGGCATCATACAACGCCTCGACGTAATCCTTGGCCCAGTGGCCGTAGGGGACGTCCTCGAACACCGGCGTGGGCGTGGGCGTTTGGGTGATCGTCGCCGTTTGCGTGACGGTGGCAGTGGCGGTCGGCGTGTGCGTCGGGGTCTGCGTGGCCGTCGGCGTCTGCGTCACCGTCGGCGTACGCGTCGGCGTGGCCGTGGCCGTCGTGGTCGCCGTCGGCGTGACGGTCGGTGTCGGACCGCCGGAGGGGAACGGGACGTCGTACGACCATTCCGGGCCTGACGGCAAGCCGCCGATGCGCAGCAGGCCGTTGCTGGGGCCGGCGGCGGCGCCTGAGGTGTCGTACGCTGCCGTGCCGGCGTTCTCATTGAAGCGCAGCATGGCGATCGTGTTGGCGTCGACGGTGAAGTCCGCCGTCGGTCGGGTGAACGCCGTCAGGTAGCGCAGGTTATTCGAGATGCGCAGCTCGTCGATCCAGCCGCGGAACGGCGGGTGGACCGCCGGATCGAGATCATGCTTCTCGGCGCCGATCACCAGGTAGGGGTCGCTGGCGGTGCACGGCTGGTTACCTGATGGACCGCACAGGCTGAGCGGGACCCCATCATCCGGGTACGAGATGTCGCCCTGCGGCCCGAGCGCGTGCGCCTCCTGCTGACCATCGATGAAGACCCACAGCTCGCCGTCCGTCAGGCCGGACGTCGGACCGTCCCAGCGATTGCGGACCACGGCGATGTGATGCCACTGACCATCATCGATGCGGGTCGTGGTGCACAACGTCAGATCGCCCGTCCCCTGTCCGCTGACCCCGACGACGATTCTTCCATCGGCAATCGACACGCCGTACTTGCGGTCCTGGTTGAACCGGTCTCGATCGAGCAGGATGTTGCCGTAGGTCCAGCTGGTGTTGGCGCCGCACGTCACCGCCGGGGCGGGATTGTCGCCCGGCAGCGCCTTCATCCACCACTCGAGGGTGAAGTCCGTTACGCCCACATCCGCCGGCGGGCCGGAGAAGGCGTTCAGCGGGTCGTCCACCGGAATCTTGACCCGGTCGATGTCGCCCGTCCCATTCCCGTAGAAACGGAGCGAGGTGTTGTAGGTCGGGTAGAACAGGTGGTAGTCGTTGAGCACGGTCGTCGGCGGATACTTGAAGGCCGCCGCGCGCTCGAAGCTGCCGCTGTCGTAGGCCGTCGGGCCGACATGCACCGTCCAGCCCGAGAGCTTGACGCCCTCCAGGCTGGCGTAGGCGCCATTGAATTTCAGGCTCCAGTGAACGTGCGGTCCGGTGGCGAACCCGCCGGCGCACACCTCGCAGGCGATCGATCCGAGGCGCGCGTTGCGGATCTGCAGCCCGGCGCTCCCCAGGTTCTGCAGGTGATAGTAGGACGTCGTCCAACCCGCCCCGTGGTCGATCTCCATCCAGCACGAACCGCGACGGATGGAGGAGCCGCCTGCACTGGCGACGGCGTACAGTCCGGGCGGGGCAGCGCACGTGCCGCCGCCGTCGTAGAAGTCGAGGGAGGAGAACGGCGGCGGGGCGCTGCCTCCGTTCCATGAATGCGCTCCCCAGAACCCCCACGTATCCGCCAGGGGGAAGGGAAACTGGAGCAGCGTGTCGGCAGGGACATCGGCCGGGTTGATCGGATTGTCTTGCGCCAGCAGGTCGGTGGCGGGGAACAATGCTTCGAAGGTCGCTCCGAACCCGCCTGCGGTCGCCGGCGCAGTCAGCGCCTGCCAGTCGGAGATGGTGCTGCCCTGTGCCAGGACCTGCTGCAGCGCATAGGTTCCGGAGGACGTCTCGGCGTCGAGGACAACGATCGTCCCATCGTCCAGCGCCAGCGAGGGCAACGCCGCGTCGGGAGAGAAAGCGTCGCGCCTGGCTCCCCAGGTGTACAGGTGCTCGTAGAAGGCCGTTGCCAGGTCGAGCGCCGTCGTCTCGATCTGATCCCGGATCTGCGCCGGGTCGGCGCCGTCGGGCATCCGATCGACCAGTCCGTAGCGCAGCTCGAGCACGGCCAGCAGCACCTGGGGGTTGACGCTCGAGTAAGACGCCCACAGTTCGAGGTCCCCGGCATACTCGGCCAGCTTCGAGCCTCGCGATTCGAGGAACGCACCGGCGTCGAAGGGCCCGACGTTCGGCCCCCACACGAATTGATCGTCCGTGATCAGCGGCTCGGTTGTGGCTTGGCTCACTCGGCGTGCATCCCAGCGCGATTCGACCGGGGGCCCAAAGGGAATCCAGCCGGTGAGCGCTTGGGCTGCCCAAACGACTGTGCGCAGCGTCAGCCCGTGGCTGAGGGCATATGCGAGTTCGGCCGGGGAGGGCGTATTGGCGCTCTCAGCCCGTGCGCGGCCGCCGCTCCCAAGCCCGAAGGCCTCTCGGCCGCCGGCCGGAGCCGACCGATCGACGGAGGTTGATGGATCTGCACCCGGGATGGTCAGGGCCAGCAGCATCGGAAGGACAAGCGCAGCCCCGCATAGCACCAGGCGCAGGAATGGCAGGCCAGAGAACGCGCCTGACGGCCTGCCACGCGACACGATCACGGGATCACCAAGTCCTTAGCCTGCACCATCATGTAGGCTGCCCAGGAGCGATCCAGGATGTCGTCCGGACAGTAGCGGAGGGGAGAGGTGCTGCATTCCGGCAGCAGTCCTTCAGCATAGGCCGCCTCGACCCAGCCCGCATACCACGCGCCCGGGGCGACATCGGCGAAGACCCCGTTTGGCGCCGGCGGCGTGTAGCTGATGCCGTGGCGGATGCGCAGGAAGAAGACCGAACCTTCGGCGCGGGTGTGATCGCGCAGCGGGCAGAAGATCAGCGGACTCGTGCCGCAGCCGGCGGTGTAACCGTCGGCGTAGAGACTCTCGATCCAACCGAATCCCCAGAAGCTGGTCGCCACATCGGCGAAGGAAGGCGCCGTCGGGGTGGGGTGCGGCGGTGAGGCGATGTTGCCGTAGGCGCCGCGCAGGATGAACACCGAGCTCTCGGCGCGGGTCAGGACGCGTTCGGGGCAATACAGCCGCGGCGAGGCGCTGCACCCGGCGACGTAGCCCTCCCGGTAGAGCGTCTCAACATACGGATAGGCCCAGTGCGACGTCGGGACGTCCCCGAAGGACGGTGCGGCTTGGACGACGTGCCGATCCCGCAGCGTCCCGTCACGCGAATAGAAATCGAACACCAGCGAACCCAGGCTGGCCTCGACGCGCATCGCGCCGAAGTCGCCGTTGTATCGCACCAGGCTCTCGGGCAGCGGGGTGTCGAAGTTGTAGATCACCGAACCGCCCAGGCCGTTGACGATATACGGGATCCCGTCGACCGCCAGCCGCTCGTAGACGTGATCGTGACCGGCGAGGACGGCGTCTGCTCCCCACGCGGCGAACGGCCAGCGCATGCTGCCTGACCCGTGTGTCCCGGACGAATAGGGTGCGGCGTGGAGGACGACGATCTGCCATGGGGTCGTCGAGGCGGCCAGTCCGCTCTGCAGCCAGGCGGCCTGCACCGACGATTGCGAGATCCCATCCGGATCGCGGGCGTCGCTGTCGAGGATGAAGAACTCGACCGGCCCGCGGACGAACGAGTAGTAACGCTCGTTGCCAGGCAGCGTGAAGTAGTCGAGGTAGGGGGCGCCATCTTCGGAGTTCCAGTCGTGGTTCCCCAGGGCGGGGAAGAACCGATTCTCGGTCGCCCCGGGTCCGTGCGCGCCGGTGTAGGGGTAGATGAAGTCGGCGTAGTACTGCCCGACATTGTCGTCGATCAGTGACCGCTCGCCGTCCGGATAGTTGTTGTCGCCAGTGGTGACGATGAAGGCCGGGGACCAGTTGTGAACCAGCGTGGCAACGTCTTCCTCGGGCTGGCTGTCCAGGCCGTAGTCGCCGATGACGGCGAAGACCAGCGGCGGGATCGGGCTGGGCGTCGGCGCCGAGAACGGAGTGGGCGTCGGCGTGATCGTCGGAGTCGGCGTGTGCGTCGAGGTTGCAGTGATCGTGGAAGTCGGCGTGCCGGTGGCGGTTGGCGTCCGTCGGGGCCGTCGGGCTGACGGTCGGCGTGGGGGTAGGCGTCGGTGGCGGCACGTACCAGAAGG
>CAVZPO010000008.1:0-41376 GCA_963777165.1 uncultured Chloroflexia bacterium
CCTGGTCGGCGACGAAGCGCCCATACGGATCGACCATCGTCGTCCGGATAGGCGACGTCGGCCAGCCGCAGAGGTCTGCGAGTGCGTCACCAGCAGGTCCTGGCCTTCCTCCCGCCCGTCTTCGGCGTCGTTGGGCCAAAGGGTCTTCTGCGTTCTTGAGGGTCTCGCCGGTGAGCATTCGTTTGACCGCCGGCGGCTCCTACGTTAGAATAGTGATTATCTATAGAGATGGATTATCCATAAGCGCTCATGGTCGAGTCCCGGGCTCGCTTCGACGAATTGATGGCCGCGCTCAAAGAGCGTGGATCCCGCCTGACCCCTCAGCGGGTCGAGCTGGTACGGTTGATCGCGGCCAGTGACGGACACCCGAGCGCGGCCCAGCTCTATGCCCGGATCAAGCGCCGGTTCCCCACCCTGAGCCAGGCCACGGTGTACAAGACCCTGTCATTGCTCAAGGACATGGACCAGGTGCTGGAGATCGACCTGCGCGGCGACAGCCGCTACGATGGGCATCGACCCGATCCCCACGCGCACCTGATCTGCATTCGCTGCGACAGGATCATGGATGGGGAAGCCGGCCTCGATCCTGCCGCCATCCGCAAGCAGGAACAGGCCTCGGGATACAAGATCCTCCGTTCTCAGGTTTCCTTCTACGGACTTTGCCCGGAATGCAGAACACAGTCGACCGACCCACGCGAGGGAGAGAGGTGACAACCGTGATTGCCAAGACCATGCAGGACGCCGTCAACGAACAGATCAACAAGGAGCTCTACTCGTCCTATCTCTACCTATCCATGGCCGCCTACTTCGAGGGTGTGAACCTCCCCGGTTTCGCCAAGTGGATGCACGTCCAGGCGGATGAGGAACGCGAGCATGGGATGAAGTTCTTCCGGCACATGGTGGATCGCGGCGGGAAGGTGCAGCTCAAGGCCATCGCCGCGCCCCAGACGGATTGGAGGACGAGCCTGGAGGTCTTCAAGCAGGTCCAGGAGCATGAAGCGGCCGTCACCGCTTCGATCTATGCGCTGTACGAGCTGGCACTCAAGGAGAAGGACTACCCGGCCCAGGTCATGCTGCAGTGGTTCATCGATGAGCAGGTGGAAGAGGAAAAGAACGCTGCCGACGTCGTCCAGCAGCTCGAACTGATCGAGGCCAAGGGTACGGCGGTGCTGATGCTCGATCATCAATTGGGGAAGCGCGGCAAGGAGTAGACTCGAGCAGCCGGGAGGTTGTCCCTCCAGGCGTCCGAACTGCGCCGATCCCTTCGGAGACGAGAAGGGACGATCAGGCGGGCGGCGGCGCGCAGGGCGCGGTCCGGGTTTCCCGCCCGACATCTGAACGACGGGCTGAACGGCGGCGACCGTGAATGCCGCGATGAAAAGGAGCAAGGACGATGAGCGAAAGTGTCAAGAGTCCGGTCCATAGGCCTGCGGCCGGCGGCGGCACGGGCAACCGGGATTGGTGGCCCAAGCAGTTGAACCTCGACATCCTGCACCAGCATTCCTCCAAGTCCAATCCGATGGACGAGGGGTTCAACTATCGCAAGGAGTTCGCCAAGCTCGATCTGGCTGCGGTGAAGAAGGACCTGCGGGCGCGGATGACCCGCTCCGAGGAGTGGTGGCCGGCCGACTGGGGCCACTACGGCCCCCTGATGATCCGCATGGCCTGGCACAGCGCCGGCACCTATCGCGTCGGCGACGGCCGCGGCGGTGCAGGCAGCGGCAGCCAGCGCCTCGCACCCCTCAACAGCTGGCCTGACAACATCAACCTCGACAAGGCGCGCCGCCTGCTCTGGCCGATCAAGCAGAAGTACGGCCGGGCGATCTCCTGGGCCGACCTGATGATCCTGGCGGGCAACGTCGCCCTGGAATCGATGGGCTTCAAGACCTTCGGTTTCGCCGGCGGCCGCGAGGACATCTGGGAGCCGGAGAAGGACATCTACTGGGGCTCCGAGGACGAATGGCTGGGAGACAAGCGCTACGCCGGCGACCGGGAACTCGAGAACCCGCTGGCCGCCGTGCAGATGGGGCTGATCTACGTCAATCCGGAAGGGCCGAACGGCAATCCGGATCCGGTGGCGTCGGGGCGCGATGTGCGCGAGACCTTCGCCCGCATGGCCATGAACGACGAGGAGACTATCGCCCTCATCGCCGGGGGACACACCTTTGGGAAGTCCCACGGCGCCGGCAGCCCAACCCTGGTCGGCCCCGAGCCGGAAGGCGCCCCCATCGAAGAGCAGGGCCTGGGCTGGAAGAATCGCTTACGGCACCGGCAAGGGCGCAGATACCACCAGCAACGGCATCGAGGGCGCCTGGAAACCCAATCCCACCCGCTGGGACAACGGCTACCTGGAGATGCTCTTTACCTACGAGTGGGAACTGGTCAAGAGCCCGGCCGGCGCCCAGCAGTGGGTGGCGAAGAACGTCAAGCCGGAACACATGATCCCCGATGCGCACGACCCATCCAAGAAGCATCCGCCGATGATGACCACGGCCGATCTGTCGCTGCGCTTCGATCCGATCTACGGGCCAATCGCCCGCCGGTTCTACGAGCATCCCGACCAGCTCGCCGAAGCGTTCGCCCGGGCCTGGTTCAAGCTGACCCACCGCGACATGGGCCCGCGCGCCCGCTATCTCGGCCCGGAGGTCCCCGCCGAGGAACTGATCTGGCAGGACCCCATCCCGGCCGTCAAGCACAAGCTGATCACCAAGCAGGACATCGCCGCCCTCAAGCGCGAGATCCTGGCATCCGGTCTGTCGATCCCGGAGCTGGTCTCGACCGCCTGGGCCTCGGCCTCCACCTTCCGCGGCTCCGACAAGCGCGGCGGCGCCAACGGCGCCCGCATCCGCCTGGCGCCCCAGAAGGATTGGGAAGTCAACCAGCCCGAACAGCTGGCGAAGGTCCTCAAGACGCTGGAGCGCATCCAGAAGGCCTTCCACCGATCCCAATCCGACGGCAAGAAGGTCTCGCTGGCGGACCTGATCGTCCTGGCCGGCTGTGCCGGCGTGGAGCAGGCTGCGAAGAATGCCGGCTACAAGGTGACCGTTCCCTTCACGCCGGGACGCACGGACGCCTCGCAGACGCAAACCGATGTGAGCTCCTTCGCCGTGCTCGAGCCGAAGGCGGACGGGTTCCGCAACTACCAGAAGGCCCGCTATGCCGTTTCGGCCGAGGAGATGCTGGTGGACCGGGCGCAGCTGCTAACGCTGACGGCTCCCGAGATGACGGTCCTGATCGGCGGCCTGCGCGTCCTGAATGCCAACTTCGGAGGCTCCCAACATGGAGTCTTCACCCTGCGGCCGGGGGCGCTCACCAGTGACTTCTTCGTAAACCTGCTCGACATGGGTGTGGTGTGGAAGCCCGTGTCCCAGGACGGCGGCGTGTTCGAGGGCCGCGACCGCGTCTCAGGCGACCTCAAGTGGACCGCCACGCGGGTCGACCTGATCTTCGGCTCGAACTCCCAGCTCCGGGCCCTGGCAGAAGTGTACGCTTGCGGGGACTCCGGCGAGAAGTTCGTTCACGACTTCGTCGCGGCGTGGGACAAGGTGATGAACCTGGACCGGTTCGATCGCGCCTGATCGCCGCGGGATCCTGTTCGATCAAGTCCCAGCACCTACCAGCGAACATGGTAGGTGCTGTGTCTTCCGCGCTCAGGGCCATGCGCCGGCGCAGGATGGCGCCGCGCCTCCCGCCGCAAGAAGTGCCGGGCAGCTTCCCGAGTTTGCATTGGTGCCGTGCGCAGGCCCTGGCCTCGAGGTCTAGCTTGAGGCCGCCGCTGCCCGATCGGCTTTCTTGCTGCGCCGTTGGTCGGCCGACTGGTAGATCATCGATCCGATCCACCCCGCCAGCCCCAGCCACCCGACCCAGTCGCCCAGCCGCGTGTACAGGTCGTTCGGGGTTCCGAGCGGCACGTCGGCGACGAGCGTCAGCGGGCCGCCGTCGGGCGTCGACCTGGTCGGCGACGAAGCGCCCGTACGGATCGACCATCGTCGTCCGGAAGGCGCCGTCGACGATCACGGTCGAGACGCGGTTCTCGACCGCCCGGAACACGGCCATCACCTGCATCTCCTTCCACACGCCGGCGAACATGCGCGTCGGCACAATCACCAACTGCGCGCCCATCCGCGCCGGGATGCGCACCGCAGGGAGGGACGATGGGAGATGGCGATCAGCCGGCCTGAGTTTGCAAGCCCTCGGCGATGCGGGCCGCGTTTTCCACGTACTGCCGGCAGCGCTCCATGCGGTGTTCCTGGACGAAGGTCGGCTGGCCCTCGGGCGTTGACAGGTCGCATTCGATCAGGGCAGGGCAACTGGCTGAGCCGTGGCGC
The DNA here is from genome assembly GCA_963777165.1 of uncultured Chloroflexia bacterium. Classification (GTDB taxonomy): domain Bacteria; phylum Chloroflexota; class Anaerolineae; order Anaerolineales; family E44-bin32; genus DYJB01. The sequence continues at coordinate 4,329 of CAVZPO010000008.1, forward strand.
GCGCCTCGAACTCACGCAGCAGCGTCAGAAGCATGCCAAACGCCGGCTCGACCGATTGATCGGGCGCCTCGCGGCCGGCCGCCAGGCCGATCACCAGGATGGCGCCGCTCACGGCCCCGCACATCTCGCCCGTCCGACCCATAACGGCTCCGAGTGTGTTGTGGGGCGCGTGCCGGCGTCGCGTTATAATGGATAAGAGCAGTCTGAATTGTGGCCACCGGACCACCATGCCAGGTTGCAGCGCCGGGTAAGCTATCGCCACGGCCGAACTTGACAGGTTGATGCCTGGAGGCATGAGGATGGGTCCCTGTTGGGCCCCGCGGATGACGGGGGCCCTGTTGGGGGCGGGTGCAACCCGCACGTCACCCCCGCTCGCAAGCTATCCCGTATGCGGGTCCGATCCTTGACCGGGATCCGAAGCCACTACTAGCTCCGTCCGCCGTTGTTACCTCCAGAGTGAGGAGAGGGAAATGTTGAACCTGAACGCCATCATGATCGGAACGAAGCAAACCCAGGCCATGACCGCCTTCTACGAAAAGGTCCTCGGGCGGCCGGCCGACATGGCCGACACGAAGAGCGGGTTCTACGGCTGGAAGGTGGGGAGCGGCTACTTCTCCATCCTGGAGCATTCGGAAATGGGAGGCAAGGCCAAGGATCCCGGGCGGGTGCTCGTCAACTTCGAGACTCCCCAGGTCCGAGAGGAGTTCGAGCGCATCAAGGGACAGGGCGGGGTGGTCGTCCGCGCGCCGTACGAGATGGGCGGCGGCTGGATCGCTACACTGGCCGACCCGGATGGCAACTACTTCCAGCTGGTGACGCCGATGCCGATGTGATCGCGCGCCAGGTCCGGCTGGCGGGATGCCCAAGGGTGCTGCCAAGCCTCTAGGCAGCCTCGGAAGTGGACACATCTCCGCGCCGAGGACGCCTCCCGCGTGACAGGCATCGAAGAACAGGTGCTCGTTCCCTACAACATCGGGATCGTGTACTAGTCGAGGGCGGGGCCGCGATCGATATCCGGCTTCCGGAACAGCACGGACCGAGTCCTGTTCCTTGAGCCGGCGGACGGAAGGGCCGCCCTTGGGTGGGTGCCCGCCGAAGGTCCTCAGCAACGCAGGGAATCAATGAAGGGCAACCCCCACCCGGTGAGGGCTCCGAATACCGGGTCTACTCCGTCCAGCCGGGGGTCTCGCAGGAGTCCGGCGAACCGGAGCGCCAGCCGTCTTCGAATGCGGCCTGTCGCTGTTCGGACGAACCGTGGGTCCAGGTTTCAGGGGAGACATAGCCCTGTGTCCTGCGCTGTACCATGTCATCGCCCACCGCGCTCGACGGTATCGAGAGCTTGCGTGATTTCCTCGTTCGTCACCTGCGCAAGGTATCCGGTCTCCACGGAGTGGTTCATCCAGACACCGGCGAAGCAGTCCGCCTGGAGTTCGGAGTCGATGGACATCTGCTGTTGGTCCTGGGATCCACTGCCGGAACTATCCAGCAGACCGAGGAGATTCTGGACGTGGTGACCGTACTCGTGGGCCAGGACATAGGCCGCGGCGAAGGGGCCGCCCTCGGCGCCGAACCTTGCCTGGAGCTCATCGAAGAAGGCGAGGTCAAGGTAGACCATCTGGTCACTGGGGCAGTAGAAGGGTCCGGTCGCCGCTGAAGCATAGCCGCAAGCGGCTTCCGTTGCGTCGCTGAAGAGTACGGTCTGAGCCGGAACGTACTCGATCCCACTGCTGGTGAAGACATCGGACCAGAAGGCCTGAATGCTGTTCACAAACCCCACGATGGCGCAATCCTGACGGGTGTTGGCGTCCGCACCGGTTGCACATGCCGCGGCCAGGTCACTGACTTCGCCGGGGATGGTGTTGTCGGCGGACGGTCCGGTTTCGACCAGGCCGGTCAGGTCACCGGGATTCACACCCAGCAGGAGAGCGACGACAAAGATGACGAGGCCGATTCCACCGCCACCGATCGCCAGAGCAGGTCCCACCCTCCGTCCACGTCGATCCTGCACCTGCGAAGGGTCCAAACGCGAGCTGTCGTTGAATGGCATCTTTCCTTCTCCTCCCGATCCTCACCCCGGACCGCCGTGTCCCTCAAGGCCCATATCATAACCCCCGGCAGGCATACGAGCGGCCGGCCGCCAACCCCGACCAGTCGCCGGTGCTCATCCGCACCGATGGCGCCGGGACGATCCTCGCGCCCGGCGGCACCTTCCGGATTTCGAAGGCGGCGCCCAGGTGGGCGAACAGGAGAAGGCTCGCCACGAGGTCGCGCTCTTCATCTGGCATTGAGTCCAAGCCCGGCCCATGTCCGATGCACACCTCGCCACTCGCCCCACGCCCTCGCCAAACTCGTCCGCCGGCGAGATCAGGCTGAGCACCAGATGCTCGCCCTCGGGGAAGTCGTAGAAGGAGCCGGCTTGGACAGTCTTATGCATCCGCTGGACGGGGCGTCGGCGCTGTGAAACGGTGGGTCGTGCCCGGTCACGGAACGGGCTTTTCCGGGCATGTTGACGCTTGCCAGGAAAGATGTACAATAATGTTGTACAAGATGGAGGCGGATATGACCGTGGAGACGACGTACTCCCAGGCTCGCCAGAACCTGGCCGAATTGCTGGACAGCGTCACCCAGGACCGCGAGATCGTCATCATCCACCGCCGTCGAGGCGAGGACGCGGCAGTTCTGGCGGCTTCCGAGCTGACCAGCCTGCTGGAGACGGCGCACCTGCTGCGATCACCGAAGAACGCCGAGCGACTGCTGGATGCCCTGGGCCGCGCGCTGAAGGGCGGCGGCTTGCCCCTGACCGTGGATGAACTGGCTCGAGAGGTTCTCGCTCTGACGCGTAAGCAGCGCCAGGCGGTCTTCCAGCCGGAGTTCCTCGAGGATCTTCGGCACTGGGTGCAGACCGATCGCAAGATCGCCGTTCGAGTCCTGGATCTCGTCGAGGCAGTACTGCGCGATCCGTTTCAGGGCATCGGAAAGCCTGAGCCCCTGAAGTACCTCGCGCCCGGTACCTGGTCTCGTCGACTAACCCACGAACATCGCCTGGTCTATCTGGTGCGCGAAGAGCGCATCGACTTCCTGCAGGCTCGTTACCACTACTAGCCGCGCACCCGAAACCTCACCCGATCCCCGGCGAACACATCGCGCATCTCTCTGCTGCTATTTGGGGCGGATTGCACTTGGTCAAAGCCTCAAGGTCGATATCGTCCAGGTCGCCGTGCCGTGCGGCAAGGCGTCATTCCTGGCGCCGCACTTCCGACGCCCGCGCCTCGATCCGCCGCGCCACGCGGCGCACAGCCCTCGGCAAACTCGTCCGTCGGCAGGATCAGGCTCACAACCAGAAACTCGCCCTCGGGGAAGTCGTAGAAGAAGCCCGGTTGGACGACGACGTGGTCGTCGACGAGCAGCCGGTAGGCAAGCTCGTCATCGTCATCGCCGTCCGGCAGCCGCAGCACCAGCGACCAGCCTCCCTCACGCGGCAGCAGGCGGTAGGGCCGAAGGCGCGTTCGGCGGCGCGCTGGTTGGCCTCGATCCGTTCGATGATCGCGCCGGATCGGGCGGCGGCTCGGCAGCAGCGTTTCGGCGGCGAGCTGCGCCGCTAGCCCGCCTCCGCCGCGGCTTCCCTGGCGGGGCCACTTGTCACGCACGTCTCACCTTCAGCCTGCCGACTTGCTCGTACAATGCAAGCCTATGCGCCCCACGCTCAAGCTGCTCGCCTACGTCCGCCCCTACGGACGCCGCGCCGTCCTGGCGCTCGTCCTGCTCACCACGCTCGTGGTCATGGACCTGGCCATCCCGCGGCTGATCCAGCGCATCATCGACCAGGGCATCAACGCAGCACGACCAGCGCGGTCGTCCTCCAGACCGCGCTGCTGATGCTCGGCATCTCGGCGCTCAGCACGGTGATCGCCGATCGGCAACAACATCTTCTCGGTGCAGGTCGGCGAGGGCGTGGCGCGCGACCTGCGCGAGGCGCTCTTCCTCAAGATCCAGCGCTTCTCCTTCGGCAACCTCGACCGCTCAGCAGACCGGGCAAGCTGATGGTGCGCCTGACCAGCGACGCCAGCGCGGTCAAGCGCCTGATGCAGATCTCGCTGCGCATCGGCACGCGCGCCCCGCTCCTGATGATCGGCAGCCTGATCCTGATGATCAGCACCAGCCCGCAGCCTGGCGCTGACCATGCTGCCGCTGCTGCTGGTCACCTCGGCGCTCATCGTCGTTCTTCATCGTCAAGATGGAGCCGCTCTTCCGCACCGTCCAGCAGAAGCTCGACCGGCTCAACACGGTCCTGCAGGAGAACATCGCCGGCGCGCGCCTGGTCAAGGCCTTCGTGCGCGCCGACCACGAGGGCGAGCGCTTCGAGGCCGCCAACGAGGACTTCACCGACGCGCTCGATCAAGGTGATGCAGTTCATGTCGGCCATGACGCCCGCGCTGACGATCTTCGTCAACATCGGCATGGTGATCGTCATCTGGGTCGGCGGGCTGCAGGCGATCCGCGGCGAGCCTGACCGATCGGGCAGATCGTGGCCTTCACCAACTACCTGCTCACGACCATGACGCCGCTGATCATGATGACCATGCTGTCCAACATCTGGGCCAGCGGCATCGCCTCGGCCGCGGCGCATCGACGAGATGCTCGACACGCGTCCCGACGTCGCAGGACGCCCCGGACGCCGTGCCGCTGCCCGACCGGCGCCCGGGCCGCGTGCGTCTTCGAGGACGTCATCGTTCCACTACGACGGCGAGCAGCGACGACGCCGTGCTGCGAGGACATCAACCTGCGCGGCCGAGCCCGGGCAAGACGGTCGCCATCCTGGGCGCCACCGGCGCCGGGCAAGTCGACGCTGGTCAACCTGATCCCGCGCTTCTACGACGTCACCGCGGGGCGCGTGCTCGATCGACGGCATCGACGTCCGCGAGCGTCACGCAGGACTCGCTGCTGGCGCACGATCGGCATCGTGCCGCAGGAGACGATCCTCTTCTCCGGCACCGTGCGCGACAACATCCGCTACGGCCGCCCCGACGCCAGCGACGAGGAGGTCATCGCGCGCCGCCACAGGCCGCCCAGGCGCACGACTTCATCATCGGCGCTGCCCGCAGGGCTACGACACGCCACGTCGAGGAGCGCGGCGCGAACCTCTCCGGCGGCCAGAAGCAGCGCCTCGCCATCGCCCGCGCGCTGCTCGTCGCAGCCGAAGATCCTGATCCTCGACGACAGCACCAGCTCGGTCGACGTCGAGACCGAGACGCAGATCCAGGACGCGCTCGACGGCGACCATGCGCGACCGCACCAGCTTCGTCGTCGCGCAGCGCATCAGCACGGTGCTCAACGCCGACAAGATCGTCGTCCTCGACAAGGGCCGCATCGTCGCCGCAGGGCACGCACCGCGAGCTGATGCGAGTCCAGCCCGATCTACCGGGAGATCTACGACTCGCAGCTCGGGCAACGGGTCTCGCCCGAGCGACGGCGTCGAGCCGCGCGGCGAGGCGCAGTCATGAGCCGCCGCCCGCTCCGGCCACGGGCACGCGGCGACCTGCGCGCCGGCATGCAGCCCGCGCCGGCCGGCGTCGGCCGGCGATCGAGAAGGCCCACGAACCCGCGCGGCGCCCTGCTGCGCCTGCTGCCGCTACCTCAGCCCGTTCAAGCTGGCGCTGGCGCTGGTCTTCGCGCTGCGTCGTGGTCTACACGCTGCTCGGGCTGGTCGGCCCCTACCTGATGGGCGTGGCCATCGACCGCTTCATCGGCACGCAGCGACGCGGCCGGCCTGGCCCGCATCGCCGCTGCTGATGCTGGCCGCCTACCTGCTCGAACAACCTGTTCCAGGCGCATCGCCAACTGGCTCATGGCCGGCATCTCGCAGCGCGCGCTGAAGCAGCTGCGCCGCGACCTGTTCGAGCACCTGCAGACGCTGCCGCTCGCGCTTCTTCGACCGCAACCCGGCCGGCGAGCTGATGAGCCGCCTGACCAACGACATCGACGCCATCAACCAGGCCGTCGTCGCAGAACGTCACCTCGCTGCTCGCCAGCGTGCTGTCGATGGTCGGCATCGTCGTCGCCATGTTCGTGCTCAACCGCTGGCTGGCGCTGGCGTCGCTGCTGGTCGTGCCGATCATGTTCTGGTTCACCGAGTTCGTCGCCCGCTACACGCGCAAGGGCTTCCGCGAGCTGCAGAAGCACCTGGGCGAGCTGAACGGCGTGATGGAGGAGTCGATCAGCGGCGCAGAAGGTGGTCAAGGCCTTCCGCCGCAACGAGTCGGTGATCGACGGCCTTCCGCGCAGCAGCAACCAGGCGGTCTACCGCGCCGGCGTCTACGCCAACACCTACGCGCTGCTGCTCGATGCCGCTGACCAACGTGCTGGGCAACTTCTTCGTCATCGTGCTGGCCGGGCTGGGCGGCTGGCTGGCGCTGCAGGGGCTGGTCAGCGTCGGCATCATCGCCACCTTCATCAACTACGGGCAGAACTTCGTCCAGCCCGCTGCGCCAGCTGGCGAACCTGTACAACTCCATCCAGGCGGCGCTGGCCGGCGCCGAGCGCGTCTTCGAGATCATCGACACGCCGCCGGAGGTCGAGGACGCGCCCGGCGCCGCTGCCGCTCGACGGCGGTCCGCGGCGACGTGCGCTTCGACCACGTCGACTTCGGCTACCTGCCCGGACACGCCGGTCATCAAGGACATGTCGCTCGAGGCGCAGCGCCGGGCAGACCATCGCCCTGGTCGGGCCGACCGGCGCGGGCAAGACGACCATCATCAACCTGCTGACCCGCTTCTACGAGATCGACGCGCGGCCGCATCACGATCGACGGCGCTGGACATCCGCGACGTGCGCAAGGCCGACCTGCGCCGCCAGCTGGGGCTGGTGCTGCAGGACACCTTCCTGTTCTCCGACACCGTGATGGAGAACATCCGCTACGGGCGGCTGGAGGCGACCGACGAGGAGGTGATCGAGGCGGCCGAGCTGGCCGACGCCGACCACTTCATCCGCCAGCTGCCCGCAGGGCTACCAGACGCATGCTCTCGGAGCGGGCCGGCAACCTGAGCCAGGGCCAGCGCCAGCTGCTGGCCATCGCCCGCGCCATCCTGGCCGACCCGGCCATCCTGATCCTCGACGAGGCGACCAGCAGCGTCGACACGCGCACCGAGGCGCGCATCCAGAAGGCGCTGCTGCGCCTGATGCAGGGCCGCACCAGCTTCGTCATCGCCCACCGCCTGAGCACCATCCGCGACGCCGACCAGGTGCTGGTGATCGAACGACGGCGAGATCGTCGAGCAGGGCACGCACCAGGAGCTGCTCGACCGGCGCGGCTTCTACCACCACCTGTACGTGAGCCAGTTCAAGGGGCAGGCGATCTAGACGACCAGGCCGGCGGGCGTTTCTTGAGCAGGCGGCTTCATCGAGTCCCCGGGACAGGGCAGCAAGCGATCCACAAACCGCCGCTGCAGCAGATAAGCACTCGACCACCAACAGAAGAGGGCGTGGCAGTGACTCCTGCGTCGGTCGGCAGCGCCTTGGTGGTTGCGGGGAAACGCGGTCAGGGGGAAGGTGTCGATAAGAGGCATGCGGGCGGAATGGCCAGTGGCCTTCCGGGAGCCCGGCCGGAGCCGTGCACGGACGTCACGCGGAGATTAGCCGGCCATCCACCAGGGTGGCCGCACAGGCTTGTGTCCCGCAAACCCGGTGCTGACGACCAGGATCACTTGGCCGCCCCATCGGACACGCACCGCTCGCCGCTCATCTGTGGCATCATTTGTTGAAGTCGAGGAGGTGGGTCATGAAGAAAGCCGTTCTGGTCGTCGGTGTGTTGCTGGCCCTGGCCGGGCTGGTCTGGATCCTCCAGGGGGTAAACGTCCTGCCGGGAAGCCTCATGAGCGGCGATCCGCGCTGGGCCTGGCGCGGCGCCGTCGTCGTCGTCGTGGGCATCGCCCTGATCGTCTTCTCGCGTCGGAAGTAACCCCGACGGCCCGCCTCCGCTTTCGCTCGTGGGAGCGTCGTCTCCTACGCATGGAGCGGGAGGTGACGAGACTGCACCCGGCGTAAGTAGGCTACGCCGCAGCCGCAGGCCGCTCGGTTGGCTCGAGCGGGGACGCGGAGCGGATCGTCGTCTCAGGCCGGGCAGCGCTCTCGAGCCCGATTTTCCCACCGGGCGACAGATCCAGATTGCGGGCGATCGCCAGGCTTAGCGGGTCGAGCCGACGGGCCTCTAGTACCGCTCGAAGGCGTGCCGCAAGTCATCCGGCGTAATCTCCGTCCCACTTTCCGCAACCGACGAAGGACGTTCTTGCATTGGGCGTTCGCCATCATCCATATCCGCCCAAGTGCCTTGACCTTCTGTGCGTCTTCTGATAGACTGATTGTCAGTAATTCAGATATTCTGACGTTCGGAGGAGGGCAAACCATGACTGGTCCCACGACCGTCCAGGTCTCCCAGCGGGGCGTAGTTGTGTTGCCGAAAGCACTCCGTCAGGCATACGGGCTGGAGCCGGGCGATCACCTCACGCTGCTGGATCTCGGCGGCGCGTTCGTGCTCAGCCCGCGACCGTCGCAGGTCGACGCGCTGGCGGTGCGCATGTCGGGCGAGCTGGCCGAAAAAGGACAGACGCTCGAAAGCCTGCTGCGCGCCCTCCGGGAAGAGCGTGAGCGCTATGCTGCCGGCGACCCGGGCGTTTCTTGATACCAGCGCCCTGTTCGCTGCCATCTGGTCCGAGGAGGGTGGCGGACGGATGGTGCTGCGATTGGGCGAGGCCGGTGCCATCCAGATCGTCGTCGGCCGTCAGGTGCTCGCCGAACTGGAACGGACTCTCCGCAGCAAGGCTCCCCACGCGCTGGCCTCGCTAGCTGTCTTACTCGATCAGCTTCGGGTGGAGGTATCTCCCGAGCCCGGTCAAGAAGTCCTGGCGACCTGCGGGGCGCTCGTCGGTCATCCAGGCGACGCGAAGATCCTGGCGGCGGCGATCGCCTCGCAGGCGGACTACCTCGTCACGCTCGACCGGCAGCACTTCCTGGACAATGCGAAGATGCGCCAGGCTGTCCCGTTCGTCGTCGGCACGCCAGGGGACTTCCTGGCGTGGTTTCGAGGTCGTATTGCAGGGGAGGGGACCTCGCCTCGAGGCCAGTAGCGGAGGAGAATCGGCGATCCCCTCGCCGATCCACAGGCGCATGCCGGTTGGCCTTCGGTGAAGGAGTGGGCATCCGTTCGGGGCGAGCGAGGACGTGCCCCGGTCATCGATCAGCCGCGAGAGCAGCCGTGTCCCATCCTGCCTGAGATGCTCGGCGGCGGACTGCCCGTGATGTTCCAAGGTGACCGGAATGGTGACGCCGCAGAGCCTCTTGCCCCGCTGCTGGCCTGAATGCAGGCCGGGCTAGCCGACGATCACACCTGGGTCCGCGGCTGGACGCGCTCGAAGAATTCCTCCAGCACCGACTCTCCGGTCTGGCCCGGGAGCGGCGTCGGGTACAGCGTGACCTGCGTGATGCCGCAGGCGGCGATCTCACCGATCTGGTCGACGACGTCCGAAGCCGGCCCGGCTAACGCATAGCGGCGTACCAGGTGGTCGGGGAGCAGCGGTCCGAACTGCAGCACCTGCTCCCGGTCGCCCACGTTGCGCGGCTTGCCCCCACGCGCGGCGATGAAGTCCTTCAAGGGTTGAAGGCGCTCCTCCCAGTCCGGCGTGTAATCCAGGAGCCTGCTCCAATCGGGGTAGGTGTGCCACAGGAAGGCCAGGATCCACGGACGGACCGCCTGGCGCGCGGCCTCGAGGTCATCGGACAGGACGAGGTTCAGCCGGGCGATCCGGTTCATCGTCCCCACCGAACGACCGACTTTGGCCGCACCGCGTTCGACCTCCGCCAGCGCAGGCGCCAGCACCGCGCTGGATCCCAAATCCCCCAGCATCACCTCATCGGCGACTTCGCCGGCCAGCCGAAGGACCTGCCTGCCGGAAGAGGCCAGCAGGATCGGGATGTCGCCGCGGGCCGGGAAATCGAGTTGAACGTCGTGCAGGACGAAGGCCTCGTCCTCGAGGCTCACCGTCTCGCCCGCCCACAACCGTCGGATGGCGTCGATCGCCGTGCGCAGCGAGCGGACCGTCTTGCCACGCCTCACCCCCATCGCCTCCAGTCCGCTGAACCCCGCGCCGAGGCCGAGGACGGCCCGCCCGGCGCTGACCTCGTCCAGCGTGGCGGCCGCCATGGCGATCACGGCCGGATGCCGGGTGAAGGGATCGGTGACGCACGTCCCTAGGCGAATCGTGGTCGTGGAATGGGCGGTGTGCGTCAGGCTGACAAACGGGTCCCGGTAGAACTTCTCATCGGCGAACCAGAAGTCCTGGAACCCGTGCGCCTCCGCCAGGCGGGCCAGCCGGATCACGTGGTCGGGGGCATGTTCTCCGAGCAGCAACAGACCGTAGTTCATCACGAGCCTCGCAAGCGGGTGTGGATCCTCGACGACGTGCGTTCCAAGTCTGAGAAGAACTCGGCAATTGTATACGCACCGTACGGCAGGGTGGGGCGAGGCCTGCCGAATGGAGTGCCAGGGGATCATCACGCGGACCCGCCATAGTCCGCACACGTCCGGTCGCCAAATGCGTAAACCGCGTGACAGGGCGAGTACTGGAAGCCCTCGATGGGTCCCGCGGAAGTGAACCGGGCGGGGGACGACGGCGCAGCGCGGCCGCCTTGTCAACCAGAGATGCCCGCCCGAGACGGGGCCACGCCGGATGACGCCACCAGCGATGAGCACGCCTCAGGGTGAGGGAGACCTCATTCGGCATTCGAGGCCGCTGGCCGCACGGCCCGCAGGGATCTCCGGGCGAGGGCAGCGGCCGTGATCGGCGAATGCGCTGGACTGCAAGCCTGGCCTACAGGCCGCGGCGGTGGATCGCATGGACGGCGATTGACAAGCGTCGCCGGTCATTCTATATTTCGTGTACCGAAAGTGGATTCCAACAGATGAAAGACACCGACCGCTACCGCTACGTCACGCGTTCGGTGGAGCGCGCCCTGACGATTCTGCATCTGTTCGTCGTGGGCGAGGCCGAGATCGGCCTGTCCGACATCAGCGGCCGGGTGGGGCTGCATCAGAGCACGGTCTTCCGTCTGCTGGCGACGCTCAGCGCCTCGGGCTTCACCGAACAGAGCGCGCAGACCGGGCGCTACCGCCTGGGGCCGGCGGCACTGTCGCTCGGCCAGGCTTTCTTGCGCCACAGCGATCTGCGTCAGATCGCCGAGGCCCCCCTGGCGAACTTGCGCGACCACACCGGGGAGACGGCTCACCTGGCGACGCTCGACCGGTCGGAGGTGCTCTACCTGGAGAAGCTCCCCGGCCTGCACCCGATCGGGTTGATGTCGTCGCGCGTGGGCGACCGGTCGCCGGCGCACTGTACCGGGCTGGGCAAGGCGCTGCTCGCCTACGAACCCGAAGCCGTCGTGCGCGAATCGCTCACCGCCGGCCTGCGAGCCTACACGCCCAAGACGATCACGCGCATGAGCGCCCTGCTGACGGAGCTGGCCAAGGTGCGGACGGCGGGCTACGCCGTCGACGATGAAGAGCACGAAGTGGGGGTGGTGTGCGTCGCCGCACCGGTGTTCGAACTCGCGCCGGGTGGTGGCCGCTATCAGCGTCGCCGGGCCGGCGGAACGAATTCGAGACGAAGAACGCGAACTCCAGGCTGACCGAACAGGTCCTGGCCGCGGCGAATGAGATCTCGGCCAGGTTGGGAAGGGTGGCGGCCGTCCCGAAATCGGACGGCGCGCTCCGGCGCTGCCAGCCGCCCCGAGCGCCAGAAAGTAACCCGATCAGCGAAGTAGCCAGGACAGACTGGGCTCTGCGCGTTTTGGATGACCCTCAGCGCACGCCGTCCGGTTGACAAGCCCCTCGACCTGCGGTACATTTTTACTAGACAAAGCACCATTTCACCCTATGAAATTAGCGCTACCCGGCGGCGAGGGCCCCAGCGAGGGGATTTAGCGACCCTTGCGGGTGCGAACCCCTCGGCTGCCCGGCGACTTCCCAACACAGGAGCACCTGAATGCCTGAGGTCGTGACGTTCGGAGAGTGCATGCTTCGCCTCTCGCCACCGGATTTCCAGCGGCTGGAGCAGGCGACGCAGTTGAACATCACCGTCGGGGGTTCGGAGCTCAACGTCGCCGCCGGTGTCTCACGCCTGGGGTTGAGCGCCGCCTGGATCAGCCGCCTGCCGGAGAACCCGCTCGGGCGCATGGTGCGCAACAAGGCGCGCGAGATGGGCGTCGACACTTCCTTCGTGGTGTGGACCAAGGAGGATCGGCTCGGGCTGTACTTCGTCGAGTACGGCGCCTCGCCGCGCCCCAGCAGCGTGCTGTACGACCGGGCCATCTCGGCCATCTCCCGCATCGAGCCGGGCGCGGTGCCCTGGAAGCAGGCCTTCGAGGGATGCCGGCTGTTCCACGTCAGCGGCATCACCCCCGCCTTGAGCGACAGCGCCGCGGCCGTCACGGCCGAGGCCATCACCGCGGCTAAGGCAGCCGGCGCCCTGGTCAGCTACGACCTCAACTATCGGGCCAAGCTGTGGACCACGCAGAAGGCCCGGCAGGTGCAGACGCCGTTCATGGATGAGCGTCGACATCCTGATCACGACCGAAGAAGACGTCGAGCGCGTCTTCGGCATCACCGGCAAGGACTACCGCGAGGTCGCCCAGGCCCTGGCCGAACGCTTCCACCTAAAGGTGGTCGCCATCACGCTGCGCGGCACGCCCTCCGTGTGGAAGAACACCTGGTCGGCGCTGGCCTATTCGGATGGCAAGTTCTACGACGACGTGACCCACGAGGTCGAGGTCGTCGATCGTGTCGGTTCGGGCGACACCTTCAGCGCCGGTTTCCTGTACGGCTACCTGACGCAAGGCATCGAGCGCGGCCTCAAGGTCGGGAATGCCTTCGCCGCCCTCAAGCACACCTCTTGGGGCGATTTCAACTGGACAACGCTGGAGGAGACCGAGTCGCTGATCAAGGGCGCCGGGCTCCGAATCGTGCGTTAGGAGACGGGGATGGGGCGGGAACAACACGCGCAGTGGATCGAGCGGACGGGGTTGATCGCCATCGTCCGGCTCGACAGCTCGGCCGAGCTGGTGCAGGCGGCCAAGGCGATCGCCGCCGGAGGGGTCTCCGTGATCGAGTTCACGCTGACCACGCCGGGGGCGTTGCGCACCATCGAGGCGGCCGTCAAGGAGCTGGGCAGCGAGGTGCTGATCGGGGCCGGCACGGTGCTGGACGCCGAGACGGCGCGGGCGGCCATCCTGGCCGGCGCCGAATTCGTCGTCGCGCCGACGCTGAATACGGACGTGATCGAGATGTGCCACCGCTACGACAAGGTGGTGATCCCGGGGGCGTACACCCCCACGGAAATCCTCAGCGCCTGGGAGCACGGCGCCGATTTCGTCAAACTCTTCCCCGCCGAGGTCGGCGGGCCGGCCTATCTCAAGGCGGTGCGCGCACCCCTGCCGCAGGTCAAATTGATCCCGGTGGGGGGTGTCACGCTGGAGACGGCCGGGCCGTTCATCCGCGCCGGAGCGGCCGCCCTCGGGGTCGGATCGAACTTGGTGGACAAGAAAGCCGTGGCCGAGGGCCGCTTTACGCAGCTCACCTCCGTCGCTCAGGCTATGAGCAAAGCGGTTCTCGAGGCACGTCGCCGTGATTGAACGGCACGTTACCTTCCGCCTCCAGCCGGGCAGGGCGGACGAGTTCGTGTCCTTCTTCGGTTCGGCGTATGCGCCGGCCATGGCCAGGCAGGAGGGGTTCTACGCTGCCGCGCTGCTTCGGCCGGATGACCCCGACACGCTGGTGATGGTCTTGCGCTTCGAGAGCCTCGAAGCTGCGCAGGCCTGGCGCGAGAGCGCGGCGCACAAGGAGCTGTCTCCGGCGCTGAAGGCCCTCTACCAGAGCAGCGAGGTTCGAGTCCACGAGGTCCTGGCCGAACACCCGGCGCCGGACCGAGTCCGGTGAGCGGTTGGCGCCCCGGGAGCAGGTGGAACGTGCAGGGGGAGATGGCATGACGACTCTCGAGTTGAAGCGCGAAGACATCGAGCCTCTGCTGGAAGGCCTGGCGATCTTCGGGACAGGCGGCGGCGGCTCGCCGGCCTGGGGGAAGGCGATCCTGGAGAACGATTTCGCCTGCGGGAGAACTCCCCGGCTGGTCGACCTGCAGACGATCGCCGATGCCGGCACGGTCGTCAGCGGTGGGATCATGGGCTCGGTCAAGGTGCTCGAACAGATGGGCACCGAGAAGATCATGCGCCACTGGGAAGAGAAATTCGAGCTGCTGGAAGTCACCCGCGTGATGGAGCAGCTCCTCGGCAAGCCGATCGAGTATGTGGTTCCCTTTGAAGTCGGCGGGCTGAACACACCCGTGATCCTCTCCCTCGGGGCCCGGATGGGAGTGCCCGTGATCGACGGGGACGCCCTCGGGCGCTCGGCGCCCGAGACACAGATGACATCCTTCATCGGCCACGATGTCAGCCTGACCCCCATGCCGCTGGTCGATATGCAGGGCAATGTGGTGGTCGTACAAAGCGCCACCGATCCGACCTTCCCGGATCAGGTCGGGCGGTTCGTGATTTCCCGCGGTGGCGGGCTGGCCGCCAATAGCCACTATCCCATGAGCGGGAAGACGGCCAAGCGTGTGATCATCCCGAACACGATCAGCGCCTCGCTGCACCTGGGCAAGACCCTTGCCGAGGCGCGCAAGGCGGGCACCGATGCGGTGGCTGCCGTCGCCCGTGAGGTCGGCGGCAAGCTGCTTTTCCAGGGCGAGATCTCCACCATGCAAGAGGCGGAGGCCCTCGGCTTCTACTTCACGACGGTCCGGCTGCAAGGACGCGGCGGGCTTGCCCAACACCAGGCCGAGCTGACGATCAAGAACGAGACCATGTACCTGGCCATCGACGGTGCGCCACGGGCGTACTTCCCGGATCTGGTTCTGATGCTGGACCCGCAGACCGGGCGGGGGCTGATGAGCGTGGAACTGAGCGTCGGCCGCGCCGTCAGCCTGGTCGTCACCGCGTGCCATCCGCGCCTGCGAGAAGCCGTGCTCTCCGGGAAGGCCGACGCCGCCTTCAGCCCCGCGCGCTACGGGCGGCCGGACGATCACTATCGACCGCTCGAGGAGTTGGCCGGTTGATCACCGCCTCGCGGCCGGCCAGGCGGGGCTCGGCCTGGGCGCCGAACCGCGCGTGCTGTCGGCGCCCCCGGTCGGTCGCGTGCGCTAGAAACGGGATCGAGCCAGGGATGCATCGTCCGTGGAGGATGAGTGTCCGTTGATGGGCGGCCAGCCATGGGAGTCTCGGAGCCGCACACCGCGGCGACGATGACACCGCGCGAACGAGTCGTGCGGGCCCTGGCGCACCAGGAGACCGACCGGGTGCCCATCGACCTGGGAAGCACCTGGATCTCCACCACCACCATCCCGTTCTACGAACGCCTGAAGCGGCATTTCAGCGTCGATCGGCCGACGGAGCTGATGGAACGCAACATGCAGGTGTGCCATGTCGACGAGGAGATCCTGGCCCGGTTGTCGATCGACACCCGCTTCGTGTGTTACAACCCTCCCGAGCTGGCCTGCAATCAATCCGTAGAACTGGCCGATGGGCACTACCGCGATCCCTGGGGGATCGAGTGGCGCAAGCCGCCCACCTCCTTCTATTACGATCTGTACCGGGCGCCTCTGGCGGGCGAGATCACCTCGAGCGACATCCTGCACCATGCGTGGCCGGATCCCAGCGACCCCGGGTACACCCGCGGGCTGCGGGCCCGGGTGGAGGCGATGCGGGCGGGCACGGATTGCGCGCTGGTCCTCAATCTTTCGCTGTGGGTGCTCCAGTGCAGCCAGAACGTGCGCGGGTACGAGGATTGGTACATCGACCTGGCGACGCAGCCGGAGCTGCTGGAGTGTCTGGCCGATTGCCTGACCGAGTCGATGATCGGCATCCTCGAAAGCGTCACGGACGAGATCGGCGATCTGGTGGACGTGATCTCCGTCTCGGATGACATCGGTCACCAGGACCGTCTGTGCATGAGCCCGGCCACGTATCGCCGGGTCTTCAAGCCCCGGCATGCCCGGATGATGCAGGCGATCTGCACCCGATCGAAAGCCCCGGTGATGTGGCACACCTGCGGCAGCGTGGTGGAGGTGATCGACGATCTGGCGGAGATCGGGGTGGCGTGCCTGAACCCGGTCCAGACGACGGCGGCGCGCATGGACCCCCGGCAGCTGAAGCGCGACTTTGGGGACCGGATGGCGTTCTGGGGCGGGATCGACACGATGCACGTGTTGAACCGCGGATCCCGCGACGATGTGCGGCGTGAGGTCGGGGCCAAGATCGGCGCCCTGGCCCCCGGCGGCGGGTACATCCTCAATCCGACTCACAACGTCCAGCCGGATGTCCCGGTGGAGAATTTGTTGGCGATGATCGACGCCGGCCTGGAGTATGGACGATACCCGCTCTCGGTCGGGACGGACGGATGACGGCGCCGGCACGAGGGCATTGACCCACGCGCTGGAAGGCCTGCGGTCTGGACGGGCGACGTCAGCAGAGGACGAGGGGCGCCGAGGAGAACGGAATGGCGACTGTCTATTGGCTGGTGCGGCTGAAGCCCGGCGTGACCGCCGAGGATTACCAGGCGTTCGTGCGCCGGGTCGATTACCCGGCGGTGAGGCGCATCGCCAGCATCCGCAGCTACCGCTCCACGCGGGTGGTGGGCACGATCCCGCCGGGAGCTTCGGTTCCCTTCGACTTCATCGATGTCGTGGAGGTCGACGACCTGCAGGCGTACCTCGGCGATTTGGAGCACCACCCGGCTGTCGAAGAGGTTCACTCACAGTCGGCGAACATGGTGGACGTCGTGCACTGCGCCGTCGCCGAGACGGTCCCGCAAGTCTGAAACCTGGAGCGCATGCCGGAGACGGGTGAGGCGATGCCAAGCGTGTTCTGGTTCTCCAACTTGAAGGCGGGGGCGGATGCGGCGGCCTACGAGCGCTGGGTCCAGCACACCGACTACCGCCTGGCGGCAGGCGTAGAGTGTGTCGAGCATTACCGGGTTCACCGCATCGCCGGACCGGTGGAAGGCGATGGTGGACCGCACTACGACTACATCGAGGTCCTACAGGTAACCGATATCGACGAGTACCGAGCGGCGCTCAAGGAAAGTCCGGCGATCCAACACATCATTGCCGAAATCGGTCAGTTCGTCGACGGGGTCGGGAGCGCGTGGGGAATGCCGATCGCGCCCCTGGGAAAGGAGCGGTGAGCAGACTGACACCGACGGCTGTCTGATCGTCTGTACCTCAACCTGAATATTCCTGGAGGAGAGATGAATCCGAGAAGCAAGTTACTGGGGTTTCTGTCCCTGGGCGTCGTGATCGCCATGGTGCTCGGTGCGTGCGCGACCGCGCCGACCCCGACGGAAGCTCCGATCACCGAGGCCCCGGCGCCCGCACCGGCCACCGAGGCTCCGCCGCCAGCGCCCGTGGGCTGCGGCGAAGAAGGCACGATCGTGATCGCCTATGACGGCGACATCGACCATGTCGATCCGATGGAGTTCCGCAGCATCGCCGCCTATGATGCCACCGCCAACCTGTATGAGCCGCTGATCCAGCAGGAGCTGGTGGACCAGGGCAACAACGTCTTCATCGGGTCGGAGACGTTCGTCGGTGCGGGCGCCGAAAGCTACGAAGTCTCCGCCGACGGGACGGTGTATACCTTCCATCTCCGCAAGGACGCCAAGTTCGCCGACGGCACGCCGATCACGGCCCAGGACTACTACTACACGCTCAAGCGTGCCCTCGAGGGTCCGGGCTACATCACGCTGCTGACCGGCTTCATGGCGGTGACCAAGATGGACCAGGTCGCCGTCGTCGATGACTACACTCTCACCATCACCGCCTCTCAGCCTGCGGCGCTGGCGGAGATCATCCTCAGCTTCCAGGTGCTGGGGGCGATGAGCCAGGCGACTGCGGACGCCAACGCCACCGCCGACGATCCCTGGGCGGGGACCTACTTCCGCACCAATGCCAACTCCAGCGGCCCGTACGTCATCACCGGCTGGAATCCGGGGGTCGAATACGTCTTCGAGCCCAATCCCAACTACTGGCGCGGGCCCGACTACTTCCATAACTGCAAGGTGATCTTCCGCGTCGTGCCGGACGCTGCCACGCGCGAGCAGCTGCTGCGCGCCGGGGACGTGGATGTGGCGCTGGGCGTGCCGTACGGCGATCTGGCCGAGCTCCAGGCCGACCCCAACATCACCATCCACCACGTCCCGACCACCCGCGTCTACCACGCCGGCATGAACCTGGCGCAAAAGCCGTTCGATGATGTTCGTGTGCGCAAGGCCCTGTCGATGGTGGTGCCCTACCAGGCGATCATCGACAACGTGATCTACGGCTTCGGTGCCAATCCAGGCTCGCCCATCGCCGAAGGCATGGTGACGCACACCGACGAGTTCTTCACCTACGACCAGGGGACCGTCGAAGAGGCCAAGGCGCTGCTGACCGCCGCGGGCTACCCGGACGGCTTCACGGTGGACCTGACGGTCCCGCAGGAGGACCAGGCGCGTGTGGACTCGGCGACCTGGATCCAATCCGGCCTGGCGGAGATCGGCGTGACGGTCAACGTCAATGCTCTCCCGATCGCCCAGTACAATGAGCTCCTGAACGGCATGGATGAGGGCGGCAAGCACAACTTGCCGTTCTACATCTTCGAGTGGTACTCGTGGGGCAACGACCCGGCGTTCCAGTTCACCTGGAACTTCAAGTGCGGGCAGTTCACCAACTACTCGAACACCTGCAACGAGGAGCTCGACCAGATCATCGCCGACCTCACCCTGAGCCGCGATCCGGCCGAGCGCCAGACACTCAGCACGCGCGGGCAGGAGATCGTGGTCCAGGAAGAGGTTCCGTGGATCTACCTGTACGCGCCCGAGTGGATCATTGCCACGCGATCGAACGTGAGCGGGATCGCGCTGTTCAATGATCTGACGCTGCGCTACGCCTTCCTGGGCAAGAACTAAGCCCGAGGGAAGCGGTTGGCGCGCTGAGAACCAAAGGCAGGGGCATACGTCGCGTGTGCCCCTGCCTGTACACTTGAGTGGTGCTGGGCGCCGGAACGACAGGGTGGCCCAGGATCGACGCCGAGACGGACACCGGTTTGCGGGAGGGCATCAGACGCATGGCTGAATCGCGGGCGGGCGAGCGGCAAGAGTTTGCGAAGCCGGGACTGGCGGGACGATGCCGCGCCTTCTGAGATACGTGCTGCGCCGCATCGGGCTGGCGCTGGTGACCCTGGCGGGAGTCGTGGTGTTCGTGTTCTTGCTGACCCATATCCTGCCCTCCAACCCGGCGGCGCTGCGCGCCGGCCCCCTGGCGAACGCTGAGCTCATCCACAAGTACGAACGGGAGATGGGCCTGGACCAGCCGCTCTACGTACAGTTCACCCGCTATGCCGGTGAGGTCCTTTCCGGCAACCTGGGAGAGAGTTGGAAGACGGGCCAGCCGGTGCTTACGGAATTGGGCGACCGCTTGCCCGCCACGCTGGAGCTGGCGGCGACGGCCTTCGCCATGGCCCTGGCCATCGGGGTGCTGCTGGGCGTTCTGGCCGCCGTCTTCGCCGGGACATGGATCGATCAGGGCGTTCGCCTGTACGCCACACTGGGAGCAGCTCAGGCGTTGTTCTGGCTGGCCTTGCTGTGCGTGCACGTGTTCTACTACTCTCTGGGCTGGGCTCCTGCGCCGCTGGATCGCCTGACGATCGGGGTGGCCGAGCCCCCGCTGGTGACTGGCTTGTTCACGGTCGACAGCCTGTTGGCCGGACAATTCCACACCTTCCTCGATGCGCTGAACCATCTCTGGCTGCCCGCGCTGGTGCTGGCGTTCGTCGTCAGCGCCCCGATCGTGAAGATGACCCGCGGCTCGATGCTCGACACGCTCAATTCCGATTTCATCCGCACGGCACGCGCCATCGGGGTCTCCCGACGGAACGTGGTCGTGGGGGACGGACTGCGGAATGCCTTCATCCCGATTCTGACCATGATCGGGATCGTCTTCGGCTATCTGATCGCCGGCAACGTGGTGGTCGAAAAGGTCTTCTCGTGGGCCGGCATCGGTCAGTATGCCTGGAACGCGCTGACGATTAACGACTTCAACGCCGTTCAGGGTTTCGTGATCCTGATCGCCGTCATCTATGTCGGGATCAATCTTGTGATCGACCTGGCCTACGGTTTCATCGACCCGCGGATCCGGCTGGGCTGACGTGCTGTCCACACCGGCCCCCCGGCTGATCCCAGTTCGAGAGCGAAGTCGCTCCCGGTGGCTGCGCGGGTTGAGTTCCCTCGGCCGTTGGAAGCTGCTCTCGTTCGGGGTCCTGCTGGTCCTGCTCTACGCGGCGGTGGCCTTGATCGGTCCCGAGGTAGCTCCGTATGAGCCGAATGCGACCCATCCTCAATCTACGCTCGAAGCGCCGTCCTCGGCGATTCCGGTTCGGCACCGACAAATTCGGGCGCGATATCTTCTCGCGCGTGTTGTACGCCACACGCCTCGATCTGAGCATCGCCTTCTCGGTCGCGTTGAGCGCGTTCCTGGTGGGGTCCATCATCGGCGCGCTGTCCGGCTACTACGGCGGCATCGTCGACGATGTCGTGATGCGCGTGGTCGACGTGCTGTTGGCCTTCCCAGCCTTCATCCTGGCCATGGCGTTGACCGGTATCCTGGGGGACACCGTTCCGAATGTCGTCATGGCGATCAGCGTGGCCTATGTCCCGTATTTTATCCGGCTGACTCGAGGCGAGATGCTTCGGGTTCGTACGCTGCAGTATGCCGATGCTGCCGTGGGCGTGGGCAACCCGCGCTGGCGCGTCGTCCTGGTCCACCTGCTGCCGAACGCGTTGACGCCCGCCTTCATCCAGCTCACCCTGGTCCTGGGATGGGCGATCCTGGACGCAGCCGGGCTGGCTTTTCTGGGCCTGGGCATCACGCCGCCCACGGCGGAATGGGGCGTGATGGTGGCCGAGGGCGCCCAGCGCATCATCACCGGCGAGTGGTGGACGTGGTTGTTCCCGGGATTGGCGATCGTGATCATCGCCTTCGGCTTCAGCATTGTCGGCGACGGGCTGCGCGACCTGCTCGCTCGCGAGGAACGCTGATGCCCGAGCCGCTGCTGCAAGTTCGCTCCCTTCGGCTGGAGATCAAAGACCAGGGTGAATCGCGCCCGGTGCTTCTGGACGTCAACTTCGACGTCTTGCCGCATGAAGTGATGGGGTTGGTGGGGGAAAGCGGTTCAGGCAAGACCATGACGGCCCTGGCGATCATGGGTCTGCTGCCGCCGGCCGCCAGAGCAACCGAGGGCCGGATCGTGTTGGGCGGAGAGGATCTGCTCACCCTCACAGAGTCGGGCATGCGGCAGGTGCGGGGTTCGAAGATCGCCATGATCTTCCAGAACCCGCGCTCGGCTCTCAACCCCTTGATGCGGGCCGGCGACCAGGTGGCACGCGCCCTGCGGCTTCACCAAGGCCTGCCACGGCAGGAGGCCAGGCAAGCAGCCGTCGAGCTCCTCCGGCACGTAGGCATCTCGGATGCCGAGGCGCGCGCCCGGGCGTATCCGCATCAGTTGAGCGGCGGAATGGCTCAACGCGTCCTGGTGGCTGTGATGCTGGCCTGCCGGCCCATGCTGCTCATCGCCGACGAGCCGACGACGGGTCTGGATGTGACCATTCAGGCGCAGATCTTCGACCTGATCAAGGAAGTCCAGGCCGAGGTCGGCGCCTCGCTGCTGCTGATCACCCACGACCTGGGCGTCGTGAGCGAGGTCTGCGACCGCGTGGCCGTCATGTACGCCGGGCAGATCATGGAGCAGGCTCCGGTCCTCGATCTGTTCCAACGCCCCAGCCATCCGTACACCGAGCGCCTGCTGGGGAGCATCCTGCGCGTCGACAAGGTGGCGGATCTCGATACCTCCAAGGCGCTCGCCTTCACCGGGATCGACTACGCCAGCGTAGGCTGCCGGTTTGCCAACCGCTGCCCGTATGTGCTGGATGCCTGCTGGGTTCGGCGCCCGGAACCGAAGTGGCTGACCGACGACCACGTGGTCTTCTGCCACCTGCGCAACGAGGCGGCGTCATGACCGCGCCTTTGCTGCAGGTGCAGGACCTGCACAAGCACTACCGCGAAGGCCGAAGCACGATCCACGCGGTCAACGGGGTCAGCTTTGAGGTCTATCCGGGGGAAGCGGTGGGCCTGGTGGGCGAAAGCGGCTGCGGCAAGAGCACGACGGCCCGCTGCATCCTGCGCCTGGAGGATGTGACCAGCGGGAGGATCGTCTTTGACGGGACCGATCTGACCGCCCTCTCGCGCGACCGGGTTCGTCCGAGACGCAAAGACTTCCAGATGGTCTTCCAGGACCCCAATGAGTCGCTCAACCCGCGGATGTCGATCCGCAGGGCCCTGCGCGAGCCGCTGCAGCTGCACGGCCTGTATTCCGGCGAGCAGCAGTTGAGCGAGGTGGCGCAGAGGGTCAACCTGGAACAGGAGCACCTGGACCGATTGCCGCACCAACTCAGCGGCGGCCAGAAGCAGCGCGTGGGTGTGGCGCGGGCGATGATGACGACACCCAAGCTGATCATCCTGGATGAGCCGACGTCGTCTCTCGACATGTCCCTGCGGATCCACGTGATCGCCCTGCTGAGGAAGTTGCAGCGAGAGTTCGCGCTGTCTTACATCTTCATCTCGCATGACCTGAGCACCATCCGCCACCTGTGCGACCGGGTGCTGGTGATGTACCTCGGCCGGGTCGTGGAGCAGGGGCGCACGGCCGACGTGTTCGATCACCCGACGCACGTGTACACGCAGGCGCTGCTCTCGGCCATCCCCATCCCGGACCCGACGGTCAGGCGCAGCCGCATCCTGCTCAAGGGTGAGACGCCGACGGCGCGCGTGCTCGTGCCCGGATGCGCCCTACAGGACCGCTGCGCCCTGGTGATGGACGAGTGCCGGCGGCCGGTGCCGGAGTACGATCTCGGGGAAGGGCATCGAGTGGCTTGCCGCCTGGCACGCGAGAGCCCGCAGTACCGCCCTGCGGATGGACCTCCCGCTTCTTCCGGGTCGAACTAATCCCTCACGGTTCAACAATTGCCTCGGTGGCAGGAGCCCGCCCGCGGGCGGGTCAGGTTTCGCTGCGCTTGCTCCGGGATGAGACCTGGCCTTACGCCCAAGTCGGCAGCGTGAAGGGAAGGCAAGTCCACGCGTGCCGCGCTCGGGGATCCGGGGTGGGGGGAGGGGATGGACGTAGCGGCCCGACGATCGGCGCGAGCTTCCGCAGCCGAAGCGCCGGCTAGAAGCGCGGGATCTCCGCCCCGCCGTCGAGCCGGATCGTGACGCCGGTGATCGTCCCGCTCGAGGGCAGGCAGAAGAAAGCGATCATCTCGGCGACCTCGGCGCGTCGGATCAACCGCTTGGCCGGGGTCCGGGCCAGGTAGCGCTCGCCGAACGTGGGATCGAACGCGTGGATGTCCGGCAGGCTCTCGTAGATCTGTCCGGGCGAGACGGCGTTGACCGTGATCTCCGGCCCGAGCTCGAGCGCCAGCAACTCGGTGATCACCTGCACGCCCGCTTTGGCCAGGGTGTAGACATTGTGGTTGCGGATGAAGGCCGATCCGGCGCACATGCTGACGATCCGGCCCCATCCATTGGCCTTCATCGACGGAGCGAGGTACTTGGCCGTCAGGTAGACGGCTTTCAGGTTGACGTTCATGATCAGATCCCAGGTGGCGTCTTCTAACGACAGGTAGGGATCCATATTGAAGGGGCCGGCGTTGTTGACGATGATGTCCACTCGGCCAAACGTCGCCAACGCCTCCTGACACAGCCGTGCGACCTCGGAGGCGCGGGAGAGATCACCAGTGAGGGCCGCGGCACGCACATCGTGTGCGCGGAGCCGCTCCAACAGAGCCTGGCCGGGACCGACCAGGTCCGGCTTGTCCAGGTCGTTGACGATCAAGGATGCGCCGTGGCGCGCCAGGGTTTCGGCCGTGACGGCGCCTAGATTGCGATAAGCCCCGGTGACCAGGGCGACTTTGCCTTCGAGGGGGCGATCGGCCATGCTGTCCTCCTCCGCTTGCGTGTGGGGGGCGCTCGATGAAGGGAACCGACTAGGAGGCGCCCCGCCAGGCAGGAGTGAAAGCCGCCAGCTGCCCCAGGACCTGGTCGATGTCGGTCTCGCTTACGCTGGGCGACATGTGCCCTATGCGGATGATCTTGTCTTTGAGCAGGTCTCCCAGGCCGCCGGCGATCTTGGTGTGATGCACCTCGGCCATGTAGGCCACGATCTCACCCGTGGGGATTCCTGGAGGTCCATAGGCCGCCGTGAGCACCGGCGCCATCAGGTCATCAGAGGTGTAGGGCTGCATCCCGATCTGGCGCAAGCCCTGGCGCAGTCGAAGCGCCAGTGACTGGTACCTCTGCATGCGATGCTCGAGCCCTTCGGCCAGCAATCCTTGCAGTCCGGCGCGCAGGGCCAGCACGTTGTTGGTCGCCATGGTGATGGGGAAAGGATGCCACCCGGCCCATTCGGTGGCGAACTGCCGCCAGACCCGCAGGTTCAGATACCAGCCGTGTCCCTTGTTCTCGGCGCGATCGATCAGCGACCAGGCCGCCGGACTCACCGCAACCGTCGCCAGGCCCGGAGGAGCGCCGAGGCATTTCTGCGAGGCGGAGGCGCACAGCCCGATCCCCCAGTCGTCCATCCGGACCGGCATGCCCCCCAAGGAGGAAACGGCGTCGACCATCAGGACGCGCCCGGAGCGGGCAACCAGGTGGCCGATCTCCTGGATCGGGTTGACGATCGTGGTCGAGGTTTCGAGGTGCACGACGGCCGCCAGGCGGGCCTGAGGGTGAGCCTCTAAGTGCCTTGCCGAAATCCGCGGGGTCGAGTGGTTGGCCCCAGGGCGCCGTGACCGGAATCACCTCCAGACCATACTGCTGCGCGATGGCCGCCAGGCGCTCGCCAAACCAGCCGTTGACGCCGATCACGACCTGCTCCCCGGTGGAGAGCGCGCTTCCCAGACAGGCGTCCAAGGCCGACGAGCCGGATCCAACGAGAATGAACACGTCCCCCTTCGTCGCATACACCTCTCGAAGCATGTCCAGAGTTTCCTGGTGAATGCGCGCCCACTCCGGGCCGTAGTGGGGCTGAACCGGCCCGCCCATGGCCAGCAGGACATCGTCTTCCGGCTGGATGGGGCCGGGGATCATGAGCTTCAGCGTGGGGGTGCTCATTCTTGGTGCCGCCCTTTCAAGGATGACCCTCCTCAGGCTTCTGGCGAGGGGGGCTCGTCCGTGCTCTCCACGTCGCGGATGACGCTGGCGTGGAGCTCGTCGATCATGCTCTCGAGACGCCTCATCAACTCCTGGCCCTTTGGCTCGGCGGTGGCCATAGCCGGCCAGCGATCGAAGTCGGACAGATGATCCAGTCCGGTAAAGAGCCAGGTCGGGCCGTCGCCCAGGCTGTACTGCCGCGAATACACCCTGACTTCGAAACCGCGTTCACGCCAGTACGGGAGACATTCTGTGCGCAGGAAGTCCTCCAGCTCCCGCTGGTCGCCCTTGGCCTTGATGACCTCGACGTGATACATGGCGGCCATCGGATGCCCTCCAATGGCGCTGATGGAAGCGAACAGCGCCGACGCGGCCGGCCTAGGAGTTCGCTTCTGACAGCGCTAAGGCCACCTTCTCAGGGGTGATGGGCAGCGAACGGAACCGCAGGCCCGTTGCCGCGGCGATGGCATTGGCGACCGCCGCCGGCGGATGCAGGACGGGCGATTCCCCGAGTCCCTTGCTCCCATACGGCCCGAGGGGCGTCGGGTGCTCGATGATGATGGCCTGGATCTCGGGCAGGTCGGCGAGCGTGGGGAGTTTGTAGTCGGTCCAGTTCGTGTTGGTGCGGTAGCCCTTCGCGTCGTAGAGCACTTCCTCCATCAGCGCCATGCCGATCCCCTGCATCACGCCACCCTCGATCTGCCCCTCGATCAGCGTTGGGTTGATCGCCCGGCCGATGTCATGTGCGGCGGCAAAGCGCACCACGCGGACCATGCCCGTTCCTGGGTCAACTTCGACTTCGGCGGCGTGGCAGTGGAAGCTGGGGTGGTGGAAGGCGGGATACAGACAGGAGGTGAGGCGAGACTTGTCGTACGTGACGGGTTCAGGTCTGGATTCGGCCCGGCTGTGCAGACCGCCCTCCGGCGCCCGGAGGGCCAGTTCCTGGAGCGAGATCCGTTCCTCGGGCCTGTCCTTGGCGAAGACGTGTCCTCGGGCGAGCTCCAGGCCTTCCCGGTCGAGCTCCAGGAGCTGCTCCGCAAGAGTCAAGATCTTGAGGCGCAGGTCCTGGCAGGCGAATTGGGCGGCTCGCCCGACATTGGAGAGCGTGCGGCTTCCTTGCGAACCCCAATCCCACAGGCCCGAAAGAGTGTCCGCGACATCGATCACCACGTCGTCAACGTCCAGCCCCAGTGTCTCTGCGGCCACTTGGCGCACCCCGCCCATGATGGCGCCGGTCCCGATCTCCTGCGTGCCCACGCGGACGACGACCTTGCCGGTCTCATTGACGAATGCCTCCGACGTCGAGAGCTGCAGCGTCGTCGTCCACCAGCCCAGCGAGAGTCCCTTGCCGCGGTTGGGGCCGGCAGGCTTGCGCCAATCGATCGCCTGCGTGGCGCGCTCGACGGCCTCACGCAATCCGACGCCGGTTACGATCTGACCGTTGGGAGCCTCGTCCCCTTCTTCCAGGATGTTGCGCAGACGAAGATCGAGAGGGTCCATGCCGACTCGAGCAGCGACTTCGTCCAGGTGGGTCTCCAGGGCGAAGACACTGTACGGGCCGCCGGGCCCGCGATAGGCCCCGAAGTTGGTCTTGTGCGTGAGGACGCCGTGGACGTCGACCCGGATATGCGGAGTTCGATAGGGGCCGGCCAGGCACAGCACCGCCACCGAGGCGATCTCGGGGGTTGAGCCGGCGTACGCGCCCCCGTCCATCACCATGCTCGCCTCAAGGGCCACCAGGGTCCCGTCGCGCATCACGCCGCTCTTCAGCCGCGTCTTCGTCGGGTGCCGCGGCAGCCCCGCCAGAAGTTCGTCCGTCCAGGGGAACGACCATCCGAACGGGCTTCCGGGCTTGCCTGGAGAGCAGGGCGGTCAGCGGTTCGATTTGTGGATACAGTTTGGAACCGAAGGCGCCGCCGATGCCAGTGGGGACAATCCGGACGCCGTCTTCGGGCACCCCAAGCACGTGCGCGACGTTGGTTCGAATCCAGTAGGGGAGTTGGGTGTTCGTGTGGACCGTCGGGGTTTCGCCGGGGAGCACCACGGCAGTCGCCACCCTGGGTTCGACGTGCGATTGATGCACACTCTCGGTGCTGTACGTGCCCTCGACGATGAAATCCGAAGCGGCGAAGCCCTTCTCCACATCACCTTTGCGAAGCGAGGCGCGGCAGCAGACGTTGCGTTCGCGGACCACTTCCTCCTCGGCCTGGTAGGTCTCCCAGGCCTCGTGCACGAGGGGGGAATCGGCAGCCATCGCCGCGTCGGGGTCGACGATTGCGGGGAGGGGTTGGTAATCGACCTCGATCAGCTCCAGAGCCCGCTCGGCGATGGCCGGCGTCTGGGCCGCGACGGCGGCGACCGGTTCGCCGTGATAGCGCACGCGCTCCGCGGCCAGGAGGGGCTGATCCCACACCACCCCGGGCATCAGCAGCCCGGCCGGAAGGTCCTTGGACGTCAGCACGGCCTCCACCCCCTCGAGCGACCGGGCGCGGCTCGCATCGATGGACCGAATGAGCGCATGGGGATGAGGGCTTCGAAGAATCGCACCGTGGAGCTCGCCCGGGAGGTGGAAATCCATTCCGTAGACGAAACTGCCGGCGGATTTGGCCTGGGCATCCTGGCGTGGCGTTCGCTGGCCTACGATCCTGGTCTCGGTCATCCTGGCGCCGCTCCGCTGGCCGTGTTCTCGACGGCCTTCAGGATCTTCGTGTACCCGGTGCATCGGCAGATGTTTCCCGAGAGAGCGCGGATGATCTCATCCCTCGTCGGGGTGGGATGGGCATCCAGCAAGGCGGCCGCGGAGAGCAGGAACCCGGGCGTGCAGTAGCCGCATTGAATGGCGCCTTCTTGGGTAAATGCCTCCCGGAGCGCGGCATAGCGGCTGTCTGCCGTCAGGCCCTCGATGGTGAGAATGTGACAGCCTTGTGCCCGTACGGCCAGCAGCAGGCAGCTGTTGACCGGTCGATGATCGAGAAGCACCGTGCAGGCGCCGCATTCGCCCTCTTCGCAGTTGGCCTTTGTTCCCGTGAGGCCCAGACGCTCCCGGAGGACGTGCAAGAGGGTTTCCTGCGGCTCGATCTCGAGGACGTGGGTCTCGCCGTTGATATCGAGGGAGACCGTCAGGGTTGTCGGCATGACCCTCACGCTTCCTTCCTGGCGCGTTCAGCCGCCAGCCGAATGGCCCGCTCCACCAGTTCCCTGATCAGCAGCCCGCGGTACTGCGCCGAGGCCCGAACGTCGGTGATCGGGCGGGATTCGCTGCGCGCCACATCGGCGGCTTCGCGAATCGCATCATCGTTGATGCGGGAGCCGGCGAGGACAGCCTCGGCGGACCTGGCCCGGAAGGGGTTGGGTGCAACCGCCGCCAGCCCGATGCGGGCTTCCCGGCAAGTGATGCCATCGCTTTCCAGCGTGACCCGGGCGCATACGGAGACGATCGAGCAGTCGAGCGCCTGGCGGCGCATGATCTTCAGGAATGCCGTCCCCGTTCGGGGCGGGGGCTGGGGGACATGGATGCTCACGAGCAGCTCGCCGGGCGCCAGCGCCGTCTGATCGGGCCCGGTGAGGAACCCGTCGAGCGGGGCCTCGCGCTGCGCCCCGGCCCGCTGGAGAGCGAGGCGGGCATCGAGGCAGAGCAGGGGCGGCACCAGATCAGCCCCCGGGGAGGCCTTGCAGATATTGCCGCCGACCGTCGCCAGGTTTTGAATCTGCAAGGAGCCAAGTGACCGAGCCGCCTCGCGCAGCCCCTCGAGCGCCGGGGCTCCCAGGGCGTCGCCCAGTTCGGTGACCGTCAGGAGCGCGCCGATCTGGTAGCTTCCGTTGGCTCGAAAGGCGGCGAGTCCGGGGATCTTCCACAGGCTGACTACGTGGCGCGGTTGGAGCTCCGCATGCCGCATGTCGACCAGGAGGGCGGTGCCTCCAGCCAGGGCGGCCGCGTCGCGGCCGTACTGAACGAGGATCTCACTCGCGGCTTCAAGCGTAGCGGGCTCGTGATACTCAAAGGGGTTCATCCCGCATGACTCTCCGTGATGGAGCACTCTCTGTGAACCGGGTCCGGGCTAGAAGTCGTGCTCGGGTCCTGGCCGCGGAAGGCCGATGCAGCTGCAGGCTCAGCGCCAGAACCACCCAGACGAGCGGCGCCTTTCCGAAAGATGGCCTGAAGCTGGACGGCGCACGCCCGAGCTTTCACAGGGTGAAATGAAGTTCTGCCTGATAACAACTGTATGATAGCGGTGTTTGAAAGTCAAGACCGGTGACCGATCGCGCCTCATTGAAATGGAGTGCACCGGCCCCTGCCACGCCCTGGGTATCCTGAGCGGCTGCTATTGACGTGACGTGGGCGGGCAGCCGTCTGACTCTTGGCCGCCCCGACAACCGCGCATCCATCCTCGAAGGATACTACGCTGGCGGCTGCCGCAGGATCCCGTGGCCCCGGTGCAGGCGGGGGGATAGCACCCTGATCGCGGGTGACGCACCCGGAAAGAGCCTGGCGCACGCCTCCTTGGGTAGAATATCCCTCGGAGCCATCGATGCCAATCGACACGCCAACGATCGTGATCGTGGGCGCCGGGTTCGGCGGGCTGCGCGCCGCCCGCCGGCTGCGCAACGCGCACGTGCGGGTCATCCTGATCGACCGGCGCAACTACCATCTCTTCCAACCGCTGCTCTACCAGGTCGCCACCGCCGGGCTCGAGCCGGAACAGATCGCCAAACCGGTCCGCGCCATCCTGCGCGGCCAGCGCAATCTCGAGTTCCGCCTCACCGAAGTGAAGGGGGCCGACCTCGCCGGCAAATCCCTCCACACCACCTCCGGTGAGATCGGCTACGACTACTTGATCCTGGCCCCCGGCGGCGCCACGGATACATTCGGAAAGCGCGGGGTCGAGAAGCACGGCATCGGGCTCAAGGACCTCACCGATGCGGTGGCCATCCGCAACCGCGTCCTGTGCCTGTTCGAGCGCGCCGCTCTCGAGCCGCACCCCGCCGTCCGGCGTTCGCTGCTCACACTCGTCGTCGTTGGCGGTGGGCCGACTGGCGTCGAGATGGCCGGCGCACTCTCGGAGCTCGTCCACCTCGTGCTCGCCAAGGACCTCCCGGGGCTCGACCTCTCTCAAGTCTCGGTGGTCCTGCTGGAGGCCGCCGACAGGTTGCTCCCCGGCATGCCGGCGCATCTCTCCGCCGCGGCCGCGGCGACGCTGGAGCGCAAAGGCGTGCGCGTCCGCCTCGGCGCCATGGTCGATGACTACGACGGCGTCGCCGTCACGCTGCGCGGCGGCGAGATCATCCCCGCCCGGACGTTGATCTGGGCCGCCGGCGCCCGCGCTGCGCCGCTCATGGCCAAGCTCGGGGTTCCGACCGCACGCCAGGGCCGCCTCCCGGTCGAGCCGACGCTCCAGCTCCGCGGCGCCCCCGAAGCGTTCGTCATCGGCGACGCCGCCTACCTGGAGGACGCCGGCCAGCCGCTGCCGATGATGGCGCCGGTGGCGGTGCAGATGGCCGAGACGGCCGTCGACAATATCCGCCGGCTGATGCGTGGCGAGATCGCCGGTCGCCTTTCGCTACCAGAACCCCGGCTCGCTGGCGACGATCGGGCGCAACGCCGCCGTCGCCCACATCCGCGGCCTGTCCTTCCAGGGTTTCGCCGCCTGGGTCGTCTGGCTGGTCGTCCACCTGATCCAGCTCATCGGCTTCCGCAACCGGCTGTTCGTGCTCATCAACTGGGCGGTCGACTACTTCTTCTACGACCGCGCCGTGCGCCTGATCACGACCGACGACGTGCCGTGCTAGCCGCCCTCAGCGGACGACGCGCACATGATCCACGCCGATCACGTTGAACTGCTTCGCCCGGGGGTCCCGCAACCCGGTGGCACTTGGGCTGACCTCGGCTCCGGCACCGGTGCGTTCACACTGGCGCTGGCCGAACTGATCGGCCCGCAGGGAGTGATCTACTCGGTCGACACCGACCGCCGCGCACTGGACGAGCAGGAACGTCGCATGCGCTCGCGGTTTCCCGAAACGCAGGTGCACTACGAATGCGCCGACTTCACCCGGCCGCTGAACCTGCCCGCCCTCGACGGCGTGGTGATGTCCAACTCGCTCCACTTCCACCGGCGAAAGGCGCCGATCGTCGCCGCGGTCCGGGGGATGCTCAAGCCTGGCGGCAGGCTGCTCCTGGTGGAGTACAACACCGACCGCGGCAACGCCTGGGTGCCGTATCCAATCCCATTCGAAGCCTGGGAAACGCTCGCCCGACGTTGTGGCTTCGAGGCGACGCGCAAGATCGGCGCCCGCCCCAGCCGCTTCCTGGGCGAGATCTATTCCGCCGAAAGCGTCTCTCCGATTGCGACACGCAAGGAAGTCGACTAGCGATGCCCGCGTGTCACTCTCGATGCCGGGGATGTTTCGGCATCCACACACAGGATCGAGACGAGCGGGGGCAATCAGGGTAGCGAAAGGGCAGGCGAGGCAGGTGCGTTATGCCGGAATTGACGCTCCGGCGTTTGGTTCGAGGGGCAGCGTGAACCGGATCGTCGTCCCACGCCCGGCGGCGCTCTCGGCCTCGATCTCGCCGCCATGCGCCAGCACCAGGTTGCGGGCGATCGCCAGCCCCAGCCCGCTGCCGGTCGAAATCGGCGGTCTTGTAGAACCGTTCGAACACGTGCGGCAGATCCTCGGCCGCGATCCCGCTCCCATTGTCGACGACCGAGAAGCGAAGCGTCCTCGCATCCGCCGCCACAGCGATGCGCACCTCACCCCCGGGCGGCGTGTGGCGCAGCGCGTTGGCGGTCAGGTTGAACAGCACCTCGCGCACCCGCAGCGGGTCGATCTCGGCCAGCGGCGCATCGTCGGGCACGTCGGCGACCAGCCTCACGCCGCTGCTTTCGGCCTGCGCACGGAAGGCAGCCACCACCTCGCCGACCAGCACGCCCAGGTCGGTCGGCTCGCGATGCAGCTCGAGCACGCCGCTTTCGGCCAACGACAGCGTGCGCAGGTCGTCGATCAAGCCGCGACAGCAGCCGCGTCTCTTCCACCAGTGGGCCCAGATGCTCGGCATCGGCCGGATACACGCCGTCGACCATCGCCTCCAGGTTGCCCTGCAGCACGGCGACCGGCGTGCGCAGCTCGTGGGTCACATCGGCCAGCAGCTGCCGGCGCTGGACCTCGTTCTGCTGCAGCCGGTCGAGCATGGAATTGAAGGCCCGGCCCAACGCCCGTAGATCGCGGGAGCCGCGCAGGCGCACGCGCGGCTCGAGGTCACCGGCCTCGACGCGCTGCGCCGCCTCGATCAGATCGCCCAGCGGCAGCGCCAGCCTCCGGACGCCGGACATCAGCAAGGTGAAGGCCAGCACGCCCGCCAGGGCAGGGACGATCCAGGAGGCATCGCCGGCGGGCTGACCCGTGAGCGCGCCGACGACCCACATCGTCCCGGCGCACCCGGCGACGGCGACGAGCCATACGACCAGGAACGCCACGACGGCGAAGCCCAGGAAACGCCTGCGGCTCGGGCGCCAGTGATCCGGCATTCCCATTCGCACCGGCGGCCAGGGCTCGTCCTCCGGCCACCATGGCGGCCGGGAGCGCGGATGCATTCGCCGCCGATACGAGTCGAACTCGTGCCTCATGCCTCGGCCATCCGGTACCCGACGCCGTAGACCGTCTGGATGTAGCGCGGCTGGCGCGGGTCGGGCTCGATCTTCCGGCGCAGATTCTTGATGTGCGTGTCGATCGCCCGCTCGTACAACTCAAAGGCCACGCCGCGCACGGCGTCGAGC
This sequence comes from uncultured Chloroflexia bacterium, assembly GCA_963777165.1. Lineage (GTDB taxonomy): Bacteria > Chloroflexota > Anaerolineae > Anaerolineales > E44-bin32 > DYJB01. Next base: position 37,432 of record CAVZPO010000008.1, read on the forward strand.
AGCTGGGCGCGGGTGAAGATCCGGCCGGGCTGGCGCGCCAGCGCCGCCAGGAGTTGGAACTCGGTCGCCGTCAGCTCGATCGGGCGATCGCCGACCGTCAGGCGCTGCCGCGGCAGGTCGAGCGTCAGGTCCATCACGCGCAGCACCTCGGCCGCCGGCCCGGCCCTGCCTTCGGCCCGGCGCAGCACCGCCCGCACGCGGGCGACCAGTTCTTTGGGGCTGAAGGGCTTGACCATGTAGTCATCGGCGCCCAGTTCGAGCCCGACCAGCTTGTCGCTCTCTTCGCCGCGGGCGGTGAGCATGATGATCGGCACATCCGACTCGCGCCGGATCTGGCGCGTCACGTCCAGCCCGTCGGCGCCCGGCAGGCCGAGGTCGAGCACGATCAGCTCCGGCGCCCGCGAGTGGAAGGCGGCCAGCGCCGCCTCGCCGTTGGCCGCGCTGGCGACGCTGAAGCCGGCGCGCTCGAGGTAGTCGCGGCCGAGCTGCACGATCTTGGGTTCATCATCCACGAGCAGGATCGTCGCCATCGGAGCCGATTCAACCCCAAACCCTCCGGCAGGGCAAAAGCCCGGCTCAGCCCCCATCCGCCTGATTGCCTGGAGGAGGGCCGAGCCGGAACGTCAGTCGCGGGTCAGGCGGAGTGCTTGTCCGTGGGGGGTTCAGCACCCCCGGTGGCATGCGCTTCGCGGTGCCACTCGGCCATCCGCTGCTGCCAGTGCTCGCGCATCCCGTCGCGCATCCCCCAGCCCCCGTGCATCATGTGTCGGCCCATCCCGCCCCAGACGACGAGGCGAAACAGACTGAAGACCAGGAACAGGAACGCCAACGGAACCAGACAGCCGATGAACCCGAAGCCGAACGGCGCCATGAAGTGCGGGCGAACCATGCCGTACGGCGCCACCACCTGGGGTGCGACGGTGCCCGGCGCCGCAGACTGAGCCAACCCGGCGTTATACGCCATCCACGCGAGCGCCGCCCCGGCGCCGATCAGCGCCACGACGAGTACCACCCCCAGAGCGATCCGCCAACCCATTCCTTCTTTCATCTTGACCTCCTCACGGACTGTGCCGTATTGCAGACAGTCTGTCAGGAGATTGTGGGCAGATTGTGGTTGCGGCGTGGCGAACCCGTAGCGGGGGCGATTGCTGGACGGGGGATCCATAGTTGGCCCGCCTCGGCCACCCGGCCCGCACCTCCGCTTTGCTCCGGCGGGCCGCATGCCCTCGGCGGGGAACTAGGTCCTCGAGGGCCGGCCGCGTTGCCCGCCGCGCCGGCTGCCCGGTCGTCAGCCGAAGGGACCTTCCGCCAGCCGCGCGCCACGTAGGCGCGCGGACGATCGATGATGCAGTGCCCGCGAAGCGGACCCGGCCGAAGGCGCGTGGGCGACGGTCAGCCGGACGCCCGCGCTTCGATCCGCCTTGCCACGCGGCTGACACCTTCCGCGAACTCGTCCACGGGCGCGAGCAGGCTGATCACCAGATGCTCGCCCTGAGGGAAGTCGAAGAAGAAACCCGGGTGGACGACGACGTGATCATCCACGAGCAACTGATAGGCCAGCTCCTCGTCGTCCTCTCCATCCGGCAGACGCAGGACCAGGGTCCAGCCGCCTTCACGCGGCTGCAAGTGCGCCGGAGACGATTGGCCGAAGGCCTGCTCGACGGCGCGCTGGTTCGTCTCCAGGCGCTCGCGTATCTTCGACTGCAGCGGGCCGCGTTCCGGCAAGAGCACTTCGGCGGCGAGCTGGGCGGGCGTCGAGGCCGAGAGGTACGCATCGGCGATGAACTCGAGGCGCTCCGAAGCTGCGCGCACCAACGCAGCCTCGCCACTCAACCGGATCCAACCCAGCTTGAGCTGGGGCGCGCCGATGACCTTCGACAACCCGCTCAAGCGGACGGTCAGGCCATCGAGACTATCCAGCACGGAAGGCGGACTATAGCCTTCGGCGGGGTAGTCGTAGAACACCTCGTCGAGCAGAAGTGGGCAGCGCCTGTCGGCGCACAGGTGTTGAATTGCTGCGTGCTCCTCCGGATGGAGGTAGCCCCCGGTCGGATTGTTCGGGCTCACCAGGATGACGGCGCGCGTGCGGGAGCTGAAGGCGCGTGCCAGCGCGTCGACATCGATGCGCCAGCGGCCCTCCGGCGTCCACGCCGAGGGGAATCCGCACCGGCCGGCAGCCCTCGAGGCTCACCAGCATGTCGAAGAGCGGATACGAGGGCTGAGGCACGAGCACCTCATCGCCGGGATCGGCGAACAGCTTGACCAGCTCGGCGTAGGCCTGGCTCGTGCTGGCGCTCACGAAGATGTCGTCAGGGCTCGTGGGCAACCCGCGGTCGGCGTAGTAGCGCGCGATGGCGTGGCGCGCTCCCGGCATACCGCGCGGATCAGGGTGGTACTCGGCCACGCCCGGAACGGCGACCGCTCGGGCCAGGGCCTCCGCATCCGGTCCGAGCCCGCATTCCGGCGGGTTAGAGGTCGTCAGATCGACGAGCGGGTGTCGGCGGCGCGGAGCTGATCGAGAGCACGCTGCAGGCGCCCCGGGCTCAGATCGGAAGCCAGTCGCGAAGAGAACATGGGAGATGCGAGCCCTCAGGCGGTCGGTTGGGTCGGGGAGGGAGGCATGTCGCTCCCCCCCGACGCGAGCTCACTATACGCCGAAAGCCAGGCAGCCGTCTGCGGCCCGACGGCGCGCATGCGACCCCGAGGGATCCTGCTCATTTCTTCGTGGCAAATCAGAGGATCGTCGACCGAGCGTTGATGCTCAAGCGCGGGGGACCTAGAAGAAGGAGCGCCCCGGAGATGGAACTCCGGGTGGGCGCGCCATGTGTGCCTGAAGGCGGCCCGCTCTAGTCACGGCGAAGCCGGCGAGGGAACAGCGCGGGACGAATCGCTGGAGACGGCCGCCCGTACCGTCGGGCCTCACCCCGGCCGCGCAAATACGACCACGAAGTACCCGCCGTAGTCGCTGTCGGCGTCGTACACGTAGCCGACCCCAAACTGCGTGTAGTTCGGGCTGAGCAGGTTGGCGCGGTGGAGTGTGCTGTTCATCCACCAGTCAAACGCCGTCTGCGCGCCGCTGCCGCCGACGTAGTAGTTCTCGCCGATCCAGGACCAGGCGTATCCTTGCCGCTCGACCCGATCACGCACCGACGAGCCGTCCGACCCGGTGTGTGAAGTGAAGTGATTGCAGGCCATGTCGGTGGCGTGCACGCGCGCCGCCGCCCGCAGACGGCTGTCCACCGAGTAGGCCGCCAAGCCCTGCGAGACGCGTTCGTCGTTGACCAGGGTGACGACCTCGGCCTCGACGCTTGAGTTGGCGGCTGCGGCGCACGTCGACGCGGTCGGTGCAGTCGTAGGAGTCGCTGTGTCGGGTGCCTGCGTGGGCTGTCCGTCGGATGTGGCAGTCGGTTCGGGCTGGACCTCAGGTGTGTTCGACGCCGTCGGCGGCGGCAGCGTCCGCGTCACCGTCCGGGTCGGCGGCTGGGTCGGCGTGCGCGTGCGCGTTGCGGTCGCGGCGATGGTCGCCGATGGGGTCACCGTCGGTGACGGCGTGAGCGAGGCCGTCGCGGTCGTTGTTTCCGTCGGTGTGGTGGTGAGTGTCAAAGTCGCCGACGGGGTGGTGGTAGCCGAAGGCGACGCTGTCGGCGAGTCCGAGGTTTCGAGAGTCTCCGTGAGTAGGGGCTGGAACGGCGTCGGGGAAGGGTCCAAGTCGACCGGCGCGGGTGTTGGCGTCGCCGGCGCGCTCACTAGCCCGGTGTACACCAGGAGATCCTGCACCGTCCGCTCAAGCTGGGACACGCTGCCGACGCCCATCGCCTCGGCCGCCAGGACCAGGCCGAAGAAGGCGACGGCAAACACGACCGGCATCAGGGCCAGGCCGAGCACGATCGTCCCGCACGGGATGCTGCCGCGGCGGCGGGTCATACGCTATTGTGGCCGCCGGGT
>CAVZPO010000009.1:0-114823 GCA_963777165.1 uncultured Chloroflexia bacterium
GCCAATCGGAAATCGTGCTGCCCCGTGCCAGGACCTTCTGCAGGGCATAGGCTCCGGAGGACGTCTCAGCATCGAGGGCGATGATCGTCCCATCGTCCAGCGCCAGCGAGGGCAACGCCGCGATAGGGGAGGAAGTCGTCGCGCCTGGCCCCCCACGTGTACAGGTGCTCGTAGAAGGCCGTCGCCAGGTCAAGCGCCGTCGTCTCGATCTGATCCCGGATCAGCGCCGGGTCGGCGTCGTCGGGCATCCGATCGACCAGGCCGTTGCGCAGCTCGAGGACGGCCAGCAGCACCTGAGGGTTGACGCTCGAGTACGACGCCCACAGTTCGAGGTCCCCGGCATACTCGGCCAGCTTCGAGCCTCGCGATTCGAGGAACGCACCGGCGTCGAAGGGCCCGACGTTCGGCCCCCACACGAATTGATCGTCCGTGATCAGCGGCTCGGTTGTGGCTTGGCTCACTCGGCGTGCATCCCAGCGCGATTCGACCGGCGGCCCAAAGGGAATCCAGCCGGTGAGCGCTTCGGCTGCCCAAACGACTGTGCGCAGCGTCAGCCCGTGGCTGAGGGCATATGCGAGTTCGGCCGGGGAGGGCGTATTGGCGCTCTCAGCCCGTGCGCGGCCGCCGCTCCCAAGCCCGAAGGCCTCTCGGCCGCCGGCCGGAGCCGACCGATCGACGGAGGTTGATGGATCTGCACCCGGGAGGGTCAGGACCAGCAGCATCGGAAGGACGAGCGCTGCCCCGCATAGCACCAGGCGCAGGAATGGCAGGCCAGAGAACGCGCCTGACGGCCTGCCACGCGGCCCGATCACGGGATCACCAAGTCCTTAGCCTGCACCATCATGTAGGCTGCCCAGGAGCGATCCAGGATGTCGTCCGGACAGTAGCGGAGGGGGAGGTGCTGCACGCCGGGCAGCAGTCCTTCAGCATAGGCCGCCTCGACCCAGCCCGGCATACCACGCGCCCGGGGCGACATCGGCGAAGACCACCGCTTGGCGCCGGCGGCGTGTAGCTGATGCCGTGGCGGATGCGCAGGAAGAAGACCGAACCTTCGGCGCGGGTGTGATCGCGCAGCGGGCAGAAGATCAGCGGACGTCGTGCCGCAGCCGGCAGTGTAACCGTCGGCGTAGAGACTCTCGATCCAACCGAATCCCCAGAAGCTGGTCGCCACAGTCGGCGAAGGAAGGCGCCGTCGGGGTGGGGTGCGGCGGTGAGGCGATGTTGCCGTAGGCGCCGCGCAGGATGAACACCGAGCTCTCGGCGCGGGTCAGGACGCGTTCGGGGCAATACAGCCGCGGCGAGGCGCTGCACCCGGCGACGTAGCCCTCCCGGTAGAGCGTCTCAACATACGGATAGGCCCAGTGCGACGTCGGGACGTCCCCGAAGGACGGTGTGGCCTGGACGACGTGCCGGTCCCGCAGCGTCCCGTCACGCGAGTAGAAATCGAACACCAGCGAACCCAGGCTGGCCTCGACGCGCATCGCGCCGAAGTCGCCGTTGTATCGCACCAGGCTCTCGGGCAGCGGGGTGTCGAAGTTGTAGATCACCGAACCGCCCAGGCCGTTGACGATATACGGGATCCCGTCGACCGCCAGCCGCTCGTAGACGTGATCGTGACCGGCGAGGACGGCGTCTGCTCCCCACGCGGCAAACGGCCAGCGCATGCTGCTCGACCCGTGCGTCCCGGACGAATAGGGCGCAGCGTGGAGCACGACGATCTGCCACGGGGTCGTCGAGGCAGCCAGTCCGGTCTGCAGCCAGGCGGCCTGAACCGATGATTCCGAGATCCCATCCGGGTCGCGGGCGTCGCTGTCGAGGATGAAGAACTCGACCGGCCCTCGGATGATCGAGTAGTAACGCTCGTTGCCAGGCAGCGTGAAGTAGTCCAAGTAGGGGGCGCCGTCTTCGGAGTTCCAGTCGTGGTTCCCCAAGGCGGGGAAGAACCGATTCTCGGTCGCCCCGGGTCCATGCGCGCCGGTGTACGGGTAGATGAAGTCGGCGTAGTACTGCCCGACATTGTCGTCGATCAATGACCGCTCACCGTCCGGGTAATTGTTGTCGCCGGTGGTGACGATGAAGGCCGGCGACCAGTTGTGGACCAGCGTGGCGACGTCTTCCTCGGGTTGGCTGTCCAGGCCGTAGTCGCCGATGACGGCGAAGACCAGCGGCGGGATCGGGCTGGGCGTCGGCGGCGAGAAGGGAGTGGGCGTCGGCGTGATCGTCGGAGTGGGCGTGCGCGTCGATGTTGGAGTGATGGTGGAGGTCGGCGTGCCAGTGGCGGTCGGCGTCACCGTCGGCGTGGGCGTGGTCGTCGGGCTGACGGTCGGTGTGGGGGTAGGCGTCGGCGGCGGCACGTACCAGAAGGTGTCGTCGGTCCACTCGGGGCCGTTGGTCACACCGCCGTAGTTGCGATCGCCGAGGCTCGGCCCGTTGGGCACTGAGTCGTCGCGGATTACGTTCCCGTAGCCCTCGTCGAAGTGCCACAGGCCCACGGTGCTGGCGTCGGTCGCGAAGCGCGAAGCCGGGCGGGTGAAGGACGACGCATAGCGCAAGACGGTTGACAGACGGATCTCGTCCAACCAGCCATGGAAGGACAAGTAAGTCGAACGGAGCTGATCGTGCTTCTCGGCGCCGAACACCAGGTACGGATCGTTGGCGCAGGCGGAGGTCCCGCCGGACCCACACAGGTTGAGCGGCGTGGCGTCATCCGGATAGGCGATGTTGCCATTCGGGCCGTCGGCTTCCGCATCGAGCGCGCCGTCGATGTAGATCGACATCCAGCCATCCGAGACACGGCGCTGCACCACCGCATGATGCCAAAGCCCGTCGGCCAGCGAGGCCGTCCCGCACAGCGTGCGCTGCGAGCCGTCGGCCCCCGTGACGCCGAAGGCGAGGCGCCCGCCGCCGAGCGACACACCGAAGTCTCCATTCTGGTTGAAGCGGTCGCGATCCATGAGCACGTTGCCGCGCCGCCACGACTCGTCCGCCCCGCAGGCCGGAGTGGCGGCGGGGTTCTCGCCGGGCAGCGCCTTCATCCACCATTCGAGGGTGAAGTCCGTGGCACCGACGTCGGATGGCGGGCCGGGGGCGGTGGTGGCCGGGTCATCGATCGCCACCTTGACACGATCCAGGTCGCCATAGCCGTTGCCGTAGTACCTGAGGGAGTACCCGCCCGGGCGGGACATACACCGGCGTCAGCGCGCTCCCGGTGTAGAACACGGCCAGGATCTCGTCCCACGTAAACAGGTCGTAGGCCATATCGCGCGAACTCGTACTGGCCCATGCAGTACCCGGTCAGACCGGCGTCGGCGCACTGGCTGGCATACGCGCGGTAGAAGGTGCGGAACAGGTGCTGGCCGTCGCTGCGCAGCAGGCGCCAGTTCCAGGTGAAGTCGACGGCCTTATTCGTGCTGGCGTACGAAACGGCGGGGTTGTAGACCTGGTCACAGGTGCTGTCGTACACGTCGGCGTCGGGCCATTTGCCGCCGACGGCGATGTACGACCACGCATACATCTTGGTCGCCATCGCACCGGCGCGGATCGACTCGGTGGGCCAGCTTGACCCCCACTCGTTGGGAAGGACGTGCTTGACGTATTCCTTGAAGTCGATGGTCTCGACGGTGTACGGCCGTCCCGTGTCGCAGTAGGGGTAGCCGGTGACGCGCACGCGGATCGTGGCGGGCAGGGGAAGCTGAGATTGATCATCCAGCGGCGCGCTGAGCGCCGCGCCGCCCGTGGGAAACGTGGGCCATTCGTCAGCGTCCCGCGGGCCGGGGACGATCAGCGTGACCGGATCGGGGCCGAGGGCAACATCCAGGATCAGAGTGTCACCGGCGCGGAAGCGAACTTCTTCGATCCGCCAGGTTCCATAGCCGGGGGCGAAGACCTCTACGGCGGTGGGGAAGGCCGCCTCCGGCAGCGAGATGGCGGGCCACGCGAAGCGGCCTGCTACGTCGGTAAGGGCCTGCAAGGAGAAGTCCGTGGCCTGAACAAGCGCGTTGGCAACGGGCATCCCCGTTGCCGAGTTCGAGCACGGTGCCCTGGACGGCCGCCTGGGTAGATTGCAGGGAAGCGGCCGCACGCGCCTGGCCAGGGCGGCTGCTCAGGACCAGCAATGCCAGCGCTCCCAAACCCAGCGCCCATCCTCGCCCGTTATCCATGTGACCTTTGCGTTTCATAGCTGCTTGTCCCGGCCGGCCCGGGCGGAATGCGCGGCTGGACAGAGGCCCTGTCCGCCTTGGTCCGACGCTCGCAGGTGAGCGTGAATCCTGACTTCCATCATCCGGGGAAGCACCGTTCTGTCAAGGACACCTCGGTCCCCCTGCCCGAACAAGCAAGTGAGTCCGTTCTCTGATGCAAGCTCGGGGCCAGTGATGGAGCCTACCAGGCACCTAATCCACCCTTTCAGGTCCCTGTTTGACACTCCGGAAGCGGCATGATAAACTACACGCCAACAACCGAATAGCCCCAAGACTCTTATCCAGAGAGGCAGAGGGACCGGCCCTGTGAAGCCTCGGCAACCTGTCCTACGGGACGTGGTGCCAACTCCGGCAGACCGAGTCTGGAAGATGAGAGGGTGGCCCATGCCAGCGTCCTTGCCCCTTCTCACGATGAAGGGGCATTTCATTAGTGACGAGGAGGCTGTCATGAGCACGACCTTCATGAGTTCACCGCGGCTGCACTTCACGTCCGAATCGGTGACCGAGGGGCACCCCGACAAGCTGTGTGACCAGATCTCCGACGCCGTCCTGGACGCCTGCCTGGAGCAGGACCCGCGTTCGCGCGTCGCCTGTGAGACGGTGACCAAGACCGGTTTCGTGATGCTGCTGGGGGAGATCACCACGCTGGCGCACATCAATTTCGACGAGCTGGCTCGCAGGGTGATCGTCGACATCGGCTTCGACAACAGCGCCAAGGGGTTCGACGGCAACACCTGCGCCGTCCAGGTCGCGATCGGCCGGCAGAGCCCCAACATCGCCCAGGGCGTCGACCATGCACTGGAGACGCGCAAGGGGGTCACGGAAGAAGAGGTGGCCACCCTCGGCGCCGGCGACCAGGGCATGATGTTCGGCTTTGCCTGCCATGAAACCGACTCGTTGATGCCGATGCCGATCGACCTCTCGCACCGTCTGGCGCGACGGCTGGCGCAGGCGCGCAAGGCGAATGAGCTTCCCTGGCTGCGGCCCGACGGCAAGTCCCAGGTGACAATCGAATACGCCTTCGGGCGGCCGAAGCGCATCGATACCGTGCTGGTCAGCACGCAGCACGCGCCCGGCGTCCCGCAGGCCGAACTCCGAGAAGGCGTGATCGAGACCATCATCAAGCCGGTGCTGCCGCCGGCGCTGGTCGACAAGGACCTGAAGATCTTCGTCAACCCGACGGGGTCCTTTGAAGTCGGCGGCCCGTTGGGCGATTCGGGGCTGACCGGACGGAAGATCATCGTCGACACTTATGGCGGGATGGGGCGGCACGGTGGCGGGTGCTTCAGCGGCAAGGATCCGACGAAGGTCGATCGGTCAGGAGCCTACGCCGCACGCTGGGTCGCCAAGCACATCGTGGCCGCCGGACTGGCGGACCGCTGCGAGATCCAGGTGGCCTACGCCATCGGGGTTGCCCATCCGTTGTCGGTCAACATCGAGACCTTCGGCACCGGCAAGCTCCCGGATGAGGAGATCGCCCGGCTGGTCAACGAGCTGTTCGATTTGCGCCCGGGCGCCATCATCCGTGACCTCGACCTGCGGCGGCCGATCTATCGTCAGACGGCGGCCTACGGACATTTCGGCCGCCTGGATCTCGACTTGCCGTGGGAGAATCTGACGCGGCTCGAAGCGTTGAAGGCCGCGGCGGGGATCGCCCAGGCGGCGTAGGCGGTCGCCACCCGATGCCTGGATAGGAAGCGGCGGGCGTTCCTTGCCCGCCGCCGTGGTTCTCCTCCAACGCCAGTAGCCGCGGCCTTTCGGCTGCGTCCCTCGTCGCCCTCGACCCCGACCGCTCGCGGATCCTCGGCGAGGGACAAGACGCAGGTCATGACCAGCGGCAACCTGCCGCGATGGTCCTCTAACTTTCCTGGCGTCCCACCTGACCGCGCCGCTGATGCCCAGATCGTCGAGGTCTGCGGGGGGAGCGGCCGACCCAGTGGCCGTAACCTCCAGGCTGCGCCACCCAAAGTACCCAGGAGCCATGCCTCGGGAAAGCCCGGTTCCAAGAGCGTCAACCCTACTCCGGGGATGTGCAGATCGACGCAAGGACCGTCGGCCTCTGCCGCCCTCACCGGTACGCAGGTACGACACTTGCACCGCCGACCTGGAGTAGACTGGGGCTGAGAGAAGAAGGGGTGTGTCGATGAATGAGACCATTCTGATTGTCGAAGACGAGCCGCAGATGCTTCGCCTTCTTGGAATGACCCTGGAGCGGGAAGGCTATCGCATCGTTGCTGCCCAAACGGCTGTCGCAACCCGTGCACAGCTCCAGAAGGCCACCCCGGATCTGATTATCCTGGACGTCATGCTTCCCGACATGAGCGGGCTCGCCCTGTGCCAGGAGCTTCGCCTACAGCCCGCCACCGCTGCCATTCCGATCTTGATGCTCAGTGCCCTTGGGCAGGTCCCCGACAAGGTGGCCGGCCTCAAGGCCGGCGCGGACGAGTACGTGGTGAAGCCGATTGACTCGATCGAGCTTGTCGCCCGGGTGGGGAGCCTGCTTGAACGAGCTCGACGGATGCGGGGAGAGGTCGGGTCGGAGCAGGGGAAGGTCATCTGCTTCCTCGGATCCAAAGGAGGCCTCGGCACGACCACGGCCCTCGTCAGTATCGGAGCTGCTCTTTCCATGGAAGGGAAGCGCGTGATCGTCGCCGAACTGCGCCCGGAGTTGGGCCATCTGCAGACCCTGCTGGGCCTCGGCAGCGGTGACGGCACACAAGGGCTCCTGGCGCTCGCTCCCCAGGCCATCTCAGCCAAGTCCGTGAGTGGTTGGATTGTCAACCACAATTCCGGCCTGCAGGTACTGCCTGCGCCGACGGGCATCCGGCCCGACCTGGCGATCACCACCGAACAAGCGCAGGCGATCGTCGCCGCCCTGAGCCTGTCGGCCGAATTCGTCCTGCTCGATCTGCCCCCGTTTCCCAGGATCGAGAGCGAGACGGCCCTTGGGCTGAGCGACCGGGTCCTCCTGACGCTGGAGCCCACGCGGCTCGGCCTGGAATCGGCGGCGGCCATGGCCGTCTACGTCAAGGCTCACGCGCGCCCTGCAGCAGAGCTGCGCTTCCTGATCATCAATCGTGCACCGCTCACCACACCGGTTGCGGTCCGCCAGATCGAGGAGAGGCTTGGCTGGAAATCGGTGGGGGCCATCCCGCCGGCCCCCGACGAGGCCGCCCGCGCGCAGCTGCTCGGCAGCCCGGTGGTGCACGCGGCGCCCGACTCCTCACTCGCGCAGGCTTCCAAGGAGGTGGCTCGGGCGATAGGCTGAGGCCGCGCCCGAGTCCAATCGTCGTCCAGGGTCAGGCGATCCCAGCCGCCAGTGGCCTCGGCTGCGGCACGCGATTGCAGCACCCGTTGGATCCTGGTGCGCCGGAAGGACATCACCGTCTGCCTTGTGCCCCCCGGTTCATTCAACCATAGGAACAAGGTGAGGCGGCGATCCGCCACTCCTCGCCCGCTCAGAGCGGCGGCACGTTCTTGTCGCAGGTGGACACGTGCGCCCGAGATCTCGCTCCCTTGCGTCATCGCCGGAGGCGGAGCCGCACCGAGTCCAGGCTGGCCGATGGAATCGCCTGGTTCCTTCATCCAGCCCTGAACGAAACCCTGCGAGAGCTTCCCATTCACCCCCGGTTGGCTGCATGCGTGCAGGAAGTCGATGCTCTACCTTTGACACCCCCCTGCCGTTGCCCTATAATGCCCGCATGAGCGCCGGAGTGGCATCCTCCCCGGTCCCGCCCTTGAGGGTCGGCTCGGCCTGTTGGCCGGGGTGAGCCTGGCGCGTGCCTCGGATGGTGCAGTCGGCTTCCCGGCAAGTGAGGGGAGCCGATTTCTTGTTGCAAGCCGTGTGAGGGTCGTATGGATCTGAACCAGCTGACGGCGGAGATGCATCGCTTTGTCGAATCACGTGGTTGGTACCTGGCCGACAGCCCGAGGCCCCAGACGCCACGCAACCTGGCGGCCTCGCTGGCCATCGAGTCGGCCGAGGTGCTCGAACTGTTCCAGTGGACCGACGCGCCGGCTTCGGGGAACGAGCTGGCCGCCGAGCTGGCCGACGTAACGCTCTATCTACTGCAGCTCGCCAGTGTTGCCGGGATCGACCTGGAAGCCGCCGTGCTGGCCAAGCTCAAGGCGAACTACGACCGAACCTGGTAAACGATGAAGATCCTGGCGCTGAGCGACGAAGTCGTCCCCTTCATTTACAGTCCGTCGGTGCGCGAGCGCTTCGGTGACGTCGGGCTGATCGTCGGTTGTGGCGATCTGCCCGTGGCCTACCTGGAATACGTCGTCACGCAGCTGAATGTCCCCTTGGTCTACGTCCCCGGCAACCACGACTCGGATGAATACGTCGTCCAGGGCGGCCAATCCGTCGACGGGCGGTGGACCAGGGTCAACGGCGTGTCGGTCGCCGGGCTGGGGGGAAGCCCGCGTTACAAGCCGGTGGGCAAGCATCAGTACACCGAGCAAGAGATGTTTGGCCGGGCGGCGCGGCTGCTCCTGACTTCCCGCATGGCCGGCCGGCACATCGACGTCTTCGTGGCACATGCGGCGCCGTGGGGCGTCCACGACGCGCCCGATGTGGTACACACCGGCTTCCGGGCGTTCCATACCCTGCTGCGGACCGGAAAGCCGCGCCTGATGCTGCATGGTCACACCCATGTCGTGCGCAATCTGACGACCACCCTGACGCCGCTGTATGACACCCAGGTGATCAACGTGTTTCCCTATCGTCTGGTGGAGTTGGAGGCAAACGCATGACAAGCGTGGACTCGATGTCCGATGCCGATTTCCGCGGCGCCCGGGCGCGCGCCTTCTTCCTGCGCGTCGTCGGCGCTCTCTCCGGGCACTCACGCGCTCTGCTGGCTTTCGACGCGGTTCGCGAGAGCCTGCACCTCGGCGGGCCGGTGTTTCGCGGCGTCCAGCCGGTGCGCATCGACCGGATTATCGGAAGCGTCGACCGCTACCGTGACTTCGACCGCATCTTCCTCCCGACGCAGTCGCGGACGGCCGACCGCTGGCAGCGCATCAACCGCGCCTGGTATCAGGAGGTCAACTTGCCGCCGGTCCTGCTGTACCAGGTCGGCGACGTGTACTTCGTGGTCGACGGCAACCACCGGGTCTCGGTGGCACGCAGCCGCGGGCAGGAGTTCATTGATGCCGAGGTGCGCGAGTGCGCCGCGCGCGTCCCAGTGACGAAAGACCTGCGCCCGGACGATCTCGAACGCCTGCACGATCGCGTCGAATTCCTCGAACGGTCCCGGCTGGATGAGGTGCGGCCCGGGGCGCACGTGGAGACCACCATTTTGGGCGGATATGAACGCCTGATCGAACACATGGCCGTCCATCGCTACTACCGGGGGATCGAAGAGCAACGGCCGGTGGGGGAGACCGAGGCGGTGGCGCATTGGTATGATTCGCTCTATCTGCCGGTGATCGAGGTGGTGAAATCTTCCGGGATCCTGGAGGAACTCCCCGGACGGACGCCGACCGACGTCTACCTGTGGGTGATGGACCACCTGCATTTCCTGCGCGGGCGGCCGGGCATGGAATCAGCCGGGCCACAGCAGGCGGCTGTCGATTTCGTCGAAGGCCTGAAGGACGGGACGCATGACGATCCCGGCTGAACGCCCCGTGTGGCCGTGGCCATTTGCGCGGTCCGAGCTGACGGCCGGCCTGCGGCGGCACCTCGGCCGCCCGGATCTGACGGTGACGGACGTGCAGCCGGTCACCGTCCAGTACCAGCGCCCTTCGATCGGGCGTGTGCGCGGCCTTAAGGTCGACTACCGGGCGATCGGCGAGGACGGTTCTTCTCTTCTGGTAGTCAAGGAGCCGCTCGGCACGACTCGGGCAGGGCTCGCCGGCGCCGGCCGGCGCGAGGTCGGCGTGTACTTGTCCCTGGCGACCGAGCTGCCGATGCGGACGCCGCCGCTGGTCGCCGCGGCGCCCACCGGCGACTGGTTGATCCTCGAAGCCGTCCGACCGCTGCGGCGGGCGGAGCGATGGAAGGCAGACGACTACGTCAGGGCTGTTCGAGCGCTGGCCGCGCTGCATGAACGGTTCCATGGGCTGCAGGAGGATCTCTACGCGTTCCCCTGGTTGGGACGGCCGCTGGACGCCGATTTTGGCGTCCACGTCGCCGCCGCGGCGCAGGCGATCGAACACATCGTGACGTCGGGCAGGCCGGAGGCACTGGCGTCACGCCCGGAGCGAGTGGCGATGCTGGCCCGCCTGACATCCCAGGCAGACCGGATTGTCCGCCCGCTGCTCGACCTCCCGGCGACGCTCCTGCACGGGGATTACTGGCCAGGCAACATCGCCGTGACGCGCGACGGCCGCCAGGTCGTGTATGACTGGCAGATGACCAGCGTCGGGCCCGGCGTGCTCGACCTGTTTACCTTCGTCACCAAGAGCCGGTGGACCTTTGGCACGCTGCCCGTGGAGGAAGCCGAGCTCATCGATCGCTATCGGACAGAACTTGCGGAGCGGACGGGTGAGCGCTGGTCGGAATCGGACTGGGATGCCATCTGGGATCACGCGCGCCTCTGGCGGTTCCTGCAGGAGTGGGTGGACGTGCTGGCCGCCTCGCCCGACGCCTTGCTCGGGGCGAGCACGCAGGCGCTCGAACAGTTGTGGCTCGAGCCGGTGGCTCGGGCAGTCTCTGCCCGGTTGGGGGACGACTGAGCCATCGGCCATGGCGCTGCATGGGGCTCACATCGACAAGGGCCCGAGACACAGGGGAACTGGTCGGTCCGCGGGCCCCGGGTCGTGCTGGCTTTCGGCTCGGGCACGAGGCAAGCGGCGGAAGCCGCAGCAGGGTAAGATCATCTGGATGAGGAGTGGACTCCATGGCTGAGGAACGACTTCCGTCGCGCACCGACAACTTCGCCGAGTGGTACAACCAGCTCGTCCTGCGCGCCGAGCTGGCCGACTACGCGCCGGTGCGCGGCTGCATGGTGGTACGGCCGTACGGTTGGGCGCTGTGGGAGAACATCCAGGCTCAGATGGATCGCCGGTTCAAGGCCACCGGCGTCACCAACGCCGCTTTCCCGCTGCTGATCCCGATGTCGTTCCTGGAGCGAGAGAAGCAGCATGTGGAGGGGTTCGCCCCGCAGCTGGCGGTCGTCACGATTGGCGGCGGCGAGACGCTCGAAGAGCCGCTGGTCGTCCGGCCGACGTCCGAGACGATCATCGGACACATGTACTCCAAGTGGATCAAGTCGTATCGCGATCTGCCGGTGCTCCTCAATCAGTGGAACAGCGTGGTACGTTGGGAGATGCGCACTAAGCTCTTCCTGCGCACGATGGAGTTCTACTGGCAGGAGGGCCACACGGCGCACGCCGGGGCCGAGGAGGCCGAGGCGCGGGCGCGCCAGATGCTGGACATCTACGCCGACATCGCCGAGAACGAAGCTGCCGTGCCCGTTGTGCGCGGGCAGAAGAGCGAGAGCGAGAAGTTCGCCGGCGCCCTGCGATCGTATTCGATCGAGGCCATGATGGGGGATACACGCGCCCTCCAGGCGGGGACGTCGCATAACCTGGGCGATCACTTCGCCAAGGCGTTCGAGATCCGCTACCTGGACCGCGAGAACCAGCAGCAATACTGCTGGACCACGTCGTGGGGGTTCTCCACCCGCTTCATCGGCGCCATCATCATGGTGCACGGCGACGACCAGGGGCTGATCCTGCCCCCGCGCCTGGCGCCCTACCAGGTCGTGATCGTCCCGATCTACAAGAGCGACGCCGAGCGCGTCGAGGTCCTGCAAGCTGTCGATCGACTCCTGCCTGAGCTTTCCGGATTGCGCGTACACGTGGACCGTCGCGATGGCCTGACCCCGGGCTACAAGTTCAATGACTGGGAAATGCGCGGCGTGCCGCTGCGGATCGAACTGGGACCGAAGGACATCGCCCGTCAGCAGGTCATGCTGGCGCGTCGGGACGTTCCCGGAAGGGACGGCAAGCAGCCGGCGCCCGTCGCCGGGCTGGCAGCCGTGGCACAGCAGACGCTTGACGAAATCCAGACATCGCTCTTCCGCCGTGCCGAGACCTTCCGGCGCGATCATACCCACTCGCCGGCCGACTACGACGAGTTCAAGCAGGTCGTCCAGGATGGCTGGGCCGACGTCTGGTGGTGTGAACAGGCCGCCTGCGAGGCGCAGATCACCGAGGACACCCGCTCCACGTCACGCTGCATCCCGCTCGATCAACCTGGCGGCAAGGGCACCTGCATACGCTGCGGCGAAGCGGCCAGCCGCCGGGCGATCTTTGCCCGGTCGTACTAATCGGTCCTGAGGGGTGTGGGCTCGATCGCATGGTGATCGCCAGTCTCGCCTGTCCCGGAGGGTCGTCCCTAGGACGGTGCGGAGCTACGCTCGCCTGGCCGGTGAGCGGCGACGTCTGGCGGGAGCCGCGCGCGGCCGGCTGTGACCGAATCCGCCGCGGTGCGACTCACTCCAAAGGCTAGACACATCCCGCTTGGGATCCTGGGGAAGGGTGCTCTGCATGCCCGCCATCGACCTCAGCCGCCTATCGCGTGAAGTCGAACGCCTGCGTGGCGCGTTCGCTTCGCCGGTCGAAGTCGTGCGCGGCGCCGTGGACGTGCTCGATTTCTATGCTGAACGGGCCCGCCGCCCGGCGGCAGCCCCCGCACCGGAGGACCGAGGTCGCAGCCTCGACGTCCCCGCACCCGTCCTCCGCGCCATCGGAATCGGGCTGCAAACACAGGCCGGCATACAGCCGGAAAGCCGCTGGCCGGTGGCTCTGGCGCTGTGGGACGCAGACCTGCGCGAGACCCGCGTCCTTGCCTGTTGGGTTCTCTCCGGGCTCAACGATCCAGCCGTCGCGGAATGGGTCGAGCTGCGCGCCGCCGACTTGGAAGACCCGGCCGTGTTGACGGCCGTCGTCGAGCGAGCGCTGCTCGGCTGGAGGCGGTCATCGGGAAGAGCCTACCTCGAACACATGGAGCGGTGGCTCGGTGCTTCTCGCAGCGTGCTGCATGCACTGGGGTTGAGGGCGCTCCTGGCCGGGCTTGAGATGCCCGAACTCGAGGATCTGCATCGAGCCTTCCACGCCCTTGCCCGCCTGCCACACCCCGTGCGAGGCGAGGCACGCCAGGCCCTCACCGACCTCTTGACGGCGCTGGCGAAACGGAGCCCGGCCGAGACGACGCGCTTCCTCCTGGAGGGGATCGAACACGAGCTGCCCGGGATCGAGCGCCAGGCGCGGTCCCTGCTCGCTGCACTGCCTCTGGCTCAGCGCGAACGATTGACCGCCGCGCTGGCTGCATCCAGCCGTCGCGAAACTACCCCCTGACCACCATCTAATCCGGCCGGGCCCTGCCGGGGTGGCACTACGCACGTTGAATCGCCTCAGATCATGCTGAGACTCAACCAGCGACTTCCACACAGGAGCTGAAGCCGGTTAGCTGTCGAGGAGCGTATCGAAACGGGCAAGGCCCACCAGGTCCGTGTAGGCCGTCTCGAATGCAAGGCGGGACCGGCGGACGTAGTCTCGTCGCGCCCCCGGGTTGCTGCGCAGCCTGGAGAGGAAATCCACAACGCCTTCGACGTCACCGTGCCGCAGGCTGACGCCGCAGCCGTACCGTTCGATGGCTTCGTGGACATTCCCACCAGGCGGCCCGATGTATAGGATCGGCAGACCCATGGCCAATGCGCTGTGCAGCTTGCTGGGGCTCATCACGCCGAGCATCTCGTCGCGCAATGTGATCAACGCCGCGTCGGCGGATGCCAACACCGAAGGCAGGACGTCCTGGGGGACATACCCTTCAAGGCTCAGGCTGGCTGGGCGATCGCTGTCCCGGGCGGCTGCCAGATCGGACCAGGCAGAACCCCCTCCGACGAAGACGAAAGCGTGCTCCGCTGCGGGCAGCCGCTGTGCCGCCTGGAGGAGCGTATCGAAGCGATGCCCCGCGCCGGCGTTGCCGAGATACAGCACCACCTGCTTGCCCTGCAATCCCAGTCGCTCAACGCCCTCCCACGTTCGCGGCTGGCTTCCGGCCGGGTAACGTGAAGCAGGCTCCCAGTTTGGGATGACGATCAGCCTGGGTCGTCCGCCGCGCGCGTATGCGCCTTCCAACATCAGCCTCATGGCGTCGTCGAGGCAGACGACGAACTCGAGCTGGCGGTAGAGCCACCGGTTGACGGCGCGCAGGGCGACGCCGATCGGGCCTCCACTGCGGATCATCCCGGCCCGCTCGAGTGCTTCCGGGTAACAATCCATGCTCCACACGATCAATCGAACGCTCCGGTTGCGCAGCCTGTGCACGATGCCGGCAACCGCCAGGAAGGGCGGGGTGGTCATCAGGATGATGGCATCTTGCGGGGGAAGGGCCAGCAGACGGCATGCCGCCTGACCGAAGAAGACAGCGTAGTCCAGCGACCGCCTCAGGACCGTTCCCCGTCCGAGCGACGGCGTCCAGAGCCTGAGCAGGCGCGGGTTCTGCGTTGAAGGGGATTGGCCCGGCTCCGGCCGGGCGGCGTACCCGCCGGTGCCGGCCACAACCGTCACCTGGTCGCCGCGCCGGGCACGGTGTTCGGTCAGCGAAGCTGCCAGTTGCGCGGTCGGGCTAAAGTCGGGTGCGTAGAACTGGTTGACCAGGGTAAGGCGCATCGGGAGCCCAGGCGTAGCAGGATGTGGCAGCAGGCGGCTCGGGCCGCCGGGAGGGCGAGCCGCAGGCCAGGGCCGGCTGCCCACTGGCCGGCGCGCCGAGTTCGCCAGCGGGAATTGTAACCCGCTGTGATGGCCGCACGCACGGGCGCGGGGCGCTTGGGCCAAACCTTGTCACCCTCTGGGGCGGCTGGTATAATGCCAGTTGACTAGACCGGCGGGCGGTCGTCGCAGACTGCCCCCTGGGTGACCTGCAGAGGAGCAGATGTCGTGACCCTATCCAAGGAAGCCAAGACCGCACTGATCGGCGAGTATCACCGGCATGACGGCGATACTGGTTCCCCCGAAGTCCAGATTGCCATCCTGACCAATCGCATCGGCCAATTGACCGACCATCTCCGCACCCACAGCCACGATGAGTCATCGCGGCGCGGGTTGTTGAAGCTGGTCGGCCAGCGCCGAAGGCATCTGGCCTACCTGAAGCGCAAAGACGCCAAGGGCTATCTTGCGCTGACGGACCGCCTGGGCATTCGCCGGAAGTAATGGTGGGCCCGACGAGCGGATGACGAGAAAGTCTGTCATCGGCTCGTCTTGTTTTCCGAGAGGCAGCCTGCCCGGAAGGGAGGCAGCCCGCATATC
Organism: uncultured Chloroflexia bacterium; assembly: GCA_963777165.1. GTDB lineage: Bacteria > Chloroflexota > Anaerolineae > Anaerolineales > E44-bin32 > DYJB01. Next base: position 15,459 of record CAVZPO010000009.1, read on the forward strand.
CAAGTCAAGACGCCGGCGCACCTAGACCGGGTTGGGAATTGGAGCGCGTTCGTCAGCCCTGGGGCTGGCGGGCGGTCCCCAGTCCCTGACCCGAGCCAGCCCCGGCGCGGAAGGGAAATCCATGCTGCAGCAAAGACAATTCACCGCCGTCGTCGAAGGCCAGACTGTGACCCTCGAGACGGGCAAGCTCGCCCCTCAGGCGGGCGGCGCCGTCACCGTGCGCCAAGCGGACACCGTTGTGTTCGCCGCGGCCACGATGAGCCGGCAGGAGCGTGAGGGGATCGATTTCCTCCCGCTGACCATCGATTACGAGGAACGGTTATACGCCGGCGGACGTATCCCCGGGTCGTTCTTCCGGCGCGAGGGGCGGCCGTCTGAAGCCGCCATCCTGACCGCCCGGCTGGCCGATCGCCCGCTCAGGCCTTTGTTCCCCAAGGACCTGCGCAACGACGTGCAGGTCGTGATGTACGCCCTGTCGTCCGACGGCGAGAACCCGATTGACATGCTCGGCATCGTGGGCGCTTCGGCCGCACTGATGATCTCCGACGCACCCTTCGGCGGCCCGGTGGCCGCCGTCCGTATCGGCCGGGTCGAGGGCCAGTTCATCGTCAATCCGACCTTCCAACAGCTCGAGCTGTCCGACCTCGACCTGCGGGTGGCGGGCACGCGGGATGCCATCCTGATGGTCGAATGTGGTGCCAACGAGGTTGCCGAAGACGTCATGGTGGCCGCGCTGCAACGCGCCCACCAGGCGATGCAGCCTCTGATCAACGTGCAGGACGAGATGCGCGCCGCTGTGGGAAAGCCCAAGCGCGCTTACACGCCCCACGACGCGGCAGCCGGCGCCGAGAAGGCTGTGCGCGGCTGGGCCGGCTCACGCTTCAAGGATCTGCATTCCAAGCCGTTGACCAAGGTCGAAGTAGATCAGGGCATGGAGGCGCTGGCGGGAGAAGCAGGAGCCGCACTGGCAACCGAAGGCGGGCTCGAGCCGGTCGCCGTGCGCGCCGCCTTCGAGGACCTGTACAAGGAAGCGCTGCGCTCGCTGGTGCTCGACGACCGGCGGCGCGTCGATGGCCGTGGGCTGACCGACCTGCGCCCCCTCAGCGCCGAGGTGGATCTCAGCCCTCGTGCCCACGGATCCGGCCTGTTCCAACGCGGCGAGACGCAGGTCCTGACCCTGGCCACGCTGGGCACACCCCGCGAACGCCAGGAGCTCGACGGCCTGTCGCCGGTCGACGAGAAGCGTTACATGCACCACTACAACTTCCCTCCGTTCTCGACGGGTGAGACGCGGCCGCTGCGAGGCACGTCGCGCCGCGAGACCGGACACGGGGCCCTGGCGGAGCGTGCCCTCCTGCCGGTGCTCCCCTCGGTAGATGAGTTCCCGTACACCCTGCGCCTGGTCTCCGAAGTGCTGTCGTCGAACGGTTCGACGTCGATGGCCTCGGTGTGTGCTTCGACGCTGGCGCTGCTGGATGCCGGCGTGCCGATCAAGGCGCCGGTGGCCGGGATCGCCATGGGTCTGATCAAGGAAGGCGAGCGCTACGCCGTGCTGACCGACATCCAGGGAATCGAAGATCACCTGGGGGACATGGACTTCAAGGTGGCCGGCACGCAGGCGGGCATCACCGCCTTGCAGATGGACATCAAGATCACGGGCATCACGCCGGCGATCATGGCCGAGGCGCTGCAGCAGGCACGCGTGGCCCGGATGAAGATCCTGGAGACCATCCAGGCATGCATCGCATCCCCCAGGCCGGACCTGAAACCGCACGCGCCGCGCATGACGGTGATCAAGATCGATCCCGACAAGATCGGCGCCATCATCGGCCCGGGCGGCAAGACCATCCGCTCGATCCAGGAACAAACCGGGGCGTCGATCGACATCGAAGACGACGGCTCGGTCTTCATCGCCGCCACGAACGGCGAGAGCGCCGCCAAGGCGCGGGCGATGGTGGAAAGCCTGATCGAGGTCGCCATCGTCGGCCGGATCTACACCGGCCGCGTCGTGCGCACGACCGACTTCGGAGCCTTCGTCCAGATCCTGCCCGGCACCGATGGACTGGTGCACATCTCACAGTTGGACAGCGAGCGGATCGAGAAGGTCGAAGATGTGGCCAAGGTCGGCGACGACCTGACCGTGATGGTGACGGCCATCGATCCGGAGGGTAAGATCCGTTTGTCGCGCCAGGCCGTGCTCGAAGGATGGACGCCCGAAGAGGCGTTGGAGCGCGACCGTCGGCCGACCCGCAAACCCGGCGAAGGGGGCGGCCGGCCAGGCGGCTCCGGCGGGCGTGGAGGGCGCGGCGGCCCTCGGGATCGCCGCTGATCGTAGACAGAGTTGCGAGGCTCCGGGGTTCCCGGAGCCTCGTTCCGTTTTTGCGATTGCTCGTCCCTGGCCCAGCAGATCGTGACTGAGGGTGTTGGCTCCTCGGAGGCGAGGGCGAGCATCGCATGCAGGAGGCCACGATGTCAAAAGACACCATGCGGCAGATCGTGAACTTGCTGGCCGTGATTGGCACCATCGCCATGAACGGCCTGGCGAACGCGCTGCCGCTCAACGGCCAATTGACCGGCGAAATCTCCGATCGCTTCCACGTCGTCTTTGTCCCCGCCGGCTACGTGTTCTCCATCTGGGGAGTGATCTACGTCGGCCTGCTCGCCTTCGCCGTCTTCCAGGCCCTGCCCTCCCAGCGTCAGAATGCCGGCCTGCGCCGCATCGGCTACCTACCATGCCTGAGCGGTGTGGCCAACGTAGCCTGGCTGTTCCTGTGGCACTACAACCTGTTCGGTTGGACGCTGGTGGCGATGGGGCTTCTCCTGGCGAGCCTTCTGGCGATCTACCTGCGCCTTGGCATCGGGAAGACGCCGAGGACTGGGGCAGGTGAGCTTTGGGCGGTGCGCGTGCCCTTCAGCATCTATCTGGGCTGGATCACGGTGGCGACCCTGGCGAATGTGACCGACGTCTTGTCTCTCACGGCCTGGGACGGATTTGGCATCGGCCCCGAAGCCTGGGCGGTTATCCTGCTGGGGCTTGCCACACTCCTGGCGCTGGCCATGGCCGCCACGCGGCGCGACGCGGCCTACATACTCGTCCTGACGTGGGCCTTCGCCGGTATCGGTGTCTCCCAGTCCGGCCTGCCGCTGGTGTCGACCGCTGCCTGGATCACCGCGGCTATCACCGCACTTCTGGCCGCCTGGGCGTTCGTGAGTACCATGAGAGCACGAGAAGCCGCCACTCTCCAGTCGTAGCCGCCCGCCGCAGTCGTCGGGTGCTGTGGATCACACAAGGCCGCAAGGCCTGCGGACTCTCAGGGCAACGCGGACTTGGCGGCTGCCGCGGCCGCCCGGTTCTTCGACGTTGATCCCCCGTCAAAGCCGGACCCCAGATTGAGTGTTCGCAGGCGTCTTCCCCGCCGCTCGGACGCGGCTAGGTGGAAGCCCGCCGAGAATTTGTGTATCATGGGGTGTCAACCATAAGCGTGGCTTCCGAATGATGCCCGATGGGGGCCACCCGCCTCGAGGACCGCACACTGATGACCGAATCCCAGACCGGTGATTCCCCAGCCTGGCGGCCCAGCTCTCGGCTGGCCGGCGCGGTCGTACTGCTGGTGCTGGTCGCCGCGCTGCTCTACGCCTTGAGAAGCCTGCTGCTGCCCATCATGCTGGCCCTGCTGCTGGCCTACATGCTCGCACCGGTCATGCATTGGCTTCGCCGCAGGCTGAAGGTCCCGCGCCTTCTTAGCGTCATCCTCATCTTCGTCGTCCTGGGCGCCGTACTCGGCGGGGCCGCGACGGGTCTGGGCCTGGCCGCCAGCCAGCAGCTGGGGGGGTTGATCGAGGACCTCATCCTGCTTTCGGAGCAGGTGCCGGACCAGCTGCAACGAATTGCCGACGCACAAATCGTCATCGGGCCCTGGGTTTACGATCTGTCGATTGTGAAGGCCGAACCCATTGTGACAGCCGTCGCCTCGATCCTGCAGCCGTTCCTCTCCCAAACGGGCACGCTGCTGGCGACGTTGGCTTCGGCCACGGCCTCGGCCGTCGGCGTCATCGCCCTGATTGCCATCATGGCGTTCTATATGTTGGTCGACCTGGATGGTGCAGAAGAGCGACTGGCCGAGTGGGCGCCTCCCGACTACCGGCAGGACTTCCTGCGCCTGCTCCAGGAGACCACGCTCGTTTGGCGCTCTTTTGTCCGCGGGCAGCTCCTGCTTGGCCTTGTCCTTGGGTCGGTTGTGGCCGCCGTCCTGGCCGCCATGGGCGTACGGTTCGCGTTGGTGCTCGGCTTGATCGCCGGCGTGCTCGACATCGTCCCGTTCTTCGGACCGTTCGTCGCCGGGCTCATCGCCGTCGTGGTGGCGTTCTTTCAGGGCGCCAACTGGTGGGGGCTCCACCCACTGGCTTTTGCCGCGATCGTCCTTGGGGCATTCATGGTCATCCAGCAGATCGAGAACACCATCCTGATCCCCGGCATCCTGGGCTTCTCCCTGAAGATGCGGCCGCTGACCGTGCTGCTGGCCGCCATGGCGGGGGGAAGCCTGGCGGGGGTGGTGGGGGTTCTGCTGGCGCAGCCGGTGGTCGCCATGCTGCGCGTGTGGTTCTTCTACTTCTATCGCAAGACGGCCGGTCTCGATCCCTGGCCCAATCCCCCGGCGCCACCTCCCGTTCGGCCCCCGCGTCCCGCGTGGCGATGGCTTCGAACACTCGGCCGCCGGCCGCCTGAGGTGAAGGAGGAGACGTCCGATGACGGGCGCTGAGCCTTCGTCGCCGCGCTGGGGAACGACGACCAAGGCATTGGTGGCACTTGCCGGGCTGGTGTTGCTGGCGGCGCTGCTGGTTCGCTTCCAGACCATCGTGCCCCTCTTGATCGTCGCCGGGATCATCTCCTACCTGTCCCTGCCGTTTGTCCGGGCATTACACCATCGGGCTCGCCTGTCGTGGGCGGCGTCGACCACCATCATCTTCGTCTACTGGCTGGCGATGATCGTGCTGGCCTCGACGGCCGCCGGGGTGGCCGTGGTGCAGCAGCTGCAAGCGCTGATCGTGACGCTGCAGAGGCTGTTGGAGGGCGTCCCGGCGCAGCTCGCCGCCCTCAGCGAGCAGCCGATCGCCCTCGGTCCATGGACCCTCTCCCTGACCACCTCCGAGGTCATCCCGCTGGTTGAGCGCGGGCTGAGCACCATCGAGCCGCTCTTCAGCCGGGCAAGCACGCTGGTGGCGACCGGCGCGGCGCACGCCCTGGAAACCCTGGCGCGCCTGATCTTCGTCCTGGCAGTGTCGTACTTCCTCACCGTCGATCACGACCGGCTTCGCTTGTCCTGGGCCGGCATCAGCATCCCCCGCTACGAGCACGATCTGGCCCGACTGAGGACGGCGCTGGCCGGGATCTGGCACGCGTTCCTGCGCGGCCAGTTGCTGATCGTACTCATCATGGCCATCCTGATGACCCTCTTGATGAGCGCCCTCGGCGTGCGCTTCGCACTCGGACTCGGGGTCCTCATGGGCGTGGCCAAGTTCGTGCCCATCGTCGGCCCCTTGACCGCCGGCGCCGTCGCGGCACTCGTGGCGTTGTTCCAGACCGGCAACCCCTTCGGGATTGCGCCCATCGCCTTTGCGCTGGTGGTCATCGCCTGCACCACGCTGCTCGATCAGCTCGTGGACTATCTGCTCCTGCCGCGCATCCTCGGCAGCTCGCTCAACTTGCACCCGGTGATCGTGCTGGTGGGAGCCATCGTCGGCGCGACGCTGGCGGGTGTGATCGGCCTGCTGCTTTCGGCTCCGGCGATGGCAACGGTTCTGCTCCTGGCCGCTATGCCTATCGCAAGTTGGTCGATCTCTCGCCCTGGGACCCGCCGATCGATGCCATTCGTCCGTGGACGCCGCCCGTCCTCCCCCGGCTGTGGCTGAGGCGGCGGAAGCGCGTCGGGCCGGAGCCGCCCCCCTCGCGATGAGGCGCGCCAGGACTGCTTTGCCTGCTCACCAGCACCGATCGCCCCGGACGGCGCTCAGGGCGCGTCCGCGCGCATGAGTTGGCTGCAACGGTGGCGGCGAAAGGGGAAGGTGGCGGATCCGCCCGACCCGGGATTCGCATACCGGGTGGCATGGACGAAAGAGGCGCGCACGTGGGACGCCGGAAGGCGGGCTGTCATTGCCGAGGCGTTGGGGCGCGTGATCCGATCCACCGGATTCCTCGCCAACACTTATGATCGGCGCTATCAAGTCCCGGGGCTCGACGACTCACGCCATTCGGGCGCCAGCCTCGTGGCGCTGGGCGACGTTTTGGAAGCGCTCAAACACGATTCTGAATGAGGGGTTCCCATGACCAGTGAACCGGACATGAACACTTCCACGCTTGCCGAGACGGCCAACTACATTGCCTGGAAGGCGACGGAGCCCGACGGAGAGGTGACCTATCACCTCGAACTGGGGACCGTGACCCTTCACTTCTTCCTCGAAGAGTGGAAGGAATTCGTCGAGCTCGCCCGGCTGCTGCCGGAGACGTGAGCCGGCCGCCTCGGCGCTCGGCCGGTCGCGGCACGTGCTAGACCGCGAATCGCTTGCCTGGTTGGATTCGGATTCGGGCCGGGAGGCGATGGCCCAGGCCGAATCGATGGAACCCGGCGAGGAGTCCTTCCTGGCCGCCGCGCAGCGGCTCGCACGCCGCTGGCCCGAGCCGCTGGCGCGCACGGCTGTCGAGCAGGCCATCTTGCGCCGCCGGGCGCGGGCCAAGTTCCCCGCGCCGGCGAGATGATCTTCTTGCGCGAAGCCCTCGAACAATCGACCGGCCAGCATGTGGCCGCCTACCATGCCCGGCGCCTGGCAGGGCTGGCCCCGCGCATCGACCTCGGCTGCGGAATTGGGGGCGACGCGTTGGCCCTGGCGGCGGATGGGCCGGTCGTCACCATCGATCGCGACGGATTGCGGCTTCAGGTGCTGCAGGCCAACGCTCGAGCACTCGGACTGGGCCCCCGCATCCGAGCACTGCGTGGAGACCTTCTGCGCCCGGGATGGCGCCTGCCGCCGACCGCCGGGGTCTTCGCCGATCCCGGACGGCGCCGCCAGGGTCGACGGATCCACACCTCCTCGGCGTACGAGCCTCCGCTGGAGCATCTGGTCGGGTTGGCGGGCGCGGTCGCCGGAATGGGGATCAAGGTGTCACCCGGGATCGACAGGCGCGAGACGGATATGCTCGGCGCCGAGGTCGAGTTCATCTCCGACGCCGGCGACCTGAAGGAGTGCGTGCTGTGGTTCGGCGCCCTGCGAACGACCACATCGCGGGCGACGCTGGTTCCCGGCGGCCACTCGTTGGAGGGATCGGAGGCGCCGGAACAATCGGCCTCTCCAATCCTGAGTTACCTGTACGAGCCCGACCCGGCGGTCCTGCGGGCCGGCCTTGTGCGCCGGCTGGGCGAGCAGCTCGGTGCGAGGCAGATCGACCCGCAGCTGGCGCTGCTGACCGCCGATCGCTGGATCACCTCGCCCTTCGTCTCCGCCTATCGCGTCCAGGACGTCTTAGCCTTCACCGAGAAGACGCTGCGCGCCGAGCTGCGCCGCCGTGGGGTGGGGCAGGTGACGCTCAAGAAGCGGGGCTCGGCCGTCGATACTGAGGCGCTCGGCAAGCGACTGCGGCTGACGGGGGACGGTCACGCGACCGTGCTCCTCACCCGCGTGCTCGGGAAGCCGCTGGCGGTCATTCTCGACCCGCTCGCACCCAGGTAGTGCACGATCCACCACGCGTCAGGGTCGAGCCATCCGGGGACACGCCCGCGGAGCACGCCCGTGTTTGTCCTTCCAAGGCGGAGATGCTACCATCCGCCAAGACAGAAGCAGGCGGTGAGGGATGGACAAGCGTAAAGAACTGGTAACCTGGCAGGAGGTCGAGCGGCTGGTCGATCACCTGATCCCGCAGTTCTCCACCGAGTTTGACAGCATGGTGATCGTCACCCGGGGTGGGATCGTCCCGGGTGGGATGTTGTGTGAGGCGCTTGATATTGGGAGCGTAATGACGGCCAGCGTGGACTTCCCGTTCGAAATGCAGCGCGAGGCGGCAAAGCTGCTCGCTTGGCCCCAATTTATCCAGTTTCCCGAGGAAAGCCGGATCAGGGGCCAGAAAGTGCTGGTCGTCGACGACGTGTGGGGATCGGGCCGGACGATCACGGCGGTCAAGAACCGTGTCTCGGCTGCCGGGGGGTTCCCGGCCACATGCGTCCTGCATTTCAACCCCCATCGGAGCTTGTTTACCCAGGCGCGGCCGGACTACTACGCCGCCATCACCGACGCCTACATCATCTTCCCCTGGGAAGTGAACCGGGGAACCGACAAGGTCCTGCTGGACACCCCTGAACAGGGCTAGGATTCCCGGTTCACCCCGAATTGACAATTAGGAGGGGGGTGCGTATAATCCGTGTGCAGTCGCATGCAGGCCGCGTTGACTGGTACAGGAGGGCGCCTGGGCAGAGGTTAACCACGCTCAAGATGGCGTCGATCCGCTGAGCAAGGCCTGATCGGCTTGTGACGGTGCTGATCAGGCGTTTTGTTTCCGGGGGAGGGCGGATGGCGGAGCCACCCGACAGCTTTGAAGCCTTGCTCGCGCAAGAAGAATCGGTCGCCATGCCACGGCGGGGGGATCTTCTGCGCGGGGTGGTGCTATCGATCGACACCCAGGGCGCGATTGTAGACCTGGGGCTCAAGCGGGACGGGGTCATCCCCCGTGTCGATCTGGACAAGGTACCTCCCGGCGGGGAGGGTCCCCGGGTCGGGGACAAAGTCGCCGTTATGGTCGTCGACCCCCTGGACGACGATGGCAACTTGGTCGTCTCCCTGGCACAGGCGCGTGAGAGCGGCGATTGGCTCGACGCACAGCGCCTGATGGAGTCCGACTCCATCGTCGAAGCAGTCCCGAGCGGCTTCAACCGCGGCGGCCTGATCGTGACCTTCGGCAAGCTCCGCGGCTTTGTGCCGGCGTCGCATCTGACCGATCTGCCCCGCGGCCTGGATGAGGAAACTCGAGTCGTCCACCTGAAGCAGATGGTCGGGCGGCGGATGCCCTTCAAAGTGATCGAGGTCGACCCGCAGCGCCAGCGCCTGGTCCTCTCCGAGCGCAAGGCGATCCGCCAATGGCGCCAGGACCAGAAGGGGCGGGTGATCTCCGAGCTGAAGGAAGGCGAGGTTCGAAAAGGGGTCGTCACCAGCCTGCGCGAATTCGGCGTCTTCGTCGACATTGGCGGCGCCGACGGCCTGATCCACATTTCGGAATTGGCCTGGCAGCGGGTCGAGGACCCCGGCCAGGTGGTGCACGTCGGGCAAGAAGTCGAGGCGGTGATCATCCGCCTGGACCGGCAGTCCAACCGCATCGGATTGAGCCTGAAGCGCCTGCAGCCGAATCCGTGGCAGCAGGCCGCCGAGCGCTACGGCCCGGGCACGGTGGCCAGAGGCCGTGTGACACGCCAGACCGGCAGCGGCACGTACGTCACCTTCGGGGATGGGATCGAAGGCGTGATCCGCCCGTCCGAAGGCGCACCGTCGCTGGCGAACGGCACCGAGGTCGAAGTGCGCGTGCTGGCCCTCGATCCGGAGCGCGAGCGGCTCGAGTTGGAGGTCCTTCCGGCGGCAGTCAGCGTCGTCGAGTGAGGCCAGGGGGAATCGGAACCGGGAGGGAGGTGATTCTGTATGGCGACAGTGGTCCTACGTCCGAATGAGTTGCAAGACCAGCTGCTGCGGCGATTTCGGAAGAAGGTCGCCAAGAGCGGCATCCTGAGCACCTTCCGGCGCAAACGCTGGTTTGTGTCCAAGAGCGAGCTTCGGCGAATCGAGCGCAAGAAGGCCATCCGGCGCCTCAAGCGCCGTCAGCGCAAGCTGGCGCCGCGGGTCGAGAGTTAACCGGAAGAGAGAACGCGGTCGCGGGGTGTCCTCGCGGAGGATTGGATGACGAAACAGCAGGACAAGGTTGAGGTAGAAGGGTTGATCGTCGAGGCGCTCCCGTCGACGCAGTTCCGCGTGAAGCTCGAGAACGGCATCACGGTCCTGGCCTACCTCTCCGGCAAGATGCGCAAGTACTACATCCGCATCCTGCTCGGTGACCGGGTGCGCGTCGAGCTCTCGCCCTACGACCTCACCCGCGGCCGTATCACCTACCGCTTCAAGAAGCGCGGCACCGAACCAGAAGAGGAAGTCGTCGCGTAGTCAGGCTCCACCCGAAGTTCCGCAGCCGCCCTACAGTTCGTGGGGCGGTTTGCTTTTCAAGATCAGGGCGCGCCATTCCCCCGCCTGGCGCTGCTCGAGGCGCTCGAGCCCGTGGTCGACACAGGTCGCTTCCAACCCCTCGGCCTGTTCGGCGAGCACGCCGGCCAGGATGAGCACGCCGCCGGGCCGCACGGCGCCCGCCAGGCCGTGACGCGCCATCTCGTCCAGGACCGGGGCTAAGATGTTGGCCACCATCAGGTCCGCCGACGGGGCACGGGGCTCGAGCAGGTCGGGAAGGGAGCCGGCGCTGACGTCGATCTGCGCGGCGAGGCCGTTGCGTTCGGCGTTCTCCCTCGCGATCCGCACGGCGAGCGGATCGATGTCCAGCGCCCGCACGCGCCGCGCCCCGAGACGCGCGGCGGCAATGCTCAGGATGCCCGAGCCGCATCCAAGGTCGATCACCTCGTCGCCCGGGCGTAGATAGTCTTCCAGCGCTGCCAGACAGAGCTGCGTGCTCGGGTGGGTGCCCGTCCCAAAAGCCATGCCAGGATCGAGCACAATCGCCAGACGATCGTCATCCGGGGAAGGCAGCCAGGCCGGCAGGATCAGCAGCCGGCGACCGATGCGAATCGGGTGGTAGTGTTCCTTCCAGGCTTCGGCCCAGTCCTCTTCGGCAACGGCGCGGTAGGCAGGCGCCGGCATCGCGTGGATCATCCCAAGATGCCACAATCCGTGCTCCACGCTCGTCCGGCGCGACTCCAGCATCTCGTCGGACGGCAGGTAGGCGCGGACAATCACGGGGGTGTCCGGAAGTGCGGCCTCGTCGCCCTCAAGCGCCGACTCGATCGCCACACCCCCCGTCGCGTGCCGGGCGAGCAAGTCGGCAACGGCCTCGGCCTGCTCGCCGTCGACCGTCAGACGGACCTCGAGCCACCTCACCCGGCCGATCCCCCGAACAAATCTTTGAGCGAATCGAGAAAGCTCTTCTCTTGCGGCCGCGCTTCGCTGCCAAGGGTCGCCCCCAACTTCTCGAACAGCTCGCGTTGATCCTTGCTCAGCGTGCGCGGCACCTCGACCGAAAGCATGACCAGCTGGTCGCCGCGTCCGGTACGCCGTACATGCGGCACACCCTTGCCCTTCAATCGCAGGACGCGCCCGGCCTGGGTGCCGGACGGGACGGTTAGCTCTTCGTCCCCGTCCACCGTCGGCACGCTGATCTTGGCGCCCAGGGCTGCCTGGGCGATGTTGATGCTGACGTCGAGTAGGATGTCGTCCTCTCGCCGGCGGAAGAACCGGTGGGGCTTGACGTGCAGCACGAGGTATAGGTCACCGCGCGGGCCGCCGTTGATGCCCGGCTCGCCCTCGGCGCTCAGACGGATCTGCGTGCCGTCGTCCACCCCGGCCGGGATAGGGACGAGGCGCTTGACCTCGGCCCGCTGCTGCCCCGACCCGCGGCAGGCGCGGCACGGGGTGGCGACCGTTTCGCCGGCACCGCCGCACGTCGGGCAGGTGGAGACGTTGACCATCGAGCCGAGGAACGTCTGCCGCACCTGCCGCACCTCGCCTGCGCCGTTGCAGGTCTTGCAGCGCACGGGCGTGGTGCCGGGCTCGGCGCCGGAACCGGCGCACGTCGGGCAGGTGTCCTGGCGGGCGAAGGCGATCTCCTTTTCCACCCCGAAGACCGATTCCTCAAATGCCAGGCTCAGGTCGTAGCGCAGGTCGGCGCCGCGGCGCGGCGAACGCCGCGAGCGTCGGCCGCCGCCCATGCCGAAGCCAAAGAACTGCTCGAAGATGTCGAAGGGGTTGAGGCCAAAGTCCGCCGGCATGCCCTGCACTCCGGCATGCCCGAAGCGGTCGTACGCCGCCCGACGCTCGTCATCCGACAGGACGGCGTAGGCCTCGTTGATCTCTTTGAAGCGCTCCTCGGCCTCCGTTTCCTTGTTGACATCCGGGTGATACTGCTTGGCCAGCCGGCGGTAGGCGCGCCGAAGGTCCTCGGACGAAGCATCGCGAGGCACCTCCAGCACCTGGTAGTAGTCGCGCTTCTCAGGCATGGGGGGGCGGCAGGCCGGGTGGCTCGATCGCCGGCTAGGTTTCCTTGAACTCGCCGTCGATCACGTCATCCCCGGGCTTGCGCCCCGGTCCAGGCGTCGTGCCGGCCGCAGGTCCGGCCGAATGCCCGGAGGGTGGCTGATCGGCCGACGATCCGATCTCCTGCATGACCTGCAGCAGCTCGTTGGTTGCCGTCCGGACGCGCTGGGCGTTCTCGGATTCGAGGGCGCCGCGGGTCGCCTGGATGCGTGTTTCGATCTTGGAGCGAATGTCCGCCGGCAGCTTGTCGCCGATATCGCGCAGCGCTTTCTCGGCCGCGTAGACCGCGTTCTCGGCCGCATTGCGCGCTTCGGCCATCTCGCGCCGGAGCACGTCCTCTGCACGATGCGTATCCGCCTCGCGGCGCATCTTCTCCACTTCGTCCTCCGACAGCCCGGAGGACGCCGTCAGTGTGATGTGCTGGCTGCGCCCGGTGGCCTTGTCGGTGGCGCTGACCTTGAGGATCCCGTCGGCATCGATGTCGAAGGTCACCTCGATCTGCGGCACGCCGCGGGGAGCGGGGGGGATGCCGTCGAGCTTGAACTTGCCCAGCGACTTGTTGTCGGCCGCCATCGGCCGCTCACCCTGCACGACGTGGATCTCCACCTCGCGCTGGTTGTCCGAGGCGGTCGAGAAGACCTGGCTCTTGCGCGTCGGCACGGTCGTATTGCGTTCGATCAGCGCCGTGGCCACGCCGCCCAGCGTCTCAATCGAGAGCGACAGCGGCGTGACGTCCAGCAGCAGGATGTCCTTGACCTCGCCGCCGAGCACGCCGGCCTGGATCGCCGCGCCGACCGCCACGACCTCGTCCGGGTTGACACCCTTGTGCGGATCGCGACCAAAGATCTTGCGCACCGCATCCTGCACCGCCGGCATGCGCGTCATCCCGCCCACCAACACCACTTCCTGGATTTCGGCCGGGCTCAGGCTGGCATCCTGCAGCGCCTGGCGGCACGGCCCGATCGAGCGCTCGATCAGATCGTCGGTCAGCTGCTCGAGCTTGGACCTCGAGAGCGTGAGGTTCAAGTGCTTGGGGCCTCCGGCGTCGGCGCTGATGAAGGGCAGGTTGATCTCCGTCTGCATCACCGTCGACAGTTCGATCTTGGCCTTCTCGGCGGCTTCCTTGAGACGCTGCAGCGCCTGCCGGTCGGAGCGCAGGTCGATGCCCGCCTCCTTGCGGAACTCGTCGGCCACCCAGTCGATCACGCGTTGGTCGAAGTCGTCTCCGCCCAGAAACGTGTCGCCGTTGGTCGCCTTGACCTCGAACACGCCGTCGCCCACATCCAGAATCGAGATATCGAACGTCCCGCCCCCCAGGTCGTAGACGGCGATCGTCTGATCCTGCTTCTTGTCCATCCCGTAGGCCAGCGACGAGGCCGTCGGCTCGTTGATGATCCGCAGGACTTCCAGTCCGGCGATCTTGCCGGCGTCCTTCGTGGCGTTGCGCTGCGAGTCGTTGAAGTAGGCCGGGACGGTGATCACCGCCTGGGTGATCGCTTCGCCGGCGTACGCTTCGGCATCGGCCTTCAGCTTGGCCAAGATCATCGCCGAGACTTCGGGCGGCGAATACTCGCGCCCGCCCATGTGCACGCGCACGTCGCCGTTCGGCGCGGCGCTGACTTTGTAGGGCACCAGCTCGAGCCCCTTCTGCACCTCGGGGTCGGAGTACTTGCGCCCCATGAAGCGTTTGATCGAGAAGATCGTGTTCTCGGGGTTGACGATCGCCTGACGCCGCGCCACCTGGCCGACCATTCGTTCCCCGCTCTTGGGGTTGACCGCCACGACCGACGGCACCAGCCGCCCGCCTTCCGAGGATGGGATCACCGTCGGCTCGCCGCCTTCCATGATCGCCACCACCGAGTTGGTCGTTCCCAGGTCAATGCCAATGATCCTGCCCATGTGCCTGTCTCCTATTTCGCCACGCGGACCAAGGCGGGGCGAATGACGCGCTCGCCGATCCGGTATCCCTGATGGATGAGGCCAATGATCTGCCCTTCGGTGTGGTCCGGGCTGGGCTCATGCGAGACCGCCTCGTGCACGTTCGGGTCGAACATCTCCCCGGCCACGGGAATCATCGGCCGGACGCCCTCGGCGTCGAGCACGGCCATCAACTTGCGCTGAATCATGTCGATCCCGGAAGCCCAGGCCGCCGCATCGCCGTCGGCGGGGCGGTCGCGCAGGGCGCGCTCCAGGTCGTCCAGGATGGTGACGAAATCCTGCAGCAAGTCCGCCACGACCCGGGCGCGGGACTCCTCCTGCTCGCGTTCGATGCGCTTCTTGTAGTTGGCGAATTCCGCCCGGGCGCGCTGCCAGCCGTCCAGGTATTCGGCCGCCTGCCCCTCAGCCGGTCCGCCTCGCTCGCCGATCCATCCGGCGCTGCGGGTGCCTCGTCGGCCGCACGGCTGGCCGCTTCAACCTGCGGCGCGGTGCCTCCGGGCTCGAATCTCGCTTCGGCCGGCGCCTCGGCTGGCGCCTCGGCAGGCGCGCTCCACAAAGCACCCTCATCCGCTTCCGGATTCGGGTTCGGCTCGCCGGCCTCGTCGGGCGGCGTCTCTTGCTTCGAATGCTTGCGTCTGCTCACGAGCCTCACACTCCCCTCTCGTCCCCGATTACCCAGGGGCGGACGAGGTTTATCCGGCGTAGCTCTCGACCAGCAGGTCGCTCATCAACCCGGCCACGTAGCGGACGGCCGAAATCGTGCGCCCGTAGGCCATGCGCGTCGGCCCCAGCACGCCCAGCGCGCCCGTGGCGTACCCTGGGGCGCCGTAGCGTGCCAAGATCATCGAGCAGTCCTTGAGCTCCTGCCAGGCGCCTTCTCCGCCGATCACCACCTGCACGCCGCCGACGTTCGGGCTCAGCGCCTTGGCCAGTACTTCCTCCAGGAAGCTGTGCTCCTCCAACAGCCGCAGCGCGCTGCGCGCCGTCGAGGCATCGGAAAACTCCGGCTGCGTCAGCACGTTGGCGATGCCATCGTGGACGATCGCTCCGGCCGAGACGGCATCTGCCCGGGCGATGATCTCCGCCACCAGCCGGGTGACTTCCTGCTCGAGGTCGGACACGCGGCCGGCATGGGCCGAAACCGCTTGCGCGTCGTTGCCGTCGCACGAGCGGTTGATCGCCTCTGCCACCAGAGTCAGGCGCGCCTGGTCGAAGGTTTCGGCCAGGGTCAGCATCTGTTGACGGACCTCTCCGCCCTGCAGCACCAGGACCAGCAGGACCTGGCGCGCCTGGGTTGAGATCAATTCGAGATGTTTATAGATCGCTCGTTCGGCGTGAGGGGCAGTCACCACCGACGCCACACGCGAGTGCCGGGCCAGTACCGCCGCCGCGAGCCGCACCCATTCGTCGACATCGGCTCGCGCTTGGTGGAACTGGTGGCTGATCAGCCGCTTCTCTTCCGACGGCAGCTCGGTTTCCCGCAGCAGCCGCCGGACGAAGTAGCGATAACCTTCCTCGCTCGGCACACGTCCGGCCGAGGTATGGGGCTGGCGGAGCAGGCCCTCCTCGGTCAGGGAAAGCATCTCGCTGCGCACCGTCGCCGGGCTGACGCCCAGGCTGTAGTGCTCCACGAGCGACTTTGAGCCGACCGGCTGCGCCGAGTCGATGTACTCGTGAATGATCAAGGCCAGGATCGTCTCCTGGCGTTCGGAAAGCTCAGGCATCCGCCCTCGGGTTGTTGGCACTCACATGCTTAGAGTGCCAACGCATTGGGTCGGATGATACCATGCGGGGAAGAGCGGCGTCAAGCGATGAGGGGTTTGTCTGGATCGGTGCAGGTCTTGTTGGGCCACCTCCCACTCCGCCTCGGCTGCCGGATGCGGCTGCGGGCGTCAGAGACGTGACCGATGGTCCGACCTGGCCTGCGCCGCGATGGCGCGATCCTTCGATGCGTGCGCGATGATTGACATCCGGCGGAAGGGTGGGTTCCGAACGCACCTCGCCGCACCCGGCGCGTGCATACGTTCCCCGCTGGCCGGTTGGTGCGTCGCCCTGACCCGCCCGATCGCACGGTCCTCGTCCGACATTCGATCGTCGGCGCCACCCAGGTAGGCGCGCGGAACGCGTCGCGCATTGCCGAACGCGGACGCTGGACAATGCTGGTCGTAGGGCGCGCGCCGTTCTGCCGCGAAACCCCGGCCCGCCGGGTATGCCGACGTGCCGACGGGCTCGACGATACGGTTCTTCGCTTCTGACAGCGAGCCATTGCCACTCTGGGCGTACGACCGCTTCCTCTCGCGATGGTCCAGCAGAATGGCTCATTGAGCACATCGGACATACCGCACTTGTCAGCCGGTGAGGGGCGCTTGTCGACGCGGCAGCGCACATCGTCACCCGCGGATGCTTGACAGTCTCCCGCGCGACGTTTAGCATGAGGTGCGCCCGTTTCGCGCCCAGTACCGGAGTGTCCATGGCCGCGATCGCGTCCACCAGCGACAGCACTTTCGAATCCGACGTCCTGCAGTCTGCCCTTCCGGTTGTAGTCGATTTCGGGGCGGAATGGTGCCATCCATGCAAGCAGCTCGACCCGATCGTCGAGGAGCTGGCGGATGAATGGCAGGGCAAGGTGCGCGTGCTGAAGCTGGACATCGACCAGAACGTAGCCACGACGATGAAGTTCGGCGTGATGGGGGTACCGACGCTGATCCTATTCGTCGGCGGCGAGGCGATGGAACGTGTCTCTGGCTACCAGCCCAAGGGCAGAATCCTCGAGAAGCTCGCCGGGCACCTCCCGCCAGCGGGCTGAGACCCGCGCTTGAACCAGAATCCACCAGGTCGGCGGTCGCCCTTCATCTCCGTCACGCCGTCCTGGCCGTGTGCACCGCGGTCGACACACCCGCGCTCCTGCCTCCCGACCCGGCCGGCGGGCCTAATGATCTCGACCTGAGCTGGTGCCAGTCAAGCCGCACGCGGAGGCCTCGCATGCTCCACTCGATCCCCCAGACCGTCCTCAATCGCATGAAGTGGCTCGAGGAGACCGACGCACGCGATCGCCTCGACGGCACTCCCAGGGCGGTTCGGTTGAAGCAGGTTGGGCCGGAGACGGGCAGATTCCTGGCCGTCCTGGCCTCCAGCGCGCCTGTTGGACGGTGGGTGGAGATCGGCACGAGCGGAGGCTACTCCGCGCTCTGGCTCAGCCTGGCGGCGCGGCAGGCCGGGGCCTCGCTTACTACATTCGAGCTTGATCCTCACAAGGTCGCCCTGGCGCGGGAGACGTTTCGGCTGGCTGGTGTCGACGACGTGATCGAGGTCGTCCAGGCCGACGGGCTCCAGGCCCTGCAGGCCGTCGATCGGATCTCCTTCTGCTTCCTGGATGCAGAGAAGGACATCTACACCGCGTGCCATGCTCTGGCAATTCCACGCATGGTGCCGGGAGGATGGTTCCTCGCCGACAACGCAATCAGTCATCGGGAGGAGCTGGATGAATTCCTGCGCATGGCGCTCGAAGACCCTCGCACCGATGCGACGATCGTTCCGGTCGGGAGGGGCGTGCTTCTCGCTCGAGTGCGCTGACCGCCGGAGATGCACCGCCACGTCAGAGGGGGTCTTCACACCCGTCGGGTAGCGGGGAGTGGCTCGGGTTCCTGGCGGTGGTGACGCGGTTCGCAGGCCGGCGTCGACTGAGGGCCAATTGATGCACGACAGGCTGTGACGAGGACGAGTTCGCGCCGCAACGACGGAACAGAGAGCGGCGAAGGGTGAGAAGCCGGCAGACCAACGGCGCCGATTGGACCTCCGAGGGCCTGCCTGGGCGCAGGAGCACCTGCCGGACACCGCCACCGTTACCGAGGCGGCGGCCATCGTCGGTGGCCGAGAGGGAGGGTGCGGGCGGTGTCCCGCAGCCTAGCCGGGGTGGCACCGCGGGCGGCTCGCTCGTCCTCATCGGGGAGGAGCGACTCTTGTTCCCTCGGACGTGCCCGGCGGAACCTGGCCGCCTGCGGCCAAGGGCCTGGAGGAATGGATGGACGCGCCTCGCGGACGTATCCTGACCGGTGACCGGCCGACCGGGCCCATGCATCTCGGCCATTATGTTGGCACGCTCGCCAACCGCGTTCGGCTGCAGGAACTCGTACGAGTGTTTCTTCATCGTCGCCGACTTGCACACCCTGACGACGCGACCTGACAAGGCCGATATCTCCCGCATCGAAGACAACGTGCGCGAGATGGTGCTCGATTACCTGGCCGTCGGCATCGACCCCGACCGCAGCGCCATCTTCCTGCAGTCGGCGGTGGCGGAGACCTTTGAGCTCAACCTGATCTTCGAGATGCTGGTCAGCGTACCCCGCCTAGAGCGTGTCCCCAGCCTCAAGGAGATGGCGCAGGCAGCCCACCTCTCGACGATGCCCTTCGGTCTGCTCGGCTATCCGGTCCTCCAGGCGGCCGACATCCTCCTGCCGAGGGCAACGCTGGTCCCGGTGGGCAAGGACAACGCGGCCCATGTCGAGGTGGCGCGCGAAATCGCCCGCCGTTTCAACTCGCTGTACGGGGAGGTCTTCCCGATTCCGGAGGTCCTGCTGGGGGACATCCCCATGCTGGTCGGGACCGACGGGCAGGAGAAGATGAGCAAGTCCCTCAACAACGCCATCCTCCTTTCGGATGACGCCCGGCAGGTGGAGGCACGCGTGCGCGGGATGTACACCGATCCGCGACGCATCCGCGCCGACATCCCCGGGACGGTCGAAGGGAATCCGGTCTTCGCCTATCACGATGCATTCAACCCGGACCATGCCGAGGTCGAGGATCTGAAGGAACGCTATCGGCGGGGGAAAGTTGGCGACGTCGAGGTCAAGTCCAGCCTGGCCAGGACGCTGAATGCGTTCCTCGATCCCATCCGCCAGAGACGCGCGGAGCTGGCACGCCATCCGGGGCGAGTCGAGGATATTCTGCGTTCGGGGACCGAGCGGGCGAGGCATGAGGCGGGGATGACGATGGAGGCCGTGCATCAGGCGATGGGGATGTACCGGCTCCCGGGAGTCTAACCGTCGTCGCCGGCCTCAACGCTCGCTGGATGCCAGGACGCGGCAGATGATCGCCGTTCGGTCGCGGTAGATCTCTTCCAGCCCCGGGCTGCCCCAGATTGCGGTTCGTACCAACGCCGCGAGAAGACAGGGCGACGATTCGGGAAGCTACCGGTCGCCAGGCTTGGAAAGCACGGGAGGTCGCGCCTTCTTCCGTCCGTTCTCGGCTTCCGGATGGCGAGTCGGCCCGGAGGCCCGGTGTATAATCCGGCCTGCATCCCCCTGGAGGTCCGGCGAATTCCCCGATGGCCAGGAAACTTCGCATCTTGATCGCCAAGCCCGGATTAGACGGGCACGACCGTGGGGCCAAGGTCATCGCCCGGGCGCTGCGTGACGCTGGAATGGAGGTGATCTACACCGGCCTGCGCCAAACTCCGGAGATGATCGCCGAGGCCGCGCTTCAGGAGGACGTCGACGCGATCGGTCTTTCGGTCCTCTCCGGCGCCCACATGGCCCTCGTCCCGCGCGTCTTCGAGCTGCTCGCCGCGCAGGGGCAGGCCGGCGTGCCGGTCTTGCTGGGCGGGATCATTCCGGACGAAGACATCCCCGTCCTGCGCCAGCGGGGGGTGACCGCTATCTTCGGTCCGGGGACCACCACCGATGCCGTCGTGGCCGCCTTCGAGCAGGCCACCGCGCAGAGCACGCCCTCGCCCTGAAGGCGGAATTCGGATGAGCCAGTTGGACCGCATCCTGGCGGGCGACCGTCTGGCGCTGGCACGGCTCCTGACCCAGATCGAGAACGAGCAGCCGGCGGGATTCGAGGCCCTCTCGGGCCTTTTCGCGCATACCGGGCAGGCGCAGATCGTGGGAATCACCGGCGCCCCGGGTACAGGCAAATCCACCCTGGTCAACCGTCTGGCCCTTGAATTCCGAATGCGGACACAAGCAAGGGTGGCGATCGTCGCCGTCGATCCGAGCAGCCCGTTCACCGGGGGGGCCATCCTGGGCGATCGTATCCGCATGCGCGATCTGTCCGGGGACCCCGGGATCTTCATCCGCAGCATGGCCAGTCGGGGCGCGCTGGGTGGGTTGGCACGCACAACGGCCGCCGTGGTCGACGCGTTCGATGCTGCCGGGTATGGGTGGATCCTGATTGAAACCGTTGGCGCCGGCCAGGCCGAGGTCGAGATCGCCCGCACCGCGCACACCACGCTGGTCGTCGAGGCCCCCGGGATGGGTGATGACGTGCAGGCGATCAAAGCCGGAATCCTCGAGGCCGCCGATCTGCTGGTCGTCAACAAGGCCGATCTGCCCGGCGCCGACAACGCTGTGCGCGCATTGCAGTCGTCGCTGGAACTGGCCTCCGGCGTACGGCGGGTTTGGGATCATCATGGGCGGCCCGAACCGGTGGACGCCACGCAAGAGTCCCGCGTGGCATGGGTGCCCCCGGTGCTGAAGACGGTCGCGGCCCTGGGGGAGGGGATCCACGAAGTTGTGGACGCCATCCTCAGCCATCGCACCTACCTCGAGACCACCGGCGGGCGGGCGCGCCGCGACCGCGAACGCCTGAGCCTGGAGGTGCACGCGCTGCTGGGCGACAGGCTGCTGGCCCAGTTCCTCGGTTCGCACGCGTCCGCAGACCTGGAAGCGGCGCTCGAGCAGGTTTTCGCCCGGCAGGCGTCGCCGCGTCAGGTCGTTGAGAAGCTCCTGGCCGCACGAAGCTGACGTCCGGCGCACGGCCCGTGCCGGACGAAGGCAATCGCGCTACACTACGCCGTCGATGGGCGGCGAGGGTTGGGCGAACACACGCGCCCGTCCGCAGCGCACACACGAGGGATACCATGGGCAGGATGTTTGGGTACGGGGATATCCAGCTGTTCGCCGGTTCCGCCAGCCGTGATCTGGCACAGGAGATCAGCGATTACCTGCGCGTCCCGCTGAGCGATTACGACCTGGTCGAGTTCTCGAACGAGAATCTATTCGTCCGCCTGCACGGCAGCGTCCGTGGCCAGGACGTGTATGTGATCCAGTCCATGTCCGCGCCGCTCCATCGCAATATCATGGAGCTCCTGATCATGATCGACTGCCTCAAGCGCGATTCGGCCGGGCGCATCACGGCCGTCATCCCGTACATGGGCTACGCTCGCTCCGACAAGAAGGACCAGCCCCGCGTCCCCATCACCGCCCGCCTGCTGGCCGACATGCTCGAGGTCGCCGGCGCCGACCGCTACATGACCATCGACCTGCACGCCGGGCAGATCCAGGGCTTCTTCTCGATCCCCGGCGACGTCCTCACCGCTTTCCACCTGCTCAGCGACTACTTCGCCGCCAAGGAACTGGAGAATACGGTCGTGGCGACCGTGGATCTTGGGTTCGCCAAGAAGGGCCGCAACTTCGCCGCCAAACTGGGCCTGCCGTTGGCCTTCGTCGAGAAGCGCCGGGCGCGCGACGACTCCCGGGCGCAGGCGACAACCGTGATCGGTGAGGTGGAAGGCCTCAACGTGATCCTGGTGGACGACGAAGTGCTGACCTCCGGATCGATCACCGAAGCGGCCAAGATCGTGCGCGAGCATGGCGCCCGCGACGTCTACCTGTCATTCACCCATCCCCTGCTGGTGGCGCCGGCGGCGCAGAGGCTGGTCGAGGCCAATCTCAAGGAAATCGTCACCACCAATACGATCGACCTACCGGCGGAGAAACGCCTGCCCAACATGACCGTGCTGTCGGTCGCCCCGCTGCTCGCCGAAGTCATCATCCGAGCCCATGAGGGCCGGTCGGTCGGCGAGCTGTTCAACGAGTGACCCGGCTGCTCCGTCCGGGTGCGCTGGCCGCCTGCTGCACTGCAGTGCGAACCGCCCGCGCCGCATCGAGTATCGCTCCGATGGAGCACCGCCACCCTCGAGAGGGAGGTTCTGATGGCGCCAAGGGATAATCCGACCAGGCGGGCACCGTCGAAGACGACCCAGAGGGCCTCGGCGCGGGTGACGGTGGAAAACATCAATGTCCCCGGGTACACATCGACGGTGGATGCTGTCATGTACCAGGCGATGCACCGTGCGCTGGTCAAGATCCTCCCCGCGCGGACGCCGGGTCTGACCCAGGCCGAGATGATCAGCGCCGTCGTCCCTCATCTCCCGCGAGACCTGTTTCCGGGCGGCGCCAAGGCCGGCTGGTGGGCGAAGACCGTGCAGCTGGATCAGGAAGCCAAGGGGACGATCGTTCGCGATACCGGAAAACCGCTGCGCTGGCGCCGGAAGGCTCCCCGCTAGTCATCGGCCTCGCACATGACCCAACTCAGTGACTTCCGACGGGCTTAAGAGCTCAGAGTCCATCGCATTCGGTCGCCGCACCGGCGGCGTCCGCGATGAGGCCTACCGACGGAGCAGAGCCTCCATCTCCAAGTCGTACTCGGCGGCCGCGCTTGTTCTTGGCGCCGGTCGAAGGCAAGGACCCCGCCAATCTCGCGCCTGGCGCACGTGCGACTCGCGTCCGTGCGGTGTCCGAACGCGGTGCACGCTGCCGTTGCCGCGATCGTCAGACCGCTTGCCTCCGAACCGTCGATCGCCCGCTGCGCGGGTTTGGTCGAGTTCGGATCACAACCCGCCGAACATGCAGGCGCGGTGGCTGGCAGAGCCTCTCAGCGGAGCCGAAAGGACGCCACGAGCGGCTCCCAGCCGCTGACCTCACGCCCCTGCTTGCGCCTTGTGTAGTAGTCCCTGGCGATCTCGCCCTGCTGTTCGACATTGAAGGCCTTCAAGCCCGTTGAGGAGTCGATCGCGGCGAAGACGGCGGGCTCCCCTCCGTAGTCGTACACGTTTCCCTTGCGGCGCAGCTGGACCCCGATGGCCTGTGCCAGGTAGCGTGCCCCGATGCGTTCCGCCTGCCAGGCGTGGGTCAGCTCGTGGATCAGCCATGCAAAGTCGCCGAAGCGGCCGGCGGCAAGGAGTTCGGGAGTCGTCTGCAAGCGGCGCGGAAAGTACGCGGTGTACCCAAGCGTGATGGCATTGTCGGCAGCCGGGAGCGCATGCCCGGAGAACCAGCCCTGCAGACGGGGGAGCGCGTTGGTCCAGCCGGCGTTCTCTGCCACGCGCACCCGGGCGTAGTCCAATCCTTCGGCGAAGACGATGCGCGCCTCGGTCTGTTCGGTCGGGGTGAGACTGCGGGAAGCCATAGGCAATTCTCCAGGGATCAGGATACTCCACTCGACGTCCGAAGGGGTCAAGAATATGGCCCGAAGCTCAGGCCACAGGCTAACAGGGACCAGGAGACAGGCGGCGTTGTCGCGGGTGAGCTGCCTGAGGGAGGCTCAGGGTGGCAGGATGCCCCGCTCGAGGCTATGATTGCCCGGTCCGAATCTGCGCGTGCCGCGGTGTGCCCGCGGCGAGGAGTTCGGGATGGCGTTGTTCCTAGACTCAGCCCACCTGGAGGACGCGCGCCGCGCGTCGGAGCTGGGATTCGTCATCGGCGCGACGACCAACCCCGGGCTGCTCGCCCGCGCCGGCCATACCGACGCCCTGCAGGCTCTCCAGGCGCTCTGCCCGTTGTTCCCAGGCACGGTCTTCTACCAGCTGCTCGGTCACACGCCCGAAGAGATGCAGGCCGAATCCATTCCCTTCTTGAGCCTCGCCGAAAACCTCGGATTGAAGGTGCCGTGTACGGTGAACGGCCTGGCCTTCACGGCCCAGGTGTCCGCCCGGGTGACCGTTGCCGTCACCGGAGTCTTCACCCCGGCTCAGGCGTACCTGGCGGCGCAGGCCGGCGCCGAGTATGTCATTCCGTACGTCAACCGGGTCACGCGGGCGACCGGGGATGGCCCCGGGCTGGTGGCGCAATTGGCGGCGATCCTCGACCCAACCGAATGCGAGATCCTGGCCGCGGGCATCAAGTCGGCGGCCGAAGCGGTCGACACCTTGTTGGCCGGCGCACAGCATGTCAGCCTGCCGCTGGATGTGATCGTGGCCATGGCGGAGAACCCGCTCACCGAGAAGGCGGTTGCGGATTTCGAGGCTGCCTGGGCGGCGCGCGGTTCCACTGACGGCTAGCCGAGCCAGCGGCGCGCACAGCCTCCGGCGGAGGCATTCGGGCGAGCGCGGCTTGCGCTGCGGCCGCTCACGAGTTTCCCATCCCGAACAGGCCGTCGGCGTCGTACAATAGGCCAGATCCGGCACGGGAGCGTTGCGTGTCCCTCCAAGGTCGAGACAAGACGAAAGACGAAGCCCTCGCCTGGCGAGCGATCCTCGGCCTGATCCTGGCTGGGGCCGCCGGCGTGATCCTGGTGACCGGGGTGATCGTGCACGTGCTGGTGCGCGATTTCACCGCCCGGGTCTCGGGCAATGTCCTTCGCCCGTTTTCCGGAGGCGGGGACACTCCCCCGGGTTCGACTGCCGAGCCGGGAACGACTCCCTTGCCTGAGCTCGAGACGATCAACCCTCAGCCCTGGGACGGGAGCTCGCGGGTCACCCTGCTCGTCATGGGTCTCGACTATCGCGACTGGGAGTCCGGCTCCGGAGCGCCGCGCTCCGACAGCATGATGCTGGTGACGATCGACCCGATCACGCACCTGGCCGGCATGCTTTCGATCCCCCGTGATCTCTGGGTGGAGATCCCCGGGTTCGACCATAATCGCATCAACACCGCCTACATGCTTGGGGAGGCGTATCGCATGCCGGGCGGCGGCCCGGCGTTAGCGCGCCAGACGGTGGAAGATGTCGTCGGCGTGCCGATCAACTTCTACGCCGTCATCGACTTCAAAGCCTTCGAGCGCATGATCGACGAGATCGGCGGCATCGACGTCCTGGTCGACGAGCCGATCCGAATCGCCCCCATCGGTCGGATGTCGATCAACCTGGAAGCCAAGGCCTACCACTTCGACGGCGCCCAGGCGCTGGCCTATGCCCGCGTGCGTAAAGCGGCCGGCGATGATTTCGGCCGCGCCCGCCGCCAGCAGCGGGTCATCCTGGCCGTGCTCGACCGGGTCGTGGGGTTCGACATGCTCCCAACCTTGATCACCCGCGCGCCGACGCTCTATCAGGAGCTTGCCAGCGGGGTGCGGACCGATCTCTCCCTCGATCAGATGGTCTCGTTGGGCTGGCTGGCGGTCCAGATCGAGAAAGCGAATATCCGGTCCGGCGTCATCGGTCCGCCCAACATGGTCCGTTTCTACACGCGGCCGGATGGGGCCAAAGTCCTCGGTCCGGTGCCGGATCAAATCCGCCTGCTGCGGGATGAGATCTTCACCGCCACCAGTGGTTTCGGGCCCTCCGCCGGCCTCAATCCGCCGGTTACGCCCTGAGGTCGTGCACCGATGCTCCCGCCTTCGCCCTCGATCGCCAGCACCAATCCGCACCCGACGCGTCCACCCGCGCCGCCTCGTCGTCTGCGCCCATCGGTTGCGGTCATCCTCAGCCTGGGCGTGTTTGCCGTCGTCGTCCTGACCGTCGCTACGCTGACCGGCGTCGCCTCCGGCCGTCGGCAGGCGGGGCTGTCCACCGACGAGATGCTGGTGCGCGCAGCGCAGGAGCAGTTCGATCGGGGCGTCGAGGATCTCCTGGCGACGCGCTATGAGCTGGCGCGCCAGCGCTTCGAGTATGTCCTGCAGATCAATCCCGAGTATCCGGGGGCGGCGGAGCTGCTGGATCGCGCCCTGACGGCACTCGAGCTTCCCACTCCGATGCCGAGCCCCAGCGGCCCCCCGGCGACGCCCACACCCACCCTCGACGTCTCATCGCTGCAGGCACTGTTCGACCAGGCGCAGTCGTCCCTGAGCCAGGGCGGCTGGTCGACGGCGCTCGAAGCGCTGATCACGCTGCGCGGCCGGGACATCACCTACCGTGCAGGCGAGATCGATTCGCTCATGTCCCAGGCCTTGCGTAACTTGGGCCTGGATGAAATCCAGCGTGGCCTGCACGAGCAAGGGATCTACCACCTCACGCTGGCGGAGCGCTTCGGGCCCCTCGATAACCAGGCGGTGGCATGGCGGAATTCGGCCGCCTTCTACATGTGGGCAGACTCGTACTTCGGGCTCGACTGGGCGGAATCCGCCCGGCTCTTCGGGCAGATCTGCAGCGGACAGACCTGGGATTCCTGCCGCAAGTACGCACGGTCGGCGATGGAGTACGGACACCTGCTGCTGGCAACCGGCGACCCGTGTGGCGCGTCCTTTCAATACGATCAATCGCTGCGCACGTTCGACAACTCGGCCCTCGAGCCGACCGCCGACTACGCCGCCGACTCGTGCCTGACGGCCACGGCCGGGACACCGACGCCGACGACAACCACTACGCCGACGCCGACACTCTTCGTGCTGATCACCGACACGCCGACGCCCACTGTGACCGATACGCCGGGGGCCGATACGCCGACCCCGACGGAGACGGCGACCGAAACACCGACCGAGACTCCCACTGAGACTCCGACCCCTTGACCGCAGCTCGGGCAGCCATCCAACCGGGTTGAAATGCTGACGCCGGCGCCGAGCGTCACGACCCATTCCCCAACCTCGCCCGCATGCCCCCCGGCGCGCAATGTCTGACGCCGTCACGCGCGTCCTCATCGTTGCCGAAGACCTGCTGGCAAGGGCGGGCCTGGCCAGCATCCTCCACGGCCGGACCGATGTCCTGATCGTCGGCCAGAGTGCCCCTCTTGCAGAGCTGGAGGCGATGATCGTCGCCGGCCGCCCCGACGTCCTTCTCTGGGACCTGGGATGGGCGACCGAGCCTATCCTGGATGAGCTGACGGGCCTCTCGAGCGAGGTTCCCCCGATCGTTGCACTGCTACCGGTCGGTGCGCGACTGCAGGGAGCGCGCCTGGCCAGGCTGCACGGAATCCTCTTCCGCGACGCTGCGCCGGAGACCATTGCCGCGGCCGCCCGGGCGGCGGCTCAAGGCCTGCGCGTTTTGGACCCGACGTTGGAGCCGTTTCGGGCCGGGCTTGAACCTGTAGAGGCTCTGCCTCTCGCCGAGCCGCTGACCGAACGCGAGCTCGAGGTTCTTCGGCTGGTTGCCGAAGGCCTGGCCAACAAGGCGATTGCCGCCCGTCTGAGCGTTAGCGAGCACACTGTCAAGTTCCACTTGAATGCCGTGCTCCGCAAACTTGGCGCGCAGAGTCGCACCGACGCAGTCGTCCGGGCGACCAGGCTAGGCCTGATCCTTCTCTAGCCTCCCCATTCGATCAGGTGTCCCCCGGCCACTCGAGCAGTAGAAGCCTGAGGTCAGCGCTGGTATGGTGGGGTCACGGCGCCGTCCCGGTGCCGAAGCGGAGGGATTGAATGAGCAGCGTACTGATGGACTTGTCGTCCGCGATGGCCGGCGCAGTGGAATCGACCGCCGCGTACCTCGTGCGCGTGGAGGGCCGGCGGGGCGTCCCGGGGACCGGGATCCTGTGGTCCGCCGACGGCGTGATCGTCACCGCCAACCATGTAGTCCGCCGGGATGAAGGGCTTCTGGTCGGGCTACCCGACGGGCGAGAGATCGAAGCCAAGCTTGTCGGACGGGATCCGACGACCGATGTTGCCGTACTGCGCGCCTCGGCAGCGGGTCTGTCCGTCCCCACCTGGCAGGCGATCGACACGGCCCGGGTGGGGCACCTCGTGCTGGCCCTCGGGCGTCCGGGGCGAACGGTCCAGGCCACGCTGGGAGTTATCAGCGCGCTGGGCCAGGAATGGCGAACGCCGGAGGGCGGGGTGGTGGACCGCTATCTGCAGACAGACGTCGTGATGTACCCGGGATTCTCCGGCGGCCCGCTGCTCAGCCCCGCAGGCGGATTGCTGGGTCTGAACTCCTCGGGGCTGGCGCGCGGCGTCAGCCTGACCATCCCGGCGATCACCCTTCAGCGCGTCGTTCCCATGCTGCTGGAGCATGGCCGTGTCCGGCGGGGCTACCTCGGGATCGGCGCACAGCCCGTGCGGCTTCCAGAGGACATCGCCAGCCAACTTGGCCAGGAGACCGGCGTCCTGCTGATGTCGGTTGAGCCGGGTGGCCCGGCGGCGAAGGCCGGGATGGCGCTCGGTGACACACTCGTCTCCCTTGAGGGCGCACCCATCTGTCATATGGATGATGTGCTGGCTGCCTTGGGAGGGGATCGGATCGGCTCGACCCTCGCCGCGCGAATCCTGCGCGGCGGCGCGCTGCAAGAGATGCGCGTGACGGTCGGCGAGCGGGGGTGAGGTGATGGCCGCACCCGGGTTCGTGGACGCAGTTCAGGGCGACCTGGGCGCCGTTGCCGATAAGGCACGCGCCAGCCTGGTTCAAGTCCGAGATGACGGGCAGGGTGCGGGCTCCGGGACGATTTGGGACGACGAGGGGCTGATTGTGACCAACGCCCATGTCGCCCGGCACCGCCGTGTGGAAGTCGTCCTTCCAGGCGGCCGACGATCGTCAGCGGATGTCCTGGCCGCCGATGCTCATCGCGACCTGGCGGTCTTGCGCGTCGAGGCGCACGGGTTGCCCGGGCTCATCCCGGGCTCCTCCCGCAGTCTGAGACCTGGCGAACTGGTCATGGCGGTTGGGCATCCGTGGGGCGTGGAGGGAGGGACGACTTTCGGAGCGGTCATCGGCGTCGGTGCCGATCTGCCGGAGAGTCCGGCTCCGGGGCGCGAGCTGATCGCGGTCAGCCTCCAGCTTCGTCCCGGACACTCCGGTGGTCCACTGGTCGATGTTCAGGGGAGGCTCGTCGGGATCTGCGCCATGATGGCCGGCCTGGAGGTGGGCCTCGCCATCCCGGTGGAGGTCATCCAGGACTTCCTGCAGGATTGGCGCTTCGGATCTCAAGCCCGCGCAGCATGAAAGCTCGGCGCCCCCTCCAGCCGGAGGGGGCGCCGTCGATTCTGCTGCGTTCCCTCCGGCCGCTACACCGGAACCGTGTAGACCCGGTAGCGCTTGTACTCTTCTGCCCCCAACCGAAGTGAGATCTTGTTCGTCTGCGGGTTGTCCTCGCCCGTCAGGCTGCCGTCCAGCCAGCGGTAACCGCGATGCAGGCTCACCTCGCCGATGCGTGAGAGCATCCAGGCTTCCAGCCCCATTCCCCAGTACGCAGGCTCGACGGCCAGGATCTTGAATGATACCGAGTGGATCCGCCGCATCTCCCAAGCCAGCCGCAGGTACTGCCAGGGATAGCGCAGCCCGCCCACGCGGTGGAACGCCTCGGCTACGTTGGGTACGGCCAGGCTGAAGCCGACCTCTTGCCCGTCGACCAACGCGAACCAGATCAGATCCTCGATCAATATCGGCCGCAGGCTTTCGGCAAACCGCCGCAGCTCGTCTTCGCTCATCGGTGTGAAGTCCGCCAGCGTGGCGAGCGAGCGGTTGTAGATCCGGCGGACGATGTGCAGATCACGGTCGAACTCCGCGAGCTGAGCTGGTCGGAGTGAGCAGCGCGGGTTGCGTGCAACACGCTCGGCGACGTGCCGGAGCTTGGCCGGCAGGAGCTCGAGATGCTCGCCCGCCTTGTACGATTCGAAGCGGTATGCCAGCGTATCTGTGTGGTCTGTCCAGCCGGCATGCTCCGCCATGGCGAGGTAGTAGGGTGGCGTGTGGCCCTCGAACAGCGCCGCGGCGCAGTCATAGCGTCCGACGAGGAACCCGGGGAAGTCGTTTTCCCCGAAGCTTCGCGGCCCAACCATGTGGGTCGCCCCGCGAAGATGGAGGTATTCCTTCGCCCGGTCCATCAGGGCAGTGAACACCTGCTCGTCGTCCACGAATTCGAGGAAGCCGAAGATCCCCCACCGCCGGTCGCGGACGCGATTGGCGGCGTGATCCAGCGCCACTCCGATCGTACCGACGACTCGGCCATTGCGGCGCGCCACGAACCAGTCGGCGTCTCCCTGCTCGAAGAAGGGGTTCTGTCGGCGCAGCCAGTCCATCTGCTCGGGCCACAGCCGAGGGATCCAGTGTGCGTCCCCACGGTAGAGCTGATAGGGCAGGGCGAGGAACTCGCGCCGGTCTGCCTCGGTCACGACGCGCTGCAGGCTGAGGTCCGGTTGTCTCATGGGATGGGCGGGCATCGGGGAGGCGCGGCCATCGTCAGGATGCCGCTGCCATCGCATGCAGGAGAGCGCGGGCCAGCAGAGCGTCATCCCGGGCCCGGTGCGCGTTCGGCAGGTCCAGGCCGACCTGCCGCCGCGCCGCCTCGAGGCTGTGCCAGCGGAAAGAACGGCGCGAGGCGTCCCATTCGCCGCGGAACTGCGCGTACAAGAGCATCAGGCAGAAGAACCCGGTCGTGTCGACCGCCTCGGTCAATCGGTGACGCGCCAGGGTCTGGCGGAGCAGGCGGGTGTCGAAGTCGGCGTTGTAAACCCCAACGCTGCGGGATTGCATCAGCTCGCGCAGGCTCGGCCACACGTCCGGCCAACTCGGAGAAGCCGCCACCGCGGCATCGGTAATCCCGTGTAAGGCCACGGCGTCCATCGGGATGGGGCGCGTTGGTCGCACAAGGCTTTCGAACAGGACCGACCCTTCAGCATCGAGCAGGCAGACTTCGATAATCTCATCCTGCGACCCGAGGCCGGTGGTCTCGGTGTCCAGGTAGCAGGGGTTTGCCTGCAGCCTCAGGCGGGCCAGGTGGGCGGCTTCACGCCGGGCCTGGGCGGGGGAGACGACCATCCTCGGGACTCCGTCCGGCTGATTGGGACACTGGTGACCGCGCGCCCGGTCTCCACTGTCCGCTGCGCCAGGCCGTCATTCTACTCGGAGCAGGGGCCGCTGAGAAAGGTGAATGAGCCGGTGCTGCCAGACGCCGTCGAGGAGCCTGGAACGAACCCGGGCGACAACCTCGAGAGATCCGGGCAGCTCGGCCTGAGCGTCCCGTGCTCCAATGCGCCGTACGGGACATGCAACTCAGCCCCCGCTCGAGCAGCAGCTGGCGAACTTCGGGGGGGAGCTGGAAGGAGCGGGGTTCATCGGGATGGAATGAGCGCAGACGAATGATGCAGGCGCTCAGAACGCCTCCAGCGTCCCACGCCGCCGGGCCTGGAACTCGAACCAGCGAAACAGGGCATACCCCAACAGAACATACACGAAACCGATGGCCGCCTCACCGGCGATCAAGGGCGTCACCTGCGCCAGGCTCGCTCCGGCGATCAGCGCCCGGCTGGCGGCGATCCCCCGCGTGAGCGGGAGCGCCCAGGAGATGGCGGCCACCCATGCCGGCAGGTTGGCAATCGGGACATTGGCGCCCGAGAAGATGAGCAGCGCGAAGTACGCCAGGTTGTTGATGAACATCGTGTCCAGGCTGACCAGACTCACGCAGCCCAGCAGGAGTCCGAGGCCGGAGGTGCTGAACGTCGTCACCAGGATCGTGAGCAGCAGGGCGGAAAGGTCGGTGTGGGTCAGGTCCAGACCCAGTAGGAGTACGCCCCAACCCAATCCGATCCACACCCCCAGGATGCCGTCGAAGATGTGGAAGAACGCCCGGCCGACGAACATCGCCAGGCGGTTGGCCGGAGTGCCGAACAGGTAGACCAGCGTGCCCTCCCAGCGGTCGCCGCCGATGCTCATCGTCACACCGTAGATGCCGCTGACCGAGGCGATCTGGATCGCGTTCCCGATCACGTAGAAACTGGCATTCGAGGCCGACGTGGCGTAGGTGCCGAGGAAGGTGAAGAACAGGATCGAGGCCAAGCGGCATCATGACCTTGGATGCCAGGTAGGTCATCGGGCGGAGCCAGCGGAAGAGGGCGACATAGGACAGGTAGGCGCCTTCGAGGAAGAGTCGAACGTTGAGGGACAGGGTGCGGAGCATGTCAGCCTCGGCGCCGGCGGCGCTACTCCAATCCGAGCGTGGCTTCGGTACGTGCTTTGCGCAAAATGACGCGCAGCAGGAAGCGTGAGAGGATCAGGTAGAGGACGCCGAAGAGCCCCATCATAGCCCAGCACAAGGCAAGTTCCCCGGGAGTGGCGCTGCCGTTGGCCGTGGCGTGGAGGGCGCGGGCGGCCCAGTAGGGAGCCAGCAGGTAGCTGAAGGGCGTCGTCCACCCAGGCAGCAAGGCGATCGGGAACAGGAAACCGGCCAGGATGTAGACCGGGAACTCCATGGCGTTCTGCCACTGCTGTACGGCCGGGTTGAGCAGGAAGACCGGGGCGATGATCAGGCCGAAGCACACGAAGGAGAATACTGTGAGCAGCAGGGAGATGGCGAACGGCACCGGCTGCACGATGCGCAGCTCCAGGTGAAAGACCAGCGCGGCCAGCGCATAGCTGACCACCATCGAGAGCAGCGATTGCAGCACGCTGGCCAGGTTCTTGCCGAAGACGATGTAGCCCAGGGGCGTCGGCTGAGCGACCAGCGACTCGAGCGTCCCGGTCCAGCGCTCGCGAGTGATGCTGTTGCCGCCGACAAACAGCAGGGTGCTCCACAGGCCGGTCATGCCGCTGCCGATGACGACGAAGATGGCCTCAGTCGGATCCTTGGGCGTCAACATCCAGATGGCCAGGACGGAGATGATTAACGGCTGGATCAGGATCCCGAACAGGACGAACGAGTCAACGGCGATCATCTTCAAGGTCACCTCGAACGTCGAGGCAACCACCCTCAAGTCCTGGCGAAACGTGGAGGCGGTCACGCTTCGCCCCCGACCAGGCGTACGTAGGCGTCCTCCAGGCTGGGCTCGCGCACATTGACCTTGCCCAGGCGCAAGTCGCTCAGCGCGCTCGAGGATCGCCGGCAGCGACGCCGAGCCCTCCGTCGTCTGCACCCGAACGATCTGGCGCTGGTCGACGTCCTCGACCGAGACCGTGTCCACGGACGGCAGAGCGCGCAGGCGCACCAGGTGCTCGTCGGGGATCCCGAAGACCTCGACATCCACTACGGCCAGATCCTTGACATGCCTCTTCAGGCCGGCAGGCGTATCCAGGGCGATGATCCGGCCCTTGTTGATGACCGCCAGTCGCTGGCACAAGGCGTCGGCCTCGAACATGTAATGCGTGGTGAGCAGGATGGTCTTCTTTTCGGCCTGCAGGTCTCGGATCACGTGGCGAAGCTCGCGGGCCCCGACCGGATCCAGCCCGATGGTCGGTTCATCCAGAAAAAGCATTTCGGGGTCGTGGAGAAGGGTGCGGGCGACGTGCAGGCGCTGCTTCATGCCGCGCGAGTAGCCGTCGACCTTCTCTCTGGCGCGGTCGGCCAAGCCGACCAGGTCGAGCAGGTAGGGGATGCGCTTGGCGGCCACCGCCGGGTCGACGTGATACAGGCTGCTGAAGTAGCGCAGGTTGTCATAGCCGGAAAGACGCCAGTACAGGCCGCGCTCGCCGCCGAAGATGAACCCGATGCGGGCGCGCAGGCGCTCGGCGTGGTGCACGACGTCCTCGCCCAGCACGTGCGCCGTCCCACTCGTGGGGATCAGCAGTGTCGTGAGCATCTTGACCGTCGTCGTCTTGCCGGCGCCGTTCGGGCCGAGCAGCCCGAACAGCTCGCCCGGCGCGACCTCGAACGAGATGTCGTCGACCGCCACGACCTGCTTGGTCGTGCGCCGAAACACGCCGATCGTCGCCTTGAACACCCGCCGCAAGTGCTCGACTTGAATGGCGTTCACCACCGGCCCTCGCTCCACAATGGGGCAATCATACCGCCGCCTCCAGCCGCGTTCAATCCACTGTGCAGGGGAACTTCATGCCGGGGCATGGCGCTCGGGCGCAGGTCCTGGGTGGGCAGTCGGCCAAAACGCGCTTTGTGAGACAAGTCACGGTCTCGAGGCGGCGCGCAGCGGAGCGACCCGACATGTCGGTCGCTCCGCTGCGCGCCACAGACTTCGGATTGCTAGCCTTCGCGAATGACGATGGCCCCGATCGCCTGTTCGACTCTCAGCTCGATCCGATTCTGCGCAGTTCCGAACCCGGGAGTGGTGTATTCCTTATCGCCCAGATCGAAGGACCGGCCACCCGCAGGGGTCTGAAGTCCGCCGATCCCGGTGGTCGTGCGCACGTGAACTGCCACGCCCTCGGGGATGACGATGACGGTCTGTCCGACGGCGCCGCTCACCTGTCCCGTGAAGCTCACGCCGGCCGGGAGGGTGATCACCAGCCGCCCGACGCCCAGCTCGACATCCAAGCCGCTGACCTGCAGGTCCGTCAGGTCGAGGTGCGCTTCGCCGACGCCTTGGGAGACTTTGAGGTTGACCGGGATCGCCGACGTAACCCGGAATGCCCAGTGCTGATCCATCGGCCCGAAGATCGGGGTGACGTATGCGCCGCTGGCTTCCAGCTCGACGTGCGTCGTCGTACCTTCCTGGCGCGTCTTCGCTTCCACCCGTCCGTACCTCTCGGCCGGGACAGTCCCTTCGAGCAGGACGGTTGAGTCTTTCAGTGCGGCGACGGTGAGCGAGGCAGCCGGCGGACCGAAGACGACATCGGCACTCGAAGAGCTGCCCACGGGAACCGAGATCTCCTTGAGCCCGCCGGCCGGCCCCACGCGGATGCCCGGGCCTGCAAGCCAGAAGCCTCCGGCGAACACTGCCACGACGAGCACCAAAGAAAGCAGCGTTCCCCAGATCGTCCGGCGTGGAACCAGCAGGTCGATTCCAGCCGCCACCAGGATCAGCGGCCACATCCGCAGCAGGCTGAACCAGATATCGTCCTGCACCCACCCGAGATTCTGTCCGAGGAGTATCAGGCCAAGCCCGACCAGGAGCACCGGTCCGACCAAGCCTCCACGATGATGACCGTCCATTGCGCGTACCTCCCACCCCGGCAATCCGGGGAATCTACTTTGTCGAGCTCGCGCCCGGACCGCTGGCTTGGCCCCATCCGGGTGCAGGGTTCAGGAACTCGGCGCGTTCCCACCGCGAGCGATGATCAGAAGCAGCGTGCCCGGCGATCGGCCGCGGCCGCAGCAGTTAGGGCCCTGCCTTCGGCCGCGCCAAGGCGCGGTAAACCAGGTAACCGCCGGCGACCAAGAGCGCCACGGGGCCGAGGAAGCGGGTCAACGACGAAGAGGAAATGGCGATCACGACTCCGATCGCCGCAAGGATCCCCGCCGGGTACAGCGCCCAGGTCATCTTGTTTGGTTGCGCCAACAGATAGACCAGGAAGAAAGTGCCGGCCAGGCCCAGGAAGAACAGGCTGCCGGTGTCGAACCCGACGACACCGACCCCATCATCCAGCGCCGCCACGACGGCGAGCGTGAGCAACACGCCACCCGGAATGATCGGCCACCACTGTTCGCGCCGGGAGGCATAGATCACCCAGAACGCCGCTCCAAGCGCGCCCAGGAAGAGCGGGCCTCCCCAGCGCCCACCGGTGGCCGGCAGCGCCCAGTCAAGCAGGATCAGCGCGCCGAGCCCAAGCAGTGTGAATCCGGGAATGACCGCCCACCAGTTCTTTCGGTCGGTGAGGAAGACGAAGGTAAAGATGGCGCCTGCCGCCAGGAAGCACACCGACCAGAGCAGGCTGAGGCCGCTGCGCAGGATGCCGAAGTTCTGCAGCAGCACCAGGATGCCGGCTGCCACCAGCAGAATTCCAGCCGCCAAGCGAACACGAGTGTTACCCATTGTCCTACCCTCCAGGCTGCCCGACACGCGGATCCGGTTCTCCCGGATAGCGAGCGGGCTAGCTCAACCTAAACGCGCCGAGGCCCATGCTGACCTTGATCTCGAGCCGGTCGGCTGCGCCGGCGTAGCCCGCCGTCTGATGACCCCCAGGCACAGGCAGAAAACGCGCCCGATCAATCTGCACGTCCGCCAGCCCGCTCTCTGACCGCACGAAAGCCTCGACGCCGGCTGGAACGGTTGCCTCGACCGAAGTGGCGCCGCCTTCGATGCGCACCGGGCAGGTTCCCACCGGCTTGGCCGGCAGTGTGAGCACCGTCGAACTGGCGCCGGTCTTGAGCGACAGTCCGCTCACCTTGAGCCCCGAGAGGTCGATCTGACTCTCGCTGGCCCCGGTCTCGAAGCCCAGGTCGAGCGGGATCGTGTCGGTCAGCGCCAGGTCCCAATCGTAAGCGCCGCCCGGCCCCCAGTTCCAGGGCGTCACGAAGGCCAACGCGTCGGTGTCAGGTTTGAGATCCGCCACGAGCAGGTCGCCCTCGCGGCGCGTGCTCGGAGCCAGGCCGCCGGCGAAGGAGCCGGAGGCCAGCATCCCCGGTTTGGCGCCGGCATGAACGCGCAGGATGCCGGCACCGTGGTGCACGCGCACGCGGGCGCGCGCCGTGCCCTGCAGGGCGATCTCAGCCGCGGCCATCTCTCGCCGCACGTTCCGGCGCATCACGCCGAAGAGCGTTAGTGCACCGAAGCCGATCAGCGCCAGCGGCCAGAAGAGCGACCAGGCAGGCACCGGAAGCACTCCGAAGTTATCGAGCAGGAACAAGCCCCCCATCACGATCAGAACGGAACCCCAGAAGATGGACCCTCGCATCGTCAACCCTTTCTCCAGAAATGGTTCAGAGGGCGGCGGGCCTCTGCGAGGCGCCGCATTGCTGACCCCCGAGTCGGTCTACGTAGAATCGGCTGCCAGGCCTCAGGACTTGCGACGGAACAGCGTTTGCCCCAGGAGCAGCAGGCCGCCCAGCACCAGAAGTACCGGCCAGTACGGGCTGATTTGTCCCAGGCCAAGGAACGAGCCGAAGACGACGAAAGCAACCACGCTAATCAGCATCTGCCAGAGCCCTGAGGTGATGCTCCTCTTCGACTGGCCCTGCATCAAGGCGGCGAGCACAACGCCCAGGCCGACGAAACCGGGGATCAGCGTCCAAGCGTAAGCCCAGCTCTCCCAATTGCCGGTCGCGTTCTGATAGAACAACAGGCAGCCAATCCCGCCCACGATGCAGCCCGGGACGGCGAGTGGCGGCGTGCTGAGCGCAACTGCCAGCACCAGCATCAGGACGCCGACGCCGACAATCAGCAGCGGCCAAGTGTCCGCGGCCCGGAACCACGCACTGAGTCCGGGGACAAACTGCGCCACCAGGCAGGCAGCTCCCACGAGGATCAGGATCAAGCCTCCAACGAGGCCGCTCCGACGGCTGGTTTCCATCGCCTTCTCCTTCTTCGAGTGTCCGGCACCGCGCGAGGCGGGGCTCGGCGCGGCCGGCGCGCCGAAGGTCGAGTATAGGGCCAGTGGCCGCCCGAGGCGTAGTCACGCCCCTCATGTTGCTGGCAGACAAACGTACACCTCAGTTCAGCCTCTGGCGTGATCGGCGCGCTGGGTCAAGGGAGGGGCGCCAAGGATTCGCCGCAACCCTCCGAGGACGAAATCGCGGTTCCGGTCCCCGGAAAACAGACGGCTGGCCGGAGGAGGTGGGGCCTGATTCGGAGCCGTCCCTGCATGAGCGATCGCAGACAAGGCTGGGCCCCGGGTACCCTTGACCGGACTGGTGGTCTCAGAGATAATCATACCGACCGGTCGGTATGATTGGTGAAGGATGAGCCCACGGACGACAGGACCAGAAACCGAAGCGCGCATCCTGAGCGCCGCCGCCGAATGCTTTTCCCGCAAGGGATTCGACAGCACCGGGGTGGCGGACGTCTGCACCACAGCCGGAGTGAGCAAAGGCGCCTTCTACCATCACTTCCCATCCAAACAGGCCGTGTTCCTGGCGCTGCTCAACCGCTGGCTGACCGTCCTGGACGAGCAGCTGCTCGCCGCGACGCAGCAGACTTCGAGTGCGGCCGAGGCGATGAAGCGCATTGCAGGCATGTCGCGCGTCGTGTTCCAATCGGCCAGTGGCCAGTTGCCGATTTTCCTCGAGTTCTGGAGCCAATCGGCACACGACCCGACCGTCTGGAAGAACACGATCGCCCCGTATCAGCGCTACCGCGAGTACTTCAGCCTGCTGATCGAGACCGGAGTGGCCGAGGGGTCGATCCGAAAGGCAGACGCCGCCACGGCCGGGCCGGCACTCATGGCGCTGGTGATCGGAGTGCTTCTGCAGGGCCTGATGGATCCATCCGGGGCCGACTGGTCGGACGTCATGGAGCAGGGGGTTGCCCTGCTCGTACAAGGCATGCAGGGCGAGGGATGAAATGAAGGTATTGCTCACCGGTGCGTTTGGCAATGTGGGCCTCAGCGCGCTTCAAGAACTGCTGGCGCGCGGGCATCGGGTGCGGTGTTTCGACCTGAGGACACCTGCCAACCTCCGGCTGGCACGCCGCCTGGCGCGGAAGGCCGAGGTCGTCTGGGGGGACATGCGCTCGGCGGAGGATGTCGCCGAGGCGGCCCGCGATGTGGACGTCGTGATCCATCTGGCGTTCATCATCCCGAAGCTTTCGGCCACAGGGGTCGACTCAGAGAAGGAGCCGGACCTGGCGCGCCGGGTCAACGTCGGGGGGACACGCAATCTGATTCGGGCGATGCGCGCACAGCCTCAACCGCCGCGGCTGATATTCTCTTCGTCCCTGCACGTCTACGGTATGACGCAGCACCTGCTTCCGCCGCGGACCGTCGACGACCTGCCGCAACCGGTGGAGCATTACGCTCGCCACAAGGTGGCCTGCGAACGGATGATCCGCATCTCCGGCCTGCGCTGGAGCATCCTGCGCTTCGGGGCTGTCCTGCCGCTTAGCGTCCGCCCTGACCCCGGCATGTTCGACGTGCCGCTGGGCAATCGGATCGAATTCGTGCACACGCGCGATGTCGGCGTGGCGCTGGCCCATGCTGTCGAAAGCGACGCCATCTGGGGACGGGTGCTGCTGATCGGCGGCGGTCCTCGATGCCAGCTCACCTATCGGCAGATGATGACCTCGATCCTGACCGCCATGGGCGTCGGCCCGCTGCCGGATTCGGCCTTCACCGACGAGCCGTTTGCCACCGACTGGCTCGATACGCGCGAGTCCGAACGACTGCTCCACTATCAGCGGCGTACGCTCACCGATTTCACCCGCGAGCTGGCGCTGCGCCTCGGGCTGCGCCGTCTGCTGGCGCGTGCCTTCCGACCCTTCGTGCGCGCCTGGCTGATGCGCCAATCGCCGACGCTGCAGAAGGCGCGCCGCGCTCCGTGGACAGGGCAAGTGGCGGTCGTCACCGGGGCCTCGTCCGGGATCGGCGCCGCCACGGCGCGCAGGCTGGCCGCCGAGGGTATGGCGCTGGCGCTGGTCGCCCGCCGGGGAGACCGACTGGAGGACCTGGCGCGCGAGCTGCAGCAGTCCGGCGGGATCGCTCGCGTCTACGTGGCCGACCTGGCCGACGAAGGTGAGCGCGTCCGACTGGTGCAGGACATCCGGCGCGACCTGGGGCCGATCGACGTACTGGTCAACAACGCCGGCACGGCCTGGTATGGATTGGGGCAGGAGATGGGTTGGACGACGGCGCGCGATATGGTCCAGCTCAACGCCTCGGCCACCGTGCACCTGACGCTGATGTGCCTGCCGGATATGCTGCATCGCGGCCGAGGGTCGGTGATCAACATCAGCTCCGTCGCCGGTGGATTCCCCAATCAGGGCGTCGCCGTCTACAGCGGGACGAAGTCGTTTATCGATTCCTTCACCACCGCGCTGCACCGCGAGCTCGTCGGCACAGGCGTCCGCGTCGGGGCGGTGCGCCCTGGGTATGTGGAGACCGAGCTCTCGCAGCGGTCGGCCGAACAACCCGGTGGGCACCCGATCCCCGGAAGGCGCTGGGGTGTGAGCCCGGACCTGGTGGCCCGGGCGGTGACTTCGATGCTTCGCCGCCCGCGCCGGACCGTCTACGTGCCTGGCTGGCAGCGAATCGTGCCGTGGATCGAGCTGACGTTCGGCTGGCTGATCGACCGCCTCGGGCCGCTGCTGCTCCGCCGTCAGCGTCGCTTAGTGCGCCGCGGCATGGACGCCTGATCAGATTTGAGTTCCGGCGCCTGAATCGACGAACGCTGTTCCAATCGCACCCTTCGCCGAGCGCATAGATAGCCCCAGTCGATCCACCCCACACGGTGAGCGTCGCTTGCGATGCGCCTGCCGGCCCGGTCTGTCGGACACTAAGACACAACCCCGGCACTCAGCGCCGGGGTTGTGATTCAGAGCCAGCCGTGCGGGGTGGCGAGGCCCGGTGCGTCGCCAGGGGGTCAGCCGCCGGCGCCGAGTCCCTTGAGCAGAACGCCGACGATGTAAGCGACACCCGCTGCCGCTCCGCCGACTACAAGCATCTCCAACCCGCTCTTGAAGAAGTTGCGCTCGGTGACCAGGACTTTCGCCGCACCCAGCCCAAACAACGCCGCAGCCGACAGGAGCATCGAAGTGGGGAACGCAATCCCCGCCGGGATCGGCGCCACCAGCCCGATCAGGTAGATCAGCAGCGGGATGGAACCGGCGAGGATGAACGAACCGAGCGTGGCCAGGGCGCTGGTCAGAGGGTTGTGCTCGTCCTTCAACATCCCGAGCTCCTCAACCATCATCGTTTTGACCCACAGATCCGGCTGCTTGGTTTGAATGTCCACCAGCCGGGTGGCGTCCTCGTCGGAGTAGCCCTTGGCGCGATAGGCCTCGATCAGCTCGGTGCGTTCGCCGTCTGGAAAGTGCTCGACCTCCCAGGCCTCGCGTTGGTACTCGCGATCGTAGTACTCCTGGTCGCTCTTGGAGGACAAGTAGGCCCCCACCGCCATCGAGAATCCGTCGGCGAAGAGGTTGGCCAGGCCAAGGATCAACACCACGCCGCTGCCGAGCTGCGCACCGGCCACGCCGCTGACCACGGCAAAGGTGGTGACGATCCCGTCCAGTCCGCCGTAGACCATGGCGCCCAGGTACGCGTGGCTGGGAGCGCCGTGCTCCTCGCGAGCCGAGGTGGCGATCCTTCCGGCCGCATGCGCCTCAGCTGAGCCGCTCAGATCGCCCTTGCGGTACGCGTCACGTGCCTGGTCCACTCGCTTCATCAAACTCATGTCTCAACCTCCGAGATGTTGCGGTTTCCATTCCCCGCGTGAGAGGATGGCGTGCTTATGCGGCGCTGGGCGCGGCGGGTGCGGGGGCCGGGATCTGGCTGGCCTCGCGCCGGTGAAGCCGGAGGAACATCGCTGCCGAGGCCACGCCGATCACCGCCGCGGCGTACCACACCCAGCGCGGGTCGTAGCGGTCCATCACCACACCGGCCATCAGAGGAGCCAGCGCGCTCGGCACCACCCAGGCGAAGCCGAAGACGGCCATGTAGCGGCCGCGCTTGTCCTCCGGAGCCATGCGGGCAACCAGCGCCTGCATCATCGGCGCCACCAGCATCTCGCCCACGGTCAGGATGATCATAGCGATGGCGAACCACGCGTAGGTCGTCGCCGGCCCGTAGAGCCCGAACCCAATGGCGTACAGCAGGGTGCCGATGACCATGATCAGGTAGGCGGGGCGCTTCTCGATCCGACGCGTGATCCAGAACTGCATCACGACTACCATGGCGGCGTTCAGGCTGAGCAGGGCGCCGTAACCTCGCTCGGGCACACCGTGGAGGTCCCTGAGATAGACGCCCAGTGTGCTGTTCATCTGCAGGTAGACAAAGCCTTGCAGCATGCACGCCAGGATGAAGAAGACGAAGGTGGCATCCCTGAGAGGTTGGGCGTAGCCGCCGAACGTCCGGGCAATCGACTCGGGTTCTTGGTGGCCGATGCGCTGCGGTTTGGTCTCGGGCAGAAAGGCCAGAACGATCAGCGCCGTCAGGCTGCTGGCCACGGTGTCGGCGATGAACAAAAGCAGGTAGGAGCGCGAGGCCAGCAGGCCGCCGATCGCCGGGCCGATGACCACCGCCAGGTTGAAGACCACACGCAGCAGTCCGAAGCCGCCGGGGCGCTGCTCTTCCGGCAGGATGTCTGCCACCGCCGCCTGGTAGGCGGGCCCGCCGACGTCGGCCAACAGCCCCACCAGCACGGCGAGCACGTAGAAGGCTTGCAGCGAGTCGATCAGGCCCATCATCAATGTGCTGATTGCCGTGGTGATCAGGCTGAAGACGATCACCCCTTTGCGCCCCAGCCGATCCGCCAGCGCGCCGCCGATCAGGCCGCCGAAGACACTCGGCACCGAGAACAGCAGGAACAGGATTCCGACCTCGGTCATGCCGACGCCGAACTTACTCGTGATGTACAGGGCGAAGAAGGGGAAGATCAGCGCTCCCCCGAGCCGATCGATGAAGGTCACGATGGCCAGCGTCCAGAAGGGGCGCGGGTATTCGTGGTAGAGCCGAACCGCGGAGAGGTAGGGCCGGCGCAGGCTCATGAGGTCACTCCGACGCGCTCGGCGATCAGCATGATCTCGAACTCCTCGGGGTCCAACGGCCTCCGCCCCCAGGTGCCGGCGGTGCCTCCGCCCACATGTTCGATGGCGAATCCCGCAGAGGCGAACAGCGCGCTGAGGTCCTCCGGCCGGTGACCATGTTCATAGACGATGACCTGACGTGCACCGTCCTCGGCCTCCCACTCCATCGACACGCGCTCCGTCAGCGTCGCCGGGTCAAACGTCCCGGCGGCGACATCCTCGGCGCCGTACTGGCGCAGGAAGCGCAGGCCGTTCGACGCCGTGAGGACCAGGCGAGCGCCGGGCCGCAGGCAGCGTGCCAGGTTCCAGGCAATGGCGGCGTCATGCGCCAGCGGATCCTCCCCGGCGCTGATCAGGCCGAAGGCGCCCTCGCACAGGCAGATGGCGGCGTCGAATTGATTCGGCGCGGCGAAGCGCGTGGCATCCGCCTGGACCCAATCGACGGTGATGTGCGCCTGTTGCGCGGCGGCCTTCGCCTGGCGCAGCATCCCGCGCGACAGGTCGACCCCCACCATGCGACAGCCGCGGCGCGCCAGTTCGACCGCATGCCTCCCGGTCCCGCACCCCAGATCGAGAATTCGAGCCCCCTTCGTCAAGCGCAGCTCGGCCACCAGGAACTCCACCTCGGCGGTGGTGTTCCGGGTGAATACATTCTGCATGTAGAAGGGCGCGTGCCCATCGAAGAAGGCACTCCAGCCTTCCTTTGCGTTCATTCCGAACCTTGTCCCGCAGGGGAACATGAGTGTGGCG
Organism: uncultured Chloroflexia bacterium; assembly: GCA_963777165.1. GTDB lineage: Bacteria > Chloroflexota > Anaerolineae > Anaerolineales > E44-bin32 > DYJB01. Next base: position 58,560 of record CAVZPO010000009.1, read on the forward strand.
GAACGTACCCTTGGGATCGGGACGTATTATCACACGGTTGGTGTCTGGGACCGCCTTCGAATCGCTTTGCGCCAGACCGGCAAACAAGCTCGCTCCGCCGCGACATATGTCTCTCTTGGATGGCCTCGACCGTTCTACTGGGCCCTGCCTGGATGAGCGCACACCTTGACACCCCCGCGGGATTGGAATCGAGAAGTGAACGGCTGCGAGTGGGCGAGCACAATCGGAAGGGTGGGGCGGACGGGAGCATTCGCGCGAGGGAACCGGTCCTGATCCTATTGGGCCTGCGTCTCGGCCGCGCCCCCCAATTCCACATCGGCTCCCGACGAGTGATGCTCGTTGACTACTAGGAGGCGGCTGCGCGCTTGCCTTGCGACCGGGACCGCCGTTTCCAGGCTCAGCCGGTCGACGTCCTTGCCGACCGAGATCGGGGATCGCCATCGCTTCATCGGCGACCTCGCTGCAAGCCTCCGTACGGGTCGCCCGGCGAGGGGCTCGCGCAGCGCAGCTCCAGGCCATTGGGTTTCGATCTACTTGCCTGGATCGCGGGTCAATTCAGGTCGTCCTTCTGGCTCGCCGGAAGTTCCTCCCTGCCTGGGCGCGTCCATGGGTTGCGAAGTGCCCTTTGCCATGGCCTGTGACATGCGCCCGAAGCCCCTGCCGGCAGCTTCGTGAGAGCCTCAAATTTAGCTTGACCTAATAATAGAATTAGGATACACTCACTCCATGGACCCCTCCCGAACACAAGCTGAGCAGGACTATCTCAAGGCCATCTACGACCTGGGCGAGGCCGGGGGGCACGTCGCCACCAGCCAGCTGGCGCGGCACCTCGGGCTCTCGCCTGCTTCCGTAACCGGGATGCTGCAGCGCCTGGCGGCGGCCCAACCGCCTCTGGTCGCCTACCACAAACACCATGGCGTGGAGCTCTCATCGGCGGGGAGGCGTGAAGCCTTGCGCGTCGTCCGGCACCACCGCCTGATCGAGTCGTTCCTCCATACTTCCCTGGGCCTTGCCTGGGATGAAGTCCACGTTGAGGCGCATCGCCTCGAACACGCCATCTCGCCGATGGTGGGCGAGCGGCTGGCGGCGGCGCTCGGCGAGCCGACACGCGATCCGCACGGCGACCCGATCCCGGATCGAGAGCTCCGGCTCCCGACCATGTCGGATTCTCCGCTCAGCGGCGTGAGGCCGGGGACACCGGTGGTGATCCGCCGGGTCGACGACTCGGATCCGGCGTTCCTCCGTCACGCCGCGGAGCTTGGCTTGGTGCCCGGCGCCTCGCTCCAGGTCGGCGGGACGTCGCCCATCGACCGCCTGCTGAGCATCCACCTGGAAGACCGGGCCGAGCCGCTGGTGCTCGGGCCGGCGATCAGCGACAGGGTCTTTGTCGAAGTGGCGAAAGAAGATAGCCGCAATTCGGGAAGCACCCGAGCTCAGTCAGCCTCTGGGCTGGATGGCGAGCTCGCGGGCGGTCGAGATCTTCCTCGGATCGCGTAGACGCATGAATCGGAATCGGTGAGTGGAGACGATGTTATGAAAGCACCCCGAGGAGTACCACGCCGCGACTTCCTGCGCATGGGAGGCTTCGGCGCCCTGGCCCTGGCAGTCGGCGCCGCAGTCTGGCCCGGCTCGACAGCTCGCCGGCGGGCTTCAGAGCTCGGACCCGGCCATCAAGGACATGACGGCGGTGCGCTCATGCCCGGTTTCAACCGGGATGTGGACCATGCCGCCAATGGGTTCAATCCCTCGGATACGCTGACCGAATTCGACTATGGCACGGTCAGCACGCTTCCGGACGGCCGCACGCTGCGCGAGTACCACCTGTTTTCCGGCGACAAGGACATCGAGGTGGCGCCGGGGGCGCACTTTCCGGCGTGGGTCTACAACGGCCGCCTCCCGGGACCGACCCTGCGGGCGCGCCAGGGTGATCTCCTGCGCGTGCATTTCACCAACGGCAGCGCCCATCCGCACACGATGCACTTCCACGGAGTCCATCCGGCCAACATGGACGGCGTGTTCGAGGTCGTCCCGCCGGGAGAGACGTTCGTCTATGAGTTTGACGCCGATCCGTTCGGCTTGCACCTGTACCACTGCCACGTCATGCCGCTGGCCAAGCACATCGCCAAGGGGTTGTACGGCGCGTTCATCATCGACCCGCCGGCGGCCAGGCCGCCGGCGCACGAAATGGTGATGGTGATGCATGGCCTGGACGTCGACTTCGATGGCGTGAACGACTTCTATGCCGTCAACGGCATCCCCTTCCACTATCACAATCACCCGATCAAGATCAAGGCTGGCGAACTCGTGCGGATCTACCTGGTCAACATCTTGGAGTTTGACCTGATGAACTCCTTCCACCTGCACGCCAACTTCTTCCACTACTACCCCACCGGCACCAGCCTGACGCCGAGCGAATTCACCGACACGGTGATCCAGGGCCAGGCGCAGCGCGGCATCCTCGAGTTTCGTTACCAATACCCGGGCATGTACATGTTCCACGCCCACATCACCGAGTTCACCGAGCTGGGGTGGACGGGGATGTTCGAGGTGGAGGCCTGAGATGAGCAGCCCGACTCCCGCCACCGCCAATCACCGCCCGCGACCAGATCTGAAGACCCTGGTGTTGTTCGCCGTCCCCGTCCTGGTCCTGGCGGGCGTGATCGCCGCTTTCCTGTTCACCGCCGGCGCGGGCCTGAATGTGGAACCCGCTGCGCCGATCGAGGCCCTGACCTTCGACCGGACCGTCCTGCGACCCGGTGCGATCGAGCTGCATCTTCGCAACACAGGGCCGCGCACGTTGACCCTCTCGAGCGCGATTGTGAATGAGACCGTCTGGCCGTTCCGAGCCGAACCGAGTGAGGTGATCCCACGGCTCGGCCGGGCGACGCTCACACTCACCTACCCATGGATCGCCGGCGAGCCCCTCGGGATCAAGCTCTTCACGGCCAACTCGATTGGCTTCGAGACGGTGATCGCAGCCGCCTCCGCGACCGTGCTCCCGAGCAACACGACGTGGCTGAGCTTCACGCTCATCGGACTGTACGTCGGGGTGATCCCCGTGCTTCTGGGCATCTGCTGGTATCCGGCGCTGCGGCGCATGGGGCCGCGTGCTTTCATCTTCCTGATGGCGCTGACCGTCGGCCTGCTCCTGTTCCTGGGGATCGATGCCGTCAGCGAGGCGCTCGAAGTCGCCGCGCGCCTGGGCAGCCCGTTCCAGGGCGTCGGGCTCGTGGCGACCGGCATCGTGGGCACCTACCTGTTGCTGGATGCCATCACCCGCTGGCAATCGACGACCGGGCGAGGGGAGGCCGACCAAAGGCTCACGCTGGCGATGATGATCGCCGTCGGGATCGGGTTGCACAATCTGGGGGAGGGCCTGGCCATCGGCGCCGCGTACCGCGTCGGCGAGGCAGCTTTGGGAACCTTCCTGGTCATCGGCTTCGTCCTGCAAAACATCACCGAGGGGCTGGGCATCATCGCCCCCGTCGTTCGGGATAGCCCGTCCATCCGCCGGCTCATCGGACTCGGTCTGATCGGGGGCGCGCCGGCGATCGTCGGAGCATGGATCGGCGGATCGATCGAGTCCGCCCCGCTGGCGGCACTCTTCCTGGCGATTGGCGCCGGAGCGGTATTCGAAGTCATGGTCGAGGTCGCCCGACTGATCCAACGCCAGACGGCCAAGCAAGCGATGCCGCTGAACGTCTTCTCGGGCGTGATGGCGGGCATGCTGCTGCTCTACGTTACCGGGTTCCTGGTGAAGTAGGCCCCTGACCGCGCCAAGAGCTCTTCGGGATCGTCAGGTGCGCGAGCGGACATGGGAGAGACTCGAGAAGACGAACGGCCGGCGGGTCTGCTTCCCGGCCGAGAAGTGAATTCCAGGCAGGCAAGATGGAGGCGGTCTTGGTAGTTCGAAACGTGCGCTTTCGTTGGGTGACCGTGCTGCTGCTGGCCGCGATCCTCTCGGGTTGCAGTCGCGAACCTCTAGGGCCGCCCCGGGCCGTGAAGCTGGAGGTCACGGAGTTCACGATCACCCCGAGCGCAATCACCGCCGAGGTAGGCGAGCGTATCAGCTTCAGGGTTTCCAACAAGGGCGTGCTCGAGCACAACGTGTCGATCCAGGACCCGAGTGGAGAGGAAATCGCGCTCTTGTCCGTGATGCCCAACCAGCATGGGACGCTGCAGATCGAGCCTTCCACGCCGGGTCAGTGGAGGATCATCTGCACTCTCCCCGGACACGAGATGGCCGGGATGACGGCGACGCTGACGGTCGGTCCGTGAGAGGGAGGGCCACCGCACAGAGCCCGGGCACAGCGGCAGGTGGCAAGCCGCTCCGATCATCGGAGCCCTCTCAGACGCGTGGGCGGCCTGCGATAGAGCACGGGCGGCCGCCGGGATGCTGCCCATCCCGGCTCAGGTTCTAAATGACCTGCCTCGAGAAGCGTGGTTAAGGCGAGCAGGTCTTCGGGGAGGCAAGCGCATGAACATGCCGCTGACCCTCATGTGGGCGGGCCTCTGCCTGCTCCTCTTGGTTGCGATCCTCATCGGGCATGGCTGGACGATGCTGACGGCGGTCAACCTGATGCTGTTCTCACTGCTGCACAATCCGTGCGGCACGACGATCCTGACCATTTACCGCGAGACAAACAGCAAGAAGTGGGCGGCACTGAGCGTCGTCATCACGCTCGGCGTCGCCTTCCTGGTGACCTTCCTCACGGCGACCGTGGCGCGGCTGGCCGGGTGGGTGTAAGACCGGCGAGGCGACCGGATCCATTGGGTCCGCGGCACATCTCCGCGCCCACGGGTTGGCTCAATCCCGGCGGCCTGCCCCAGGTCGCGGGGGCGATCTCCGGGGCATGACGTCCCATCCGGGGCGGCTAGCGCAGTGGCACCCCACATCGCTCGCAGGCGTCTGGGATGCCCAAACTGGACATAAGCCCAAGCAGCACGGAACAGCGGGGGCGGTCCACGCCGCGTCGGCCTAATTCCAATGCGGCCAGGCAAAGTGAGTCCCGCCATGGAATCGCGAGCGACCCTGCATAAGAGTCCATCTCACCCAGTCTCAATCTGGGCGGAGTGTCCGGGATCGCGAGCTGGCGTCGGTTGCGGTCCGACAGCCTTGGCCCGTTTTCGCCGCGGGGCCTGGCCAGATCGCTAACGAGAGACTCGGTTCGAAGGCGGATTGTCGGTATAATCCCGCGCGACGAGTGGCGAACCCCGCTCTCCCCATTCAACCGAGGAAGTCCTGTATGCGATCGCAACTGCTCACGGATCCACAGGCCCGTTTTCTGCGGGAAGAGAAGGAAGCCCTGGCAGAAGTTCGCCAGGCCCTCACTGATCTCGAGGTGCCGGCGGCTGCGCTGGCGATGCTGCAGAAGGCCATCCTGCAGCTCGACGAGCTGTTCCTGCTCGTCGTCGTCGGGGAGTTCAACGCCGGCAAGAGCGCGCTGGTGAACGCGCTGCTGGGCGAGAAGGTGCTCCCCGAGGGCGCGACGCCGACGACCTCGCGGGTTACGCTGGTGAAGTGGGGCGAGCAGCCCGGCGAGGAAGTCGTCGACGAGGGCTACGCCATTGTGACCCATCCTTTGCAGCTCCTGAAGGAGCTGAACATCGTGGATACGCCGGGAACCAATGCGGTCATTCGGCGGCACGAGCGGCTGACGGAGGAATTCGTCCCGCGGAGCGACCTGGTAATCTTCGCCACCTCCGCAGACCGCCCGATGACGGAAAGCGAGCGCCAGTTCCTGGAACGCATCCTCGCCTGGGGGAAAAAGGTCGTGTTCGTGTTGAACAAGGCCGACATCCTGGAAGGGGATGCCGCCCTGCAGGACGTCAGGGACTTCGTCCTCAAGCATGCTACCCGCGTGCTGGGCGACGCCCCCGAGTTGTTTCCGGTCTCCGCCCGGCTGGCCCAGCGCGCCTGGGACGCCGCCGACCCCGAACAGCGCCGCCAGTTCCGGGACGACAGCCGCCTCGACGATTTGGAGCAGTACATCGCCGCGAGCCTGGACGACGCCACGCGCCTGGTGCTCAAGTTCACCAATCCGCTGGGGGTCGCGGACAACTTGGCCGCGCAGGCCGAGGCAACGGTTCGGGAGGAAGCCGAAGCGGCACGCGAGGATGGCCAGACCGTCGTCTTGCTTGAGGGCGTCATCACGGCATACGAGCGCGAGCTGGCGAGTGAGCTCCCGCCGCGGTTGGCCGAAGTCGAAACCATCCTGCACCGGCTCGAGCAGCGCGGCCTCGACTTCTTCGATAGCACGTTGCGCCTGACCCGGATCAAGGATCTGGCGCGCGGAGACCGGGTACGTGCGCAGTTTGAGAAGGAAGTCCTCGCGGATGTACCGCTGCAGATCGAGTCGCAGGTCCATCGGTTGATCGATTGGCTGGTGCAGAAGGACTTGCGCGAGTGGCAGCAGGTCATGACCCACCTGCAACGCCGCCGGGCGCGCCGCCTTGAGCTCTCGGTGGGGGAGAGCCTTGGGCCGCGAGAGACCCGTCGGCGCGAGCTGATCGACAGTGTCGGGCGGACCGTTCAGTCGATCGTCGAAACCTACGATCGCAATCTGGAAGCCAGCCAACTCGCCGCAAGCGTCGAGGCGGCGGTGGCGCAAACGGCATTGCTGGAGGCGGGGGCGGTGGGGCTGGGCGCTCTGGTCACGCTGGTGGTCGCGTCTTCCGCCGTCGATATCACCGGCATGCTGGCCGCCGGCACGCTGGCTGTGCTTGGCTTCTTCGTGATCCCGTACAAGCGCAAGCAAGCCAAGGACAACTTCAGGGAGAAGATGCGGGCCCTGCGATCGAAGCTGCTGGGGGCGCTGACGACCCAGTTCAACCAGGAGTCAGAAAGCGCCGTCGCCCGGCTGAAGGACGGCGTCGCTCCCTATACACGCTTCGTCCACGCCGAGCGCGAGCGGATGGTCAGGACAGAAGCTAGCCTGAACAGGATTCGTCAACGCCTGTCCGCTTTGCGCGCGCGCGCCCAGTCTGTGACGAGCTAGGCTGTCCCGCGCTCCCGATCGTCCAGACGCTCTCAACCCCTTGAGTTAGGACGAAGCCGCGAGAGTCCCCACTCAGCGTTCGAGTCCCGGGCGTTTGAACCGATCCTGAGAGGGGCACCACGTGACTGCCCCGAGACGGAGATGGTCTGCGTCTGCTCCTGTCTGCTGTCCTATGGCTTGCACGGGGGGCAACGAGAGTGCCAGAGCCGTCACTCGGTGTCCTGAACGGCCCGGCTTCTCCCATGTCAGTCACCGTTTAGCGACCCGGCAGGGTGCTTGCGTGTGGAGAGAATCACTATGCCGGCTCCCAACAGGCTCCAATTGCAGCTCCGCTCACTGGCCCAGTTGAGCCCTAAGGAGCCAGCCTGCATGGACGCGCCTACCGCTCCTCGTCATCTTGACTTCTTGCCTTGGCGAGAACACCCCGCACCCGCGGTGAACTCAAGAAGGCGGATGATCGCGCTGGATCACCCATATCCTGAGCGAAGAATGTAAGGATTTCGTTCACCTCTCTTCGAAGCACTTCGCACTTCCCGATATCCCCCTGGGCAGCCTCGAGGTCCGCCAGCGCGTCCAAGATGGGCCAGAGTGCCAAGCGGGAGTCGCTGGCAACCGCCGCCTCGCGAGCCTCGAGTAAGACCTGGCGTGCCTCCTCGACTTGGCCTTCTGCCAGCAGTACCTGGCCCTGAAGCCTCAGGGCGTCCGCCAGGTAGAGGCGGCCCCCCAACCGACGCAGGTGGGTGATCAGCCTGTCCACCGACCGGCGGGCGAGATCCGTGTTCCCCTGGGCGAGCGCCAACTCTCCCGCAGCCATTCCGATAGCCACGCCGCCGAACATGGCTGCCTCAGCAAGGTGCTCGTCCGTCAACTCGAAACCTGACTGTGAGAGGGCCGCCTGAGCGGAGGGGAGATCCCCGGACATCAGGTAGATCCGGGCTAAGTCCGCCGCGGCCCAATCTCGAGCCGATTGAAAGTGCCGGACCGCTTCGTCGACCGCCTGGCGCGCCACGCCCAGGCCGTCCTCGATCGCCCCGGTGCTTGCCAGGGCCAAGCCAAGCTCCGCGCGAACTCCGGTGATGGCGTAGGCGTTGTTTCCCGCCTCGCCGGCTTCGACAGCCTCACGCAAGGCCGCCAAACCCAGCGCGACCTCGCCTCGATGCAGGAAGACGAAGCCCCGGAGAGTTTGTGCGAAGGATACGCCTGAGAGATTGTTGATCGAGCGCCCGATGCTCAAGGCTTCATCCGACAACTGCAACGCCTGGCTTAACTCGCCCGCAGCGAGGGATTGCTGGGCGTTGTTCCCAAGGGTGTTGGCCAACATGGGAAGATTGCCGAGCTCCTGCCAAAGGCCGCGCGCCTCGGCGTACGATTCTTCGGCTTTCGCTAGATTCCCTGAGATCCAATAGACTCCTGCCAGATCGTGCAGGATAAAGGCCAGCTGCTCATGCGAGGCCAGCTGGCGGGCACTGACGAGCAATTCCTCGCCATAGGCGACCGCTTCGTTTGGACGACCGGTGTAACGGCTAATCAAGAGCAAGCTCCACAAGACCCTGGCCTCGGCGGCCCTATCCCCGGCGGCGCGTGCCAGCCCAAGAGCCGTTCCGGCCAGCCTCCGCCCCTTTTCAGGATCATACGTGACCGTTGGGATGGCGAGCAGGACGGACTGCGCGGTGAGGGCGGCGAGTAGCAGCGCATTGTCGTCCCGTTGCCGGCCGATCGTTTCCATTTCCTCGTAATTCGCCAGCGCCTTCTGCGATTGTCCGGCAAGTTCCAGAGCCCGACCCCTGCGCCCGTAGACTTCAATGAGCTGGTGGCTGTCTGCGCCGACCTCGGGAACCAGGGAAATCGCGCTGGTGTAGTGTCCGACGGCATCCGCGTTCGCATAGAGTCGGCTTGCCCGGTCCCCGGCACGAATGGCGTATTGCAGCGCCACCTCGGTCGTCCCGGCTTCACGATAGTGGTAAGCCAGCTGCCCCAGAATGTCGTCGTCCTGGTCAGCGTAAAGGGTCTCCAAGGCCTTGGCTACGTCCTCGTGAAAGTAGGCGCGCCGCGACCGATCGATGGACTGGTAGAGGTACTGCCGCACTAGGTGGTGACGAAAGGTGTAGGACGAGAGACGTTGCTGGCGCACGCGGCGGACCCCGGTATTGTTCACCAGCCCGTGCTCGCGGTCCAGGCTTGCCAGGCGGCCGACGATCGACCGCGGATCCTGGCCGAGAACGATAGCCAGGACCTCGGCGGTGAATGCCTCGCCTTCGACGCTCGCCGCGTCGAGGATGTCACGGTCAGCTTGCTCCAGCCGGCTGATGCGCTCCCCGATCACGCCCTCGGCTTTCTTGGGGAAGGTCGACCAGTCGATGCCAGGCCGGCAGGCCCATGTCCCTTGTTGATCTTGAAAGAGATCGCCTCGCTCGCGCAGAGCCTGCAGGAGCTCGGCCAGGAACAACGGATGGCCCTCCGTCTGGTCATAGAGCGCGACCCGGAATGATTCGTCGAGTCGATTCGGCTCGGCATCCAGCAGTGCGTCGACAAAGCCCCGGCCTTCGGCCGTGTTGGCCGGCGCCAGCTCGATCATGCCCCTACCGGTATAGCGGCTGAATTCATGCAGCATGGACTCGATCGGGTGACGCTCCCCGTCCTGCCTGGACAAGACCACATCCGGTCGCAGGGTGCCGAGGATCAAGATCCGCCGATCGGCGATTCGCCGCCCCAGATGAAAAAGCAGCCCGGCCGAGGCCGCGTCCGCCCATTGCAGGTCGTCCAGGGTGATGATCAGAGGATGATGCTCGGACAGATGGCGCAGGAAGTCGGCGTATTCCTCGAAGACGCCGGTCTGGCCCGAGGGATGGCTCACCGATGGCTGAGTCGCGGCGCTTCGTCTTCGAGAGATGCTCGAGCTTATCGAGCCAGCCGACTCGCGAAGCCACGGCCTTCCCGAGCATCCCGACCACGCGCGAACCGGGGATGACGACGTTGATCAGGTCCGGGGCGATGTCCACCAGGATCTGGCCCGACCGCACGAGAAGGCCTCGCAGGCGTTGCGCGTTGGTGGGCGTGATCGAGCCGGCGGTCAGCCCCGGGTCGACATCGCCGGTCAGTTCGGCCAGTACCTCGCGGAAGGGGAGGTAGGGATCTCCCTGTCCGTCCAGGCTGTTGCACTCACCGGAGGCAACCACAAGATCCGGATGGGCGTCCTGCGCCCGTCGTGTGAATTCCCGGAGCAGGGCGGTCTTCCCGGCGCCGGCTTCGGCAGCGACGAAACCTACCTGGCCCTGCCCGGCGAGGGCGAGGTTGAGCAGTCCATCCAGCTCCGCCAATTCACGTTCACGTCCAACGAATGCGGCTTGCGCGGCCATCGATGCCCTCACCGGTGCCATTATATTCGCAGGTGGGCGCGGGGGTCTTCACGATCTAGGGTGACCTGGCCGGTGATGGAGAACGCGGCAAGTTGCGTTGTTACTCTCCCATTCGGCGGTCCGAGGACGAGCAGTGCGCGTCGATCAGTAAACGCGCCGCCTCCGCCAGATGGGCGGCTGGATTCGTCGGGGCGCCGCCGAACATCCGAGCGGCCATATAGGCTCCATCCATCAGCAAGAACAGGCCATCGGCCAGAGCCTCCGGCTGGCGGGCACCGGCTTCCTTAGCGAGCTGAAGGAACCGCCCTCGGACCACCTGTTTGTGACTGAGGGCCACCCGATGACCCGGATTGTCAACGTCCGGGTATTCCGTAGCGAGATTTAGGAACGGGCATCCAAAACACGCTGGGGCGGTGGCGTAGGCCTGCAGAGCTTCAAAGAAGGCCACCAACTTTCCCTTGGCTGATGAAGCCATCCTGGTGATCTGCTCGAAGTACCCCCAGAACTCCTCGTCGCTGTTCTGCAAGAAGGCGATGATCAGCTCGTCTTTGGAAGGAAAGTGGCGGTACAGAGTCATCTTGCCGATACCCGACTCCTCCGCGAGCGTGTCGACGCCGACAGCCCGATACCCCTGCTGATAGAAGAGGCGAGAGGCAACCTCGAAGAGCCTGTCCTTGGGGGCCTGTTGGGGCTTCATGAATGATCGCCTCTTGACACGATACAGGTCTGTATTGTAGAATGACGGACAACGATACTGACCTGTATCGTATCCTGTTTCCGGGCGGCGCGCAAGAGGTCTAAAGGCTAACCGCCAGCGTCAGGAGCAGGATGCCAGTGCACCTGGGGTTGGTAGCCTTCGGGGCGAGTCTGGTCCCCGGACCGATGGAGTTCATGGAGGCGATCGTGGAAGACAAGGTTACTCTCGGACGTAGCGGATTGCGGGTGCCTCGCCTTGGAGTTCGGGGCGATGACCTGGGGCGATCCCAAGGGGCTGGCCCGCCTGCACCCGGCCAAACTGGCCTACGGTGGCGCCCACGGGTTCGAAGAGGAGAAGAGCGCCATGGAGGTCAGCCTGGAAGCGGGCATCAACCTGTTCGATACCGCCGCCATGTACAGCTTGGGGGCGGCAGAACGTCGGTTGGGGGAGCTGGCTCGTGGACGGGATGCGGTGATCGCCACGAAGTTTCCATCAGGCTTTTCCTTTCGCGTGGACGGTTTTCCGAAAGAGGTTGAAGGGACCCTTGCTCGGCTTGGCCGCGGCTCGATTGACCTGTACCAGCACCATTTTCCCAACGCGCGGCTATCGATCCCCGAGCTCATGGATCAGCTGGCGAATGCCGTCGAGGCGGGGAAGGTCAAGGCTGTGGGGGTGAGCAACTACTCGGCGGTTCAGATGCGCGAGGCGCACGCTGCGCTGGCCAGGCGCGGGATTCCCCTGGCGTCGAATCAAGTCGAGTATTCGCTCTTGCATCGTCACCCCGAGACCGATGGCGTTCTCGATGCCTGCCGCGAGCTGGGGATCACGCTCATCGCCTACTCCCCGCTGGCCGGAGGGATGTTGACGGGCAAGTACTCGGCTCAGAATCGCCCCGGCGGGTTCTTCCGACGCCTTCTGCCCCGGTACAACCGCGGGAATCTGGATGCGTTCCAACCCGTGATACGACTCCTGCGTGAAATCGGTGAACGGTACTCGAAGACGCCGAGTCAGGCTGCGCTGCGGTGGCTGATTGAAAACGAGACCGTCCTGCCCATCCCTGGGGCGAAGAACGGCAGACAGGCAGCCGAGAACGCAGGCGCGCTCTCCTTCCGCCTGACGGCGGATGAGGTCGATGCCCTGAACCGGGCAACGATCGCGTGGCGGAACTGAGGTTCATGGGCCGACCGTGCACGTGACCTGGCATTCCTATGTTCCTGTCTCTTGATTTCATCTACCTCCCGGCAAGAGATCTCGACGCGGTTCTGCCGTTCTTCGTCGACGTCCTGGGCGCCAGGCTGGTCTCCAAGATCCGAGCGATGGGCACCATCGTGGGCGAGGTGAGGCTCGCGGAAAACGGGCCGCGTCTGATTCTGGCAGAACATCTGCACGGTCGAGCCCCAGTCTTGATCTACCGCGTGGCTGACCTGGATGAAGCGACAGCCGCCCTTCGTGCCCGGGGCCTGAAGAAGGGCGAGGCGATCGAGATACCCCACGGTCCATGTTACAGGTTCGACTCGCCCAGTGGGCACCGTTTCGCCATCTACCAGCTTGCACGTCCCGAGGCCGACCAGGCCTTCGCCGGACGGATCGATCCATAGGCGCCGCGATTAGAAAGGAGCAACACCGATGAAGATAGGACTCCAAGTCCCGAACTTCACCTACCCGGGCGGACCGCCCACCATCGGACCTGCGCTGAGGGATATCGCCCAGGCCGCCGAAGAGGCCGGTTTTTCGAGTTTGTGGGTGATGGATCACTTCTTCCAGATCGGCGGAAGGGACCGGTCGATGGGGATAGGCCCCGCCGAGGACGAGATGCTTGAGGGCTACAGCACATTGTCCCATCTTGCGGCGGTCACACGGACCCCCAAGCTGGGCACGCTGGTGACCGGCGTCGTGTATCGACACCCGGGTGTGCTCATCAAGACGGTGACCACCCTGGATGTGCTTTCCGGTGGCCGAGCTTATCTGGGCATTGGGGCAGCCTGGAATGAGCGCGAGGCCAAAGGGCTGGGGATCCCGTTTCCCCCGCTTCGTGAGCGATTCGAACGTCTCGAGGAGACTCTGCAGATCGCAAAACACCTCTGGTCGGGAAACCCTGATCCGTTCGAGGGAAGACACTATCACCTGGCAGAGCCGATCAGCAGCCCTCAGCCGCTGACCAGGCCCCATCCGCCCATCCTGATCGGAGGCTCGGGAGAGAAGAAGACCTTGCGGCTCGTGGCCCAGTACGGCGACGCCTGCAATCTGTTCTCGGGTCGGGGGGCGGCGGCCGTTCAAGCGAAGCTGGACGTCCTGAAGCGTCACTGTGAAGACGTGGGGCGGGATTACGCGACCATCGAGAAGACCACCCTGGGCACCGTTCAGCTGGCGCAGGACCATGGGAGCTCAAGCGAGATCGTCGATCAATGTCGCGCGCTTGCCTCAGTCGGCATCCAGCACGCCATTTTCAACATGCCGAATGTCCACGAGATCAGCCCCCTCCAAACCTTTGGGCGCGAGATCATCCCGGCCGTGGCCGAGTTCTAGAACACGAGCAGGGATGGCCGCCGTCGCCGGGGATGGTGGAGGCTCATCCGTGTGAACGCGTCGGCGAAATCACGACTCGGGAAACTCGCCTTCAATTCGAAAGCGTCCAGTTTGTAGCAATCCGTGTGGATGACTGCCGTTGTCTGCCGTTGCGTGGCATCTGACCAAAGGCGACGGTGGGACCATGGCCCACGCATTGGGGTTTTGCAGGACCCGATGTGGTGGTAAGGGGCCTTGCTCGCCTTCCGCCGGATTCCGTCTAAAGGTCTGCTATTCCGTTGGTGCCCGGCGGACCCAGACCCTTGACCATCTTCTGGATAGAGGGACGGAGAAAGCCGCGGTGATTGACCAACTGCAATCCCGCCACGTTTCCCCCCCGTCCATCACGCCGGCCGACGTCTACTTCGGGAGGGTCAAGGAGGTTCTGTGAGTCGCGAAGAGATGGAACGTCGATCACTCGAAGCCTACGACCGTCACCCCACGCAGTCGCTGAGGGTAGCCGCGTGACCGTCGAGGCAGTAGAAGCGTGCCTTGACATGGAGCCCCGACTTGTCTCACTCCGGCTGACACCAGGCAATCAGCCGCGAAGGGATCTACCAGCACATTCTGGCTGACAAGCGTGCGTGTCGTGATCTACACCTGCAACAGCGCTGCCAATAGGCCCACAGGAGGCGCTACGGCCGCCACGGACGGGCATGGCACGCTTCCCGAGCGGCCCAGCATCGAAGAAAAGGACCGGAGATTGTGGAAAAGCGATAGCGGCTGGGCGATGGGGAAGAAGGCACGATCGTGAGCCGGGGGCGCCGACAACCTCTTGTAACCCTGACCGGTCGCATGTCCCGGCTGACCCGCATCTACAAGCCAACTCGCAGGAGCGCCCAGAAGGTGGCGGACGCCGTGATCGAGGAGTTGTCTGCTTGGATGGATCGGGTTCAAACCATCACGTCGGACAATGGCGAGGATTCTGCCCAGGTCCATCGGATTGGAGATGCGCTGGAGGCGATGCTGTCCTTTGCCCATCCGTACGCTTCTCGGGAACGAAGCACCAACCAGAATACGGGTGGTTTGATCCGGCAGTACTCTCCCCAAGGTATGAATCTGTCCACTTTCACCCTGGAAAAGACCGCAGCTGTGGAACCGCGATGGAATGATAGACCGCGACAAGGCATCGGCTTGAAGACGCCAAACGAAGTGTACTTTGCTATCTATTCACCTATTGCCCTTGGAAGTTGAATCCAAGTCTAAGAAGTCCCTATCTCTTCATGAACCATGGATTGGCAGAGAGACCCTATCAGCAAGCGATCAAATCCATTAACGCTGATTGGCTATGTCGTTCTGTCCCTACAGATATTGACGCTTACTGGTGGAGCACGTACTCCACGCAGCAGGATGCTGTCACTCAGACGGTGGTGCGTTCTTGGCCTCATCCGGAAGCGATATCGTGATACTGGGGTCATACGTGATCGTCATGGTCGTGGTCGATCCTTCCGGATCGGTGTTCTCAGATTTCACAGGCAAACCTGAAGTTTGGTCTACCCATAACTTGTACTGCGCAGATGCATCCAGACCGATGAGAGTGGTGCTGTAACTGTAGACAATGGCCGGGTTGCCATTGATGACTTCAATTCCCTCCACCATTCCGTCTGAGTATGCAAGGCTTCCGGAGAGATCCAGCGAAAACTGACCAATAGTGCTTAGGGCTGCGCCAGCACCGGCAGTTTGAGTCCAGCTTCCTTGACTGTAGTTATAGATGGTTCCGCCGACGATATATTGTTCTGCCATTAAGGTTCCCATGGCGCTCACCACCTGATGCAGATCAGGCGCTACCACGTCTGCTTCGATGCCCAAACCTTCAGTAGAGGTCTTTGAGATATGCCGTGGGCCAGCTGTCTCCAGCATCTTCCAGGCTGTTGAAACTGCCTGGTACACCTCATCAGGTGATAAGGAAGGGGCCGGTTGCGTATTCGCAGACTCAGTAGGCTGAATCAGGGTTGCTTGCGGGGCAGGTTCGGGTGCACTTGACTTAGGTACGGCCGAGCATGCTGCCAATAGAAAACACGTGATCATAACAATCAGGAATCTCTTAGTCATTCTTCTCCCCTCCAAGGGCTATTGGGGCAACTTAAGCATTATACACCAAAATACTCCACTATCTGATTCAACTCTGAAGTGTGTGTGATCAGGCCAACTCGGACACCAGGAGCCTTTTGCGAAGACACACTTCTCAACGCTGGCATTGCGAAACAGGAGCCAGAATGGCCGAGAAGAGGGAGAGCGCGGAAGCCACCGTCTGGACCACCCGCGCGGTGACGCACCAGAAGTACCCGACCGAGGAGAAGGCCCGGATCGTCCTCGATGTGCTGCGAGGGGAGACCAGCATTGCTGCCCTGGACCCGAATCCGCATAGGGTCTGCTGATCCTCAGATGCGTGGAAGACGAATGCCCTTGACCGTCTTCCGGAGTCAGGCGACGGAGAATGACGTAGTGATTGACCAACTGCGATCCTGCCGCGTTTCGCCCCGTCCATCTCGCCGGCCGACGGCTACTTCAGGAGGGCCAAGGAGGTTCTGCCGAGACGCAAGGGCTTGACACGCTGAACGCTGGATACGCGCCGCCCCCAGCACATTCAGGCGCTGAGGATGGCCGCGTGACCCTCGAGGCCGTCGAAGTGCGCCTTAGATCCGAGCCCCGATTCGTCTCACTCTCGCTGAGACGGTACACATGCAATTCCAGCCACCGGCAAAGTCGAATCCACAACAAGTGCCGGGTGCAATCCGATCCCCGACGGGGCATTGTGACAGGCCGCAGGGCAGCGCAAGTCATCAACACACGGGGCCTCGGAGAATCAGCGCTTTGGCCAAAGACTATAGTCATAGTCCAATCCCGGCGTGTTGTTGGAAGGTTAGGATCCATCAGTGTGGAGTGGCTGTCTCTGTGGAGTTGGTGGCCTATGGCATTGGGGCCTGGCGCGGCGCTGCGGCAGGCTGGGCCTGGCGGGGGCCAATCCGAGTCGCTTGTCTTCGGGCGCGTAAGTGTGCCACAATAGATGCGGCGCTCAGCCGGCCGTTTGGCGAGATGCCAGTCGCAACAAAGGAGGAGGCAGGATGGCCAGCAAGGTTCTTGCGACCGTAAGGTTCAAGAAAGTTGCCGATGTCATGAACAAGAACGTGGCGACCATTGATGGAAGCGAGACCGTGACCAGTGCGATTGCAGTGATGCGACAGAAGAAGGTCTCCAGCCTGGTGGTCAATCGCAGGGCCCACGAAGATGCCTGGGGGATCGTGACTCGAAAGGACATCGTCACCAAGATCGTCGATCCGGGAAAGGATCCGAAGACGGTCAAGGTCCACGAGATCATGACCAAGCCTGTGATCACGGTCTCCCCTGGTCTCGCGCTGAAGTACTGCGCAAGACTCTTCCACAACGCGGGCATCCGCAGGGCACCGGTGTTTGATGGCAAGGAGATCGTCGGGATCATCAGCAACACCGACATCTTCAACGCCATCGAAGCCTAGGGAACGAATCAGGGCGAGAGCCGGATCCGCTCCACGTCGGCGCGTCCTCCTCATGGCGCAAGCCCGCCGCTGAGTGGGACGTCTGGCGCGGGGCTCCGCCCATGAACCACCAGGGCGGGGCTCGGAGTTGGAGTCCAAGACTCCTGAGCGTCTTTGACTCTCATGCCCCATGCACGTAATCGAAGTAGGCGGATAGGGTCCTCCTTCCTTCCCGGAGACCTTTCGCGCCTTCAAGCGAGCCCTCAGCGTTCAGCAATCAGCCGTCAGCCCTGTTGGCAGGGATGACGGCTGATTGCGTGTCGCTGAAAGCCGTTCTCCAGGAGGCGACTGTGGGACTTGCTCCATCGCTTTGCCCCGGAGTGCTCCCGCGATCCGCTTTAGACCCGTGCGGAGCCCCCTCATTGATCTTGATTAACTCAGGCGCTTGTTTCGCTCAGGCTCGCGGGCCGGGGACTCCACGCATCAGGCTGTTGTAGGATCCGGCAGTGACCGAAGGGGAACTGATGCGCCTTGAGCTGGATTCGGGGTAGGGAAATCGGCTATTCGAAGACCCTGGCACGCAACGCCTGTTCGCGGCCTCTCGCAGTGCAAGAACGACGGATGACATCGGGTCTGGCACACTCCCAGTCGCAATGTGGGGCGCCAATCTTCCTGAGCTCCCCGACTACGTTCGCCAGGGCTGCCGGTACCGACTACAGGCGGCTCTTCTTCTCCGATCCGAGCCCGGCCGCGCGCGCCCGGGCGACGGCCTCGGTCCGGTCGGCCACTTGGAGCCTGGCCAGGATGTTGGAGACGTGGTTGCGCGCCGTCTTCAGGCTGATACCCATGCGCCCAGCGACCTCCTGGTTGCTCAGCCCCTGCGCCAGCAGCCACAGCACCTCGCGCTCCCGGTCGGTAAGCTCGGGAAAGGCGGCGCGCTCTGCGGACGGAGTCGCCTCGGCCAGGTAGCGCATCAGGCGCTCGGCGACCCCCGGACCAAATAACGCCTCGCCGCTGGCTACGGCGCGCACGGAGCGCAGTAGGGCCTCTTCGTCCGTGTCCTTGAGGATATAGCCTCGGGCGCCGGCCCGCATGGCAGCCAGGACCGTGTCGGTGTCTTCGAACATGGTGAGTACGAGCACGTTCACCCTCGGCTGAGAGTGCAGAATGCGCCGTGTGGCCTCGACCCCGTTGATCCCGGGCAACTGCAGATCCATGAGGATGACGTCCGGTTGGAGGACGGCCGCCTGCGTCACGACCTCCTCGCCGTCGCCGGCCTCACCGACGACTTCGAGGTCAGGCGCGGAGGTCAGCAGCGCGCGCAAGCCATCCCGAAAGAGGCGGTGATCGTCGGCCACCAGGATACGTATCCGTGTGTCGGGCATGGGAGGTCAGCCTCAGTCGTCCATCTGGAGGGCGGCGCCGGCGCTGGCCAATTCCGCATCCCATCCGGGAACCCGAGAACCGGCGGGCAGGAAGGCGAGCACGCGTGTGCCTCCTTCGGCCGGCAACTCGATCGTGCAGGAGCCGCCCAGTTCGGCGACACGCTCGCGCATCGAAGCGATCCCCACACCGGCGCGGTGCTTGGCGGGCAGACCGACCCCATCGTCCACGACTTCGATGCTGACCTTCTCGTTCACGCTGAGGCTGATACGGCAGTTCCGGGCATGGGCGTGGCGCTCGACGTTGGTCAGGGCCTCCATCACGATGCGATAGGCGGCGACTTCGACGGCGGCGGAAAGGGGCGGCATCTGGTCGGGTGCGTGCACGCTGACCTGGAGACCACCCGTCGAGGACTGCCTGGCCTGTTCCTGAATGGCCGGAAGCATCCCCAACTCATCGAGAGCCGGGGGTCGCAGGTTGTAGACTACCCGCCGGATGTCGGTGATGACGACGTGGATCAGTTCGCGCAGCTCGTTGAGCTGCTCCTGGGCTGCCGGGAGGTCCTGCTCGATCAGGTTACGCACCGAGCCGGCCTTCAGGCTGAGCGCCGCCAGCGTCGGCCCGATGGTGTCGTGCAGGTTGCGTCGAAGGCGGCGACGCTCTTCCTCGCGGGCGAGCACCAGCCGCTCCCTCGCCCGCAGAAGATCGTGCTCCTGGCGCACTACCTGGGCGGCCGACCCGGCCCCGCGGGCGATCGACGCCAGGAGATGGCGCTCCTCGGGGGTCGGCTCGCGGGTGTCCTCCGGGACGACGACGAGTTGTCCGACCACCTCGGACTTGTAGAGCACGGGGAAAGTCAGCGAATGTGATGGCTCGGTTCGGGGGCGGTCCTCCACCGACCTTTCCGCAGCCGATGGGGAAGGGGGAAGTGCAGATTCCCCCGTCGGGGTCCCGTGATCGGCGGCAAGGATGAACTCCTCGACGTCGAGCCGCTTGAGGTACACCGCAACATACCGCGCCGGCAGGCCCTGCGCGACCCCCGCGGCAACCGCCGGCAAGACGACGTGCGGATCAAGACTGCCCTGCAACCGGTCAGCCAGGCGGGCCAGCTGCCCCGGGCTCTCTGGGCTGGTATCGGGAATCACGTCCAACTCGGTCTCCCAGGGAGGCGGCCGCCCATATTCTGAGCGTCGCAGGACCCAATGAATTGCTCGGTGACGCAGACCTCGCCCATTATAGGCCCCTTGTGCGAGGCGGCCAGTCGAACGTCCGATGCTTCAGGGACTCTTCCGGCGGTCGGAATGGCGACGCAGGGGACCGCAAAGGGCATGGACCCCCGGGTCGATTGCCGGGCGGGCACACCGGCTTGTGCATTCCGGAACGCAGGCTGTACTGAGAACCGGTCGATCGCGGCGATGGTGATCGATGGAAACTGAAGGATCAGTCTGGGGGGGCGCCCCGAGTCGGCGGACCATCCCTCTCCCAGAAAGGGGTGCGAGCCCGGGTGACCTTTCTCGAAACGGCGGGAAAGGTTTCCCGGCGGGTCGGGAACGCTGCCCCTTTCGCACGGGACACCTTGCGTGGTATAGAAGAGAGAGCCACGGACCAAATCCGGCGATCAGGAGGAAGCCTATTACCTGTCGGCCCCAGGGATCTTAGCAACTCGACCCGTGCACTGGGCTGAGGAATGCGCCCAAGCCGCATCCTTGGCTCGCATCAAAGCCACAAGCAAATGCCAGGAGGTGCAACAATGGAGATTAAGATCAAGGTCGATTACGACTTTATGCCGAAGATCCAAGGCTCGTTTCGGGCGCAAGGAGAAGCGACCCAGAAGACGATTGGCAATCTGTCTAAGACGATCGAACAACTCAGAGGTGGCGATTGGTTCGGGGAAGGCGCGACGGCGTTCTTCAACGAGATGGACAGTCAAATCATGCCGTCCATGAAGAACCTGAAGAAAGTCTTGGACGAGGGGGATCGAGTTACGAAGGAGATCGAGAAGCTCCAGCACGAAACCGAAAACAACATCATCAGCCTGTTCTCGAACATTACGGGCCTCCCGTTCTCGACCTGAGACTGAGCTGGTCTGACCGACCGCGCGAAAGGGAGTGAACCATGCCTGAAAAATCAGGAATGAACTACGGAACGATGCGTGAGATGACGAAGGGGTTCAAAGAAGCGAGCAAGCAGCTTCAAGAAACGCTGCAGGCGGTCAAGAAGGTGGGGAAGGATATGGAAGGCGGCGCGCTCCAAGGGCAAGCCGGGCAGACTTTCCAAGGGGCCATCAACGGCCCGCTGACGAAGGCGCTGCAGAAGCTCTCGGACAAGATGACCGAACTGGCGGGAGACGTCGAAGGCGCCCGCGCCTACTACGAGGACGGGGTCAAGAATGCTCAGTCCCGCTTCAAGTAACTCGTCGGTTCAGCACCCAGGAGGAACATGAGCCATGGCTAGCATCTTCCAGTTTGTCGGCAACTTGGTGCAGGAGGGCGTCAACAAGTTCGGCCAGCAAAAGAGCCTGACGGAACAGAGTCAGGGCATTGTTAAAGCCTTCGGGCCCAAGGTCATTTCCGGCTGGGTCGGAGGAGACGCCGACGAGTTCAACCAGGACATCGGCCGCAAGTTGATGCCCAAGTACGCCGAATTCGCCCTGGCGTTCACGGGCATCCAGGCCACCCTCACCAAGACGACGGAGACCGCGGAGGCGGGCGATAAGCAGGGGTCCTCGATGGCGCAGGGGTTCGCCGACCAGGCTTCCCAGATCTGCAATTTCTAGCGCGTTTCGTAATTCTTGCAACGAAGGAGAATCAACATGGCCGGACAAGTCGTCCAGATGGATTACCCCGTGGTCCAAAGCACGGCGCAGGGATTCAGGCAACAGGCGGACGTTATTCTCGGCGTTGGGAAGGCTGCCGTCGCAATCTTCACCATGCTGGAAGCGAGCGCGTTTCTGTGCCCGCCGATGGCTGCGTACTACGGACGATGCAAAGACGCCGTGGACAAGAAGTCCAAGGAGCTGTCTGATACGTTGAAAGAGTTCGGGACAGATCTGGATAGTGCCGTTACGGACCACAAGGGTGGCGATACCAGTGGGAAGTCCTACTTCGGCAAGGGCTAGCTCTCGGGTGAGGTCTCTCACGGTTTGCCCACGTTAGCTGAAAGGCTGGCGCAGGCGGACGAGGGGTGTTGATGAGCGTAGGGCGGGCCAGACGGCCCGCCCTCGTGTTTCAACGATTCAGCAGGACCTGCACAAACAGATAGCCGACAAACAGGACGATGCACAGCAACGACACGCCCGCCACACCGAGCAGCACTTTGGTCGCCATGGGGAGAGGGCGGGTTTCCGGCGGGGAGCCGTACACCGAGGTGAGGGCCTTGGCCAGCTGCAGCACGTTCGGATAGCGGTCATTGGGCGAGATGGCCTTGGCGACCATCTTGACGACGCCCGAGGCTTCGAGTTCCGGGCGGTCGATGGGCGGCGGCGATGGATTCTGCCCAACGACGCGCCGCACTTGATCATCCCGTTTTAGATTGGGCTCATACGCCGGCCGGCCGGCCAGCATCTCGTAAAGGATCAGGCCGAGGGTATAGGTGTCCGCGGCGGCACCGAGGGCGTCTCCGCGTCCGGCGAACACTTCGGGCGCGGTATAGGCCGGCGCGCAATGCGGGATCAATCCCGTCAGGTAGGCGCTGTCGCCGCTGCCGTCCCACAGCCAGCCAAAGTCCAGAAGCGTAGGATGCCAGTGGCCCTCCGCGTCCGCCTCGACCATCACCATGTTGGGCGTGAGCGAGAGATGAGCCATATTGTGCGAGGCAAGGGGCCGAAGGGCGCGCGCCAGGGTGACGGTGACCCACGCCGCTTCGTAATGCCAGACCTGCGGGGTCTCCAACAGCCGATCGCTGAGCAATGAGCCGTGGACCGGTTGCAGGACGGTGAAAACCTTGGGCTCACCGCGGAAGGAGATCTCGCCGTGGAGCCGCTTGGAGGGCGTAGGGTAGGGTGGCAGGAGCTTCAGGTGGACGGGATAGGGGTCCGGACGCAAGGACTGAACGAGAGAAGCCTTCCCGGCCACGCCGCCGATGGACTTGAGAAAAGCCGCCTCACGCTTCAGACGATCTTCGCTCTCCGGGTCGGAGTGTGCCACTTTGAGCCAAACGGTTTGCTTGCCGCGCTGAGCCTCGTACAGGGCCCCCGTGCGCCACACGGTCACGAGCTTGGTGATCTTCAAGTCCCCCAGGTAGTCGCCATAGGCGAATACCGGGTAGCCCTGCTCGGCCGGGCAATCCCTGTCCTGGCACCACAGGTTCCCATCCATGGTCAAGCGTTTGCATCGTTCACAATACCGGGCGAGGTTCATAAGAGCTCCGGGCTCCTTCAGAGCAATTGAGTTGACACACAGCCTCGACGGGCTATAATTGCTGATTCTAGGTCATGATGGTCCGCATGTCAAACCGGGCCGCCTGACCCAATCCGGAACTCGCCTGCCGGGATCGAGTTCGGCCAACTGGCCGCCGTCGCCCCGGCGACAGGGGTGTCCCTCATGGCACTTGAATACATCGATCGCCCGCCGCGCGTTCAGCCGGAACTGATCACGGGTGAGGTCAAGATCCCCAACCCGCCCGAGAAGCAGGGGTTCGGCTTGCAGAGCCTGATGGGGCTGCTCGTCCCCCTCATCAGCATGCTGGCGATGGTCTTCGCCATGGGTTCGAACAACCTCGCCCTCATCATCCCGATGGGTTTCGCCATGGGGGCCTCCGTCGTCTTCGGCGTGTTCTCCTTGCGGGCCGAGCGCCAGACCGCCGCCGAGAAGGAGAAGGCCTATCAGGCACGGCTGAAAGAGATGCGGCAGGAGATGCTGGGCTCTCACAACACCCAGCGCATGTTCTTCCACTACAACTATCCGGATGTGCCCGCCCTGTTGGAGATCGCGGCACGCAGGGAGACGAGCCGCTTCGGCTCCCGCATCTGGGAGCGCCGTCCGAGTGACCGCGATTTCGGCGTCGTGCGGCTGGGCATCGGCAGTCGCCCGTCCACGGTGGTCTACAAACTCGAAAACGAACAGGCCTCGATCGATGGGGCGTCGCTGAACAAGGATGCTCGCCGGCTGGCGACGAACTCGGAGATCCTCAGCGAAGTCCCGATCACGATTCCTCTACGGCCCGTCACCCGGGAGAAGTCCGACGAAGATGAGAAGCGGGGCAACAAGGATATGGAGATGGAGGAAACCGTCTCCGGCCTGTTCGAGCCGCCCCGGCACTCGCTGGGGGTCTACGGCAAGAACCCGACGCAAACCGCCGACTTCGCCCGCGCCGTCGCCGCTCACTTCTGCACCTTCCACTCCGCCCAGGACTCCCGACTGTTTGTCATCGGCCATCCCAGCTCGCACAGCAGCTGGGAATGGGCCGAGTGGCTGCCCCACTGCATTGTTCGCGGGATCGGGGACGACGACGACAGCGCCGGGGCTCCGCCCTCGGACCAGCTGTGCTTCTCGGCTCAGAGCGGAGAGGTGCGTACTTTCTGGAAGCGCATCAAGCGCGAGTTGGATCAGCGTCAGGTCCGCCTGAACGAAATGAAGGACAAGGAGGAAGGCGAGGGGGCGGCGGAAATCACCCTGCCGTTCCTGCTCATCATCGTGGACCTGCTCGGGGAGGCCCCCGAGAACACACCCCTGAAAGACGTGGCCTCGGAAGATGTCGTCGCCACACTGAATCGCGACGGCCCCACCCTGGGCGCGGCGGTCGTCTTTCTGGTCGACGAGCCGTCGAAGGTCCCGGGCGACTGCCAGGCGCTGGTGGAGGTGGCGGCCGTCGGCGAACAGGTGGTCTTCCGTTATATCGAGGCCGGCCTCAATATGCCGCGCTACCTGGGGGTGGCCGATTTGCTCAAACCGGCCGAGGCGCGCCAGCAGTTCGCCGCCAGGCTCCGACGCCTGGAGCTGGTCCGTCCGGCGGGCGCCGATCTGCCGCCGGCGGTGGAGCTGCTCCAGATGATGTCCCTCGTCGCCGGGCATCGGATCGCGACCGTGGACAAGATCCCGCTCCAGGAGAACTGGGCGCACAGCCTGCAGCCGGAGAATCAGGAGTGGTTGAGCGTGCCGATCGGGCTCGTCAGCAGCCGCGAGGCGCGGCACCTGGTCTTCTCGGCCAAGGAAGACGGGGTGCACGGCATGATCGCCGGCACGACCGGCTCCGGCAAGTCGGAGCTGCTGATGACCCTCGTCGCCGGCCTGGCCGTCCGCTACGACCCGCGCATCATCAACTTCGTGTTGGTGGATTTCAAGGGCGGCGCCGCCTTCGAGCCGTTCCGCAAGCTCCCGCACGTGGTGGACATCCTGACCAACGTGCAGGCCAGCGCCGTGGAGCGCATGTTCGTCGCCATCCAGGCTGTGATGGAAGAGCGAGCGGTGCTGCTGGCCCGCAGCGGGGCGAAGGATCTCGTCGAGTATCGCCGCAAGGTTGCCCCGCGCCTGGGGCCGGACGATACTCTGCCGAAAACCTTCCCGCACCTATTCATCATCGTCGACGAGTTCGCCGAGATGATCGTGGCCAATCCGGACTACAAGGCGCAGTTCGAGAGCATCACGCGCCTGGGCCGCGCTTTCGGCGTGTCGCTGCTGCTTGCCAGCCAACGCCCCGCCGGGGTGGTCTCCGATCAAATGCGCGCCAACATGAAGCTGCGCGCCTGCCTGCGCGTCGAGTCGGCGGACGACTCGCGGGAATTGCTCGGTCGGGCCGATGCGGCCTTCTTGCCCAACAAGGCCGGGCGGGGTTATGTGCAGGTCGGCAGCGACCTGCTGCAGCCGATTCAGGTGGCCTGGGCCGGCGCCCCCTACACCGATGAGCGCACCGTTCTGCTGCGTGACGTGATCTGGCTGGATGAGGAGGCCCTTCCTGCCGCGGGCGCCTCGGCCGACGCACCCGCCTACTCGGCGCTGGAAATCTCCGAAGCGTTGGGGATGCGGCCGGGCGAGACGCCGAGCAACGTGCTCGATTGGCTGGTCGGCACGGCCGCCGTGCGCGCCCAGCGCGATGGCGTGCCGGTCCAGACCAAGCCATGGCCCGACCCCTTGCCGGAACACCTTTCGCTCACTGACCCGCACGACGCCCGCTACCTGAACACCGACCGAACCCTTGGGCCAGAACGCACCGTTGTCATCAATCCGGTCATTGACGCCTGGCTCAACAACACCGCCGACAAGAACCTGTGGCCGCCCTTCAATTGGAAGGAGCCGCCGCCCCTGCAGGTGGACATCGGCTTGGTGGACAACCCCTACCGTGCCGAGCAGCGCCTGTTGACGATCGACCTCTCCACCGATCCGCTGGTCGTCTTCGGCGCCTCGGGGCGCGGCAAGACCACCTTCGTCAAGACGCTGCTGACGGCCCTGGCGGTCACCCGCTCACCGAATGAGCTGCACATCTACGCCCTCGACTTCGGGCGAGGCGGCTTGAAGTCCATGAAGGCCTTGCCGCACCTGGGGGCCTCCATCGACGCTTCGGAGACGGCGCGCGTCGAGCAGATGATCCGCATGCTGCGCAACTTCATGAACGAAAGACAGGATCGGCTGTCCAAGTACGCCTCGCTGGCCGATCACAATGTGAAGAACCCGAAGGACATCCTGTCGGAGATCGTTGTCGTCATCGACAACTTCGCCGAGTTCAAGGAGAGTTTCGAGCATCTCATCCCGGAGCTGATGGCGCTCGTGCGCGACGGGCGCGCCTTCGGCGTCTTCTTCGTCATCACCGCCGGCACCCCCAACGACCTCGGCGGCAAGCTTTACAACCTCCTCACCCAGCGGCTGACCTTCACCCAGGCCGAGCGGGACGTCTACCTCGACATCGTCGGCCGCGGGGCGCGCGCCTTCGAGAACGTCCCGGGTCGTGGGTTGCTCGCCGTGCCGGTCAGGGACAAGATCCTGCCGCTCGAGTTCCAGGTGGGCGTGCCGGGCCAGCCCGACATGATGGTGGACGTCGATCAGTTCGATGTCTACCAGGATATCGCCCAACGCATGGACCGGGTGTGGACCGCCCTCGGAGGGAAGCGCCCGGCCGCCGAACTGCCGCGCTCGCTCACCCTGTTCGACCTCTTCCGGATGGTCGACAAACGCGACATCGAAGTGCTGGGCGATCTCCAAGTGCAAGAGAAGTGGAAGCACTCGATGCAACCCGAGAACCAGGAGTGGTTGCGCGGCCCGATCGGCCTGATCAGCAGCCGCGACATCCGGACGATGGTCTTCCAGGCGCAGGCCGACGGCGTGCACGGTATGACCGCCGGCACTACCGGCTCGGGCAAGTCGGAGATGCTGCAGACGCTGATCGCCGGCCTGGCCATCCGCTACGACCCGCGCATCGTCAACTTCGTGCTGGTCGACTACAAGGGCGGGGCAACGGTCGAACCATTCCGCAAACTGCCCCATGTGGTGGACGTGGCCACCAATCTGGAATACAACGCGGTGGAGCGGATCTTCGTTGCCATCAAGGCCGAGATGGATCGCCGGGCGGCGATCCTGGCCAAGGCCGGCGCCTCCGATCTGGTGGAGTATCGCAAGAAGGTCATCCCGACGCTGAAACCGGGCTCGCCGTTCCCCGACACCTTCCCCCACCTGTTTGTCGTCGTCGATGAGTTCGCCGAGATGATCCAGGCGAACCCCGATTACAGGCTGCAGTTCGAGCAGATCACCCGACTGGGGCGAGCCTTCGGGGTGACCCTCATCCTGGCCACGCAGCGGCCGTCGGGCGTCGTCAGCGACCAGATGAAGGCCAACATGAAGTTCCGCATCTGCTTGCGGATGGAGACACCGGATGACAGCAAGGAGCTGTTGAACAAGCCGGACGCGGCGCGGCTGCCGCAGATCGCCGGGCGCGGCTACCTCCAGGCCGGCACGGAGACGCTCACCGAGGTGCAGGTGGCGTGGTCCGGGGCGCCGTATACCGACGATCAGCCCGATCCCCAGTACCCCACCGAGATCATCCTGGAAGCGCTGGGGACGAGCGAGAAACCGCGCTCGACGCTCACCTGGCTGGTCGGAGCGCTGGCGGCCGATGCCAAACGGTTGAAGATCCCCAAGCAGCGCAAACCGTGGCCAGACCCGCTGCCCGCCGAGCTGCCGCTGAACCGGCCGGTGGACGCCAGCTACCTGCCGGAAGTCCCCGAGGACAAGACGGTTCTGGCGCCGGCGATCGTGGCGTGGGTTGACGCGGCCTCCAAGAAGCCGGAGCAGGCGGCGTCGCTGTGGAAGCCGTTCGACTGGAAGACCCCTCTGCCGCTCAAGGCCGTCATCGGCGTCATGGATGATCCCTACCACTCGATCCAGCGTTTGTTCGCCGTCGATGTGGCTGCCGATCCGATCGCCGTGTTCGGGGCGAGCGGGCGGGGCAAGTCCACCTTCATCAAGTCGTTGGTGCTGGCTCTGGCCGCACAGCACAGCCCGCGCGACCTTCACTTTTATGCCATCGACTTCGGCCGAGGCGGCCTGCGGTCCCTGCGGAACGTGCCGCATTGCGGCGCAGTCATCGACACGGTCACGCCGGATCGCATCGAGGCCCTCTTCCGCATGATCCGCGGCATGATGAACGAGCGCCAGGAACGGCTGGCGAACTACCCGTCGCGCGAGGACTACAACGCTCAGAAGCTGGACAATCCCGACACGCTCCTGCCCTCGGCCGTCGTCGCCATCGACAACTTCACCGAGTTCAAGGAGAACTTCGAGTACCTGATCCCCGACCTGATCAGCCTGGTGCGCGACGGACGACAGTTCGGGGTCCATTTCGTCATCACGGCCACGGTCCCCGCCGAATTACCCGCCAAGCTGTACAACGTTCTCGGGCAGCGCATCACCTTCACCCTGCCGGACGCCTCGATGTACGCCGACGTCGTCGGGCGCACTTCCATCAGCCTGCCCAACCTGCCGGGCCGCGGCCTGGCCGCATTGGATGGCCAGCCGCTGGAATTCCACGTGGGCGTTCCCGTGATCGAAGGGGAAAAGGATCCCTACGGGCGATTGGCGGACAAGATGCTGGCCGCGTGGGAGGCCGTGGGCGGGAAGCGGCCGAGCGCCGAGATCCCCCGTTCGATCACCTTGCTCGAGATGTACCAGCGCCTGGAGGGCCGCCGGATCGACCTCATCGGCGACCTGGGCATCGCCGAGCAGTGGAAGCGTTCGATGAAGCCGGAAAACCAGGAGTGGCTGTCCGGGGCGCTGGCCATGGTCAGCAGCAAGGAGGTCCGCTCTCTGGTGTTCTCGGCCAAGCCCGGCGGTGACGGGGTCCATGGCATGGTCGCCGGCACGACCGGCTCGGGCAAATCGGAACTGCTCCAGACGCTGATCGCCGGCCTGGCCATCAAGTACGACCCGCGCATCGTCAACTTCGTGCTGGTCGACTACAAGGGCGGGGCGACGATCGAACCCTTCCGCGGGCTGCCCCACGTGGTGGATATGGCCACCAACCTGGAAGGCAACGCCGTCGATCGCATCTTCGTCGCCATCAAGGCCGAGATGGATCGCCGATCCGAGATCCTGGCCAAGGCGGGTGTGGCCGACCTGGTGGACTATCGCAAGAAGGTCATCCCGACCCTGAAGCCGGACTCACCTTTCCCGGATACGTTCCCCCACCTGTTTGTGATCGTCGATGAGTTCGCCGAGATGATTCAGGCGAACCCGGACTACAAGCTGCAGTTCGAACAGATCACACGGCTGGGGCGTGCGTTCGGGGTGACGCTCATCCTGGCCACGCAGCGGCCATCGGGCGCGGTCACCGATCAGATGAAGGCCAACATGAAGTTCCGCCTGTGTTTGAGGGTGGAGACGACGGACGACAGCCGGGAGATGCTGGGTCGGAACGACGCCGCCACGTTGCCGGGAATCCCTGGCCGCGGCTACCTGCAGGTGGGCGGCGGCCCGGTGGGTGAATTTCAGGCCGCCTACTCGGGTGCGTCGTATGACGTCAGCCGGCCGGACCCGGCGTACTCGCCCGAAGAGATCCTCGAGGTGCTCGAGAAGCAGAACGACCCGCCGCGATCTTTTCTCGGCTGGCTGGTGGGAGCCCTGGCGGCTGAGTCGAAGCGGCAGGGGATCCCGCCGCAGTTCAAGCCGTGGCCCGATCCGCTTCCGACCGTGCTCCCCCTGAACGGCCCGATCGATGCTACCTACATCTTCAAGGACCCGGCGATCCCAAGCGTCGTCCTTGCCCCGGCTGTCCAGAAGTGGATGGAGGCCGCCGATTCCAACCCGCTCTGGGAGCCGTTCGTCTGGAAGACGGGGCCGATGCCGGTCGAGGCGACGATGGGGGTGATCGACAACCCCTTCCTCGCCCAGCAGCGCCTGCTCACCGTCGATGTCGCCGGCGATCCGCTCCTGGTCCTCGGCGCCTCCGGCCGCGGCAAGACGACCTTCCTGAAGTCGCTCGTCGTCTGTCTCGCGGCTCAGCACTCGCCGGCCGAACTGCACTTCTACGTCCTGGATTTCGGTCGCGGGGGCCTCAAGGCTCTTCGGACGCTGCCGCATGTCGCCGGCGTCGTCGAGGGCAACGAGCCTGATCGAGTCGAGCGCCTGTTCCGCATGATCCGCAACACGATCGATGATCGCCAGCGCAAGCTCCAGGCCTTCGACTCGCTGGCCGACTACAACGCCGCCAATCCCCAGAGCGCCTTCCCGGCCGTGCTCGTGGTCATCGATAACGTCGCCGAATTCAAGGAAACGTACGAGAACTACCTGAGCGAGCTGGTCACGCTGGTGCGGGATGGGCGCACCTTCGGCGTGTATTTCGTCATGGCGGCCTCCCTGTTGGGCGACGTGCCCAACAAGCTCTTCAACCTGCTGACGCAGCACATCACGTTCACGCAGGCCGACACTTCGGACTACTCGATGATCGTAGGCCGCGGCTGGACGCGGTTCAACGACGTCCCCGGGAGGGGTCTGGTGGTCGAGATGCTCGACGGCCAGCCGGTGCCGCTCGAGTTCCAGACCGGCGTGCCGACCACGTCCGAGGCGGTCGATCCCTACCGCGATCTGGTGCAGCGCATGGCGCAGGCCTGGGAGGCGCTGGAAAAGAAGACGCCGGCCCTCAAGGCGAAGCGGCCGAAGTCGGTGGAACCGCTTGCTCTGACGCTCGATGTGGCCGGGCTCCTGCCGCCGCTCGGCGAGGGGCAGGCGCAGCTGGCGGCGCCGCTTGGCATCAACGACCTGGACCGCGAGACGACGCTCATCGAGTTTGGCGCCAAGGGGCCGAACTGGATCGTGGTCGGGCCTCCGGTTTCCGGGAAGACGACCACGCTGCGTTCGCTGGTGCTGTCGCTGGCGCACTGCTACCCCCCCGATCGGGTGGCCATGATCCTGGTCGATCCGTCGGACGCGGCACGGCGTTTCTTCAACTTCGGTGCCGGCGGCGACAACGCCCTGGACAGGCTCCCCCACGTCCTGGCGACGGTGACGAACGCCGAGGAGCTGGATGCGGTCGTCCGGCGCCTGAGCGCCGAATACGACGACGACGTGATCAAGGATCTGCGCGGCAAGCCGGGGTTCAAGCCGGTGGACAACACGAAGCGCTCGATCTTCGTGATCATCGACCACTACGACGACTCCGAGGTGCTGAATCGCAGCGGCGTCGGCCTGGCCGGCCTCAGCGTCGTCGGCAAGGGCAAGAATCTTCACTTCGTTATCAGTGGAACGTTGGACATCATGCGCGGGAGCGGCAACGACCTGCGCCGTCGAGTCGAAAGCTCGCGTTACACCCTGGTGCTCCAGGATGTTGAGCACGTGCGCTACATGGGCATCCGCGGGGATTTCTCCGGGTACAAGGACCTGCCCCCCGGCCGGGGGTTCCTGGTCAAGGCGGTGCAGGCTCCGCTCGTGCAGATCGCCATGCCGTTTGTCGAAGGCAAGGGCGGCCTGTCCGGAGAGGAACAGCTGGCGCAAATGATCGGCGCCATCCGATCCAAGTACAAGGGACGCGCCGTCTGGAGCTACACAGCGGGGGACCTGTCGTCCCTGGGCGGGTCCGTCGTGAGCGTTCCGGAAGGCGCGGCGGCGGCGCCGCAGACCGAGAGCCTGGCGGAGCTGGAGCAGCTCCTGGCCATGCAGCAGCAGATGATGAGCCAGACAATCGAAATCCCTGAAGCGACCCACCTGGTGAAACCCGGTAAGAAGTCCGACGGCAAGTCAAAGAAGAAGGGCTGAGGCATGGACCGCCGAAATCTCACCCTGGACATCAAGGCCGACAACATCGGCGCCCGGCGCGTCAACGTGCGCAGCAGCCTGACCGTGGAGAATCTGATCGCCACGATCAAGGATAAGTTCAACCTGGACGGCGAGTTCCGGTTGACTCTGCAGGGGGCATCCGAACCGCTGGTGCCCGAGACCCCGCTCGACCACGCCGGCGTGGAAGACGACAGCACGCTGCAGTGCGTGCGCGTGACCGAGGCGACCGGGACGGTGGATGCCATCCGAGGCGGCGAACGCCACGAATTCAGCAAGGCCTTCAAGCGTGTCTGGCTGGTGGAAGGCAGCACCCTGGCCGAGTATGATCTCGCGTGGCAGCCAGCCGTCATCGGTCGGAAAGACCACCGCAACCCGATGAACAACCGCCTGCTGGCGGTGGATCTGGAACCGGTCGAGGAGCTCCCGACGGTTTCCCGCCACCACGCCTGCATCACCGAAAAACGTGGTCAGTTCTTCATCGAGGATATCCAGGGCCGCAACCCGGTGTACCTGGACGGGACACGGCTACGCGAGGGGTCGCAGCAGCCGCTGACCGCCGGCCATACCATCCAGGTCGGGCGCGTGCGGTTGACCTTCAATCTGATGGGATGAGATCTAGGGGCGAGCCGCCGGCTCGCCCCTGCGTCATCCAAGGCCGAAAGGGCGAAGCAGCCGAGAGGCGGATGCTTCGCCCTTTGTTTGTTGCGCGTGCCGCAACGGCCGGCGGCGCGGGGTTGCTACGTCGGTCAGGGCGTTGGTGAGGCTGCTCGGGGGTCGCGGCGGACGGTGGCGGTAGGCGGCTGCAGTGGGGGACGGGCGTGTCGGTGGGTGGCGGTACAGGCGTGTCCGCGGCAGGGGCCGGGCCGGCCCCGCTATCAGATCGTGACGTCGAGGTGGGCAGTGGGGGCGGGGGCACGTCGCAATAGCGCGCGTCGTCCCGTCCGGCGCCGGTACGCTGAAGCAGAGTCCAGTAGGGCAGTGCGTTCGTTGCGAGGATGGGGCGCGGAGGGTTGGCCCCGAGCCGGCTCACGTCCAGGGTGACCGACTGACCGGCGGCGATTCCCTCGGAGGTAACCCCGAAATCGGTGCTCAGCGTGCAGGCGCCTTGGAAGCACAGCGCGGTCAGCGTGGCCTGGTCGGTGTATTCCATCCCCAGACAACCGCGCACCGTCACGACGGCCGGCTGTCCGGCGAGCTCGATCTCGGCGCCATTCGGGTACGACCCGCTCTGCACGAAGATTCGGCTGCCCTCCAGAAGGCGGAACTGAACCCGCGCATCCGTGACGGCTTTCAACTGGAGCTGCGTGCCGCCATCCAGATGGATGTCGGCGTTAGCGCCGAATCCGCGGTGGTTCACGGCGATGAACCATGTTCCTGCGGCGGGAACCTGCACCAACCGGCTGTCGTCCAAGAGAACCCTCACAAACTGAGGGCCGTCAAACAGCTTGGCGATCTCGCCGGGGACCAGCGTAGGCAGCGGCGTCGGTGTGGACGTGGGTGGCAGGGTGGGGGTATCCGTCCAGGCCTCGACGGTCTGCGTCTGCCCTAAGCTCTGCGCCACCTGGGTGGCCGTCGCGTTCAAGCCGCGTCGGTTGATGGCGAAGAACCCGGCAAATGCCAGGACGCTCAAGAGCAGGAGGCCTCCGAGGGGGACGGCGACGGCCAGGGCCACCAGGGCCATGCGCAGCCGCTGGCGGCTCTGCTGGGCCGCCAGCTGTCCGCGGCGGAGGACGCCACGCGAGGGATCTTCGGTCTGCAGCACGGCGGCGGAGATGTTGTCCGCCAGATCGCCCGCGGGGATTCGACCCAGCGCCGTGCTGATCAGAGCCTGGGCGGCAGCCTGGCCCTCGTGCGTCTGCAGGGTGAGGGTGATTTCGGCGGGGGTGATCAGCGCCTGGCCGGTCGACGGGGCATTCTTCATCAGTCCGTCGGAGCACAACAGAATGGAATCGCCGGTCTGCAGCGGAAAGCCGGCGCGCCCGTAGGAATTCGCCTCGCCGTAGTCCGTGGTGCTCAGGTAGACGCCCTGATCCACTTGCAGCGCCGGGTGGATTCCCAGGGCCCGCATCACCTTGTCGGCGTCGGGATTGGAGGCGGCCGCCTCCGGCGTGAGCTTGCCGAGCCACACCATCACATTGGCGAAAGTGTGATCGCGTGTGAGCTGCTGGAGGGTCCCGTCGCGGCACAGGTAGATGCGGCTGTCGCCGACGTTGGCGATGTGCAGCGTTCGCCCGTCCGCGATCAGGGCCAGCACGATGGTGGAGGCCATGGCCTGCTGGCCTTCCAGGCGTTCGGTTTCAGCGACGACCGCCGCGTTGGCCGCGCGGACGGCCGCCGTTAGCAGCCGGGGGATCTCGGTGTCCTGGCTGCTGCGCAGGTAGCCGAGGACGGTATCCATGGCTAGCTGGGCGGCGCGCTCTCCGTGCTCCTCGCCGCCCACGCCGTCGCACACCACGGCCACGTCCAACCGCAGACCGGCGCGGGTGACAAAATGGTCAACGCCGCAGCGGTCCTCGTTGTACTTCCGACCGCCCGGGTTGCTGTCGCTACCTAGAAGGATATTGGCCATGTTGGCTCATGGGCGCCCACCGGCCATCCAGAAAACGGCCGGGGTCTCGGGCAGCCGCGCTTCCCTCAGTCCGCGTAGCCGGCAAAATGATCATCGTCCGCCGGGGGCTCGTCTAAGATTCGGGTGCGGTCGTCTGCGACTCCGCTGTACTTGAGCTCACCCGGTTCATTCACCGGGTTGAAGCGCATCTTGACCCCTCGACGGCCCATGTCCCCGAGCACAATCTCGTCGTTGTCGGCCAGCACCACCGGATCGTTGGACGGGATGGCCCGGCCGTTCAGCCTCGTCCCGGCGCTGGAACCGTTGTCGGTAAGCTTGAAGGTCTGGCCGTCCTTCTGGACGGTGCAGTGGATCCGGCTGACCGAGCTCTCCACATCGGCGTAGAAGTTGATGTCCGTCGTCTCGGGGTTCCGACCGATCACGGTGGTGGGCTTGACAACGTTGATCGCCTCGCCGATCAGGCCCTTCGGCCCCTCCAACACCGTGAGGGTTGCCAGAACCTGATCCCTCATCGCCCGGCCGGCAAGGAGGGTATGCATCGGCTCGGCGGGAACGGGGCGGGCGGCGGGCGCCGCGCGCTGCGGAGTCCGCTTTCGGAAGTAGCAGGAAGCCTCCACCAAGGCGACCAACAACACGGCGGACACGCATAGCAGATCCGAAGACCCCCAACGCACCGAGCGTGTACGTCAGCCCGCGAGCGGGGGGGCGGCGAGACTTCGACCACCACGGAGGTCTGCGCGGAGACCTCAAGACCGAGCGAGTCCACGAGCCTGAGTTCCAAAGTCACCGGGTTGGAGCCCACCGTGGAGATCTGCGAGAAATCTGCCTCAAATTCCGCCTGCGTGGCGCCTGGGGCAGGGGGGGCGATCGCCTGGGAGGCGCCGTCGATCAGCAAGTCCGCAGAACGGAAACTGCGCGGAAAGCCGTCGGGGAAAGAGACACTCGCCACGACCTTGACCTTGGTCGGGTCGTAGACGGGCGCGCCCCCCGAATCGAGGTGGGCCTCCCGTTGGATGACGGTGCCCTCCGCAGGTTCCACCAGGTTCACGATGGGCGGCTGCGGTGAGACCTCGTAGTTGCCGATGATCCCCTCGGTCGGCACGTCACGGGTATTGGCCGTGATGATGCGCGGGCCGGGAGCGGCCAGGATGCTCTGGTAGCTGATCGTGTAGTAGAGGCGCTGGGTGTTGATCTCCCGGTATGTGTCCTCGGCGAGGGACCCGGCGGTCGCGCGTTGCAGGGCCGTATACCTGCCGTTGGAGATCTCGGCCAGGATCTCGAGTGGCTCCTTGTTGGATTGTCCAAGGTCGGTCGAAAGGACGTAGATGGAAATGTACTCCGACTTCGCCTGGTTGGCCTGGTTCTGCGCCGCGACGACGGCCACCGCCCGCGCCGGGTCTTCAATGGAGCGCGTGATCAGGAGGATCACCGCGGGCTGGCGGCCGGGGATGGGTACGAGTTTGCCCATCTCGGCAATGGCATCGGCCACGCCTTCCAGTCCCTTGGTCGAGTTTTGGCTGCGCCGCACCTCAAACGGGTAGTTGGCCAACCACGTCGTCAGATCCGCGCCCTGCTGGGTCGGGCCGAGGCGGGGTTCGGTGCGGTCGGTGTTGAGGTTCTCCCGCACCATCACTTCCACCTGGTCCAGGCCGTCTACGAAGACGCCGCTGTCGAGCAGGGCGCTGAACACTTGCCGTATGTTCTGAGTGCCAAACTCCCTGAAATTCGCCAGGCGGCCGTGATCGATCAAGAACAGGAAGGTGAT
The DNA here is from genome assembly GCA_963777165.1 of uncultured Chloroflexia bacterium. Taxonomy (GTDB): domain Bacteria; phylum Chloroflexota; class Anaerolineae; order Anaerolineales; family E44-bin32; genus DYJB01. Next base: position 94,541 of record CAVZPO010000009.1, read on the forward strand.
CGGACCATCGTCATGCTGCGTCACCTGCACGTTGTCGGCGGGCACTTGCTCGCCGTTTTCGAAGACGGTCAGGTTGGTGTTGCTCAGTCCGGAAACGACGCGGTTGTTCAAGTCGAGAGCGCGCAACCGCAAGGTCACCGTGGGGAACTGGCTGGCGTCGACGTCGGTGATGAAGAAGGTTGTGCCTGCTTGCGCCGAGGCAGGCTCGACTGTCGGGAGCAGGGAAAACAGCACGGCGGCTAACACCATGAGACGGAAGTGCAAGGTCTTCATCACGTTGCTCCGGGGGTATGGTTTCCTAAAGTCTTGCTGAGGCGGAGTCCTCGCTCTGCGACGCGCGGCCCAGCCCTTGGGATTGAGACTCACACTTCCGCTTCGCCTGCGCCAGAGTGAGGGCTTCGCCACGCTGTGCTGCACAGACGATCTAATGCTGCAACGTCTGCCCTCGGTGCCAGAGACGCAGGATACGACGACGCACTGCGCTCCGGGCGCCGCCGGCGCCCGCCGCCTCGCGGGAAGGTTCGACCAGAGAAAGCTGGCAGGAATGCTCGCGCTTCCGTCCGGCTCGCTGCGTTCTTTGCGGCGAAGATGCAAAGAGGGCAGGAGCCCTGATCTGGACCGTCACCTGGTGCTACTGGTCCCACCGGATGGTGCCGAGGGGTTTCCTCGGGCGGGCTTCTCCTGCTTGAAGCCAATCTCGCCGTCCCACGAGCCGCCACCTCCGCCGCCTGCGCCTCCTCCGCCAGCCCCTCCCCCGGAGCCGCCCCCGCCCCCGCCCGAAGCGGGTTTCTCAGGTGTCTTCGAGCTAGCTGCGCCCTTTCCGCCGCCTGCGCCCCCTGCGGCAGCGGCCCCGACAGCGGCCCCGGCAGCGGCCCCGAGGCTGCCGATTTCAACGGTGATGCTGGCGTCGAAAGAACCCAACATACCGGAGAACAGCCCGCCAATGGTTTGTTCCGCCTCATGCAGAAGCCGCTCGATCGCCTTCATGACGCTCGAGCCCATCTCCAAAGCCTTCAGCAGTCGCTCCATCGACGGCATCACCTGGGACTCCATCTCGCGGTAGAAGGCATTGGCCCCTTCGCCGAACCAGTCGCCACCCTTCAGCACCTCGATCGTGCGCTTGAGGCTGTCGATGCTGCGCTTGACGTGGGCCGCTTCCTGCTGGAATCTCTTTGAGATCTCAGGCATCTTGTCGTAGTCTGCGTGAATGATGATGTTCATGATCTCCTGCCTTTCCTGCGATCTAGGAAGGTGCGCCCTGAGATGAGCCGGACACGATCTGGAATCGGATCTTCAGTTTGGGTCCGAGGCCAAGCACGGCACCATCTTCCAACCTGAAGGGCTGGCCCTTGGGGACGGATTGCCCGTTCACGGTGGTTCCGAAGGTGCTTTCGTCGTCTTGCACATACCACCGGCCGTCCACAAAGGTAAGGGCGCAGTGATGCCCGGAGACAGCGGAGGTCCGATCCACCGGGATGACACCGTCATTGTCGGCGGCGCGCCCAATCCGGAATGGTGACTTTCGGATCTCGGCCTGGAATTGAACGATGACCGGCTCCGCCACGCTGACCATGGCCAGAACGCCGGAGCCTTTGGGCGTCGCGGCCGGTTGGACCGCCGCCGCTGGCGCAGGTGCCGAGGATGGAGGCGGCGGCTGGGCATGGGCCGGTTCCGCAGGTCGCGGCGGGGCAGGAGCGGCCCTGGGCGCGACAACGGGTCCGGCGGGAGACGGAGCGGGTTCCGCCGGTCGCGGCGGGACAGGCGCGGCCCTGGGCGTTACAACGGGTCCGGCGGGAGGCGGAGCGGGCTCCGCCGGTCGCGGCGGGGCAGGCGCGGCCCTGGGCGTTACAACGGGTCCGGCGGGAGGCGGAGCGGGTTCCGCCGGTCGCGGTGGGGCAGGCGCGGCCCTAGGCGCGACAACCGGTCTGGCGGCGGGGGCGGCGGGTTCCGCCGGTCGCGGCGGTGCGGGCGCGGCCCTGGGCGCAACAACCGGCCTGGCGGGGGGGGCAGCGGGTTCCACCGGACGAGACGGCCGGCGTGCCTTCTCCGGGAGCGCCAGCTCGACGTTCCTCATGCCCTTGGCTTTGGGGACGAGGAAGACGACGAGCGCGCCCAAACCGACGACTGCCACGAGTCCCATCCCGCACATGCCCACCACGGCGATGGTGGACCCCTGCAGCGAGGCGACCAACCGCTCAATAGCGCCTGGGGCTTTGTACGCCACCTTGAGCCCTGCGGACTCGACCAGGATCCGGTCACTCGGGTCCAGCGCTTGCACACGCACCACGTATCCGCCGGACTTAACCCCACTCACCGGCACGCGCAGCGCCTCCCCGGCAGGAACGGTGATCTCGGTGTCTCGAATGGGTGCGCCGCCCAAGTCCTGCTCCAGCCAGAGCCGATACCTGGCAATGCCTTCCAGGTTCTGCACGACAACGGAGATCACGAGATAGGGAGTTCCGGGCGTGGGCCATTCCTGAACGGCGGCCGTAAGGCTGGGCTCCAAAGGCTCGTAGCGGAACTCCAACGGCTCCGTCTGGCTCAGCACCAGGGCCTGCTCATCCAGAGCGGTGAGAGTCACTGTGTACTCGCCGTCCGTCACCAGATTGTCCGTCGGGAGCAGAATGGAATCCGTCAACTCTGTCAGTCGCTCTTGATAGACCGAGCGTCCGGTGAGCTTGCTGACTATGTTGACCTCGAGAGTGCTGATGCGCTCCGGGTTGATGATGTCGAGGTTGAAGCGCACGCCGCCCAGAGTCGATTGGGCCGTGCCGGCAAAGGCGACGGTGGGCGGGCGTGCGTAGTTGCGATCGGAGACGAACGACAGGGGCCCGGTGACGACCGTGGCGTCGGGCAACTTGAGGTTCAGTTCGGCCGTCTGTGGGCCCTCGGAGGGATAGACCACCCACACGGCCTGCCACTGGTTGGCCAGCACACCCACGAGCGTGTCCAGCGCAAAGCTCAGCTCGGAAACGCCCCTCATTTCCGAAAGACCTCCGGTGGGTTGGGTGAAGGCCGACAGTTCCTGGTTTGTGATCGTGTACCCGTCGACGCCGACGGCGTACAGCTCGACCTGGTTCTGATTGGCGAAGTCCACGACCATCTGCGCCGAGCGCGTGGCGCAGCTGTCCGCACTGGCGGTGATGGCGAACACCGCCCGCCGGCCCGGCGCGCTGGCCAGCTTGGCGATTGCCTCGTACAGGCTGTCGTTCAGGCAGGCCGGCTTTCTGTACTCTGGCCGCAAGCCCTTGAGCGCCTTGCCCATCTTCTCGCGATCGGGCGTGAATTCCACCAACGTGGGCGCGCGATCAGAAAAGGGGATCAGAGCGAAGCTGGCGTAGCCGGGTGCGCTCCCCAGGGAACGGGTCAGGCCGTCGCGAAGGCCAAGGAAATCGGTGAAAGCGCTCCCGGTGCTCATGGTGCCGCTGGTGTCCACGAGCAGCACCACCGACCAATCGGTCTCTAGTTTGCTGAGCTTGCTCGAGTAAACGTCTCCCCCGAGGCGCAGGGTTGCGTTCTCAATATCCGACTTCATGATCGTGCCGTTGGCGTCCAGAAGGGAGAAGGTGGCCCGCAAGAAGAGGCCCGGCAGGCCGCCCGTCTGCGGTGTGACGGACTGCGGGGGCTCAACAGCGTGAACTTGGATGGTCGGGCCGCCAGTCTGGGCTTGTGCGGCCGGGGACAACCCAAAGCTCGCCAGCCCGACAAGCAACCCGAGGACGATGAAGTGAGATTTCGACATTGGCGAACCGCTGGCCCCGAGGCCTTCCCGGCTCCTGTGGAAGGCCCACGAATTGTAGCATAACTATCCGGTTGGGATGTCGTCGTCATCCGTCATCAGGCTCCAGCCCTCTGTCAGGTCCAAGCTGCCGTCTGATGGTCCAAGGCGCCGCTGCGGGCGAGCCGGCCTGAGGCATAGGCTATACTAGCCGGCTGTCGCGGGGGCCCAACAATGGACCTTGTTCCAGGCCAGATCCTCGGGCAGTATCGGATCATTCAGAAGATCGGCGAAGGCGGGATGGGGGCCGTCTACACGGCCGAGCAGCCTTCGATCCCGCGCACCGTTGTCATCAAAGTTCTGAGCGCGGCCTTCTCTGAATTCGCCGACGCGCGAGATCGTTTCCGTCGCGAGCTGGACATGATCACGCGGCTGGAGCATCCACATATCCTCCCCGTCTACGACTTCGGCGACGTTGACGGCAACCCCTACATTGTGATGCGCTTCATGACCGGGGGAACACTTCAGGATCGACTGACGCGGTCGACCTTCGGCCGGGGCGAGGCGATTCGCGTGATGGAACAGGTCGCGCGGGCGCTTGACTTCGCCCACGATCAAGGCATCGTTCACCGTGACCTCAAGCCCGGAAACGTCCTGCTTGACGAGTCGGGCAATGCCTATTTGGCCGACTTCGGGCTGGCGAAGAGCGTCGGGGGAACGCGAGACCTCACAGCCACGGGCAGCGTGCTCGGTTCACCGGCGTATATGTCCCCCGAGCAGGCCCGCGGCGACAAGCTGGACCGGCGCAGCGATGTCTATTCCTTTGCCGTCTTGATCTACCAGGCCCTGTCTGGCCATCTTCCCTTCGATGCCGACGACGCCTGGGGGTTCATCACCAAACACATCAGCGAAGCACCCGTCCCAATTCGCCAGTACGCGCCCGACCTTTCGACGGCTGTCGAGGACGTGTTGGAGACCGGGCTGGCCAAGGATCGGGAGGCTCGGCCGGAGCGGGCGACGGACTTGATCTCCGACGTGCGCCAGGCGATGTCCGCACCCGCCGGCGAGCGTCGAGCTACCACCCAGGCGACAACCAGGGCCGGTGCCGCGGCCTCGGCTTCGACCCCCAGCCGAACGCTCATCGACCCGACTCCGTCGGCAGCAGCCCCGGTTGCGGCCTCGCGCCGCACTCAGCCGGCATGGAGGCTGCCGGTAATCCTGGCGTCCGGTCTGTTCGTTTTGCTGGTGGTCGGGGGAGTGGTGGCAGGTATTCTGTACCTGGGACGTGACGCCCTTTTCGGCCCGCGGATCTTCTCGTATCCCGCAGGTGACTCGCCGCGCGCCTTATTGCTCACGGGGCAAGGGTTGTGGGTGGCCAACTTCTACGGCAACAGCGTGATGAAGCTGGCCGCGTCTGGCTGCGGGGTCTCTCAAGACAGTTGCGGAAAAGGTCTCGGGACTTTCACCGTGGACGACCTGCCTGTCGCCCTCGCCTTCGATGGCCAGCACCTGTGGGCCGCGAGTTCGCTCAAGCAGAGCCTGTCCATGCTGGATCCGGACACGGGCCAGGTCGTGGCAAGCTATGCGCTGCCCCACGTCCCTTCTGCTCTGATCTGGGCCAACTCGTTCTTGTGGACGGCCAACGCCATCGCCGGCACGGTTACCAAGGTTTCCCCCGAGGGTCAGGTCGAATCGGATACACCGGTCGGCAAGGGGCCATTGGCGCTGGCATTCGATGGTTCCTCCCTGTGGACCGCCAACAAGGAAGGCAAGTCGCTGGTGCGGATGGATCCCGCCACGTCGCAGGTTGCGGAGACCATCGACCTGGAGGGCGAGCCGCTGGCTCTGATCTTCGATGGGCGCTCGCTGTGGGTCGCCCTCAGCGCCCTCGGTCAGGTTGTCCAGATCGATCCGAAGACGGGTGTGGTCGGCGAGGTCGTTGACACGGGTGCGGATCCATCTGCCCTGGTCTTCGATGGCGAGTCCCTCTGGGCGGCCGCGCCGAAGGCAGGCAAGGTCCTCCGGATCAGTCCTACCGGGGCGAAAGTCACCCAGACCATCACGGTGGCGGGCACTCCCATTGCGCTGCAATCCCTTCCATGCGGCAATGGTTGCCTGGATATCTGGACCGCCGACGAGTCCGCCGACACGGTCAGCCGGATACGGATTCAATGAAGGGCACAGAATGAGCGCTCGCGCCGGCCCGTCCGTTCGCCTCTTGCCAAGCCGATGACCGAGACCATATCCTTCGACTTCCCCGGCTACCGTCTGCAAAGCATGGTCGGCCGCGGGGGCATGGGTCGGGTCTACCGCGCCGAGCAGCTCGCCACGCACCGGACGGTCGCCGTGAAGGTCCTGGATCGCGGCACCACCGATCCTGCGAAGCTGGCCGCCTTCCGCCGTGAGGCAGCCACGGTGGCCCAGCTGGAACATCCCCACGTCGTCCCGCTCTACGATTACGGCGACTACCAAGGGACTCAGTACCTGGTCTTCCGCTTCCTCACCGGCGGAACCGTGGCCGACCGCATAAGAGCGGGCGCCGATCGATATCGACACGGCCCTGCGGTGGATCGACGACGTCGCCAGCGCCCTGAAGGCGGCTCACCAGCGCGGCATCATCCACCGTGATGTCAAACCCAGCAACCTGCTGCTGGATGAATCCGGCAACGTCTACCTGGGAGACTTCGGCATCGCCGCGGTCGCGCTCGACCTGGACGGGTCGGCCCAAGGGGGAAGCGCCGCCTATGCCTCCCCCGAGCAGGGGCGCGGCGGGAGCGCCGATGCTGCGTCCGACGTTTACTCTCTCACGGTCACGGCGTTCGAGATGCTCACAGGCAGCAAACCGTTCCAGGCTGAGACGGCGCTGGGGATGATGGTCCGGCACATGCATGACCCGGTCCCATCCGCCCGGGCCCTCCAACCCAACCTGCCGCCGGCCGTGGATGCCGTCCTCTCCGCCGGGATGGCGAAGGACCCGCGGGAACGACCGGCAACGCCCGAGGATTTCGCTCGTCGCCTCCGCCAGGCAATGATCGCAACCCCGTCGGCGACTCTTGCCCCTCCGGCTGGGCCGGCACCCAGCGTGCGAACCGGACGCCGAATCTCACGCGTCCTCTTGGTGGGCATTGGCGCGGCAGCGGTCCTGCTCTGCATGCTGGGGTTGGGCGTCTTCGGCGGCGGGTTGGCCGCGATCCTGTCTTCGGCGACCCCCACGTTTGCGGTGAAGCCTTCGCCCACCGCCATCGTCGTCGCCTCCCCAACGGCTGAGGTGCTGCCGCTGACTGACGACTTCTCCGATCCGGCCAGCGGGTTTGGCCTCACGCAGGAAAGCCGATGGGATGTGTCGAATACGCCGATGGCACTCTTCGGATCACATCGCTGGCGGGTGGGCTGGAATGGTTCTCGCCGTACGCGGGGCTCGAAGAGCAGGATCTGCAGATCGAGGTTCAGGCCCAGCGCATCGAGGGCCCGTTGCTGAGCGAGATGGCTGTGGTTTGCCGCTGGCAAGATGAGTTGAACTACGTTGCCGCGGCCTGGCGCAGCGACGGAGAGGTCTCGCTCTGGAAGAAGACCGATGGTGTCGAGGATCGATGGGTGGAGTGGACCGCCGTGCCAGGCGCGCAGAACGCGGAAGGGGATTCGCACAGCCTGCAGCTGACCTGCCAGGGATCGGCCATCCGATTCGCCGTGGACGGCAGGGAGGTGGCCGAGGCCGTAGATCCATCCCCGGCAACAGGGACCTTCGCCCTGATGGCCGGCCTCCTGGAACCGGGGAAGTTGGTCGTTGGGTTCGACAACCTCCGCGTCACTCACCCGAAGGAGGAATGACCAGGGCCGGGAGTACCCGGCCCCGGATGAGCGTGAGCGGCACCACCCGTGCCGACATGCGCGTCCGCTAGGGGACCGTGTACGACGTGAGTTCCCCCCCGGAACCCGACCCCTCACTGGTGGAGGACGTGTAGCGCACGACGCCAACGCCCTTGGCATACCAATAGGTCATGCTCACCGTGACGTTCACGTCTTGCCCCATGCCGGTCATGGAGACGTTCTCGTTTCCTTCGACCCGCAGAGCCTCGAAGGTTCCGGCCGGGACGGTGACACTCTCGATGCCTGTGGCCGTCCATGTCTCGGAGACCACCATGGTCCAGTCCACGGCGAATCCCTCTTGAGAGACATGCATCACGACGGTGTAGTTGCTGGGCCAGGAGTAGCCTGGCGCCAGGAGGTCGGCGGCGGGCAGAAAGGCGCCGGAGCTGTCGACCACATCCAGGTTGGCAACGTCTCCCAGGCCGGCCGCGGTCAGATTCCCGAAGTCGTACGAGACGATCCCTGCCGAGCTGCAGCTCCAGTGCACGGTCATGCTGACTTCGGGCATGGCGATTTCCATCGTGGCTTCAGCCGAAGCATCCGATCCGCTCGCGCCGCTGACACTCCATGTCATCGTGCCATCCGGCGTGGCATAGGACCAGCTCGACCCACTCCGCAGCGGCAGATAGGGGTGGTCGCATGCCGTCGTCCCACCGACTGCGGGGGTGGGTGAGCCCGTGGAGTCGTCGGCGGCCTGGAGATTGACATCGGTTTGGATTTCAGTCAGGGCGCGGCGCAGGGCGGTTGGTTCCGGCGCGTCCTGGTAGGTAGCTCCGGGGATCATGGCCACCATAGCCCGGACCGCCTCGGCGTCTGCTGGGGTGAGGTCGAACCCGACAACGAAGACCTTCAGTTCCACGCCGGCTCGCTCCGCCTCCTGGCGGATCAACTCGCCGGATTCGGGATTGCAGCTGTCCGCGCCGCCGGTGACGACGACGATCGAGTGTGGGCCTCTGGTCGCCGCCACATCGCGGATCGCTGCGATCATCGCCTGGGCCAAAGGCGAATCCGACTTGGGTCCGGATGCGACGCCGCCCAGGCCCTTCTCGATACTGACCTGGTTGGAGAGTGCCAGAGGGACGACGAGGTCGGTGTCCTGGCAAACTCCTGACAGGGCGCCCGTGCCGAAGACGCGCAGCCCGGCCGTGAGGCGCGGATCAGCCGTCCGGACGATCTCGGCCAGGACGCCGCGTGCGATGCCGATCCTGGTGTCGCCGCCGGAGGACGAGTTGCTCATGCGGGGCGAGGCGTCGAGGATGTATTCGATGGTCGGTTGCGCGCCCCGTCCCAGGCGGCCGCGAAAGAAGTAGAAGGCGGCCACGGCAACTGCAATGCACAAGCATACCGCAACAATGGCGATGCCAACGACGGCAATGAAACGCCGTCGATCCTTAGGTGGCGGGGGAGTGACGACATACCGGCGCCCTCCTCGGCGAATGACGAAGTGTATCCCGCCTTCGGATGCGCAGCAAGTCGATCAGCGCCGGTCATCCGAGTCCGGATCCTTCGCGCTCCTCCCGCACGGGGTCTCCTTGTACCCTTGACCGTCTTCGATGCGCATGCCCTTTAGGCGGGTTCCAGGAAGACGCATGAGGGTCTCCCCGATCTCAGGAGACCCTCCGCGCTGTCTCACAATTCATATTGTCCAGGAGGCGACGGTGGGACCATGGCCCACGCATGGGGGTTTTGCAGGACCCGACAGCCGCGAAAAAGAACTCTACTCGCCTCTTGCTGGATTCCGTGTAAGAGTCTGCGACCTCAGTGGTGCCTGGCGGACCCAGACCCTTGACCATCTTCTGTGGCCAGGCAATGGACAATAACTCGTGTCCACCGCTAAAGAAACGGGCTACTTCCTCGTCGCCCCGAAGTCAAGTAGCCCCACGCGCGATAGCCGATGACCCGTACCCAAGGACGCGTTCGGGCTCGACCCGGGATCTCCGCTCACCTCCGCTGCCGCGGCATTCGGACTTGCACAGAACTTGGGAAAGACAACGAAGACAGGTCAGGCGTAGGGGTTTTCACGACCTGGGGTGACCTGGTGGGTGGTGGAGGATGCAGCCAGTTGTGTTGTCACTCTCCCATTCGGCGGTCCGAGGGCTCGCAGTGCGCGTCGATGAGAATGCGCGCCGCCTCCGCCAGATGGGCAGCTGGATTCGTCGGGGCGCCGCCGAACATCCGGGCGGCCATATAGGCTCCATCCATCAACAAGAACAGGCCATCGGCCAGAGCCTCCGGCCGGCGGGCACCGGCTTCCTTGCCAAGCTGAAGGAACCGCCCTCGGACGACCTGTTTGTGACTGAGGGCCACCCGATGGCCCGGATTGTCAACGTCCGGGTATTCCGTAGCGACATTGAGGAACGGGCAGCCAAAACACGCTGGGGCGGTGGCGTAGGCCTGCAGGCCTTCAAAGAAGGCCACCAGCCTTCCCCCTGGCTGATGAAGCTTTCCCGGTGATCTGCTCGAAGTACCCCCAGAACTCCTCGTCGCTGTTCTGTCAAGAACGCGAACGATCAGGTCGTCTTTGGAAGGATAGTGGCGGTACAGCGTCATCTTGCCGATGCCCGACTCCTCCGCGAGCGTGTCGACGCCGACAGCCCGATACCCCTGCTGATAGAAGAGGCGAGAAGCAACCTCGAAGAGTCTGTCCTTGGGGGCCTGTTGGGGCTTCATGAGTGATTGCCTCTTGACACGATACAGGTCTGTATTGTAGAATGCCGGACAACGATACTGACCTGTATCGTATCCTGTTTCCGGGCAGTGCGCAAGAGGTTCGAGCGGCTGGCCGCCAGACGCCAGGAGCGGGATGCCAGTGCCACCTGGGGCGGGTAGCCTTCGAGGCAAGTCCGCTGGCCAGGACCGATGGAGGCCAGTGGAGGCGATCTGTGGAAGACAAGGTTACTCTCGGACGAAGCGGACTGCGGGTGCCTCGCCTTGGAGTCGGGGCGATGACCTGGGGCGATCCCAAGGGGCTGGCCCGCCTGCACCCGGCCAAACTGGCCTACGGTGGCGCCCACGGGTTCGAAGAGGAGAAGAGCGCCTTGGAGGTCAGCCTGGAAGCGGGCATCAACCTGTTCGATACCGCCGCCATGTACAGCATGGGGGCGGCAGAACGTCGGTTGGGGGAGCTGGCTCGTGGACGGGATGCGGTGATCGCCACGAAGTTCCCATCGGGCTTCTCTTTCCGCGTGGACGGTTTTCCGAAAGAGGTTGAAGGGACCCTCGCTCGGCTTGGCCGCGAACTCGATTGACTTGTACCAGCACCATTTTCCCAACGCGCGGATATCGATCCCCGAGCTCATGGATCAGCTGGCGAACGCCGTCGAGGCGGGGAAGGTCAAGGCTGTGGGAGTGAGCAACTACTCAGCGGATCAGATGCGCGAGGCGCACGCGGCGCTGGCCAAGCGCGGGATTCCTCTGGCGTCGAATCAAGTCGAGTATTCACTCCTGCACCGTCAGCCCGAGACCGATGGCGTGCTCGATGCCTGCCGCGAACTGGGGATCACGCTCATCGCCTACTCCCCGCTGGCCGGCGGGATGTTGACGGGCAAGTACTCGGCTCAGAATCGCCCCGGCGGGTTCTTCCGACGCATTCTGCCCCGGTACAACCGCGGGAACCTGGATGCGATCCAACCCGTCATACGACTCCTGCGTGAGATCGGTGAACGGTATTCGAAGACGCCGAGTCAGGCTGCGCTGCGGTGGCTGATCGAAAACGAGACCGTCCTGCCCATCCCTGGGGCTAAGAACGGCAGACAGGCGGCCGAGAACGCAGGCGCGCTCTCCTTCCGCCTGACAGCGGATGAGGTCGAAGCCCTGAACAGGGCAACGATCGCGTGGCGGGACTGAGGTTCACCGCGCCCGCTGTACACATGACCTGGCATCCCTATGTTCCTGTCGCTTGATTTCATCTATCTCCCGGCAAGAGATCTCGACGCGGTTCTGGCGTTCTTCGTCGACGTCCTGGGCGCCAGGCAGGTCTCCAAGATCCGAGCGATGGGCACCATCGTGGGCGAGGTGAGGCTCTCGGAGAACGGCCCGCGTCTGATCCTGGCAGAACATCTGCACGGACGAGCCCCCGTCTTGATCTACCGCGTGGCTGACCTGAATGAAACCACAGCGGCCCTTCGTGCCCGGGGCCTCAAGAAGGGCGAGGCGATTGAGATACCCCACGGTCCATGTTACAGGTTCGACTCGCCAGGTGGGCACCGTTTCGCCATCTATCAGTTGGCACGTCCCGAGGCCGATCAGGCCTTCGCCGGACGGATCGATCGATAATCGCCGCGATTGAAAAGGAACATCACCAATGAAGATCGGACTCCAAGTCCCGAATTTCACGTATCCGGGCGGACCGCCCATCATCGGACCTGCGCTGAGGAACATCGCCCAGGCCGCCGAAGAGGCCGGTTTCTCGAGTCTGTGGGTGATGGATCACTTCTTCCAGATCGGCGGAAGGGACAGGTCGACGGGATTGGGCCCGGCCGAGGACGAGATGCTGGAGGGCTACAGCACATTGTCCTATCTTGCCGCGGTCACACGGACCCCCAAGCTGGGCACGCTGGTGACCGGCGTCGTGTATCGACACCCGGGTGTGCTCATCAAGACCGTGACCACCCTGGATGTGCTTTCCGGAGGCCGAGCTTATCTGGGCATCGGGGCAGCCTGGAATGAGCGCGAGGCCAAAGGGCTGGGGATCCCGTTTCCCCCGCTTCGAGAGCGATTCGAACGTCTCGAGGAGACTCTGCAGATCGCAAAACACCTCTGGTCGGGAAACCCTGATCCGTTCGAGGGAAGACACTATCACCTGGCAGAGCCGATCAGCAGCCCTCAGCCGCTGACCAGGCCTCATCCTCCCATCCTGATCGGAGGCTCGGGAGAGAAGAAGACCTTGCGGCTCGTGGCCCAGTACGGAGACGCCTGCAATCTCTTCTCGGGTCGTGGGGCGGCGGCCGTTCAAGCGAAGCTGGACGTCCTGAAGCGTCACTGCGAAGAAGTGGGGCGGGACTACGCGACGATCGAGAAGACCACCCTGGGGACCGCCCATCTGGCGGCGGATCGTATGAGCTCAGGCGAGATCGTCGATCAGTGTCGCGCGCTCGCCTCAGTCGGCATCCAGCACGCCATTTTCAACATGCCGAATGTCCACGAGATCAGCCCCATTCAGAGCTTTGGGCGCGAGATCATCCCGGCCGTGGCCGAGTTCTAGAACACGAGCAGGGATGGCCGCCGTCGCCTGGGATGGTGGAGGCATGTCCGTGTGAACGCGTCGGCGAAATCACGACCCGGGAACCTCGCCCTCAATTCGATAGCGTCCTATCTGAAGCAATCCGTGCGGACGACTACCGTTGTCTGGCGTTGCGGGTCGTTGTCTGTCGCTGCCTCAACCGAATCTCGGGTGCCAAGACCCTTAACCTGACTCCGCGCCCATCCCCCTCGTACGGAATCCCGAAAGACGACCAAGGGTCTGGGAGTTTCACCAGACCTTTGGTCGCGCTCAAACGATGCCCCTTGCTCTGGAAGCGACGGTGGGACCATGGCTCGCGGCACGGGCGTTTTGCAGGACCCGACGCTGGCGACCTTCGGGACCCATGCTCGCCTTTCTGCCGGATTCCGTATAAGGGTCTGCTACTTTCGCCCTGCCTGGCGGACCCTAGACCCTCAACCGTCTTCTGGGGCCAGGCAACAGACAATAGCGCTGGTCAACCGTTCAGGAATCAAGCTACCTCGTCGTGGCCCCGAACTCAAGGAGCCCCGCGCGCGATAGCCTATGACCAGTGGCCAAGGGTGCGTCCGTGCTCAACCTGGGATCTTCGCTCGCTACTGCAGCCGCTTTCGGACCAACATAGAACCTGGTACAAGAAACGGGGGCAGGTCAAACCATGCCAATACTAGTGATGGATCGTTACCCTTCAACCTCGATGCGATCCACCTGGATCTGCGAGCCGTTGTAGTCAGGCACATTGCTGAGTAATGTGCCATAGAGATGAACGATCTTGCCGCTGTCGCGTAGCGCCTCGATCTGCGACTTGTACCGCCGGGTCCATTGAATCGATGCCAAAGTAGATGATCTGCCCTAGGTCCGACAACTCAAAGTAGTCATCATACTGTGCACCGGGCTCTGTACTCTTGATGACGCCCCACCAGTCAGCTATCTCATCCGAGGTACCGGGTGGCATGTAACCGCCCGAGGCATCTCCTCCTGAGCTACTTCCCCCTCCTGGGCCACCACCGCTGGGATCTGCGGTGGCCTTAACGGTCATGGCAGCTGTAGGGCTTTCTTGTGCTGCGAGGCCACACTCTCCCCGGTAATAGGCCCACTCTTCACAGGTGCTGCCATCCGGAAAAACACATACTCCGTATTGGCTGCCATCGGCAGCAGTGCGAATTTCGAGTTTGTTCCCTTGCTGCTCGCAATAGACCGAGGCAGGATTTGGCATATTCACCTGAGGCATGTCCGTCGCAGTGGGTTCAGGAGTCTGGACCTGGAGCGGAGAGCAGGCCGTCAGTGCCATCAAGATTACTGTGAATGTAAAGATCCTCTTCATTTCTCTCCTTGTGTCTTGTGATTCTCTTCCATAGTGATGACGACTTTGCCCTTGGGATGTACCTTCTCAAAGTACCGGAAAGCCTCAGGAGTCTTGCTTAGCGGGTAACATCCATCGATAACAGGTATGACTTTGCCGGATTCAAGGAGCTCTTTCATAAAGATCAAATCCTTTTGGCTTTGCACCAGCGAAACGACATACGCTTTCTGGCTCGCGGACTGTGAATTCCGTCGGCCCTGGAGCGAAGCCTGGAATAGTTGAACCATCGAACCTCCGGCGACGACGTAGACTCCCTCGGGACTCAGTGCACGCAGATAGTCCGAAATCGGATGGTATCCGTTCACCGCAAGAATCAGGTCATAACGCCGCCCATTTCGGGTGAAGTCTTCCTTCTTGTAGTCGATGACATGGTCTGCCCCAAGTGACCGCACCATGTCCAGATTCCTCGTGCTGCATACTCCGGTGACTTCAGCCCCCAAGGCTTTGGCGATCTGCACCGCGAACGTCCCCACGCCACCCGAAGCTCCTTGGATCAACACCTTCTGCCCGGGCTGGATGTTTCCTTTGTCGCGCAGGCCCTGCAGGGCAGTGAGTCGCCGCCAACGGTACAGCCGCGGCCTGCTCAAACGATAGATTGGCCGGTTTCAGCGTGATTGCATTCTCGTCGGCACATACATACTCGGCGAAAGTGCCACGACCGGTTGAACTAGGTAAGTACCCAAACACCTCATCGCCTGGCTTGAACTGCTTGACGCTACTGCCAATCGTCTCAACCTGCCCGGCCACATCAGCCCCGAGTATCTTGTTCTTAGGTTGCAGAAAGCCTCCCGGCACCAGGCGGATAAAGAACGGAGTTGCTCGCATGAAACGCCAGTCACGCGCATTTATGGATGCCGCATGAATCTTGATCAGTACTTCATCATTCTTCGGAGCAGGTTTTGCCACCTCTTGGAGCTGAAGAACATCCGGTGAACCGTATTCTGTGCAGACAATCGCTTTCATGTGAGTACCCCTTCCTTATTCCGCTGTTTGATCGTGCAGTTGGCTTCTTGGCTTGAGTATGGGATATGCGCACAAACCAATGCCCACAACGTAGAGCATGCTCTGAACAACGTTCACCTGCCAGCGTCCATTCCCAATGTATGAGGAAGCGAAAAATGCCATCACTTCCACAAAGCCGATCACGAACACTAACATCCAGAAAGCCGATGTTTGACCGGCGATTAGGTTCTTGCGGATGAGCGGCCAGGTCAGCACGGAGACAGCCAGCGAGCAAGAGTTGTACAGGATCGTAAAGCAATTGAGAGCGGCAATGGTCTTGACACTGAGGCCTGGCAATTTCTGCCTCTGAAAAGGAAGCCACCTGCAGAATTGGGGAGTCCTTTTTGAGAACGATGACATAGCTCAATATGATGAACGCGAGTACAAAGTTGATGACGCACCATGTCGAAAGAAACATCGAACCTCTTCTTAGCATTGTGCTTTCTCCTTGTGGTTGCTTGTGTCCGCTTCTTAGGGTCTATTCCACGAGCATTTCCATGTGACCTGAGCGGGGAGAGGGAGGGTCTTCAGCCCTCCCTCTCCCCTATAGTGCAAATCTATGCCGCGCTCAGAAGCTCGTTCGTCGCTGTTTTCGCAGACAGAGAAGCGCCTGCAGACGGATTGAACCCTTTCAGCGATCAGCCAGACCGCCAAAACCAGTTCCTGCGGGAGGATCGGCATTTGGAAAATAATCTGGATTGTGGACAAGGGAGCGATGACATTGAACATCACCAACACAGCACTGATGATGGTCAATGTGATTCCAACCAGACCCCAAACGGATAGCCATCGAGGAACAAGTCTGTATTGATAGAAAACAATATAGTACATCAGGGCACCGATGCCGAAAGTCAATAGCATGGCCACATCTCTAAACCAATCGATTCCTGCGTTAATCACTGCATCTGCGGTCTGAAAGTACGATGCCGCCGGAGCCCCGGCTTTCACGAATTCCTGGCTCAGCGCCAATAGCAGAATATAGAGAAGAGCACCAACAACACTGGTCATTCCCTCGATCACCCTGAAGCCAGCCGAGCCGATCGCCAGACCCTCGTTGTATTTCTTCAGGATCGGATACAGCGCAAGGCCAATACCAGCACAGGAAATACCCATGAAGAATTTAATCGCCGTGAAGAGGATCATCTGGCCTGCATTGGCGGAGATCGCTGTCAGATGATCCGGAGCACTGACAGTGTTTTGCATAAGGGGAAGGCTCAGCAGGGCCGGAACGGTCCCCAGGATGAATAGCACGCCTACGACTGCTGCGGTCTTTCTGTCTGTCCCATGGTGACTTACTTTGGTCGTATTCATTTGCTATCTCCTTGTTGTGATTGACTTTGGCGTAAACAAGCCGCCTACGCCTATTTACATTTGACATTTGACATATCTGCCTGGCCTGTCCCGAGCGTAGTCGGGGGCCGGGTTCGACAGGACTGACCGAGACCAATGGCAGACCCAGATCACGCACCTTCTTGAGCAAGCCATGCAACGCAGCCTGGTCAACCACGGGTCCGGTCAAGAGCGTATTGCCGTCCTCTTCGAGTGTGATGGTCAACCCCTCAAACCAGTCTGTCCACTGAGAACCCAAATGGCCCTGGACCCTGATTTGATAGAGCACGGGGAGACACGGGTCATGTTCGGGATTGAGTGCGTCTGACATTCGCCTGTCTCCGTGGTGGCCGGCAATGATACGAAGTGCCACCTGCTCAAGACACAGCCAATGTACCCGCACCCCAGGCTCGCTGGCTAGACACTTTGGTGTTGTTCGGAGGTGTTGTCTTGTGCTATCGAGAGGGGGAGAAGTTGAAGAAGCCTGACGGCTGTGCCTATAGCAGGCCCAGCTCGCGGCCGCGAGCGATAGCTTCCGAGCGCCGCTTGACCTCAAGCTTGTCGAAGATCCTTCGGTTGTGGCCCTTGATCGTGTCCAGCGCGAGGAAGAGGCGCTCGCCGATCTCCTGGTTGGACAGCCCTTCCGCGATGAGTCTGAGGACTTCGAGCTCACGCTGGCTCAGTAGCTCGATGCGGGGCCGGGGGGACGCCAGATCGGGCTTGACTTCAAATGCGGCCAGCAACCTGGCTACATAGTCCGGCATAGTCTGCCGAGCAGCCGCTTCTGATAGCAGCCCGGACATCGGAGTTCCTTCGTCGACAGAAAGTACGGATGAAGCCGCCCGGCTCGGCCAGCGCCAGCGCCTCACCCAGCAGCTGCACAGCCTTGTCCTTTTCGCTCTGCGCATACAGAGCGATGGCTTCTAGAACCATCACTTTGAGCCGTTCATCCTGCCATCCCTTGGCTTCCATCTGCTGCCGATACGGTGCCAGCACCGCCAGCGCTTCGGAGGTGTCCCCCTGGGCCAGGAGGACCCTGGCCTGGCTGATGGGGAGATCATGGGTCCGAGCCAAGTGAGCGGCTGCCGCCACATCGCCCTGTCGAAGCAGGACAAGCACTTGTGCCGCAGCCACCTCAGGTGTCCGATGCACGAAGTTATTCTGGCGCACGGACTGCTCGGTCTCCGCTAGCATAGCAGCCGCAGAGGCCACATCGCCACGGGCCAGTTTCAGGCGGGCGAGGAACACCTCACAGATAACGAATCTGTCAATAACACGATCAAACTGCCGCGCCAGTTGGAGGCTCTGCTGCCCGTGCTGCTCAGCGGCCTCCAGGTCGTTCCATTCGTAGAATATGCGGGCCAGACCAAGATGCGCTTCGCTTTCAAACGGCTGCGGATGATCACCTGCCAGTTGCAGGCCACTCCGAAAGGTCTCGGCCGCCTGATGGAGGCGAGTTCTCAAGTTCCTGTATTGCGCCCAAGCTGATGGTAGCCACTATAGTCATTCGGGTATTCCCGGACGCTTGGCTGATAGCTATGGCTTCGGTATAGGCCTGACCGGCCGCGGCACGGTCCCCCTGTACCTGGTAGGCAAACCCCAGCGTCTGGATAGCCCGAATGCGGGAAAACAGGCTGTCGGGGTGCAGATACTCCAGGGCGCGGCGCGCCTGGGTGATCATGGCTTCTGGCTGGTAGCGGGTGAGAGCCAGAGTGGCCCTTGCGGCGGCGATTTGCCCAATCAGGTCGCGGGTCTTGTCGTCCGGCTCGGCGCCTTGCAGGGCGGCAGCTATAGCCGCCTCAGCCGCCTGCAGTTTCTCTTCGACGCCGGTCGTCTGTCCGGCAACCAGCGACAACGTGGCATACCTCACGCACAACGAGGGCCTGGCGTCCAGCACTGTCTTCGGCAGCGACGCCAGCCAGTCCAGCATTGCGGTCACCGCGCCACGAAAGTGCAGGGGCATCCCCTTCCCTTCGATCAGGCGCTCGGCGCGCTCGATATCATTGGCGGCGGCGGCATGGCGAAAGGCATCAAAATCCAGGCCATTGTCTTCATACCACCGGCTGGCACGGCCGTGGAGCTCGGCCATGCCTATCCCCTCATCCCCCGCGGACGTTGCAGCGCTCTGCATGAAGCCGCTGCCGCAGCAAATCTGCAAAGAGATGGTGATAGCGGTACCAACGCCGCTCGCTGTCCAGCGGCACGATGAACAGGTTGGCGCGCTCGAGGTACTCCAGGGTTTCCTGCCCGGAAGCAGAAGGAGAACCCAGAGACAGCGTCACAGAGGGTGCCGCACATGCGGTCGAGGATGGATGTTCGCAGCAGGAAGGTCTGAACGCTTTCGGACTGCCGTTGCAGGACTTCTTCGACCAGATAGTCCAGCACGAAGCGGTGGCTGCCGGTGAACGATCGGATGAAACCGGCGATGTCCTTCTGCCCCCGCATGGAGAGCGCGGCCAACTGCAGCCCGGCGATCCAGCCTTCGGTGCGGCTCTCCAGGGCGGCGATGTCCTCCGCCGTGAGCTCGAGGCCCATCACCCGGCAGAGGAAGTCGGCCGCCTCGTCGGGCGAAAAGCGCAGGTCGGCGGCGCGCAGCTCGGTAAGCTCGCCCCTGGCGCGCAGGCGCGCCAGAGGCAGCATCGGGTCCTCGCGGGTGGCGATGACGAGCCGCATGCGCGCGGGCAGGTGCTCGAGGAGGAAGGCGAGCTCCTCATCGACCTTGGGGGAGTGGACCGCGTGGTAGTCGTCGAGCACGAGAAGGATATCCCCTGAGATGCCGTCGATGTCGTTGATCAGGTCGGTGAGGATCGACTCGGCCGAAGGCGGCTGGGGCGACTGGAGGGCGGCCATCGCGTCGGCCCCGCAGCTCGGCTCGGCGCCGTGCAGCGCGGCGGCAAGGTAGAGAAGGAACTGGGAGGGGTCGTTGTCTGCCTCGTCGAGGGAGAGCCAGGCGACGCGAAGCTTCGGATCCTGCCGCGCGCGCTGGTCGATCCATGCGCTGAGCAGCGTGGACTTCCCGAATCCGGCTGGGGCAGCGATGAGGGTCAGGCCTGCAGCTCGAAGAGCCCTCGTTCAGCCGCTCGATCAGGCGGGGGCGGAGGACAAGGCTGGCCCGGGGCGGGGGGACATAGAGCTTCGTGGCCAGAACTGGCGTGGGCATGGGCTAATTGTAGACCGCACCCCCCAAGTGTCCAAGATCGGGGGAAGATCTGAGGGTATCGAAATGGATCCTGGGAGAACACCAGGAACTCCGACCGCTCGGCTAGGCCCCAGATAGCATCTTGGATTCTCGCGGCGAAGCCCGTTTGATTGACCTAAGGGGCAGTCGACAGCGTGAACCGCGGATGGCTGATAGTCAACCGCGCGTACCACGCGAGGCAGGCCCAAAGGCGCATGTGCGCAGGAGACGTGTTGTCTGGTGTTGCCTGGGTGCGGGAGCATGCGCGAGACCCTTAACCAGTCTTCGTGCCTACGCCCCTCATGCGGAATCCCGGAAAACGGCAAAGGGTCTCCGGGATTCCAGCAGACCCTCACACGGTCGTTAACGATGCCCCTCGTTCAGGAGGCGACGGTGGGATTTGAACCCACGCATGGGGGTTTTGCAGGACCCCTGCCTTACCACTTGGCTACGTCGCCGGGAGAAGCAATCAGCTTTCAGCCGTCAGCGGTCAGCAAGGGCTCGCGTTCTAGTGTCCGGCTGATGGCTGAGCGCTGAAAGCTGATCGCTAGCGAGAGCGGGCGATGGGATTTTAACCCACGACCTTCTCCTTGGCAATCGATCGAAAA
>CAVZPO010000010.1:0-73855 GCA_963777165.1 uncultured Chloroflexia bacterium
GATCGGACTATGGCGATGCGACCAGGCAGTGGAGGGATGAGCCGTCCGAGCCAGGGAGCGTCGCGGGTCGAGGAGCACGCGTGCCGGAAGCAGAGAGAGTGCGCGTTGAATGGTAAGCGGGCTTAGGGGTTCGGCTTGGATGCGCGCAGCGCCAGCCGCCGGAGCATAGTGAGGGCGGCGAGGAGGAGGGCCAGACTCACGAGCTGTGCGGCGCGCAGCGAGCCGAACCACACAATGGAGTTGCCGCGCACGCCCTCCATCACGAGCCGCGCGGCTGCCGTCAGCGCAACGAAGCCGCCGAAGGCGAAGCCGGGGAAGGGAGTAGCGGGGCGCAGGCGCAGGCTGAGCCACAGGATGGCCAGCGCCGCCACCAGCTCGTAGACCTGTGTCGGGTGACGCGACAAACCCCAAAGCTCGACGGCCCATGGCACATTCGATGGCGCGCCGAACGTGTCGCCGCTGGCCAGATGCGCCAGAGCCACGCCGACGGCGCAGGCGGCGAACCCCGGGGTCAGCGCGTCGAGCGTCGCCCAGAAAGGCAGGCGTTTTCGCTGAGCATAGACCACCGCCGCGATGAGTCCGACGGGCACGCCGACCTCCGGCGCCAGCGTGAACGGCGTCAGGGCCAGCAGGGCGAACGGCTGGCGCAGGTAGACCTCCAGGTAGGTCAATGCGTATCCCAGCCGCGCACCGATCACCCCGGAAAGAAGCGCAACGAAGATCAATCGCTCGATCTCATCGCCCGGGAGGCCGAGGCGGCGCGCTTGGCGCTCGGCCAACACGCTGCCGACCCACACGCCAACGAGCAGCAACAGACCCGGCAATTGGATTGCCGCCGGCCCGATCTGCAGCACCGGAAGCATCAGTCGGTCTCCCCGATGAGGTCCAACACCGTCGTCTCGAGCACGGAAGGATGGAGTGGTCCGCCGACGACCACCCGGCGGATGACCCCGTCTCGATCGATAAAGAAAGTCGACGGCAAGGCACGCACCTGATACAGGCGCGTCGCCTGGCCGTCGCGGTCGAGGCCGATCGGGAAGGTCAGGCCGTACTCCGCGGCGAAATCCCGCGCCGCCTGCTCACTGTCCTGCACGGTGCTGTTGATCGCCAGGACGACGACCCCCTGCGACCCGCGCTGCTCGTGCAGCGCCTGCAGCGCCGGCATCTCCGCCCGGCAAGGTGGACACCACGAGGCCCAGACGTTCAACACGACCACCTGCCCGCGCAGGTCCGACAGGCGGACGCGCTCGCCATCGAGCCGTTCCAGATCGACGTCCGGTGCGGCGAAACCCTGGCGCGGGCTGGGAATGGCGCCGAGCGTCGTGGCTCCCGGCTCAGGTCGCGAGGCGATGATCCAGGCCGAGCCCAAAGCGAGCAGCGCCAGCATCCCCGCTCGCCACAGTCGATCGTTGAGGAGCCAACGCGGGGAGACGATCACAGCGCCTCGAGTCCGTGCGCCTGCAGCAGTTCGGGGTTCGCCAGCAGTTCGGCCGTCGGGCCGTCCGCGGCGATCAGGCCGGCGTCAAGGATGATGGTGCGAGGCAGGAGCTCGTGGACCATGCGCAGGTCGTGGGTGGAGACGAGCATGGTCATGGGGAGGTCGCCCAGCAGCCGGATCAGCCCCCGGCGCGCGCGCGGATCCAGCCCGGACGTCGGCTCATCCAGCGCCAGGACCTCCGGCTCCATGGCCAGCACGGTGGCAATGGCGATGCGCTTCTTCTCCCCGCTGCTGAGGTGATGCGAGATCCGCGTCGGCGCGATCCGCCATCCCCACGGCGGACAGCGCTGCGGCCACCCGCGAGCTCACTTCCGGCTCCGGCAATCCCTGGTACATCGGCCCGAAAGCGACGTCGTCAAAGACCGTCGGGGAGAACAGTTGGTCGTCCGGGTCCTCGAAGACCATCCCGACCGCCGAGCGGATCGCCCCTACGCGTCTTGTCGGTCAGCACCTGTCCGCAAACCGTTATCTGCCCCACTCCGCGCAAGATGCCGTTGAGGTGCAGGAGAAGCGTCGACTTACCCGCGCCGTTCGGCCCGACGAGCGCCACTTTCTCGCCCGGTGCGATCATGAACGAGACGCCGCGCAGCGCCGGGTGACCATCCGGGTAGGAGAAGGTCAGGCCCTGGACCTCGATCGAGTGGTGCACGCCCTACCCCCAGACCAGGAAGCCGAACAGCCAGAGCAAGCCAAGCAGTGCCAGGCCGATCCTCAGCGTCCTGCGGGCGCCGGGGGGCACAGGCCGCAGCGCGAACGAGCGGACCTCGCCATCGTAGCCGCGCGCCAGCATGGCGACGTAGAGGCGATCGCTGCGGTCGATGGCGCGCAGGAACAGGTTGCCGGCCATCCCGCCGGCAACTCGCGCCCGCCAGGTGAGCGACCCCCCGGGCCGCAGCCGACCGGCGCCAGCCGGCAGGCGAGCGAGGCCGGAGCGCGCCGCGCGGGCCCGCATCAGCCGCACCCCCTCGTCAGCCAGCACGAACAGGTAGCGCCACATCAGGCCGAAGATCGTCACCAGCAAGCGAGGCATGCGGACGGCGCGCATCGCCAGCAGCAGATCTGGAAAGGGCGTCGACGAGGCAAGGACGATCGCCGCCTGCACCGATAGCCACGACTTAACTGCCACGTTGGCGAATCGCAGGATGCCCTCCATCGTGGGCACCAACGTCCACGGACCAAGCGGCAGGCGGAGGATCACCGTCCCCGGCGTGGTGAAGACCAGCGGGAGTGCCGCCAGGGCAAACGGCAGGGCCAGGCTGGCGCGGCGCAGCACGAACCCCACGCCCAGGCCGGAGAGGATCTCGACCGAGAGGACGATGGACAGGAACAGCAGATAGACCGGCCAGGCGCCGAATGGCGTGAGGGAGACGCGTCAGGATGAACGCCACCGCCAGGACGAACTTGACCCGCCCGTCGAGCGCATGGACCGGGCTGGCCAAGAGGCGGTAGGGATCGAGGAAGTGGACGTGCATCGGAAGCCTATCGGGGCGCCGCGCCGAGCGCGGGCCGGGAGCGGCGCCTCACTCGCTCCGCGGTTTCAGGGTGTGGCCTTGCCGTTCCGGCGCAGGTAGGCCACTCCCAGCGCCACGCCGAATACGAGGAGCGTGCCGACGATCCCGGCCAGGATCGTGGCCAGCGCCTGGTTCGATATGCCGGGGAAGACGTAGTCCGGGATCAGACGGTAGTAGCGGGCCGCGGGCAGCCTCCAGAAATCCCTGCTGCCCGGCGACCCACTCCAGCCCATCAGGGCGAGTGGAGGCCAGAGGCGACAGCACGGCAAGGAACAGGGCAATCCCGAGGCCGAAACGCCCAGATGGCAGCGCCTCCCTTGGCCGCAACGTGGTCCGGCGCTGATCAGATCGCGCCGGGTGGTAGATAGGAAAGCCAGGGCCCCGACGGTGATCAGCCCTTCGCCGACGCCGATCAGCGCATGGATGCCGCCCATCGCTGGAACGGCGATATTGGCCGGAGACGTTCCGGACAAAGCCAGCTGCAGGGCGGCAGAGAGCGAAGCGATGAAGATCGACGACCACGCCGAAGCAAAGCCGCTGACGAACAGGCTCCATGGCCGGACACCTGTCTAGCCGGCGAAGGCTGGTGTAGACGAAGTAGGACACCGCCACGCCGACGATGGCCATGTTGAACAAGTTGGCACCCAGGGCGAGCAACCCGCCATCCTGGAAGATCAGCGCCTGGACGCTGACGACGGTGGTCATGACGATCACCGCCGCCCAGGGTCCGAGCAGGATGGTGGCAATGGCCGCGCCAAGCAGGTGCCCGGAGGTACCGCCGGTGACGCTGAAGTTGAGCATCTGCCCGGCGAAGAGAGCGGCTGCCAGGACGCCCATGAGCGGGATCTGGCGCTCGCCCAGGTCCTTGCCGGTGCGCCGCAGGGCGTAGGCCACAACGAGGACCGAGATCACCCAGAAGACGATAGCAACGAGGGTCGAGAGGAAGCCGTCTGGAATGTGCATGGGAGCGGGTCGAAGAAACATGGTGTCTACTCGTTGCGCACGTGGATCAGACGGATGCGCAGCCGGCGCACAGGCCGCCGAGCGTCAGGTGATGGGTGTCGACGACGAAGCCGGTCCTGCGTTTGACGGCCCGGCCGAGGGATCCCAGCAGGCCCGGATCCACCTCCACTTTCCGACCGCACTTGCGGCAAACCAGGTGGGCGTGGGGATGGCTGGGATCGCGCATGGAGAAGCGCAGCGACTCGCCGCCGTTCGCGTGCAGGTCGAGCAGGCCGGCGCGGCTCAGGGTCTCCAACGTTCGATACACGGTGGCCGGGTTGAGTCCCGGAAGGCGGAGGCGGGCATCGTCGAAGACCTGCTGGGCGGAGCGGTGATCGCCGGCGTGAGCGACCGATTCGAGGATCACCGCCCGCTGGGCGGTCACCCGGTAGCCCGCCCGGCGCAGTTCGGAGGTCAGTCGTTCGCCGCAGGACACATGCAACTCCTTGTTGTTGCGAAATGTCGCAATAAGGATAGCGCTGGCGGTACCTCGAGTCAAGGCCCTGCAGGGCCGTGCAACGGTCAGCCGCAGGCGGCGGCCGCGGCGGCGCCGAGGGCGACGGCCGAGGCGCTGCCAAAGGCCCGACACGCAGGATCGCGAATGCAAACCGCCTCCCGACGGGAGGCGGCTGCCTGGAGGAGGAGAGGAAGATTACTCGCTCATCTCGACGAACGTGCCGTGCCAGGTGTGGTACCAGACCTGGCCGGTGGTGGCGTTGACGCTGAGCATGCTGACGGGCGTGCCGTCGGTTTCCACGTCGAAGGTGTAGTAACCGGGGAACGCCTCTGCCGTAGCGCTGAGCGTCTGATCCGGGTAGGCCTGCTCAAGGTAGGCCAGCGCCTTCTCGCGCGCTTCGGCGTCGGTCAGCGGCGTGGCGTCGGTCGGGATCGTTGCGGGGCCGAAGTCGCCGATGCCGCCCATCATGTGCCCGCCCATACGGCCGATCCCGGTGATCGGGTCGGTGCCGTGCATGCCGTAGGTCGTGTTCCACATCATCGACGGGCCGAACTCGAGGTGCACGATCTGGCGAACCGGATCGACGAGCACCTCAAAGGCGCCCTGGCCGGTGGTGGTGTCCTCGATCACGGCGTAGGCGTGGTTGTCGAAGATCATGATCTCACCCAGTGCCAGGTTCTCCTTGCCGAGGGAGTCGAGGAACGTCTGCACGGCTTTGGTGGTTGCCTCGATCGTCAGCGGCTCCGTCGCGGCAGCCACGCCGCCGCCACCGTAGGTCGGCATGCGGTCGAAGCCGTTGGGCATCCCGGCGAAGGGGCGCTCGTCGTTGGCACGTGAGCGAGGTTCCAGGCCGCCCATCATGCCACCGCGATTGAACGGCGTCTCGTCCCCGCCCCAGCCGCCCATCATGCCGCCGCGATTGAAGGGGATACATCGTCCCCTGCCCGGCCGCCCATCATGCCGGGCCCATAGGCGCCGTCCGCGGCGAGAGCGCGTGGATACGCGATGACCTCTTGTCGCGCGCTGACGGCGCGCCCGATGAGGAAACCGCCGCCCAACAGCACGCCCACGGCGACCAGCGCCAGGACGACGATCCCCAGTACTTTCAAGACTTCGATTCATGCACTGCCTCCTTGACCTCACCCGAGGTTAGTCCAAGGCTACCCCCGGGCTGTGAAGGAGTAGTGAAGACCAGGCGAAGGACCTGGGAGAGAAACGTGGGAGGAGGATGAGCGCGAAGGGCGAGGGCTATGGACTCCGACTTATGGCGTCCACCCCCCTGCGCTCCCGGTCAGTTTACCGGGACGTGCGGCCCACCAAAGCGGCCTGCGGTCGACGATTGCGTTCAAGGAGGCGGTGGGGCGCCCACGGCGGGTCTTCTTACCGCGGCAACCTTCCCGCGCGCGGAACCGCCGCGGGTGCATTGCGACTCCAGGGCCCGATGTACCCGGCACGCAGCCGCGCGTTGTGGCCCGTAGGGGCGAAGCATGCTTCGCCCCTACGGGCGCCGTCAGGAGGTTGGGTGCGACGGGAAGGCGTACACCGCGGGCTGGTAGCCGCAAGCTCTAGTCTGCGTGTGCCTCGCGCAAGGTGAGGCCGTGGCGGCAGAGTGGAAGAGGGCCCCGAGGGCGTGCGCCGTATGTGGGTAGGGGCGACGCATGCCATCTCGCACCCCGTTCGGGCCGCGAGCCCCGCCCCGCCGGGCGAGACGGCCGGCGTGCCGCCGGGCTTCGCGCCACGAACGGTGCGTCGCCCCAATGGTCAGCGAGGTGACAGAACGTCAGACGGTCGCGACTGCAGGCTTACACAAGCGGGCTGTCGTAGCGGTTGAAGCAGTCCACCGAACTCGAGGCCATCTATTTGAATCGCGATCCCTGGCCCGGCGATCTCCACGTTGGAGGCAGCATGCTCAACCTCCAGCTTGTCCCGACCGGCCTATTCGGCCAGGCCCGATACGGCCGTGGTGGCCGCCGGCCGCATCAGGCCGATCAGGGCGCCTTCGCCGATGGGGGAGCGCGTCCCGTCGACATTCAGGAGATCAACGGATCCACCCTCACTCAGGAAATAGCCGACGACCATTCGATCCTCATCGGCCCACAGGATCCGCTCGAAGTAGCCAGGAGCCTGCGATGCGATCGCCGTGGGCGCCTCGCCCCGGCGCAGGCGCAACAAGACCTGGCCAGCCTCATCCTCAGGGTTCCCCCGCGCGATCGCGTACGCCAGCCGCTCACCGGACGGCGAGTAGGCAGCCGCTCCCTGCTGCCCCTGATCGGGCAAGACCTCAAACGCGGTGTCGGTGCCGCTGGCCAGTTCACGCTCGCGCATCCCTTCCTCGCCACACCCGCCGGCGGCATACTCCCCGTCCGGCGAAAGCCCGAACCAGCATGGGCCGGCGGCGTCTTCCGTGGCCGGGACGAGTGGGGTCGAGGCGCCGTCCGCCGGGCTGTAGCGGTACAGGCTGGACCAGCCGAAGAACAGGATGTAGCCGCCGATGCCGGTCACCTGCCAGGCGTAGATCAGATCGCCGTCGTCCATCCAGCGCATGGCTTCCAGGGCGAAGTACTCCGCCAGGCTGTCGGCCGGATCGCTCTCCACGATCATCCGGGAATTGCCGCCGTCGATATCGGCGATCCACAGCTGGCTGGAGACGCCGGCAGAGTCGTAGCTCGAATACGTCCAGGCGATGCGTTGGTCATCCTCCGACACGGCGAACGTCAGACTGGCCTGCGGTTCGGCGGAGGTGAAATCGAGCGTCTCGACCCCGTCGGCGGTGACGCGGCGCACGACGCCGCCCAGGCTCGAACCGCCGCTGGCCACGTAGTAGATCGACTCGCCGACAACCTGCGCGGTGTTGGGCCGCGCGTAAGCGAGCCCCTCCGCCGAGCGCGTCTCGACCAGCTCGCCTTCGAGCGAGTACACGTAGAAGTCCGGCGCCCGGTGGGTGACGATCATGGGGTCTGCTGCCGGAGTGTCTCCGGCCGTCGGGGTGCTTTCGACCTCCGGCACATCCGGGGTGGCTGTGCTCCCCGGCACCTCACCCAACACCTGGCCAGGAAGCGAGCAGCCCAGCGCGAGGCCCAGGCAGCTCAGGGTGGCAAGGACCACGGCCAATCGGCGACGAGAAGAGGACATCGGG
The DNA here is from genome assembly GCA_963777165.1 of uncultured Chloroflexia bacterium. GTDB lineage: Bacteria > Chloroflexota > Anaerolineae > Anaerolineales > E44-bin32 > DYJB01. Next base: position 7,605 of record CAVZPO010000010.1, read on the forward strand.
ATGATCTCCTGGTAGGATCGAGGCTTCAGCTGCGACATCACAGCGGGATTGCGAGGCAAGCGGGGAGCGCGTGTCACTTTGCCAATCGTGCGGGTCCCGGTGATCGATCTGGTCGGGAGTATAAGTCCCTGGCGGTCGCGTGGCAACACGAAGGTGTCGATCGGCACTTCTCCCCCATGCGCATCTGCACGAGGGCGAGCGAGGATCCAAACAGCGCCAGCGGGTGTGGCGACCGATCCGCTCAACCGCCACCGGGCGCCGCGTGACTCCCTCCGGCTAGCCGCTTTCTTCAGCCGAGTCTCAGGCCGCCTCGTCCTGACAGTTGATGGCGGCGCATGCTAGCGCATGCTGGCGGCCCGCCTTACGCCGGCCGGGACCGAAGGGGTGCCCTCGTCGAGGATCGACCTCCCGACACAGGGTCGTCTAGATCCCGCGCCGCGACGAGTTTGCATCCCGGGATAAGAGTTGCGTGAACATAGTCCTATATGGTCAGAATTGGCTTATACTTGATATCCACAGGCTGAACAGCAGGTTTGGGGAAGCTCAGCCGCCTCCGGGGCACTCCGGCTTAAGGGGTGGCGCACGATGGCAGATCTCACGGTCGAACGCAAGGCAACCGCTCGCGTCCCCACCGCCGAGGGCGAGTACCAGTTGTGTCTGTATCACAACTCGCACGACTCCAAGGAACACCTGGCGCTGGTGATGGGCGAGGTCTCAGGTGAATCCGAAGTGCTCGTGCGCGTGCACTCCGAGTGCCTGACGGGCGATGTACTCGGCTCGCGGCGTTGCGATTGCGGGGAACAACTGCACCGCGCCATGCGCCAGATCGGTCGCCAGGGAGCCGGCGTGATCGTCTACCTTCGCCAGGAAGGACGCGGCATCGGCCTGCTCGACAAGCTGCGGGCCTATAATCTCCAGGATCAGGGGTACGACACGGTCGAGGCCAACCTGGCCCTCGGCCATCAGGCCGATGAGCGCGATTACTCCGCCGCCGCACGCATCCTCGCCGACCTCGGCGTGCGCTCCGTCCGCCTGATGACCAACAACCCGACCAAGATCGAGGGGCTGCGCGCCCTGGGCGTGCGAATCGTCGACCGGGTTCCACTCGAGCCAACCGTCCACGCCGAGAACGCCGGCTACCTGCAGACAAAGGTCAAGCGCATGCACCACCTACTGACGCTGGCGCCACGGCCCGAGGCCGTGACTTTGGTCGGGCGGCGAAACGGACATGGACGACCCGCTTGACGACCTGCTGACCGAGGTCGCCGCACTTCCCGTTCCCGCATCTCGCCCCGCAATTACACTGAGCTATGCGCAGACCCTCGACGGCTGCATCGCCACTTCCGATCGCCGCCCGCTGGCACTCAGCGGTCCGGCTGCGCAGGCGATGACCCATCGGCTGCGCTCGGCGCACGATGCAATTCTGATCGGAGTCGGAACCGTGCTGGCGGACAACCCGCGCCTGACGGTCCGGCTGGTGGAAGGCCCCGACCCTCACCCGATCGTGCTCGACAGCCAGGCGCGCACGCCCCCCGGCGCGCAGTTGCTGCGCGGGCCGCAGCCCGCCTGGATTCTCACCGGCCCCCATGCTCCCCCGGATCGTCTCCGCCGGCTTGAAGAGGCCGGAGCCCACATGCTGACGATCGAGAGCAACACCGATGGCCGCCTGGACCTGCAGGCCGCTTATTACCGGCTGCACGCCGCTGGTGTGCGCCGGATCATGATCGAGGGCGGCGCGGCCGTCATTGCCTCGTCGCTGCGTGCTCGCCTGGTCGACCTGATCATCCTGACCGTTTCGCCTCGCTGGGAGAGTGGCCTGCCGGCCCTGAATGGAGATGGCGTTCGGCTCGGGCTTGAGGCGCCGCGTTGGTTGGCGCTCGACGCCGACGGCATCGTGTGGGGGAGGCCGGCATGGCAGGCGCGGTGAAGGCCCGCACCCTGACCTTCGTCGGCCCGCACCAGGTCGAAGTGCGCGACGACGCCCTGCCCCTCCCATCCCGGGGCCAGGCGCTGATCCGCACGCGCCTTTCGGCTATTTCGTCCGGAACGGAGTTGCTGGTCTACCGCGGGGAGGCGCCGGCTGAATTGTCCGCCGACACGACACTTGCCTCGCTGCCCGGCACGCTCTCCTATCCACTTGCCTACGGCTATGCCGCTGCCGGCGTTGTCGAACAGGTCGGCTCTGCGGCCGATGTCGAATGGATGGGCCGGCGCGTCTTCGCCTTTCAGCCGCACGCCTCTCTGTTCATCGCCGCGCTCACCGATTTGCATCCGATCCCGGACGGTGTGGCCGATGAGGATGCGGTCTTCCTGGCCAACACCGAGACGGCCGTCAGCCTGCTCCATGACGGTGCTCCTCTGGCCGGCGAGCGTGTCGCCGTGTGGGGGCAGGGCGTCGTCGGGCTGCTGACGACCTCCCTGCTCGCCCGGCTCCCCCTCGAACGGCTGGTGACGCTCGATCGGTTCGCGTTGCGCCGCCAGGCATCGCAGGCGCTGGGTGCCACGGCGGTGCTCGACCCCGCCCAGACCGACCTGGCCGCTGCACTCCAGTCCGCGCTGGGCGAGCAGGCCGCCGATCTCACCTACGAACTGACCGGCAACCCGGCGGCGCTTGATGCAGCCTTGAACTCCACTGGCTTCTCGGCTCGACTCATCCTTGGTTCATGGTATGGGACCAAGCCGGTGAGCCTCGATCTGGGCGGCGCCTTCCACCGCAGTCGCATCAGGATTCTCGCCAGCCAGGTGAGCCGCCTCGATCCCGGATTGACAGGACGCTGGACCAAAGCCCGCCGGCTGGCGTTTGCCTGGGGGTGGCTGGCGGGCCTCCGCCCGTCGCGCTGGATCACACATCGTTTCGAGCTCGAACACGCGGCCGAAGCGTACCTCCTTCTTGATCGTCAACCGGATCAGGCCCTGCAGGTCGTCCTGACCTATCCCTGACCGGCCCGGGAGCCCGCCTGGCATGTACACCCTCTCCGTCCGTCGCGAGTTTCGAGCCGAGCACTTCCTGATCGGAGGCGATTGGGGCGCGGAGAACCAGCCGCACCCTCACGCGTACCGCCTGGAGGTCGAGCTCGAAGGCAAGAGCCTGGATGCGCACGGGTACCTGCTCGACATCGTCGAACTCGAGACGCGGCTGGAGGCGATCGTCAGCCGCTACGCCGGACGGCGACTCAATGATCAGCCCGAATTCGCCGGGCTCAATCCCAGCCTCGAACACTTCGCCCGCATTGTCTGCGAAGGTCTGCTTGCGGGGAGTCCGGGGCCGAACGTGCAGCGGATTCGCGTCCGGCTCTGGGAGAACGAAATCGCCTGGGCGTCTTATGAACAGGCGGTGGGCTAGTGCACGTCGGTTTGGTGATCTACGGCGACCTCGAGACGCTGACCGGCGGGTACCTGTATGACCGCTGGCTGGTCGAGCATCTGCGCCACGCCGGCGACCGGGTGAGCATCGTTTCTCTGCCGTGGCGCTCGTACCTTCGGCATCTCGGCGACAACATGTCGGCAGAGGTCGGCCGACGGTTGGTCGATCTCGGGGCGGAAGTGGTGCTCGAGGATGAGCTCAATCATCCATCGCTCCTGGCCGCGAATCGGGCGCTGGCCCGCGCCGGCGGGACCTCGATCATATCGATCCTCCATCACCTTCGTTCGAGCGAGCCGTGGCCGCCGCTGTCGCGACTGGTGTATCGAACGATCGAGCGCGCCTACCTGCACGGCGTCGACGGATTCGTGTTCAACAGCCAGGCCACCCGTCGCGCCGTGGAACGCCTGACCGGAAGCGCGAAGCCGTCCGTGCTCGCCTCGCCCGGTGGCGACCGCCTGGGTCCCGGCCCATCCGAGGACGCGGTGCGCGCCCGCGCGCTCCAGCCCGGCCCGCTGCGGATTCTGTTCGTCGGCAGCCTGACCCCGCGGAAGGGACTGCACGTGCTGCTCGAGGCTCTGGCCGCCCTCCCCGCCGGCGCCTGGTCGCTGGAGGTGATTCGGCGATACGACCCGTGATCCGAAGTATGTGGCGCGCATCCGGCGCCAGATCTCGCATCCGCGCCTGCAAGGTTCGGTGAGTCTGCTAGGGGCGACTGCGGACGATCGGATTGCCGACGCGCTGCGCCGGTGCCAGGTCCTGGCAGTGCCTTCCACCCACGAAGGCTTCGGGATTGCCTACCTGGAGGCGATGAGCTTCGGGTTGCCGGTGCTGGCCTCCGCCTCCGGCGGCGCGTCAGAGATCGTCTCGGAGGAGGAAACCGGATTCCTGATCCGGCCCGGCGATTCCGCCACGCTGACCGAGCGGCTTGATACCCTCTGCCGCGATCGGACCCTGCTGGCGCGGCTCGGCACCACGGCTCAGCAGCACGCCCTCGCCCGGCCGCGATGGGCCAACTCGATGGAGAGCATTCGTCAATTCCTTGTTCATCTCCGCCCGACTGGGGCGGCCGCCCCGGCTCTGTCAATGGCTCATGGAGGAGTCCAATGAAACGATCAACCTTGCGTGCCATCATCCTGGTCACCGGCCTGTTTACGGCGCTCGTTCACCTGGTGCTGTTGAATCTCAGCATGGGCAAGATCGATCCGCTCTTTACCCTGAACGGTCTCGGATACCTGGCGCTGCTGGCCGCCCTGTTCCTCAACCTGCCCGTCGTGTCCAAGCAGCAGACCTTGGTGCACTGGGCCTTCATGGCTTTCGCGGCGGTGACGATCGTGGCGTGGGTTGTGATGGGCCGGCCATACACCGCCCTCGGGTATGTGACCAAGCTGGACGAGCTCGTGCTGATCGCCGCGCTCTACCTGCACCTGCGCGCCAAGGCGTGACGGCAGGCTCCACCCCACCCGCCGCGGGAACGTCCCCGCGGCGGTACTCCTTCGCTCGCTACCTGAGCGCCAAGGCGACGGTCGACGACCGCTCTCTGAACGCGCACGTCTGGGACACCCTTCGACAGGCTGTGCCTCTCCTTGCAGCGGACGGCGGGGTGCGGGTCGTCGAACTCGGCTCCGGGATCGGGACGATGGTGGAGCGAATGCTGGACCGGCGGCTGCTCGCCCGGTTCTCCTACCGCGGCGTCGAGGCGCAACCTGGCCTGGCGCGCCTGGCCACTCGCCGGCTATCGGCGTGGGGGCGGAAGCACGGCTACACCGTCGACGGCCTTGTGGACGGATTGGTGCTCCGCCGCGAAGCGGAGGAGATCCGCCTCGCCTTCCCCGCCGTCGACGCGCTCCAGGTGGCCCGCCGGCAGCGCCGGACGGCGGACCTGCTGATGGCGCATGCCTTCCTCGATCTGCTCGACCTGCCGACAGCGCTTCCGGCCCTGCTCGGGATGCTCCGCCCCGGCGGCCTGTTCTATTTCACCCTGAACTTCGACGGGGTGACGGCCTTTGAGCCCTCGATCGACCCGCCGCTGGATGACGAGATCCTGGGCCTGTATCACCGCACGATGGATGAGCGCCTCGTCGGCGGCCGCCGCTCGGGCGACAGCCGCACCGGCCGCCATCTGCTGGCCGCGCTTCAGGCCACGGACGTGCAGCTGCTGGCAGCCGGTGCCTCGGATTGGGTCGTCGTCCCGGTGAAGGGCCGCTACCCGAACGATGAAGCCTACTTCCTGCACTTCATCCTGCACACGGTGGAACGTGCGCTTCGCCGCCGTCCCGAGCTCGACCCACGGCGCTTCGCTCGCTGGGTCGAGCGCCGCCATGCCCAGGTCGAGCGCGGCGAGCTGATCTACATCGCCCATCAGCTGGACGTGCTGGGGAGGGCTTCGGGTCGCCGGGAAACAAAGAGCGCAGGCTGAAGCCTGCGGCTACCTGCCCGCGATCTTCACCCCGAGCAAAGCCCGATCGCCCGCCTGACGATGCTCGTAGGGGCGAAGGCGCCGGGCTTCGCGGCACGAACGGTGCTTCGCCCCTACCTTGCATACGTCACATGCCAGCAGCGCCGCCTGCGGCACATGTTGATGCTGCAGAAGGCCGCCTAACCATCGAGCCATGGGTGGGCGTCCCAACTTCGGGCCCGTGTTGTCCCACTGTTGGGGATCCGATTCACGCAGCATAGAGAACGGCTGAGTTTCGCCGGCGTCAACCCACCCCGGTCTCTTTGTACACCGCCAACCTGGCGCGCGCGGACGCCAACTGCTCGCGCAGCGCCCGACGGCTGGTCCCGCCCTTCGCGTCGCGGCGATCGAGCGCCACACTCAGGTCGAACAAGCGCAAGGTGCCCTCGTCGAAACGCGGATCGACGGACTGCCATTCCTCCACGGTCAGGCCGTTCAGTTCCCTCCCCTTCGCCTCCGCCAGGCGCAGGGCCTTGCCCACGCTGGCATGAGCCTCCCGGAACGGCACGCCTCGCTCGACCAGGTAGTCCGCCACATCGACGGTGAACGCCTCGGGCACAATCGCCGCCGCCATCCTTCCCCGATCGATCCGCAGGGATCGAACCAGGCCAGACAGGACCGGCAGCGCGGACATCAGCGTGTCGAAGGAGTCAAAGACAGGTTCCTTGTCTTCCTGCAGGTCCTTGTCGTAGGCGGAGGGGAGGCCCTTCAGCACCGTCAGCAGCGCGGTCAGGTTGCCGATCAAGCGCCCGGCCTTGCCACGGGCGAGCTCCAGCGGATCGGGGTTTGCCTTATGCGGCATGAGGCTGGACCCCGTTGTAAACGCCTCATCCAGCTCGACGAAGGCGAATTCCCTCGAGCTGAACAAGATCAAGGCCTCGGACAGCCGGCTGATGTGTACCCCCATGAGGCCGCATGCGAACAGGAAGCTGGCGACGAAGTCCCGGTCAGAAACCGCATCCAGGCTGTTGGCCGAGACGGCCTGGAAACCAAGTTCCTCGGCGAGTAGGGCTCGATCGACACGAACGGAGGTGCCGGCCAGCGCCCCGGATCCCAGCGGAAGACATGAGGCGGCCGCACTGGCCTGGCTTAGACGGTCGATGTCCCGGCCGAGCGCCCAGAAGTGGGACAGCATCCAATGGCCCCACGTCACAGGTTGAGCCTGACGGAGGTGTGTATAGCCCGGCATCGGCGCATGGAGGTCAGCCTCGGCGCCATCCAGGATCGCCTCCTGGAGCTCCACCACGCGCGTGGTCAACTCCGAGGACGCATGCTGGCACCACAGGCGGAAGTCCGTTGCGACCTGGTCATTTCGACTCCGGCCTGTGTGCAGCTTGCCGGCTGCGGGTCCGATCAGCTCCGTCAGACGGCGCTCGACGGCAGTATGCACATCCTCATCCGCAGGGGCCAGGTTGAAGCGGTCGGCGGCGAACTCCTCGCGGACGGCCGCCAGCCCCCGCAGGATTGCGTCGAGCTCGTCGGGCCCAAGCACGCCGGCTCGCCCGAGCGCGTGCGCCCAGGCGACACTGCCAGCGATGTCTTCCTTTGCAAGGCGAATATCGAACGAAGCGCTGGCGTTGAAGCGCTCGACGAGGGGATCCGTCGCCTTGGACATCCTGCCACCCCACATCTTCATGCCGGTGTCTCTCCCAGGAGTCATGCCCGGAAACTCCGGGCGGCCCCCCTCAATCGCGCTGTATCTGACCCGGCTCGACCACAGCATAGCGAGTGCGGCCTGCCTCCGTGAGTTCCCTCATGGCCCGCACCTTCATCGGAAGTCCAAACAGATTGATGAATCCCTCCGCGTCGCGCTGGTTATACACCTCATCCTGCCCGAAAGTGGCAAAGTCCTCCCGGTACAGGCTCTCGCCTGAACCGCGCCCGGTCACGATCACATTTCCCTTGTACAGCCGCAGCCTCACCCAGCCGGTGACCGTCTTCTGCGTCTCGCCGATGAACGCCTGCAGGCCCTCTCGCAGTGTCGTGAACCACTTCCCGTAGTACACCAGTTCGGCGTAGTCCAGCGCGACATGCTCTTTGTAGTGGGCCACATCGCGGTCGAGGCACAGGCTCTCGAGCTCGCGATGGGCCAAGACCAGGATCGTACCGCCGGGCGTCTCGTAGACGCCGCGCGATTTCATCCCCACCAACCGGTTTTCGACCAGGTCGACGCGGCCGATGCCATGCTTGGCCCCGTGCGCGTTGGCCGTCTCGACCAACTGGGCCGGTCCCATCCTCTTCCCGTCGATACTCACCGGGATCCCCATCTCGAAGTCGATGGTGATCTCCTCCCCCTCGTCCGGGGCATTGTGCGGGGAGTTCGTCCATTGATACATGCTCTCCTCGGGCTCCTGCGCCGGGCGCTCCAGGGGACCACCCTCATGCGAGAGGTGCCACAGATTTCGGTCGCGGCTGTAGATCGAGCGGAGCGTCGCGCTGACAGGAACATGGTGGCTCTCGGCATACGCCACCGCCTCCTCGCGCGACCGTATGGCCCACTCGCGCCAGGGCGCAATCACCTTGAGCGCCGGGTTGAGCGCCTTGTAGGTGAGTTCGAAACGCACCTGATCGTTGCCTTTGCCGGTGCATCCGTGAGCGACGGCGTCGGCGCCCTCCTGCTCTGCGACCCTGACTTGCCACTGGGCGATGAGGGGACGGGCGATCGATGTCCCCAGAAGGTACTCCCCCTCGTACCTGGCCCCGGATTGAAGGAGCGGGAACAGGAAGTCCGAGGCGAATTCTTCGCGCAAGTCCTTCAGGACCAGCTTGCAGGCTCCGCTCGCCAACGCCTTGGCTTCCAGCCCGGACAGTTCTTCTCCCTGCCCGATGTCGGCACAGAAGCACACAACCTCACAGCCGTAGTTCTCGCGCAGCCATGGCACGATGATCGAGGTATCGAGGCCTCCCGAATAGGCCAGGACGGCTTTCTTGATCTTCGACGCAGACATGATGGTCCCCTTTCTGACTCACTCTTAAGCATGGGCGAATTCCGGTCTGGACCCGATCGCTTTCAAGAAAAACGAAACCCGCCAGACGCATTCCTTGTCTGGCGGGCAGGCGGCAACTCGTGGAAAACAGCGTCAGCCGGAGAGCCTCAATCGCCAGACGAGCATCTGGCGGGGACGACGGAAGCGCAGGCAAGACCGCAGATTGCCGGACATATTGGCAGCAGAATACGATAAGTAGGTCGGTAAGTCAAGGGCGATAAGGACAGTGACCTCCAAGGTTGGAATCCGGATCGTTCTGACCTGTTCGGTGAGACGGCCGCAGCCTTGCCTCGCCCTCCTTCCCGGCAGGCTGCCGTGGGCCATCGTCACAAGCGCTGGCGGTTGGCCGGAGCCTACCTCATTCGCCGCGCGTACCACGCACCGAACGCCGAGACCGGCGAAGGCGAAGACCAGGTCGCGAGCACGAATCAGCAGGCCAAGCCCCAAACCCTCGGCGCGACTGTATCCCAGCGCAGCCAGGGCCAGCGCCTGGCTGGTCTCCAGCGCCCCGAACCCTCCGGGTACCGGCACGAGAAGCGCCAGGCGGCCGGCGGTGATCCCACCGATCGTTTGCATCAGATCAAGGTGAACATCCAGGAACGACAGCATCAATCCGTACTCGAAGACGATCGCCAACCAGCCAACGAGCGATAGGCCCATTGCGGAGGCCAACCCCTCGGGCCGTTCCCGGCAGAAGGTGATGATCTGCTCTTCGGTCGCCTCCACCCAGCCCACCACGCGCGCCCATCCGATCGACCTTCGGATCGTCGGGATCGGCACCCAGCGCAAGAGCCCGGTCACGGGTTTGCGGCCGGTCAACGCCGCCGCCAGGAACAACAGTGGGATGAACAGCAGCGCCGCCGCGACGAAGCCAAGCCATCGGCCGCCTTCGTCCGGGATCAACCGCAGCCTCAAAGACAGGACGACCCCGAAGGCCAGGAAGGTGAAGTTGCCGAGCAGCTCGACGGCACGGTCGATGATCACCGCGGCGGTCGCGTCCGGAGTCGGCACGGCATGCCGGCGGTGGCACAGGGCGATCTGCAGCGGTTCGCCTCCGAACTGCGTTCCGGGCGTCAGGTAGCTCAGAGCGAAACCGGCCAGCCGGTAGGTGGACAGCCGGATCAGTGGGATACGGTGCCCCTGCGCCCTCAGGATGACCCACCAGCGCAGCGTGAAGACGTAGGTAATCCCGATGTTCACGCACAACAGGACGACGATCTCGCCGACCGTCAAGCGTCGGAGCGCGCCGGCGATCTCGGCCAGGGGGATGCCTCGCACGACCCAGGCCACGGCCACCACGACGAGCACGATCGCAGCGATTTGCAGCAGACGTCGTGCCGCCGGCACACGCGCGCCGGGCTCAGTCACTGCGCCCTCCGGCGCGCGTGCGCAGCAGCGTCTCCTCCGGCTTCCACAGAGATGCCGCGCCGGTCCCCAGGATCAGGATCCCGATCGCCAGGCCGAGGGAGACGCCGCGCAAGGGGCTGAGGCCGTCCGCGTAGGCACCCAGTGCGAGAGGCGCGATCAGGCCGACGGACGCCAAACGCCCGACGAACCCCACGGAGATGCAGGCTCCCGTCAAAACCTGCACCCCGATGAGGGTCGCCTGCGCCGCGTGCCCCCAGGCCGTCGCTGTGGCGAGCATGTCCGCAGTCAGCAACGCCAGCGCGCCCGCCAGCGCCAGACGCAAGACGGGAGGCAGCCAATGCAGAACCAGGCGCTTGAAGCGCGTGCGCCAGGCCGTGTAGGCATCGGATTGAGGATCGAGCACGCCGCTGACGACCAGCCAATCGCGGCCGAATGAGAAGGCGAAGGGTACGGCGAATAGCGCCGCGGCGAGGGTCGCCACCGAAGGCAGCACGACCGGCCAGAGGGCAGCACTGATGAAGGCCATCGTCAGCCCGGCGATCGGCCGGCGACTGACGCTCTCGGGCAGAGGTCGGGGTTTCCGACCGGTGCGTTCGAGAACCCACAGGCCGAACACGAAGGCATAGCGCGCCAGCCCGAAGGGCAGGAACCAGAGCGGCAGCTGACCGATGTGGATGGCGACGCCCACGCCGACCAGCAGCCCGAGGGCGTCGAACTCCATGTCGATCGCTTCCCCGAGGCGCGTGGCATGATGGCTGATGCGTGCCAGGTAGCCATCGAAGTAGTCTGCGAGGTCGGCCGCCATGTAGAGTGCCGCCGGCGCCCAGGCCAGCCGCGCCACCCGGCCATGGGACGACCAGGAATCCGGCAAGCATGGCCAGCAGGACGCCGCGGGCCAGCGTTAGCGAGTTGCCCGGACCGAGCTCGGGAAGCAGGCTGGTTTCGCCGGCCCGGAGGTTGAGCCGCAGTCTCGGCCTCACGAACGCCAGTTGATAACCGAACACAATTACCGCCGCAGCCAGCCAGCGCAAGGTTAGCGCCGCGCCAAGTTGACCAAGGAGGAGGCCGGCGCCTCCCAGCATCCCGGCGACGCCAAGGCAAGCCGTGGACAGCCAGCGGCGCTGCAAGGATCGAAGGGCAGTGGAGTCAGCGATGAGCATGCGAGGTCGCGACGCGCTCGCCCGATGGGACTCGACCGGCGCGTGCCACGGCTTTCATTCTATCGGAGGAACCACGCCCCGATCCGTCGCGGTCGAAGAACTCGGCGATGCGCTGGATGACCTCGACCCGCGACGGATCCGTCTCGCCATCCACAGAGCTTTAGCCGTGGCCGGCGTGCTCGACCAGGAGCAAGGTGACCGGTACCCCGGCGGCGGTCATCCGGTCCGAGAGAGTCTGAGCCTGGTCAGGTGGCAGGAAGCAGGTCTTCCGTTCCCTGAGTGATAAGGAAGGCAGACGCTCCGGTGTGGACGCAGGTCACCGGCATCACGCTCGCCACGCCGGTGACCCAGGTCTGTCAGTGGCACTGCAAGCGAGACCTGGAGCGGGAAGCGCCGCCGAACCACAAGTGCTCTTGCCCCCGGGCAGATCCGACGAGACGCGGTGGCATACGAGTCTTGGCAACCCCAGCGGAGATTGCCGCGCTCCACATAGGCTCATATGCGCCGGATTTCACAAGCCATCAGACAACCAAGAGGGCAAAGGTCAAATTCGGATGAGTTACTCGACCAACGCATGACTTTCCCCACTGGGTGCTCTGGGTGCATGACAGGCATGATTTGGTGTAGCCCCGCGCAGGGGGCGACGCCTAAGGAGAATGCGATGGAGCGGGCATGAGGGACCCGTCTACCAGCGTCCCTGCTCTCCGCCTCCTGGCCGTCAGCCAGGGAGTGTGGGGAGAGCGGATCGCTTCGAATATCCATGCCCACGCTCCGGCCGAGTGGCACGTCGAGAGGTGGACGGCCCCGCGCGTCATTCCTCCCGTCGTCGACTACCCTGAGGACTACCTGCCAGGCGGCTTCGCGGCGGCCGATCTGATCGTGTCACTGGGTGAGACGGCCGGCCTGGCGCAGTTGATCCCGGACATCGTGCGCATGGCCGGTGCCAAGGCAGTCGTCGCCCCGGTCGACTTCAACGAGGCGCTGCCTCCGGGGCTGATCCGCCAACTCACGCGCTGGGTCGAGCAGCAAGGCGCGGTCATCGTCTTCCCCAAGCCGTTCTGCTCGCTGACGCCGACGACCTACAACCGCACCCCATTGGTGCAGACCTACGATCAGCCGTTGATCCGCGCCTTCGCCGAGCACTTCGGTCGGCCGGCGTTCGAGATCCAGGTGTCCGACCGGCGGATCACCGAGGTCCGGGTGAAGCGCGATGCGGCCTGCGGCTGCGCCCGGCACGTGGCCGAAGGATTGATCGGACTGCAGGTGGATGAGGCCGTCGAGGCGGCAGGAATGCTGCATCACCACTTCCCGTGCCTGGCGAGCATGAACACAGACTCGGATTATCACGACACGCTGATGCACGTTTCGGGTGACGAATTGCGGGACGCGGTGAAGGACGAACTGCGTCCCTTCCTGACACCCGTTCCCTATTTGCGGCCCGAGGGCCGCGTGGACGCATCTAACCAGGCGTAAGGAGAGAAGCGAGATGGAGAAGCTCGTGCTGACCATCCCGACCCTGTATGGCGATCACCACACGACGGCGGTGCGTCGACTCCTGGGAGACGCTGCCCGGGGTGGGCGATCTGCTGGTCAGCGCTGCTTATCACCAGGTCTCGCTGACTTACGACGCCGGAAAGACCCCGCTCCAGGCGATCGAGAAGACGCTCACCGACCAGGGCTACGCCCCGGGCGAAGGAGAGCTGACCTTCCCGATTCAGACGACGTTCGCCGAGGAGGCGACCCGCCATACGGCCAGCATTTCCGGAACCGGATCCTCGCTGGCGTTCGCCGAAGTCACCCATGTCGTGCAGGGCCGCCCGTTGTGGCCGTGCCCCGGTTTCGATCCGCGTACCCCCCATACCCCTAATTGAGATCGGTTGTCAAAGGAGAGATCGCGATGCCTGACGAGAGGAAGAAGAAGCAACGCACACCCCAGGAGCGCTCGCTGGATCCGGCAGCCCAGGAGATGCTGATCCGGGCGGACGAACTGGGCCTGGGCACGGCGTTCTCGCGCGCCGAGCAGATGGCCCCCTGCCCGATCGGCGCCGACGGTTCGTGCTGCCGGCTGTGCTTCATGGGTCCCTGCCGCCTGGTCAAGGATGGCCAGACCGGCGTGTGCGGGGCGACGATCGAAACGATCACCGCCCGCAACTTCGCCCGCGCCGATCGCCGCCGGCTCGGCCGCCCACTCGGACCACGGCCGCGACCTGGCGCTCACCCTGCTGGCCGTCGCCAAGGGCGAAGCCCCGGGCTACACCATCCGCGATCCGTTCAAGCTTCAGCGCCGTGGCCGCCGAGCTCAAGATCCCGACCGAAGGCCGGCCGGTCGGCGACATCGCCCTCGACGTGGCCGAACCTGTCCTGGCGCAGTTCGGCCAGCAGACGGGCGAGGTCGTTCACGATCGAGCGCGCCCCGAAAGCGCGCAAGGCGCTGTGGCGCGAGCAGAAGCTGCGCGCCGCGCGGCATCGACCGCGAGATCGTCGACGTGCTGCACCGCACGCACATGGGCGACGATCAGGACGCCGGAGCACATCTCTGCACCAGGCGCTGCGCGCGCGCCCTGGGCGACGGCTGGGGCGGCTCGATGATCGCCACCGACCTTTCGGACATCCTGTTCGGCACCCCCAGCCCGCTGGTTTCCCAGGTCAACCTGGGTGTGCTGCGAGGACGACGAGGTCAACATCGTCGTGCACGGGCACGAGCCGACGCTCTCGGAGATGATCCTGGCGGCGACCACCGATCCCGAGCTGATCGCCTACGCCCAGAGCAAGGGCGCCAAGGGCATCAACCTGTGCGGCATCTGCTGCACCAGCAACGAGACGCTGATGCGCCAGGGCGTCCCGTCGGCCGGCAACTTCCTGCACCAGGAGCTGGCGATCATCACCGGCGCCGTCGAGGCGATGGTGGTCGACGTGCAGTGCATCATGCAGGCCCTGCCCGACCTGGCCAAGCAAGTTCCACACCAAGGTCATCACCACCTCGCCCAAGGTCAAGATCAGCCGGCGCGACGCACATCGAGTTCGACGAGCACCACGCCCCCGAGATCGCCAAGGCAGATCGTGCGCCGCGGCCATCGACAACTACCCCAACCGCGGCGAGGTCCACATCCCGGACGTGATCGTCGCGACGTCGTCCCGGGCTTCTCGCACGAGTACATCAACTACATGCTCGGCGGCTCGTTCCGCTCGTCCTTCCGCCCGCTGAACGACGCCATCATGTCCGGGCGGATCCGCGGCGTGGTCGGCCAACGTGGGCTGCAACAACCCGCGCACCACCCAGGACGCCACCCACGACTACCTGGTGCGCGAGCTGCTCAAGAACGACGTGCTGATGGTCGAGACCGGCTGCGGCGCCATCGCCAGCGGCAAGTACGGCTTCCTGCTGGGCGAGGCGGCGCATGGAGTGGGCCGGCCCCGGCCTGCGCGAAGTGTGCGAGGCGACCGGCATGCCGCCCGTCCTGCACATGGGCTCGTGCGTCGACAACACCCGCATCCTGACCGTGCTGACGCAGATGGCGCAACGAAGGCGGGCTGGGCGACGACATCTAGCGACATCCCGGCCGTGGGCATCGCGCCCGGAGTGGATGAGCGAGAAGGCCCTGGCCATCGCCACCTACTGCGCCGCCTCCGGCGCCTACGTCATCATGGGCGTCAAGAACCCGGTCGAGGGCAGCGACGGTGGTGACGCGACATCCTGAGCGACGGCTGGGAGGAGAAGGTCGGCGGCAAGATCGAGTTCGTGGTCGAACCCGAGGAGATGGTCCGCCGGACCCTGGAGCACATCGACAAGAAGCGCGCCGCGCTCAAGCTGCCGGCCTAGGACCCGAAGCGCTTCGGCCGCAGCGGCGACGCACGCATCCACGAGCTGGAACTGCTCAGCCCGGAGGCGCGTGCCGAAGCCCTGTACGGCGCGCCGGCAGGGGACTGAGGAGCCAACCATGTCACGCTACATCGCAACCCGCGCCATTCGCGGCGCCAACGCCGTCGTCCACGAAGCCGAGCAGATGCTCGAACGCGCCCTGGAGGAGAAGGGCGCCGAGACGCCGGTCTCCTTCCCCAACACGGCCTACTATCTGCCGATGATCCTGGGCATGACCGGCGCCGAGGTCAGCAAGCTCGGCGATCTGACGCCGGCGCTCGAGCAGGCCACGGGCGCTGCTGCACCCCGTCCCGGCCGACCGGCGCTGGACGCCCTACCTGGGCGAGACGCTCGACAGCGGCATGGCCACGCTGATCGCCGAAGAGGTGATCATGGCTCTGCGCTTCGTCTACGGGCAGCAGCCCGAGCCCTGCCCGGGCTTCCACCTGGCCGGCGGCACGGCCTTCACCAGCCCACGAACGGCAGGCGAACGGCAGCGGGCACCTCAACGGCCCGATCGACGACATCCAGCTGCGCTCGTGGGGCATCCAGCTGGTGGACGGCCGCATGCCCGGCTTCGCCGCCATCGTCGGCTGCGCCAAGTCGAACGCCGTGGCGGTCAAGATCGTGCGCGAGCTGCAGCGGCGCAATATCCTGACCTTCCTGTGCGGCAACGTCAACGGGCGCAGCATCATCCACCAGCTGCAGGAAGAGGGCGTCGAGCTCGGCTACGACACCTACACCGTGCCCTTCGGCACCGACACCATCTCGCGCCATCTACGCCCTGGGCTTCGCCGTGCGCTCGGCGCTGACCTTCGGCGGCATGAAGGGCGGCCAGGCGCGCGACATCCTGCTCTACAACAAGAACCGCGTCTTCGCCTTCGTGCTGGCCCTGGGCGAGGTCGACGACCTGAAGTACGCCACCGCTGCCGGCGCCATCAACTTCGGCTTCCCGGTCATCGCCGACACGATCATCCCGGAGATCCTGCCCACCGGCGTCACCACCTACGAGCACGTGGTCTCGATGCCGTTCAACGAGATCGAGGGCAAGGACGACCTGGAGCGGGCCGAGAAGCTGGTGCAGAAGTGCATCGAGGTGCGCGGCGTCAAGGTCAAGATCACCGAGGTCCCCATCCCGGTGCCCTACGGCTCGGCCTTCGAGGGCGAGGTCGTGCGCAAGAACGACATGCGCGTCGAGTTCGGCGGCAAGAAGAGCCGCGCCTTCGAGTACCTGTGCATGGCGCGACCTGGACAAGGTCGAGGACGGCAAGATCGAGATCGTCGGCCCGACCTTCGACGACGTCGAGCCGCAGGGCGCCATGGACCTGGGCATCCTGGTCCAGGTCGCCGGGCGCAAGATGGAGAAGGACTTCGAGCCGGTGCTCGAGCGCCAGATCCACTACTTCATCAACGGCGCCTCGGGCATCCAGCACATCGGCCAGCGCGATATCGCCTGGATCCGCATCAGCACCGCCGCCACCGAGAAGGGCTTCAACCTGAAGCACTTCGGCGAGATCCTGCACGCCCGCTACCACGCCGACTTCGGCAGCATCGTCGACAAGGTGCAGGTGACGATCGTCACCGACCCGCAAGCTGCACACCGAATGGCTGGAGCAAGGCCCGCGCGGCGTACGACGAGCGCAACGTGCGCATCGGCTCGATGACCGACGAGAGCGTCGACACGTTCTACTCCTGCACGCTGTGCCAGTCGTTCGCCCCGAACCACGTGTGCATCGTCAGCCCCGAACGCCTGGGGCTGTGCGGCGCCTACAACTGGCTGGACTGCAAGGCCTCCAACCAGATCAACCCCACCGGGCCCAACCAGCCGATCCGCAAAGGTGCCAACACCGACAGCACCAAGGGCTACTTCGTCGGCGTCAACGACTTCGCCAATCAGGCCAGCCACCAGCAGGTCACGGAGGTCTCCATGTACTCGATCATGGAGAACCCGATGACCGCCTGCGGGTGCTTCGAGTGCATCGCCATGGTGATCCCGGAGGCCAACGGGATCATGATCGTCAGCCGCGAGGACGTGAGCATGACGCCGGCCGGGATGACCTTCTCGACGCTGGCCGGCGTGGCCGGCGGCGGGCTTCAGACCCCGGGCGTCATGGGTCACGGCAAGTTCTACATCCTCAGCCCGAAGTTCATCTCCGCCGACGGCGGGTTCAAGCGCGTGGTGTGGATGTCGTCGGTGCTCAAGGAGCAGATGGCCGAACAGCTCAAGCTGGTGGCCGAGCGCGAGGGCGATCCGGACCTGATCGACAAGATCTGCGATGAGCGCATTGCGACCGACGTCGAAGGAACCGTCGCCTACGTCACGGAGAAACACCATCCGGCGCTCGAGATGCCGCCGATGATGTGAGACTGAGCTGTCAGCCATCAGCGGTCAGCTTGGCGCCGTCCACCGAACCAGGTCGGCGTCTGGCTGAAGGCTGATAGCTGACCGCTGATCGCTGTCATCCGTCCGCACTTCGAAAGGGAGTTGTCCCTATGGCAATCGAGATCCCGAAAGAGAAATGGTCCGGCAAAGTGCGTGAGATCACGCTGGGCGCCACGCGCGAGCAGGGGGGCACTCGGGCACGCACGGTCAGTGTGGGAGGTCAGGCCGCTCTACCCCATCACGCCTTCGAGGGCAGCATCCCGCACCCGCCCGCACTGGCGATCGAAGTGCACGACCGCAAACCGGCCGAGTGGTCACCGATCCTGCTCCAGACATGGGGCGCGGTCATGGACGACCCCGGGGCGTGGGCCAAGGCGGCCGAAGAGGCCGGCGCCGAGCTGATCTACCTGACTTTGAGCGCCACGCTCGCCGATGGCCAGGCCAACACGGCCGCCAACGCCCGGGCCGTGGTTCGCAAGGTACTCAACTCGACCGGACTGCCCCTGGCGGTGATCGGCCCCGGACAAGCGGAGCTCGACAACGACCTGATCGTCGCCGCGGCCGAGGAAGGCAAGGGCGAGCGACTGCTGATCGGCATCTGCGAGGAGAAGAACTACCGCACCCTCGTCGCCGCAGCGCTGGCCAACGACCACCTCGTCCAGTCCAAGACGCCGATGGACGTCAACCTGTCCAAACAGCTGGTCATCCTGATCCACGACATGGGCCTGCCGCTGGAGCGCATCATCATCGACCCGACCACCGGCGCCCTGGGTTACGGGATCGAGTATGGCTACTCGGTGATGGAGCGTCTGCGCCTCGCCGCCCTGCAGGGCGATTCGATGACCCAGCAGCCGATGATCGTCACGCCGGGCGAAGAGGGCTGGAAGGTCAAGGAAGCCAAGGTAGGGGAGGGCGTCCCGGCGGCCTGGGGCGACTGGAACCGCCGCGCCCTCGAATGGGAGGCGCTGACCGCCAACGCCCTGGTGTACGCCGGAGCAGACGTTATCGTCCTGCGCCATCCAGACACCCTGCGCCGTCTGCGCAGTGTGATCGAAGCCCTGAGCGCGGCGTAGGAGGCCGATCATGGCACTTACCGGACTCGAAATCTACAAACTCCTGCCGCAGACGAACTGCAAGGAGTGCTCCTTCCCCACCTGCCTGGCCTTCGCCATGAAGCTGGCCGCCAAACAGGCCGAGCTCAAAGCCTGCCCCTACGTCAGCGAGGAATCAAAGACCAAGCTGGAGGCCGCATCCTCCCCGCCCATACGGCTGGTGGAGCTCGTCAGCGAGGACGGCAAAGTGGCCGTCGGCAATGAGACCGTCCTCTTCCGGCATGAGAAGACCTTCTACCACCGCCCCGGCCTATTCCTGCGCTTGAAGGACAGCCTGCCGGTGGAAGAAATCAAGAAGCAGGCCGCGGCGGCCGATGCCTACAAGGCCGACTACGTCGGCATTCCGTTGACGCTCGACGGATTCGCCATCGAAGCCGTCTCCGGGGATCCGGCCGCCTTCGCCGCAGCGGTGAAGGCCGTGCGCGCGGCGAGCAAGAAGCCCCTGATCCTGCTGGCCTCCGCCCCCGAGGTCGCCAAAGCCGGGGTCGAGGCCGCCGCGGGGACCCGTCCACTGCTGCACGCCGCCAACGCCGGCAACTGGCAGGCGATGGCCGAAATCGCCAAGGCCGCCAAGGTTCCGCTGGCTGCACGCGCCGACACCCTCGACGACCTGGCCGCGCTCACCCAGTCGCTGACCCAGGCAGGCATCGAGGATCTGGTCCTCGACCCGGGCGTGCTGGGCCCGAAGGACTCGCTCGAGAAACTGACCACCATCCGCCGGCTGGCCCTGCAAGAAGAACTTCCGGCCGCTCGGCTTCCCGATCATCACCTTCCCCGGCGCCAGCGGGAAGGCCGACGAGGTCCTGCTGGCGGCGGAACACATCGCCAAGTACGCCGGATTGATCGTCCTCGAGTCGTTCGATCCGGCCAGCCTGTACGGCCTGCTCGTCCTGCGGCAGAACATCTACACCGACCCGCAGAAGCCGATCCAGGTCCAACCCGGGTTGTATGAGATCAACAGCCCCAAGGACACCTCGCCGGTGATGGTGACGACCAACTTCTCGATCACCTACTTCGCCGTCGCCAACGAGGTCGAGGGCTCGGGCTGGCCGGCCTGGCTGGTCGTCACCGACGCCGAGGGCATGAGTGTGCTGACGGCGTGGGCGGCCGGGAAGTTCGACTCGGAACGGATCGCCAAGGCGGTCAAGACCACCGGCGTCGAAGCCAAGGTCGGGCACCGCAAGGTGATTATTCCGGGCCAGGTGGCCGTGCTCTCCGGCGAGTTGGAGGGCGACATGCCCGGGTGGACGATCATGGTTGGGCCGCGCGAGGCCGTAGACATCGGGGCCTTCTTGAAAGCGATGTGGGCCAACTAGGCCTCTGGCGGCAGGACCGAAGCGCGCGCACACTGCCTGCCCCGGGGGTGGTCTCTGACCACCCCCGTCCGGCCCCTATGCAGAGGAGAATCTTGAACAGGATCCGCATCCATCGCCCACTGCTGTTGCTCTCAGCTCTCATCCTTGCCGCGTTGGGCTGCGGGCTTCCAAGCGGTTCCGGGCCGGCGCCCACTCCGGGTCCGCCCGCCACGCCGGCGATCTTCTTGCCCCCCGAGTGGACCCCTACGCCTGCACCTCCTACGCCTGACGTGCCTGCAGACTGGCAGGAGTTCGAAGGCGGCCGAGTGCACTTGTGGCTGCCGGGGAGCTTCGAAGGCGGCGACATGGGGGCCAAGTTCCAAGCGATCCTGGAAACCCTAAGGACGCTGGGACCGGAGTTCGCGCAGACCGTCCAGGTCCTCGAGCAGAATCCGGACGTCTTCGTCCTGTGGGCCTTCGACCCACAGCCGGGACCCACGGGGTCCATCACCAACGTGAACGTCACCAGAGTAGACGTGCCCGAGGCCACCACGATCGATGACTACCTCGATGTGTCGATTGAGTTGCTGCCATCCTCCTTCGAGGTCATCGACCGCGGGATTGTGAACGTGGGCGACTATGACATGGGGAAGCTGGTGTTGAGCTCCAACGTTCAGGGTCTGCGAGGCATGTCCGTCGTCTACTCCTTCAGGGATGGCAACCAATTCTGGAATGTGACCTACTCCACCGGGGCAGACGAGTTCGTCACTCGCTCGCCGGCATGGGGGCGGAGCATCTCCACCTTGCGAATGGGAGACTGATGCCCGAGTCCTGCGCGAACTGGCGATGGCCGGAAGACCCCGCCGGGAAGCGCGGGACGGGGGCCTCGTGCACCGCGACTCGGTGGCGGAGGGACTTGCGCCTCCGTCCGGCCCTGATGGCCGGTCGGTCGGTGTGAGCGATGCGGATGGCGAACCACAAGGTCACGCTCCTGCCTGCGAACCAAACGGTCGAGGTCCCCACCGGGTCGCTCGTGGCGGAGGCCATCCAACAGGCCGGTCTGGAGATCACGCAGCCGTGCGGCGGGCAGGGACGCTGCGGCCGCTGTGCCGTGTTCATCCAGGGCGACGGGGCGCGCCGCCGTTCGACCCTCCGCCTCTCGGCCGAAGATCTGGACTCGGGCTACGCCCTCGCATGCCAGACGGTGGTCGAGGGGGACCTGACGGTCACGATCCCCGAGCAGGAGCGCATCGAGCGCCGCCTCGTCACCGACAAGACCGCCAAGACGATCGAAGTCCCCTTCCCTTACGAGCCAGGCCTGCAGGGAGTGCGCGCCTTCCGGCTGTACCTGCAGGAACCGTCGCTGCAGGACAATAAGGATGACCTGGGCCGGCTGCAAGTGGCCCTGGCTGCCGCGGGGTACCCGGCGGTCGATGTGCCGCTGACGCTGGTGCGACGGCTCGGGTCCGTGCTGCGCGAGTGTGACTGGTCCCCCTGGGTGGTGCTCGAGGTGGAGGCCTGGAACCAGCCGCAAGGGCCGGCGCGCCTGATCGACGCCGCCGCCGACCCGATCGAGCCCGTGGCGGTGGCCATCGATATCGGGACGACGACCGTCAGCGCCTATCTGGTCGATTTGACCACCGGCGAGGTGCTCGGCTCCTCGGCCGAGTACAACGGCCAGATCCAGTGCGGCGAGGATGTGATCTCGAGGATCATCTACGCCGGACGCGACGGCGGGCTCGCCGAGCTCGGGCAGCGCGTGCGCCAGACCATCGCCGAGCTGCTGGAGCGTCTGCAGAAGCGCACCGGCGTGGCGCCGAGCCAGATCTACCGGGCGACCGTCGCCGGCAACACGACGATGATCCACCTGTTCCTTGGACTGCCGCCGGCGTCCATCCGCTTGGCACCATATATCCCGACGGTCAACATGCCGGCGCCGATCCTGGCGCACGAGATTGAGCTGGGGATCCACCCGCTGGCCAGCGTCGACTGCCTGCCGGGCGTCGCCTCCTACGTCGGCTCCGACATCACCGCCGGCGTCCTGGCCTGCGGCCTTTCGGAGACCGACCTGCTCACGCTGTTCATCGATGTCGGTACGAACGGCGAGATCGTGCTCGGCACACATGACTGGCAGGTGGCCTGCGCCTGTTCCGCCGGCCCGGCCTTCGAGGGCGCCGGCGTGGTGAACGGGATGCGCGCCACCGAGGGCGCGATCGAAGAAGTGTGGGTCAGCTCCGGAACCCTGGAGCCGACCTGGCGCGTGATCGGCGGCGGCAAGCCGCGCGGCATCTGCGGCTCGGGCCTGATCTCACTTCTGGCGGAGCTTTTCGTCACCGGCGTCATCGATCGGGGGGGCAACGTCAAGCTGGATCTGGACACGCCGCGCGTCCGGGAGGGCGCACACGGCCCCGAATACGTCATCGCCTGGGCGAGCGAGACCAGCACCGGGAGCGACCTGGCGCTGACCAAGGTGGATGTCGACAACCTGCTGCGCGCCAAGGCCGCCATCTTCGCCGGGTTCAGCGTGCTGGCCACCAGCGTCGGCGTGCGCCTGGAGGACGTCCAGCAGGTGTTGGTCGGCGGGTCCTTCGGCAAGTACATCAACGTCGAGAAGGCGATCCAGATCGGCCTGCTGCCTGACCTGCCCTGGGACCGTTTCAAGTTCCTGGGGAACACGGCCGTGCTCGGGACCTATCGCGCACTGCTCTCGCGCGACGAACGTGATCGCCTCGGCCAGATCGCCCGCGGCATGACCTATCTCGAGCTCTCGGCTGACAACTCGTTCTATGACGCCTTCACCGCGGCGCTCTTCCTCCCCCATACCGAGATCGCCCGCTTCCCCAGCGTCGCCGGCATCTGGGATCGCCAGGCTGGCGGCGAGGCGCAGGGAGGCGCAGCATGACTCTGGCCGGCCTGCACCTCCTGCTCACCTACCGCTGCACGTTCGAGTGCGATCACTGTTTTGTGTGGGGGAGCCCAAAGCAGCAGGGAGTCTTCACCCTGGATCGAATCCGTCGGGCCCTCGATCAAGCATGCGATCTGGGCACGATCGAGTGGGTCTTCTTCGAGGGCGGCGAGCCATTCCTCTATCATCCGATCCTGGTCCAGGCAGCGCACGACGCCTCGGCCCGCGGCTTTCGAGTCGGCGTGGTGACCAATGGGTACTGGGCAACAACGGTCGACGACGCCCGCGTCTGGCTCGAACCGTTCGCCGGCCACCTGCATTCGCTGTCCGCCTCCACCGATGAGCTGCATTCCGATGAGCGGGTGAGTCACGAAGCGCTCAACGTTATGAACGCCTGCGAGGCGCTCGGCATCCCGGCCGATTTGATCGTGTGTGACCTGCCAGGCGGCGCCGAGCCTGAGGCGCGGCATGGTGCGCCGGTGGAGGGCGGATCGATCATGTACCGTGGGCGCGCCGCCGTCACGCTCGCTCCCAAAGCGCCGGCGCTCCCCTGGGACTCCTTCGACGAGTGCCCACACGAGCAGTTGGACGACCCCCGGCGCCTGCATCTCGATCCCATGGGCAATCTGCATTTGTGCCAGGGCCTGCTGATGGGGAACCTGTTCGAGCAGCCGCTTAAGGAACTCGTCCGCGCCTATCGGCCAAAGCAGCACCCGATCGTCGGCCCCCTGCTCCAGGGCGGACCGGCGGAAGTTGTGCGGCGCTACGCCGTCCCGCACACCGAGTCGTATGCCGACGCCTGCCACCTGTGCTACACGGCGCGCCTGGCGCTGCGGCCTCGATTCCGTGAAGTGCTCGGGCCGGGTCAGATGTACGGGGAGGGGTTGACGTGAGCCGCTCCGTCGATCCGGTGCTCGACTGGCTGCTCGAGAAGCGCGATCCCGGCGTGCGCGCCTTCGCGCTGCGCGATTTGGTGGGCGCGCCGGCCGACGATCCCGACGTGCTCGCCGCCCGGCGGGCGGCCCTGCGCACCTCGCCCGTGCTCGAGATTCTCGAAGCTCAACAGCCGGAGGGTTGGTGGGTGAAGCCCGGCCCTGGCTACAGCCCGAAGTATCGGGGCACAGTCTGGTCGATGATCTTCCTCGGACAGCTCGGCGTCGATGGTGGTGCCCGGCGCGTGCGCCAAGGAGCCGACTACCTCCTCGATCACACTCGCGCCCGCGCCCCCTACGGCGGATTCTCCTACAACGGCACACCCGCGGGGCTGCTGCACTGCCTGGCGGGCAATCTGTGCGCCTCGCTGCTTGAGCTGGGCTTCGGCGACGACCCGCGGCTGCAGCAGGCGCTCGATTGGCTGGCGCGGAGCATCACCGGAGACGAGATCCAGCCGGCAGCCTCAGGGTTGAAGAGCGTGTCGAACGGACCAAGCGAGGTGGCGCGCTACTTCCGGTCCGGCAACTCCGGCCCGGGATTCCTGTGCGCGGCGAACAACCATTTCGCCTGCGCCTGGGGCGCCATCCCTGCGCTCGACGCGCTGAGCCGGATTCCAGCCCGCCGCCGGACCCCCACCGTACGGCGGGCGATCGCGGCAGGCGAGGCATTCCTGTTCAGCCGCGATCCGGCTGCCGCCGACTACCCAACGCCCTACGGCGGCCCTCCCAGCCGAAGCTGGTTTCAATTCGGCTACCCGATGGGCTACGTGCAGGATGTCCTGCGCAATCTCGAGGTATTGACAGCGCTGGGGCATGGGCACGATCCCCGACTGCGACATGCCGCTGATGATCTGCTCCGGCAGCGCGGCGGCGATGGGCGTTGGATGATGCGGTATTCGTACAAGGGTAAGGTGTGGCGGGACGTCGAGGCTAAAGGCAAACCGAGCAAGTGGGTGACGCTGCGGGCCCGACGGGTTCTGAAGCGGATGGGAGCGACGGTATGACCACCCATTGGAGGGGAGTGACGGTATGACATTCACCATCGCACTGGCCGGCAAGGGAGGCACGGGAAAGACAACGGTGGCGGCGCTGCTGATCCGCGCCCTGACCCGGCGCACGACTCAGCCGGTGCTGGCCATCGACGCCGACCCGGCGACCAACCTGCATATGGCCCTCGGGCTGCCGATGCCCGCCACAGCCGGGGAGATCCGCGAGGGGATGCTGGACACGGCCCAGGCCGGCCAGCTCGGCGTCTCCATCAGCCGGCAGGATCATCTGACGCGCGAGATCCGCATGGCGCTCGAGGAAGGCGACCAGGTCGACCTGCTGGCGATGGGACGACCGGAGGGCCAGGGCTGCTACTGTGCCGTCAATCACCTGATGCGGCAGATCATCGACGAGCTCGGGCAAAGGTATGAATACGTGGTCATCGACAACGAGGCCGGCATGGAACACATCTCCCGGCGCACGACCAAGGACGTCGACCTGCTGCTGGTGGTTTCGGACCCGAGCCTGCGCGGGCTGCGCACGGCGGCCAGCATAGCCGAGATGGCCAGGGAGATCGAGGTCAATGTCCGCCGGGCGCTGCTGATCGTCAATCGGGTGGAAGGCGAGCTGACCCCCGAGCAGCAGGCGGCGATCGACGCCACCCGCCTGGAGGTGGCCGCCCTCATCCCGGCCGACCCGCGCGTCAATCAGCTCGACGCCCAGGGCCAGCCCTTGCTCCATCTCGACGGGGACTCACCGGCCTGCCGGGCCGTGGAATTGATGACCGACCGACTCATCCACCATGCCTGAGCCCAAGGAGGAACTGCATGTATAAGATCGGGGAGAACATCCACATCATCGCGCCCAAGGTGAAACAGGCCCTGACCGATCGCGACGGGGCGTTCTTTGTCGACCTGGCCCGCCGGCAGCAGGCGGCGGGTGCGGACGTAGTGGACCTGAACATCGGGCCGCAGAAGAAGGCCGGCCCCGAGGTGGTCGACTGGCTGGTGGACGTCATGCAGGAGGCCGTCCCCGGCATGACCATCTCGCTCGACACGACCAACCTGGCGGCGATCGAGGCCGGCCTGAAGAAGATCGGCTCGAATTCGATCATCAACTCGACCTCGGCCGAGGAGGAGCGGCTGGCCAACGTCCCGCCCCTGGCCGCCCGCTACGGGGCCAAGCTGATCGCCCTGTGCATGGAGAAGAGCGGCATCCCGGTCAGTGCCGATGCCCGGGTCTCCATCGCCATGGAGAAGCTGATCCCCCGCGCCCAGGAAGTGGGCATTCCGATGGCCAACCTGCTCGTCGATCCGCTGATCCTGACAGTTTCCGGCTGCCAAGAGTACGTTCCGCAGGCGATTGAAACCGTGCGCATGGTTAAGATGGTGATGGACCCGGCGCCGATGACCGTCGTCGGGCTGTCCAATGTGTCCAACCAGGTCCCGGCGGAGATGCGCCCGCTGATCAACCGGGTCTACATGGTGATGTTGATGGGCGCCGGGCTCGACGCCGCCATCTTGGACCCGCTCGATGCGGACCTGATGGCGCTTATCCGCCTGATCGAGGGCCGCGATGCCAGCACGCCTCTGGGTGCCCTGTACCTCAAGCTTTTCGACGCCGTGGCCGCCGTGGGCGAGTTGCAGCACGAGGACGTGGACCATTCGGACCCGAGACAGGCAGAAGTCTGGAAGACGGTCCAGGTGCTGCTCAACAAGGTCATCTATACCGACTCGTACCTTCGGTTGTAGAAGCGGGGAGGGGATCCCGCCGGACATCGGCTGACGGCTCGGCCGTCGGCCAAGGAGCAACCCTATGCCGAAATCGGTTCCGCCTGTAGACGTCGAGGCGCTTCTGGCCAAGGCCACGAAGCCCTCCGCGGATGCGATGGTGCTGCATCCGTTCTACCGCGGCAAAGTCGAGGTCGCGCTCAAGTGCACCATCCGCGATTTCAATGACTTCGCCATCTGGTACACGCCGGGCGTGGCCGCCTCCTGCCGGGCGATCGCCGAGGACGTGGACCTGGTCTACGAGCACACCCACAAGTGGAACACCGTCGCCGTGGTGTCGGACGGCACGCGCGTCCTCGGCCTGGGCGACATCGGGCCCGAGGCCGGACTGCCGGTGATGGAGGGCAAGGCGCTGCTGTACAAGTACCTGGGCGGCGTCGACGCCTGGCCGATCATGCTCGACACCAAGGACCCGGACAAGATCATCGAGACGGTCATGCTGATCCAGCCCGGCTTCGGCGGGGTCAACCTGGAGGACATCTCGAACCCCAAGTGCTTCCGGATCCTGGACACCCTGCGGGCCCGGGCCGAGATCCCGATCTGGCACGACGACCAGCAGGGAACCGCCACCGTCACGTTGGCGGGGCTGATCAACGCCCTGAAGATCACCGGGCGCAAGATCGGCGATGCCCGGATTGTCTTTGTCGGTTCGGGCGCCTCCAACGTCGCCTGCGCCCGCCTGATCTTCTCTCACGGCGCCGACCCTGCCAAGTGCATGGTGGTCGACAGCAAGGGAATCCTGCACAAAGGCCGCACCGACCTCGAGATGCGCAAGGCCGAGTACGTCGACAAGTGGAAGATGTGCCAGACCACCAACGACGAAGGCCGCCAGGGCGGGATCGCCGAGGCGATGCGGGGCGCCGACGTGCTCATCGCCCTGTCCAAGTCCGGCCCGGACGTGATCATGGCGGACTGGGTGCGCGCCATGGCGCCCGATCCGGTCGTCTTCTGCTGCGCCAATCCGGTGCCGGAGATGTGGCCGTGGGAAGCGCAGGCTGCCGGAGCGGCGGTCGTCGCCACCGGGCGCTCGGACTTCCCCAACCAGGTCAACAACTCGCTGCGGCTTCCCGGGCATCTTCCGCGGGACGCTCGACGTGCGGGCGACGACGATCACCGACCCGATGTGCATCGCCGCCGCCCTGGCCCTGGCTCGGGTATGGCCGAGGAGAAGGGCCTGCGGCCGGACTACATCCTGCCCAACATGGACGAGTGGGAGGTCTTCCCACGCGAGGCGGCCGCCGTGGCGATGAAGGCCATCGAGGAGGGCGTGGCGCGCAAGAAGATGACCTACGAAGAGGAACTCAAGAACGCCGAGGAGATCATCGGCCGTTCCCGTCGGCTCACCAAGACGCATGATGGACAACGGGTTCATCCCCGAGGCGCCGGTCTAGCCGGCCGCGCGACAGAAGGAGACCATGATGCATGACCTGATCATCCTGGGCGGAGGCCCGGCCGGCCTGACGGCCACCATCTACGCGCTGCGCAAGCGCCTGGACGTCCTGCTCATCACCCGCGACCTCGGCGGCAAGACCAACTACCGCCTGCAGTTGCCGTTCGTCGAGAAGCACCTGGTCATCACCGGCGAGGAGGTCGTCAGCCGATTCGCCAATGAAATCGAGTACCTCGAGTTCGCCCGCGTGCTCGACAAGGCCGTCAAGGTCACCAAGACGGCCAAGGGGTTCCAGGTCGAAACGCGCGGCGGGGAGACCTACGAGGCCAAGGCGCTGATCATCGCCACCGGGGCGCTGGGCCAGCGTCTGCAGGTGCCTGGCGAACAGGAGTACATGATGCGCGGCCTGTGCTACAGCGCCGTGTCGTACGCGCCGCTGTTCATCGAACGCCAGACCGCCGTCATCGGCGACGGCGCGCTGGCCCTGCGATCGACCGCCGAGCTGGCGCGCATCGCCGCCAAGGTCACCCTGGTGGCGCCGACCCACGGCGAGCTCGATACGCCGATGGGCCGCCGGGTGCTGGCCTCCAAGAACGTGCAAGTGCTGGAGGGCTACCAGGTGCAGGCGGTCAAGGGCGACGAGTATGCCCGGCGGATCGTGATCGCCAAGGACGGGAAGAGCCGCGAGCTGGAAGCCGACGCGTTCTTCGTCGAGCTCGACCTGGTGCCCCAGTCGGAAATCGTCGGCAGCCTGGTGGAGCTCGACGGGGGAAAGCGCATCAAGGTCGACGCCCGCAACCGCACCTCGGCGGAGGGCGTCTTCGCCGCCGGCGACGTCACGGATGTGATCTCGGAGCAGGTGCTGATCTCGGTCGGCGAGGGTGCCAAGGCGGCTCTGGCCGCTTACGAGTACCTGCTGCAACGGGCCGACTGAGCGATCCCACGCCGACGCGGGCGGGCGGAGCGCCTGCCCGCGTCGGCTACCGATGAGGAGCCGCAGGGATGGTTACCCAGCAAGAACTCACCTACCGTCAGCTGATCACGCTGAGAGATGGCGCCCGGGTGCTCCTCAGACCGCTGACCACCGACGACCGTCAGGCGCTGATCGACCTGTTCACCCCGGTCTCGCCCGAGGAACGCCGCTACATGCGCCATGACGTCACCGATCCGGAGCTGGTCGGCGGCTGGGCCGACCGGCTGGACTACGATCGCGTCTTCCCCGTCGCGGCGATGGTCGGCGACCGCATGGTGGGCGACGCCACACTGCACTTCATGGAAGGGCCGTCGAGGCATCGGGCGGAGATGCGCATCTTCCTGGCCAAGGACTTCCGCCGCCGCGGGCTGGCGACGCGGTTGATCCAGGCGTTGATCGATCTGGCCAAGCGCCGCAGCCTGTACATGATCGAGGTCGTCAGCCCCACCGACCGCGCCTCCGACATCAAGGCCTTCCAGAATCTCGGCTTCGAGCAGGTGTCCGTCTACACCGACTACTGGATGCTGCCCGACGGCGACCTGCGCGACGTGGCGCACATGATTCTGCGCCTGCGCAGCACCTCCGACGAGTACTGAAGTCGCAGTGGGGGGTGCGGCGTGCCTCGGTCAGGCGATGACGGTCCACGCCCGGCCCCGGGACGGATTGCACTGGGGCGCCGCAGGCTGTTCGGACTAGGATGATGGGCGAGCCGTCAGCTGGGTCGGGCAGGCAGCTGTGAGGAGGCGGCTTGGAGACGGTGATCCTGGATCGGGTAGCGGCGATCGACGACATGCTGTGCGACGGCTGCCGCAAGTGCATGCTGGTCTGCACGGGCGGCATGACCTGGGCCCCCGACGAGCGCCTGGTGCTGATCGACCCCTTCCAGTGCGATGGCTGCGGCGACTGCGTGGAAGCGTGCCCGCAAGGTGCCGTGCGCATGCTGACCCGGCAGCGCGGGCTGACATGCGGGCGGTGATCCCACGGCCGCCACGCAAACCGCCTCGCCGTCGGACCGGCCGCCTTCGGGCGGCCTACGTTCTTCCTCCGGCCCGAATGACTTTCGGCACTACGGCCTCCCAGAGGCAAGGCCTACCATGTAGGTAGGAATTATTGGCATTCGACCCCACACGTTCGGGAAGGCGCCTACCAGGCCGCCTCAACCCGACGCTGCGGTGAGGGGTCCAAGACACAGCCGAACGACCCAGGCCCAGGAGGCGCGTCATGTCGCTCTTCTCGCCCCGCCGTTACCAGCCGGCCTACTACCCCTACACCCGCGACACGTTGCCCGTGCGCGCGTTCACGACCTTCGAACGCTGGGCCAAGGGTGTGGGCTTCAGCTGCCGGATGTGCGGCAACTGCATCCTGCAGGAGACCGCCTTCATTTGCCCGATGACCTGCCCCAAGGGCGTGCGCAACGGCCCGTGCGGCGGATCGACCCCCGAGCACTGCTACGTCGACGAAACGCGTCCGTGCACCTGGTTCAAGATCTACGAGCGCTCCGAGCGCATGGGACGCACCGCCCGCCTGCTGGAGGTCAATGCGCCGCTCGACGGGCGCAAAGTGGGACACGAGACCTGGCTGGACCTGATCCGGGTGTACCGCGACAAGGGGCATCACATCAACCCCCTCGACTTCGTCGCCAACCGCGAGCGATTCTCCGAGGCCTGGGACCGTTTCTTCTACGATGTCCGCCAACCGGACTGGTGGTTGGGCGATGACCAGTACCACGCTCCGGCCCACGCCGAGCCGGTCTCCGAGCTGGAGCGCAGCCTGCGCGCCGGCCGTTTCACGGTGACGGGCGAGATCGCCCCGCCCCTGACCGCCAACACAGACCCGATGGTGAAGAAGGCCCGCCTGATTCACGACTACGTCGTGGCGGCCAACTTCACCGACAACGCATCGGCCACGCCTCGCATGAGCAGCCTGGCTTCGGCAGTCAAGTGCCTGGAGACCGGGCTCGAGCCGGTCCTGCAACTGGCGGCGCGCGACCGCACCCGGTATGCCATCGAGTCGGAAGTGCTCGGCGCGGCGGCGCTTGGCGTACGCAATATCCTGTGCCTGTCGGGCGACCACCTGCGCCTCGGCCCGGGGCCGACGCCCAAGCCGGATCAGAACGACATGGACGCCATCCAGGTCCTGTGGATGCTGCGGCGCATGCGCGACGAGGGCATCTACCTGGACGGGCGCGAGATGAAGACCCCACCGAAGTTCTTCCTCGGCGCGGCGGCCTCTCCTTACGCCGCCTATCCCCGCTACGAGGCGATCCGCGAGGAGAAGAAGGTCAATGCCGGGGCGCAGTTCATCCAGACGCAGCCGGTGTTCGACTTCGGCCGCTTCACCGACTGGCTGGAAGCAGTCGACAAGCGCAACGTACTCGACAAGGTCTACATCCTGCCGGGGATCATTCCGCTCAAGAGCGCCAAGGCCGCCCATCTGATGGCCGACGTCCCGGGCGTGGTCTTGCCGCCCGAACTCTTGAAGCGCATGGACGGCGCCAAGGACGAGAAGGAAGAAGGCGTGGCCATCGCGCTCGAGATCATCGAGAAGCTGCGCTCCACCAAGGGGATCCACGGGCTGCACATCATGGCGGTCCACTGGGAGGAGATCGTGCCGCGGCTGATCGATGAGTCCGGGCTTCCCAAGCCGGTCCGCGAGTCTGCGGCCGTTCCGGCCTAGGGCACCTGCCGGCGGCGCCCGATGACGGACGACGGTATGCAGTCTGCTGCATTGGCGCCGCGCGGCCTCCCCACCGAGTCACCTGCCAGCCCGCGCCGCGGCCCGTTGCGCGCCATCATCCTGGCCGCCACCGGCGAGGACGTGCGCCTGTGCGGCAACTGCACCAGCTGCAAGCAGTTGACCGCGCCGGGGATGGATCTGAGCCTGGGCGAGATCCTGCGCGCCGCCGCCCGCGACGATCCGCAGGTCCTCACCTGTGCTTCTCTGTGGGCCTGCGAGGACTTGATGCTGCAGCCGATCCCGTGTCAGGCCGGCCTTGCTCTGACACCCATCCTGCTCACGCTGCAGCGCGAGGCGGAGCTGCGCGGGCTCGGGCCGTCGTCCAAGGCGCCATCCCCATGAGGTTCTCGCAATGAAGATCGCCATCACCGGAAAGGGCGGCGTCGGCAAGACCACGCTGACCGGCCTGCTGGCCTACACCTACGCCGAGCGCGGGATGAAGGTGCTGGCCATCGATGCCGACCCGTCCCCGTGCCTGGGCGGCGCCCTCGGATTCCCCGACGAGCTGGTGCGCAGCCTGACACCCATCGCCAGGATGGAGGAGCTGATCTACGAGCGCACCGGCGCGCAGCCGGGGACGATCGGGGGCTACTTCAAGCTCAACCCGCGCGTCGACGATATCCCCGACCGGTTCTCCGCCATGCACCGCGGGATCAAGCTCCTCGAGCTCGGGGCGGTGGAGATGGGCGGCTCGGGCTGCATCTGCCCGGAGTCGACCATCCTGCGCACGCTGATCACCCACATCCTGCTGCGCCGCGATGAGGTCGTCTTGCTCGACATGTACGCCGGCGTCGAGCACCTCGGGCGGGCCACGGCCGACGCCGTCGACGCCATGCTGATCGTCGTCGAGCCGACGGCCCGCAGCCTGGGCACCGCCGAACAGATCAAGGGCCTGGCCGGAGACCTGAGGCTCACCCGGTTGTATCTGGTCGGGAGCAAGGTTCAGGGCGAGGACGATCGGGATTTCATCCGCCTGCATTCGCCGGCGCTGCCCGTGCTCGGCTTCTTGCCCGTCGGATCCTGGCGTGCGGGAGGCCGACCGCAGCGGTGCGCCGGTTTTCGACGCCGCACCGCTGCTGGCCGAGGCGGCGCGGGACCTGGCCGCGGCGCTCGATCGCGAGCTGCAGCCCGCTTGACGTTGCCGGGCGGTCGCAGGTCCGCGTGGCCCGGCCGGCCGCGTCGAATCTGCCAGGCAGTTGTCCGCAACAAGCCGCGCCGGCGATCGCCGGCGCGGAGGATTCCATCCCAAACCCGATGCTCCACTAAGGCGAAGCAGCAGGCTCGGCTCAGCAGATGCGAGGCAGCATCTCCCCCGCCAGCATGTCGACCAGACGGGTTCCGCCGATGGCGGTCTTGATCAGCACCTTGCCTTCAGGCTTGGGGACGACCCGCCCGATCGCACACGCCTCTTCGCCGTAGCGCGTGCCCCGCAGCGCGGCCAGCGCCGCGTCGGCTTCCGCCGCCTCGACGATCACCACCAGCTTGCCCTCATTGGCGACGTAGAGCGCGTCCATCCCCAGCAGTTCGCAGGCGGCCTGCACCGATGGGCGAACCGGGATGGCGGTTTCCTGCAGCTCGATGCCCACCGCACTCTGTCGGGCAATCTCGTTCAGCGTCGTCGCCAGGCCGCCGCGCGTCGGATCGCGCAGCACGTGCACCCCGCGACAGGCAGCGTACAGCGCTTCCACCAACCCACCCAAAGGAGCGATGTCCGACCGGATGTCGCTCGCCAGGCCGAGCTCGCCGCGCGCCTCGAGCACCGCCATCCCGTGATCCCCCACCGGGCCGGAGACCAGGACGACGTCTCCCGGCCGCGCGTGCCGCCCACTCGGATCGCGCCCGTCCGGCACCCAGCCGACGCCGGCGGTGGAGATGAACAGTCCGTCCGCCTTGCCGCGTTCGGCGACCTTCGTGTCGCCGGCCACCAGCGTCACGCCGGCCTCTTCCGCCGCAGCCCGCATCGACTCGATCACGCGATCGAGAGTCGCCAACGGTAAGCCCTCCTCCAGGATGAAGGAGGCCGTCAGCCACAGCGGGCGCGCGCCCATCACAACCAGGTCGTTGACCGTGCCGCACACCGCCAGCCGGCCGATGTCGCCTCCGGCGAAGAACAGCGGCGCCACGATATGGGCATCGGTGGTGAAGGCCAACCGGCCTTTGCCTTCCGGGAGCGCCAGCACCGCGGCGTCGTCTCCTTGCTCCAGCGACGGGTTCGACAACACGGACCGGAAGTGCCGGGCCACCAGGTCGTGCGTCATCTGGCCGCCGCTCCCGTGTCCGAGGACGACGGTCACGTCCTGCGCCAGCGGGCGCGGGCAGACGGCGCCTTCCATCGGCGAGGTCTTGTTGGGTGCGCTCATGCCGGTTGCTTCCTCTCGCGTTCGTCCGCCCGAGGAACCGATCTGGCGTCGCGCCCGTAGCGGTAGTAGGCCGAGCATGCGCCTTCGGACGAAACCATCGTCGCACCCAGCGGGTGTTCGGGCGTGCATTCCGTGCCGAAGGCCGGACAGTCGCCCGGGCGTCGCAGACCCTGCAGGATCTGCCCGGCGATGCACAGAGGCGATTCTTCCGCCTGCAGGTCCTGCACCTGGAAGCGCAGTTCGGCGTCGAAGGCGGCGTACTCCTGCCGCAGCTTCCAGCCGCTGGCCGGGATGCGGCCGATGCCGCGCCAGTTGCGGTCGCAAACCTCGAAGACCTGGCCGATCACCTGCTGCGCCGCCGGATTGCCCAGACGCGTGACCACCCGCGCGTAGGCGTTCTCCACCTCGGCGCGCCCGGCCTCCAGCTGTTCGACCGTCTGCCGAATGCCCTGCACCAGATCGAGCGGCTCGAAACCGGTCACGACGATCGGCACCCGGTAGCGGCGAGCGATCGGCTCATATTCCCAGTAGCCCATCACCGCGCACACGTGCCCGGCCGCCAGGAAGCCCTGCACGCGGTTGTGCGGGGAGCCGAGGATGGCGTGCATCGCCGGCGGCACGCACACGTGGGAGACCAGCACGCTGTAGTTCGTCAGGCCCAGCGCCCGAGCCTGCAGCACGCTCATCACATTCGCCGGCGCCGTCGTCTCGAACCCGATGGCGAAGAAGACCACCTGCCGGTCGGGATTCGCCTGCGCCAGCTTGACGGCGTCGAGCGGCGAGTACACGACGCGCACGTCGCCGCCAGCGGCCCGCACGGCGAACAGATCGCGGCCCGACCCCGGGACGCGGAGCATATCGCCATAGGAGGCGAAGATCACCTCCGGCCGTGAGGCAATGGCCAACGCCTTGTCGATCAGTTCGAGCGATGTGACGCACACCGGGCACCCCGGGCCGTGGACCAGCTCGATCGAGTCCGGGAGCAGCCGGTCCAGGCCGTGACGCACGATCGAGTGCGTCTGGCCGCCGCAGATCTCCATGATCACCCACGGGCGCGTCACTCGGCGGCGGAGGTCGTCCAACACGCCTCGCACCAGATGGGCGTCGCGGTACTCCTCGAGGTGTTTCACTCACCGGCCTCGGCATCGGCGGACGCCGGATCGAATTCCACGATCTGGCGCAGCGTCTCGAGCGTCGCCTGCGCCTCGGACTCGCTTAGTAGGTTGAGGGCGAATCCGACATGCACGATGGCGTAGTCCCCGACTTTCGCCTCCGGCACGTACGTCAGGCAGGCCTCGCGCAGGACGCCGCCGAAATCCAGGCGCCCCATCGATAGGCCTTCCCGAGTGAAGATCTCGGTAATCCTGCCCGGCACCGCCAGACACATCTTCCACCTCCCCGACTGCGGGCGTGAGAGCGCTTCCCCTCCGCCTAGTGCAAGCCGGCTTGCCGCGAGGCAGCCGCCACTACGGCCTGGCCGAGGGCGAGCCCCCCGTCGTTCGTCGGCACCTGCGTGTGGGTCAGGACTGTGAACCCTGCGCGGCGCAGCCGCGGGACGACCTCGCCCAGCAGCGTCAGATTCTGCCAGACCCCGCCGCTCAGGGCGACCGTGCCCACGCCGGTCTCGGTCCGCAGGTCCTCACACTTCCACTGCACCATGCCGGCCACCGCGTGGTGAAATCGAGCCGAGAGCTCGCGGCGCCGGCACGCCGGCGCGAAGATCGGCCACCAGCGCCTCGAACAGCGGCGCAGGATCAACCGTCGCGCCAGCCCGGGCGAAGGCGTACTCCCCGGTCTCTCCCCCGTCCATCCGCCCTTCCAGCTCGATGGCCGCTTGCGCCTCGTAGTTGACCGTCTGCCGAATGCCAATCAGCGCCGCCGCGGCGTCGAACAGCCGGCCCATGCTGGACGTGACCGGAAGGCGGACGGCGCGCCCGTTGCCACCAGCCGCCAGCAGCCTCGACACCACCTGGCACGCTCCTGGATCCGAGGCTGCAACGGGAGGAAGGTCGTCCGACCATTCGATCCCGGCCTGACGCAGCCAGGCGAGCGCCAGGCGCCATGGTTCGCGAACGCAAGCCTCTCCGCCGGGCATCTCGACCGGGCGCAAGTACGCCAGGCGCTCGTAGCGCACGTAGTCTGCCAGCAGGAACTCGCCGCCCCAGATCGTCCCGTCGTCACCATAACCAGTGCCATCAAAGGCCACGCCGAGCACGGGCCGGTCGCCTGTCAGCCCATGTTCGGCCATGCAGGCCGCAATGTGAGCATGGTGGTGCTGCACACCGACCGCCGGGAGACCCTGGCGCGCGGCGCGGTCGCGCAAGTACCGGGTCGCCAGGTAGTCGGGATGCAGATCGTAGGCCAGCACCTCCAGGCGCAGCCGGAAGAGCCGCTCGAAGTGATCGATCCCTGCCTCAAACGACTGCAGCGTCTCGTAGTTCTCGAGATCGCCAATATGGTGACTGAGGAAAGCGTACTCGCCGCGCGTCACGCAGAAGGCGTTCTTGAGTTCGGCGCCCCCGGCCAGGATCGACGGCACGGGCCACGGCAGGCGGACCGGAAACGGAGCGTAGCCGCGCGAACGCCGAAGCGGATATGCTGATCCGCCGAAGGACCGGACGACCGAGTCGTCGCAGCGAGTGCGGATCGGCCGGTCGTGCAAAAGGAACGCATCCGCCAGCGTCGCCAGGCGTGTGCGGGCCTCGTCGTCGTCGGTGGCAATCGGCTCTTCGGACAGGTTTCCGCTGGTCATCACCAACGCCTGCGGGAAGCCCGGCGAGCGCTCGAACAGCAGGTGATGCAGGGGCGTGTAGGGCAGCATGATCCCCAGCGTGTCCTGCCCCGGCGCAACCTGGCGGGCGATGCCCGAGCCGGGTCGACGCGGCACGACGACCACCGGCCGAGCCGCCGATTCCAGCAGGGCGCGATCAGCCGGCGTCCACAGGCCGTGCGCCTCGGCCGTCTGCTGATCGGCGACCATCAAGGCGAAGGCCTTGTCGACGCGCAGCTTGCGCCGGCGCAGGCGGGCGACGGCGTCCGCGTCTTGTGCATCGCACGCCAGGTGAAATCCCCCGAGTCCCTTGACGGCAACGATCCCTCCCGAGCGCAGGATCTCCCGAGCGGCGGCTAGCGCCGCCTCGCCTGCCTCGGTCGCATGCCCCGCATGTTCGAGCGAGACTCTCGGACCGCAAGTGGGACACGCGATCGGCTGCGCGTGGAAGCGGCGGTCATGCGGATCCGCGTACTCGGCGGCACACGCCGGGCACATCGGGAAGCCAGCCATCGTCGTATTCGGCCGGTCGTACGGAATGGCGGTGATGATCGTGAAGCGCGGGCCGCAGTTGGTGCAGTTGATGAACGGGTAGCGGTAGCGCCGGTCGCCGGGATCGAAGAGCTCGCGCAGACAGTCATCGCAGATCCCAACATCCGGCGAGATCGGCAGGAAGGCGCCCGCCTGGTCCTGCGACTCGAGGATGGCGAACGACTCGAAGCCCGAGGCCGCTTGAGGCTCCGCCTCCAGCCGGTCGAGGCGTGCCAGAGGCGGCGCCTCCGAACGCAGCGCCTCGACGAAACCCTGCAGGGCGGCCGGGTCGCCGTCGACCTCGACCTCCACACCCGAGGCGGTGTTTCGCACCCAGCCCGTCAGGCTCAATCGCTCGGCCAGCGCGTAGACGAACGGCCGAAAGCCGACGCCCTGGACAATGCCAGTCACGCGGACGCGCAATCCGAGCCGCTCGCCGGCGGTGTCCGTCACCCCGGTCTCCCTGCCCCCAAGCGCTGCGCCGCGGCCACGGCCGCCTGCACCCAATCCAGCCAGGCCGGCAGACCCTCGCCGGTCCGACAGGAAACCTCGAACGTGCGCACCCCGGGGTTGAGCATCTCCACGCCCTGACGGAAGCGCGGCATGTTGAAATCGACGTACGGCAGCAGGTCGATCTTGTTGACCAGCAGCACATCGACGCCGCGATAGATGCCGGGGTACTTGAAGGGCTTGTCATCGCCTTCGGGGACCGAAGCGATCAGCACGCTGAAGTGAGTCCCCAGGCGGAACGACGCCGGGCAAACCAGGTTGCCGACGTTCTCGACGATCAGCAGGTCGAGTGCCGTCAGGTCGAGCTGGTGCAGCGCGCCCTGGACCATGACGGCGTCGAGATGGCATTCGCCGCCGGTGTTGATCTGGACCGCCGTGGCCCCGGCGGCCGCAGCGCGATCGGCGTCCAGGCTGGTGGCGATATCGCCGTCGATCACCGCCAGTCGCAGGCTCCCGGAGAGCCCCCGGACGGTGTGTTCGATAAGGGAGGTCTTGCCGGCGCCGGGCGAGGCCATCAGGTTGAGGCCCAGCACGCGGTGCGCGTCGAGCGCGGCGCGATTCTCATCCGCCAGCCGGTCATTGGCGCCCAGGATGTTCTCCACCACCGCAACGCGTTGGGGCACGGTCAGCCTCCCGCAGCCTCGGGCGGCCGCACGCCGTCCGGGTCGACCTCGATCGATTCCACGGAGAACTCCTCGCCGGCGATCACGCGCACCTGCTGGCTGGCACAAGCCGGGCAGGCCCACGTTTCCGGCGGCGGTGCGAACTCGTGGGCGCAGGCCTGGCATTGAAAGCGCGCCGGCACGCGGCGGAAGTCCAAGCGCGCCCCCTCGGCGGGCGTGCCGCGGGCGACCATGTCCCAGTAGAACGCGACCGAGTCATCGACGATCGAAGACAACTGCCCAATGACCAGGTGGATCTCGACCACGCGCGGCGCGCCAGCCTGGCGCGCGTGGCGCAGGACGATCTCCAACATGCTCTGGGTGATTGCCAGCTCGTGCATCGGTTCGCTCTACTTAGGATACCAGCCGCCGCCCGCCCGCCAGCGTAAGGAAAGTCACGTGATGAATACGAATTCAATCCGATTTGACCAAGAACCCCGGAGCCTCATGGGCCGACTAGCATGCCTCGAGTGGCCATGGGCAACGGGACCCTCCAGGATATAGACAGGATTGACTATAAGACCTGTTGGCTCGAGATCGCGGGAATCGCCTTGTGGCGAGAGGTGCTTTCTGCCCGCCCAGCTCCGGGCCCAGCCCATGCCCAGGCTTGCCCCGGCCAGGGAAGGAGCGTTGGCCGAGGGACCTTCAGAGGTGCCCGGCGAGGACCGTGTGTCACTATTCGCAGGGGCAAGGCGGGGAAGAAGGTCGCCATTCGGGTTGGCAAGCCCAGGCTGCGTCTAGCCGCGGCACGATAGAAAAGAGTGACAAATGGCTGATGATAACCGCAAGATCGCATTATCTGCTCGAAGGGCAACCTGGACATGGCTTACCGGCGCTGGTGATGGGCTGGGCCGCCTTGGGCAACGGCATCGACGTGACGATCTTCTTCACCTTCTGGGCATGGACATGATCACAAGTCGTGTTGACCGCCTGAGATCCACGGTGGGCAACAACAGTATCAAGATGAAGTTGATGGGCTCCGACCGGAACTGGATCGCAGTGATGGGCGTCTGCCCGGAATGACGGTGATAAGGACAAGTGCGGTCGGCGCGCTTCGGTGCGCGCGTGCCTGCAGCCGCTGCGACGGCGCGAGCTGTACGCTGCGTCGGTGATCTCCGTCGGCGTCGGGGTGTCCGACGGGATCAGCGTCTCCGTCGGCGTCGGGGTGTCCGACGGGATCAGCGTCTCAGTCGCCGTGGGGGTGACCGTGGCTGTCAGGCTGGGGGTCGGCGTCATCGTCAAGCGCACCCAGCTCAACTCGACGCGGGCTGCCCCTCCCCCATCGTAGTAGTCCAGGCGCAGGGCGGTCGTGCCGCTCAGGCTGCTTTCGACGGTATACACGACCGTCCCGTCCGCAGTGTGCCACTCGTCCAGTACCCGCGTGCTATTGATGTACAGGCGGGCACCGTCATCGGCGCGCAGGCTGAAGCGGTACAGGCCGGCGGGGAGGTTCAGCGACTGCCTCCAGCGCGCCGAGAACAGGTCGGCCGGCACCCCGGCCGCCGGCGCCTGCGTGCCCCAATCGAAGTTCACCTCAGCGTCGTTGCGGACGAGGGCTGGGTTGCCCGACAGGTTGACATTCGACCAGAATTCGGCCTTCCAGTCCGGGAACGACGGCTGACTGACCTTCTCCCAATACAGGCGAACCGACGCCTGGTTGCGATCTTCGAAATACTCCAGGCGCAGGCTGTGTGCGCCGCGCGCCAGCCCGAGGTCCTGGGTGAGCTCGCGCGACCTCCCGGTCTTCCAGCTGTCGATCAGTGGCTTGCCGTCCACCCACAGCCGGGCGCCGTCGTCCATGATCAGATGGAAGCGGTAGACCGCCTGATCGAACGTGGGCGTACCGTTCCAGCGAACAGAGAAGGAGTTCGTCGGGAGCGAAGGATCGGGGGAGCCGCTCCCCCAGCTGAAGTCGATGGCGGCGTCGCGCCGCGTGAACGCCGGCGTGCCGCGCAGGTCGCGGTTGGCGAAATACTCGGCCTTCCAACCGCCCACGGTCCCGGCGTTGGTGACGATGACCTCGACCCAGATGGGGTTCACCCCGGACCATGGCGTGCCAAAGAGCAGTCCACGGCTGCTGCGCAGCAGCCAGTTCCCGCGGTACGTCCCGGGAGTGGTCGGTGCCACCAGGTTGAGGGCCAGGTCGATCGTCGAGCCCGGAAGCACGCTCGTTCCGAAGGGGACGGCGGCAGTCCCGCCCATGGCTTGACCGCTGGAAAAGACCACGGCGTAGTCCGGTGCCCAGGTGCACGTGCCGTCGTTGCGCAACCGCCACACCTTCCGAAAGGCCTCGCCGGCAACCACGGATGAGCCGGGCGGAATGCTGACGTCCTCCACAAGACCCGCCAGGTCCGTGCAGCCGGCTGGCGAAGGCGTGGCCTCCACCATGGGCGTGGTCGGGACCGGCGTGGATACCGGTTGGCCATCCGCATCCCAACCGAAATCCTGTGTCACGATCTGCTCGCCGGGAGCGAGCACGAGTTCGCGATCCGCCTGCGCCATCAGGCTGGCGGAGACCGGCGACGTCCAACGGCCGGGACCCAGCACAGGAATGTTCGACGGATCGTTGCTGTCTATCGTCAGACAGTAGGTGCCGGGCGGGAGCTCCGTGAAAGTGAAAGCACCGTCGGCGTCCGACGTCATCGTCACCCGCGGGGTACCCGGGCAGGCGCCATCGGCCAGCGTGACCTGCAGTCCGGCCAGGGCCGGCTCCCCGGTTTCTTCCAGCCCATTGGCCTGGAACGTCCCGTCCGCCAGTTGGAGGCAGCCGGCGGCGTCGAGCGCGGGGGCAGGGCTCTCTCCCAGCGGCAGCGCGCACAGGTCGTCCCAGACACGTCCCGAAATGGACGCCATGTCCGGTAGCGGCAGCGGGCTCGAAGTGGGCGTCGGGGGCGGAGTTGGCCCGAGGACGAGGCTGCATCCCGCCAATACGAACACGCCGGCTGCCAGCCCGACGAAACGGGCTGCCGATGGGATTCGCACGCGGCTGGGCAACTTGTCCGAGAGCATGGTTCCGCCTCCGCACCTGGCAGATGTAACTTTACAACGATCTCGATGACCGCGGGGTTCCCTGGCCTGCCGGGTTGGGATGCTAGCCAGGCCCGCGGCCGACGTCCCTGACCCTGTCGAGAATCCACGATCGGCTGAACCAGAAATCACCGAACTCCGCTCGGGCCGGTCGCCCGGGAACGAAACCACAGCCGTCTTGTCGTCATCATCTGCGCCGGAACTGGCGCCTGCCAAGGGGTTCCCGTCTCCAGATTGCATGCTATCGAGTATGGCCGGAAGGGGAGAAAAACCAGGTCTTGGCCGCGCTTGTTGGCTCGCCCCACCGACTTCCCGCCAGCTCTGTGGGCCCGCCCTTGCCGGCGGAGTAGGGATCGCCACTGGAGTTTGTCTTGAACCAGTCCTCCCGGTCACAGAGTGCAGTAGCGGAGCCTCGAGGAGGGGATCTGGCCATACCGTCCCATTTGCATGAATTTCCTAGATATTGTATATTTTTCGGACACCCGAGGCCCACCCCGAGGTCTTTCCCGCGGGGAGAGGTTCCCGGGTCTTCGAACGGGACACGTGGAAGCCAAGCACCCTGCTCGAGACGGCACCTCAAGCACGCAACGCAGGCGAACCGAATCCGAGGCCGGGCGTCGAGTCGGCTTGCACCCCGAACGACCTGGCCCTTTCGCACTGTTATCCCCTCGTGTGCAAATCTTACTCAGGAATTCGGGGCCTCGCCCCGACCACCACCGCCGGGCTTCGGCGGCGGCGCTTCGCACCCAGCGACGCCTCCGACTGGAATGGCCTCCGGCCGAGCGACCCATGAGCTTCTTGCATCTGTTGCCCATGAAGGCCCCTCCGCATCAGCAACCGATCAACCTGCACGCGTCCTGCGGCCTGAGCGTGCCCGCGGCCCAAAGTCGGCGCATGAGCCATCCCGGGGCGACGGGAGTCGTCGGGACCGCCGCTTCCTTGCAGCCTGCGCAAACCGGAGGAGGCCGAGCTCGGCGTCGGGGATGGGTTTCCCCACCGCGGTCGGGCCGGGCGGACTTCGGCCAAGCCGCTGGCCATCGGTCCGGACGATAGGCCGGACGAGCGTATGTCGCTGCGCGTCTTTCTCCTGGGTCCGATGCGGGCCTACGACCAGGACACCCCTCTGAAGCTCCCGCCGCGATCGAAACTCGTATCGCTGTGGGGCCACCTGCTGGTTCACCGGGATCGGGCGATCCCACGCGGCCTGCTGGCCTTCACGTTCTGGCCGGATGAGTCAGAGCAAGAAGCCCGACTCAACCTCCGACGTCACCTTCACCGGCTGCAGCAGCTGCTTCCGACCGCGCCGGACGACCGTCCTTGGATCCTCACCGAAGGCAACGCGCTCCAGTGGAACCCGTCCGCGGACGGCCTGGCTCGACCTGGACGAGTTCGAGCGCCTCACTCGCCACCCGGATCGCCATGCGGAAGCGGTCGATCTGTACGGCGGCGACTTGCTCGAGGGTGTGTACGACGATTGGGTCTTCGCCGAACGGGAGCGCGTGCGTGAACTGTGTTTCCAGGTCCTGCACGGCGTTGTCGATCAGGCGGAAGAGGCCAACGATCACCGCCTGGCGATCCTGTACGCGCAACGCTTGCTCCGCCACGACCCGCTGCGCGAGGAGACCTACAGGGCCTTGATGCGACTGCACGCGCGCAGCGGCGACCGGGCCGGCGTGGTGCGCAGCTTCAACGCCTGCACAACGGTCCTCGACCGCGAGCTCGGGGTTGAGCCGAGCGCCGAGACTGCGCGTGCCTACCACGAGCACTTGGCTCAGGGCTCGTCGTCCGAACCCGAGCCCGTCGCGCCGCCGCCGGCTCACCCGTCCACCCGTAACAACCTGCCGTCCCAACTGACCAGTTTCGTCGGCCGATCGCGCGAGGTCGAGGCCGTCCACTCCCTTCTCAAGACCACACGGCTCCTTTCCCTTACGGGCATCGGGGGAGTAGGCAAGACCCGGTTGGCGCTGGCGGTCGCCGAGGCCGCCCTGCCCCAGTGCACCGACGGCGCCTGGTGGGTTGACCTGGCGCCGCTCTCGGATCCCTCCCTGCTGGAGGAGACCGTCGCTGCGGCCATGGACCTTCGCGAGCAATCGACCCGGCCGATCTCCCAGGTCCTGGCCGAGGCCGTTCGGTCCAAATCTATGCTCCTGGTCCTGGACAACTGCGAGCACCTGGTGTCGGGCTGCGCCGCCTTGGTCAAGGACCTGCTGCAGGCGGGGGACGACTTGCGGATCCTGACCACCTCGACCGAGCCGCTGGGCGTGCCGGGCGAGGTGGTGTGGCAAGTCCCGCCTCTGGAGCTTCCTGTTTCGAGTCTCACCGGTGAGGCGCTCGATGCCGGCGTTATCCAGGCCACGGCCAGTGTCCTGCTGTTCATGGAGCGCGCGACCGCTGCGCTGCCGACGTTCCGCCTGACAGCGGCCAATCTTCCGGCCGTGGTCCGTCTTTGCCAGGCGCTGGACGGGATCCCCCTGGCCCTCGAGCTGGCCGCTGGCCGCCTGAAGATGTTGAGCGTCGATCAGCTGGTCGAGCGCCTGGACGACCGCTTCCGAGTGCTTGCCGGCGGCAGGCGCACCACGCTCTCCCGACATCGCACCCTGGGTGCGGTGCTGGATTGGAGCTTCGCCCTACTGACCGAGGACGAACGGGCGCTTTTTCGCCGCCTGTCGCTGTTCTTCGGAGGCTTCACGCTCGAGTCGGCCGAGGCCGTGTCCGCCGGTCCTCCTCTGGTCCCGGGCCAGGTACTCCAGATCCTCTCCGAGTTGGTAGACAAATCCCTGGTGACGGTCTCCCGGGCTGACCCGTCGCGGGTCCGCTATGGCTTGCTCGAAACGGTTGGCCACTACGCGCGGGAGAGGCTCATCGAATCCGGCGAAGCAGAACAGGTCCGGGCAACTTTCGTGGGGTTCTTCCTGGATCTGGTCGAGGCGGCCGGCGAGCGGCT
Organism: uncultured Chloroflexia bacterium; assembly: GCA_963777165.1. Taxonomy (GTDB): domain Bacteria; phylum Chloroflexota; class Anaerolineae; order Anaerolineales; family E44-bin32; genus DYJB01. The sequence goes on from CAVZPO010000010.1 coordinate 52,105, forward strand.
GCTGCGTGGGCCCGACCAGGAAAAGTGGTTCTGGATCATCGGCCAGGAATACGCCAACCTGCGCAGCCTGATGTCGTATGCCGAGACGATCGGAGACTTCGATTCCCTGGCGCGCATCGCCAGCCGGTTGTGGCCGTTCTGGTGGACGCATGGCCACGTGGCCGAGGGCCGCCGGTGGTTGGAGACCATCCTTCCCGGCCGGGCGGCGCTGGCGGAGGTTCTGCGCGCCAACGTACTGCACGCCACCGGCCGCCTGATGGCCCTGCAAGGTGACGGCGCTCGTGCCAGAGCTTTGCTGGAAGAGAACCTGGAGGTATGCCGCGTGCTCGGCGACGGGCCGCGGATCGCCGACGCCCTCACCGGCCTGGGAGTGGTAGCCAGCAACGAGCAGGACTACGACCGGGCCGATGAGCTGTGGGGGGAGGCCCTCGAGGTCTATGAGTCATTGGGCGACCAGTGGGGCGTAGCCCGGGCCTCCAACAATCGCGGGGACCTGCTGGTTTACCGCGGGGACTATCCCGGCGCCATCAGCCATCTGCAGAAGAGCGTTCACGTCTTCCGTGAGCTGCGCTCAACGCTGGGCGAGTCGATCTCCCTGATCAACCTGGGCCGTGCGTCGCTTCTGAAGGGCGAGCCCGGACTCGCCGAGCGCTACTTCCGAGACAGCCTCGACCTGAAGGTTGCGCTGGCGGACAAAGAGGGCATCGCCTGGAACCTGGAAGGGCTGGCAGGTGTCGCCGGCGCCGAGGGCCAGGCCGAGCGCGCCGCCCGCCTGTTCGGCGCGGCCGAGTCGCTGCGCAAGGCCATCAGTATCCCGCTCGCCGCGCCAGACATGCCCTTGTATGAACGGATCGTGGCCGATGCCCGGCGAGGCGCTGATCCCGAACGCTGGGAGGCGTGCTGGTTGGAAGGAGGCCGCCTTGACGCCGATCAGGCCCTGACCTACGCCCAAGCCCCCGCAAGCGCTTAGTTTCACAATCCTATCTTTCGGACCCAAATGCGACGCTTTCGCGACGCTGCCTCGGCTACGCTGGGACACAGTTGGCACCCTGTCGGCCCAGGTGGTGCCGGAGGCGGACAACTTTGGCTGATTCCAACGAGAGCGACCATCATCTGTTCATCCTTAGGATTTGGACCGACCCGGCCAAGTCCACTCCATCCATCAGTCGGGGATCGATCGAACACGTCCCTTCCGGTGAGCGCCGCTACTTCCTCGAGCTGGGGGAAGTGCAGACATTCGTATCCAGTCATCTGTCCGACACACCGAGCATGACGGACGCGAAGGGCCAACACCCCGATGGATCCTCTGGGCGCTCTTAGCCGGACCCTGCTGTCCTACCCCGGCTGGGCAGGACCCAACCGGAGGCGAGCTGTTGTGCTTGAACGCGGCACAAAGAGTTCGGCCCAATTTGGTGCGCGGCGAGGACATGCGAACGAGGTCCCCTTCGGAAGCATGAACCCATGGAGGAGGGAGCACTTGCGCTCGGGCCCCATAAGCGGTCTGCTGGGCCACCACCTTTGCGGACCCCTCCCGGCACCCCATCCTTCGGCTGGGCCACAACGGGTTCTCATCAGCACCACGGCTCAAGAAGCATGGTGAAGCTTCGCGCGCAGGATGCCCGGACTGCGCTCCTGGCTGTCGGCCTGATCGCCGGAGCGTGGGGGATTCGCGAAGGCATCCCCTGGATGGTGATCGGCGGCGTGTTCCTCCTGGGGGGAGGTCTGGCCTGGGATGGCGCGCAGGCACTCTCGTTCTCGCCGTGGCGATCCGCGGGATCGCCGGGCGACGCTTCTGCCGGGCTCCGTATCTGGCAAACTTCGTCGGCTGCATTCGAAATCGCCGTTGGCGCCGCGCTGCTGGCGCTCGCCCTGACGGCCACAGTCAGCGGATGGGAGCGGATGGTCGCGTACCTGGGCGAGCACCCGGGATGGCTGGCAATTGCCGCAGGCCTTGCCGCTGCGCGCAGCGGCCTGGGCGTGATGGTGGCGCCACAACCTCCTGCCACTCGGACCTCGCTCCGACTGCGCAACCTGCTCGAACGCCTGACCGGCCTGCCGTCGCTGGTGATCGGTGCGGGGTTGATTCTTGCGGGGGGCTACCAGGTGCTCTTCCCCGGCATGATTACACATTGGATCCAGGGCCTGCTGGGAGTCGCGACCCCGTGAACTCACCTGCGATGCCATCCGCGTCCGACGATTCTCAGCGGTTCCCGATGGAACCATTCGGTCCGGCCGCTCAGCCCGTCTCGCACGGGCCGCACCCGCGCACGGCGGTGAGGCCATTCACCGGAAGGCCCGGCAGCCCGCGCACGTTCGCTCAACCCTGTGACCTCCGGAAGGGGTAGACCATGAACGCTCGTCGCTCCACGCTTCACGCGATCGCGATCCTACTCTCCGCCGCGCTGTCGGCCTGTGGTCAGCCGGCTGGAACCGAACTCCCGGTGATCCTCGAACCGACGCTGCAGCCGACGGCCCTCGCCGGCTCGGCCCTCCCGTCCGCGCCTCCCCCCGCCTCAGGCGGAGCAAAGGCCGACGTCATCTTCTTCAACGGCCTGATCCTGACGATGGATGACGCTCGCCCGACGGCCTCGGCCATCCACGTCCTGGGCGAGAGGATCGTCTCCGTCGGCGACGATGCTTCGGTTCTGGCCGAGGCCGGCACCACAAGCAGCATCGTTGACCTGCAGGGCCGGACGCTCACCCCAGGATTCATCAACGGACATTCGCACCATGTCTCCCAGCGATACAAGTGGGGCTTCGACAGCCTCGACCTGGCAGTCCAATCTGCGCTCGAGCAAGGGTGGACCGGGCTCACGGAGCTGGCCGTCGACCAGGCCGAGCTGGCCGAGTTGATCGAAGCCGCCGAGGGGGGCCGGCTTCCCGTGCGCACCAACGCCTATCTCATGGTGAAGACCTTCGAGGGGGAGTCTCTCGGTGAGTGGTTCAATGCCTATCAGCCCGGCCAGACTTTCGGCACGACGCTCCGCATCGCCGGTTTGAAAGTATTCACCGACTTCGACAATGGGACCGTGCTCTTCTGGGAACCGGAGGAGCTCGAGGCCTATGTGCGGGACCGCCGGGAGGAAGGGTGGCAGCTCGCTCTCAAATCGGTCAGCACGCTCTCGCTTGAGCTGGTTCTTGACGCCGTCGAGCCCATCCTCCAGGGAGGCTCCAACGCCGATGCGCGCTTTCGCATCGAGCACGCCCTGGCAGTCAACGACGAGCAGCTCGCCCGCATGGCCCGGATGGGCATTATCGCTTCGATTCAACCGGGCATCGTCGGTGTCATCTCCGGCCAGGCCGATCTGAACGAAATCGTCGAACGGGAAGGGACGGAAGCCGTGGCCCGCTGGCGGGATATGGCCGAGGCCGGGGTCCCCATGGTCGGCAGTCCCTATAACCCCGACGGTGCCAACGTTGAATACACATCGCCGTCGCATGTCTCTCCACTTGGCGTGGCCTACCGCGGCGCCACCCAGATCGGCCTGGGAGGCCGGTCACCCGAGACGTGGATGGTTCAACACGCGCTCTCCGTCGATGAGATTCTCCCGCTGCTGACGATCGACGCCGCCTACGCCACCATGGAGGAGGGCGAACGGGGCAGCTTGGTGGCGGGGAAACTCGCCGATCTGGTGATCCTTTCGGCGGACCCTCGGTCCGTGCCTGTCGAAGACCTTCTCACGATCGAGGTGTTGATGACCATGGTCGGCGGCGAAGTGGCCTGGTGCGCGCCGGGCGCACAGGATCTATGTCCCGGCGCCACAGCCTTTCCCTCGCCGACGGCTGAGACCGAGGCTGCGGTCCACAGCTGGCCGATCCTCCAGCTTGGGAGCGTGGGGCCGGAGGTCTTCGCCTTGCAGTACCTGCTTCGGCACCATGGCCAGGAGATTCCAGCCGACGGCCTATTTGGCCCAGGCACCGAGCAGGCGGTGAGGACGTTTCAGTCACAGCGAGACCTCGGCGTAGACGGCCTGGTCGGAGGCCAGACCTGGCCGGCCCTGGTCCAGGGCGTTGTCCTGCAGTTTGGAAGCAGCGGCGATGCCGTCCGTGCGGCGCAGGTGCTATTGCTCGAGAAGTTCGGCTACGCGGACATCCTCGTCGTCGATGGGCTCTTCGGCCGCGGGACGGAGGCCGTCGTCAAGACGTTCCAGTCGGATCACGGGCTGACGCCGGATGGGATGGTGGGGGCCGCCCAGATGTGGCCAGCGCTCATTTCGATGGGGCCTTAGGCCGGCCGGTGGTCGGGTTCGGCGTGAACCGCCGACGGTTGGCCGTCGCAAGGAATGAGATCGAGGCATGAACAGGTACACCGTTCGGATGCGATCGAGCACGGGTCTTCGCCGCCCGCGTACGGTCGCTAGACCTGTGCTTTCCGGAGTTGGATGCAGATGACCGACTGTCGCACCACGTTCCACTTCGCCGTGATCGTCCTCACCGCCGCCGCCGTGTCCGCCTGCGGTCGGCCGGTTGGAAGCGATCTCCCGGTGATCCTCGAACCGACGCTGCAGCCGACGGTCTCGGCCGGCCCCTCCCATCTGCGCCTGCCACATCTTCAGCCGATGAGGGGGAAAGCGTCATCTTCCATAACGGCCAAATCCTCACGATGGATGATGCTCTCCCGACGGCCTCGGCGATTCATATCCGGGGCGAGAGGATCGTCGCCGTCGGAGACGAGGCCGCTATCCTGGCCGAGGCCGGTGCGCAGTCTCTTGTAATCGACCTCGGCGGCCGGACGCTGATGCCGGGCTTCGTCGACGCCCACAGCCACATGTTTGAGGAACCCGACATGGCCGCCGCCCAAGAGACTCTCGTCCGAACCGGCGTGACGACGACTGCCGACATGTACGTCGATCCACCGCTGCTTCAGCGGCTGATCGCCCTCGAAGCGGCCGGCGGCCTGCGCGTCCGGCTCAGCGCGTACCTCCTCTACAACACGAACTGCGGAGAACCGCTCGATGAGTGGTGGCAGGCCCACCCTTCCACCCGCGTTCCGGGCGAGATGCTGCGCATCGGCGGCGTGAAAGTCTTCACCGACGGCGGGTCGTGCAACGCGCCGGCGGTGACCTTCGAGTACGCCAACGGTGTCGGGCAAGGCGACCTGTATTTCACCCAGCCCCAACTCGAAGACGCCCTGCGAGCCATCGACGCCTCCGGGCACCAGGCGGCGGTGCACGCCATCGGCGACAGGGCTCTGGATATCGTCCTGGGGGCGTTCGAGAATCTGTGGGGCGGCGCCAATCCACGACGGCACCGCATCGAACACAACGCCGTCATACGCCCAGACCAATTGACGCGCTACAGCGACGCCCAACCGGTGACGGTGATCTTCGCCCCGTTCGCCACATGCCACAAACTGGGGGGCGAAACGCGCTTCAAGTACGAGGTCCCGGAGGCACAGCGCACCTGGGAATGGCCGTGGCGCGACTTGATCGACGCCAATCCGGGGCTGCACTTCGCTTGGCATGGAGACATGCCGCACGTCTACCCCGCCGACACCGCATACCAACTGTTCGCCATGGTCACCCGAGCGGATCTTGCCGGAGACGGCTCCATCTGTGAGCCACCGGATTGGATTGCCCACAATGCGCTGACCGCCGACGAGGCGCTTCACCTGATGACGACCGGCGCGGCGTACGCCCTAGATCGCGACGACGAGGTCGGCAGCCTCACGGCGGGCAAGTTCGCCGACCTGATCGTCCTCACCGCCAATCCACAGACGATCCCGCCCAATGAACTCAAGGACTTGAAGGTCCTGATGACGATGGTCGGTGGGAACCTCGAGTACTGTGCGGAGGGGATGGAATCGCTTTGCCCGTCGACGTCGCCCGCCGCACCGGCGACACAACCGGGTGCATCGACCACTTTCCGCGACGACTTCGACGGCGCCCTCGATCCGGGTTGGAGCTGGTACCAGGGAGAAGCCCCCGGCTGGACCTTGTCCAATATGCCCGGATGGCTGCGTCTGGATCTTTCGACCGGGAGTTTCCATGGCGCAACGCTGCCGTCGAACATGCTGGTGCGGCCGGCCCCTTCGGGCGACTTCGAAATGAAGGTCTGGCTGCGCTTCAGCCCCGTCCGCAACTTCGAGCTCGCCGGCGCGGTCGTCGTATTCGACGAAGCCAGCGTCCTCCAGTTCGGGCGCGGCTTCTGCGAAGTTCCCGGAGGATCGGCCGGGTGCATCGGGGACGGCCTGTACTTCGACAACATCCAGGATGGCTCCACGGTCGGGGGCAATTTCGCCACCCAGAGTCTTCTGGGCGTCGACTATCTTCTCCGGCTGCAGCGACAGGGGAACACGTATAGCGCCGCCTACTCGACCGATGGCTGTGACGCTGGTTTCCGCTCGGCAGCCATACCGTCGATCGGTCGCCTGTCTCGGTCGGGTTGATCGCTGCTCAGGCCGAGACGCCGGGCAACTTTGCGGACTTCGATTACTTCGAGATGACACAGCAGTAGCGGCGAGCCCGGCCGCGCTCCAGGAGCCTGACATGACCAACGTCTCCATCTCCCGAGTCGTCTTGCTCGTGCTCATCGCGGCCTTGGCGCTGGCCGGCTGCGCCGCACCGGACGGCGCCGCCGCTCCGCAGGCCTGGATCGACGCCCCGCTGCACGAGAGCACCCATCCGGTGGCACCGCTCGAGATCGTCCTGCACGGCGCCGATCCCGGCGGAATCAGTTTCATCGAGGTCGCCGTGAATGGCGAGGTCCTCAGCCGGCGACCTCCGGAAGACCCGCAAGCCCCCCTGGCCATCTCACGTGTCATCTGGGATCCCCAACAGCCCGGTCAGTATGTGATCGTGGCCCGGGCCCAGAGCCAGGCTGGCGTGTGGAGCGCGGAGACGTCCTCGGTCGTCACGCTGACCGGCGGCGATGCCATTGCTCAGCAGCCGGCACGCCCCACGCCGACCGGTCGACCCACTGCTACGCGCACGGTGCCGCCGCGGGAGACTCCGGTCTCCACCGCGGCGCCGGTCGACACGAGCACGCCCACGGCAGCAGCCCTCGCCGGCGTGGAGCGCGTGCGCATCTCGACCGACCGTGTCTCGTACGAGGGCGGCGGGGGCTGCGCGCCCACCGAGGTCAACATCGTGGTGCGCGCCTTCCACCCCGCTGGGATCCGGGCCGTCGTTCTCTTCTACCGTCTGCGCAACGCCGGAAGCGGCGAGACGACGGAGTACTTCACCCGGGCGATGGCTCCGCAGGGGAATGACCTCTACACGCTGACCGTCAATCCGGCTACCGAGATCATCAGCCTGGTGGGTTTCCCCGGGTCCGGCGACGGCGTGATTGCAGCATCAGGCCGTCATCCAGACCAACCAGGGAGACACCAGCGTGCGGACGCCGCTGCTCTCGGACATTACCGTCGCGGGATGCTGAGCTCCGCCGTCGAGCCGTGAAGGAACAGGGTGAAGTTGCCGGAGGGGCAAGTCGATGGGCTCATTCGATCCGAAGAAGAAGTTCGTCTCAGCCCCACACCGGGCGGGGAAGGTCGAGCGTGATTCCGATTGGAACGATCCGGCGCGGGGGTTTGTCCGGGTCCCACACCAGTCGGGGCAAGTTCAGAAGGATTCCGACTGGAACAATCCGGCGCGGGCGGGAGGCGGATCGTCATGAAGATCTTCTCAGTCAAAGGTCTCTTGATCGCAGGGATCTTGATGGTGCTGGTGGCCGGAGGTGCGGCCGTGGCGCTGTGGCTCGGGCTTCCCGCCGTGCAGGACCAGATTCCGGCGGCGCCGATGATCGTCACTCTCAACCAGCCCGCCAACGGTTCGGGGGCCGGCGCGGGCTCACCGGTGCGGGCCTCGGCCCAGATCGTGGCTTTTCGGCAGCCGGTGTCCGCCGAACTCTGGGTGGATGATGACCTCGGTCGGGCAGACCGCGCCGATCCGCGTGGCGGAGAACACCTATACTGCGTTTCTCGAATGGACCGCGACACCCGGTGCGCACATCCTCGTCGTGCGGGCGACGGACGACCAGGGTCATGTCGGGACATCCAACGCCGCGCGCGTGGAGGGACTGCTGGCGACGGATTCTTTGAGCATGCAGCCCTTTGTCGCCAGGGGCGGCGAGATGCCGGCCGAGCTGGCGGAGCACTACGGCACGACGCTGGACGAGATCCTGCATCACAATCCCGAGCTGCATGAGCAACGGCCGCTCAGCCCGGGACAAGAGATCCTGATCCCGATCCCGGCACACTACGAGGCGGCGTGGGACGAAGTGCCCCAGGGTGCGCCTTCGCCGCCGCAGGCGGCCGCCGACGCCGTCCAGCTGTCGCCTCTGCGCTACTGGCTCGGGACGGCCCTTGCCCCCAAGCCCTCCGATCCTCCTCTCGCCCCGGGGCTTTCGGCATCCGCACAGGGTTGCGGCGCCTCCCTGGCGCTGGACGACCGATCGTCAACGGAATCGGGCTTCCTGCTCTACCGGCTCGGCCCCGGTGACTCCGGCTTCCAACTCGTCGCCACGCTTGCCTCGCACGCAGGCGGGGACGCCATCGGATACACCGATCCCGGTCTCTCCGGCACCGCCGCCTACTACGCCGCCTCCTTCAATCCCGCCGGCCAGTCGCCGAGCCCGATCGTCCAGGTCGCGCTGCCGTCTGAGGTCTGCGGTGCCGACGGTTGGAGCGGCGATCTGAAGATCGAGGGCAACCGGCTGATCTCGCCGGTGCAGGCCGACCAGGCCTACTTCTACACTTCGGTCAACGGAGGCGCGTGGCGCCGGGTGCCGGCGAACCCAAGGGCTTTCCTACCGGCGGTACAGGGCGGCTACGACCTGTCGGCCTACTTGCCAGAGCTAGCCGCCGGCGACGGCAGCCAGCTGAAGAGCCTGTCCATGGACGGCTGGGGATGGAGCGGCAGCACGCTCGTGTCACTCGGCCAGGGCGCCCTCAACGCCGCCTCTGGCGTGGCGACTTTCGATCTGGGCGGCCTGTCCGACTTGACCGCGCTGCAGGGGAGCTCGGCCCCCAAGGTGGTGCTCGATCCCTCCTCGAAGAAACCCCTTGTACTTCACGCAGGAAGTGGTGTTCACGAAGGCGGAGAACTTCGCCTTCCGATGGAAGACGAGTACGCCTTCGGCCACCAGCGGCCGCTGGGAGGTGTCGTGCTCGCCGTACTTCCTGTCCACCTTCCTGGTCGCCGAAGGCGTGGCGGAACTCGAGTCCAAGCTACGAGGATTACAGCTACTTCAACATCCCCTTCCACGAACTTCTGGCACTGACCGCCAACATAGGAGATCAGCCGGCGAACCCGGTGATGCAGGGCCCGGTCCTCTTCGGCTCCGAGGAAAGCCTCAACCTTGGCGTGGGCGAGAGCGTCGCCCTGCTGCCATCCTTCGGCGCGGCCGCTGAGCCGTCACTCGCCTTCGGGGGTGTGCCGGCCCTCGGTGGCGGGCTGGCGAACGAGTATTACGTTCGCGTGACCCCGATGATCGGCAACCAGATCGCCGGCGAGGCCTCGAACACCGTCATCGTGCGCTACGACCCGGAGGCGGAACCGCCCCCCGACATTTCGATCCCGATGCTTGGCCCCGAGTTCTACACCTCGCTGTATACGGTCGAGATCCTCGACTACACGCCCGGCGCCACCGAGGATCCGAACCAATGGGGTTGCGTGGAGTTCGTCAAGGTGGAGCCCAACTCCCCCGCGGACATCATCGGCTACGAAGCCGGCGACCACGAATGCCCGCCGGCGTACACTGGCGAAGGCTATCAGGGCTGGAAGGGAGTCAAGAAGGACCTCAACAAGCTCGGCGGTTATCTGGAGAAGGGCGCCAACTGGGCGGCCAAGGCCTGGCAGGACATCAAGGCATTCGCCATCAAGACCCTCATGAAGGTGACGGGGGTCGAAGCCCTGTGTGAGTTCGCCGAGGATGCCGTTCTGCCCGAGGGAGCCTGCTACAACGTGATTTCGGCTGCGGTTGACGTCGGCTTGGCATCCATGGGCATTCCCCCCACGCTCCCGAACTTCGACAAGCTGATGGATGAGGGACTGGACTACGCTGTCGAGCTGGCGGCCGAGGAAGCGTTGAAGGAGAATTCCGGCCTGCGTCGGGCCATGCGAGGACGCGGTCAAGGCCAAGATTCGCCAGGCGCTCGAGACCGCCATCGACCAGGTCGCCGGGCAGAGTGTCGCACCGTCGTGCGTCAGTGCCAGCGAGGCGCACGATAACGGCTCAGAGCCGTGGTGCCCGCCAGCCGGAGCGGTGGTGCGCCCGGTGTTGGGCGCGGTCGACAGCCCACCGACGGTCCTGGTGCGCGTCACCCGCCGCCCGGACGTGCCCGACCCGGCCAATATGCCGGCCTGTGTTCTGTCCATCGGCGCCACCTACACCATCACTGGTTGGAATACCAGCTACCCCACCTTCAGCGCCAGCCCCTACTCGGGCGGGAACCTGCCCATCCCGCCCCTGACCCCGGGCGAGTTGATCAAGGTCGCCGTGGCCCTCGACACCCGCCATGCCGTCTACTTCCCCTGGGAAGTTCTACATCGGGAGCCCGTGGGCCTACGGCAGTGCGGGCAGCATGATCTGGAACGGGACCTCACACGCGACCGCCGGCGCGTATTTCGTGGTTCCCCCCTACCACCAGGGCAGTCCGCCCGCTCCGTGCGCTCCGACGGTTACGGGCCCGGAGGTCGGCGCGCAGCTCGGCGGCTGGAAGATGAAGTGAGGGCGTTCTCTTCGTCCGGCAGGACGCGGGTCGGGCCGCGCTGCGCCATCGGCACGCTCATTCAGTTGCACGCCCGGAAGGAGACCAACATGAGCATCCGTGATCGCGTCGATCGAGTTCCTCTTCGGCGTTCTACTCTGGCTGTCGCTCAATGCATGTGGCGGCGCGCCGCCGACGACAGACGCCGCCGCGCCGCTCGAGGATGACTTCTCTGCCCCGGAGTGTCTCTTCGGCTCCCTCGAAGGAACCACCTCCCGCGGCTACGGCTGCGTCGATGGGGAGTTCCGCGGCTGGATCGACAATGACCAGGAGGCCTACGATTTCGTCTCCGCCTCGGCAGGCGAGTTGTACGGCGACGTAAGCATCGAGGTGGATGTCCGCTTCGTCTCCGGCGACGACGCCGGGGCCTACCTCTTCTGCCGGGGAGGCGAGCATACGGGGGACTTCTACGCATTCCGCGTCGGCGTCGACGGCAGCGTTGAGATCTCGGATTACCTTGGCGGCGAAGAGCAGATCGCCCGCCTCTTCGACCTGGAGGAAGGCGTGCTGGTTCCAGGGACCAATCGCCTCCGCGCTGATTGCATCGGCAATGGCCTGGCGCTGTACGTCAACGGGAACCTGGCGCTGGAGCGGGAGATCGAAGGCGACGCCTACGGACCGGATGGCATCGGCCTGGGCGCCGGCGGAGGCTCCCAAGGCCTGAGCGAAGTCCGCTTCGACAACCTGGTTGTGACCGGCCGATGAGCTCGAGCGTCCGCGGATGGACGGCGAAGCCCGTTCCGATCCGACGCATCCTGCGACTGCCTGCCGCCCTTCGTGGAACCCGTCGCGCTTCACGCAGATCATACCGGCGCGGCCCATCTGCTCTGGAGAGATCACATGAATCCGCGTACACCCGTCGTCCGAGTCCTTTCCGTGCTGCTCCTCGCCTCCGTGGCCTGCGGGCTCCCGGGAGCGACCCTATCGCCGACACCCAGCCTCTCCGACGCCGGAGCCAGCCCCGCTGCCGCCACCGCAGAGCAGGCCGGTGATCCCGGCACTGAAGAGCCAGTCCCCGCGGTCCCGCCTCCGGGAGACTACCTCGAGGTGCTCCAGGCGGGGTGGACAAGGGTACATGGAGCCGTGAAGACGGCCTCCTGGCGATCTTGCGCGCATTCGCCGGGCAGGATGCAGGCGCACTCGAAGTGATGGAACCGGGCGACCGGGAGGGCACCGGCGTGCTGCTCGAGGCACAGCGCTACTGCGGGAGGGAGACGATGCTGCCGTTCGTGCGGAGATCGAGTTGCTCCTGCAGCTGATCCTGCCCAGCGCCGATCGGATTCGCCCCTACGCCCGCCCGGAGGGGCAGGCCAGCCTCCGCCCCCGGGGCCTCGCCGCACCGTCCGCCGAGCCGTTATGCGAGGATCTGTACAAGCAGGGGTTCCCGCCTGGAGCGGGCGTCATCTGCTACGTCTTCGCGCAGGAACTTCTCGGAGGCCTGTCGATCGAGGTCTTCTGGCCGTCCGAATGGTCGAGTGGCTCGACCGAGTATGCATTTGCGAAGGCGGCCCTCGAGGCGGTCAAGGACTTCCTGCCGTACTACCAGGGCCTGGGAATGAAGGCCGGGGGCGTCCAGGTTGTGTTCGCCATGCTCCCCCTCACCGACTCCGAGAATCACGTCAAACCGGATGTGCTGGCCAGCGTCCCGTCGGCTGGAGGAGCCACGAGCTGCCTGATCCCCGTCTATCCGCTCGCCTTGCAGTATTACGCCTCCGCCCCGATCGGTCTTCCCGGGTTCAAGCAGACGATCGCCCACGAGATGTTCCACTGCTTTCAGGGGTGGAACTACCCGGAGCATTTCGACGAGTGGGGCCTTCAACGCTGGTGGGGGAGGGTTCGGCAGACTACTTCAGCAATCTGGTCTACCCGAAGGTCAACAAGGAGTGGGGACGCCGGGCATCGTTCGTGGCGCTCTCGACGGAGCTTCCCATCTTCAACATGGGCTATGAGAACACGTTCTTCTTCCAATTCCTCGAGAAGAAGATCCAGCCATCCGGCCTGCTCCAGATGTTCCACCTCCTCCCAACGGGCAAACCCTGGTCGGAGCACCAGAAGGTCCTGAGCGAGTACCCCGGGATGGCGGACTACTGGCACGAGTTTGCCCGGGCGGTTGTCGATGACAGCCTGGTCGACACCGGGGGCATGACCATCCCCATGGGTGACGATTGGACCGACACGGTCGCCATCCTGAAAACCGACGACTATGACATGCCGGCGCGGGACTTCGTGCTCACCCGATACAACCTGATGCTTGGGGGCGGGCTGGGCTACCACGTTCAGGTGGCGGAAACCGATGTCGAGGTCCTGGCGGAGGTCCGCCCGGCCACCACCGTGGCCTGGACCCCGGTTTCCATCGATCGGGACACGGGCTGTGCACACTACTTCGCCATCGTCACCAGCGCCGGGAGCCAGTCTCAGCCGTGCACCTTCCGCGTGGATGGGACCGTGGACCAGCCGACGGGCCCGGAGGGCGCGTGTGATGCCTGCGTCGTGGGGCGCTGGCGTATGACCCACACCAGCTACATGAACATGTACAACGCCGTGATGTCCGACGCCGGCGAGGCGGCGCCCTTCTCCACGGGTGCTTCGGGCGACCTGTTCCTCGACATCCGCGATGACGGCACCCTGGACGCTGTGGCGGACTTGTTCGGCGTGAAGGCGATTGGCGGGATACCCGACAGCCAGGGTGATCCACTCTACACGGAGACGACACTCAACCTGAATGGCAAGACGGAGATGACCTACGTCGCCATGGACGGGGCACTGGTCATGCAGGTCGTCAGCCAGGGCATCTCCACCAAGCTGGTCGGTATCGATTGCCGGCACGGAGTTCGAAGCGCCGATGGGCGCCGACAGCGGCGGCGGTGGGATCGGATCGGGTGCGCCGGGGAGCATCACTCCATTCGAGTACACGTGTGATCCAGCCTATCTGACCCTGGCGCCAGTGCTCCATGCGGAGCTGTACAAGGGGAACGTCTGGGAATTCCAGAAGGTCAAGCCGTAGCGCAGTCCCGCGCATCTTCCCCCGATCCCGCGCGCCTGGACCGACAGCCCTCGGTCGGAGAAGAGGTAGGGCTCCCCGGAGCCACGCGCGGCCCAGTAGGCCGCGCGGCGTGTCTCCGGTCAACTTCGGGACTACTGCGTCTCGAGGCTCGCGCTGGCGATGACGACGGGGGTGTTCGGCACAGCGGCGTAGAAGCCAAGGAACTGGTCGATCTCCGGCCCGGTTGCCTGGCGGAGGTTCTCTGCCCAGCGGAAGCCGATCGACTGGTAGAGCAGTTCGGCCGTTAGCGTGTACGGCCCGCTGCCGCCGCCGACGGGGATGATGTAAGTGACGACATCCCCGCCGCCCAGGAAGTTCTCGTCCTCCATGGCGCCGCCGCGGACGGCGATGTCCGGATAGGGTGCGGACTTTTCGAACCCGGCCGGCAGCAGCCGGTTGTCCTTGAGGAAGCCGGCGGCGGAGAGCACGGAGGTCGTCACCAGGCCGTCGGCGTCCTTCAGGATCGCCTCGTAGATCTGGACCTGGTCGGCGCGGTTGAGGATCTCGTAGTGGAGCTCATACTGGCCGGCGTCGGCGTCGTTGTCGTTGCCGACGATGGCGCCGTCTGGCCCCACCCCGCCGGACTCGAAGACCATTGCCCCGGAGGCGTCGGTGACGGTCAGGTGGATCCAGGCCCGCCGCGAGGGGTACGCGGTGGGAAACTTGTGACCGGCCAGGACCTCGACGCGCACGTCGGCGCTCAGCGTCGTCCCGCCGTCGATCAGGTTCTCCACGGCGATCGTCGCCGTTTCAGCCTGCAGCATGTCCAGCGTGCCTGCCTGCGCTGCCTCGAGCTGTTCGGACGACGCCGTCAGACCGAGCTCTTCCCCGAAGGTCTTAAGCATCCCGAGCATGTAGGCGTTGCCGCCGAAGAAGGTGTGCTGGGCGAACGGGCTGCGCAGGTTCGGGCTGGTGATCGCGATCTTCACGCCCCCGTCGGCCGGCGGCATGTGGCAGGCCTGGCAGGACCGGGCGTTGCGGTAGTCACTATAGAACCACTCGAGGTAGGGGACCTGCTCGGGAAACTCCCCCAGCGTGGCGCCGGTCGAATCGAGCACCGGCGTGTAGAGCGTGTGGCAGGTGGCGCACAACTCGGACTGGGTGACGTGCGTCGACTGCACCGGCACGAATCCGGAGGCGGCCTGCATGATCTGGGCCTGAGTCTCGTCTACGGAATACGGCCCGAAGATCTCGCGCTCGCCCTCGGCTGCGCCGGTGTCGATGACGAAGTTGCCGCTGTCCGCTGATGGCCCCAGATTCCCGGGACGAATCTGGTGGCAAAGCGTGCAGGATACTCCGTCCATGGCCAGCTCGTGCAGCGGATGTTCGGGATCCAGGAAGCCGTCGTCGAGCAGCTGGCCCGCCGCTCCGTCGGCTCCCCGGGTGTAATCGGCCATCGGCATATGGCATGTGGCACAGGTGTCTTCGATCTCCGCCCGCTGCCCGGTGAATCTCTCCACCTCGGCCCGCAGCGAGGCCAGGAAGTAGGGATCACGTGCGGCTTGCGCCTTGATCGAGCCGCGCCAGGCGCTGTCGATCGAAACGTCGCGTCCCGATTCATCGATGTTGCGCATGTGGCACACGGTGCAGGCACCGGATGCAGAGAACAGCTCGTTGCGGGACGTGGGTAGCGGCAGTCCCTCATAGCCCCCGGCGGCGGTCGACGACGTGGGCGTCGCGGCCGGCGTGGCCGTGGGGGGCGGCGTGGCCGAGGGCCGGGTGATCACCGGGACCACCGTCGGGGTAGGTGACGCCGGCGCGGCGCATCCCGCCAGCAGGACGAGCCCCAGGGACATCGCTGCACCCAGATGAAACCGCCGCATCCTGCCCTCCCGTGACTTCCGACGGCTAGGCTCGGAAGGCCCCATCCTTGTAGAACAGCGTGCCGTCCACGGTGATTTCCGAATCGCGGCGGACATCGCAGATCATGTCCCAGTGAATGCTGCTCTTGTTGACGCTGCCGGTGTCCGGGTAGCCTGCGCCGAGCGCCAGGTGAATCGTGCCGCCGAACTTCTCGTCGAAAAGGATTTCGCGCGTAATGCGCTGCACGCCGAAGTTATTGCCGATGGCGAATTCGCCCAGGAAGCGCGCCCCGGCATCCGCCCCCAGCATCCGCTGCAGGAAAGCGTCGTTCTTCTCGGCCTTCGCCTCCGAGACGCGGCCGTCGCGGAAGCGCAGCTCAACGCCCTGCACCTCATTCCCGTGGTAGACGCACGGGAACTCGAAGCGGATCCAGCCGTTCACCGACTGTTCGACGGGGCCGGTGAAGATCTCGCCGTCCGGCATGTTGTGCTCGCCGCAGGCGTTCAGGAAACGGCGGTCCTTGATCGACAGGGTCAGGTCCACATGCGGACCCTTCACCTGCACGCGGTCGTGACCGGCCAGCGCATCGACCAGGCGCTGCTGCTCCTGCTGCATCCCCTTCCAGTAGGCCACTGCGTCGCCGTCGTTCACGCCGACGTGGCAGGCGCCGTAGACGAAGTCCTCGAACTCTGCCAGGCTCATGTCGGCGTCCTGGGCGTACGCCTGGGTCGGGAAGAGTGTGGTGACCCACTTGAAATCCCCTCGGGCGCCGCGGGTGAACTGCGCCTGCAGGATGGGCTCCAGCACGCGGGTCCGCCGAGCCTGCTTCTCCGGGTCGGCGTTGGTGAGGGCCTTGGTGTTCGGCAAGGCGTGCACGCGCAGGCGCGATTCAAACTCATTGTAGGCATGCAGCATGAAGGTCGGCATGTAGTCGAGCTGCGCATCGCTGGCGTGCTCGAAGAAGACCGTGTCGACACCCGTCATGCTGATCTGTCCGCCCAGGTTGAGCGCCAGATGGGGATGCCCACCGGCCTTGAGGATGTGCTCGTAAAGGGCGCGGATCAGCGGCTCAGCCACTGGCTCGGATTCGATCAGGACGCGGTCCCCCGGCTTGATGCGGGCCGAGTACTCGACGAGGACGCGGGCAAGTTTCTCGATACGCGGATCGGGCATGCAACTCCCTCTGGCGAGACAGTCTGATGGACGGCGGGATTATAGCATCGGGGTAGGCGCCGATCTCAAGGAAGGCGCGCGGCCACACGATAGAACTCATGGGCGCCGCGGGTCACACAGGTGGTGAGCCTCTTCATCCAGACCTGGAACTGCGTCTCGCCGAACATCGTGCGACGGTGCTGGTCCCATGTCTTCAGATCCCTCGCTTCGATCTCGATGATGGCATTGAACATCGGGCCGCTGAAGTCAGTCAGGATGCGGGCCCTTTCGCCGACCCCTGCCTCAGCCAGCAGCCCACCGTAGGTCTTTAGCAGCTCGACCGTCTCTGCTACCCTCCACTCCAGGGTGCGGAAGCAGGTGCGTACGACAACGGCACCTGGGCCCGACCACCCTTCGTTGGCCTGCTCGACCGTGTAGAACCGCCTCTGTCCGTCGCTCACGAAAAGCTGGAAGGACTTGTACCATTCCTTGAAGCCGGGTTCTGCCCAGGTAGCCGGAGCCAGCTTTTCCCATTCTGCCACCGCATTCAAGTGGGTGGCGGTCACCAGGGTGAACATGTCGCCCGAGAGGTCGGTTAGCACTTCATACATCGCCTGTCCCTGGGGGAGGACCGTCGAGCCTTCTCGGAGCCTGCTGAATAGATCAACAGCCTGATCGATCTTCCCGAACTTGATCTGGAACGTGTCCCGCACCTGGATCATCAGGGACTCCATTCTGGGCGAGGCAACGCGGTTCGCTTCCCGAGTCCGAAAGCGGAGGCGGCGCTCAACCCCGTGCCTGGCAATTATAGACGCCGTTGGTCCAATTATGGGCTGCGGTCGGGCAGACTGAGACTACATGGCTTCGTCTTCGCGAGAGGCAGGCTCTTCACGGCCGGCGTCCATCCACTTCGCGCCGGTGACTGCCAAGAAGTCGCCCACCCGCAACCGGAGATTCAGACCGCGTTGCCCAGCGCTGACGACGAACTCTTCGAGCAGCATCGCCGGCTCGTCGATGTAGATCTCGAAGCCCCGATGGAGCAGTGCCAGGGCGGAGATGCCGCCCACCTTCAGCCCGGTGATGCGCTCGGCCTCCGCCTGGCGCGCCATGCCGACACGTTTGACGCCCAGGGCGGCGGCGACCTTCTTCGGATCCAGCGAGCGATTGGCGGCGACGAGGATCAGGAGCGGCTTGTGCGAGCGGAGCGGCGCCTGCGTGGCCGCGTCGATCACCTGCAGCACCAGCGTCTTGTAGACCACATCGGGCGACAGCCCGGCGTGCTCCGCCACCCCGCGAGCGTCATGGATCGTCGGCGGAAACTCGATCACCGTGTAGGGAACTTGTTGGCCGTCGAGCACGTGCATGGCCAGCGTCTTGGTGGGGGCTTTCACTTCATACTCCGAGGGTTACGGGCGCCGCTCCGCCAGGGTGAGTGGATTGAAGTTGGTCCCGGCGTCGAAGGCGTCGAGCCCCTCGGCGAGCTTGAGCCGCCCGACGACGACGTAGGTCAGCGGCGTGGCCAGCGCCTCATACGCCGACTTGAAGAGCCACTGCGTGATCACCAAAGGCGCGAGCGCTGCGGCCGGAAGCACGCCGACGAAGGCGACGGTCAGGAAGATGGCCGAGTCCAGCAGTTGACCGACCAGCGTCGAGCTGATGGTACGGAGCCACAGCCAGCGGCCGCGTGTCGCCAGCTTGAGCCTGGCCAGGACAATGGCGTTGACGAACTCGCCCACCAGATACGCCAGGAACGATGCCGCCAGCAGCCGCGGCGTGAAACCGAGCACGGCCTGGTAGGCCTGCTGCGCCGTTTGCGGGGTGATGAACGGGCCGGCCGTCCAGAAGGGCGCCGCCGGGATCCATCCGCCCAGCGCGATCGCCGCGACGGCCAGCGCGTTGCAGGCGAAGCCGATCCAGATTACCTGCCGGGCGACGGCATATCCGTACACTTCGGTCAGGATATCGCCGAAGATGTACGCCACCGGGAAGACGATCACCGCCACCGGAAGGGCCCACGGCCCAAAGGCGCCGATCTTGACGGCGATGATGTTCGAGACGATCAGGCAGGTGACGAAACCGGCACTGATGGCCGGGAGGTATCGCCCGGAGGTCGCATCCCTACCCTGGTATCGGCCGGAGCTCATGCCTTGCCCTTCGGGCGCCTAGCGGGGCGCTTCACCGTCGACGCCTTCTCGTGCGTCGCCACGACCGTCAGCGCGATCCCGCCTCGGACTTTGAAAGCCCCGGTCACCTCGATCCAGTGCGGGTCGAGCGCCTTCACCAGATCATCGCAGATCGTGTTGGTGACATGCTCGTGAAAGACGCCCTCGTCGCGGTAGGACCACAGGTACAGCTTGAGCGATTTCGACTCGAGAATGCGCCGGTCCGGGATGTAGCGGATGGTGATCGTGGCGAAATCCGGCTGACCCGTGAGCGGGCAGACGCAGGTGAACTCGTCGGAGGCCAGCGTCACCGTGTAGCGCCGGTCCGGATGGCGATTGGGGAAGGTCTCCAGCTTCTTGCCCGGGCGCGCCAGGCCCCCCAGCAGCGTCAGTCCCTTCAGATCTTCTTTGCGTGTCGGCATCGGAAGCCTCCGGCGCGTCGAGGCTAGCCCGCCGCGCTTTCGTCCAACATGCGTCGCACCGCGCGGCGGGCGATCTCGACGGCGAAGTTCGTGCCGCGGTCCCACGGGTAGACCTGGCTCATGCTGGCGAACCACAGCCCGGGGAGCGGCGTGCGCAGGTCGGGGATCGCCTGCGAGTGGTTGAGCAGCGGGATCGGCTGCGCGTACGGCGTGCGGAACAGCCAGCTGTCGCGCACCCAGTCCGGGCTGAAGCGCGGGTTCACTCGCGACAGGCTGGGCAGGAAGCGCTGCACCAGCTCGTCCTTGCTCAACGAGAAGTACTCGTGCTCCGGCTCGAGATAGTCGCCGCAGTAGACGATGTGATCGCCGCCGAAGAACTCGGGCGAAACGAAGTTCGTGTGCTCGACCAGCGCCAGGAACGGGAAGCCGGCCGACTTCACCAGGTTGTGCCAGTAGAAGCCTTGCTCGGAGAGTTGGTGGCGCAGGGCCAGGATGACGTTGACGGCGCCCATCGAGCGCAGGGACAGCAGCCGAGTGAGGTAGTCCGGCGGCATGGACGGCGCCAGGCGCGCCAGCAGTCCCGGCGAAGTGGTGACCAGGCACTGATCGAACGCCTGCTCTTCGCCGCGGACGCGCAGCCGCAGGCCACCACCGGGTTGGGCCTCGATGCGGTCGACGGGCGTCTGCAGCCGAAGGTCGACCCCCAGGCTGCGCACGCGCTCGGCGAGCGCCTCGAGGAACGCCTGGAAGCCGCCCTGGAAGGTCCCCAGCCGCGGCGTGCGCGCTTTGACCCGCGCCCAGAACCACGCCATGTTGACCTGTTGATAGTGCGCCCCGAACTTGCTGACCAGGAGCGGCTCCCACAGCACCTGGTAGACGTGCGTTCCCATCCAGCGCTGCAGCCATTCGTGGGCCGTGGTCTGCTCGAATTGCTCCCAGGAAGGCGTCAAGGTCAGGTACAGGCCGGCCAGTCCATAACGCACGCGATCCGGCCAGTTGAGCGCCGGGTAGCGAAAGATGTTCAGCGCGCGCTCGAGCATGCCGGCGCCGGGCAGGCGGTCCATCCACGCCGCCCCGCCGAACAATGAAGACAGCGGGCCATCGAGCGGGTAGAAGCGTTCCTTGTGGAAGGCGGCGGTGATCGGCCAGGGGAACAGGAGGCGATCGCTCCATCCCAATTCGGCGATCAAGCCCAGGATGGCGCGGTCACTGGCGAACCAGTGGTGGTAATACTGCTCGAGCGACCAGTCCCAGCCCGGCTTTTTGAATCCGGCCGCCAAGCCGCCGATGTGGTCGCCGGCCTCGAACTGGACGACGTGGTGGCCGGCTCGCGCCAGGTCATACGCCGCCGACAGCCCGCCGGCGCCCGCGCCGATGATGGCGATGTTCATGCCGCCGGCTCCGCCGCCACCTCGGTGGGCTCCGCCGCTACCTCGGCCTGCACCTTCGTCCAATTCAGGCTCTCGCGGGCGAAGTAGAAGGCGCCCAGGAGCGTGATCGGCAGCCAGAGTGCGCCGTGCAGGACGAGCGTGTATCCGGCGGCGACTTCGGGGGCGACGCCGTACGAGGTCAGCAGCGCGATCCCCGGAGCGTCGAAGGTGCCGACGTATCCCGGCGCCGAGGGCAGCGTCGTCGTCAGGTTGACGATGCCGTTCATCAACATCAGCGCAAAGAAACTGACCTGGAACGGGAAGGCGTGCATGACGAACCAGTACTTGCCGGTTTCCAGCAGCCAGATCACGACCGAGGTGGCCAGCACCATGGCCACATCGGCCGGCGATCGCAGCGACGCCAGACCCACCCAGAAAGCGGTCGACGAACCCGCGCACCCCGGCGCGGGAACGTTCCGGGACCAGGCGGTCGATGAACCAGCCGATCAGGCGCGCCGACCGCTCCGGCAGCGCGGCCATGATAAGGAAGGCGGCCACCGCCGCCAGGAAGATCACCGCCCCCCAGATCGCCACCTGTTCGATGCTGCCGATGAAACCGGAGTATGCGTTGAGCCCCGCCAGCTCACCCAGGTTGAGGAACACGAAGCCGAGCATCACCACGCCGTCGAAGACGCGCTCGACCAGGATGGTGGCCAGCGAGGCCGAGATCGGGACGGCCTGGCGGCGTCGGAGGACGTAGGCGCGCAGCAGTTCGCCGGCGCGGGCGGGGTAGATGTTGTTGCCCATGTAGCCGATGCACACGATGGGGAACATGCTGCGGGTGGGGATCGCCTTCAGCGGCCGCAGCAAGTAGTGCCAGCGCCACGCCCGCGCCCACACCGCCAGAAAGTAGACCGCCACACCCGGCACCAACCACGCCACCCGCGCGTGGCGCACGACTTCCCAGATGTCGGTCAGCCTGAGCCCGCGCAGCGCCCACCACAGAAAGGCGGCGCTGATGAGTACGCCCAGCCAGAATTGCCAGCGCTTCAAGGGGACCCCAGGCTCAGGTGCGCGCATTCTACCATGGG
>CAVZPO010000011.1:0-57446 GCA_963777165.1 uncultured Chloroflexia bacterium
TCAGTAATTCGCCGCAGTTCAGCCCGTCGTTCAGATGTCGGGCGGGACACCCGGACCCGCCCTGCGCGCCGCCGCCCGCCTGATAGTCCCTTCTCGTCTCCGAAGGGATCGGCGCAGTTCGGACGCCTGGAGGGCAACCTCCCCGGCTGCTCGGGTCTACTCCTTGCCGCGCTTCCCAATTGATGATCGAGCATCAGCACCGCCGTACCCTTGGCCTCGATCAGTTCGAGCTGCTGGACGACATCGGCAGCGTTCTTTTCCTCTTCCACCTGCTCATCGATGAACCACTGCAGCAGGATGACCTGGGCCGGGTAGTCCTTCTTCTTGAGTGCCAGCTCGTACAGCGCATAGATCGAAGCGGTCACGGCCGCTTCGTACTCGCTCCTGGACCTGCTTGAAGACCTCCAGGCTCGTCCTCCAATCGGTCTGGGGCGCGGCGATGGCCTTGAGCTGCACCTTCCCGCCGCGATCCAGCATGTGCCGGAAGAACTTCATCCCATGCTCACGTTCCTCATCCGCCTGGACGTGCATCCACTTGGCGAAACCGGGGAGGTTCACACCTTCGAAGTAGGCGGCCATGGATAGGTAGAGATAGGACGAGTACAGCTCCTTATTGATCTGTTCGTTGACGGCGTCCTGCACGGTTCTGGAAATCACGGTTGTCGCCTCCCTTACTTTCGTTTGACGGTCGACTGATTCCTGCACTCGGGGCAAAGCCCGTAGAAGGAGACCTGGGAACGAAGGATCTTGGTAGTCCCGAGGCCTGTTCCAGCTTCCGGATCGTCGCGGATCGAGGTCGGCTTCCCCGTCGATGATCTTGTCGCAGCGGATGCAGATCAGGTGCGGGTGGGGCTCGGGTCGATGCCCATCGTAGCGGCTGTCGCCGCGCAGGTCGATCTCCAGCACCTGGCCCATGTCCTTGAGCAATGACAGGGTCTTGTACACCGTGGCCTGGCTCAGGGTGGGGAACCGGCGCTTGATTTCGGGCATAGAGCTGGGCCGCGCTCGGGTGTCCGTCACTGGCCGCGATCAACCGTACCAGCTCGACCCGCTGAGGGGTCAGGCGGGATCCACGCTCTTTGAGCGCGGCCATCAATTCGTCGAAGCGAGCCCGGGAACTCGACCATGAGCGCTTATGGATAATCCATCTCTATAGATAATCACTATTCTAACGTAGGAGCCGCCGGCGGTCAAACGAATGCTCACCGGCGAGACCCTCAAGGACGCAGAAGACCCTTTGGCCCAACGACGCCGAAGGCGGGCGGGAGGAAGGCCAGGACCTGCTGGTGACGCACTCGCAGACCTCTGCGGCTGGCCGACGTCGCCTACCGGACGACTATGAGTCGATCCACAGGGGCGCTTCGTTGCCGACCAGGCGACGCCCGCAGGCGGACCATTGACGCTCGTCGCCGACGTGCCGCTGGGCAACCCGAACGACCTGTACACCCGGCTGGGCGACTGGGTCGGGTGGCTGGCCTTGGCGGGGTGGATCGGGTCGATGGTGGTGCAGTCGGTGAGCGCGAGGCGGGAGAAGAAGGGCGAGGCGGCAGGGGCTAACTCGATCTAGACCGGGCAGTGGGGGAATTGGAGGGGATGACGACTATCCGGTGCTGGTCGATGACCATGGGCCCGTCGCCGTCGTCACTCGGGTTTGAACGCCAGGAGCATCCGCTCCCGGAAGCGGTTTGACGCGAGTTCCGATCGAGCAGCGCGGTCGATGCTGAATGGGCCCTCAGAGGGAACCCGGATGCCGGATCAGGGAATGTCAACCCACACAGCAGTGCCAATTGTCACAGAGCTCCCGCACGGTCGCCATCCGGCTGAATACTACCTATGGCATGGGGACATCCTTGCTTATCTCGATCGCCTCGATCCTCAAATACAGTTCGATCTCATCGTCACATCTCCTCCATACAACCTGGGCAAGCCGTACGAAGAGAAGACCAGCCTGAGTCAATACCTTGCGTGGCAGAGAACCGTCATTGACCGTCTGATTCCGCGGATAAGGGATTCTGGTAGCATCTGTTGGCAAGTGGGCAATTACGTGTCCAACGGTTCGATCTGGCCGCTGGATATTGATCTCGCACCGGTATTCCGTGACCACGGCCTGCAGTTGAGGAACCGGATCGTCTGGCGGTTCGGACATGGCCTTCACTCGCAGCGTAGATTCAGTGGCCGATACGAAGTCATCCTTTGGTACACCAAGACTGATGAATACAAGTTCAACCTCGATTCGGTCCGCATTCCCTCAAAGTATCCCGGGAAACGAGCCTTCAAAGGGCCAAATGTCGGTAACTATTCAAGCAACCCCAAGGGGAAAAACCCCGAAGATGTGTGGGACATCCCCAACGTGAAGAGCAATCACGTCGAGAAGACGATTCACCCATGCCAGTTCCCCGTTGGCCTCATTGAGCGCCTTGTCCTTAGCCTCACCGACCAGGGCGACTGGGTGTTTGATCCGCTTGCTGGCGTAGCCTCCGCCGGGGTAGCCGCGGCAATACACAATCGTGCTTTCAGCGGGTGCGCGATGTCTCTCTTGAGTATCTCGAAGTGGGAAGACAACGATTGGAGGGCGCTCTTTCGGGGGCCGCTAGGTACCGCCCGCATGACAAGCCGATCTACGACCATACGAAATCGAGGCTTTCCCGGCGACCCCCAGAAACCAAGGACGACATCCCGTGAACTGCCGTCACCACTCCCACCACTGCTCGCCGCGGACTGGGCCGATCCGAAACTCCTCTCCGTACAGGAGGCAGTGTCGATGGTCCCGGTCGACCCAGGTCGCATGTCCTCGCGCGAGATACGTCGACAGATACTGGAGAACCTCCTCCGCAAGGGCTGGTCATCACGGGTGAAACTCTCTCATTCCTCGAACATCACTGTCACTGCGGTCAACTCGGGAGTCGGGCTATGCCTACAGACCGGCAACATGGGCAGGTTCTACGCTGACCTGCTGAAGCTCCAATATCTCTACCAGAAAGGCGCAATCTCGTCAGCAGCATATGTTCTTCCCACGCAGTCTCTGGCCAAGACCCTCGGCAGCAACCTCGCAAACTTCGAGCGAATGGTGCAGGAGCTCGATCTGTTCTCAGGTATAGTCACGATCCCATTGCACGTCTTCGGCCTTGAAGGAGCACCGGATGCCTAACTACAGCGAGATACCGCTTGGCTGGCCCTATCCCAAACGCAAACGCCTTCTTGAGGAGCTCACGAAGCAGCAACCCAAGTACGAGCACGTCTTCAGGTTCCAGGGAAAGGTAACGAAGTTCGGAGTCTTCACCGTTGAAATCGGCATGCCCAAGTACCGCCTATGGAATGGTCGTACCCAAGCCGCCCAGGAGGAAATACGTCGCCGCGAACCCCGGCGTGCGGTGCAGGATTTCTTCACTCGAGACCCAGAGCTAACAGACGCACAACGCGTCCAGCACGAGCTTCTCAAGAAGCTTGTAGACAACACCCCACTTCGGGCTTACTTCAGGGACCCGCGGAACAGTCAAGAGCAGCCGCTCATCGTGACTGATAAGGGCTTCGTAGTCAACGGGAACCGACGACTGTGCGCCCTCCGAGAGCTGTATTGCGAGGGACCCCAGACGTTCTCCAGGTACTCGCATGTCGATCTCGTCGTACTCCCGGTCTGTTCAGACAAGGACATCGACGAACTTGAGGCGTATCTCCAGATTCAGCCAGACATCAAAGAGGACTATACCTGGATAGCGAAGGCCTGCATGCTCCGCGCCAAGCAAGAACGCCACAAATACACCGACAAGGATCTGGCGCTGCTCTATGGGATGGATGAGAAGGAAGTGCAGAAGGCGTTTTCCCAGTTGACGCTTGTGGACGAATACCTGTCCGAAAGAGGCAAGGCGAAGCAGTATGATCTCGTCGGGCAAGACGAGTTTGCATTCGGCAAGATGGTGCAAGGACGTCAGCAGATAAAGCAGCCCGACGAGAAGGATGCCTTCACGGAGCTTACGTATTGCCTAGTTGACGATCCGAGCGCTGCTGGTGGCCGACTTTATCAAATCATTCCCGAGGTCAAGGAACACCTTCAAGCCGTACTTGACCGCCTCGTGCTGACCATGGAGTTACCTGTCCCTCCCGCAGTAGGTACCCCAGGCATGGAGCTCCTTGGACCAGCGACTGAGCCCACACATGCCGGGGCGATTGCGCGGGTCCTGGCCAATGCCGACGCAGAAACGCGCGCTTCTGTAGTCGAGGACATCGTAGATGTCATTCAAGGCAAGAGGGAACTCAAGAAGCAACGGAAGAAGGCGAATGCGGTACTTCTTGAGGTCACGCTGGCACACACCAATCTCACCAACGCGCTGAACTCCATCACCGAAAGCACGGCTCACGAAGGCATCGCTGAACAGCTCAACGCAGTTGAGCACTTGGTTGCCGAGCTCCGCGCTCGACTCTCCTCCATGCTTGAGCTTAAGTCATCGCAAAGACATCCAGGCAGTCCTGGCCGAGTTTCACGGTGCCGCCTCCGTGTGGTCGGCAATCCGGCTGGTGTTCGAGGAGGTCGCCCAAGAACTCATATCGATAGGGCCCTCCAGCGTGTTACTGCCGCTATGGGATTTTCTCGCGTGCCGCAAGTCATTGGCCTACACACTTCAGAGATACGCTGTTGCCCTGGAAGTCCACTCCGACATAGAACAGTACCTCAGAACCGCCGCGACACGGGCAGTCTCATACAAGAACGCGGAGAGCTCTGCTCCCGTGAATTTCGAGGACTTAACCTCCAAGCTTCTGGCCGAGGGCTTCATCAGAAAGTTGACATCCGAGCAATCCAGGAACGTCTCTCGCCTGTGCCGCCTTCCAGCGGGGGCGACCTTCTCCGTCCCGGGTGCAGGGAAGACGACGGAAGCACTCGCAGTGTATTGTTACTCGAGGACTGGACGTTCTCGCCTTCTTGTTGTCTCCCCAAAGAACGCCTTTGCGACATGGGAGGAGCAGCTCTCCCTCTGCATTTCCCCGACACCGAATAGCAGGAGGCTCACCGGGGGCGAGAAGGCCATATCGGTGACCCTCGCCACAGATCACGAAGTCCTGCTTGTCAGCTACCAGCAGCTTCCAATCATCCGCAACCTTGTCGCTCAGTACTTGGTGGAACATCCCACCTTCATGATCCTGAGACGAGAGTCGATCATATCAAGCGCGGCATCGAAGGGCAGTGGGCGAGCACAGTGTTGGGCCTTGCGCATCTACCCGACGCGAAGCTCATCATGACAGGCACACCTCTTCCGAATGCGATTTCAGATCTCGTGCCGCAATTCGGCTTCCTCTATCCCGAGATCGACGCCCATCAGGAAGACGTCGTAAAGCTCATTAGGCCTGTCTTCGTCCGCACCACCAAGCGAGGGCTCTGGGCTCCCGCAGTGACCATCATTAGGACTGCGATTTGTTTGCGGCCCGCGACAGCGTGAGCTCTACCAGCTGTTGCGATCTGAGGAAGCACGCTCTATCCTGGCCCTAGTACCCTCGGGACCGAATTCAACTTCGTAGGATAGGCCGAAGTGTGCTCCGCCTCCTTCAAGTTGTGTCCAATCCCGCCCTCCTTCTGAAAAGCGGCGTCAACCTTCCAAACCAACTCCTTGCTGTCGCTCAGGAGGAAGACAGCCCTAAACTCGAGTATGCATGCTATAGGGCCAGGCATCTAGCCAATCAAGGGAAAAAGACGGTGATCTGGAGCACCTTTGTGGAGAATGTGGAGACGATCGCCACGAGGCTTCTGGACATCGGGGCAGACTACATCCACGGTGGGGTCGATACAGGCTCGGAAGAAGAGCAAGAGACCCGCGAACTCGAAAATCAAGCGGTTCCATGACGATCCGCGAGCCTTCGTTCTCGTGGCAAATCCCGCAGCATGCGCCGAGGCCATCAGCCTCCACACCGTATGTCACCATGCCATCTATGTAGACCGCAATTACAATGCCGCCCAATTCCTCCAGTCCCAAGACCGCATACATAGGCTCGGTCTATCACCCGACGTCGAGACCACCCTTGAGATTCTCGTGGCCCCCGACACAGTGGACGATTCCGTGGCAAGACGTCTGTCGGTGAAGATCGCCCGTATGGCGGAGGTGTTGAATGACGACTTGATCTCCGTTGAACCGATCATCCCAGACCTTGACGAGACCGGTCTTGATTTTGATGATATCGCAGACCTCGTGAGACACCTCAAAGGGGACTAGACGTGTTCTCCGTAGGGGTCCTATACTCTTCGCGGGAGTTTCTCCAGTTTGTCGGGGCCGAGCGGTCAATCGACATGTCCTTCCCCGATCTCTTTGAATCGTTTGTTGTGGCTTCGCCGCAGGCAATACTGGATGTGTCACTGGCGTGCGGGTGATCCACGTCTGACACATCCGGCCACCTTGTCTTGACAGAGTCGGGCCTCCTCATCGCAAACTCGGGCGACCCTAGTGCCGCACTTCGACTTCAGCTTGGCCATCTCATACAAACGTCATCGCCTCCGTGGCTGCCGCTGTTAACAAGGGAAGGGAAGAGGCTGCCAGATACTTACCTGAAGATGCCCTGCAGTGCATTCGAGAGGCCGGACTCTTGGAGCCGCCGGACGATGCCATAGTCGCATGGTGGGACGCGCATTCGAAGGTTTCACGGAGGTCCTCCCGAGATCTACGGCTTGAGACGGAAGAAGAGGCGAGAAGCTCTCGATCGTGTATGAGCTTGAGAGGACGAAGCGACAGGCTCAATGGAGAGGGTTCGAGACCAATCTGTGCGGATTTCGATCTCCTTTCCATTGTGAGCCTGTCCGACAGCTCGCCCCTTAGGATCGAAGTAAAGGCCTCCAACTCCACGCCCGTTGAAGCGTCGTTCCATGTCTCTCGAAACGAATGGGGTGTGGCTTGCGAATCTCCCCTTATGTATTCCACTTGTGGGCGTTGTATCCGTCACCCACACTCGCAGTTGTACCCGCGGACGAGATACTTACGCACGTACCAGGCGACCACGGAGTTGGCCAGTGGGAGAATGTGGAGATACCCTATTCTCCTTTTGAGGGTTTCAGTAATCCACATTGAAGGTAGCCCCTTGGCCGCGCCGGGCCAGGCCAGCTCAGAAGCCTCTCTCGTGTATCGCCGCATAGAGCGCCTCTTCTGTATCCGGCATGCGCACGAGGCCCACAGGCGCAGCCGCTGAGTGCATGCGGAGTCCAGCGAGGCGACGACCAATATGGAGCTTGCCGTGGCCGCTGCTCCCTACCCCGCCAATGGCATCAGCCCGGCATGAGTGCGCGGGCCTTGTCTCTATTCACGTCACGCCGGCTAGCCGGACGGATCACGCCTTCGACCCCGCCCGCCAGGTCACCTTGAGCGAGTTGTTAGGCGGCCGCTTTCACCTCATTCGTTCGATGGCCTTGCGACGCCTTGCCTCGAGGGTACTTGGCTCGAGCGGCGGCAGAAAGCGGGGGTCTCGCTTATGCTGCTCCGCCAGCCAGTTCGCGAACGCCTCGCTATATTGGTGGCCTGCGTAGCGAGAATGGTAGTGAAAGCCCATATTGGGGTCGGTGTCGTACCGCGTTCCGGACCGCTTGAATATCGTAAGCGGTGATCTGTGTCGCAAGAGGGCAACATCCTGTTGACGGCAGCGACCAGTTCTTTCAATCTGTATGGATGCGTTTGGTCCGGCTCCATTCTCCCGATAACCGGGGCGCCCGGGTCATCGGAGAGACGCACGGGGAGGGCGCCTTCTTCACCAGAGGGAAGAAGTGTAACTACTGTCGATCCGGCTGGCGCCTCGACAACTTGACGGAGATTCTCGAGCATGGCGGTCCGAATGGACTCATGGCCCCTTTCAAACGATGCCCGGATATCGTCTATTGTTGCACGGCTCACTCTTTGCGCCGTGTCTGTAGAAGATCGCGCCCTCACGGAATGCCGACCCTTGTCGGCCCTCTCCTAGGTCATACGTACCCGGTTTCTCAAACACGAGGGGCATTGGCATAGAACTGAGCTGGATAGCGAGCAGCCGAGCACCCGCCTTCTCGCATGGGCAAAGAGAGAACCCGGCGAATTCGCGACCGGTGTACTTGTTTACCTTGTCGGTGACCTCAGCCGGGTCTAGGTCAAGGAGTGCGCGATGTCTATGTTCGAGGGCGCGCCGTGGTCGTCGAGGCCTATGACAATAACCCCTCCCCCTGAATTCGCAATCGCTACTACGTCCTTCAGCAGCTCACACCATTCGCGGTTCGAATGGACATCGAACGCTGACTTGAACTCGACTGCAGCGGTCTCGCGGTCGCTTGAGACGGCGAGCTGCAAGAAGGACTGATCTGCGTCCACAATAACACCCCCTTCTTCGACGGTGCGCGACCCCCGTTCGGCCGCCCATCCGCCTCGAGCTTAGCTACCCGGCGGAAGCGGGCAAACCTGACTGGATTCTGCGGCACTGCAGCGGGCCGAGCAAGCGCCAATTCAGGCCCAGCCCGCCGGGTCAGCTTCAGCGAGTTGTTAGGCGGATGAAACAACCTACAGGCGAATAACTAGAACGTACAACCTACCTTCATCGAGAACACGAATGTCCTTGTATAGATCGCTGAGGTCCCCGGCGTAGAAGATGATCACGGCGCCGATGGTCGCTTCAAGCTTGAACAGCAGGCCTTAAGTTGGCTCAATGCGTCCGAGATTACTTCGTCGATTGCGTGCTGCTGGACAAACTTGACCTCTATGACGACCGTGTAAGGCCCGAAAGTCAGAGTGACGTCGGGGCGAGGTTGCCCTGGAAGGTGCAGGTTGGGCTACGCGGTGATTTGCGCGGCGCGGGCCTTGCTGAAGTACCGGGTGATGACATCAACCGCGTCCTTCTCTGTGTGGACTTGAAGGTGCTGGCGCCGGCCGAAGTAGTCACGGAGACCAACCAGTGCCACTTGCAGTTCCACGCTCGAGCCTAGGAACGCCAACCATCTGTAAACCGTGTCGATGACGAACCTGGCGGTCTCTGAGTGACCCGAGCTCCCGCGTGGGTAACGCGATTCCTGCGAATCCCCCTGGCCTCTTGGTAGTCTCGCCAGAGTGCGTCCCTGGTGTCAACCGGCCGTCCAATTGCCACAGGTGCGAGAACACGGAGGCGGGAGTTGAAGTCCATCTTTGTCTTCTCTTCAATCCACTTATGGAGCAACGGCTCTAGCTTTCCTTCGAGTGCAGAGAAGTATCTTCTTCTGTACGAACTCTCTAGGGCAGCCATTGCCTCGAGTACGGCAGCCCTCATCATCGTTGGATCGTTGGAGGCGAAGTAACGCTCAGCGTTGGCAAGAAGCTCGTCGGGAGTGTTGATCTCGGGCTGTGGGAGTGATGAGCCGAGTGTCGGGCACTTGCCCCCCGTTTCTTGGACGGCAGAAGCCGCACGCTTCATCCGCCTAACGGCCTCGAGCTAGGCTGCCCGGCGGAAGCGGGCAGTTCCCACCTATCTCACGCACGGCGGGCCAGGCGCCCGCCATCTACCCCAGCCCGCCGGGTCAGCTTCAGCGAGTTGTTAGGCGCTTGCGACGAGCCACGTGGCGGCGATTGCCGGCTTCCGAGAAGCGAACAATCTATACCCGATGGGTCTTCGTCCTTCCGGTGACGAGTGCGTAGATCAGGATGACCGCGCCGACGATTGCCACAATGGCGCCGAAAGTGTAGTTGTCGCCGGAAAGGCCACATATGACAGCGCCGATGACGAGGACCAGGAGGCCAAGGCCACCGATCGCTGGGCTTCCCTGCGGGCAGGCGCGGCCGGTGATGGACCTTGCGTGGATGGAGCGTGGGCGGTTGGGATACACAGGCCACGGCCGCAGATGCGCAGGCCGACGACAACGTGCGCTGCACCGCCTTCTCCTCGGATGCCGCCGACAGCAGTATCATCGGAGAATGTCACTCCAGCATCCAGGATCGGACGGAATGCATCCGCCACTACCTGCCTCGGACGAGTACCCGTCCAAGCGCCTAACTAGTGATTTTACGTCACCGAAGGAGATGAAACCGCGAAGGCTCAGCTATCATGGCACATGAGCGTGTGCAACCTCCTGCTTGAAGGGTGCCCTGTGCCTGAGTGGCCATGAGTCCTCAAGGAACACCGACCGGGTCACCGGAATCGGCCGAGGGCTGGCCAAGACCCTTGCGACCGAGTTGTCTCCCTTCGCGTCTTCAATACCTTATGCAATGCGCCTCCCACTGGACCGAATCAGCCTTGAAAGGTGGAACGCCGCCAGCCTGAAGTCCTCCTCCGACATGACAAGCGGACACGTGCTCGACGAACTTCGGGAGCGCCTTCTCGTTCAACACCCACACAGGGCTCGCCTTTGGCGCCGTTGCAGCTCTCAACCCACCAGCCGGGGAACACCACCGCAGGACGGACGTGGAACTTCTTGCCTGTGCTCTCCCTAAGCATCGCCTCCAGGAGCGTGGCTTCCGCCATCGATTGGACCACCGGATCTCGATCGGGGGCCATGCCATCGACACGAACGCTCTTCCCATCGTAGAGCACTTTGGAGTCAGGGAACTTCGAGTGCGTCTTGGTCTCGACAGCCACGATCCCGCGCCTTGAGACGATTACATGGTCGATATTGAACCCTGCACCTTGCAGATCGTGGAAGACAACGGCACCTTCCTGCCTCAGCGCTTCCAACGCCTCTGCAACGATCCGCTCGCCATCCCGGCCAAGCTCCAAATCGCGGATCCGGCGCTTGATCTTCTTGACACGGTAGATGCAGTACGCAGTGGTTAGAGATCCTATCAGCGTCATTAGCCATGGAAAGGCCGGAGTACGCACGAAGTGCAGGAGCCATGCGACCACGACGATCCCGCAACTGTAAGCGGCAAAGCCCGGACCAGTCGCTCAAGTCCCCAGCCTTCAGCTTCGTGATCTGCTCGTCGAGGGACTGACCGGCCACACGAAGCGGCGCTTGTTTCAGGGGGGACCGACGGGACAGTCTCCTGCTGCCGACTGTTTGTCAGAGAGCGGGATGGGGCGTGGGAAGCGGACATACAGACCTCCTGCCATCCAACCCGGAAGAGGCCTCCCGGGCGGCGATGAGATGGACGGAGGATCCCCCTGCCAGGCACGTACTCTTCGATTGTGGCAGGTTATGGAACGTTGCGTGCCTTACAGCGGGCTTGCAGATAGGCCACTTCGGCGTCTTCACGCTCTGGCCCAATGAGGGCCACCGACCACAGCTAGACCGCCGCAGGTTTCGTGCCACCTCGCCCGCGCAACCGCGCCCCCCGCCGAGGGCATGCGCGCCCGCGGGGCGGATGGCCGAGGCGGGCCAAAGCCAGAGCTCGTCCGTCCGGTTACCTCACGAGGACCTGCTCGCGATCCGAAGCGGGGCAAGCACCGGAGAATGACAAGATGAAACGGAGCGCCCGTGGCGCTCCTGATCGAAGGCATCTGGTTTCCGGTCACGGCGTAGGACCGCACGTGTTCGTCATCTTGTTCCAATAGCAGCCAGCAGCGCCGCATGTGCCCGGCGTCCTGCAGGTGGAGCAAGGCGGCATTCCCGGGCTCGTCGGCCAGCGTTGGAGCGTCGAGGTGCCTCCGGAGTCGGTGCGGGGCTTCCCCCGTAATGCGTGTCTGCCGTCCCCTGGCCACACCGCTCGAGTCCGCGTAGATGGACGCACCCGCCTCCAGTTAGGAATCTCGTCGGCCGAGTCTAGCGTCCCCATCGCGGCTGCCAGTCGCAGTAGTCGTTGTTGGTGAGCCGGCGGATGTCGCTGCCGTCCTTGCGCATGATGTAGACCTCGCAGCCGTGGTCATCCCCATAGTGGTCTCTGTAGGAAGTGAAGGCAATCCACTCCCCATCCGGTGAGATGCTGGGCGCCAGGTTGTTCCCACCCTCCGTGGGTTGGGCCAGGATGGAGCCCTCCAGATCGAGGAGAATGATCTCGCGGTGCCACGCGGAGCCCGCATAGGTGGCGAGGAAGGCGCCATCGGGGGACCAGTCGCTTCGCCCGCGCAGGCCCTCAACGTCCGTCAGTTGGCGCACGCTGGAGCCGACGGCGTCCGCCACGAAGAGCTGTACGCCGCCGGCGCGCGAGGAAGCGAACAGGATCCGGTCGCCGTCCGGGGACCAGACGGGGTCCCAACCGTCACCTGTGCTCGCCGCGGCGAGCGTGCGCGGGGTCCCGCCGGCTCTGTCGACGACCCACAGGGTCTGACGCTGACCGTCGTTGTGCACGAAGACCACTTGACTGCCGTCCGGCGACATCGCAGGGGCGTAGTCATCCCCCAAGTACGTCAGTCGACGGGAGGTGCCGCTCGAAAGGTCCATCTCGTAGACAGCATACTCGCCGGACTCGTTCGACGAGTACAGGACCGATTGACCGTCCGGAGCCAAGGAGGGATAGAAGTGGTCGGCTTGATCGTTGCCCGTCAGGCGGGTGAAGCCTGTGCCGTCAGCGTTGATGATGCAGATCTGGTTCGTGAGTATCGTCCCTGAACACCTGGCACACAAACACGATGTGGCCGTCCGGCGAGCCGTGGCCGGCCGACGCGGGTGCTGCGCTCGCAGTGGCT
The DNA here is from genome assembly GCA_963777165.1 of uncultured Chloroflexia bacterium. GTDB lineage: Bacteria > Chloroflexota > Anaerolineae > Anaerolineales > E44-bin32 > DYJB01. Next base: position 12,514 of record CAVZPO010000011.1, read on the forward strand.
CCAGGTGCGTCCGGAGTGTCCGCCGGCCCCTGCGCCGAGGCGCTTGAATCCGGCTGTCCGGTATGGGCGGAAGCCGCTGGCGTAGTGCCGCCTCGTTCGGCTCTTGCGAAGGGACCTCCATGCTGGAGAGGCCTCCGGGGCCAGCTGCGCCCTCCCCACAGGAGCACGGCCAGGATGATCGCGGCTGCCGCAACCAACAGGCCGAAGGCGCGAGCGGCGCGCGGAATGGGAAGCCGCGGTCGGCCCAATGGCGTTGCCCCTTCATGCGAGTTTCGCTTCGGCCCTGATCGCTTCACATCCCGCCGCCGGGCCCCGTTCCTGTAATCCTTCATTGCACTTGTTCTTTCCCCTCCTCGCCGGCCAGCATCTCCATCGCCTTCTGATGCGCCAACTCGACCGGCCCCATCCACCTTGGACGCCCCGGGCCTACGCCCCGCCTCGGACACGCTGCCCGGCCGGAGCGGAGCGGAGGAGCGGGGCGGATGGCCGAGGCGGGCGAAAGGCTGAGGGTGAGGAAGGATGGCGGCGCCGGCGTTCTCGAAACGGAGTACTGGCCTTGCGCGCCGGGCGAGCGATCAGCACTCAGCTGTCAGCTATCAGCTGTCAGCTGTCAGCGGTCAGCCAGAGCAGCAATCGGGCCTGCCGAAAGCTCAAGCCCGATCGCTGATCGCCAATCGCTGATTGCTGACAGCTAATCGCTAGCAGCGAGCCGCTGATTGCTGATCGCTGATCGCTACTTGCCTGCCCCGGCTGCCACCGAAGCCAACGGGCCTCTTTCCCTACCGAGGGCGGCCAGGCTCACAGGTTGGCAAGGACATACTCGGCCAGCTTGCGCACCAGGCCGGCATCGGTGCCCAGAACATCGATCGAGACGCCGCCGGCATTGCGGATCATGATCTCGAAGGTTTCTGTTCCGACGCGGGTGCCGCTGTAGGCTTCGTCACCCAGACCGTCGATCGGCGTGGGCATCGACCAGCGCGGTCAGACCCAGGTCGAAAAGCTTGGGATCGTCCAGGTTGATGATGTACACCTGGGTGCCGCCCGTGCCGACTCCGTCCGTCAGCAGGCCGTAGGTGCAGTACGGGCCGCCGCTGCCCGTTGCCGGTGTTGGTCGGGTCGGACAACGTGGCGTTGAGTGCCTTCGCCACTTCGTCACCCGGGAACATCGTGCAGGCATTCATCGACAGGACATCGAGGCCGGCGGCCGGCGCGGCTGGAGCTTCAGCCTGGGGCGCCGATGTGGCTTGAACCGCGGCGGGAGCGTCGGCCGAGGACGTCGTGTCCGTGCTGCTCGCCGAGCTGCAGGCCGCAACCCCCAGCGCCAATGCTCCCAGGATCAGGAATGCGCGCACCGGCGCGCCGTTGAACTTCACTGCGTTCGAGATCCGCTTGAACATTGGACCCTCCTTGGGTCACCTTCGGGTGGCGCGATGCCTGTGTGAGCGGCGAGGTTTCCGTTTCGCCCATCGCACGCACAAGACGCCTGTTGTCGGATGCACACGCTCAACCCGGATCGCTGCTTCCGGGGAATTGCCGTCGGCCCATCTGCGAAAGGCCGAGAGATCATCGTCGTAGCTGCCCGCCCATGAACCTCATCCGCAAAGTCTGACGGCCCAGGCTGCCGTTGCGCAGATGTCACTCGGGAAGTGACACCACGCAGATCGACAACCTGGAAGGTCGCTTGGCTCGCTGTCGCTTGTGGAATGGGGGAAGCGCGAGGTCAGGCGAGTGCTATGTTGAACCCTGTACAAATAGTGGACTAATCATACCACCGTTCACCTATTGGCGCCGGCTGAGAGGGGTTCGGGTCTTCACTGCCTGGCGAGCGGGGTCGGGCTTGAATGCCGCCGTCCCCGCCGAGGAAGCTCGGGGCTTCGGACGCTTGGCCAGGAACGAAGAAGGCCGGGCATCGCGCCCTGCCTGGAGGTTTGACGAGCACCTTTGGGATTTCGATGTCGGCCGGATCGCCCTGCCCGGCTACCCGGCGGCGATGACCTCGATCTCCCGCCATCCGACCCACGACGGGCTGGTGGTGGTCTCGATGCGCAGAACGCGGACGCCTTGGATCGGCTGGTCGGGGTGGAAGACGAGCACGTCGGAGTCGGCGGTCGTTCCCGAGAAGATATGCACCTGCACGAAATGCTCCGGCGAGATCCCTTCGCTGCCGTAGACGACGTGGATCGTATTCCCGTCCGGGAACTGGGAAACGGTCAGGCGGATCTCGGCGATGTCCACCGTCTCGCCCAGGTCGATCTGGATCCACTGCAGCGGGCCGCCGCCCGAGTTCCAGGCCGTCCCCGGATCTCCGTCGACGGCGAGCGCCCCACTTTGTCCTTGGAAAACGCTCGATGCCCGGGCGGTCTTCTGATAGGCCAGGTTCGCTCCCGCTCCGGTGCGTCGTATGCCGAGCGCGGACCGATCGTCGAAGTACGACCGAACGAACCCGGTGAAGGTGTATGCCTCGCTGTCCGGCAGGGCACGGTCGGGCTTGTCGTTCCACGACTGGAACAGGACGTGTTCGGGTCGCCCGCCGGTCTGATCTTCGTAACGCAGAACGCGCTCGCCGGCGATCGACAGCCAGGCCTCGTCGGAGGCGTCCTGGAAGTTGCCGGTGTAGATGATCCCGACCGGCACGCCGAAGCTGCGGCCGAAGTCCTCGATGGCCTTGACCTGCTGCAGGCCAGCTGGGCCGGCCCCAATCGACGTCGACGTGCAGGAAGGCCAGGTCGTAGCCGTTGACCTGACGGAAGGTCTCGAGCCAGCGCGGTGTACGCGCCGGTGGTCGACGCTCCGGCCAGGGGCTCGGTGTCGCCGACGACCAGGTCGGGGAAGTACTCGCGCATGACCTGGATGTACTCGCCCACCTGGCGCGCAACGTGCTCGGCGTCCCAACTGCAGGCGTTGGCGCCGTCGTAGATCGAGGCGAAGAAGTACGGCTCGTCGAGGGCGATCAGGTCGATGCGCCCACCGGCCTCGAGCACGCGGCGGGCGATCAGGCGTCCCTCGTCGGTGCCGGCAAAGCCTTCGATCCCCTGCCCGCACTCCGCCGGTGGGTCGAGCGGGCCGGCCTCGACCGCCAGTGCCAGCCCCAACCGGCGGATGCCCTCGACGGCAGTGCGGAGCTCGGCGTCGGTGGCGTGGTAGGCGACCCACTCGCCGTACAGCTTGAAGACGTTGACGTGCGTCGCCGCCACGGACCACGGGGAGCGCCGTCGGCCCATCTGCGAAAGACCGAGAGATCGTCATCGTCGCTGCCCGCCCATGAACTTCATCTGCAAAGTTCGAGGGCCCAGGCTGCCGTCCCGCAGTGGTCACTCGGGGAGTGACACCACGCAGATCGACAACCGGGAAGGTCGCTTGGCTCGCTGTCGCTTGTAGAATGGGGGGAAGCGCGAGGTCAGGCGAGTGCTATGTTGAACCCTGTACAAATAGTGGACTAATCATACCACCGTTCACCTATTGGCGCCGGATGAGAGGAGTTCGAGTCTTTGCTGCCTGGTGAGCGGGGTCGGGCTTGAAATCGCCCTGCCCGTCGAGGAAGCTTGGGGCTTCGGACGCTTTGGCCAGGGACGAAGAAGGCCGGGCATCGCGCCCTGCCTGGAGGTCTTCGGCGAGCACCTTCGGGAGTTCGATGTGGGCCGGATCGCCGAGCCCGGCTACCCGGCGGCGATGACCTCGATCTCCCGCCATCCGACCCACGACGGGCTGGTGGTGGTCTCGATGCGCAGGAGGCGGATGCCGTGGATCGGCTGGTCGGGGTGGAAGACGAGCACGTCGGAGTCGGCGGTCGTTCCCGAGAAGATATGCAGCTGCACGAAACGCTCCGGCGAGATCCCTTCGCTGCCGTAGACGCACGTGGATCGTATTCCCGTCCGGGAACTGGGAAACGGTCAGGCGGATCTCGGCGATGTCCACCGTCTCGCCCAGGTCGATCTGGATCCACTGCAGCGGGCCGCCGCCCGAGTTCCAGGCCGTCCCCGGATCTCCGTCGACGGCGAGTGCCCCACTCTGTCCTTGGAAGACGCTCGATGCGCGGGCGGTCTTCTGATACGCCAGGTTCGCTCCCGGTCCCGGTGCGCCGCATGCCGAGCGCGGACCGATCGTCGAAGTACGACGCGAACGAACCCGGTGAAGGTGTACGCCTCGCTGTCCGGCAGGGCGCGGTCGGGCTTGTCGTTCCACGACTGGAACAGGACGTGTTCGGGTCGCCCGCCGGTCTGATCTTCGTAACGCAGGACGCGCTCGCCGGCGATCGACAGCCAGGCCTCGTCGGAGGCGTCCTGGAAGTTGCCGGTGTAGATGATCCCCACCGGCACGCCGAAGGTGCGGCCGAAGTCCTCGATGGCCTTGACCTGCTGCGGGCCAGGTGGGCCGGCCCCAATCGACGTCGACGTGCAGGAAGGCCAGGTCGTAACCGTTGACCTGACGGAAGGTCTCGAGCCAGCCGGTGTACGCGCCGGTGGTCGACGCTCCGGCCAGGGGCTCGGTGTCGCCGACGACCAGGTCGGGGAAGTACTCGCGCATGACCTGGATGTACTCGCCCACCTGGCGCGCAACCTGCTCGGCATCCCAGCGGCAGGCGTTGGCGCCGTCGTAGATCGAGGCGAAGAAGTACGGCTCGTCGAGGGCGATCAGGTCGATGCGCCCACCGGCCTCGAGCACGCGGCGGGCGATCAGGCGTCCCTCGTCGGTGCCGGCAAAGCCTTCGATCCCCTGCCCGCACTCCGCCGGTGGATCGAGCGGGCCGGCCTCGACCGCCAGCGCCAGCCCCAACCGGCGGATGCCCTCGACGGCCGTGCGGAGCTCGGCGTCGGTGGCGTGGTAGGCGACCCACTCGCCGTACAGCTTGAAGACGTTGACGTGCGTCGCCGCCACGGACCACGGGGAGCCCGGATCGAAGAGGTCGAGGAAATCGTCCGACCCGGTGAATTCCCGCCCCGGACCGGTGGGCATCGGAGGCAGAGGCGCGAACCAGACGAGCGGCCGGGGGCTGAGGTCCGGTGTTGGCAAGGCGGTTGTGGTCTGCGCCGTGGGAGCGACAGCGGGCTGGGTGGAACTGGTGGTCGGGCTCGCCGCTGAAGGTGAGGCAATGACCGGCGTGGTTGTCCCCGCGATGGCGCAGCCCATGGCGCCGATCAGGATCGCGGCCGCCGCCAGGCAGACGGCGGCACCGGACCTTAGCCCATCACCGCGCAGCCGATCAGACCGGGATGGGATCCGGACACGTCCGGCGAGGCGATTGGTGACTGCCGATCCGATCCTCATCTCTGCTCCATCACCCTGCACCTCGAACATCGGCCACGGCCCGAGGACGCATCAAGTCTGGTCGACGACTTCAACACGGCGCAGGGCTACATCCCGGCGGCGATCGATTCGGCCAGCGTCTTGAGCGCAGCCTGGTGGGCCGCAGGATCCCCGATGTTGCCGCCCAGGACGACACTCAGCACACGTCCACCTTTGGCCACGACATAGCCGGCGGCATGCGATGTGACGGTCCAGAAGGCCTGGTCGCCCATCCCGGTCACCGTGGTGACGACTGCGCTCGGCTCATCCGCCTGCATCTGGGCAAGTTCGTCTTTCAGCGCCTGCTCGGCAGCCGCAGGTGAACCGGTATCCACCCAGGAGAGCACGACGGCGAGACCGCTCCCGAGGTAGGTACAGAAATAGAGCGTCCCCCCGGAGACGCTGTCGGCGTCCTCGCCAGGCGTCTTCTCGGTGATCGGTTGGCCGAGCACCACTTCGACCTGAGCATCGGTGGCCAGGGAACAGACGTTCAACTTGTTGTACTGCATGGCTGCAATGAAGAGCACGGTGTCGGGCGTTGCCGTCTGCCCCGGCTCTCCGTTGGGTGTGGACAACTCGGAGGGTTGCCCGTGGGCGGGGACCCTTGCTCGGGCACGAAGCCCATGACGGTCGTCGGCGTGGGGGTTAAGTTGGAGACCGTCCCTCCGCAGGCTGTGGCCATCAAGGCCAGGGCCAATGTCAGACTGACCAGCCCGGTGCGATTGAAAATGGCGGGGCGCGTAGGAAGAGATTCCTTGAACATCCTGTGACCTCGATTTTGAGAGCGGGGGTTAGGACGGAGTTCCTGCCCGAGGATATCTGGTCAAGTCGACCCGATTTAGGGAGTATACCACGGATGGTCATCCAAGGAGTGGCGCGGCGGTTCGACCGACAAGAGAAACGATTCAGCGAGCGCAGCGTCGCTGCCGATCCCGATCCGTCTCTCCTCGGAGGTGTCCTCGGAGACCATGAAGGGTATCCAGCCTCCCTGCCCGTCGCCTGAGCCGGTGCCGGGCGTGCCGCCCGCTGATTACGCCCACAGCCCATGCAAGACGGCGCTGAAGCCGGCTTACGGCATGTCGGCCAGACCTCTTCACAATTCAATCATCAATTCCTAATGCAAACCTGTTATCGTGTCTTGTGGACGATGGGTGTCGGGAGCCGGTGAAACGCTCCCCCAAATCGTGGCCCACGTCCGATCTCAAGCCTCTCGGTCGTTTGGAAAGGTGGTAGGGAAGTCGATGTCAGGACGAAGAGCATTCCTCACAATTCTCATTACCCTCGTGGTCATTGCCCTTCTCGCCGCAGCCGGGGTTGCGCTGTATCGCCTCGGGTTTGTGCGCGGCCTGGCGGCGACCGGTGGGATCCCCGGTGCCGGGGAGTTCATGCACCCGTTCGCGAACGGCATGCCCGGGTTCGGCGACGGTCGCCTGCAGTTGTGGCAGCATGGGGGCGGCATGTCCTTCCGCGGTCACCGGCCGTTCGGCATGTTCGGCTCCGGCGGCTGGATCGTCTGCCTGCTGGTGCTGGTGGGCATCGTTGCACTGGTGGTGGCGGCAATCAACGCGTTGACCCGCAGGCGCCCGGCGGAGGTTCAGGTCGTCTCGGCGCCTGTGGTGCCCCCGGCTCCTGCCCCAGCACCGACGCCCGCCAAGCCGGCACGCGCCGCGGGACGGGCCCGGACCTCGAAGCGCTAGCACCTTCGGAAGTCTCCGCGCCGGTGTGATGCACCCCCGATCCCCGGCGCGGGTTTGGTAACAATGTGAAATGGGCGGGCCCTGAGGGCCCGCCCTTCATGTTAACCGACTGCGTTGGGGCGGAGCGTCGACGGGCAGCGTGCGGTCGCTCGCCTAGAGCAGCGGACGCTCCGGGGCTGTGGCGGCCAGATGGCGCGGGTCGCGCACGCGGAAGAGGAACACCAGAAAGGCCGCCAGATTGAGGCCGGCGCCCACGAGGAACAGCAGGCTGAAGTCGCGCTCGGCCAGCCAGGCTCCTATGAGCGGCGCCGTCACCCCGACGAGCCCGAGGGTCGTGTTGACCAGCCCGGCATAGGTGGGCTGCCTGCCCGGCGGGGCGAACTCGAGCGTCAGCATGATCCCCGAGGTGAGTTGGCCGCCCAGGCCCATCCCGATCAGCACGAAGGCCGGGATGTACACGCCGGGGCCCGGCGACCAGGCCGTCAGCGCAAAGGCGGCGGCGTAGCACAGCGCGGCGATCTGCAGCGACAGTTTGTGTCCGCGCCGGTCGGCCAGCGCGCCGAGGAACAGCATCCCGGCCGCCTCGCCCACCAGCATCGCACCGGTGTATCCGCCGACCGTCGCATCGCTGACGGACCAGGTGCGGATGGCGCTCAAGGTGACGAAGCCGGCCCCCAGCGCCCCGAAGCCCAGCGTGACGCGGCCCGCCAGGTGCCAGCCGAAGTTCCCCCCTTGCCGCAGGATGCCGGCGATGCCGGACCAGTACTGGCGCGACGACTGCTTCGGAGGAAGCTGCGCCGGGACCGGTTCGCGCATCCGGGTCATGAAGACCCAACTGAGCACGACGCTGAGCGCTCCGATGGCGAAGATGGCCGTGAAGCTCACCGGGTAGGGCAGGGCTGCCAGGAGGGCCACGCTGGCCGCAGCGCCCAGGACCCCGAAACCGGTCCCGATCGACGAACCGAAGCCCATGAAGAAGCCGCGCCGGTCGACCGGAAAGCAGCGCGCCACGAGCTGCTGCCAGGCCGGGGCGATCGCCCCACCCCCCAGCGAGAACCAGGCAAAGCCCGCCACCGTGAGGATCAGCGCCACTTCCGGCGCCCGCACGGCCAGCGAGGCCGCGCCCACGAGCGCCCACAGCGGCAGGCGCTCGGCGAAGAAGCCCACGTTGACCATGATCGGCAGCATGCGCCGCACGCGCTCGGTGGCATGGGCGGTGAAGAGCTGCGGCAGGTACCAGCCGCCCTGCGCCAGCAGCGCCACCAGCCCGACGGCCAGCGTGCTCGAGGTCAGCTTGGAGATGAACAGCGGCAGGATGGTGGTCGAGGCGATGAACGACATGCCGAAGAAGAACAGGCCCACCTCGCCCACGCTGACCGCCATGTTCCAGCGGTAGTTGCGACGCACCTCGCGCTCGAGCGCCTCACCCTCGAAGGTGGGATGCGGTCGATCGATCTCCAGCACGCGGCGGAGGAGCGGGCGCACAGTCGGCATCGGTCAGGGAGTGCACGGGAAGCCGGCTAGCTTCCGTCAGCCTCCAGGATCACCCGCAGCTGATCGGCGTACGCCCGGCCGTCGGCGTCGTCGGCCTGGATGGTGATCGCCTCGGGCTGCGCCACACCCAGCCCGAGCTCGACCGCCCGGGCGATCTGCTCGAGCTCGAAGACGCGCCCGCGCCGGCACCTCGGGCGTCGTCCCGAGAAGACGCAGGATGGCGACGCCGACGGCGTCGACCGCAATGCGATCGACCCCGGCCAGGATGACGCCGGCCTCGACCTTGTTGCCCGTGTCCGGCCCGCCGCTGGTGAAAGCCTCGACGCCGTCGAGCACGATCAGCGCTGGCGTGTAGGCGGCGTTGATCTCGGCGATCATCCGGCGCTGATCCGGCGAGTCGTGCAGCTCGGTCATGTAGTTGTAGCCTTCGCCCGGGACGGACTTCGCCGCCAGACCGACCGAGTTCTTGAGCGATAGCGTGAAGTGGCCGCCGTAGCGGTGCGTCTTCAGGTTGCAGGTCTGCACGATGGCCTGGGCTTCGACGGCCGGGCGGGCCAGCGAGAACCCGCGTCGCCAGTGGCTCCCGGGCACGCTCGGCCGGCACCCAGCCGTCGGCGCCAAGGTCGTCGAAGACGACCGTCTCGAACGCCAGCTCGGATGCCAGGTCGAAGATCCCTTTAGATTGCATGACGGCGCGCGTGTCGCCCATGCCGCTGCGGTCGCCGAGCGTGATGCTCCCCGCGCCCATCTCCCACAGGCGCTCGACGAGCGCCCGCAGCGTGTCGGTGTGCGTCGATCCGGGGGCGGGGTCGGCGCTGTTGAAATTCGGTTTGAGGAAGACCGTCTTGCCTTGCACCGGGTTAGTGCCCAACAGGTCGAGCGCGCGGCGGACACCTTCGGCGCGGTCGGTGGTGCGGATGAGGGCGACGCGGCCGATCAGCGATTCGGGTGTGGGCGTGGCGGGGATCATCGTCGGTGCGCTCTCGGCGAGCGGCGATGGGGTGGGATCTGACGGAAGGAAGGGTGTGGGGCCACCGGGCTCCGGTACAGACAGGCCGGCGCCGCCGGTCCAGCGGCAGGCGACGCCGAGCGAGGCGGCCGCGGCTGCGCCGCCCAGCGCCCGCAGGAACTCACGCCGGCCGATCGCTCGGCCTGGCTGCAGCTTGTCCATCGAATGCCTGCGCTCTCTCCCCCCATCGGCCCTCATTCATACGGGCCCCCTGCGATCCCCATGAAACGGCTGCCGGGCGGTGACGCGGCGTCCACCTGCGGGAGATGCGAGGCCGCCCTCACCCGCAGAATGGTATCGCACATTCTTGAGCGCTGGGGCGATGAGTGCAATGGGACGTCGTGCGTGCATCTGCGGATGGGACTGGAGCCAAGTGCGGCTTCACCCGCGCAGCCGCGCCCCCCGCCGAGGGCATGCCGAGCCCGTCAGGGCGAGGGGTGGCCGAGGCGGGCCAAAGCTTGAACCAGGCGTGGTGGAAGCGCCGCCTGGGGCGACGAGCCGCCGGAGGGCTGCGACTCGAAATCGGGACAGGGCTCTCCGGGAAAGGAGGTACACTTTGGGGCGGCCGCAGGCGCAAGAACAATCTCGTCCTTCGACGACTGCGCACCGATCCTGTATCCGAGAATGGAGCCCTGATCATGACTGCAAGCGCTGGCATGCCGGGAACGTCTGAGACGCCGGCCGAAACGTCCGACACGTACCACGATCACGACGCCGCCCTCAAGTGGGCCCTGCGGCTGGAGAACGCCGCCTGGCTGCCGCTGATCCTGGCCATCTTCGCCCTCATCGTTCTGGTCGCCGAGTTGTACGTGTACATGCCGCAGATCGTCGCAGCCGGCTCTTTCGAGGCGTACCTGAGCGTCAGCATCCCGGTGCTCATTCCGCTGACGGCGGCGGTCATCGGCGCGTCGCTCTTCATGCTCCTGCGCGCTTCGGGGCAGGCCCTGCTGCTCCTCCTCGACATCCAGGAGAAGTAAGCCTGGCCGAAGTCGACGGGTAGGACGAGGCAATCACAGCAACACATCGACCCCGCGCGGTGCGCGGGGTCGATTTGAGACGCAAGCCTCCTGTGAACGCGGGGAGGCCCGCAGACGGGCTGGCTCTCGGAACTCGAGGGCCGGCCCGTTGTGTTTGGGGCGGGCGTTGAGTTTGCCTGCTCGATGGCACCACGGTTTGGAGGTACGGCGCCGACGCTTTCCCGCATCGTGGGGTGGCCTTGCGGCGCCCGAAGGGCCGTGGCAATCCCTGCCGGAACGGGGACCGACGGAGGACGCAGGGGCTTTCCCCCAAGCGCGGGGAATCACGCCCGCGAGTCGAGTGGCGGGCGTGGCCGAGATTGCCACGTCGCCGCTCCGCGGCTCCTCGCAATGACGAGACCGGGTGACACGCGCCCCTCCCGCTCCGCTTCGCTGCTCCCCTGCGCCGCGCTACGGGGACCTGCGGGGGACCGAAGTACATGGCTCGCAAGGACGAGAGCGGGAGGGCGGCGCCGCGGGGACGCCAAGGCGCAAACGGCACCCCATCCCGGGATCAGCCGCCGCCGGTGCGGCAGGAAGGTCCGGGCTGTGACTACGGCGCCATCCAATGGCGCGCGAATCTCACCATCGGCGCCAGGACCAGTCGGCGCACCCAAAGGCGGGCGGCAGGGCGTTCCGCGATCCACGCCGCCAGCGGCGGCGAACACCATTCGTGAATATGAACGATCGCGCTTCCCGGCCGACTTGGCTTCAATCGCACATCCCGGAATCGGCGTAGAAGTGAGACTTCCGGAGCCACGGGACCTTCCGTAGGCCGCGGTGGCAATGAAGCAACGCCCTATCCCTTCTTGATCATTTCTTGGATGTTTCGCAGTCCGTCCTTGCCCTTTGTGTAGTAGGCATCGGGGAAGCTCAAGGCTTTGTCGATATCCTGACGCGCCGATGCCAGCTGGCTCTTCTTCTCGGGCTTGCGTGACCCCCGACTCAGCGTGTGCCATTCCAATGCCCGCAGGGAATAGAACTCGGGCAGCATGGGACCAAGGGCGGCGGCCATCTCGGGACGCTCGCCCATGTATCCTTCGGTCAACTCGATCCCTTCTGTGAACTTGGCGATCGCCCCAGGACAGTCCTTGGCGAACGACTGCATCATGGCCTGGTGCAGCAACTCCCTTACTTTGAGCCCGAACTGCGCCTGATCCATTTCTTCCTCCTTAGAGGGTTGACTGAACTACAGCCATGGGTCGACGGAGCGTCGCACGGTTGCGCTGCCTTGGAGCTTGGCCTTGATCTGCCGCCGGCGCGGCAGGAAGGTCCGGGCTGTGACTACGGCGTCATCCAATGGCGCGCGAATCTCACCATCGGCGCCAGGACCAGCCGGCGCACCCACAGGCGGGCGGCAGGGCGTTCCGCAATCCACGCCGCCAGCGGCGGCGAACCCCACTCGTACAGGCGAATGACGATCCGTCCCATCCGACTCGGCCGCAAGCGCACTTCGCGGAACTGGCGCAAGAGCGCGACTTCCGGCATGGCCGCACTGCCGTAGGCGGCGGTGGCAATGAAGCAACCGCCGGAATCCTTCTTGATGGCTTCCTGGAGCAGCAGCAGAGTGCCCTTGCCGTCCGTGAAGTAGGCATCGGGGTAGCTCAAGGCTTTCTCAATATCCTGCCGCGCGGATGCTAGAAGCTTCTTCTTCTCAGGCGGGCCGACCTCCTTGCTCAGCTTGTGCCGGTAGTATGCCCGTTGGAAGTACTCCAGGGCCAGCAGACGCTCATTGAGACCGGACATCGTGGAGTTCTTTGGGAGTTCAGTCAGCTCCTTCTCGTTCTTCTCGATGTCCTTGGTAAGCGTGGCGATACCCTCCCTGGTTTCATTCCCATCCCGCGTGTCCTTCTCCGGATCCATGACTTCCTCCTCATTGTCCTTGTGCAGGTTGCGGGCACGGCTCGATGCTTCGTCGCTCTGCTAATGGGACTGTGTCACACAAGCTTCCGGATTTGGAGCGGCCGTCCTATCGGGGCCGACCGGGCCAGGTGCAGCGCCGGAAGTGCGGGCTTCAATCAGCAGTCAGCCCTCAGCATTCAGCGTTCAGCTTTCAGCCAGCCCGACATCCAACCTGGCCTGCAAGTGGTAGCGGATCGCTGATAGCTGAATGCTAATGGCTACTTCCCGCCCCTCCGATAGACCTGCAGCCCCGCCAGCGCCATCAACCGCGGCAGGCTGCGCAACGGCCTGGCGGTCCTTCTCTTTCTCCGATGCCGGCAGCGACTCCCAAGGCACAAGCGATGGATGGGTCTTGCGCGCCAGGTCCTTGGCGCCCGGCGCATGCCGCCACCCGGCGCGCCGGGCGTCGTCCATCCAACGCGCATGCTCCATCTGCGACAGACGCTCGATCTCGTCGGGCGTGAACGCAAACGATTCGGCATCCCAACTGGTGAGGGGCGCCAGCGCGCAGCCGACCGCTTCCAACTTGGCGTGGATGTGATCGGCCTGGCGCCGATTGGAGTCGCGCAGCGCCTCGGGCAGAGCCTCCCACGCCGCCAGCGACGGGTTGTCCGCCAGCGTCTCGCCTAGGGAGCCGCGCGCCCGTACATAATCGTCATGGATGGCGCGGGCGACGAGCTCGTGCGTCCCACCCAAAACCACTTCGACCCGGCCGACGTGCTCAAGCAGCGGGAAGACAGTCAATCGACCGGGCCGCGCTTCGAACCAGCCGCTCTCGCGCAGCAGGCGCGCCAGCCCGCGCTCGTCCTCGACACAGACGACGATCGGGCCCGCCCCGGCAGGCAGCAGGCGCTCGAGCGCCAGTCCGGCCGCCAGGCCGGCGACCCCGTCGTCCAGACACAGGTAGGCGATCGATGGCCGTCGATCCTTCCTGCCGCTGGCAGCTGCGGCCCGCGCCAGTTCTTGCGGGTCGGCACTCACCACCACGGGCGACAGATCGCCAGCGTGCTCCAGGTCGGGAAACCATTCTGTGAGCCGACCGGCTGCCACATCCGCTTCGGGGCCGATGAGCGAAATTCGGATCCGCTTGCCGGCAGCCGGCGCGCGTGCGCGCCACGAACGCGTCAGGTGCAGGATCAGACTCATCGCCAGAGTCCCGGTGCCCACGACGACGGCGTGCGGTGCTCGGCCCCCCGCCTCCGCCTCCCGCACGGGATGCGCCCGCAGAATGGCGCGCGCCGCCAGATCATCGAAGTTGGTCATCTCCAGCCGAATGCCGTCGGCGCGATCGGCCGAGAACAACGTGTCGCGCAGCAGCTCGGTCAGGCGCGGGTCGGACACGCGCACGACGCAGGTCAACGGGCTGCGCCGGCGTCCTTGCACGAGCCGTCGGGCGACCGCCGCCACTTCGGCGTTGGCGGCGTCTCCTCCGCACACGGCCAGGAGCACGTTCGCCCGCTCGACCCCGGCTGCACGCAGCAGTTCGGGCCGGGTGGCATCGCCCGCGAGCACCACCGCCCCCGCCTGCCGGCACGCCTCCAGGTTCGGATTGTCGCGGTCGAGATCGATGACCGCCACCGTGCGTCCCTGGCGCGAGAACTCGGTCGTGACCAGCGTGCCCAGCCGACCCGCTCCGCAAACGACGGTGTGTCCCCTCACGAGTCGTAAACGGGTGCGCTGGATCTGATCCCGGAGCACCAGCGCCAGCGCCGAAAGGGCGGCATAGGCAGATACGGCCGGGACGAGAAAGCGCGCCACCGAGAGCTCCCACGGGATCGCCCCCGGGGGTGCGCCGGAACTGATCGGGATCAATTGCAGCACCAGGTACAGGATGTCCCAGGCGGTGACGCTCTCGCCGCGCCCCGCGAAGTATTTGTCGAAACCAACGTAGCCGAGGATCAGCCCGCTGCCCCCCACCACGACGACCACCCACCACGGATGGGTCCGGGCCCACTTGACAACCCGCCACCGGGATGTGCCCTCCGGTCGGAGTGCATGCCGTGCAGGGCGCACTGCGCCGCCCAGATCCTCCCTGCCCTCATCCATTCGAACCCTCCGCCAGCCGGATGATTTCGTCCACCTGATCGGCCAGCGCCCCCGCTCCCGCCGCTCGCGCCAACTGACGTGCCTCTTCGAGCTTGGGCAGCGCCTCCTGCCGCCTGCCGAGTGATTTGATCAGCACGCTGCTGGCGGCCACCAGCGATCGTGACAGCTTCTCGGGGTTTCCGAGCTGACGAAGCAGCACCTCCTGCTCCAGCAGCCTGGTGAACGCACCTTCGGCATCACCCAGGTCCTCCAGGATCCCGGCCTGGTTTCCCAGACAATGAGCGAGCCCGGCGATGTTCCCCAGGTCCCGGTCGATGGCTTCTTTCTGCCGCTGCATGTCCAGCGCCGCGTGCAGGTCCCCGCGCTGGGCGAGGATGTTGGCCATGTTGCCCAGGGCGACACCCAGGCTCTTGCGGTTGCCAAGCTCGCGGCACAGCTCGGCCTTCTCTTGATGCAGGCGCATGGCGCCGTCCAGGTCGCCGCGCGCCCGCAGGATCATGGCCCTGTTTCCGAGGCAGGCCTGCAGCTCGCCCTTCAGCCCGAGCTCGCGGCTGATCGCCTCGACCTGGTCGTAGTCCCGCATAGCGCCGCCTACATCCCCGGAGGCGGCCTTCACCGGCCCGAGCCGCCCGAGGGCCTCGGCCAGGCCTTTGCGGTCGCCGAGCTGCCGGCACAGATCTTCCTGTTCGCGGAACAACCGCAGAGCGCCGGAGCCATCGCCGAGTTCGAGCCGGGCGATTCCCTGATTGCCGAGGCAGGTGGGCAGGAAGCTGCGGTTCCCGTGCTCGCGCAGCAGCGCCTCCTCTTTCTCGAGCAGCTCGAGCGCCTGGCGCGGCTGCCCGCGGGTGACGAGCACCGCTGCCTGGCCGTCGAGCGCATTTCCGAGCTCGATGTGCTGGCCGGTCTCGCGGCAGATCTGTTCCTTCTCCTGGTAGAGCGCCAACGCGTCATCCAGATCGCCGCGCTCACGCAGCACATTGGCCCGGTTGCCGAGCGACAGCGCCAGCGAGACCCGGTCCTCGAGCAGGCGCCACACACCTTCGAGCTGCCGGTACATCGCCTCGGCGCGCGTCAGGTCGCCCTGGATGTGCAGGACGTTGGCCTGGTTGTGAAGCGACCGGGCGTGACCGCGCTGATCGCTCAGCCTTTCGCAGATGGCCGCTTCTTCTTCCATGTCGCGCAGCGCCCGCACTGGATCCCCAAGCGCCATGCGGATCGCCGCCGCGTTGCCGAGCGAGAGCGCCAGTTGGCGGTCATCCCCCGTCCGCCGGCATTCGTCGATCATGGGTTCATACAGGCTGAGGGCCTGCGTCGGGTAACCTGCCTGCGAGAGCAAGGGTGCCAGGCGCCAAACGACGTTGGGATGCTGCAGCGGATCTTCCAAGACAGGTCGATAAGCGTCTGGAATGTGCAGATCGGTGTTGCGCTCGATCTCTCCCCAATACGCCTGCACCTCAAACTCGTCGCGGTCCCACGCCTGAGCGAGAAACTGCGGATCGCCGAGCGTCGCCGCCAGCGCCGGCCAATCGTGAGCCCGGCTCAACTGCCAGGGGAGTTCCTCCAGTCGGCGTTCGCCTTGATCGCGCCCCTCGAAGTACGCCGCCAGGCGGCGGTGGGTGGCGCGCTGTTCGTCTTCCGAGGGCAGATAGCGCGCCTCAACTGCCCGCCGCAGATAGTCATGGAAGAAGCCGATCAGACCCGAGCGGTTCACCAGCGAGCCCTCGGCCGCCAGGAACAGGGGTGACCAGAGCGCGCCCGGCAGGCGCGCGCCGGCCTCGCCCAGGAGATCCAGCAGCTCTGCCTCGTGCAGCCCGCGGCGGGCGGCCCACAGCCACGACATGGCCTGGCGGACCAGGCCCGCGCGCAGACGGTCATAATCGGTCTCGTAGCGCTCGAGGATACGCTGGTACAGGTCGGGGACCGATTCGGCGGACAGGTAGTGTGCGATGCGTTCATCGAGCTGTTCATGCACACCGAACAGCCGCAGCTCTTCGAGCACGGCGCGCAGGAACAACGGGTTGGCGGTCTGCGGCGCGGCGGCGATGCGTTCGACGCGCGCCGGGCTCAATGCCTTGGCGAACTGCGCCAGGTATTCGACGATCAGCCGGCTGCGCTCGTCGGCGGTCAGGGGCTGCACCTCGAGCTCGGCGAAGCCTCTTCGCTTGACCTCGTCGAATGCCGGCCCGGGCAATGACGAGGCGATCAGCCTGATGTTCGCCGGAAGATCCGCCGGCAGCCATGCCAACTCACGCGCTCCGTCCCGGTCTTCCAGTTGATCGAGTCCATCCAGGACCAGGATCGTGCGGCCCCTCTCCGCCGAGAGGGCCAGCCCCTGGGCGAAAGCGGCGCGCAGCGCATCGGGTTGAACCGGAAGCGCCAGCTCGAGGTTGTAACGTCGGGCAAGCTCGGCCATCAGCCGGCGGAGCATCGCCGCCCAGTCGGTGCTGTGCGGCGTGGCGCCGATGAAGTGCATCAGGACGAAGTCTTCGGGATGCTTCTCCCGATAGCCCAGCGCCCAGTTGCTGAGCAGCGCCGACTTTCCCAGCCCCGACGCGCCGACGACGATCAGCGGCGGGCCATCGCGCTGTACGTGCGCATCGAGGGCGTCGAAAGCGCCCGGCCGGCCGATGTACACCCGGGCGCGGCCGCGGGCGAAGGCCTCATGATCAGCAGCCTGGCGCTGAAGCGGATCGGGCTCGGAGCCCGGCGGAAACTGCTCGTCGATCACGCGGCCGAGATCGGCCAGCACCAGTTCGCCGAGTGCGCGGGCGTCGACGAAATCCTCGCGCACGGGCAGCCCGCTGGCGCGGACGCGCTCCTTGAGCTGGGCGAGCCTGTGCCGCCGTTCGTTCGCCCGCTGCGCGGCGGCCTGTGGCCCGAGGCGTTCGATCTCCCCGGGCGTAGGCTCCTCCTGGAACTCGGCGGCCGAACTCGGGTGGGAGAGTCTCCAGGAAGGCCGGCGCCCGGAAATAGAAGAAGGCCTGTCCGGTCATGTCTGGGTTGTTGAGTACGCCGTGCAGGATCTCGAGCTCGGTGACCGAGCGCTGCCGATCTTCGGCCACCCACGGATGCGTTTCCAGCACCTCCGCGGGGAGATCGTCCGCCACCCAGCCGTACCGCTCACCCAGGATCCCGAGGAAGTACGGGCGGCACTTGTGGATTTCCTCCAGGCAGATCGACAAGACTTCACCCTGCGATTCGTCGCTGATCCCCCAACGCAGGTCGACTTCGCTCCATCCGACGCCGCGCGCCTCGCAGCGCTTGCGCAGTTCGGGGAAGACGAACTTGAGCAGCTCGTTGCGCTCGGCCTGCATGTCGCGGAAGGTGGACGAGATGAAGACGCGGATGGCGCGTGGCTGGGCTGCGGGCGAGGGGACGGGAGTGGGCGTCGGCATCGATGGCCTCGTCGCGTACGGCCCCACGCGCTGGGGAACGATCCGGTCCGGCGCCCGCTGAGGTGGTATGGCGCCGGGCGTCCCACCCGCGATTGTGGCTTCAATCGGCGGATTGTGCCATGCCCTGCCGAGAGTTTCGTGGCGAGGCTGCCGGTGAACCCTCGGTGGGCGGCGCACATCGCCTGTGGTACGGAGCGGTCAGCAATCAGCGGTCAGCGGTCAGCAGACAGCACTCAGGGGTCAGCGGCTAGCGGTTAGCAGATAGCAGTCAGCGCTCAGCGGTCAGCCAGAACAACAGCCGACGCGGACAGAAGATATACGCTGATAGCTGAAAGCTGACAGCTTCTCTTCATCCCCCCATCCGCACGTCCACGCTGTGCGACGCCCCGTCGTCAACCAGGGGGACGCGCCCGTCGGGGAGCTCGACGCCGTCAAGGTGGACCTGGCGCACGCCGCGGGTGACGCCGTCCGGGTTGTGCACCTGGATGCGATAGGCGCTGCGGCCGAAGCGGTACTGGAGCCGATACGCCGGCCAGCCCGCCGGGATACACGGATCGAACTGCAGCGCAGCGCCCATCCGGCGCAGCCCGAGGATGCGCTCGACCCCCAGCCGGTACATCCAGGCAGCCGACCCGGTGTACCACGTCCAGCCGCCTTGCCCGAGGCGCGACCGCTGGCCGGAAATGTCGGCGGCGACGACGTACGGCTCCACCTGGTAGCACTTCACCTTCTCCGGCGTGTCGGACCGCAAGGCGGGGTTGAGCATGCAGAACAGCGCGTGGGCGTCGTCCCCCCAACCGAGATCGGCGCACGCCCAGGCGACCCACATGGCGGCGTGCAGGTAGGCGCCGCCATTCTCACGCACGCCCGGCGGATAACCCTTGAGATATCCAGGATCACGCGCGGAATGGTCGAAGGGCGGCGTGGCCAGCAGCACCAATCCGTCCGCCGGACGCACAAGCTGTTCTTTCACCGCGCGCATCGCCTGCTCGGCACGTACCGGATCTGCCGCTCCCGAGATCACGGCCCACGACTGCGCCACGGAGTCGATCCGCCACTCGTCGTTCTGCGCCGAGCCAAGCGGCTGGCCGTCATCGAAGTACGCCCGGCGGTACCAGGCGCCATCCCAGCCGGCCAACTCAATCGCCTGGCGCACGCCCTCGGCGCGCCGCCGATAGGCCTCGGCTTCCCCGCCCCGCCCGAGACGTTCGGTGAGGGCGGCGAAGCGGCTCAGCGTCGCATGCAGGAACCAGCCGAGCCATACGCTTTCCCCCTGCCCGCCCGTACCAACGCGGTTCATGCCGTCGTTCCAGTCGCCGCTCCCGATCAGCGGCAGGCCGTGCCCGCCGATCGTCGAGCCGCGCTCTAAAGCCCTGCGGCAGTGCTCGTACAGCGTGTGCGTCTCCGCCGCCTCGGCGAACAGGCCGTAGCGCTCGTCCTCGTCCGGGCGCAGGAGGCTGCCCGTCAGGAACGGCACGTGCTCCGAGAGCACGCTCTCATCCCCGGTGGCCTCGACGTAATGCGCGGCGACGAACGGCAGCCACAGCAGATCATCGGACACCCGCGTGCGCACGCCGCGCCCCGAGGGCGGGTGCCACCAGTGCAGCACATCCCCTTCTTCGAACTGATGCCGCGCCGCAAGCAGCAGGTGCTCGCGCGCCACGTTCGGCGCGGCGTGCACAAAGGCCAGCGTGTCCTGCAGCTGGTCGCGGAATCCGTAGGCGCCGCTCGATTGGTAAAGCGCCGAGCGCCCCCACATCCGGCATGCCAGCGCCTGGTACAGCAGCCAGCGGTTGAGCATCATGTCCATCGCCGGGTCGGGCGTGCTCACTTCCACCACACCCAGCCGCGCTTCCCAGGCTGCCTGCGATTCCTGCCAGGCAGCTTCGATCTCCTCCGGCTGACCCAACCGACGCGCCAGGCTCAACGCTTCGTCGCGGTCGGCGCCCTGGCCGAGCAGGAAGTAGACCTCCTTGGCCTGGCCGGGTTTCAACTCGATGTGCAGCTGAATGGCGGCACACGGATCCAGCCCGGCCCGTACCGTGCCCTCCAGGCCGACGCGTGCCAGCGCAGCCGGCCGGCGCGGGTCGCCCATGCGGCCGAGGAACTCAGACCGATCGGCGGTCACGCCGTGCGGCCGCTGGCTGGCAGCCAGAAACGCATACCGGCCGGCGAACTCGGCGTTGTAGGGGTTGTGCGCCAGCAGTGCGCGGATGTCGGGCTCGTACTCCGAGACGACGTAGGGCGTCGTCGCCTCGCGGCTCGTCCCCAGCACCCACGGCGCATAGTAGGTCGCCGTCAACCGCCGCCCTCGCTGCCAGACATTCTCCAGGCGCAGGGCGATGACCTTCACCGGCGAATCACCCGCGACAAACAGCCTCAGCTTCTGGCGCAGCCCGTGGCTGGAATGCTCGAAGATGGTGTAACCGGCGCCGTGTCGGACCAGATACGGGGCGGCGGCAGGGGCGGGCTCGGGCGTCGGCGACCAGATCAGCGCCGTCTCTTCGTCGCGCAGGTAGAGCGCCTCGCCGGGCGGATCGCTCACCGGGTCGTTCGACCACGGGGTCAGCCGGTTCTCAGAGCTGTTCTCGGCCCAGGTCGAACCGGCGCCGACCTCCGAAACCGTGAACCCCAGGCGCGGATTGGCAATCACATTGATCCACGGGCGCGGGGTGCGTTCGCCGGGCTTGAGGTAGATCTGGTACTCGCGGCCTTCAGGGCTGAAACCGCCCTGCCCGTTGTCGAGCGTCAGGCCGGTGGGGCGCGGCAGGTCCGGCGACGGCTCGACGTCTTCGGGCAGGCTGAGCGTCGGCACGAAGCCGGGCAAGCGCACGGGCTCGGCGGCCGGCTCGCCCAGCTGCGCGGCGAGCGTGCCGCGGGAGCCGTCCAGGATGGCGCGCGCCGCGGTCTCGAGCAGCACGCGGTCTTCGACCGCCATCTGATCGGAGCTCAAGAGGTAGATCCCGCCGCGCTGGTTCAGGTAGGGATCGCTGCCCAGTCGGACCATCAGGCGATACAACTCGCCTTGCAGCTCCAGGCCGTAGCCCGTTTCCTTGTCGACCCGGATGACGACGTCGACCTTGATCCCGCGCCGGCGCCAGTAGGCGTGGGCGCGCAGAACGTCGCGCACCAGCGAGGTTTCTTCTTCGCTCTTCAATCTCACCAGCAGGATCGGGTAGTCGCCGGAGATGCCGAAACCCCACAGCCCGTGCTGCCCCTTGTGGTTGGCAGCCAGCGTCTCGGCGGAAGCGCGCAGCCCGGCACTCGGGTAAAGCAGCGCCGAGAGCAGCCGATCGAGCGATTCGAGATCCTGCGTCGTGAATTCCTGCTCGCGCAGCTCGCGCTCGATCAGGGCGCGCGCCTGGCCGAAAGCCCGGTCGATGACCGGCCGGTTCTGATAGCGGCGCGCCACGGCCAGCACTTCGTCACGGTCCCTGCCCACCAGCGTCAGGAAATCGAGGCGGCCCGTCGTGCCGGGAGGCACTTCGAGGTCGATGCCCAGGGACAGGATTGGATCGAGCGTCGCTCCGACCGCACCATCGGAGCGCGGGCCCGTTTCGGCGAGTGCTAGCGGCGCCCGCGGCGTCCCGCCCCGGCCGAGAAAGCGGGCGCGATCGGTCTCGTAGACCAGCGCCGAGCGCGACGTTGTGACCAGCATGTGGACCAGGAAGACGGGTTCTTCTTCTGCGGAGCGCGGGCGCCGGTGGAAGACAAGGGCGTTCAGCTCGGGCAGGAACTCGCTCTCGATGAACAGCTTGTTGAAGGCCGGATGGCGCTGGTCGGCCTCCTGCGGTGCCAGGACGACCTCGGCGTAGGTCGTCAATCGCAGCCGCCGCGTCTCCTCGCCGTGGTTGGTCACCACCATCTGACGGATCTCGACGTCGTCCTCCGCGGCCACGGCGACCTCAAACTTGAGCGCCAGTTCGTCTTCCCGGCGGTGGAATTCGGCTTTGTACGGATAGAAGAACGCCTGCGGATCGCCGGCGAGCGAAACCGTCGGCTGGAGGGTCGCCGACGTCAGCGACCCGCGGTCCAGGTCCTGCACGTACACCCACGTCCCCCCGTCTTCCAGCGTCGTGTCGGCGCGCCAGCGCGTCAGCGCCAGGTCATTCCACTGGCTGTATCCGCTCCCGGCGCTCGTGATCATGACGCCGTAGCGGCCGTTGGAAAGAAAGTGGGCGCGGGGCGCGGCCGCCTGGACCGGCTCGCGCCACGGCGTTAGGCTGACCTGCGTGCGCAGGGAGCGTTCGCTAATCACCGCGGCCGGCGGCAGATCGGCGAGCGGCGCGCCGGCCGGCAGCCGCTCTTGCAGCAGAAGCTCCACCGTCTGCAGACGCGGGTCGGCGTGGAAGCGGCGGACCATGACCTCGTCCTGGAGGACATTCGCCAGGGCGACCAGGCTCATGCCGTGATGGTGGGCCATATACGATCGAACGCGTGCTTGCGTCTGGCCCACGGGCGCGCGCGACGGCGTAAGGTCCAGCGCCTCGTACAGTCCGTACAACCCGACCATCCCGAGCGCCTGGAAGCGCAGGTAGTTGTCGAGGACGTCTTCGGCGGCGAGGGGCAGCGCCAGGAGCGAAGCGTACGGCGCAATGACCAGGTCGTCGGCCAGGCCGCGCTTGAGCCCCAGCCCCGGGACCCCGAATGCCCGGTACTGGTAGTTCAGCCCGGCGTCGAAGGCGTAGAAGCCGGACTCGGAAATCCCCCATGGCGCGTCCCGGCTGGCGGCATACTCCATCTGCCTCAGGACGACCGCGCGGCAGCTCTGGTCGAGCAGCGTGCCCGGGTAGCTGCGGGTGAGCAGCAGGGGCATCAAGTACTCGAACATCGTCCCGCTCCAGGAGAGCAGCGCCAGCGAGCCGTCCACCCGCGTGAGCGGGCGCCCGAGGTGGAGCCAGTGCGAGAGCGGTACATCGCGCTTGGCAATCGCCACCAGGCTCGCCAGCCGCGCTTCGGAGGCCAGCAGGTCGTAGTGGTTGTCATCCAACTTCCCGGCGTCCAGGTTGAACCCGATGTGGAACACCTGCTGCCGGCGGTCGAACAGGAAGCTGAAGTCCATGGCCTGCACCAGCGCCTCGCAGCGTTGGCTGATGCGGCGGTAACCGATCAGCAGGCTCCCGGCCGCCAGGCGCGCCGACTGGAGCGCCTCGGCCAGCTGCGTGCACCAGGCTCGCGCCTCCTCCAGTTCTCGCGCAGCCTCGGCGCCAGGCTGTGCTGCCGAGGCTGGTTCGGCCAGTAAGCTCGCGAGCGCCTGCAGCCTGGCCTCGCCGCGACGGCACAATTCGGGAATCTCGCCCAGGCGAGGCGTGACGGGCAATGCGTCGGCCACTGCCTGCCAGGCCAGCGACAGATGCGGTTCGGCGCTGGAATCGGTGAACAACGCCGGCGCACGATCGATGTGGGTCGCCCACGGGACCAGCAGCTCGATTTCGCGCCGCATGCTCATCACGTGATGGCGCACACGTTCCGAGCACAAACGCAGGCCGTCCAGCGCCTCCGGGGTGAGCGCGTGGGGCCGCACCTCGGTCAGTTCCAGGACCAGGGGGTCGATCTCGGGCAGCGCGTGCAGCGGGAGGCTCTCGAGCAACTCCGACCAGCGCTGCGGCGTGTGCTTCATCGCCAGCACCTGCCGGCGGATCTTAGCCAGCGCGGCGTGCAGGGGCGATGGCTTGTCGCTGTCGCTTGCGACCTGCACCCCCTCCCCCAGGAGCGCCAGCGTGTCCAGCAGCCCCTGCCAGCGCTCCCAGCGGAAGACGCGCACGTCGGGCATGCCGAGGCAGCCTTGGGAGAGGGCGATCAGGCACCCGGCGAGGTTGCCGCTATCGACGGTGGAGACGTAGCGCGGCGGCAGCGGCCCCAGCGTGCGTGTGTCGTACCAGTTCAGGAAGTGACCGCGATAGCGTTCGAGACCCTCGAGCGCGTCCAGCGTCGAATTCATTCTCAAGGCCAGCCCGAGGAGCCCCACGTAACCCAGATCGCCGGCGGCCATCGCCGAGAGCAGGAGGAACCCGACGTTGGTGGGGCTGGTGTGATGGGCCGCCTGGCCGCGAGGCGACTCTTGAAAATGGTCCGGCGGGAGCCAGTGGTCTTCCGGCCCGACAAACCGCTCGTAGAACAGCCAGGTTCTTCGGGCGATCACCCCCAGCCGCTGCCGCTGCTCCGGGGTGAGCTGCGGTTGAAGGCGGCGGATCGGGCGGCTGATCCATTGAGCGACCTGAGGCGAGACCAACCAGGCGAAGAGCAGCGGCCCGGCATACGCCAGCGACGATGGCCTGAGGAATGCCACGCACAGGCCCGCGGCCAACGCCACGAGGGGCGCCGAGATCATGCGCCTCCAGGTCAGCCCGCGCGAAGTGCGCCGGCCCAGCGCGCGGCTGAACTGCGCCGCCGGTGTCCATTCGAGCAATCGCCGGCGGGTGAGCAGCAGGCGCGCCAGCGTGACGCCGATGGCATCCAGCGACTGCAGGGCTTCGAACGGCAGCAGGACGAGCGCCAGTGCCCAGCGAGCCAGGTCCATCCACAGCGGACGAAGCTGCTCGAACGAGGGCAGGGTTGGCAAGCGCACGCGCAAGCCAAGCGCAATGCCGGCCAGAATCGAGGCGCCCGGTGAGAGGACGACGACGCCGGTCCAGAAGAGCGTCGGACCGGGGAGCCACAGCCAGCCGGCGATCAGGAGCGCCAGGAGCGACGGCGCCAGCAGGCTGCGGCGCAAGTTGTCCAGGATCTTCCATCGGTCGAGGGAGGAGAAGTCGTTCGGGATCGCGCCGCCGCCTTCGGCCGGCACCCACGGCAGCAGCCATGGCAGGAGCTGCCAGTCGCCGCGCATCCAGCGATGCTGCCGCTCGATCGACGCCAGGTAGTGATCCGGATAGTTCTCCAGGACGACGACATCGGCCACCAGACCGGCGCGCCCGACGATGCCCTCGAACAGGTCGTGGCTCAGCAGGGCATTCTCAGGCACGCGTCCTTCCAGGCTGCGGTGGAAGGCGGCCACATCCATGATGCCCTTGCCGACGAAGATCCCCTCGTGAAAGAGGTCCTGGTAGACATCCGAGACCGCCTGGGTATACAAGTCCAGCCCGCGGTCGCCGGCGAACAGCCGGGTGAGGATCGATCGGTTGACGCTGGTGGGCTTGACGCGCACCCGCGGCTGGAGCACGGTGTAACCGCCGATCAAAGCGCCGGTGGCCGGATCGAACGCCGCCTGGTTCAGTGGATGGGCGAGCGTGGCGATCAAGCGCCGGGCACCGCCGCGGGTCAGCAGCGAATCGGCGTCCAGCGTGATCACGTATCGGATGGCGGGCAGCGGTACACCCGGATCGGTCAGCGCGTACGACGACGACGGCTCGCCGCTCAACCAGCGGTTGAGCTCCACCAACTTGCCGCGCTTGCGCTCCCACCCCATCCACACGCCTTCGCTCGGATTCCACTCGCGCTTCCGATGCAGAAGATGGAAGGGCGTTTCCCTCCCCTCGCCGTGCTTGAGGTTCAACTGGCGCACGCCCTCGCGCGCTCGGGCGAGCAGCGCCTCATCCCCCGGCATGTGCTCCGAGGCCGCGTCGGCGAAATCGGTCAGCAGGGCGAAGAGCAGGTTGTCGTCGAGCGTGCTCAGGTAGTGTTGTTCAAGCTGCCTCAGCAGCGCCTCGACCTCGTGTGGGTTGGTCAGGAGCGCCGGGATGGCGACCAGCGTCGTGCACTCGCGCGGGATGCCGTCCTGAAACTCCATCTTGACCAGCAGGCGCGGCGGCACCAGGCGCGGGACGACCGAGTGCACCAGGCCCACGGCCACGCTGACGGCCGGGACGACGCCGAGCAGCAGTACGACAACGAGCTGCAGGTCCGTGCCGCCCCACGCCGCGGTCACTGCCGCCAGCGATCCCAGGCCGAGCACGAGGAGCAGCAGGATGCTGCCCAGGTAGCCCCAAAGCGCGTGCACTTCGAGCCACCGGCGCAGGCGTAGGCCGGCCGGAGGTGCGTAACTCAGGCCGCCTTCGAGCGCCTGCAGTCCGCGATCGAGGAGATAGAACCCCACGTGACCGGTGCGTTCGCCGAACAGCGTCGCCGGGTCGGGCTCGCGCTCACCGGTCGGTGCGCCCTGCCGGTCGGTGGGCCGGCGCGATCCCAGCGGCCAGCTGGTTGGACGCAGGTGCGACCGCGGTCGTTCGGGGGTCATCGGCTTGCCGCCCTCGGCGCGTCGCCGGCTGTCGCGGGCGGCCAGGGCGATGGCCTGCTGGGCGACGGTTTCTTCCGACTCGCCCGTCGCCCACGCCAGGCGTTCGACGACTTTGCGGTAGCGATCGCGCGTCTCGAAGTCCATCCGGGCGTACACCTGAGCCGGGTCCTGGCGCAGGATCTGTTCGACCCGGCTGACGTCTTCGAAGACGGTCTTCCAGTCCTCAATGTCGATGGCACGCAGGTCGAGAATGCAGCCGGCGATCGGCGGAAGCTCGGTCCCACCCACCGGGCGCGTCTCCGTGCCCGCTGCCTGCGGTGCATTGGGAGATCGAGCGAGGAGTGCGGCGACCGCCTGGCCGAGGCGGTCGAGCACACCCATCCGAAGTGCCGCCGGCAGGGCCCACAGTTCCCCGATCGTCAGCGCGGTCACGCCCTGGTAGGCGATGACAAAGCGGCGGACGGCATCCGGATCGAGGTGGATCTCGCCGGCCGAGATCAGTTCGGACGCCAGGACGCAGAACTCGAGGCAGGCCGGTGTACGGCGCTTCGGCCAGCACCGGAAGCTGGCGATAGAACCCGGCCGGCATGTCCTGCCTCACCTGGCGGATGACCTGCCGGATCAGGTAGTAGTTGTCCAGCAGCCACTCGGCGCCGGATGGGACTTCCAGCTTCTGATCGGCGAGGCCGGCGAAGTGTCGCTGGGAGCGCAGGAGCAGCGATTCAAGCTCCCCCAGCCGGTGCAGGAGGTTGACCCGATCCGCCTCGCGGCCCAGGACGGTCCGAGCGGCGAGCCGGCGCGCCAGGTCCTCCAGGCCGGGAGCCTGGTTCCCAGACGGCTCGTCGGGTCTCCGCTCAGCGATGGGATTCAACGCACGCTGGCTCTGCGGCAGGCATCAATGGTGCCCGAACTCCCTGGCGGCCAGCTCGGCGGCGGTGGGCTCGATCGCATGTCGAGGCAAGTCCTGGACGATCAGCAGCGGCGTGTTGCCGTAGAGGATGAACGAGTTCGCCAGGCTCCCGTACGGCCAACGCGTCCCCCCGAGTAGCCGTGAGCACTCAGCAAGGCCAGGTCGGCATTCTCGTCCAGCGCCAGCTGCTGCAGCGCGCCCGCCACGTGATCTTCGACCAACAGGCGCACCTCAGCCGGCAGCGACAGGCGAGCGCGGACCTCCTCCAGGTAGCGGCTGGCCTCGAGCCGATTGCGCTCGGTGAGCGCATTGGCCAACTCCTGATCTTCCCTGGACGGCGGCGCCCGGCGCGGCAGTTCCGGCCTGCGAACGACGTGCGCCAGGATGAGCTGTGAACCGTGATGTGCGGCCAGTGCTCCGGCCAGCGGCAGAACGCATTCGGCGCGCTGCGATCCATCCAGCGGGACGAGGATGCGGTGGTAGCGCAGCGCGGAGATCTCCGCCGTTGCGGGGTGGTAAGCCGGGATGAGAAGGAACGACAGGTAAGCGCGGGCCAGGATCTTCTGCACCACGCTGCTCACGTTCCAGCCGCTCAGGCCGCTCCGACCATGCGAGCTGAGCAGGATGAGATCCGCTCCCTCGGCCTGGGCGTGATCGATCACGCGCTCCGCCGGGTCACCCTGCAGCAGGACCTGGCCCGTGGGCAATCCGGCCAGCCGCAGCCGCTCGGCCACCGCCTGCAGGTACGCCCCCGCCTGCGCCTCGCTGTAGTGCCACTCCAGCGGATCGATGGCGCGCATTCGACCGGCGGCTTCACCCTGCTCGATGACCTGCAGGACCGTGCCACGCGCACCTAACGCCCTGGCCACCGCCACCCCATGCGGGAGGACGCATTCTGCCAGCGACGATCCGTCCAGGGGGATGAGGATGTGCTCGAACATCGTACCCTCCTCCGGGAGGAGCCGATCAGCGGCGACAAGGGGTTTCGAGCGGGAGTGAGCGAAATGGCGACGAGGGGACGTTGAAGCGATGGGCCCGCCGGCGCTCCCCGCACTCCCATGCCCCAGGGCAAGCATCACCCAGGCTGATTCCAGGACCTATGGTATCACCTTGTGTCGCGGAGTTGTGCATGCGGGGCATCGGACGGCGCTAGGGACGCCGCATTCCAGCAGCGGGCTAACAGCTACCAGCGACTAGCAACTAGCAGACTAGCGGTTAGCGACGAGCTCGGAGATGTCAGTCGTAAGCCGTCAGCGGCCAGCTGTCAGCGATTTGCCAACTGCAACTGCCGCCCAGCATAGGCCACTTGTCACATCCTCGTTCCAATTCGCCGATTCTCAGTGGCGAACGGCTGTTAGCTAGAGGCTAGTAGCTGGCAGCTAGTAGCTTGTAGCTAGTCCGACCACGCCGCCGGCTTGCGATCCCATCGATGCGCCCGCAGGCGCTCCACCAACTTGGCGTCCAGCCCGCCTCCATCGCTCGCCGCCAGATTCGCCTCGACATGCCGCAGCTTGCGCATGCCCGGGATGACCGTGCTCACGTCCGGATTGGCCAGGATGAAGCGCAGCGCCATCTCGGGCATCGTCATCCCCGGCGGGATCGCCGCACGCAGCGCCTCGGCGCGTTCGACGGACGCCTTCAGGTTCCCCGATCCGAAGTAGGTGTTGCGCCAGTCGCCTTCCGGCCAGCGCGAGTCGGCCGTCAACGTGCCGGTGAGCGTGCCCTCATCGAACGGGACGCGGGCGATCACCGCCACCCCAAGCTCGCGGCAAACTGGGAACAGGGCGTCTTCCGGCGCCTGGTCGAAGATGTTGTAGATCACCTGCACGGCGTCGATCAGCCCGGTGCGCAGCGTGCGGATGCCGTTCTCCGGCTCCCAGCGGTTCAGGCTCAGGCCGACCGTTCGCACCAGCCCGCGGCGCTTCAGGTCCTCGACCTCCCGCTGCCAGCCGGGATCGTCCGCCCAACCGTCCTGCCAGACATGGAACTGAATCAAGTCGATCGTCTCCAGCCCGAGGTTCTTCAGGCTGGACTCGGTGTAGCGCCGAATGTGATCCGGCGGAAAGACCTCCTCGAGGGCGTGCCCCGGACGCGCGGGCCACTGCTCGATTCTTGGGCGGGATCTTGCTGGCAACGTACAGCCGGCGGTCGGGATGGGATCGAACGAGTTGGCCCAGCAGTCCTTCGGAGTGTCCGTCGCCGTAGGCCCAGGCCGTGTCGAAGAAGTCGCAGCCGAGGTCGACGGCGCGCTCGAGCGAGCGCATCGTCTCGGCGTCGTCGGAACCGGTCCATCCCGCCAGGCCCCACATGCCGTAGCCGATCTCACCCACCTGCCAACCCACTCGGCCGAATGTCCGCAGTCTCATGTCGCCTGCCCTCCTCGGGCTCGTCGACACAGTTATACAACCACCTGAGCTCACGCGGCGAGGTCCGATCCCCGGCACGGCAGGCCGGAATCACAGTGGGTGGGGCTTGGCCCCACCCACTGGTCGCATCTTCAGTTCCCGGAAGGGAAGCGCAGCCAGCGACTGGCTAGCGGCGCGCCCCGCTCCGGCTCGTGCCGTTCCGCCGTGGGGCGGAACTGCCAGGTCGGCGGCCATTTCCGTTCGATGGCCGGGGAGCAGCCTTGCCGTTCCCATTTCCATTCCCATTGCCCTTGGCGCGGGCATCGGGGTTGAAGCTGCCGTAGTTGAAATCCGCCAGCCGGCGGCGCTCGATCGGCTCGCCGAGCACGCGCTCGATCTGACGCACCATCACCTCGTCGTCCGGTTCGGCCAGCGTCAGCGCCTCACCGGTCTGATCGACGCGGCCGGTGCGGCCGACGCGGTGGGTGTAGGCATCGGCCGTGTCCGGCACGTCGTAGTTGATCACGTGGGCGATCCCCGCCACGTCGATGCCGCGCGAGGCGACGTCGGTCGCCACCAGGATGTCGTACTTGTTCCCGCGGAAACCGTCGATGGCTCCCTGCCGGCGGTTCTGCGTCATATTGCCCTGCAGCGCCTCGACTCGATAGCCCTGCTTGTCCAGATCGCGGGCCAGCGAACGCGCCCGATGCTTGGTGCGGGTGAAGATCAGGGCCCGCCCCGAAGCCCGGCGTTCGAGCATGGCCAGCAGCAGCTCCTTCTTGAGCCCGCTGGACACCGGATAGAGGGCATGCGAGATCGACTTGGGCGGGGCGATCACGCCGATCTGAACCGTGACCGGATCGCGCAGGATGCTGTCCGCCAGCTGGCGGATGTCATCCGGCATGGTGGCCGAGAAGAACAGCGTCTGGCGCCGGACCGGCACGAGTTTGAGGATGCGGCGGATGTCGGGCAGGAAGCCCATGTCGCACATGCGATCGGCCTCGTCCAGCACCAACATCTCGACCTTCGACAGGTCGATGTTGCGCTCGGAGACCAGGTCGAGCAGGCGGCCGGGGCAGGCGACGACGATCTCGGCGCCGCGGCGCAGCGCCTCCACCTGCGGGCGCTTGCCCACGCCGCCGTAGACGGTGACGCTGCGCAGGTTGGTGCGGGCGCCATAGACGCGCGCCGCCTGGTGGATCTGTTCGGCCAGCTCGCGCGTCGGGGCCAGGATCAGCGCCCGCACGCCGCGTCCCGGATGGGTCGCCAGGTGCTGCAGGATCGGCAGCATGAACGCAGCCGTCTTGCCGGTGCCCGTCTGGGCGATACCGATCAGGTCGCGCCCGGTCAGGATGGGGGGAATGGCCTGGTCTTGGATGGGGGTCGGCGTCGAATAGCCCGCCGACAGGATGCCGGCGCGAATGCGCGCATCCAGGGTGAAACGATCGAAACTCACAACAATGCTCCTTGGCTGTGTTGAGCCAAGTCGCACGCTTAGCCCTACATCAACAAAAATCGGCAACCCTATGCTGCCGATCATAGAGAGATTCGGCCGCGGATCACTCGTCCGCGGTCACAAGCCAGAATACTACCACGCTTGGTCCGAGATGTCCAGCCCTGAGATTTGGCCGGGAATTGGCCGGGAATTGGTTGTGCTGGCCTCCGCCGGAGCCCTCGGTCGCGCCTCGGGCCCCGGCTGCGGCGAATGTCCCCTGGGCCATGGGGGAATGCCGCCCCATCTCCGCGCCGCTCACCACGCCATGGCTTCGTTGCGAGCCCCGCAGCGGCAAGGCAATCTCCGCGGACGCGGAGCCGCGCGCCCTCTCCCTGTGAGAGCCGAAGGTCCCCGAAGGGGAGGAGGGCCGGGGGTGGGGGTTGATCCGCGGCCGCGCAGCCTTCGCTTCACCGGAGATTGCTTCGTCGGCACGCGGCGTCTCCCCCTCCGCTTAGCTTCTCCCCTGCGCTACGCTACGAGGACCTGCGGGGGACCAAAGTGCTCGGCTCGCAATGACACACGCTGATCTGGCGAGCCCCGCGCGACCGACGTCATTGCGAGTCCCGAAGGTGCGTGGCAATCTCCGCATCCGCGGAGACGCGCGCCCTCTCCCTGTGAGGGCCGAAGGTCCCCGAAGCGGAGGAGGGCCGGGGCGTGGGGGTTGATCCGCGGCCGCGCAGCCTTCGCTTCACCGGAGATTGCCTCGTCGGCCTTCGGCCTCTTCCGCTCCGCTTCGCTGCACCCCTGCACTGCGCTCCAAGGACCTGCGGGGGACCAGAGGGCTCCGCCCGCGATGACGGAGTTGACCAAGAGAGTTTCGGCAGCGGAGGCGCACGCCACCTCCCCCGGCCCGCAGGATCTCAGCGTGGAATGCCACACCTGAGGGATAATGCACGCACCGCCCGGCCAGGCCAGCACGCCCGAAGCGGACAGGCCCGAGGCACGGGCTCATCCAGGGGCAGACTCGGAAGGCAGCCAACCGACTCCATGGACGCACTACCCGACCGCTCCCCCGTCCCATCGGCATCCTTAGGAGAGGCCAAGAAGCAGCTGCGTGCCCTCTGCCGGCAGCGGCGCGACGAGCTGGGCGACGATTATCGCCAGCGGGCCTCTAAGCGCATCTGCGACTCGATCCGGGAATGGCCGGCCTTTCGTTCCGCCCGCGTCGTGTTCGCCTACCTGGCGATCAAGGGGGAGGTCGACCTGCGGCCGCTGATCGCCGCGTCACCCGCGGCAACATGGGCGATCCCGCGTATCGTGCACACCCCGGAGCGGCGCCTGGCATTCCACACGTACTTCCCCGACCGCCTGATCCCTCACGAGTACGGCATGCTCGAGCCCGATCCGGCCCTGCCTGAGATCGAACTCGGAGCAGGCCGACCTGATCGTCGTGCCCGGCGTGGCCTACACACGCAGCGGGTATCGCCTGGGGTATGGCGGCGGATACTACGATCGCCTGCTGGCGCAGCCCGGCCGCGCACAGACGCTTGGCGTCTGCTACCAGGCCCTGCTCCTCGACGACCTGCCGCGTGAGCAGCACGATGCACCGGTGGGCAACCTGGTCACCGAGTCCTTCGGCGTACTCTCCTGTCGGGACGCGGGCTGAGACGCCGGGCAGGTCTCGGGCTCACCTGGCCTCTGTTCCTCATTGTGGCTGGAGTGATTCGCGGTCGCGCGGGCTGAGACACCAGGCCGGCGCCAGGCTCAACCGGGCTCGTTTCCTCAATGGGCCTGAATGAGTTGCCGTCGCGCGGGCTGAGGCGCCAGGCCAGTGCCAGGCTCAACCGGATTCACTTTCTCGTGGCGACCTGGATGATTCGCGGCCGCGCGTCTTAACCGAGCGCGCTGCCGCCCGCGCAAGCGCCCAGCGCAGCCGGAGCGGGAACGGCCCGGTCCGTCACCGCCTCGCCCGCTGTTGGGGACATTCCGCGGGGTGTCAGAGCTGCCGCAGCGGGAAGGCGTCCCCATGCAGCAGCCCTGACGTCGATGGTGCCCCTCTCAAGACGTACGTGTTCCCGCCACGCCCCTCGGCTCAGCCTGCCGGCGAAATCGCTACGGCGTGAGGGTGCGCGGCGCTCCATCCCAGTGAAAGACGATCGCGCCGAGTGGATCGTCTGGATAGTAGGTGAGGACGGTCGTGGTGCACACGAACTCCTGCGGGCTTGAGAGGAAGTACGAAGCGTTGCTCTCGTCCATCGGGCGCGAGACGACCAGCACACCCTGGTTGTAGATCTCGGAGATCAGATCGAACTCGCCGGCCTCGAAGTACACGTAGCGCTTCCGGGTGCTCTCGTCGGTGTCCACCCGCCACTGCGCGCGGCCGGATCCCGACCAGGTCACCCCCGTTTCGAACGTGCCGTCCGGCCCGACGACCAGGCTGGTTCCACCCCAGCCCTCCAGAACCCCACGCGCCGTGCCGTCCTGCAGAAAGGTCAGGCTCATCACCCCGAACACCGCCGACGGAGAGACACCAACCCCGGTCCCGGCAAGGCCGGAGGCTGCCATGGCCAATTCTGTGCTCAATCGGAGGAAGGCAGAGTCGTTGTCCAGTGTCCAGGTCCCAATCAGGCACGCCTCGCACTCATGCCCTTCTTCGATCGGCTCGCCAGTGCTATCCAGCTCATACAACATCGCCTGGCCGCCACTGGGCTGGACGTTCGTCAGGAGCAGGACGTACTGGTCTTCCCCGCAGGCGGAGTCGACCGTCGTCGGAAGCGGCGCCCAGGCGCGGGCTGCCAGGGCCAGGTTGGCCGAGTCGCGCCCTACGGTCCCAACCGTCTCGCCCAGCACCTCGAAACGGGTGTCCTCGGCAAAGATCAACTGACGGCGATCGAGAACGAACGGCTGTGGGTTGAACTCCCGGAAGAAGTGATCCTGAGGGATATCGACCGTTGGCCCCAACGTCGGGCTGAACGGGATCATCGACCCGCCCGTATCCGTGATGAAGGAGTCCAGATAGTCCTCACCGAACTCGTGGAAGAGATCCTCGATGCCCTCGACGGACGCCAGCCGGTCGCGCTGGTCGTCGGCATCACCGGAGGTCGGCAGCGTTCCGAAGAAGCGGATCAATCCCGGGTTCCCCCACTCGTTCGCCAGGAACTGCATCAACCCGAAATTCTCGTAACTCATCCGATAGATCGGCACGGTCTCCGAGTTGAAGTCGAAGGTGTCGATCCAGCGGTACTCGTAGTCGACCTGGGGGTAGACCACGTTGCTGAAGTACTCCGCCGAGGATTCCGACCCACCAGTCGCTGATCGCATTAGGGACCGTCATCTGGCCGCTCAGGTTACGAAATTGGTAGCAGTGGAAGAGCTCGTGAGCGACAATCTGCTTGAACTCCCCCTCCGAGATGCCGAATGCAAGCGGATAGATCAGGATCGGGCAGGTTTCCCGCCGGTCATCTTGATAGCCGTGGGTGGTGGCCAGGATGCTGGCCCTCGCCGCGGGGAGAAGGCTGAAGATGATGCTGACGTCGTCGAAAGCGCCGTAACGCCCCAGGACCTGCAGCGATTCGTCGGCGGCGGCATGCGCCCGCTCGAACCACGGCGAATACGTCGGATCGGCCACCCAGGCGGCAGGGAAGTAGATGGTGTAGGTGGCGACGCCGGGGACCTCGGTGCGGGTGTACTCAAAGCACGGGTACGTGCTCACGCCCTCCAGCGGAAACCCGGCCAGCCACAGGGCAGCGCAATCGGCCTGCGCCACCGGCCGGGTCAGCCCGGGGCCACCGAGATTGACCTCGGCCGGCTGGCTGTAGGCCTCGAGCTGTTCGGTGCTCGGCACGATCAGATCGAGCAGCCGCTGCATCTCCGCCTTGGCGGCCTCGTCGGCGCCTGCGGCGATGTAGTCGCCGGCGCGCTCGACGATGCTGTTGCCCTCGCGCGTAACCACGCTGTCGTAGGCCGCCGGCAGGGAGACCTCGGGGTCGCCCAGGAACGAACGCAGCAGGCGGATCAGGCCGTCCTCGTAGCCGATCTCACCGGCGGCGACCTCCGCATCGAGCACGGCGGCGAAGTCGGATGGAGGCGGCGCTGGTTCAGCATCCGCGGTCGCTGTAGGGGCTGCGCCGGTTGGCCCCGCCGCAGTGGGGGCGGTCGCGGCCGGCGGCGACACTTGTCCCAGGCAGAGCACACGCGAGGATGGCAAGCACGAGCAGCAGGTAGGCCGGAAGGGGGGATCGATGGGTCATGACACTCTCCACACAGCACCGGGTTGTCCACAAACCAATGCGCCGGGTTCCACCGCGGACTCTCCGGCGCAGGAGCACCCATCCTAACACTCCCGATGCGTATCCGGCGCGCGTTTTGCGGCCGGGCTTTCCGACGGCATTCAAGGCGCGAGGTCATGTTCCTGCCTCTCGACCCCGCGTATCTCCTTCGCCGCGCCCCCCGAGGTGAGTGGCGCGATGGCCACGGCGCCTTTCAGCTTCGTTGTCGGTTCCACCGACCGGTCCGGCCCTGGGGATGCGTAGATGGCGCGGCGGCACTCTCCATCTACGAGCGGGGGCGAGGCCAAAGCAGATCGGAAAACAGCCGGAACGCCGACGCCTGCTCCTCCGGTCTTCCTGGTTGTGCCAGACCGGCAGCCGCCTGATCGGGAACCGCGCACGCCGCCGGAGCCGCGCCCCCCGCCGAGGGCATGCCGAGCCCGTCAGGGCGAGGCGTGGCGGAGGCGGGCCAATGCTGGAGTATGGTCAGGGCTGACCATCCATCTCGGACCCGCCGAGCCTATAATGCTCCACCGACGATGACCGCACCTTCCATCCACGTCCACGAACTGACCAAGGTCTACAAGGTGACCGAGCGCGAGGCCGGCGTGGCGGCGTCGCTGCGGTCGCTCGTGCGGCGCCGCACCGAGGAGGTGCGCGCCGTCGACGGGATCTCGTTCGACCTGGCGCCGGGCGAAGTCGTCGGGCTTCCTCGGCCCGAACGGCGCCGGCAAGACGACGACGCTCAAGATGCTCTCCGGCCTGCTGCACCCGACGGCCGGGACGGCGACGGTGCTCGGCTTCACGCCCGCCCGGCGCGAGCGCGATTACCTGCGCCAGATCACGCTCGTGATGGGCCAGCGCAACCAGCTGGTGTGGGACATCCCGGCGCTCAACTCGTTCGAACTCAACCGCGCCGTCTATCGCCTGCCCACAGTCGACTACCAGCGCACGCTCCACGAGCTGACCGAGCTGCTCGACCTCGGCCCGCTGCTCAAGAAGCCGGTGCGCAACCTGTCGCTCGGCGAACGGATGAAGTGCGAGATCGCCGCCGCCCTGCTCCATCGGCCGCTCATGGTCTTCCTCGACGAGCCGACGATCGGGCTCGACGTGACGATGCAGCGCCGCATTCGGTCGTTCTTCGCCGACTACAACCAGCGCTTCGGCGCCACCGTCCTGCTCACCTCGCATTACATGAACGACGTCGAGGCGCTGTGCAAGCGGGTGATCGTCATCCACGAGGGCAAGCTGCTGTTCGACGGCGACCTGGCGGCGCTGCTCCAGCGTTTCTCGTCGCACAAGACGATCGTCGTCCAGCTCGAGACCTGCCCGGAGAAGCTGGAAGGCTACGGCGAGGTCGTGTCGTGCGAGGACGGGCTGGTGACCTTGCGCGTGCCGAAGGCCGAGACGCCGCGCACGACGGCGCGGCTGCTGGCCGACCTGCCGGTGATCGACTTGACGGTGGAGGACCCGCCGATCGAAGAGGTGATCGAGCGCGTCTTCGCCCAGGAGCCCGAGTGAACGCGCTGGCCGACGTCTACCGCCAGCAGATGAAGACCTCCTTCGCCGCCATGCTCCAGTACCGGGCGGCGCTGGTGATCTGGCTGATCTCGCAGGTGCTCGACCCCGTCATCTACCTGATCGTCTGGACGACCGTCACCGCCGCCTCGGGCGGCGAGGTGGGCGGGTACACCCGCGGCGACTTCGCCGCGTACTTCCTGGCCCTGATGCTGGTCAATAACATCACCTACTCGTGGATCATGCACGAGTACGAGTACCGCGTGCGCGAGGGGACGCTGTCCGCGGCGCTGCTGCGGCCGGTGCACCCGATCCACGCCGACATCGCCGACAACCTGTCGTCGAAGATGATCTCGACGCCGATGATGCTCGTCCTGGCCGTCGGCCTGGGGTTCGTCTTCCGCCCGGAGATCCGGCTCGTGCCGTGGGCCCTGGCGGCGTTCGTCCCGGCCGTCGCCCTGGCCTTCGTCCTGCGCTTCCTTATAGAGTGGACGCTGGCGCTGGCGGCGTTCTGGACGACGCGGGTCAGCGCGCTCAACCAGACCTACTACGTGGCGTTGCTGTTCCTCTCGGGCCAGGTGGCGCCGCTGTCGCTGTTCCCTGGGTTCGTGCAGGCGATCGGGCTGGCGCTGCCGTTTCGTTGGATGATCGCCTTCCCCATCGAGCTGCTGCTGGGGAACCTGACCATCGGGGAGACGCTGGTCGGATTTGCGGCGCAGTTGGCGTGGATCGGCATCGGGCTGGTGCTGGTGCGCGTGGCGTGGCGGGCGGGCGTGCGGCAGTACTCGGCGGTGGGCGCATGAACGCGCTGCGGCTGGTGTGGACCTACTTTCGCGTCGGCGTGATGGGTGAAGCCGCCTACCGGGTCAACTTCGTCATCCAGCTGTTCCAGTCGCTGCTCGGATTGGTGACGGCACTGGGCGGGTTGGCGGTCGTGTTCACCTACACCGACACGCTCGGCGGGTGGCGGGCGGACGAGGTCGTGGCGCTGGTGGGCGTCTACATCCTCGTCGGCGGCGTGATCGGCGTCGTGATCCAGCCCAGCATGGAGGCGCTGATCGAGGGCGTGCACGACGGGTCGCTCGACTTCACGCTGACGATGCCCGAGGACGCACAGCTGCTGGCCAGCATCGAGGACGTCGACATCTGGGAAGTGCTGAACATCCTGCTCGGGATCGGCGTGCTGGGCGTTGCGCTAAGCCGGCTGGGCGCACAGGTGGGCGCGGCCGAGGCGGGCGCCTTCGGGCTGATGGTGCTGGCCGGCGGGGCGATCGTGTATTCGTTCTGGCTGATCCTGGCGACGCTGTCGTTCTGGTTCGTGCGCGTCGAGAACATCCTGGTGATCTTCCAGAGCGTGTATGAAGCCGGCCGCTGGCCGGTGAGCCTATACCCGGCCTGGCTGCGCTTCGGTCTGACCTTCCTCGTGCCGGTCGCCTTCGCCGTGACCGTCCCGGCCGAGGCGCTCACCGGCCGCCTGACCTGGCAGACCGGCCTGCTGGCCCTCGGGCTGGCGGCGGCACTGCTCGTCGTCTCGCGCTTGTTCTGGAAGATTGGGTTGAGGAACTACTCGGGGGCGTCGGCGTAGCGCCGGGCACAGCCCTCGGCGGACGCCGCGCATCCTTCGTCTCCGCACCTGAGCAACGTCCCGTGGGCAATCGCCACCGCGTAAGCCGAAGACCCTGGTAGGTTTCCGGGATCGTAGGTCCTGGGGGTGGTCAAGGGCAACAGGGAGTTGTCGGGCCGCCTAAACTCCCCTGGCACCGATCATCATGAGGATGAAGACCGCCAGGAGAACCGCGAGTCCGATTCTGGGCACGAGGGTGAGAAAGCGCGTCACTCGGGAGACCGCAGGTTCGTCTCCAGCGCCGAGGAGCGACTGAACCCTCAACTCAAGCCGTGCTTCGACGACGAAATGAAACACGGCCAGCAGCAATCCCAGCAGTCCACCAAGGATGATCGCCCCGCCCCTCAGGGTTGCGGCGTAGGAGCCCAGATTTTGCCAGCGTGTGAGGAGGAAGTTGAGGGCGGCCCCGGCGAGAAGGGTGATGACAGCCAGCGCCGAAGCAAGGCGGAATACCAGAGGAAAGACTCGGGAAATGAAGGCGGCGCGGTCGGTGCCGTGCAGTTTGGCTGTCGCTGGGGCCAGGACAAACACAACGGCGACGACCTCCCCGAGCCAGCCCGCCGCGGCTATGACGTGTATCCAGCGAACGATCGTGATCAAGGCCATGTCCACCCGCGCGACCGAATTCAGACCCGTCGCGGTCCCATTCTACCTTCTCGCGCTCGCTGCAACGAGGGAAGGCGCAGACCCGTCGGGCGGCCCAAACCGCGCTGGCGTTCACCGCCGTAGCGACATCCACCGATCAGCTAACCCACCCCTACGGCAAGTCGAAGTAGCTGTATTCCGTCATGCACCACCCGCCCTGGTGGTCCGCCGTACACAAGGTGATGGCGCCGATGGCCGTGGTGCCTGATAGGTCACCGGGGATGTCGGCGTGGATGTAGCGCGTCTCGCCCGGCCACAGCTCGTTCCCGTGATCGGGGGGACAGACCGGCAGGACCGTCGCCGCAAACGGATGGCGTTCCGTGGACTCGTGCAGCGTGTTTCGGGTGGCGAAGTCCTGGACCTGGACGTACCCGGACCAGAACCGCGTCGCCCCGACGTTCTTGACCGCAAAGACGACATAGTGTGTGGAGCCGCAGCTCTCGAAGCCCTTGAGGAAGAGATCGAAGCCGACCTGAGGCGTCGGGCTGGGCGCCGGGGTGAAGACCGGCAGCGGCTCGACCTCCCCCTGGACGTTGGCGAACTCGCCCCACAGCCAGCATCCATCCTGCGGAAGCGCGGCGCCGGTTATATACCAGTATCCCGGCTCAGCGCTTCGAGCGACGACCTCGGCGACCTCGCCGACCTGCAGCACACCCTGGGACGG
The DNA here is from genome assembly GCA_963777165.1 of uncultured Chloroflexia bacterium. Lineage (GTDB taxonomy): Bacteria > Chloroflexota > Anaerolineae > Anaerolineales > E44-bin32 > DYJB01. Next base: position 51,941 of record CAVZPO010000011.1, read on the forward strand.
ATACTCGACCGCCGGGCCGGATCGGCAGTGTGTGTTTTGGGAGACGCTGATCCGGGGGGCCGGCGTCGGGGTCGGGGAGCTCTCCAGCGTACTCGTCGGCGTGAGGGTGTGCGTGGGTGGTGGCGGTGTTTCCGTGGCCGGGGCCCCGGGCGTTCCGGGAATGGTCGCAGGTGGAGTGGCCGCCGCCGGGGCGCAGGCGCCCAACAGAATCGCCGCTGCCGCCAGCACGCCGATCCACCGCAGAACCCGTTGCTCCAAGGCTCATTCCTCCACACGCAGCCGCTGCGAGGACCAGCTTCGCCACTGCTCTGTAATTGATACCACGCTTTGTGGAAGGCCCATGCGCTTCAGCAGAGTGAATCCCACAAGGCATTCGCGGTTTGCCTGCGGTCCAGAAGCGCAAGGGTGCGTTGCCGGCAGGCGGCCCGCCGCCTATTCTCGCGCATGCCGGCAGGCCAGGCGCCCCACCCTATGGCCCAGCCCGCCGGTCGAAGATCCAAGCGTTCTTCCAGCGCCGGAGGTCCTCGGTGTTCTTCCGGGGGTCAGCCGAAGGCCCTGGCGGTTTTCCAGGGTCGACGATCCTGGTGCAGTTCCAGGGCCTCAGCGGGTTGTTGGGCAGCGGGCCGTTGCAGTGTCTGACTGTTGCAGGGTAGCGAGGACCTGGCTAGGTATTCGCTTGCCGGGACTGAGGTGGCAGCCTCAGGCCGCGACCTGGAGCACTATCTTGCCCCGAGTATGCCTCCCCTCGACCATTCTGTGGACTTTGGCTGCTTCAGCAAGCGGGAAGACCATGGACACGTGGGGCTTGATCTTTCCAGTCTCCACGAGTGTCGCGACCTCGGTCAGGGTCTTGCCAATCGGCGGAGCCGTGAAGACCATCGCCTGACGTACACCGAGGGAGTTTGCCTTTTCCTGCGATGGTGCTTGGACCGTGGAGACGAGGATGCCACCTGGCTTCAGGACTTTCCATGAGCGTTCCTGGGTGTCGCCACCGATGGTGTCCAGAACAACATCCACCTGGCTCGCTACTGTTTCGAAGGGGGTTGTTGAGTAGTTGATCGCGTGATCGACGGGAAGCTCGCGCAAGAAATCGATATTGGTGGACGCTGTGCCGATGACTTTGGCGCCCCGCCAATTGGCTAGCTGCACTGCGATGTGCCCGACCCCGCCTGCGGCGGCGTGGATGAGCACCGTCTGACCACGAGTCAGGCCAGCGAGTTCGAAGAGGGCCTGCCACGCTGTCAGAGTGACGTGCGGAAGTGCTGCCGCGTGAGCATGGTCCAAGGAGACGGGCTTAATGGCCACGTCCGAAGCCGGGACAAGGGCATACTCGGCGTTAGTGCCATCGCGGTTGACACCGCCTCGGGCATACACTGAATCGCCGCGCTTGAATGACGTCACCCCTGGCCCTGCTTCCTCGATCGTGCCCGAAGCGTCGGTCCCCATTACGAGAGGGAAGGAGTGCTGGAAGAACCCAGACAAGTAGCCTGCTCGCAATGCACAGTCGAACGGATTGACGGTCGTCGCCAGGACGCGGATAAGCACCTCATCAGCGCCTGGTTTCGGGCGTGGTGCGTCTTCATAGGCGAGGACGTCTGCGCCACCATAAGCATGAATACGAACCGCCTTCATCTGGGACATCTAGGGTCTCCTAAGGGGGAATAGACAGCGCGATCATACCTTGGTCCAGATTGCGGGTCAAGATAGGCAGGGGCTAGGAACTGGAGGGCCTTAAGCGCGGTATCTGGATCGCTACCTGACGGCGCCGAGCTAAGCTACCCGGCGGAAGCGGGCAGATTCTCACCTATTCTCGCGCACGACGGCGGGCCAAACACCCCACCCTGCGGCCCAGCCCGCCGGGTCGAAGTCCTGGCGTTCTTCCAGCGCCGACGGTCGGCCAAACGCCCCACCCTACGGCCCGCCCGTCCGGGTCAGCCGAAGGTCCTGGTGATTTGCCAGGGCTTCAGCGAGTTGTTCGGCGGCATTATCCGTCCACGGGACGCATGTGCGATGGCTTGGGAGTGACTTCGGTTCCGGTCAGCCGACGCAGCGCGACCAGGGTCAGGTCATCGAACTGCTTGGCTCCTGCCACGAATGCCTCGATCTGCTCTTGAAGGTAATGGAGCAGCTGCTCAGAGGAGGCAACGCGCGCGCCTGCGAGGAGTCGTGAGAGGCGGTCAAGCCCGAACGCTTGGCCCGCACTGTCGGTGGCGTCGGTCACCCCGTCGGTATAGAGGAGGACAATGTCCCCGTCAGAGATAGGGATCACGTGATCCTGGTAGGATGAGTCCTCCATGATACCCATTGCCATCCCGGGGATTCGTATGCTCTCTACTTTGCCATTGTCAGAGTGTCGCAACAGCGGCAGATTGTGCCCTCCGTTCGAGAAAGTGAAAGTGGATCTCTGAGTCTCAAGGATCCCGTACAGACCTGTCACGAACATGCCGGAACGAGTCTGGGAGAGAACTTGCTGGTTGACCAGGGTGAGCACCTCGCAAGGCGACCGCCCTGTGAGCGCATGGGCCCTAACTAGCCCCTTACACAAGGACATGAACAGTGCCGCAGGAACTCCCTTGTCTGTGACATCTCCTATCACCACGCCCCATCTCCCGGAATCGATGGGAATGAAGTCATAGAAGTCGCCGCCGACCTCCCGAGCCGGACGCCAGCATGCAGCGAAGTCCCAGTCACGAACTTGAGGACAGCTTTCGGGGAGGAGACTCGACTGGATCGCGTAGGCTACCTTCAGCTCTTGGTCGAGTCTCTCCTTCTCCTTCACTTGGATGTACAGCCGCATGATGTCGTCGTACTGCTGAGAGTTACGTAGCGCCAGCGCGGCCTGATTCGCGAAGAGGGTAAGGAGCCGTGCCTCGGCTTGTGTAAACGGCTTGAGCGGCTTCTCGCGGGTGGCAACCAAGACGCCCAGTACATCCCGTGTACTCTGCAGGGGCACAGCCATGACTCTGCTGTGGGAACCCTGGGGTTGGCGCGGGGGTCGGTCCTTCGCACACTGGTCGTTGTCGTCAATAAGGACTGCTTCACGTTTCGATAAGGCCTGCGCTGCAGCGATGGCGCCCACACTGGACTCTGCCGGTGCTAAGCCCTCTGCCTCCATTGCAGGAGAAGACGGCATCAGGGAGTCGCCGGAGGGCGATAGCAGCAGCAATTGAGCGTCCGAGACTCCGACAAGCTTCTTTGCTCCAAGCAGTATCGTGCTGAGGAGATCGGAGAAGGTGAGGTGCTGGCCGAGGTCGATAGAGGTCTCATATAGGCAAGCCATCTCCCGGGCCGCGCGGGCAACCTCGTCATACAAGGTGGCGTTCGATATGGCCACGGACGCCTCATTGCCAAAGAGCTCAAGGAGCTGCACATCGTGATCTGAGAAGGGTTTGCTGCCAGGTTGGCGGACGGCCGATAGCACACCTAGGAATGCGTCGCCGTGGTGGAGCGGAACCTGGATCACGGGGCCGACTAGTCCTTGCCCGATGCTTGGTGATCTGCCTTCCCAGGAATCATAGTCGGCTATGTTCATTGGGCGGCGGGTCTCCAGGACCTTGCCGGCAGTGCCCTCCCCCCTCCCCAGTTCTACATCTACAACTCCATTTGGGGTTCTCATTGGTACCCATGAAGAGAGGCGATCTGTCTCATGGACGTACTGATAGATATGGCCATAGTGGGCCCCCAGAAGCTCAACAACACCACTGAGAATCATCTTCAGGAGCTCACGCAGATCGAGCTCGCCCAGCAGCTCGATGGTTATCTCCTGGAGCCGCTTTATCGCATCCTGATCGAGTGGAGGGTTAGGTTCCATCGTGTGGCAGACCCTGCATGCGGGAATCGCTTGCCCGCCTATCTCGTTGCGCGATCTGGAGACTCGGACTAACTCCGTCCATGACCAGATGGAGTCCTTGTGAGACCGGATGCAAGCTCGACATCTCCCTTCAGGATCGGGCGGTAGAGCATCTCGCGCTACAACGTGCCGCCGAACGGCCTCGAGCTAAGCTGCCCGGCGGAAGCGGGCAGACTGCCCCTGATTCTCGCGCAGGCCGGCGGGCCAGGCAAGCTGCAACCGAAGGCCCAGCCCGCCGGGTCAGCTTCAGCGAGTTGTTAGGCGTCGAACCGGGATGCTGAGCCTATTCCTTCAGCTTGAACTGAGGATTCCATACGACCTCCCACAAGTGGTCATCGGGATCCTGGAAGTAGCCGGAGTAACCGCCCCAGAATGTGGCCTGGCCCGGCTTGAGGATCTTCGCACCAGCTTCCCTTGCCTGGGCCATAACGGCATCGACATCCTTGCTGGTGGCAACGTTGTGGCCGATCGTCATCTCGGTCGGACTGTGGCCCGATCGGGGAATGCCGGCGTCATGTGAGATGCTGCCGCGGGGCCAGAGAGCGAGCTTGAGGCCTGGCTGCAAGTCGAAGAAGGCCACAGCCCCATGCTCGAATTCCTGACCGACGATGCCTTCGGTTTGAAGGCCAAGGCCATCTCGGTAGAAAGCGACGGACCTCTCCAAGTTGTCGACGCCGAGTGTGATGACAGTCACTCGAGGTTTCATGTGCTTTCTCCGGGGCTCCATGTTGTTTGGAGCTCGACCCGCGGGCGGTGGTGCCGCCGACGCCTAACGGCCTCGAGCTAAGCTGCCCGGCGGAAGCGGGCAACTCTACTCGGACTCTACGGCGAAGCCAGCGGGCAAGACAAGCAGCACCGGAGGCCCAGCCCGCCGGGTCAGCTTCAGCGAGTTGTTAGGCCTTCGGCTTCTTCCCTCGCGTCTTCCTCGTCTTGAGCGGCCAGACCCCGAATGCGCCCTCTAACTCGGGAACGGTACAACGCTGAAGGTCCAGCACCTTGGGATAGATCTCTGGCCGCCAAGGTCCGAGTGTAAGCTCCTCGGCGCGCTGCGTCATATTGAGCTTGTTAGCTGTATTGGGATTGAGCTCGGGACATGCACGAGAGAAGATAGCGCCCATTCTCGCGTCTGCGGTTAGCACAATCACATTGTCGTGCCCATGTATCTTCACAAGATGGATACCTATGGCGCCCAGGAGGAGATCGCTTGCGCCCATTGACCTCACGTTGCCCTTTCGGTAGAACTTTCGGTGCTTGTCCACCGGCGCAATGAGATCAAGTGCAAGAACGTGGTGGCGATTGACCTCGACTTGGTAGAAGAGCGCGCCGTTGTGAATGTCGGCGTGGAACTTCGTGACGGCGGTGTTGTATCGTCTGGTGTCCAGGGTCTTCCCGCGGCCACCGTACCTCTTGTAGACCTGTGGATCCCATCCGGAGTAGCACTCGCGGGCGAAGGAAGCGAAGACCTCTGCTATCACGATGTTGGACAAGTAGCAGAATCCGTCAAACCGATGATTGCGGATGGAATCCAGGATAGTGCGTGACCTTTCGGGGACCTTCGCATTGCGCGTGGCCTGAGGCACGTAGTAGGGAACGACGACGCTGGCATCCCAGAGGAGATACTTTGCTGGCATTCGCGGCCCCCCCATGTTGAATACG
>CAVZPO010000012.1:0-113374 GCA_963777165.1 uncultured Chloroflexia bacterium
ACCACGCCGACGATGAGCATGTAGGCCGCCAGGGTGATCATGCCGGCTCGGTCGCCCGGTTACACGCCCACCAGGATCGTGCGTGCCGGCGCTCCGTCGCTGCCGATCAGTTTGAGCGGCAGGCAGTACAGGGAGTAGCGACCTTGACTTACGTGGCTCAGGTCCAGCCCCTCGATCACGACCACGCCTGCCTCGAGCAAGGTACGGTGTGTGTCCTTGCTCTGCCCGTAGGGCGCCACCGACAGGTAGTCGACCCCGACCAGTTGAACGCCCTTGCGCACCAGCCAGCGCGCGCCGCTGGCGTCAACGGCCACGAAGTTGGTCTGGAAGGCTTTCTCTTTAGCCCACAGCTCGGAATTGCGCGTCCGGAACAGCACGCGGCGGGTGCGGGGCGGAAGGCTGGCCGCCTCGAGTGTGGCCTCGTCGATCACCTTGGCCGTCGGCAGATGCAGGACGTACGCCCGGCCGGTGAGCAGCTTCAAGGGCAGCAAATCGACCGCTCCGGCGCCATCGATGAAGTGCAGCGGCGCATCGACGTGTGTCCCGGTGTGGACGCCACAGGACAGCCGGGAGACGTTGGCGTTGGCACCCGAAGCGATGGACTCCACCCGCTCAAGTTGGACGCCCGGATCGCCCGGCCAGACCGGCAGCTGCGGCGAGACCCCCACCGAAACATCGTAGATCCGCATGCGGCACCTCCAAGCCGGAGATTATAGAATGGAAGCCTGCCGAAGGCGCAACGCCCTCCGGCGGCCGGCTTGGGCGCGCGGCTCGCGGAACCAGCCCGTTCCCCCACCGGCTCGGGACGGCACAACCTGCTCCAAGGAGGCCGCATGACCGACTTCATCGCGGTTGACCAGATCATTGCCCGGCGGCTCGAGGCTTCCCTCGACGAGCTTCGGCGCCTGGTTGCGCTGCCCAGCGTCTCAACCGAGGGAACCTCGATGCCCGAGTGCGCCGGGTTGGTGGGCGAGCTGCTAAGGAAGAGGGGTTTCCAGGTGGAGTTGGTGCCGTCCGCCGGATACCCGGTGGTGGTTGCCGTTCGACCGGGCGTGCGCGCCGACCGAACGCTGCTGTTCTACCACCACTACGACGTCCAACCGGCCGGCCCTCCCGGGCTCTGGGAGTCACCGGCCTTCGAGCTGGCCCTGCGGGATGGGCGCGCCTTCGGCCGCGGATCAGTCGACGACAAGGGACACATCATCAGCCGGCTGGCCGCGCTCGACGCCCTGATCGAGGCGGACGGCGACCTCCCCTGCACCGTCAAATTCGTGATCGAGGGGGACGAGGAGGGTGACAACCTCCACCTGCCCGAGTTCGTCGCCCGCCACACCGACCGGTTGGCGGCGGATGCATGCCTGTGGGAAGCCGGGGACGTCAATCACGAAGGCGTCCCCGTGTGCTACGCCGGGATGCGCGGCATCGCCTACGTCGAGCTGCGCGTCACGACCGCTTCGCAGGACGCCCATTCCGGGCTCGGCGGATCGATCTTCCCCAACGCCGCCTGGCGTCTGGTGTGGGCCCTCCAGTCTTTGAAGGGGCCGGATGAGCGAATCCTGATCCCCGGGTTCTATGACCGCGTCCGTCCTCCCACGTCGCGCGACCTGGAACTGCTCGCGGAGCTGCCGGAGGACTCCGACGACCTGCTCCGAACGTACGGCTTGAAGGGGTTCGTCAAGGGCCTGACGGATGGCGTTACCCTGCGGAGTGAAGCAGTGTTCTCTCCCACGTGCACGATCTGCGGGTTGACCTCCGGGTTTCAAGGCCCGGGGTGCATGACCGTCCTGCCGGCGCAGGCCAGCGCCAAGATCGACTTCCGGCTGGTGCCGGACCAGGAGCCGCTGGAGGTGCTGGCGCAGCTGCGTGCTCATCTCGAACTCAATGGGATTCGCCGATCTCGAGATCGTCGATCTTGGGAGCGAGGCACCCGGCCGGTCGGACCCCGACGACCCGTTCCTGCGTCTGGTCGCCGACGCGGCGGCCGAAGTGTACGGCCGCCGCCAGCTGATCGCCCCGATGACCGGCGGATCCGGTCCGTACCATGCCTTCATCCACCACCTCGGCGTGCCGATCGCCACGGCGGGTATCGGCTACCCGGGCATGCAGATGCACTCGCCCAACGAGCATTTCCGCATCGACGATTTCGTCGCCGGTACGCGGCATGTGGCGCGCATCGTCGCCCGCTTTGGCGATCCGGTCGCGTCGCGCTGAAGCGTCGTTCGCCGAACGGATCGTCGAGACCTGCCGATCCTTGTCGGGCGTCTGTCGCTGCGCTATAATGCCGGGGTCATTCGGGGCGTGGCGCAGCCCGGCTAGCGCACCTGCATGGGGTGCAGGGGGTCGGCGGTTCAAATCCGCCCGCCCCGACACGAAGGCCGTCCTTGCGGACGGCCTTCGCCGTTTCCAGGTGACGTTCGCCTGTGGTGAACTCCGGCGCACTGGCGCGCCTGCGGTCGGTTTCTCCACAGGTTTGGCGGCGCACTTCAGCGCTGGATGGCGCGGGCTGGCCCGGACCCCGGATTGACGCAGCGAGGAGCCGACCGGTCCGTGCTCTGACCCGCGAGTCGATGTCCCACTGGCCGGACCCGCGCCCCCTACCCCAGCGCCTCCGCCCGGCCTACAATCCCCGCATGCCATTCCCAAGGGTGCAGCTCCTCGCCACCTGCCTGGTCGATTCGCTCTTCCCCGGGGTCGGCGAGGCCGTCGTCACGACTCTCACCCGCGCCGGGGTCGAGGTCACCTTTCCGCCCGACCAGACCTGCTGCGGCCAGCCCGCCTTCAACGCCGGCTTCTGGGATGAGGCGCGGCGCATGGCTCGGCACACCATCGAAGTATTCCTGGCCGAGCCGGATCCGGTCGTCATCCCATCTGGGTCGTGCGGGCACATGATCCGCCACGGGTACCTCGAGCTGTTTGCCGATGATCCGGCCTGGCTCGCCCGCGCTCGTGAGCTGGCGGCGAAGACCTCCGAACTCAGCGAGTACCTCGTCGATCGGATCGGACAGCTCGAACTGGGCGCCTCGGCCGGCGCTCGCGTTGCCTACCATCCCTCCTGCCACCTGCTGCGCGGCCTGGGCGTCGACCGCCAGCCCCAGGCGCTTCTCGGGGCCGTCGAGGGGCTGGAGGTTCATCGGCTGGAGGCCGAGTGCTGCGGGTTCGGGGGCGTCTTCGCCATCGACGAGCCCGAACTCTCGAGCGCCATGCTCGAGCGCAAGCTGGCCGCGATCCACCAGGCCGGTGTGTCCGCCGTCGTGGGTTGCGATGTGAGCTGCCTGATGCAGATCGAAGGCGGTTTGCGCAAGCAGGGTTCCAGCGTGCGCTGCATGCACCTGGCGCAGTTGATCGCCGGGCAGGAACCCGGACTGCGATGAGGGCCGCCTTTCACCGCCGCGTGCGCTCGGCGCTCGCCGATCCTGCCCTGCAGCAGGCGCTCGATCACAATGCCGAGCGCCGGCAGCGAGCTCGCCTGACCGCCCTGGCGACGCTGCCCGATGCGGAGACGACCCGGCGAGAGGTCGCCGGAATCCGCCGCACGACCCTCGACCATCTCGACGTGCACCTGGCGACGCTGCGTGAGAGGCTGGCCGAGAACGGCTGGCAGGTGCACGATGCCGCCTCGGCCGAAGATGCTTGCCGCCTGGCGGTCGACATCTGCCACGAGCATGGGGCGACCCGCGTCGCCAAGTCGAAGTCGATGGTGACCGAGGAGATCAAGCTGAACCCGGCGCTCGAGCGAGCCGGGATCGAGGTTGTGGAGACCGATCTGGGCGAGTACATCGTCCAGCTGCGGGGCGAGCCGCCGGCGCACATTATCTCCCCCATCGTCCACCTCACGCGCCAGGACGTCGGCGCGCTGTTCGAATCGCGGCTGGGGATCCCATACACCGACGACGTGACGACGCTGAACGCAGCGGCGAGGCGCACGCTGCGCCCGGTGTTCCTGGATGCCCAGGTGGGCATCTCCGGCGCCAATTTCGCCGTTGCCGAAACGGGCACTCTCGTCCTCGTCACCAACGAGGGCAACGGCCGGCTGGTGACGCAGGCGCCACCGGTGCACATCGCCTTCGTCGGGATCGAGCGCTTGGTGCCCGTGCTCGCCAATTTGCCGCCTCTGCTTCAACTCCTGCCGCGTTCGGCCACCGGCCAGAAGCTGACGTCGTATGTCAGTCTGATCCAGGCGCCCCGCGCAGCGAACGATGCCGATGGGCCGTTGATCCGCCACGCCATCCTGGTGGACAACGGCCGCACCCAGATTGCCGGGACGGATCTGCGCGAGTCACTGGCCTGCATCCGCTGCGGCGCGTGCCTGAATGCCTGCCCCGTGTACCGCGAGATCGGCGGGCACGCATACGACAGCGTCTACCCCGGGCCGATCGGCTCGGTCATCTCCCCCGGACTGTTCGGGCTTGCGTCGCACGGCCATCTGGCGAAGGCCTCTTCGCTGTGCGGCGCCTGCCGCGAGGTCTGCCCGGCCGACATCGACCTGCCCACCATGCTCCTGCGCGTGCGCCGCGATTACGCGCAGACTTCGACGCATGCGCAGCATTCGAAGCAGAGCTGGTGGCTCCGGGCAGTGATGCGCGCCTATGCCTGGACGGCCTCCAGCCCGCGACGATTCAGGCTTGCGCTCCGCGCCCTGGCGTGGGGCACGCACCTCCTCCCCGCACATGCAGATTGGGTAACGGGCCTGCCCGGACCCTTGAGGGCCTGGACCTCGACGCGGCACTTCCCGCCCTTCCAGCCCAGCGCCTTTCACCGCCGCGTCCAGCGCCTTGACCTCGCCGCTCATCACGTGGGTCGCGCTACGGGCAAAGAAACGCCAACTCGACCCCTGCCGCGCCCCATCGAGGATGAGGACCTGATCGCCCGCTTCCAGCGTGAACTTGAGACTGTTGGAGGCGAGGTCCAGCGTGTGTCGGCAGTCGGTCTCCCAGCCGCCCTGGCGAATACAGTGCAGGCGGTGGGTGCCTCCCAGGTCTTCCTTGCCTGGCAAGAAGGGGCGCGGCTGCCTGGCAGCTTGAGTCTGGAGGAAGAGCTGCGCCGTCGGACCGCCGTGCGGCTGCTACCAGGAAGCGATACCCGCGCGGCGTGCGCCTCCATCGAACAGGCGGCCGCATCTGTCGGCGTGACTGCCGCAGTCGCGGCGCTGGCCGACACCGGAACGATCCTCGTCGCCTCCGGCCCGCAGGGTGCTCAGGACGCGTCGCTCCTCCCGGGCACGCACGTCGCCATTCTCTCCGCCCAGGACGTCTACCCATCGTTCTCCGACTGGCTCGAGCGCGGCGGACGCTCGCTGCTCGCCGAGCGATCGAGCGTCACCCTGATCACCGGTCCGTCGCGCACCGCCGACATCGAGATGACACTGACCATCGGCGTCCACGGACCGGCGCGCCTGATCGTCCTGGTGTGCGAAGGCGCTGCGCCAGCCCCTCGGGAACCCCGTCCGTGACAACCCTCACGCCCACGCCCGGCCTTGCCGAACCACCGCCGACCTTCTCCTGGCTCGGTGCGTGGCGCGCCGCCCTCACGCGCCCGTCGGTGGCGACCTACACGGACCTTCTGCTCGATCCCAAGGCCAGCCTGCGTCGCGCCGTAGCGTGGCTGTTCACTGCGACGTTGCTCTCCTATCTCGTCGGCGTCGGGATCCAGGCGGCCGTCTTCCCCGGCATGCTGGCGGAGGTCATCCGCGATGCCGCGGAGACTGCACCCGCTGGCATTGGGGTGACGCCCACGGTGGTGCTCGTCCTATCGCTGGCCTGCACCCCGTTCTTGGCCGGTTTCGTACTTCTCACGTACCTGGTCGGTTTCGGGCTCATCCATTTCATCGCCAGCGCCCTGGGCTCCCAGGGAAGCTACTCCGAGTTGGTCTACACACATGCTGCGTACCTGGCCCCGATGACGCTGCTGACAACCCTGCTCGGGATGATCCCTGTCGTCAACTGTTTGACTGTGCCTCTGGGGCTGTACTCGTTCGGCCTACAACTCATGGCATTGAAGTCTGCCACGCGCATGGGCTGGGGCCGCGTATTCGCTACTCTGCTGATCGTCGGGCTTCTCATCGGGCTGGTGGTTACCGTACTCGGACTGGGGGTGTTCGCTCCAGAGCTCGAGCGATGGCTCAGGGAAGCGGGGGTGAGCGCTTAGGGATGGCGACTTCGACAGTTCACCGGCGCATTCGCATCCGGCCCGCACTCACACTGGACGAGGCGCACATCGAATGGCGGTTCGTGCGCGCCGCCGGGCCGGGCGGCCAGAATGTGAACAAGGTGGCGACTGCGGCCCAGCTGCGCTACGACGCGCGCGCGCACTTGCCCGCCGACGTCTTTGCCCGCCTGCGACGAATCGCCGGCGGACGCCTGAGCGCTGACGGCGTGTTGATGCTGACGGCGCGGTCGGAGCGAACGCAGTCCCGCAACCGCAGCGAGGCACTCGACCGTCTGGAAAGCCTGCTGCGGCGCGCGGCGGAACCGCCGACGCCGCGGACGGCGACCAAGCCGACGCTTGCCTCGAAGTCACAGCGGTTGGACACCAAGCGCAAACGCGGGCAGGCCAAGGCGCGCCGTCGAAGGCCGACGAATCTGGAGGAGTAGTCTCGGGATGCCCGGCGTGCTGGGAGGGGTCACAGTCGCCGCGGCTCCCTATCGGGCCCGAGTTCAGGAAGCCAAGGATCTCGCGCCGTGGCGGAGGGACCTGGGTGACAACCCCGGAATCGTCCGACAAACCCAGCGTGATCTACCAGGCCGCCAAGTTGGGCGATATCGGCTGCCTGTTGGCGGAGTTCGGGCTGGCCCGAGCCGCTCAGCGCGCCGGATCTGCCCCGGGTCGGGTGTACGGAGTCAGCGGCGGCGCATTCCTGGCGTTGGCGGCCGGACTCGAATGGGCCGCCCGTGTCCGACCTGAGCGATGGCAGGCGGCAGCCGACGCCGTGCACGACTTTGGGGCTTACTTGGAGGCGGCCCCGAGCCGCGCGCTGCGGGCGCGGAATCTGAACCCCTGGTACGGTCCTTTCAATCTCCTGCCGCTGCGATCGTGGGTCGCCAATCGCCTGCGCGCTTACGGGGCGGCAGAGGACTCCTGGCTCTCCGACCTTGGCGTTCCGCTCTACTTGTGCGCGATCGACCGGGACGGCACGTTCACTTTGCTCGGCCCACAGGATGATCGGCTGCAGTTCCAGTACCACGCCGTGCGCGTCGGACCGCCGCGCGACGCGCCCATCGTCGAGGCGCTGGCTGCTTGCTTGAGCACGCTGCTCTCGACCGAGCCCGTCTGGGTGCGCGACCGGCGAGGCGGCGGGCAGTGGCTGCGGGACGCTCGGCCGGCCGTCGTGGACGCCGGCGCGATCGTCGCCGATCTGGAGGCCGCCGATCCGCGTCCCATCGTCCGCACTCGCCCTCACGCCCCGATCCGCACCTGGTCCCTCAACTGGATCACGTCTTCCTTCATCATGCACTCGTCCAACGAGCGGAACCAGACCCTGCTGGCCGCACACTATCTCGACTTGCTGGCGCGGCACCGAGCCCTTCAGCAGCGCGTCGCCGCACTCGGACGGCCGCTTCCAGCGGCGGGAACCCCGTCGGTCGGCCACGTCGACCTGCCTTACGTCGGCAGCACCGAGGCCTTCACCAACATGCGGCAGTCGGCCCAGAACAAGGATGCATTGATGGCGCGCTTCCGCACGCTGCTCGACGGCCAGCTCGATTCGTTCGACTTCCGCCGGCCGGCCAACGTGATCTACGGCGCCGGCGGGTTCTCGGGGATCCTGGCCGGGCTGGTGACGACGCGCGCCGTCGACGAAGGTTTCGCCCGCGCCGGTGGGCGCGTGCGCCAGGTGGTCGGCGTCTCGGCCGGCGTCCTCAACGGTTTCTTCCACGCCATCCAGCTCGCCGCCGCCCGCCGCCCGGACCTGTACACGCCGGCCGCTCGTCAGGCCCTCGGCGACCTGGAGGCCTTCGTCGGTTCGGTCGAACCGAAGCGCGTGGCTGCGGTGAATCTGAACCCGATTCGGTTCTGGAAAGGCTGGGCGAACCTGGGGCCGATGGAAGCGTTCTTCATCGACCGGCTGCGCGCCTACACCGGCGCCGAGGAGCCGGAGAAGTTGACGTTCGACGAGCTGGATCTGCCGCTGACGGTGGCGGCGGCGCGCGGCGACGGCTTCACCGATTTCCTCGGCCCGAGCCTGCCGCAACGCAAGATGTCGTTCGGGGGACGGACCTGGAGCCCGGTGAACACACCGGTCGTCCGGGCGTTGGTCGCCGGCTGGAGCATGAACACCTACATCCATCCGACGGCGCTCAACGGCCAGGAGTATCGCGACGGCGGCGGCACGTTCTACGACCCGGCGCTGTTCGTCGCCTGCATGGACGAGACCCCGGTCAACCTGCTCAACATCCACCTCGATGAGCCCGAAGGTCATTCGTACAACCTCCCCGAGCGCCCCAACCTGCTGCGCCTCCTGTTCGACACCCACAACTATGTCTTCCCCGAGGAGCGGCGTCGCATGCGGCTGCTGACCGATCTGCTCTTCGAGCACTTGCGCCTGCGTCAGGCCTACTCCCAGGCGACCGGGGAGGGCCTGCCGGACTTCCGCCAGGAGTGGGCGCTGAGCCGCGAGGCGGCCGGGGAGCCACTCCCCGAGGCGATGTGCCCCGGGGAGGGTTAAGCATGCCAAGGGGGATCGCGGCGAGGCATCCTTGACCGCATGCGCGAATCGCATCGCAGCCAGGGGCAAGCGCGGGGACCGGCCTTCGGTTGGGGGTCGGGCCGCAAGACACCCATCCCGACCGGACGGCGGCGGATTGCCACACCTGACACTTCCGGCCGTCACCATCACCCTGATCGGCAAGGAGACACCGTGACCACATCGACGCTGACCGAGAAGCTGACCCGAGCGACCAAGCTGGCCTACGGCGCCGGCGACCTGGGCGCGGCCATCGCCACTGCCATCAACGGCTTCTTTCTCAACGCCTTCCTGCTCGATGTTGCCGGCCTGCGCCCGGCGATGGCGGGCAGCATCTTCCTGATCACCAAGCTGTGGGATGCGGTCAACGACCCGCTGCTCGGCATGTTGAGCGACCGGACGCGGACACGCTGGGGCCGGCGGCGGCCGTGGCTCTTGTTCGCCGCCATCCCCTTCGGCGTGTTCTTCTTCCTTCAGTGGAATGTCCCGCCGCTGAGCGACGTCGGCAAGTTCTGGTACTACCTGGTCGTCGCCATCCTGCTGGACACGGCCTTCACTGCCATCAACGTCCCCTATGCCGCGTTGACGCCGGAACTGACCCACGACTACGACGAGCGCACCAGCCTGTCGTCCTACCGCATGTCCTTCTCGATCCTGGGAGGCGTCCTGGCCGCCTTCTTTCACACCATCATCGTCGGCCTGTTCCCCGAGGTGCGGGTCGGCTACATGGTCAGCGCCGCGGTCTGGGCGGTGTTCATCACCGTGCCCAGCTGGATCACGTTCGCCTTCACCCGCGAGGTGCACTACAAGGAGGAACGCCCAAAGGGCCCTGGTTTCATCGAGGGGCTGAAGATCGCCTTTCGCAATCGGGCATTTGTGCTGGTGACGCTGATCTACCTGCTCTCCTGGCTGAGCATCCAATTCGTGCAGACCAACCTGATTCTGTACGTGCGCTACTGGATGGGCGCCGAGGCGCAATTCGGGCCGCTGATCCTGGCCGTCCAATTCTCGTCGTTCATCTTCGTGTTGATCTGGACTCGGGTCAGTAAGAGGGTAGGCAAGCAGCGCACCTACTACGTCGGAATGGGTGTGTGGATCGTCGTCTGTCTCGGACTGTTCTTCGTGCAGCCCGGGCAGCTGTCGTTGTTGTTCATCCTGGCGATCCTGGCCGGCGCCGGCGTGAGCATCGGCTACATCATTCCGTGGAGCATGATCCCCGACGTCATCGAGCAGGACGAGCTGGAGACCGGTCAGCGGCGCGAGGGTGTCTTCTACGGTTTCTTCGTCTTCATGCAGAAGCTCGGCCTTTCACTAGGGCTGGCGATCTCGAACTTCATCCTGGAGGCCGCCGGTTACATCACCCCGGTGCCCGGCGCTCCGGTGCCCGTTCAACCCGCGCCCGTGCTGCTGGCGCTGAGGCTGTTCGTCAGCTTTGCGCCGGCGGTGGTGCTGCTGATCAGCTTCCTCGCCGTGCGCGCCTATCCGATCACGCGCGAACGTCACGCCGCCATCCGGGCTCAATTGGCGAAGCCGAAGACGGCCCCCACCTAGAGCGGCGAACCGCGGGCTCGTCTTGGAGACGAGAAGTCTTGCGCAGGTCGTCTCCGCTGTCCACATCACCGGTCGCCAATGCAGCGCCGCCACCTTGTTCATCCGGTGGCGGCGCTCGATTCGGGCTGTCGATCGAGGTGAGTTGGAGCTTGTTCAGGTCTCTCAGCGCACCAGCAGGATCAGCGGTGACGCCAGGCAGGCGCACATGGCCAGCAGCATGAGCAGCGCCACCAGCGAGCAACAGCCCCCACAACATCCGTTCCCGTCACGCATTCTTCCCTCCGTGCGGCCCGGTCCGCCCTCCGGCGCGTGGCCGCGCCCCCGTGCGAAAGTGACCGTCGCCGCATGTTCAGCCTAGTCGACTTGGCGAATCCGACCCGGCCATGAAGGTGACGCCCGGCCGACATCGGGTTGTCAGCCTGGCGGCCACGCCGTGAAGGGGGAACAGGGCCCGAGGAGATTCGCGCAGGGGCGAAGCATCCGGGAATTGCTTTGGATGCTTCGCCCCACCCTTACAGACACACGGGGTGCGGTGAGGGGTTCGATGGCCCGGTCGCTACCCCTCCAGGAGCGTCGTCGCCCCCATCGCCTCGAAGACGCCGAGGATGGCCGAGTTGTCCAGGTCGCCCATGCCCATCTGCAGCATCGCCTCATACAGCTGCAGGTTGAGGGCCGAGAGCGGTAGCGGCATGCCGAACGCCCGCGCCGTCTCCAGGATGATGGCCAGATCCTTGTGCATCATGGATGCCTTGAAACCCGGGCGCCGCTCCCCGGCGAACAACCGCGGCGGCTTGACGTCCAGCGTCCAGCACTGGGCGGCGCCGCCGCGGATCGCCTCGACGACGCGCCGGGGATCGACGCCGGCCTTGCGCGCCAGCAGCAGCAGTTCGGACATCGCCACCATCGTCGCCGCGGCCATGATCTGATTGCAGGCCTTGGCCACTTGTCCGGCGCCACTCTCGCCGACGTATGTGATCGTCTTGCCCATCGACTGGAAGACGGGCAGCACCCGCTCGAAGGCCTCCCGCGGGCCTCCGACCATGATCGCCAGCGTGGCAGCCTTGGCCCCCACATCGCCGCCGGACACCGGCGCGTCCAGCGCCTGCACCCCAACCTCCGCCAGCTGCGCCGCCAGCCGCCGGGCCGTCTCGGGCTTGATCGTGCTGTTGTCTACGAACACCATCCCGGGTCGGCCGCCCTGGAGAACCCCTTGGTGTCCGAGCACCACTTGCTCGACATCCGGTGAATCCGGCAGGCTGGTGAAGACAAAGTCACTCGCCTCGGCCACGCCGCGTGGAGTTCTCGGCCACCTGCGCGCCGAGCGACGCAAGTTCGTCCACCGGCCCTCGGCTCCGCGAATGGACGGTCAGGGAGTAGCCGGCCTTCAGCAGATTGCCGGCGATCGGCCTGCCCATCAGGCCCAGCCCGATGTACCCGATGCGCGGTTTCTCAGCCTGCATCTCATCCCCTCCGTGCGAGCGCAAGAGGCTCGCCCGCAAAGCGGGCAGCCCGGCTTGATGGCTGCCCACAAACTACTCGTCCCGACGACCCGCCCGCCAGAATGCTGCTTAGAGGAGGGACTTGGCCAGCGTGACGGCGCGGCTGGCGTCCGGCGCGTAGCCGTCGGCGCCTATCTCCTTGGCAAACGCATCGGTCACGGGCGCTCCGCCGATCATCACCTTGACCTGCCCGCGGACGCCCAGGTCTTCCAGGGCCTCCAACGTGGACTTCATGTTCTGCATCGTGGTCGTCAGCAGAGCTGAGAGCCCCACCAACTGCGGGCGGTGTATGCGGACGGCCTCCCCGAACTTCTCCGGCCCAACGTCGGTCCCCAGGTCGATGACCTCAAAGCCGGAGCCTTCGAGCATCATGCCCACCAGGCTCTTGCCGATGTCGTGCAGGTCGCCCTTGACCGTCCCCAGCACGATCTTGCCGGCCGTCGGCACGCCGCTTGAGACCAACAGAGGTTTAAGCAGGGTCAACCCGGACTGCATCGCCCGCGCGGCAACGAGCATCTCGGGCACGTAGAACTCCTGCCGCTCGAAACGGTCCCCGACTTCCTTCATCGCCCCGATCAGCGCATCGTTCAGGATCGAAGCGGGCGGGAGTCCGGCCTGCATCGCCTGCTGCACGCCGGACTCCACCGCCGCACGGTTGCCGTTGATCACCTCATCGTAGATCGATTGGAGCACTGCATCCATACTTGCCTCCCAGGGGAGTTCGTTGTCCTTCGCCGCAGGGCGTTCAAGCCTCCACGGCGGCGGTATCTTCGGGGTGAGCGTCGCGGTATTGCAGCGGGCCGACGCGCGGACCGGCGGTCGAGCGGCGCAGGACGAATTCGAAGTTGACCTCCATGAACACCGGGGGCCGATCGGCGGCCGCGCCGCCAGTGGCGCGCGTCAGCAGCAGATCTACTGCCGCCTCAGCCAGCGCCGTGTAGGCGGTGCTGATAGCGGTGATCGGCGGGACCGAGAACGAGAACCAGTCGACATCATCGAAGCAGATCAACGACATCTCGTCCGGCACCGAGACGCCGGTCTGGCGCAGGGCGCGAATGACGCCGGGCATGATGGCGTTGCTGGCGACAAACATCGCCGTCGGAGGGGTGGGCAGGCGGAGCAGCTCACTGGCGGCCATCATGCCCCAGGTGCCGCGGTTGGTGCCGATCTTGACCCACGCGTCCTCGGGCTCCAGGTGCGCCTGGCGCATCGCCTCCAGGTAGCCCTGCCAGCGGTCGTGATTGCTCGAGTACATCACGTCGCCGCCAATATAGGCGATGCGCTCATGCCCCAGGCTGACCAGGTGCTGCGTGGCAGCCTGGCTGCCGGCGCGATCCTCGAAGACCACGGTGTCGATCGGGTCGTTCTTGAGCCGCCGAACGATGGCCACCGCCGGCGTATGCTGCCCGGCGAGGTACTCCAGGACGTCGGACTCCGCCGCCGAGGGCACCCAGATCAGCCCATCGACGGCCTGCCCGACCATCTCGACGACGGTCTCCTGTTCGGTGGCGGCATCGTCCCGAGTCGAGGAGAGTAGCAGATGATAACCACGCGCCGCCAGCTGCTGCGAGATCGAATCGGCCAGCGAGGTGTAGTAGGCGTTGAGCAGATTGGGGATGATCAACCCAATGCTGTGGGAGACGCGTTGTCGCAAGCCGCGTGCCCGCAGGTTCGGCTGGTAGTTGAGGGTGCGCGCCGCGTCCGAAATACGCTCTCGCGTCGCCTCGGCCACATAACCGGTCCCGCTCAAGGCACGCGAGGCCGTGGCGATCGACGTCTTTGCCAGCGTGGCGACATCCTTCAGGCTCGACCTTCGCGCGTTGGCCATCGTCCTCTTCCCCCACCGCCGCTCCGGGCGGCGGCCTCCATGGCTGCGTCCCGAGGAGCTTGACCTTCAATCCCTCAGGCGATGCTCACTTCCCCATCGCTGCGCGCATGCGCACCACCCCAACACCAAACCGGCCCAGGCCGCAGGTCTGCTCAAGATCAGCCTTGGCGGGTGTCTGGTGTGAGAACGTTTCCACCATCCTAGCATCTGTCGCGCAGCATGTCAACGCCACCGGGCCCACAGCTACTCTGAGGATGCGTGTGAGACGGGAGGCTCAGGATCCCTGCAGATCGAGGGAAAACTGACAGCCCCAGCGCCGGCGAGGCGGCCCCGTCGCGAGTGGTGAATGCCACGCCTCAGGAATCTCGACTTGGGGAGGATGCCCCACAGCTATTCCACGATGCTCGGGCATGGCGCCTGGCGCTTCCCGGGATCAGTCCGGTTTATGCCTTCAGGACAGGGTTCCCCCCATTGGATCGCGTTGGGATCCGGTCAGACCGTACCGCCAAGCCCCATTTCCCCCGAGGTCTCCACCCAGAGACAGCAGGTTCCGCCTTCCTATCCAGGTGAGCTGGCGGGCCAACTTACGACCTATCCCAGCATGTCTGGAGCCGCGCCCAGATTCGCGTGTGCGACCCTAGCGAGTTCGCACCGGTACACACCCGCCGCAAGAACGGCCCCCCGCCACTTGGTGAGGCGGACCGATCGCATCACACCGTTCGACTTCCATCGCCTCTGGACGCAAGCGAGGCGCACTCTCGATTCGGACAACCGCATGATCCGCCGTAGGGCATCCTGGTCTTCGATGTGAGGCATGCCAGGGCGACTCGCCTGCCCAGCCACAAGAACGAATGGGGCCAATCATCACTTGCCCCCCACTGTGCCTGTCCTTGACACGCACCTGCCTCCAGCCTATCATTACTGCAAACGATTACACATTTCCCTGTCCCATTGGAGGACGCGACATGAAGACCGGCATGCGCGGCGGCTCGCTCAAGATCCTTTCGGATGATGATGCCGAGCGGCTGCACCAGGCGGCGCTCTCCCTGCTGGCCGACCCGGGGCTGTACAGCGAGTTGGACCTATTCCTCGACATCTTCGCCAAGGGCGGGGCAAGGGTCGACCGGGAGGCACGGACCATCCGCCTCCCCTCCGAGATGGTGATGGCCGCAATTGGATCGGCGCCCTCCAGCTTCGTCCTGCACGGCCGCCACGACGAAGCCAACAGCCTGCTGCTGGAGCCCGGCCGTGTCTACTACGGGATGGGTGGAACGTCCGAGCCGCAGTTCTTCGACTATGCGCTCGGGCGCGGCCGCCAGCCCACCAAACAGGACATGGTGGAAAGCTCGCGCCTGGGGCAGGCACTGCCCAATATCGACTTCGTCCAAACGCTGTGCATGGCGGGCGACCTCCCGACCGGGCAGATCTTCTTCCACGATTTCGACGCCATCTTCCGCAACACCAGCAAGCCCACGGTGATCAACGTCCTGGAACGGCCGTTCACGCAGCATTTGCTGGAGATGGCCGCCGCCGCCTCGGGCGGGGAAGATGCCCTGCGAACATCTCCCAGCGTGCTGGGGATCGTGACGCCGGTCACCCCCCTCAAGATCGCCATCATGAACGAAGGGCTGATCGACGTCGTGCAGGCCGGCGTTCCGGTCCTTTATTCGCCGGGGCCGCTGATGGGGGCGACCTCGCCGGCGACGGTCGCCGGCACGATCGCGCTGACGATGGCCGAGGTCTTGTTCGGGGTCGTGCTGACTCAGTTGATCCGGCCGGGAGCGCCGGTCGTGCTCAAGCCCGACACCGACGTCTTCGACATGCGCACGACTCAAGTCACCTACGGCAGCCCGGAGCAGAACCTGGGCAAGCTGGCCGTGATCCAGTTGGCCCACCGTTACAAGATCCCGATCTACGGATTAGGGGGCGGCGTCGAAGGCAAGATGCCCGACGCCGAAGCCGCCGCCGAGGCCGCCATGGAGATGCTGCTCAACGGCCTGGCCGGGATGACGCTTTCCCAGAGCCTGGGGACCTTGTCGTTCGGGATGTACGGATCCCAGGAGATGGCGGTCATCTGTGATGAGATCGTCAACTCCATCCGACGCGTCCTGGACGGGATCGTCATCAGCGACGAGACGCTCGCGCTGGACGTCATCCGCGAAGTCGGTTTCGGCGGCAGCTACCTCCAGCACGACCACACCGTCCGGCACTTCCGCCGTGAGATGTACTTCCCCAAGCTGTTCAAGCGGCAGAGCATCGACGAGTGGATCGCCGCCGGCGCCAAGATGGCGCATGAGGTCGCTCACGACCGCGTGGTCGAGATCCTGGGCAAGGCTGGGCCGGTGGCGCTGCCCGCGTCCGCCGACAAGGCGTTGGACGAGGCGCTGAAGCGCGCCGTCGCCTGGGCCGAGAAGCAGTCCACACGGCGCTGAAGGACGACCCGCCTGGCGACCTGAACTTCACGGATCGAGATGCGAACGGCACGAGCGCCGAGCACCCTTCGGCGTCGCCCCTCTCCAGACTCCCCAGGCTCGAAACAGGAAAGCCCCTGCGCGTCCGGTCAGACGGCGTGCTGCTCGACCCGCCGGGCGATCGCCTCGACGCGTTCGATGACGCTGTTGCCCATCACCATGTCCCCCACCCCAAGGATGATCGGGGCGCCCCCAATTCGCTCCAACAGGTGATCGATCCAGGCCTCGAATTCGCCATAGGGTGTGCGCGCCTCGAGGATCGGGGAAGGGATCCCGCCCCAGATCAGGGGGCCGTCGCGCCAGGCCTCCCAGACATCGTCGAAGCTCATCGAGGTCAGCGGGAACGGAGAGATGGACTCGCACACATCGAGGCCCGACTCCCGCAGCAGCCCCAGCAGGGGTTTGACGTCGCCGTCGGTGTGGCTCCCCACCCGCTTGCCTTGCCGGTGCAGAACCTCGCAGTAGCCCTGGTACGCGTCCAGGCAGTACGTGTGGAACAGCTTCGGGTTGGTCATCGCCCCATGCAGGTTGTCGGGGAACTCGACGTAGCGCACGGAGAAATCCGCCAGACCGGCGAGGATCTGCTGCAGCTGTTCATCCAATGCGGCGAGCAGTCGCTCGACGGCGGGGCGATCGTCATGGAGCGCGTAGAACAGCGGCGCCTCGCCCAGGTACTCCAGCAGCACCTGCTGGAACGGAATGCGGTGGATGAGCGGCACAACGTAGCCGTCTCCGCCGAGGATGGCTTCCTCATCCGCCACGCGCTCGAACTCCGGCACGAATTCGGCGTGCTCGATGATCCAACTCGCCGTAACGTAGTCTGCCGGCTCCTTGATCAGGTGTTCCTTCAAGTAGGGAGCCGTGCCGCTGGCGACCCCTTCGGGCAAGAGCTCCTGGCTCAGGCGCAGCTTGCCGACGGGTGTGCGCAGTTCGGTGGCCGTGATCCCCGGCTTGTCCGTTGGGACCATGTCCCACATCCCGGGAAACTCGAGGACGATCGGGTCCGACTCCCGGACCTGCTGTTCGCCGTTGAAAGTGGAGACGACCTCCACGCCGCGCAAGCGCAAGGCGTAGGGGACGACGAAGCGCTGCTGACCCATGCCCACGGCGCGGTGGACGTCGATGAGCGACAGCCCCGCAAAACGTTCCGGCAGACTCCGTGCACGGAGGTGGGTGGCGTGCCAGGCTTCCAGGCGATCAAGGAACGGCAGCCGGTCGACCGGACGACCGTCAAGGATGGCCAGAACGCGCTCGCGGGTGGACATGCGCGGGGGTGGGGTCATCAGTGCGCCTTCCAATCGCCCAGGAGCGAGCCGAGCGTGCGGGGACCCGTGCCCGCCGGCACTGTCTGTGGCGGCCGGGACGAGGCGCACGTCGAACACGGGCCCGCCCGCGGCCCGGTCAAACGGCCTACTTGACCGCCCCGCCGATCAGGCCGCGGATGAAGTACCGCTGGCCGAAGATGTACAGCACCACGATCGGAATCGTCGCCACCAGCAGCCCGGCCATCGTCGCCGGGATGTCGACGTAGATGCGCGAACGCATCGAGGCGATGCCCACCATGAGCGTCTTCATCTCATCGCGCTGCAGGAAGATCAAGGCGATCAGCAGCTCGTTCCAGACCCACAGGGCGTTGACCACCACCAAGGTGATGACCGCCGGCGCCGAGAGCGGCATCAGGATGCGCGTGAACACACCGAGATTGGAGCAGCCATCGATCCGGGCCGCATCCACGATCTCGTGCGGGATGGTCTGGAAGAAGTTGGTCATCATGTAGATCGAAAAGGGCAGGAGCAGGCCGATGTAGATCAGGATGGCGCCCTGATAGGTGTTGACCAGCTTGAAGCGCACCATGGTCACGAAGAGCGGGACGACCATGACGACCGGAGGGACGACCATCAGCGAGAGCATCAAGTTGAACAGCGTGCGCTTGCCGGGAAACTGCATTCGGGCGAAGGCATACGCCGCCAGGCAGGCGATCACCAGGGAGACCGTCACGGCGCCCACCGTCAGAATGGCGCTGTTGGCGAAGCGGGTGAGAAACTTCTCGCCGGCGAACGCGGTCTGGAAGTTGTCGAGGATGGGATGGAGCGGCAGGTTGAACTTGTTTGCCAGGTAGTCGGTCTTGCTCTTGAGCGCCGACACCAGCATGAAGTAGACCGGGAACAGCGACAGCAGCGTGAAGAACAAGACCACCAGCTGCCGGGCCAGGCGACCCGGCAGGCGCTGCAGCCGCCGCAGGACTCGGCATCACGACACCACCCCCAGGTCGCCGCGCTCCCGAAGCCGAAGCTCCAGGAAGATGAAGATGCCCGTGACGAGCAGGAGCAGGACAGAGACCGCCGCCGCCAGGTTCATCTGGTTGTAGCGGAAGCCCATCAGGTAGACGTAGAGCTCGGTGACCATCGTGGCATTCCCCGGGCCCCCGGAGGTCATCACGAACACGTAACCGAAGACCCACGAGAGCACGGTGATGACCGAGATGACGGTGAAGAACTCAATCACCGTGGCCAGCTGGGGAATGGTGACGTGGCGCTGCAGCTGCCACCAGTTGGCGCCGTCCACGCGGGCGGCATCGAACAGCTCCTCCTCGACCGACATCAGCCGCGCCAGGAAGAGCACCACGCCGAAGCCGACTTCCTTCCAGATGATCACGAACATGACCGTCGGCAGCGCCAGCGTCGTACTGCCCAACCAGTCCTGGGCCAGCACGCCCAGATCCGACCGCATGCAGGAAGTCGTTGAGCACGCCGCTGAGCTGGAAGATGTAGGAGAAGACCAGGCCGACGGCGGTGATCGGAAGCAGGTAGGGCAGGAAGAGCGTCGTGCGATACAGCCGCCAGCCGAGGATGCGTTCGAAAAGGAAGACGGCCAGGAGGAGCGCCAGGCCGACGGTCACCGGGACGGTGAGCAGCAGCTTGAGGTTGTTGCGCACCGCCTGAAGGAAGACGTCGTCGCGGAACAGCAGCTCGTAGTTCCCCAATCCGACGAAGCCCAGTTCGCCAGCCTGGGTCCGCTGCAGGCTGAGGATCACCAGGCGGACCATGGGGTAGCCAAACACGGCCAGCAGCATGACCAGCGCTGGCGCCAGATAGAGCCAGGGTTCGTGCTTGCGATGCTGCATCGGCCGATACGCGGGGAGAGGGGAGGCTGACCCTCCCCTCTCCGACTAGGCAACCGCGAAGACTACTTGATCCACGCTTTGAAGTTCGCGGCCGCGTCCGGATTCTGCTCACGCCACTTGGCGTTCACGTCCTCCGTCAGGACCCCGAGCTCCTCTGGCGTTGAATCCCCAGCGAAGAGCAGCTGAACGCCGGCGAAGTTCGCCTGCTCGTCCATGATGCTGGGGATGAAGTTCTCCAGATTGGGCCCGCCGACCGTCGTGTCCCAGTCGTAGACCTGCTTGAGCTGCGGCTGGGTAATCAGGCTGCTGTCCAGCCGGTCATCGGCCGGGAGCACGCCCGTCGCCTTGAACCAGGCATTCACCCGGTCCGGCGTGTGCATGAAGACCAGGAAATCGGCTGCTTGCTGGGGATACTTCGACCACGAGGTGATGCCCCATCCCTGGGCCGTGACGATGTAGTCATCCGCCAGGGCGCCTGTGCCGTAGCGCGGCGTGAGCATCAGGCCGATCTTGTCCCAGCCCATCGTCTCCGCCCATCCGGCCAGGAAGGTGTCGTTGCCGAAGAGCATGGCGGCCTTGCCGGTGACGAAGAGATCCTGACCCTGTTGGTAGTCCAGCGAGCCGATGTCTTCGTTCCAGCAGCCACGGTCCTTGAGTTCCTGCAAGCGGCCCCACCACTCGGTGAACTTGGGATCGGTGTAGGAGGCATCGCCGACCGAAGCCTGCATGAAGGCCTTCTCGCTGTCGTGAGGCTGTCGGGCCAGGATCGAGAACAGCCATCCGCCGAACCAGCCGTCCTTGACGCCGCCGGCGATCGGGATGACATCCACGGCGCGCAGCTTGTCGCAGGCGACCAGGAGCTCATCCCAGGTTGCGGGAGGAGCATTCGGATCCAGCCCGGCCTTTGTGAACAGCTCGGGGTTGAATACGACCGGGTTGCCGGAGAGGTACCACGGGACGCCCCAGGTCTGGCCGTCATACTGCCGCTCGAAGGCGTTGATGTAGTGGTCCCACTCTGCGGCCGGGATCAGGTCATCGACGGGGATGATCGCACCGGTCCAGGCGTTCTCGATCGTCCACACCCCACCCCAGAAGTACTGAATGTCCGGTCCTTCCTTTGCCGCGGCGGCCGATTGGAAGGCAGGGATGAGCGTGTCGGTCGACTGCAAGACCGCTTCGAAGGTCACGGTGGGATTGGCCTCGGTATACAGGGCCATGGTCTCGTCCAACCATGCCTGTGCACCGGGGGCTTCCTGTTCGCCCCACCACCAGACGACCAGCTTCACAGGTTCGGCGGGGGCTTCAGTGGCGGGCGGCTCGGTCGCCGGCGTGCCGCAGGCCGGGATCAGCAGCGCCAGCAAGACGAAAAGCGATAACACTCGCATGGACTTACGCATGGGCGGTTCTCCTCTCAACTCCGGGACTCTCAAGGATGCGATCGGGGCGTCGGTAGGGTGGTGTTCGCTCGCGCCAGCCACCTCCTTCAACGCGGAGGGAAGGCCTCCGCTGGACTAATAGACGCCTCTGCGCCGGAAGCCATAGCCGCCCTGCCCCCGCCGCGCCAAGCCCGTGTGGCCGCACTTGCCGATCACGGTACACGATGCTGTGAAGAACGAGACGAACCACTGCAGCTCTGGGCCGCGGACACTGTCGTGCCCCCCCACATGCTTTCTGGAGCCGCATGAGCCCAGGAATGGATCCAAGACAGGCAATTTCTGGAAACGTTTGCATCATTCTAGCATGGGGAAGGCTGGCATGTCAAGCGACCTGGCGCCCTGAGCCTTCAAAACGATGTGGATCGGACGTCCTCCTCCCCGGCTGCCGTGTATGAGGCTGGGAACAAGCCTCGGGGCCTCCGCCAGCGCTACCAGCCCGCGACATGAATTGCCCGGCCTCCCGTATCGGCACCCACCAATCGGCGGCGTTCAGCACCACGGCCTGGACCAGATCCCAGCAGGCCACCCTGAGGCGCATCGTGCCGCGCGGCCTCACGGCCGGGAGCACCTGGCTGGGAGCCGATCAGTCGCCCGGCTCGCTCGGCGCCGTCGGGGAGGTCGCGACCAACATTGGCGCCCCCGCGTCAGCTGGGCGGCGACGGCCGTAAGCTCGGCGCGGGGCGGTCCGGACCGCAGGATCGCGCGGCCGGACCCACACCGACTTCCCCGACGGACGCCGGCGATGTTCGGCCTCGCCGGGCATGGCGGTTGACTCGCCTCGGCACCATCCGCATAATGTCCCAGCTACGCTTGAAGGGACCCGCCCCTCATGAGGACAAGGCCGGAGCGCAACTCTCTGCCCGGCGCACATCTGCGCGGCCTGGGAGATATGCCGGGCTGGAGGAGGACCGAATGCCGGTTCGAAGCTTGAAGAGCGGTCGCCTTAGATTCCTTGATGACACACAGCTGCGGGCCCTCGACGAAGCCGTGCGAACGGTCCTGGCCGAAGTCGGCGTTCAGGTCGATCACCCACCGGCCTGGGATGTGTTTGCCGGCGCCGGCTGCACGGTCGACACGGACCGTCACATCGTCCGCATCCCCGCCGACGTCCTGCAGCGCGCCCTGGACTCCGCCCCGCACGAGTTCACTCTCCACGCTCCGATTCCCGAAAACGACGTACGGGTCACACTGGACGATGTCTACACCGTCGCCGGATCGTCGGCGCTGCATGTGCTCGACCTCGATGGTCGCCGCCGCCCGGCCTCGCAGCGGGACTTGATCGATCTGACGCGCTTGATCGATGCGCTGCCTCAGGCGCACATCATGCACGCCATGGTCGTGCCTCAGGAGCTCCCGCAGGTGGGCTTCGACCGTCGGCTGTTCGCCAGCATCCTGCCGAACACCACCCGGCACTATTACTCGCAGGGCGCCGGCGGGAGCAGCATCTCCGACCAGGTCGAGATGGCCGCCGTCGTGCAGGGAAGCACCCAGGCCGTCCGGGACGCACCGCTCTTCAGCATGGTGGTCTGCTTCGTCAGCCCGCTCGTACACGGCGCTGACCCGGTCCAGGAGATGATGGCGTCTGCCGAGTACGGGATCCCGCTGTGGCTCGAGCCGACGAATATGATGGGCGCCACAGCGCCGTTGAGCGTCGCCGGATCGGTCGTCGAACACACGGCCAGCGCACTGGCCGGTCTCGTGCTGGTGCAGCTTCTCCGTCCCGGCCACCCGTGCGTCCTGGCCACGGCCTCGGGCAGCATGAACATGCACAAGGGCAGCTACGTCGGCGCTTCGCCGGAGGCCGTCCTGGCCCACTGCGCCACCGCCCAGCTTGCCCACTTCTATGGGCTCCCCTTCCAGGGCGGCAGCGGACTGGATGCTTGCCTCCCTGACGCCCAGGCGGGCTACGAGCGCATGCTGCAGGCGGCTCCGATGGCGCTGGCAGGGGTCAATTTCATCCATCTGGCCTTCGGCATGATCGATCAGCTGCTCACGGCCAGCTACGAACAGGCCGTGATCGACAATGAAATCCTGGCCGCCGCTTTCCGCCTGGCGGAGGGATTTGAGGTGACGCCGGAGACGATCGGGCTGGACCAGCTGCGCGCGGTCGGGCCGGGCGGCAACTTCCTCACCGAACCGTACACCGTGCGCCACCTGCGGAGCTTCCAATGGCAGCCCCAACTATCGACGCGATTGGTGTGGGACGAGTGGCAGGCGGCGCACGCAGGGCGTGACATGCGCCAGCGCGCCAACCTGGCGGCGCGCCGGCTGCTGGAAGAACACCACCCTGCCCTGGTCACGCCCAAGCAGGCGGCCGAGCTCGAGCGCATGGCCATCGCCCTGCAGAAGCGCGTGATCGAGAAGACTTAGCGCTGGGTTAACCCGGCCGGCTGGCAAGCTAAGGTCTCACGGCAGATTGCGCCCACCGCGATCCATGTGACCCTCGTCGCGCGCAAAGGATTCTCACCGGGCCCTGAGGACAGTCGCTGGTGGCCTGAATTCCCTTGGGAATCCTGACGCGGGGACAGGGTCGCCGGCGCCGGTTTTCAGGCAGGGCGACCGTGGGATCAGAGGGCTTAGATCAACTCGAGGAGGCTGGCTCGCAAGGTTGTCGTCAGGGTCTCGCCCGGAGCGATTCGCCGCGCCTGACCGTGCGTGATGGCCCGCTCCAGCGGATAGCGGGAGACCCAGGGCTCAAGCCCCAGGCCGTAGATGCCCGTGAGGGGAGGCAGATCCGATCCGCCATAAGGTTGCCACATCTGGACCCAGGGGAAGATCGCCGCGTCCCACTCCAGCCGGAAACCCAGCCCGAGATGCGGGTTGGTCACGGTGTAGCGGCCCTCGGCCAAATCGGTGAGGCAGGCGTCGTCGTGCGAGTGCTTCTGGGGGCCGGGGATGACACGCAGATCGATCCTCTCCCCCGGCCTACGGCCGCGAGCCATCGGCCATGGCTCATCCTGTCCGGGAGCGAGGATGGCCGTCGCCGCTTCAAAGACCTCTTCGGCGGTGGTAATTCGCCCGGCAGGCAGGTCGACCACACACCCGTCCATCAGGAAGTCCCCGCCCAACACAATGTGATGGCCCCAGACGAAGTGCTCGTACTCTGACGAGCGGTTCGTCACCGTCGATTCCAGTTCGAGCGTTGTCCCCTCGCCCGGCAGCCGCATCCGCCGCGTCAGCCGGAACGGCGACTGGAAGCAGTCCACGGAGAGGTTCAGCGTGGTCGCCTGCGCGTCGTCCGCCTCAATCGAGACTTCCCAGGGCAGCAACGCCACCTCGCCATGAAAGGGGATCGGGCGGCCGTGGTAGGTGCAGGCATCGTTGTGGTTCGGGAACAGCTCCTGCCAGGCGCCCTCGTAGTTCTCGAGGAAGCCCGCGGGCGGCGTGGCGGTTGGCGGCTTCAATCCACCGGGGGTCCTCATCAGGAATTCAACCCGCGTGGGGACGTGGGTGAAGGCATAGATGTCGGCGCCCTTGCGCGGCAGCACGGCGACCCGCACCCGGGCGTTCTCCAGCCAGAGCGCCTGGTGACCCTGGATCACATCCTCTCGCAGCATCCTCGCCCTCTTCCCTCCGCGCGAGTCCCGGCCGGCCGTCCGCAATCCGCGACACCCGCCTGGGCTTTGCCCTCAGCGCAGGAACTCTAGAACGTGATGGTCAGCCCGCCATCGACCGTGATCACTTGCCCGGTCAGGTAGCTGGCGTCGGGGCCGGCGAGGAAGTAGATCACGCCCGACACCTCTTCTGCCCGGCCGGCACGCTTCAGGGGAAGGTGATGGCCCTCGACGTAGTTCTTCCGGAACCACTCGCCCTCCAACTCGTTGACCCCGTTGACCACGCTCATCTCGGTGTCGATGAATCCCGGGGCAAGCGCGTTGACGAGAATGCCCTGAGGCGCCAGCTCGAGGGCCAGCGCCCGGCAGTACTGATTGATCGCCGCCTTGGCCATCGAGTAGCTGCTGCTGCCGGACTCCGCCCGGTCGTGATGGATCGAGGTGACATGGATGATGCGTCCGCCGCGCGTCATCAGC
This sequence comes from uncultured Chloroflexia bacterium, assembly GCA_963777165.1. GTDB lineage: Bacteria > Chloroflexota > Anaerolineae > Anaerolineales > E44-bin32 > DYJB01. The sequence continues at coordinate 24,618 of CAVZPO010000012.1, forward strand.
GGCACGGTCGCCCGGGTGAGGTACAAGGCGCCATCGATCATGATGTCGAAGGCCTTGCGCCACTCCTCGAGCGTCGAGCCGATCACCGGCGCGCCGAAGTACGCGCCGGCGCAGTTGGCCAGCGCATCCACCCATCCCCATTCCTTGCGCGCCTGCATGGCGATGGCCTCAGCCGTGCTCGGGTCACTGTAGTCGCCGGCGACGAGCAAGTGCTTGCCGGAGGGAAGGCCGTTGACCAATGCCCGCAGCCGGTCCTCACGGCGCGCCGTGACGCACACGTCCCAGCCCTCTCGGGCAAAGCGTTCGGCGGTAGCTCGGCCGATGCCGGAAGAGGCTCCGGTCACAATCACCTTGTTCCTGTCCGTCATGCTCTCCGCTCCATCCTGTCAGGTTTGTGCAGGCAGCCCATCAAGCCAGGTGCGTCGTCAGGACCTCGTTGCCGCCGGCGGTGATCAGCACGACGTCTTCCAGCCGCACCCCGCCGACCCCCGGAAGGTAGATCCCGGGCTCAAGCGCCACGACCATTCCGGGTTCCAGCCGCCGATCGTTGTAGGGCACGATGCGCGGCTCCTCGTGATACGAGGCGCCCATGCCGTGCCCCGTATGATGCGGATAGGGCTCATACCCCTCCGCCCGCACCGCCTGTCGTACCAGCGCATCGAGCTCGCCGGCGACGACGCCCGGCCGAGCTGCCTCGACGGCGCGCCGCAGCGCCTGGCGGACGACGCGGTAGGCCTTCTCGAGTTCGGCCGAGGGCTTTCCGGCGAAGAACGTCGCCGCGTTGTCACCCCAGTATCCCTGCAGCCGCGGGACGAAGTCGAGGATCAGCGGGTCACCCGGCTGCAGACGATACGCCGACGGCGGCCCGCCGATATCGCCCGCTCGGGCACCGGCAACCAGGTCGGCCAGGATCGGCAAGCGTCCACCGGCCAGGCCCTCGACGTGGGCGCGTGTGGAAGCCCACAGCTCCAGCTCGGTCTTGCCCGGTTGGAGCTCCTGCTGCATGAACCTCTGGGCGGCGTCACACAGCCCGAGGGCGGCCCGGATCTTGGTGAGTTCCTCCGGTGACTTGACCGCCCGCAGCCCGGCGAACGCACCGTCCAATGGCACGAAGTCAACCGACGGCAGAGCATGGCGCAGCGCATCGATGAGCGGAGCGGTGAGCAAGTGCCACTCGACCCCCACCTTCCCCGTTCGGGGCGCGGCGTCTTTCAGCACGTCCAGCAGCGCTCTGCCTGGTTCGTGGCCCCGGCCAGGGGTGCCTCGATCGTATAGGACAGGTAACTGCGAATGGCCGAGGGACTCGCTTCCTGGGCTGCGACCGTTTCCATGTCGGAGACGATCAGTTGCAGTTCGCCGGCATGCCACCAGCCGAGCACCGACGTACCTTCGAACGGGCTCGGCCCGGTCTCGATCGGGGGGGCATAGCCCGTCAACCAGGTGATCGTGGCGGGATCCGTCAGCAGGGCAGCCACCAATCCACGCGAGCTTAGGAGTTCAGTGAACCGCTCGAGGTTCTGAGGGTGCATAGATGGACTTCCTCCGATGCCGAGGTAGATTAGGGCAGGCGCGCACCCGTGGCCAGATGTATGTTCGCCGGTCGAGGAACCTAGGCAGGCCGCCGGCTGAATTTCAACCCGGGCAGCCAGGCGTCTGCAAACGATTGCGGTCCAGCCTAGCTCGAACATGATAGCACGCCGAGGAATCCGAGTCAACGCGCCTGTCAGCCGGAGAGACGGGCGGCGCCTCAGAGAACCTGAACCCTCGCCCTCACCGCTGTGGGATCGGGCTGGACGGCACTTGGCGCCCACGGTCGGCAGGTTGCGATGGTTGACTTCCCGGCGACGCTATGCTAACCTTGGAGTATGCAATCGTTCTCATAAGTTGCCGTGATGGGCTGCTGGATGAACCTGCGCCGTCGGCCAGCTCGTCAGGGGCGGTGCTGTTCAGGAGAGGCACGATGACCGAGCCGAATGTCCACGCCGTCCACCGCGATTGGGATCGCCCGTTCCCGACCATCGTCCGAACCGAAGGTGTCTACCTCTACGACGCCGACGGCCGTCGCTACCTGGATGGCTCGGGGGGCTCGTCCGTGGTTACGAGCATCGGCCACGGGGTGCCCGAGATCGCCCAGGCGATGTTCGACCAGGCGCAGCAATTCTCGTTCTACCCTGCCCACGCCTTCACTAACGAGCGCTTCCTCGAACTGTGCGACCTGATCGTAAGCCTGGCCCCGGGCGGTCTGAAGGACTCCAGCCGCGTGTGGATCACCTGCACCGGGACGGACGCCACCGACGACGCCGTGCGCCTGGCGCGTCAGTACTGGGTGGAGCGCGGCCGGCCGTCCAAGTATCAGATCATCGCCCGTTGGCAGGGCTTCCACGGCAACGCCATTTCCGCCGCCGGCTACTCGGGCATCGTGTCCCGCCGACGCATCTTTCAGCCTATGTTCGTCGACTCGCCGCACATCCCTCCCGCCTTCTGCTACCGCTGCCCCTTCGAGAAGACGTACCCTGAATGTGACCTGCTGTGCGCGCGCACACTGGAAACCACGATTCGACAGCAGGGCCCCGAGAACGTCGCCGCATTCATCGCCGAGCCGGTCGTCGGCGCCGCACTGGGCGTGGCCCCTGCCCCGCCCGGCTACTTCCAGGTGATCCGCGAGATCTGCGACCGCCACGACGTGCTCTTCATCGCCGACGAGGTCATGACCGGCTGGGGGCGCACCGGGCGTCAGTGGGGAATCGAGCATTGGGAAACGACGCCGGACATCATCGCCACGGCCAAAGGCATGACCGCCGGTTACACGCCGCTGTCCGCCGTCATCGCTCGCGACTCGATCTGGAAGGTACTTCAGGACCATCACTCGCCGTTCAAAGCCGGGCACACGTTGAACGCCAACGCCGTCTCGTGTGCCGGCGCGCTGGCCGTCATCGGCTACACCCAGTCGCATCACCTGGTGGAGAACTCACGTCTGCGCGGTGAGCAGGTGATGGCCGGTCTGCGCCGCATGATGGAGCGCCACCCGCTGATCGGGGACGTGCGCGGGCTGGGGTTGATGTTCGGGCTCGAGTACGTCCGGCGCCGATCGACCCGCGAACCGTTCCCACCCGAACGCGGGGTCAGCGCCCGGGTTGATCGGGCGGCCATGCGACACGGCCTGGTGACGTACCCGTGCACCGGGTCGCTCGACGGAACGCTGGGCGACATGACATTGATGGCCCCTCCGTTGGTCATCAGCCCGTCCGAGGTCGACGAGCTGCTCGAGTTGCTCGACCGGGCGATCGGCGAGGTCGAAGGAGAACTCGGCAAAGAGATCGAGGCCTGAAGCATGCGCCTTGCTCTGGCCGTGCAAACGCCTGACGTCAGCCTTAGCCTGCCGGTTGCTCTGCTCTCGGGGACATGGTCGGACAAGGTCGACAAAGCCGCACATCTCGGCGTCGACGGCCTCGAGCTGATGACTGCCGATCCCGAGCCGGCTGGATGCCTCCGAGATTCGCGGCACGCTCGAGGCGCGCGGCCTCTCCGTCGTTGCCATCGGCAGCGGCGCAGCCGCCATACAGGCCGGGCTCACACTGCTGCACGCCGATGAGGGCGTTGCCGCCCGGGCGGTCGCACGCCTGGACGAACTGATTGACTTTGCAGCCGCGGTCGGGGCTCAGCTGGTCACCATCGGGAGCTTTCGCGGCAAGCTCGCCTGGGTCGGCGCAAGCGGGCGTTCGCGGTTGGCCAGCTTGCTGCGCCGCGCCGCCGAGCACGCCGCGGCGGCCGGCATTCGCCTGGCGCTCGAGCCGCTCAATCGCTACGAGGCCGATCTGATCAACACCGCCGAGCAAGGCCTGGAGTTCGTCGAAGAGGTCGGGCACCCGGCGCTCGGGCTGCTGCTCGACACGTACCACGCCAACATTGAAGAGGCGTCGTGGGAGGCGCCCTTCCGCAGTCTGACGGAAGCCGGCCGATTGTGGCACGTTCACCTGGGTGACAACAACCGGCTGCCACCCGGGCGTGGGATGATCGATTTCTGCGCCCTGCTGCGATTGCTGCGCTCCCTTGGCTACGACGGCGCACTCTCGGCCGAGCTCCTGGCGATCCCGGATCCCGACACCGCCGCGTGCCAGACGGTCGAGTACATGCGCCCGCTTCTGGAGGCTGCTGGATGCGTTTGAGTTGCCTGCCGGTCTCCTTGTTCGCCGAGCTCATCGATGGGCGCATGACGGTCGCGGATTGGGCCCGCATGGGACGCGCACTCGGCCTGGACGCCATCGACCTGAGCATCCTGTTCGTCCGTCCCCCGACGATCGAACAGGCGCGGCTCCTTCGCCGTCAGATCGAGGATGCCGGCAGCCGGGTAGCCATGATCACCACCTACCCCGACTTCACCCACCCTGAGGCGGGTCAACGCCTCAAGGAGCTTGAACTGGCGATCGAGCGCGTGCATATCGCCGAAGCACTCGGCGCCGACCTGATCCGTGTCACCGCCGGCCAGGCGCACCCGGCGACGGGCCGTGCCGAAGGCATCGGCTGGGCGATCGACGGTTTGACCCGTCTGGTCGAGGCGGTGCGCACCAGCCCGGTCCGGCCTGTTTACGAGAACCACGCCAAGCCCGGCGCATGGGAGTACACCGACTTCTCCACGCCGCCGGAAATATTCCTGGAGATCGCCCGCGGCACCGCCTCTGCCGGCTTGGGAATCAATTTCGACACCGGCAATGCGGCCGCATTCGCTGCCGATCCGCTGGCGATGCTCGATCAGGTGATCGACCGGATCGTAAGTGTGCACGTCGCCGACACGGCGACCTTCGGCGCGCTCGTTCCGTCGGTGATTGGCAGCGGCATCGCACCCATCCGCCAAGTGTTCGACCACCTGGTCGCCGCCGGCTGGGACAGCTGGCTCTGCATCGAGGAGGCTTCTTTCCAGGGGCAGGCCGGCATCGACGGAGCCGCCCGCTTCGTCCGCGCCGCCTGGCAGCTTGCCTGCGCCGCCGCGGTGCGGTCTTAGACCCCATCGAATTGGCATGCAACCTTCACCCTCCCTCCCCCATCACGAGCCCGAGTCCCTGCGCAAGCGGCTTGGCGACGAATTGGCGCACGGGCGCGCCCAGGCGCGGCGCGATCTTCTGCCCTGGATCCTCTCCGGTGCGGTGGAGCAGGCGTTGGAGAACCTGCTTTTCTTCGCCGATCCGACCGAATTCCCGGCCGCCGCGGCGGGGCTAGGGGCTCGGATCAGGGCGGCCTTTGGAACCTCTTCGCTCGACGGCCAACGACACCTGCTCCACTTCGCTGCCGAGCTCGCCGTCCGTCTCAACTCGTTCATCCCGAATTGGAATCTCTCGAGTCCAAACCGCCACCCGGCGTCCGGGTTGGCGCCGGGCGAGGTGCGCAGGATCGGACGCGAGTCGCTTGCCCTGGCAGCCTCGTTGGAACAGGGCTCCCCCGCCGCATCCGACGCCCTGCTTGCCACCTGGCGTGCTGAGACGGCCGCGCGCTTCCGCGCCGAAGGCGCCGAGGACGCGGAGGCCGAGGCACGCGATTTCGTCGGCGCTTCCGTCGCCGACTACGTCGAGGCCGTCGGCGACAGCGTCGACTCCAGCAACCTGCGCCGGATTGCCGACCTGCGCGTGTCCGGCGCCACGCGCACCGAGATCAGCAACGACTACGCCGCGTTTCTGCCCTTCACGCTCCTGCTCGGCGCGAGTTTCGTCACCTGCAATCCGCCGCTGGTCGACCTGGCCTGGAAGGCCGAGCCGGGGAAATGGGATCCGGTCATCGATGCGTTAATCGCCGCCGAGCCGAAAGCCGACGGCGATGCGCTCGCCCGTAAGGTCACCCTCGAGATCGTCCTGGCGAACATGCGCCGCTTGCGGCCGATCTTCCTGCTCACCGAAGGGCGCATGGGCTGTGTCAGCCTGCAAGTCAATCCGAAGCGTCACGACGATGCCGAGGCGATGCTGCGCGATGCAGCCACTATGTATGCCGAGCTCGAGCGGCGGCTTGACGGCGGCGTCCCCAACGTCGTCTTCAAGCTTCCCGGGACGGACTGCCGGGCTTCGTGCCTGCCGTTCCCTGACGGCCGCCGGCATCGGCGTGACCATCACGGTCAACTTCGGCCTCTTCCAACACCTCCCCTTCGCCGCCGCCATCTCCGAAGGTGCGGCGCTCTACTCGACGCTGGCCCACATGAGCGGCCGGTTGGCATTCCCGGTGCGCGACGAATTGCTCAGCAAACTGGGCGAATTGAGTAAGCAGGGGATCACGGAAGCACAAGTGCGTCAGGCAGCTGCCTGGTCCGGAGTGGCGGTCCTCAAGCGGCTCCACCGCGTCCTCGCCAGCCGCGGCACCGACCTGGCACGCGTCAAACCACTGATTGCCTCGCTGCGGGTCTACACCGGCGAGGCGTACGCCGGGCTACCGGGACCTATCCCCGACATCACCGAGATCCTCGGTACCGGGATCATCACCGTCTTCCCCAATGTACGCCGTGCGTTCGATCGCCTGCCCACGGTCCCGCTGGACGGCGTTCGCATCGACGCGCCGGTTCCGGATGGAGCATTCAACAGCCTGCGCCACTCGGAGATCTTCAAGCAGGCCTACAGGCTTGGGCCGTTGGCCACGGACGGCGAAGCCGACAAGCCCGAGCTCCGTCCTTCGCATCCCCTCTCGGTGAGCGACGCCCGCGCCACGGCCGCCTGGACGCCGGTGGCCAACACGCTGGACGAGTTTTGTAAGGCGTATGATACGTTCGTGGATCGCATCCAGGCGCGCCGACCGCGCGCCGGATGATCGGATGAGGTGAAGGATGGCGAAGACCACGACCCGCACCATACCGGCCCGCAAGCGCCCTGCTGCGGCCACCAACTCGATCGACCTCCCCAAGGCTGGCGCCCTCGATCTGCTGCGGCAGATGTGGGAGATCCGCCTGTTCGAGGAACGTGTCTACGACTTGCTCGGAAAGAACCAGATCAAGGGCGCGTCCCACCTGTACGCCGGCGAAGAAGCCGTCGCCGTCGGTGCCGTCTCGGTCTTGCGCGACGATGACTGGATCACCAGCGCCCATCGCGGGCACGGTCACTGCCACGCCCGGGGCGCCTCGATGGCCAAGACCGAAACCGAACGCGTCGAGCACTACAACAAGATGATGGCCGAGCTTTGCGGCCGGGCCACCGGCTATTGCCTGGGGCGCGGCGGCTCGATGCACATCGCCGATGTCCAGAAGGGCAACCTGGGTGCCACCGGCATTGTCGGCGGGAATATTCCGGTGGCCACCGGCGCCGGACTGGCGCAGAAGCTGATGAAGAAGGACAGCGTCGTGCTGTGCTTCTTCGGCGACGGCGCCTCCAACACCGGCAACTTCCACGAGTCGCTGAACATGGCCGCGCTGTGGAAGCTGCCGGTGGTGTACATCGTCGAGAACAACCTGTACGGCATGTCGGTCCCGCTGGAGAAGGCAACCGCCAAGCTCGAGATCGCCGACCGGGGCTGCGCCTACGGCATCCCGGGCGAGATCGTCGACGGAATGGACGTGATCGCCGTGCGCCGGGCGGTGGCCAAGGCCGTGGACCGGGCACGCAAGGGCCAGGGCCCGTCCCTGGTCGAGTGCAAGACCTATCGTTGGTACGGCCACTCGCGCTCCGACCCGCGCGCCTATCGCACCAAGGAGGAGGAGGCCGCCTGGAAGGCGCGCGACCCGCTCCCGGCGTTCGTCCAGCAGCTGCTCAAGGAGAAGGTCGCCACGCAGGCCGAGGTGGCCGCCGTCGAAGCGGCGGCGCGCAAAGCCATCGACGTCGCCACCGACTTCGCCTTCGCCTCGCCCCTGCCTGCGGTCGAGGAGCTCGAGCATCACGTCTACGCACCCTTCCACTGGACCTCGCGCGACGTCGAGCGCGAGGCGGAGCTGCGCGCCCGCGTGCGCCTCGGCGGCCCTGGGACGCGCAAGATCCGCTACTGGCAGGCCATCCAGGAAGCGCTGCGCGAGGAGATGATCCGCGACCCGAAGGTGTTCCTGTTGGGGGAGGACATCGGCATCTACGGCGGCGCCTATGGCGCCACCCGCGGCCTGATCGAGGAGTTCGGCGAGGAACGCGTGCGTGACACGCCGATCTCCGAAGCGACCATCGGCGGCGCGGCGGTGGGCGCGGCGATGGCCGGGCTGCGCCCGGTGGCCGAGATCATGTACGTCGATTTCACGCCGCTGGCGATGGACCAGATCGCCAACCAGGGCGCCAAGAACCGCTACATGTTCGGCGGCAAGACGACCGTGCCGATGGTCATCCGCACCGAGGGGGGCGCCGGACGCAACATCGCCGCCCACCACTCGCAGTCGCTCGAAGCGCTGTGGACTCACTTCCCCGGCATCTACGTCGTCATGCCCTCCACGCCCTACGACGCCAAGGGGCTGCTCAAAGCCGCCATCCGCGACGACAACCCGGTGATGTTCATCGAGCACAAGATGTTGTATGGCATCGAAGGCCTGGTGCCGGAGGAGGACTACATCATCCCCTACGGCGTCGCCGACGTGAAGCGCCAGGGCAAGGACGTGACGCTGATCACCTACTCGCGCATGGTCCACCGCGCCCTCGAAGCGGCCGAGAAGCTGGAGGCCGAGGGGACCAGCGTCGAGGTGATCGACCTGCGCACGCTCAAGCCGCTCGACATGGAGACGATCGCCGCCTCGGTGCGCAAGACCGGCCGGGTGGTCGGCCTGACCGAGGGTTACAAGACCGGCTCCTTCATCAGCGAGCTGGCGATGCGCATCCAGGAGGAGCTATTCGACTGGCTCGACGCGCCGATCGTGCGCGTATGCGCCGCCGACGTGCCGGTGCCGATGAGCGACCCGCTCGAAGACGCCGCCATCCCGAATGTTGCGCGCATCATCGCCGGCATTCGACAGGCGCTGGCGTAGGAGGGCGCATGGCCATCGAGGTCATCCTGCCCATGCTCGGCGAGACGATGAATGAGGGTACCGTCGTCGCCTGGTCCAAGAAGGAAGGCGACCCCGTCAAGCCGGGCGACGTGCTCTTCAGCGTCGAGTCGGACAAAGCCACGCTCGAGGTCGAGGCCACAACTGGCGGCTACCTGCGGCGGATCGTTGCCCCCGCCGGCTCGACCGTCGCCGTCCTTTCGGTCGTGGCCTACATCACGGCGACGCAGGATGAGGTCGTCTCCGCCCCGGCGGGCCAGGTCGAGGCCGCGCCCCGCCCCTCCGGAGGTGCGTCGTCATCGACGTCAGACGTTGCGTCCCCGCACCACGCTCCTGCCCCGTCGTCCCCGCTCTCCGTCGGACGGCCTGTCGCCAGCCCGCGCGCCCGCCGCGCGGCGCGCGAGCGTGGGTTGGACCTGGCGCGCCTCGCAGGCAGCGGCCCGGGGGGCCGCATCGTGGAACGCGATCTGGACGCCGCACCGCCCGCCCCGCGCCTGACGCCCGTCGCCGCACGCATGGTGGGCGGGCTCAAGGTCGATCTCTCCGGCGTCGCCGGCAGCGGCCCCGGCGGCCGGATCACGCGTCGCGACCTCGAGTCGGCTGCGCCCTCCACCTCCCCCGCAGGGACGCTCGAGCCGCTCAGCCGCACCCAGCGCATCATGGCCGAACGCATGATCGCCTCGTTCACCTCCGCGCCGCATTTCTATCTCCACGCCGAGGTCAATGCCCGCCGCCTGCTCGCCCTTCGCCAAGAGCTGCTCCCGGTCCTGGAGGCCGGCGGAGGTCTGCGCCTGACGATTACCGACCTGTTGGTGCTTGGTCTGCGCCCGCGCCCTGACGCTCCACCCGCGGGCGATGGCCCAGTACACATCCGAAGGGCTGCGTCCGGCGCCTGGCGTCCATATCGGGATTGCCACCGATACGCCCAACGGACTGGTCGTCCCGGTCATCCGCGACGCGGACCGTCTGGCGCTTCTCGAGCTCATCCGCCGGCGGACCGAACTGGTTGAGCGCGCTCGCGCCGGCAAATCACTCCCGCAGGACTTCGATGCCGGCGTGTTCACCCTGAGCAACCTGGGAACCTCACGCGTCGATTCCTTTGATGCCATCCTCAATCCGCCGCAGGCCGCCATCCTGGCCGTCGGACGGATCGTCGAGCGGCCATTTGTCGAACAGGGCCAGCTGCGTCCGGTCCCCACCGCCCGCCTCAGCTTGTCGATCGATCATCGCGTCCTGGATGGCGCCGGAGCGGCGCGCTTTCTCGACGACGTTGTGTCGCTGCTCGAAGCCCCGGCCCAGGCGCTGGCCTGACTGGCGCAGGAGGCGTGATAGTGCGCACTCTGGTCTTCGTCCACACCGTTCCTTCGGTGGTCGACCTGTTCACTCGCCTCAGCCGCGAGCTGCTCCCGGCCGACGTTGCGGTATGGCATGTGGCCGACGAGATCCTGCTCAACGCTGTCCTGACCGCGGGAGGCCTTTCGCCGTTCATCCATCAACGCGTTAGCGAGCATGTGGTCTCGGCCGAACAGGCCGGAGCCGCCGCCGTCCAGCTGACCTGCTCGTCGATCTCACCCTGCGCCGAGACCGCCCAGTCGCTGGTGCGCATCCCGGTTCTCAAGATCGATGAACCGATGGTCGATCGGGCGCTCGAACTGGGAGCACGCATCGCGGTCGTGGCGACCGCGCCGACGACGCTCCGCCCAACGAGCGAGCTGCTGCAAGCGCGCGCCCATGCGGCCGGGAAGGACGTCGAGATTGAGTCCCACCTGGCGGAGGGTGCATACGCCGCTCTCTTCGGCGGGGACCCCTCGGTGCACGACGCCATCGTGCGGCGGGCGATCGAGGATCTGCTCCAGCGCAACGACGTCGTCGTCCTGGCACAAGCGTCGATGGCGCGGGTCGTGGAAGCTCTCCCCGCGGAGTTACGGGCCCGCCCGATCCTGACCAGCCCGCGCCTGGCGCTCGAGCGCGCCGCCCGCGTGCTTGGAGGGCCCGTCGCCTGATCGAATCCGAGCTGGTCCCGGCCCGATCCTTCCTCGACCGGCTCCATCGCTACCCCCAGGGGATATGCGCTGAGGGCGGGATCACTGACAGCGATGGAGGCCCTGAGATGAGCTCTGCCCCCGTTTTCGAGCCGGCCCTCCCCAGGCGAATGGTGCATGAACTCCGCCGGATTGGGATCTCGCTGATCGGACATCCGGGCATCGGGAGCAAGGCAGCTCTATGGTGGAATTCGGAGCGGTTGCCCGGGAGTGAGCCGGCGTCGCCCAGGGCTTGGAAGGACGTCTGCTCGCAAGTATGATTCCCCGGGCCGGCGAACAGCACGCCAGGGGCGAGGGGTGAGGCGACATGCCCGTCGTGACGGATTGGGCACTCGAGCTCGACACAGATCAGGTCCTGCGCGGCCAGGGAGCCGACCCGGCGACGCTGCGTGCCAGACGGCCGGCACTGGTCGGGGTTGCGGAGCGCGCCCTGCAAGTCGGCACGCCGCTACTGCAGCCGCGCGTCGCCTATGAGCGGCTCGAGGCGCGCGGCCTGCGGCATGAAAGATTGAGCCTCGACGGCGGCGTGCTCCACGGCCCCCTAATCGCCCAGCATCTCGGCCGCGCCGAGCAGGTCGTCCTCATGGTGTGCACGATCGGGGATGCGCTGGAGGCGTGCGTCGCCCGCGAGATGGACGCCGATCCGGTTTTCGGTTTGGCGCTGGACGGGCTCGGCTCGGCGGCCGTCGAATCGCTCGCCGGCCTGGCCTGCAGCAGGATCGAGGGGCAGACGGCGGCGCGCGGCTGGCACGCCAGCCTGCCGCTCAGCCCAGGGATGGTCGGCTGGCCGGTGGTCGAGGGACAAGCCCAGATCTTCTCGCTGCTCGATCCCGCCCTGGCGGGCGTTCGCCTGACCGAGTCGGGCATGATGATCCCGCGCAAGTCGCTCTCGTTCGTCCTTGGACTGGGCGCGGACGTAGCCAGCGGCGCCAGCGCCTGCAGCGCTTGCAGCCTGAACGCCACCTGCCGTTACCAGGATCACTACCCTCCCGATCCGACGTCAGCCTTCACCGCGCCCTAGCCGACGATCCCACGGGAGATCGCATGCCCTCGGTTGTGCTCGCCCTGACCGCCCACCCTGACGACGCCGAGTTCTTTGCTGGCGGTACGCTCGCCGGGATGATCGCCGCCGGCGCCCGGGCACACATCCTGGTGGCGACCGACGGACGGCGAGGCTCCTTCGAGCTCAGCAGCTCAGAGCTGGCTGGATTCCGCGCCGAGGAGGGCCGGCGCGCTGCCACGGCTCTGGGTGCCGAACCTCCCATCCTGCTCGGATACCCCGACCTCGAACTCGACACCCTGCCCGCCGGCATTTTGCGCGAGGCGTTCCTGCGCGCGATTCGCACGCTCCGTCCTGACGTGGTGATCGCCGAGGATCCATTCGCACCTTATGATCCGCATCCGGATCATCGAGCCGTGGCCTGGGCGGCATCGGACGCGCTGGCCTTCTCGCACCTTCCGCTCATGCATCCTGAGCATGCCGAACAAGGGCTGGAGCCGCATTTCGTCGCCGAGAAGTACTTCTACTCCGAGCACCTGCCGAGCACCAACCGCGTCGTCGACATTACTCACACGCTGGCGGCGAAGCTCAGGGCGCTGGGCGAACACAGGACGCAGGTGACCTTCCTGGTCGAGGACGTGATGCGTCAGGCGCGGTCGGCGGGCCTGGATGTTGGGGCAGTTCTTGGCTCCATGGCCGATGAGCCGATGCTGGCACTGGAGTGGGCGCTTCGAGCGCAAGCCGCCGAAGTCGGCGCGCGCATCGGCGTCGCCTATGGAGAAGCCTTCCGTTACGTGCGCTTCCACCCGATCGTCGAGAGCCTGCTGACAGCGCAGGCCGGCGCGCAGGCATCCGGGGACCAGACTGCCGGCTGAAGATGTGGAGGGACGCGTGAGCAGACCATCCCGCTATCGTTGGTTCGTGGTGCTCGTGTTCTTCTTCTTCATGCTCCTGCATCAGACCGACCAGTTGATGATCGGCTCGATGCAGGTGCCGGTCATGAAAGAGTTCGCGCTGAGCGACACGCAGTGGGGGCTGATCAACACCGGGGCGTTGGTCGTCGCCATGCTCCTCTATCCGGTCTGGGGCTATCTGTACGACCGTTACGCCCGCGCCAGAACTCCTGGCGCTGGCGTCCTTCATCTGGGGCGCCACGACCTGGATGAGCGCCGTCGTCCGCACGTACCCGGCCTTCCTGGTGACGCGCTCGTCGACCGGGATCGACAACTCGTCCTACCCGGGGCTGTATTCGCTCGTGGCAGACTACTTCCCGCCGTCGATCCGCGGCCGGGTCTACGGTCTGCTCCAGCTCGCCCAGCCCCTGGGGTATCTGCTGGGCATGATCCTGGCGCTGATGGTCGCCCCGTTGATTGGCGGCTGGCGCGCGGTCTTCTACCTGACCGGTTCGCTCGGTCTGGTGATCGCCGTGGTGATCTTCTTCGGCGTGCGCGAGGTGCCGCGCGGCCGGGCGGAGCCCGAGCTCGAGGGCGTGGAGGAGCTGCGCCAGTTCCGATTCTCGTGGGCCGAGGCCCGGCAGGCCGTGAAGAAGCGGACGATGTGGTTCCTGTTCGCGCAGGGCTTCGCCGGTGTGTTTCCGTGGAACGTGATCACCTTCTTCTTCTTCGGCTACCTGGTCCGCGAACGCGGCTACGACAACGACTCGGTGCTCTTCACGATGGCGCCGGTGATTCTGATCCTGGCCGCAGGGTACTTCGTGGGGGGCGCCCTCGGGGACTTGCTGTTCAAGCGCACGCTGCGAGGCCGTGTGATGGTCTCGTCGGCCGGCGTGCTGCTCGGCGCCGTGTTCCTGTTCCTCGCCATCCGCACGCCGATCGAGGCGCGCACGACGTTCTTCGTCTATATGTGCCTGACCGCCATCTTCATGCCGATGTCTTCGGCCAACGTGATCGCCACGATCTACGATGTCACCCTGCCCGAGGTCCGCAGCACGACGATGGCGATCGAGTACTTCGTCGAGAACTCCGGTGCGGCGTTGGCACCACTGCTGACCGGGATTATTGCCGACGCCGTGAACCTGGAGACCGCCATCCTATCGATCTCGATCACCGCCTGGCTGTTGTGCTTCGTCATTTACCTCGGGGCGCTGGCCGTCGTTCCGCAGGATATCCTGGCCCTACGCGCCCAACTGCACCAGCGTGCGGACGCGCAGCGTTCGGCGCCCCCGCATCCGGGGTGAGCCCGGGGAGGGAGGTCCTCGACAACCGATGAAGATCGCCATCCTGGGCGCAGGTGGCATGCGCTTGCCGCTGCTGTATGCGGCGCTGATCGACCGCGCCGACGCCCTCGGCCTCGACGCCCTGGCGCTGATGGACATTGACGCCGATCGACTGGCGCTGATGCTGGCCGTGGCGCGTGCTCAAGGCGGAACAGCGCCGCCCAAACTTCGGGTGCTTCCGACGGTCGATCTCGACCAGGCGTTGGACGGCGCCACCTTCGTCGTCACGACGTTTCGCGTCGGCGACATGCCGGGTCGCGTGGCGGACGAGCGCATCCCCCTGGCGCATGGCCTGCTGGGACAGGAGACCACCGGCGCAGGCGGGTTCGCCATGGCGATGCGAACGATCCCGGTGCTCCGACAGGTGATCGAGCGCATGCGCCGCCTGTGTCCCGACGCCTGGTTGGTCAACTTCGCCAACCCCTCCGGGCTGCTGGCCGAAGCGGCGCGCGCCGCGGGTTGGGAGCGCAGCGTCGGGATTTGCGATGCCCCATCGACCATGCAGCGCCTCGCCGCCCACCTGCTCGATGTGCAGGCTTCAGAGGTCTACCTCGACTACTTCGGACTGAATCACCTCGGGTGGGTTCGCCGCGTGCTGCACCGAGGAGAGAACTACCTCCCGACGTTTCTGAGTATGATCCGCGCCGCCGGCGGGTTCCCCGGGCTCCCCTTCGAGCCGGATCTACTCTCCACCCTGGGGATGATCCCCAACGAGTACCTGGTGTACTACTACTATGCCCACCGGACCCTCGAGGAACAGCGGGGCTCGCCTCAAACGCGCGGCGAGTTCCTGCTCGAGCTGAACGCCGGGCTGCTGGGCGACCTTGCCCGGCTGCACGCGGCAGGGGAGACCGCCGGCATGGTTGATCGGTATCAGGCGTACCTCGCCCGCCGAAGTGAGACGTACGGTCGCCGGGCCGAGGGATCCGAGGGGCAGACATTCCTGCTCACCGGGATGGATTCGGGCGACGGCGGAGGCTATGCCGATGTGGCCCTCGACCTGATCGAGGCCCTGCAGGGCCGAAGCCAACAGGTCATGATTCTCAACGTGCCTAACCAGGGCGCAGTGCAGGGCATGTCGGCGGACGACGTGGTGGAGATCCCGGTCCTTGTGACAGCCAACGCGCTGCACCCCTTGGCGGTCGGGGAGATTCCCAGCCACGCCCTGGGGCTGATGCAGCGGGTGAAAGCCTATGAGCGGTTGACGATCGAGGCGGCGGTCGAAGGTTCGATGGGCAAGGCGCTCCAGGCTCTCACGTTGCATCCCTTGGTCGCCGATGCGGGAAAGGCCCGGCTGGTTCTGGACGACTTCCGCCGCGAGCACGCGGCGACCTTCCCGCGCTTGCAGTAGGGCGGCGGCGCATGAGGCTGGCCAACGCGAGGCCACGATGGCTTCCGTCGGAGCGTCAATGAACGATGAGTTCGACGTCCTGGTCGTTGGCGACTATTGCCTCGACCTGATCTTCACCGGCCTGCCGTCGCTTCCCGAGCTCGGCCAGGAAGTTGTGGCTTCCGGTTTTGAGCAAGTCCCGGGTGGCGCCTACAACACCGCCATCGCCCTGCATCGTCTGGGCGTGCGCGTCGTATGGGCGACAGATTTTGGCACGGACGCTTACAGCCAGTTCGTACTCGGCCGCGCCCGCGCCGAGGAACTCGACGAGCGCGGATTCGTCCACCACAAACGTCCGCTGCGCAACCTGACCGTTGCCGCCTCCCTCCCCCAGGACCGCGCCTTCCTTGCCTACTACGATCCGGCGCCCGCGCTCCCGGCGGCGGCGAAGGCTCTAGCCACGCTCCGGGCTCGCGTGCTCTACATCCCCGGCCTGTACGCCGGCCCCTTGCTGGACGCCGCCTTGCTGGTGGTGCGGGCGAAGCACATGTCGGTCGTCATGGACGGCAACTCCTACGCGATCGCCCGCATTGGCTCTCCACGCCTGCGGCGGGCCCTTGGCGCCGTGGACGTCCTGACGCCCAACGCGGCCGAGGCCTTCCAGCTGACGGGGGAAGTCGATCTGATTCGCGCCCTGCGCGTGCTGGGCGAGCGGACGCGCTGCGTCGTGATCAAGGACGGCGGCGGCGGGGCCTATGGACTCGAATCGGGAGTGGTCATCCATTCGCCCGCCCTGCCAGTCACCCCGCTGGACACGACCGGGGCGGGTGACGTATTCGATGCCGGTTTCCTGGCCGCCCGGCTTGAAGGGCGGTCGCTGGCGGATTGCCTTGCGTGGGGAAACGTCGTCGGAGGCTTGTCGACCCTCGGCGCCGGCGGCACGGGACGCATCGTCACGCGCGCCGACGTCGAAGCGCGGCTCAGGGCTTCCTTCGCAGGCGCGCCCCACGTCGCCCGCCGGGGGTGACCCGCTCGTCCCAGCCGTGACTCCGGGCCGGACGTTCCGTCGGACGGCCGCGCCGATCCGCTTGAAGCCGGGTCCGAGGACCTCGGCGCGCCGGGGACATCGGATCCCCAGGGAGGCCGCCACGCAGATCCATCATCTCAACTGCGGGACGATGCACCCGTACGGCCTTCCGGCCCGCGACTCCACCGGCGGCTTCCTGCGTCGCGGATACGGCGTCATTCACTGTCTGCTCGTCGACACCGGCGACGGGTTGGCGCTCGTCGACACCGGCTGGGGGCTGCGAGACTGCACGAACCCGAGTTCGGCGGTCCGTCAGTTCGCCGACATCGTCGGCAGCCCGCGCGACGTCACCGAAACGGCCGTCCGGCAAGCGGCACGGCTGGGTTATGATCCCGCAGACGTCCGGCACGTCTTCTTGACGCATCTGCATCTGGATCATGCCGGCGGGCTACCGGACTTTCCGGACGCGGCCGTCCACGCCAGCGCGCGCGAGATCGACGCCAGCCGGCATCCGCGGTCGCTGGTCGAATGGCGCGCCTACCGGCCGGAGCATTGGGCGCACGGGCCACGCTGGCTGCCGGTGGACGCCTTCGACGGACTGTGGTTCGGGATCCCTTCCAGCGCTCCGTTGCCGATCGGACAAACCGAGTTCGTCCTGATCCCTCTTCCGGGCCACACGCGCGGCCATTGCGCCGTCGGCGTGCGCGTGGGCGACACCTGGCTGCTGCACTGCGGCGATGCTTACGTGTACCATCGCCAGGTCGATCCGGTCCAGCCATATGCCCACCCCAGCGGGAGGTTGATGGAGGGCCTCTTGACCTGGGGGTTCAAGATCCCGCGCCGCCATTGGGAGACTCTGCGCGGGCTGCGGAGGGCCCAGGGCGAGCGGGTGCGGACTTTCTGCTCGCACGATGGGCACGAATTCGAAGCTATGGCCGATAATTCCGGTGCCTGAGACGGTTTTCAGCAGCGCCCCCCACCCGGGCTTTGTCTTCGCTTGGAGCCCAGCCCGGAGAGCCCCGGGGCAGGACGGTAGTCATCGTAACCTTTGCCGTCGGGGGGCGACAGAGACTGAAGGGCCGGCCGACTTGATGCGCGAAGCGCCACCCAGTCCGAGATCTGGAGCTGCCCGATGAAACGAGGCTGTGGCTTCACCCTTGCCATGGTCGCCGGGATCGGCCTCATTGCGCTGATCGCCGGCGGGGCGGCATTTCAGAAGATCAACGAGCAGCCGTGGTTCTGCAATACCTGCCACGAGATGAACTTCCATTACGCTTCCTGGCAGGCCTCCACCCACGGGCCGGAAGCTCGCTGCCTCGACTGCCACGCGTCGCCCGGCGTGCGAGGATTCATCGAGGAGAAAGTCCGCGGCGCCGAACAGCTCAATGACGTCCGCTCTCAAGTCAGGTGCCATGCCTGCCCACGCGGCGCGCATTGCCACCCGGCTCGGGCCATGTCACAGATCCGGTCCGGACCGTCTGGACCGCCGCATCTCAAGTTCGGCGTGCGCATGTCGATTTCCGCGCACTGCGTATCCACGGCCCGGGGAGCCTGCGCCGCCACATTGCCGTCCGCGTCACAGCCGGTCGGCTGCACGGGCCAGCGCCTGCCGCATGCCAACCCAGCGTGAACTCGCCTTCATGATCGCCGAACAGATCCTGACGTCCGCATCTCAAGTTCGGGTGCGCATGCTTGCCCCGCGCGCACTGCGCATTACCCACGCTGCGCCCGATGCGGCCGCGTTCCCGCCCGATCCCCCGTGGTTGGCGGACATCCTGAGCGACCCGGTAACTCCTGACACGAGCGAGAGCGCCTGCGCACGGGCGCGAGAATACGCCCCGGCGAGCCTTCATTTCCCCCGGACCCCGCCTGGCTCGCGATGTCTCCTCCCGGAACCTCAGCGAATGACCGGGGGCTCCGCGATCGTGCGCAGGCGTCTGCACGTGCTGCGGCCGGATGGGAGCGTGGCCTTTGCCGAGTCGCGCCCGCCGGACTTGCGCCGCGGCGTGCGGTTGGCGTTCCAGCTTGCCGAGGACGAACAACTCTACGGATGGGGCGAGCAGTTCGGTGCCTTCGCCCGAACCCGCGGCCGGCTGTGGCTGCATGCCGTCAATACGCCCTCGATCCTCCAACGCCACCGCAGTTACTCGGCCGTCCCGTTCTTCCTCAGCCGGAGGGGGTACGGCGTGCTGCTGTTGAACGCCTCCTCTTCGCGTTGGCGCATCGACCCTCGCCGGCGAACGCTGTCCGTCGAAGCCCGTGGCGGCACGGCGGACTACCTCGTCATCCTGGGTGCGACACCGAAGGAGATCCTGACCACCTACACCGAGCTCACCGGGCGGCCGCCGCTGCTGCCGCGCTGGGCGTTCGGGCTGTGGGGCACCGGGTATCCTCAGGAGCCTCAGGACCGCGTCCTTGAGCTGGCGCGCCAGCACCGGCAGCATGACATCCCGCTGGACGTGATCATCCTTGATTACCACTGGGAGCAGGCGTTTCACAATTTCCGGTGGCGCCGTTCGCTCTTCCCCGATCCAGACCGGCTGATCGCCGAGCTGGGCAAGCTCGGTGTCCGCCTGGGATTGATCCTGACCCCGTTCATGAATCATGACAACCTTCGAATCACGAAGCGCGTTCTGAACTGGCGGCTGCGCAACCTGCCGCCCGGCGAGGAACGCGCCGATGAACGCGCCTTGCCCGAGTATGACGAGTGCCGCGAGATGGGATTCTTCAGCCACCCGCGCGCCTGGTGGTGGTTTGGGCGAGGCGGGATGTTGGATTTCACCAACCCCAGGGCGGTGAAATGGTGGGCGGACAAGCTGGCGCCGCTGCTCCGCCAGGGGATCGCCTTCTTCAAGAATGACGACGGCGAATACCTGCCGGACTCCGCCCGCAGCGCGCGGTCGGTGCCGGGCCCCGAACACCACAACCTGTACGGGTTCTACTACGGCAGGGCCACCTACGAAGCGCTGCAAGCCTTCGACGACCGACGGCCCCTGGTCTATGCTCGGTCAGTTTGGGCCGGCTCTCAGCGCTATCCGGCGCTCTTCCTCGGCGATCAGACACCGTCATTCCATCATATGCGCGCCACGCTCCGCGCCGGTCTCAACCTGGGGCTGGCCGGCTTCGCCTACTGGACCGCCGATGTGTTCGGCCTGGATGGCCGCACCACCCCAGAGACGCACATCCGCTATGCCCAATGGGCGATGTTCAACCCGATCGCCCGCTACTTCTGGCGCCCGGCGGCGATCGATCCCACCCGATTCCCGTGGTCCCACGGGGAGGATGCCGAAGCCAACTTCCGCCGCCTGACCCACCTGCGTTACCGGCTGCTCCCCTACTACGCCCAACTGGCCTGGGAGGCGCACCTCACCGGCGTGCCGCTTCTGCGCCCGATGATGCTCGAGTTCCCCGACGACCCGCGCTTCAACGCCACCGAAGACCAACTGATGATCGGGGACTGCCTGCTGCTGGCGCCTGTCCTTCACGCCCGTGCCCGCGAAAAGTCCGTCGTGCTGCCGGACGGCGTGTGGCACGACTTCTGGACTCCGCAATCCTGGGCAGGAGGGAAGCGAGTCTCAGTCCCGGCGCCGCTGGATCGCGTGCCCCTGTTGGTGCGCGGGGGTTCGATCCTGCCGCTGGGGCCGGCTGCCAGCTCGATCCCTGACGTCCACACATTCCAAGAGCTCGAGCTCCACCTATGGCCGCCCTATCGCGGCACGCGGGTCTTTCGTGAGGAAGACGGACGGACGCGCGGTTACCTGGATGGCCAATCCGCCACCACCCGAATCGAGGTCGGCTCCGAAGGCGAAGAAGTTAAGCTGCGCGTCTACCCGGCGGATGGGGCGTATCCTGATCTGCCGGCCGAGCGAAGGTGGCGAGTCGTCCTGCATCGAGCCATCGCCTGCGGTGAGGCGCGAGTCGACGGCCGGCAGGCATGGGCGACGCCCGGGCAGACCGGCGAAACGCTGGAGCTTCCGTTGTCCTTCCGCACTCAGGACGGCTGTGTGCTGGAGATTCCGGGGATCCGGGGCATGGAGCCGGAGGCGGCGTGAGGGCGAAACCCATCCAGGGACCGGGCCCCCACCCCGCAAACAGGGGCGAGAACAACTTCAGTGACCGTCTGGACAAATCCAGGTCGCCACGCTCGCCAGGGACCCTACCCACGTTGGCATTGGCTCTCGAGTTGACCCACCAGAGGCGTCGTCGATGCACATCCTCTCCCTAGACCTGAAGGATCGCCGGCAAGTTCGGGAGTTCCTTGAGTTCCCGTTCACCGTCTACCGCAATTCCCCCGCGTGGGTCCCGCCGTTGGAGACCGATGCCCGCCGAATGCTCAACCCCCGGCAGCACCCGTTCTATCGCCATTCGGAAGCGGCTTTCTTCCTCGCCGTGGATGGTGATTCGCGCCCCATGGGGCGGCTGGCGGTGCTTCACAACCGTCCGTTCAACGAGTTCAACCGGCAGCGGACCGCCTTCTTCTACTTGTTCGAGAGTCTGGAGGAACCTCGCGGAGCGCAGGCGGTGTTGGAGGCAGGTTTCGACTGGGCACGAGCGAAAGGTCTTGACCGGATCGTGGGGCCCAAGGGCTTCACGGCCATGGACGGGATGGGGGTTCTGGTCGCCGGGTTCGAGCATCGCCCGGCGTTGGGGATTCCGTACAACCCGCCATCCTACCCACGGTTCCTGGAGGCCGCCGGTTTCCGGGCGATGGACGAGGTGGTCTCGGGCTACCTTGACGCGCGCGCACCGTTCCCCGAGGCCTTGCATCGAGCCTCCGAACGGATCCAGCAACGCCGCGGGCTGCGCGTCGCCCGCTTCCGCACTCGCCGCGACCTGCGGGCTTTCGTCCCGCGGCTGCGCGACCTTTACAACGATTCGCTCGCCGGCACGATCGACAACACGCCGCTGAGCGCCGAGGACGCCGAGGCCATGGCGCAGCAGATGCTCTGGTTCGCCGACCCCAGGCTGATCAAGATCCTGATGAAGGATGACGATCCGGTGGGGTTCCTATTTGCCTACCCCGACATCTCCGCTGCGCTCCAGCGGACCCAGGGCCGGCTCTGGCCGTTCGGTTGGTACCATCTGCTGAGGGAACTGCGCCGAACCCGGTGGATCAACATCAACGGCGCGGCGATCGTCGAGAGGTATCGCGGACTGGGAGGGACGGCGATTCTGTTCAGTGAGATGCAGCGCAGCGTGCTCGAAGGCGGTTTCCTGCACGCCGACCTGGTCCAGGTCGGCACCGCCAACGACCGGATGCAGCGTGAACTGCGCGAGCTTGGGATCACCTTCTACAAGCGGCACTGCATGTACGAGCGCTCGCTCTGACGCTCGAATCGCGACGGATGTCACGGCGAGGAGGGCGCGCTTCCTCGCGTCCTGGCGGGCCACGCACTTGGGTCCCCCCGCAGGTCCCCGGAGCGCAGCGCAGGGGAGAAGCGGAGCGGGAGCGGCCGCGGGCCGACGAGGCAATCTCCAGGGACGCACGGCCGGCCGCATCGAGGTTCCACGAGCGAGGAAATTGCTTCGGCCCCTCGGACCTCGCAACGACGAAGCCCCGGCCTACCCCGCGGTGAAGAACCCGACGCCAAGTGCGCCGGGACCGGCGTGGGTCGTAATCGCCGCGCCGAGCGTATAGATAGGGATCGTCGCCAACCCCAGCCGGCTTGCAAGATCGAGCGCCAGGGCTTCGGCCGCCTCGCGGGCGTCGGCGTGCATCACGCACAGGTGGCCTTCCGGGCTCCGCGGGCAATCGCGTTCCACCAGTTCCTTCAGACGCTCGAGCGCCCGGCTCTCGGTGCGCACCTTCTCGAGCACGTCGACATGCCCGTCCCTGAGCGTCAGGATCGGCTTGATTTGCAGCGCGCCCCCGACCAGGGCTGACGCCCCACCGATCCGCCCGCCGCGCCGCAGGTACTCGAGCGTCGTCACCAGGAAGTAGGTACGGCTGCGCGGAATCATGGCCTGCAGGCGGGTGAGGATCGAATCGGGTCCCACCCCCTGCTCCGCCCATCCCACCGCCAGCTGCACCATCGTGGCCAGATTTCCCCCGACGGTCCGCGTGTCCAACACGCGAATGTCGGCCGAGGGGAAAGCCTCCTCCTTGGCCGTCAGCGCGGAACGGACTGTGCCGCTCACATCGGCCGAAGGACAGATCGCCAGCAGGCACTCCGCCCGCTGCAGCTCGCGACCGAACGACTTGACGTACTCTCCCGGGGGGGGCGCGGCGGTCTTAGGCAGATCCGACGCCGCCCTCAACCGCCGGACGAACTCCGGGTAGCTGATCTGGGCTTCTTCCAGCAGGCTTTCTTCGCCGAACAGGATGACCTGGGGAACCACCTCGATCGGGTGAGCCCGTAGGAAATCCTGAGGCAGCCCCGCCGTTGTGTCGGCGAGGATGCGGACAGGGACGGTCTGTGTTGCCATGAGGACCTCGGAAGGATGATGATGATGTGAGCAGAGTATAGACGGTCCGACTGCGCCCAACAATCACAGTCTGGGGCGACATGCGTCCTCACTCAAGAGATCACACGAAGTGGACAAAGACCCGGTTGCCGAGCAGGTGGCCTCTGGGTGTCAGGCGCAGCCTGCCTGCGGATTGCTCCAGGAGGCCCTGCTCTTCCAGATCGACCAGGGTTCTGCCGAAGCTCGACTCCAGGTCTACCCCGAATCGCTCCCGGAAGCCGCGCGCCTCGACCCCCTCTTCGACCAGCCGCAGTCCGAGCATCAGGGCTTCCCGTCGCTCAGTCTCCGTGTCGACGGGCCAGGTCTCGTCAACCGCCGGCGAAAAAGGAAACCGTCCTGGTTCGCCCGACCGAACGCGGCGCATGTAATCCAACGGATGGCGCGCATTGGCGTAGCGCCATCCGGGCACCGATCCGTGTGCCCCCGCCCCCAGCCCCAGGTACGGCTGGAGCCTCCACGTCCCCAGGTTGTGCCGGCAGGCGTATTGCGGCGTCACCCCAACGTCCTGTTCGCCGACCCGAGCCCAGTTGGAGATTTCATAGTGCCGATAGCCTGCCAGCCTCAGCTCGTCGCGGGCCCACTCGTACATGTCGGCGGCCAGGTCGGGATCAGGGTAGGCGAGCGCGCCGGCCAGCACCCGCGCCTGCATCGGCGTCCCGTCCTCCACAGTCAGCGCGTACAGGGAGAGGTGCTCGGGGTTCAGTTCGAGCGCGCGGTGCAGCGAGTCCTTCCACGCGGCCAGCGTCTGCCCCATGATGCCGTAGATCAGGTCAAGATTGAGGTTATCGAAGCCGGCCTGTCGCGCCCACGCCACCGCCTCGACTGCCTGAGCAAAGGTATGCAGTCGGTCAAGCAGCTGCAGCTCTTCCTCCTGCGCCGACTGCACGCCAAACGAAAGTCGGTTGACCCCCAGGGCCCGCAGCGCTGTGAGCTGCCCGACATCGACCGTCCCCGGGTTCGCCTCCAGGGAGATTTCTGCATCCGCCCTCACATCGAAGGCCATGCGAACCGCGTCGAGGAGCGCCTCGACTTGTTCGACACGGAGGAGTGAGGGGGTGCCGCCCCCCAGGAAGAGGGTGTCCACTTCCACACGCCCCATCCCCGCCTCAAGCGCCCCGCGCCGAACCTGGTCGATTTCGGTGCACAACGCCTGGGTGTACGCCGGGATCAACCTCTCCAGGCCCGCATAGGTGTTGAAATCGCAATACGCGCAGCGCACCTGGCAAAACGGGATGTGCAGGTAGACTCCGGAAACCATGTCGGGATTCTAGCATCCCGGCCAGCATCGGCGATCTCCGGGCCGATGGCGAGCGCCCTCCCCCTGGCCGAGCCTTGATTCGGCCGATTTCATCCGCCATGGCTTGCCAATGCGCGACCCTCGCGGCAGAATCACCCGGGCCGCGCGCTGCTCGTCCTGTCGCGGCACGGGAGGGGCTTCAGCCCATGGGAAAGCTCGCCACGCTTCACGACGCCGTCGCCTCCTTGGTTCGGGACGGCGACTGCGTCTATGCGGCCGGGTTCACGCACCTGATCCCCTTCGCCGCCGGACACGAGATCATTCGCCAGCGGCGCAAGGACCTGGTGCTGGCGCGTGCCACACCGGATCTCATTTACGATCAGATGATTGCCGGCGGCTGCGCCCGCAAGGTCATCTTCTCCTACGCCGGCAACCCCGGGGTCGGCCTGTTGAAAGCGATGCGCAGCGAAATCGAAGCCGGCCGGCTCGACTGGGAGGAGTACTCGCACTTCAGCATGATCACCCGGCTGACAGCCGGGGCCGCCGGCCTGCCCTTCCTGCCCATGAACCCGACCGGTGCCGAGGATCTCCTCAAGGTCAATCCGAACTTCCGGCGCCTGACCGATCCCTACTCCGGCCGCGAGGTCATCACCGTCCCCGCCCTCAACCCGGACGTCGCCATCGTGCATGTCCAGCGCGCCGACGCCGACGGCAACTGCCAGTTGTGGGGGATTCTGGGCGAGCAGCGTGAGGTCGCCTTCGCCGCCGATCGCGTGCTGGTGACGGCCGAGGAGATCGTCGACCCCTCGGTGATCCGCTCCGATCCGAACCGTACGCTGATCCCCGGATTCATCGTCGACGCTGTGTGCCATGTTCCGCACTGTGCCCACCCGTCCTACTCGCAGGGGTACTACGATCGAGATAACTCGTTCTACCTTGCGTGGGACAAGCTCAGCAGCGATCCATTGAAGCTCCAGGCATGGCTCGACGAATGGGTCTACGGCGTCGACGACCGGGCGGCCTACTGGGAGAGACTCGGACCGGAGGTGCACCGCCGGCTGCAGGTGGAGCCGCGCTGGAGCGAGCCGGTCAATTACGGAAAGCATTAGGGGATCGCGATGCCCAACTCGTCTGAGTACACTGCTTCGGAGCTGATGACCATCAACGCCGCCCGCATGCTCCGGGATGGCGACGTCGTCTTTGTCGGTGTCGGCCTGCCCAATCTTGCCTGCAACCTGGCACGCCGCACGCACGCCCCCGAGCTGGTCATGATCTACGAGTTGGGCGTGATCGGCGCGCAGCCGGCGCGCCTGCCGCTTTCCATCGGAGACCCGACGCTGGTTTCCGGCGCACTGTCGGTGTGCTCGATGTACGACATCTTCGCCTTCTACCTGCAGCGCGGCTTCATCTCGGTGGGGTTCATGGGCGGCGCGCAGATCGACCGCTACGGCAATGTCAACGCCACGGTGATCGGGGATTACCACAAACCCAAGGTCCGGCTGCCGGGCTCCGGGGGAGCGATGGAAATTGCCGCCTGGGCCGATCGATGGTTCATCATCACCCCGCACCAGAAGCGACGCTTTCCCGAGAAGGTCGACTTCTGCACCTCCGCCGGCTTCCTCAGCGGGCGCGCCGAGCGCGAGGCGGCCGGCCTTCGGGGCGGCGGCCCGCAGGCGGTGGTGACCGACCTGGGGATCCTCGAGCCCGACCGGCAGGGCGAGCTGGTGCTCACACAGCTCCATCCCGGCGCCGATGCCGAGCAAGCGCGTCAGAATACGGGGTGGAACCTCCGTGTGGCCCCTGAGCTGCGGTCGACCGCGCCGCCCACGGAGTCCGAACTGACCTTGCTGCGTGAGCTCGACCCGGAGCGAATCTACTTGAGCTCGACGGGGTAAGGCCACCGACCGCATTGCGGGGTTAGGTTAGGTCCGGGGGTCCTCGCACATGCCGACGCGAACTCCGCTCGATCCACTGGGGATCTTCCGAAGTTGAATCCGCGGGAACAACCATGAGGAGTGCGCCTGCGCGGAGCACGACCGACGCCAGGTATCCCGACCGAAGGGGTCGGTCCCTGACGGTCCTACCGCGCACGCCGGACTCTACTTTGCGAGCGTGACCTTGGTCAGCCCGCGCGGCTGCTCAGGGTCGAGGCCCCTGGCGCGCGTGATGGCGAACACAAACAACTGGGCAGGGACGATCGACACCATCGGGCTGATCCACTCCGGGATTCCGGACGGGAGCGGGATGGGGGATCGGGCCAACTCGAGCGCCCCCTGCGCGTCCGAAATCGCCACGAGTTCCGCCTGCCGCTCCTCGACCAGGCTGCGCAGCAGCGCCAACAACCCGTCACTCACCTGCCCGGTCGGTACAACGGCCAGGACGGGAAAGCCATTCTCCACCAGGGCAATCGGCCCGTGCCGGAAATCCACCGAGGAGAATGGCTCGGCGCCGATGCCCGCAAGCTCCTTGAGTTTCAGAGACCACTCGAAGGCCGTCGCGTAGTTGAATCCCCGGCCCAGGACGATGCACTGGGTGATGTAGCGATAGCGTTCGACCATGCGCTGGATGCGCAGATCTTCCTCGAGCATGCGCGACACGAGGTCTGGCACTTTGTGCAGGACGGCGAATCGTTCCCCGTCCTTGGCCAGGCCGGCGGAGAGCATCGCCACCGTCAGAAGCGTGGCGGTGTACGTCTTGCTGGCGGCGATCGCAGTCTCCTCTCCAGCCTGAATGTCGAGGGTGTGCTCGGCGGCCGCGGCCAGCGCCGACTGCGGGTGATTGGTGATCGCCAGCGTCGCCGCGCCCTGCTCTCGCGCGGCGCGCACAACGGAGACGACATCCTCGGTCGCCCCGGATTGGGAGATGCCGATGACCAGGGCGTCCTTCAGATTCGGCGGCGCCTGGTATTGCGTGAACAACGATGGCGCGGCCAGCGCTACCGGCAGGTGATTCGCCGCTCCCAGCAGATACTTGGCATACAAACCGGCATGATCGGAGCTGCCCCTCGCCACCAGCATGACATAGGGGTAGGTTCGCCGCGCCAGAGCAGCGCACACTTCCTCCACCACCGGGCGGCTTTTGAGCAACCCGGTCAGGATATGGGGCTGTTCGAGGATCTCGTGATACAGGCCCACGGCGAAACCTCCCGACCTGGCACGCTCTGCTGAGGGCGAAATGCCGGTCAATTCCCGAGGAACGGATTGAGCCTACCCGCTCATGCGATCGGACGGCCGCTCCCGAGTCCCCTCATCGTCTCCATTCTCGCGCCGGTGGGGCGTTCTCGCGGCATGTCTTAGGACCCGGGGGGCGCCTGCGTGCTGCCCGGCTTCTCCCCGCCGCGCGCATTCGACCGTGCGCCCCGCCGATCATCAGAGTCCGTGCTTCGCCGCAGGAGGAGATGCGCGGTATGCCACGAACAGAGACGCACTGCCTGTGTGATTGCCGCGCGGATGGACCGCTCACCGGCCTTCCTTGCCGTCAACGTCCGGGAGGTCAGATAGCTCGATGACGCAACCCTGGACAGCCTGTTCGTGGCGCCGAGGCCGAGACCGGTCCCTTGAATGCGATGGTATACTCTCGCAGAAGGGATTCCGCTTATGGACGTCTGGTCGATCCTCGCCTACGTTTTCACTTTCCTGGTGATTGCCTTCACCATCAGCTACACCTTCTTCGACCTTCCGGGGCGCCTGTCGGGAAAGCACAAGCGCCCGTCGGACGATCCTCGCGAATAGCATCTTCCCCGGAACCGCCGACGGCACCTCGCGCCTTCCCGGCCGGGGTGCCGTCGCGTTGTTGAGGGGACTTCCGCCGATTGCCGGGCTCGGGGCACCGGCTCAGTCAGGGCTGAGGATGCCCCAACACCGCCGCGAGCTTGGCAACGGCCGACGAATGCACGACGGCGATCACCTCGTCAGCCTCCTCGATCACGGTGTTTCCATGGGGGAGGACAAGCTGGCCGCGGCGCAGGATGGCCGTCAGCACGCACTGCTCCGGCAGATCCAGCTCGTGGATCTTCTTGCCGATCGCCGGCGAGTCGGGGTGCGCCTTCTCCTCGACAATCGAGAACTCACCCCGCCGCAGCTTCATCAGCGTCATCATGTCGCCGAGCGACATCTCTTCGGCGATCAGCTTCGCCATCAGGTCGGCCTGATTCAGCGCCACATCTACGCCCATCTCGCGGGTGAACAGCCAGGCGTTCTTGGGGTTGTTGACGCGGGCGATGACCCGCGGGACGTTGAATTCGAATCGCGCCAGCGTGGCAATCACCAGGTTTTCGTCATCATCCCCTGTGACTGCTGCCACGACCTGCACCTCCCGGATGCCGGCCTGCTCCAGGCAGAACGGTGAGCTGCCGTCGCCCTCGAACACGGATCCGGCAGGAAGTTCCTTCTGCAGGCGCTCGACCACGGCCGGGCGGTCGTCGATCACCTTCACCTGGTAGCCTTGCTCCAGGAGCTGGGTCGCCAGGTGCGAACCCGTCTTGCCTCCGCCAATGACCAACACAAACATGGCTAGCCTCCCTTCAGTCCGAGAAGTGACTCCAGCCGCTCCATCGCTGAGGCGTGCACGGCGAACTGGACCAGGTCGCCCTGCCGGAACTCGCTCCCCAGGAGCGGCAGGAACGCCTCTCCTTGCCGCGTGATGGCGACGACGATGACTTCGCCGGGCACGCTGGCATGGGACACGGCGCGCCCCACCAATTGGGGCGGCACTTCCGCCTCGACCAACGCCACCTGGCCCTGACCGAAGGACAACAGCGTGTCCAGCTCCGCGTGTGACAGCAGCTCATAGATGCGCTGTGCTCCCCAGGTGGTCACGGAGATTGTGACCAGTCCGAGGCGTTTGTAGATCTCCGCCCGACGAGGATCGTACAGGCGGCAGACGACCCGCGGGACACGGTAGATCGTGCGGGCGATGCGCGCCGCCACGATGTTCGCCGTGTCTGATGTGCTGGTGGCAGCAAACGCCTCGGCGTGCT
The DNA here is from genome assembly GCA_963777165.1 of uncultured Chloroflexia bacterium. Taxonomy (GTDB): domain Bacteria; phylum Chloroflexota; class Anaerolineae; order Anaerolineales; family E44-bin32; genus DYJB01. The sequence goes on from CAVZPO010000012.1 coordinate 53,850, forward strand.
CGATCCCCGCGTCGAGCAGCACCTTCTGGTCAAACCCGACACCGGTCAGCCTGCGTCCCTTGAACTCAGGGCCGAGCCGGGCAAGAGCAGCCGGATCGGGATCGATCACCGTCACCTCGTGTCCTTCGGCGGCCATGCGCCGGCAGACTTGCGTGCCGACCTTCCCGCAGCCCATGATAATGACCTTCATCGCCGACTCCCTCCTTTCTTCTGACGCAACGAATCCAATTGCTGCACGATTGCCTTGCGGATCCAATCCAAGGAATAGACCGCCAGGGCGAACGGAGCCAGGAGCAGCCACACCCCCGGCGGGATCGGTACCAGCCCGAAGGCCGAACGCAGGCCGGGGAGGTAGACGAGCGCCAGTGCGATCAGCACCTCGGCGGCGACGGCAGCCAGCAGCGCGGGGTTGCTCAGCCAACCGAGCAGCCGGCCGCGTTCGAGCTCGGTCCGGCAGGCGAAGGCATTCCCGACCTGCGCCATCACGACGCCGGCGAAGAATACGCTGCTCGCCAGCAGTGGGACATCCGAAGCCGACCACTGCAGGGGATTGAGGGCCACCAGCCATGGCCATGCCGGGAGGCCGACGGCGACCCCCAACCCGAACGCGGAATACACCAGTGCGAAGGCGCCCCAGCACAGCGCCGCCTCGATCACGCCCAGCCACAGGAATGCCCGCAGAAAGAGGCGGGTATCCAGCAGCGGCGCGTTCCGCCTGCGAGGCGGCCTGCGCATGACGTTCGGCTCGGGCCGCTCGGCGCCCAGCGCCAGCGCCGGCAGGATGTCGGTCCCCAGGTCGATGGCCAGGATTTGGGCCACGGTCAGCGCCAGCGGGAACCCGAACTGTGCCGCCAGCACGAACGGGATCAGCTGCGGGACATTACTGGCGAAGATGTAGGTGGAGAACTTGCGCAGGTTGTCGAAGACCGCCCGTCCCTCCTCGAGGGCTGTGGCGATCCCCGAGAAGTCATCGTTCGTCAACACCAAATCGGCGGCTTCCTTGGCCACGTCGGTCCCGATGCGGCCCATGGCGATCCCGATGTCCGCCTTGCGCAGGGCCGGAGCGTCATTGACTCCATCGCCGATCACCGCCACCACCTCGCCCAGCTCCTGGAAGGCCGTCACCAGCCGCAGCTTGTGTTCCGGAGCCATGCGGGCAAACACCACTTCGTCGGCGCCGATCGTCTGGCGCAACTGGACATCTGTCATCCGGTCGAGCTCGGCGCCGGTCAGGATTCGCGGTTGGCCGGCCGCGAGCATCCCGATACGGCGAGCCACCGACTCGGCCGTCAATCCGTAGTCGCCGGTGATCATCACCATCCGGATGCCGCCCTCGCGACAGCGATCGATCGCCCCGGTGACTTCGGGGCGCGGCGGATCCATCATCGCCACCAGCCCCAGGAAGGTCAGGTCGTGCTCGACCTCCTCAATCGTGTAGGCTCCGACGCGCGGCGGCAGCTGACGCCGGGCAAGCGCCAGGACCCGGAGCGCCCCCCGCGCGTATTCGTCGTTCGCCTCCAGGATCGCCTTGGCCGTCTCCGGGTCGAGCGGCCGGTCTTCGCCCTCCACCTGCAGGCGGCTGCACAACTGCAGCACCTCGCGCGGCGCGCCCTTGACAAACGCCAGCTCCTCTCGCCCGACGCGATGGATGGTCGTCATGCGTTTGCGTCGGGCATCGAACGGCAGCTCGTGCACACGCGGCAGGGCTTCTGCCAGTCGGTCCTCGTCCAGCCCGCCCTTGCGCGCCAAAACGCGCATCGCCGCTTCGGTCTGATCGCCCAGGCAGGTCCACATCGGGTGGTCCGTGGACGGCGGGTTCAGCCTGGCATTGTTGCAGAGAGAGGCGGCGGTGAGCAGCAGCTCGAGGTCTTGGGCCAGCATCCCTTCGGGCAGGGGTTTGATACTCCCCTTGGGTTCGTAGCCGACGCCGGTCACGGTGAGCTGCTTGCCCCCCACCCACACCGAGCGAATGGTCATCTGATTCTGGGTCAGCGTCCCGCTCTTGTCGGTGCACACGACGGAAACCGATCCCAGCGTTTCCATCGTGGCCAGCTTGCGCACCAGCACGCCGCTCTGCCCCAGCCGCTGCACGGCGATCGCCAGCGAGAGGGTCACCAGCGGGGACAGCCCCTCGGGCACGGCGGCGACGACGATGCCAATCGCCAACAGGAAGGCGTCGAGCCGCGGCAGGCCGACTTCGACCTCGCCGACGACGAAGACGATGATCCCCAGCAGCAGGGCGATCACGGCGATGATTCGGGTGATGCGCCGCAGTTCGAGCTGCAATCCGCTGGGGGGCTCGCGTACGGCCTGGGTCAGCCGGGCGATGCGTCCGAACTGCGTCAGCATTCCCGTGGCGTAGATCACGGCGCGCGCAGTTCCGGAGACCACCGAGGTTCCGGCGAAGACCAGGTTCGGGCGCTCGAGCTCGGTCAGGCCGGGACGCAGGGAGGGCTCGCCCGACTTGCGCGCCGGCATCGCCTCGCCGGTCAGCGTCGTGTTGTTCGTCCGCAGGCCGAACTCTTCGACCACGCGGGCATCGGCCGGGATGTTGTCGCCTTCGGCCAGGACCAGGATATCCCCGGGCACAAGCTGCTGGGCCTCGATCTGCTTCTCTTCGGCCTCTCGCATGACACGCGCATGCGCCGGCAGCAACTTGCTGAGCGATTCCATCGCCTGCTCGGCACGGTACTCCTGCAAGAAGGAGAAGGCCGCGTTCATCAAGACGACGATCCAGATGACAATCCCGATCGTGGGTCTCCCGCTGAGCAGCGCTAACGCCCCGGCGCCCCACAACAACAACGCCATCAGGTGCGTCAGGTGCCCCACGAGGTGACGCCAGAGAGGGTCCTTCGCCCCGGGTGCGAGCTGGTTGGGTCCGTACAGGGAGAGACGCGCCGCCGCCTCCCCGGAGGTCAGGCCTCCCGCGGAGGTCTCCAGAGCCTCGTAGACCTCGGCGGGGCGGAGCGAATGCAGAGGAGTAGATTCCACGGTCGGTGACCGGCCGCAAGGCCGGTGACTCCGGTCAGTCCGGACTGGAGGTGTCGGACTCCTGTCCGCCCTCGGGTGTGCTCTTGGGTGCAGGCGCCGGCGGGGCTTCCTGGGTCAGGTAGCGCAGCAGGATGGAGGGCGCCTCAGGATGGTCGATATGCAGGGCGTGATCGTAGTCGCCGGCGACGACAGGCTTCTCGAAGCGGACCGGCCGGCGCACACCGAACAGGTCCCAGAAGCGGGAGACCGCCTGAAGGACCTGGTAGCGGTACTCCTGCATCTTCAGCGACTGCCACTCAACGATGGACGCCATCCCGCCCTGGACACGGGCCTTTGTCCGAACGATTCGGAAGATGGCCTCCGGGTCGCGGAATCCCATCGGCGCTACCAGCAATCCATGGGCCGTGAGGATCAACAACGAGAATGTGATCAGCACAACCCAGCCGCCCTCCGACCACTTGCCCACGATCTGGCCGACGAAGACCAAGGCGGCCAGGAACCGGCGGCCAGGCGGCCGCGCCGCGCACCCCAAACGTGCGGCTCGCGCCGGTGTCAGTGTGCAGGATGTGCTGACGGATGGCCAGGCCCATGACCATGATCGGCATGAAGACGCCCACGCCGTAGTACGGGACGGCGAGCGTCGTCTGCCCACGAACGACGAACTGGATCAAGACCGCGGCGATGAAGCCCGCCGTCACCGATCGGGTGAACGTCCCGCCCTTGTTGCGGTAGACGACAATCTCGGGAATCTCGCCGATGGCGACGTCGCGCCAGGCCGTCGCCTGCAGGTCCTGGAAGGCGGTCATCGAGGCGAAGGCCAGCAGAGCAACGGCCAGGATCTGATAGGACCAGAAGAGGAGGATCCCCCCGGGGATCTGGCTGAATCCAATGAACGCCAGATTACCGACTAGCGACCGGCCGAGGGTGCCGTCAAACACATTGAAGCGGATGGCGAAGGACGCCAGGAAGAACGTGGTCACGCCGCCGTAGAACAGGAAGCGAGGTCTGCACCACTCGGCCGATGCCCGACTTGCCGCTGTAGAAGTTCCACAAGGCGCGAAGGCGGGGCAGGTGCTTCTTTCCCCAGCGCACCAGGGAGAAGTCCTCGTCCTTGACGAACTGGATCCCATTCGACATCGCCTCCAGCCCGCTCAGCGCGACCATGCCCTTCATGGAGGCCGTCAGCAGGTGGTACAGCGCCTGTCCCAGGCTCGTGGCGGACTGGACGGCTCCTCATGGCGGCAGCGCGGCGACGCCCTGCGAACTGGCCAGGACCAGCCCGATGGCCATGGTCACGGTGAGCAGGACGAAGATACCCAGCGGCGGTGAAGACCACCTGGGCCGACTCACCGCGGCCGCGGATCGTGAGATACCAGGTGATGGCGGCCAGGGCGGCGCCCATGGCAAATCGGCAGAACCACTGGATGGAGTAGGCGTTGGTGATCGAGAGCAGCTGTCGACGCCCGAGAGCGTCGAGACGACGATGGTGAGGACGTAGTCCTGGATCAGCACCACCGCCACGATCAGGCTCAGTCCGGGTGACAGGTAGCGCATCGAGGCGGTGTACGATCCACCGCCCTCGTTGAAGATACCCAGGGAGTACATGTACAAGCGCACCAAAGACGAAGTTGGCCAGTGCGATGACGGCCACGGCGATGTAGCCGTACTTCTGCAGCCCGTAGGGGTGCAGCGCCCCCATCATCTCGCCGGTGGCGTAGAAGAAGGAAGTGAAGTAGTCGACGCCAAAGAGCGCTACGGCCGCCAGAAGGCCAATCTGGCCGGCGCCGTGGACCAGCGCATCTTCCTGCTTCTCGCGCGGCGCGGCTCTCCAGGCCAGGACGATGAACACGAGCAGCAGGCCAATGGAAAGCAGCATCGAGGGGCTGGTCCTAGGCGCCGGGGCGTCGGCGAGGCGCAGGTTCGGCGAACGCCTGCAGGAGCAAATCGAGTTCCTCGATCAGGTGCCGGCGAGTCGACGGATCCAGGCGCGTGTCCTGCGCCACCTTGGCGGACTCCTCGCGGGCGGCGCGCACGACAAACGCCGGCACGAACATGATCCGGCCGGTGGGGATGACTTCGAAGTCGTGCGTCTTCATTTCGAGCGTCTGGTCATCAAAGAAAGGCAGGCTAAGGCTCAGCCCACGATTCAGGTCGTCCCGCTCGGCACGGCTCTTGATCGTCTGGATGATTTCGCGCGTCTCAAAGCGCGACAGAGCGCGCCCTTGATTCACCAGCTGGCCCAGCATCCCGTATCGCTTCGTCTGGTAGTCCTCGTCTGCCACCATGTACGGGGCCAACCCGACGGCCGCGTGCAAGATCCCGAGATAGCGCTGCATCGAGGCCACATGGGCCTCCGCCTCGGCGACCGAGCCCACGAGCAGATGATCCTGGTCGTCGAAAGCCACCCACTGAGGCAGGTAGAAGCGCAGCGCGGCCGGCACGTACGGGACCTGCAGCTCGCCACGGCCGGCATCCGCCTGCCCCTCTTCAGCGATCGCATCGGTCGCCTGGGTGATGGCTGAGACAACCTCCAGAGCATCCCCGGTCGGAATCGAAGGGATGCCTTCGCCGTCATGCGTGACGTATCGGACCGAACGCCCGGAGGGAAGCATCGCATGGATCAAGTGACGGGCTGTAGCGTGACGTACCAGGCTGCCCGACACCGCCACCGACAGAAGGGGGGACTGCTCGAGCTCGGAGAAGCGCTGGCGAATGGCCAGGCGCGTGTCGACCCTGGTCAGCCGGTCCATCAACCCGCCGATCAGCTGTTCGCGAGCTTCGGGAGGTACGGGCTGCGGCTTAGCCTCGGTCCCGGTGCTCGGCTGGGTGACCACCTGGTCTGGCAAGGTGAATCGCACCTGTGGCGGGCGTTCGAGTGCAGACTGCGCCAGTTGAGTTGCCTGCGCCTGCAGAAAATGCTGCACCATCCGCGGCTGAGCTGAGAAGAGCGATTCGCGCTCCTCGAGCTCCCGCCGAAGATGGCTGGCGGGGTCGGGGGAATCTCCCCCGGGCACCGACGTTCCACCCCACGATCCTGTTCTATCAGTCATCAGGCACCATCTCGGCCCTTGGGTTGTTGTCACGCCGATGCGCGGGGGTCCGTGTGTCGTTCACGCGAGCCCTCCCCGCGTACGGTGCAGAGGCGCCCGGCGGGACGTCGTCCAGGGAAAGGCACTAAGCGGTAAGTTTACCCGAAATCATGCCCGCACGGAATCGACGGACGACCGCCTTGGGGTGGTGGTTCGTCGGTCCCCGGCGCAGCCAGGCCCGCGGGAGCTCTCGGCCCCTATCGGAGGGCGTCGGTCTCGACGGGTTCAGGAGGGTTGACCGGCTCCAGGAAGGGGAGCAACATCGAGGGAGCATTCGGGTCATCGACATGCAGGGCGTGGTCGTAGTCCCCGGCCGCAGCGGGTCTCTCAAACCGGACGGGCCGGCGAACGCCGAACAGTTCCCAGAAGCGGGCGAATGCCTGCAGGATTTCGTAGCGATACTCCTGCATCTTCAGAGACTGCCATTCGACGATTGAGGCCATGCCGCCCTGCACCCGTGCCTTCTCACGCACAATGCGGAAGATCTGCTTCGGTTCTCGAAATCCAATGGGCGAGACGAGGATCCCGTGCGCGGTCAGCACAAGCAGCGAGAAGGAGATCAGGACGACCCAGCCGCCCTCCGCCCACTTGCCTGCAATCTGTCCCACGAAGACGAAGGCCGAGAGTCCGGCGGCGAACGCCGCACCGGCTGCCCCCCAGGTGCGCCGCCGGCCGGTGAAGGTCGCCAGGATGTGCTTGCGGATGGCCAACCCCATGACCATGATCGGCATGAAGACGCCGACGCCATAGTACGGCACCGCGAGGGTCGTGCGCCCGCGGACGACGAGCATGATCAGCACGGCGGCGATGAAGGTGATGGTCACCGAGCGGGTGAAGGTCCCGCGCCGGTCGCGGAAGATGATCACCTCGGGGATCTCGCCGATCGCAACGTCGCGCCACTCGGTCGCCTGCGCATCCTGCAACGCCGTCATCGAGGCGGCCGCCAGCAACGCCACAGCCAGGATCTGATAGATCCAGAACAACAGCGTCCCGCCCGGCACCTGGGTGAATCCAATGAACGAAAGATTGCCGACGAGCGAACGCCCGAACGTCCCATCGAAGACGTTGAAATGCAGCGAGAAGTAGGTCAGGAACAACGTAGTCGCCGAGCCGTAGAACAGGAAGGCCGTCTGCACCACGCGACCGATCCCCGACTTCCCGCTGTAGAACATCCACAGCCATTGCAGGCGCGGCGCATGCTGCTTGCCCCATCGCACCAATTTGAAGTCCTCATGCTTGAAGAACTGAATCCCGTTGGAGACCGCCTCCAAACCGCTGAGGGCGACGATGCCCTTCATCGTCGCAGTGAGCATGTGATACAGCGCTTGCTGGACGCTGGGGTGCTCCACGATCTCGACCGGCGCCGGCGGCACGCCTCGGCCGAGGGCCGTGAACAGGCCGACGGCCATCACGACCGTCAACTCCACGAACAATCCCAGGAGGATGAAGGTGATGAAGGACGATTCGCCCCGGCCGCGGATCGTCATATACCATGTGATGGCGGCCAGGCCGGCGCCGATCATGAAGTGCCAGGCCCAGTTGCGGCCGTACAGGTTGAGGATCGACAACAGTTGGTCCCCGCCGGAGAGCGCCGAGACGACGATCGTCAGCGTGTAGTCCTGGATCAGAACCACGGCCACCACCAGGCTCAATCCCGGCGTCAGGTAACGCATGGAAGCCGTGTAGGATCCGCCGCCTTCGTTGAAGATACCGATGGCGAACAGATACAGCGCACCGAACACGAAGTTGGCCAGGGCGATGAAGGCCACGCCGATATAGGCGTACTTCTGCAGCCCGTATGGGTGCAGCGAACTCATCAGCTCGCCGGTGGCATAGTAGTACGAGGTGAAATAGTCGACTCCGAAGAGCGCCACCGCCGCGAGCAAGCCAATCTGGCCCGCGCCGTGAATGTGCGCATCTTCGGCGCGCTCCCGCGGCGCCGCTTTCCATGCCAGGAAGATGAAGACGATCAACAACCCCAGAGAAAACATGGCTACAACCCAATTTCCAACAAGGACATTCGCTGAGCCAGCATCAGTTGCGGAAGGCGTCGGCTAGCCGCTCGAGCGCTTCGAGCATATGCTGCCTTGTGCTCTCGCTGATGCCGGACACCCGCCGGATGGCGGCGGCCTCGCGTTCGCACGCCAGCACGACAAAGGCCGGCACGAAGAGGACGCGCCCTCGCGGCACCACGATCATTCTGTGGTGGCGCAGTTCGAGCGCCACGTCATCGAAATACGGAAAGCGCAGCGACATGCCCCTGTTCAGCTGACCACCAGCGGCCCGCCGCCGGACTTCGGCGACGAGCTCTTCGGTCCCCAGTCGCGCAAGCTCGCGACCAGCGGCGATCGAGGCAGAGATGCCTTCGCCGATCTCCTGGCCAACGGTCGGCGTCAGCCAGGCTGGTCGGGATGCAGTGTCCGTTTGGACAGCGGTCATCGCTTCGCTCCTCCGCCGCTGCCCGGCTCCCGGGATCGTCACCCGCAGACGGAATCGGGCGCGGTTGAGTCCTCGCCGCGCGCTTTGGATGCGTGCTGCGCCGGGCGGGCTAACGTAATCATCGCCACTCTACCGTGTGGGAGTTAGGTCACAATAAAGATGGTGTCCAGTCGCATAAAGGACAAATAAAGGCGACTGGATTGTGAGGGGCTAGTCCCGATCGGCCGTTTCGGGCGTGACTGTTGTCGTCAGGTACGGCGCCAGGAGGGACGGAGCATTGGGATCGTCGACATGCAGTGCGTGGTCGTAGTCCCCAGCCGGAATGGGTTCGGGAGGAAGCGGCCGGCGCACGCCGAAGATCTCCCAGAAGCGGGAAAGCGAGGTGAGAAGATGATAGCGGTACTCCTGCATCTTCAGCGACTGCCACTCGACGATCGAGGCCATGCCGCCGCGGACGCGGGCTTTCTCCCTCACGATACGATGGATCTGCGGAGCATCGCGGAACCCAATGGGCGAGAGCAGGAGGATGTGAGCCGTTGAAATGAGCACAGTGAAGGTCAGCAGACGGATCCACCCGCCCTCTTCCCACTTACCGATGATCTGGAAGACGAAGATGAAGGTCGACAGCAATCCGGCGAGGCCCGCGGTCGCCGCGCCCCATGTCCGGCGTCGCCCGGTGAAGTGGGTCAGGAGGTGCTTGCGCACGGCGAAGCCCATGATGGCGATCGGCATGAACACGCCGATGCCGTAGAACGGCACCGCCACCGACGTCCGCCCGCGCACCAGGAGCATGATTAGCACGGCAGCGATGAACGTGATGGTCACCGAGCGCGTGAACGTCCCTTGCCGGTCGCGGTAGATGATCCCCTCCGGAATCTCACCGATGGCGACATCGCGCCACTCGGTCGCCTGCGCATCCTGCAGGGCGGTCATCGAAGCCCCCGCCAGAAGGGCGACCGCCAGGATCTGATAGATCCAGAACAGGAACGTCCCCCCTGGAATCTGGGTGAATCCGATGAACGCCAGGTTGCCGACCAGCGAGCGGCCGAATGTGCCGTCGAAGACGTTGAAATGGATCGAGAAGTAGGTCAGGAACAATGTCGTCGTTGCGCCGTAGAAGAGGAAGGAGGTCTGCACCACCCGCCCGATTCCTGACTTCCCGCTGTAGAAGTGCCACAGCCAGTTGAGCTTCGGGGCATGGGACTTTCCCCACCGCACCAGACCGAAGTCCTCCTGCTTGAAGAACTGGATGCCATTCGAGACGGCCTCCAGGCCGGTCAGGGCGACGATGCCCTTCATGGTGGCGGTCAACATGTGGTAAGCCGCCTGACGGATCGATGGGTTCTGAATGACCTCGGCGGACGCCGCGGGCACGCCCCGGCCCAAAGCCGTGAACAGCCCGACCGCCATGACCACCGTCAGCTGGGCGAATACGCCCAACAGGATGAAGGTGATGAAGGAGGAAGTCGCCGCGCCCGCGGATGGTCAGATACCACGTGACAAGCGCCAGACCTGCGCCGAGCATGAAATGCCAGGCCCAGTTGCGGCCATACAGGTTCAGGATCGAAAGCAGTTGGTCGCCGCCGGAGAGCGCCGAGACGACGATGGTCAGGGTGTAGTCTTCGATCAGCACTACGGCGGCCACGAGGCTGAGGAACGGCGTCAGGTAGCGCATCGAGGCAGTGTAGGACCCGCCGCCCTCGTTAAAGACGCCAATGGCGTACAGGTACAGCCCGCCAAATGCGAAGTTGGCCAGAGCGATGAAGGCCACCCCGATGTAGGCGTACTTCTGCAGCCCGTAGGGATGCAGGGCGCTCATCAACTCGCCCGTGGCATAGTAGTAAGAGGTGAAGTAGTCGACCCCGAACAGCGCCACGGCGGCCAGGAGGCCGATTTGTCCAGCCCCGTGGACATGAGCGTCGGTGGCCCTCTCCCGCGGCGCCAGCCGGTAGGCGAACAATCCGAATACGATCAACAATGCAACGGAGAACATTCGCGTGCCTCGGAGGTCCCTACCGAGCTGACTGGCAGAAGGCCAGCCGAAGCTTTTCCAGCAGCCCGAGCAGATGGCGGCGGGTGGAGTCCGTGAATTGGCGATCCTTACCGACCCGTTCGAGCTCACGCTCGGCCGCAATGACCACGAACGCCGGGACGAACAGAATTCGCCCGCGCGGGATCACGGTGAAGTCCCGCCAGCGCATGCTCAATTGGCGGTCGTCGTAGTACGGCAGACTCAGGCGGACTCCCCGATCGAGCTGGTGGTTCGCCGCACGCCGCCACAACTCCTCGATCAGCTCATCGACCGCGTCTTGAGCCAGCGTTCGGCCCCGGGCGACGATATCCTCCCCGGTTGATAGGCCAAGGGGCCATCGGAGGGCCGTTTCCTTAGTCTGTGATTGGTCCATCGCCGACTCCCTCCCCCGTGGGTCGAGCCTCTCGGTCCGCCGTGCCAACCCCTTCCATGCGCTTCGGTCGTGCCGTTGGGGAACCTCGAGCAGACTGAGACTGCTCACCGTAGAGCAGTGTTCCACGCGAAGGTTAAGCGGCGACAAGGAAGAGGTCGACTTGCGCTAAGGACGAATAAAGAGCGACGGACGCCTGCTGGGGCGCCCGCCGTTGGTTATGATCGTCATTCCGCGATAGTTAAGCGATACACCCACTGCCAGCGCGCTGGCCTGCCGACGAGGTCCGCAGGCGGCCGTGTTTGGGCCTGGGTTTCTTGAGAGGTTGGCTCCGGACGCACCCGCCCGGGACCGCGTTGCGCCAAGGCGGTGGCCCTCCGCGTTGGGGAGCGCCCCTTTCAGACATCCCTCACATCGTGCAGCATCGATGGCGCGGCCTTTTTCCGAATACTGCCCAGTGGCGGTCGCGAGTCATCGGGACCGATCCAGCCCTCTGCCGCCCTCTCCCCGCTGATCCCGCGGCCGGCTTCCGCCGGACTCTTCGGCGGCTGATCTCCTGCTCACCTCGTGACTTGCCGAGTGCACTTCAATCGAGATATGATCTTCCTGGTGCGCGGCGCGTCATCCCCCGCCACGGCCCGAACATCCGCCCGTCTCGCCGCCCAGGCCGAGAACGGCCGGCGAAGGAGCTGCAGGTGAGCGCCAGAGAAAGCCGGGTGCAGTCCTTTGCCATTGCACTGACACTCGTCCTTGTGAACTGGCGCGCCGTCACACCGGACATCGTACGTGTCCGTGACCGACGGCATCGACCTCATCGCCTCGCTGGAGATTGCCTTGGCCGTCGGGGTCGGAGGCACGCTGCTCATTCTCCTTCGGAGTGGCGGCCTGCTCCGCAGCTTCGCCAGCACATGGTGGCATCAGCCCGTGCTGCTGCTCTTCTCCGCCTTCGCCCTACTGTCTGTAGTCTGGTCTGTTTCGCCAGGAGCCTCCATATACAAGTGGACGATCTTCGCCCTGGCGACGCTGGTGGGGTCCTATTTGGGATTCCGTTTCTCGGCCCGAATGCTCTTGGAGGTGTTGTTCTGGTATGGTGCACTCGTCTTGATCTTGAGTGCCGCGATGTCCCTCATCGTCCCGCCCGCCGGACGGATGTTCCCACCCATCGACAATGCGTGGCGCGGCATCTTCTGGCACAAGAACCACCTCGGCACCCTGGTCGCACTTCTCAGTCTGGTCTACCTGTATCGCCTGGCAGACGACCTCCACCGCAACCGTGGGCTCCTGCTGGTCGACGGCTTCTTCTATTTGTCCTGCATTCTCATCGTGTGGCTGAGTCGTTCTGCGACAGGCTTGCTGGTTCTCCTGTCTGGCAGCTCGCTTTCCGCCATTGGCTACGTATGGCAAATGGCGCGCTCCCGATTGCGATGGCAACACTACGGCCTGGCGCTTGCCCTCGCAGTTGCCACGCTCATCACGCTGGCCGTCCGTCTCGAGCCTTTGCTGGCGATGCTCGGCAAGGACACAACCCTCACCGGGCGGATCCCCATGTGGGTCTCGGCCCTCACCGACTTCGCCTCGAAGCGCCCAGTCCTTGGCTATGGCATGGGGGCTTTCTGGAACTCCCTGTCCAATCGACTCGCTGTCCAACAGGCGGCCGGTTGGGGCTGGCCCGTCGCCATCGGAGACAACGGCTGGCTCGATGTTCTGCTGAACCTGGGCGGGGTCGGGTTGGTGATCTTCATGCTCCTTCTGCTGGTATTGCTGTACCGCGGAGTGACCAGGCTGCGGCAAGGTCGCGATTTCGGCGACACACTCCCTCTCGTCTTCTTGCTCTCGGCGTGCCTGGCCAACGTCGCGTTCAGTTTGTTCTTTGAGATCGAAAGCGGCGTGTGGCTGATCCTGGTCTCCTTCCTGTTTCTGCGATCCTCTCCGGATCAGGCAGCCTAGTCTCAGCTCCTGGGGGTCCTCCACCTCGCGCCGCCCTGGACTCCTCCTCGGCGCGCCGCGCTTCATCTCTCCCGGATCAGCGGGCAGCCGCCGCCGAAGGAAGGGCTACGCTGGGTAAGCGCTTGGCCGTGACGAACTTGAGGGGCCCGGACGGGCTTTCAGGGGTGCACGGGAGATCGTAGAAGTCGGGGGAGTGCTTCCTAACGGAGTTGCCTGGCGATCTCGAATTCCTACCCGTCGGCCATGAAACGGTAGCCGATGCCCGGCTCCGTGGTCAGGATCTCCGGATGGTCCGGATCAGCCTCGAGCTTCTTGCGCAGCTGGCGCATATACACCCGCAGATACTCCACATGCTCGGCATACTCCGGTCCCCATACGGCGGTCAGGATGGCATGATGGGTTAACACCCGGCCGGCGTGTCCGGCGAGGTGGGCGAGCAGCTTGAACTCAGTCGCCGTCAACCTCACCTCCACCCCGTTGCGCGCTACCCGGTATTCCGCCAGATCGATTTCGAGACCTCCGGAGCGCACCACCGAGGTTCCGGCGCCCTTAGTCTGGGCGGAGTGCCGCAGGGCCACGCGGATGCGGGCCAGCAGTTCTTCGATGCCGAAGGGCTTGGTCAGGTAGTCGTCGGCTCCCCGGTCGAGGGCCGCCACTTTGTCCTTCTCAGTGTCGCGGACCGAGAGCACGATGATCGGAACCTGCGTCCACTCGCGCAGCCGGGAACAGACTTCGATTCCGTCCAGGTCGGGAAGCGTCAGGTCCAGGATGATCAGGTCGGGGGCCTGCGTGGCGGCCAGGGTCAATCCTTCTTCTCCCCGCGCCGCCGTTGTGACCCGGAATTGCTTGGCGGTCAGGATCGTCCGCACGGCGCGCAGGATCTGCGGTTCGTCGTCGATCACGAGCACGTGAGGCTGCTGGGTCATACTTCCTCTTCGGGGAGCGCTGGCTGGCCGCCGGACAGGAGCGGCAGAGTGAAGCCGAACGTCAGGCCACGCGGAGTGTTCTCGGCCCAGATTCGGCCACCGTGCGCCTCGACGATCCCCTTGCAGATCGACAGGCCTAGTCCCGTGCCACTTACGCGATCGGCGGCCGTGACGCGGTAGAACTTATCAAAGATGCGTCCTCGGTCTTGGTCGCGCAGCGGCGGGCTCTGATTCTCCACCTGGACGAGTAGTTCCTGCTGACCTATCGCCTGGGCACGGATCCAAATCGTGGTGCCGGCCGGGGAGTACTTGGCGCTGTTGCTCAGCAGGTTGGCCAGCACTTGTTCGATCTGCGTGAAATCCACCGGGACCAACGGGAGATCCTCCGAGACATCGACCTCCAACCTGTGATTGCGGAGCGTGGTCCGCATGCGCGCCAGGACTGCCTGGACGATCTCGGACATCACGTTCCAGCTTCTTTCAGGCGAAAGGCTCCCGGCTTCAAGGCGCGAGCTATCCAGCAGATTGCCCACCAGGTGATTGAGATGGTCGGCTTCCTCCTCGATGGCCTCCAGCAGGTCGCGCCGGGCGTCGGTATCCCAATCGACCTCGCCGCCGCTCAGGCTCGTGACGGACGCCTTGATCGTCGCCAGCGGGGTGCGCAGTTCATGCGACACCGACGAAAGCAAGGCAGATTTCAGCGCATCGCTCTGTTCCAGAACCCGGGCGCGGCTCTCGGCCTGGGCCAGACGGGCGCGATCCAAGGCCAGCGCCGCCTGGCCCGCCATCGCCTTCAGCAGCCGTTCCTGCGGAGGAGCCAACTGCGCCGCGCGCATCCACAGCGCGATTTCGCCGAGGAGCCCCCGCGTGCCTTGGACGGGGACGGTGATGGTCGGACGACGTTCGGGAGGGCGAGCACCCGCCGGCCGTATCACGTGAACCGCAGGCCCACCGGGCTCGACCCGTAACTGAACTTCAAGGTGGTCCGGCAGGCAGGCGATTTGGGCCTGTGCAGCTAGAACCTGCGCGATCGCCTCAGCATCGATGACGCCGATCAAGGCCGCACTCAACTCGTACAAACGGGTGGCCTCCCGCTCACGCTCGGTGGCAATCTCGAGGCTGCGTCGGCTCCGGCCGACGAGCTGATTGGTTACCACGGCTACGATCAGGAACACAATCAAGGCCACCACATTGTCGGCATGCAGTACACGCAGCGAGTAGTAGGGTGGGACGAACAAGTAGTTGAATACCAGGAAGGAGAGAATGGCGGCGGCGATCCCGGGCCCCTGCCCGAAGAGCGCGGTCGCGACCCCGACCGGCAACAGGTAGAGCAGCGCAAGGGTGGCCGTGTCGATCCATGGGCGGAAGGTGAGCAGGATCAGACTGGTCAACCCTACAGTACTCAGGGACAACAGCATGCGTGCCATGGGCAGGCGCAGGCGGTTCACGCTTTGTCGATCTCCGCAGCCAGTCAGGTGAAGATGCAGCCGCTGGCGTAAGGAAGCCGCTGAATTATAGGCCGCTCGGCCCGTAGGGTGCCGCACGGAACGTGTCGCAGCGGTTGGGACCTGGATGGCCAAGGCCTGCCCGAGGGGCAGGCCTGTGAGTGCCGAGGGTGGGATTCGGACCCACGACCGCACGATTATGAGTTGTGTGCTCTTCCGCTGAGCTACCTCGGCGACGACAGCGAAGCGATTATAAAGGAGCTTGCACCTTCCGACAAGCAGAGGCGTTATACGTGCACTACCTCCGCTCCTCCCGCCGCGCGGCAGAGGTAGACGGCGGCCTGGATGCCCGTCCGCTCACGGTAAGCCTCGGTGATGCGCGCGCCGGCCGGCCCGGCCGCCTCGCGGTCGATCAATGCCACGGCACAGCCTCCGAACCCGCCTCCCGTCATGCGCGCCCCCCAGCATCCCGGCTGCGCTGCCGCAACCTCCACCATCGCATCCAATGCCGGGCTGGAGACTTCGAAGTCATCCCGCAGGCTGGCGTGGCTCTGGGACATCAAATGTCCTGCCAGCTCGAGCTCGCGCAGGCGCAGGGCCTGGACAGCCCGCAAAGTCCGGGCATTCTCACTCAAGACATGCCGCACGCGCCGGCGGACAACCGGTTCGAGGCGCCCCTGGCCCGAAGCGAACGCTTCCTCCGTCAGGTCGCGCAGGCTGGTCAGGCCGAACGCCTGCGCTCCCATCCGGCACTCCTCCCGCCGCCGGTTGTAGGCCGATGACACCAAGTCGCGCCGCGTGCCCGTGTCGAGTACAAGCACGCTGGCCGATTTCGGGCAGCGGGACGGGTTCGATCTCCAGCGATCGGCAGTCGATGCGCAGAGCGTGGTCGGCCAGGCCGCAGGCGGAAGTGAGTTGGTCCATGATGCCGCACGCCACGCCGACCCAATCGTTCTCGGCGAGCTGCGCCAGCTTCGCCATGGCAAGCGGATCCCATCCAAGATCTGCGACGGCGGAGAACGCGCATGCCGTCGCTAATTCCACTGCCGCCGACGAAGACAATCCGGCCCCCAGCGGCACCTCGCCCGAGATTACACCTTCCCAGCCTCGGAGGCGGCGGCCGGACTGCAGCAGCGCCCAGGCGATGCCCTTGGGATACTCCCCCCACCCCGGCCCGCCGTGCCCTAATGCCTGGAGGTCGAACTCGAGCGTTTCGTCGAAGTCGAGCGAGGCCAGGCGGACGAGCTGGTCGTCACGCGGCCGGAGCGCGATCCAGGCAGCCCGATCGATCGCCATCGGCAGCACGAAGCCTTCGTTGTAGTCGGTATGTTCGCCGATGAGATTGACCCGTCCCGGCGCGTGAACGATCCATTCGGGCGGCTGATGGAATCGGGCAGCGAAGCCTCGTTCGGCGCGCTCAGCGGCGGACGCAGAGGGTGCTGGTGCGGTATCCAACTCAGCCCGCTCGCGGGGGTTCGTCGGTCGGATCAGGGCGCGGCCAGGGATTTACGATCGACCAGCGGCGCGCTTCGGCCACGGCGAGAACGGCGGCACCGATCGCATACAGCACGAGGGCCGCCACCCCGGCCGCCCAGAACAGGAAGGTGGACAGGCCACTCCATTCCGTGCACCCGAACTCGGCGATTCCGCACCCCGGCGCGAGCCCGGCGGACAGGCAGGCGCTCTCCAGGCAGCGGCGAATGCTGGCCCCAAGCGAAAGGTGGAAGATGGCTTCCATCACGGCGATCGGTACCAGGCCCAGGGCCAGGCCGAGCGCGGTTCTCGATCGCCGGATCTGGCTCTCGGCAAGGAGCAGCGAAACCAGGACGCACAGCAGCGTGTACAGGATGATGGGGGTCATCTGAACAATCCTTCCGCTCCCAAGCGAGATCCCACGGTCGGACGAGGGTCCCCTCCGAGCTCGGTCTGCCCTGGTACCCTCACCTCAACGCTCACGTGCCGCCCGGGGTCCGCTGGATCATGGGGAGATCAGGCTGCGCTCGCAGCCTCTCAGCCGCTTGTTCGGCGGTCAGGTCGCGCTGCGGCTCGGCCAACATCTCATAGCCGACCAGGAACTTGCGCACTTCCGCTGAACGCAGGAGTGGCGGGTAGAGGTGCGCGTGGAGCTGCCAGCCCTCGGTCTCGCGGTTGAACGGGGCCCCGTGCCAGCCCAACGAATACGGGAAGGACACCTCGAACAGGTTGTCGTAGCGAACCAGCAGGCGCTTGAGCACCCGGCTCAAGTCCTGACGTTCGTCCGCCGAAAGATCCGGGAGGCGCGTCACCGGGCTTCGGGGGAGCAGAAGCGTCTCGAAGGGCCAGACCGCCCAGAAAGGGACGACGGCTGTCCAATGCTCCGAGGCCACGACGACCCGTTCGGCAAGGCGGGTTTCCTCGGCTACGTAGTCGAGCAGCAAGGACGAGCCGTGCGCCCGGTGATAGGCCGCCTGACGCTGGCCCTCGGCCCCCGGCAGCGTCGGCACATCCTCGCTTGCCCAGATCTGTCCATGGGGATGGGGGTTCGACGCCCCCATCAATTCGCCCTTGTTCTCGAAGACCTGCACCCACGCGTACGTTCGGCCCAGTTCGGCCGTCTGTTCCGCCCACGTGTCCACAACCTCGAGGATCTCGTCCGTCGTCAGCTCGGCCAACGATAGGTCATGTCGAGGTGAGAAGCACACCACGCGGCAGGTCCCCGGTTGAGGCGCGGCTTGCAGCAGCGGGTGCGACTGCCCCTCGCCGTCGCCAGGTGTCGGGATCAGAGCCGGATAGTCGTTGGTGAAGACGAAGGTTCGCTCGTAGGCTGGATTGCGATCGCCGCCCGCTCGCAGGTTGCCCGGACAAAGGTAGCAAGCCGCATCGTATGCCGGGCGCACGGCCGATGCCGGTCGATCGACACGACCAAGCCATGGACGGCTGAGCCGCTGCGGCGAGACCAGCACCCATTCTCCGGTCAGTGGATTCTGCCGGCGGTGAGGCATCGAGTGAAGCAGGGCCTCACGTCCCGTCATCCGGCGCACACCTGCTGAGGGTGCAGCCTGACTTGGGCCAGGAGGTGGAGAACACGGGGCGTCGCAGTGACCGTCATGTGTCGCGGACTGCCTTCCAGAGTCCCCAGGCCCCGCCCACCACGAGCGCGACACCGAGAAAGGTCAACTGCAGCGTTGAGGGGTCCACCCATGAGAAGGCCGAGGCAAGGCCTGGATCGGCTGCCTGGGCATTGCCACGACCACCGCCCGCCTCCATCCAGGGCGAGATTGCCGGATAGATCGCAGCCAGCAGCAGAGCGATCCCGCCCAACATGCCGACGGCCGCGAGAGGCAGGAGGATCGGAAGCTGCCGACGAGCGACCTCGTCCGACCGGCTGACACGCACGCGCTCGACGAGTGCCTCGGCTTCCGGCCACGACATCCCCGTTCGCGCACACACCTCCATCACGATATCACTGGCCGAGGCTGCAGCGCCGAGCCGGCGGATGATGTGATCGCTCAGTTCCGATTCGTCCATCCTTGTGCTCCATGTCCGCCGCATTGCCGGCGAAGACCCGATCGCCTGCTGGACGGCCCGGGAACGACAACTTCGGAAGCCCATTGGACTTCCGAAGTCGTCACAGCACAGGTAGCGGGGCTAGGATTTGAACCTAGGACCTTCAGGTTATGAGCCTGACGAGCTGCCACTGCTCCACCCCGCAACGGGGTCTTGCTTAGCCTGTCGATTATATCACCCGTAATGGCGGCGTCAAGGGAAGCGATTCCGTGGCCGGTGGATGCATGCCTCACCCCGCGCCGCCCTCGCCGGCGCCTGCCAGATCACGGATCCGCGTCCAGCCTGCATCAAGCAGTCGCTCAAGCTCTCCCACCAGCCCACGAACCCGATCAAACGGCAGCCCGACCGGGTCCTCCACCTGGCCTGCCTCGCCGGCCATCGAGGCCAGAAGATGCACACGGTCCACCCAGCGACGGGAACGTCTCATGGATGGCATCCAGATGTTCTCGCTCCATCACCAACACCAGGTTGTACTGTTCCAGAAGTTCAAGCGTAACCGGACGGGCGACGTGCGCGCTCAAGTTCAATCCGCGCGCCGTCGCGGCGCGGAACGCGGACAATGCCGCGGGCGAGCCCTCCAGCGCCCACACTCCGGCCGAGCCGACCTGCCAGGCCGCTTCCTCCCCCTTGCGCCGGATCATCTCCTTGAAGAGCGCCTCCGCCAGCGGCGAGCGGAGCTGGTTGGCGGAGCACACAAACAGAACACGTTTCATCCTCACCCCGTCACCTTTCCACACTCCATCCGATACCTTGTGATTCGCACCGGTGACGCGATCACAGGCGGGATGTGCCCTCGACCCAAGCAGCTCCTGAGCGCTGTCCGCGTGGGAATTGACCGAGAAGACCGGGAGCCGCCTCCACCCGGGCAAATGGCCAGGCGAGTCCGGTCCGGCTAGACCAGGCCCTGCATGTGCAGCTGCCGCCACAATTCCGCGCCAGCCACAAGCGCCAGCCGCCCGGCCGATTGATCGGAGGTCTTGCGGCAGGCCGCGGTGAAATCCGAGGTCGTAACCAGATAACCGCCGAGCCAGTCGCCAACGGGTTCGAGCGCCCGGAGCAGCGCCTTGGCCTCGGCGATGCCGACGTTCTTATCGCTGCGGATGCAGCGCACCAGCACGCGCTCGCTTCCGCCCTCGACGACTCGCCGTGCACTCAGCTCACCGCCGGTTTCGTCGGCCGGCCGCGTCGCCTCAACCTGGTCGTACCCGAGAAGCCTCACCCACGCGGCAACGCCGTTCATCAGCTCGTCCGGAGACAGTTCTTGCAGGTTCGCCCGCAACAGGTCAGTCCCGGGCAGCCTCCCCGTGCTGACCGCCGGCTTGGGCGCCGGCTCCGGGGGCTTCCGGGTGGTCACATCGACCTCGAACACGCGCTGCAGCCAGTCCTCCGTCGTCAGCGCGCTGGCGAGATCCTGCGGCGAGGCGCCGTCCGGGAGCGCGTGCGACGGCCAGCCGCGCTCCAGCAGAAGTCGATGGAGCCGCTCCTCGACCGTGTTCCGGGTGAACAGGTCGGTGATCGAGAGCGTCAGTCCCGCCCCGGAGCGCTCAAGGAGCCACGCTTCGCTCCGGCGCCGGCGGGCAGGATTCCAATCGCTGGCGAAGTGCACCAGGTAGTTGATGCCCTGCAACGAGCCGGCCTTCTCCAATGTGTCCAGGTCCGCCAGGAGCACGTGCCACGAGGGACGCTGCAGGAATGTCTCGACGTCTTCGCGCAGACCGTCCGCATCCCGGACCGCCGAGAGCACAGCCACGCCGAGCGGGTCGAGTGCGCTGCGCAGCCGGTCGTGACCCCGGCCGTCCGGTCGCGTCACCACGATCGCCTTGAGCCCCGCAGCCGACACCTCGGCGAGCAGGTCGACCGCAGCCTGCGCCTTGGCGCCCAGCCGGCCCGTCCGGCCGAGCGCCGCCGCGTCGGCCAGTCGTCCGAAGCAGGCTGCGAGCGTGTCCTGATCGGGGAGCTCCTCAGCGTGAACCAGACGGTGCCGCTCCTCGGCCAGCACCTCCTCGTAGGCGACGATATCCTCGCGGCCCGGGGTGATCCAGACCTGGGTGTAGGCAGCGGGCGGAAGCTGGGAGGAGAGTTGAGCTCGCGTGCGCCGCAGCAGACTGGTTTCGAAGTGCTTGGCCTGTTCGCCTCCGGCTACGACGCGTCGCACGGCAGCCGGGTCGCGGGTGAGGAATCCGAAGATCGCCTGCCACTCCTCAGGATCCTCGGGGCGCGAACCGGCCAGCGCCCAGCGTCGGCGCGCCCGGACGCGCCCGAGGGCCCCCCGCACCGGCTCGGGGAAATCGGCCAGCAGCAGCGCGCTGTCCAGCACGGCAATGTCGAAGTCCAGATCTTGCGGATCAAGCGTGCCGTGAAGGATATCGTCGGCCAGGGCTTCATAGCTGATCAGATAGACGTGGGCCGGATCCTTCCAGCGCTGGGCGCGCTGCATACGATCGCCATCCACCAGCATGGTTCTCAGCGCAGGTGACCAACGCCGCAGGTGCCACGCCCACAGACGGAGATCGTGCTCAAGGCAGGCGACCAGACTTCGCCGCGCCCAACCTCGCTGGTGCAGCGTCAGCAATGCGACACAGGCGGAAGGGGTCTTCCCGGTCCCCGGATCGTCGGCCAGCAGCAGCGCTTCCTGGGCGATCAACGCTTGCGCGGACTCGACCTGATAGGCCCGCAGCGTCGGTTCGTCTGGGCCGGGCTCTTCGCCCACCAATCCCGGGCGGTCGATCAGCGGCAGGAGCAGCTCCCACGGCTTGCCCGGCGCCCAGGAATTTGACGGGAGACCCTCCAGGGAACCGGCGATGCCGTGCAGGCCGCCCGGCCGCACCGCGAGCCCGCCGATCGCCGGGCCGGCGCCGGATGGCAGGAGCGGTTCGGCCGCAAGCCAGGGCTTCTCGAGCGCCGCAGGCATACCCTCGACCTCCACCGCAAACAGGTCCCCGGCGGGCAGTTCATACGTGAGCCGGTCGCCAAGCACGACCCGCGGTGCTTCGATGGCCAGGGCAGCCGGCAAGGCGACCTGATCTCGGACGGGACGAGGGTAGAACGTGACCGGGGTGAGCTGTACTCCGCGCAGCGTGTGCATGCGCGGCGGACGCAGCGGCGCGACGGTCTTCCCGGTGGACAGGCGTGCCGTGGGCACGTCAGCCCTTCCGCGCTTCGCCGACCTTCAAGTTGTGGGCTTCTTCCAGGGCGGACTTGATGCGCACGAACGGTTCCATGATGTTGCGCCCGCGCAGCCGCCGCGGCAGGACATCCCGCCCGGCCTCCGCCTCCGTCTCAAAACCCGGGAACGCCTGCAGAACGAACTGCCCGTCCACCGTCCCGCGGACCCACAGGACGGGCACCTCGGTGCGCGTTCGCAACTTAAGGAACTCCGCATCCCGCACCAGGATCAGGTCGAGCTTGGACTCGATCGTCTGCAGGATCGGGATGCCGATCAGGTCGTTGCAGATGTACTCGTGGAGCGTATCCCCGTACAGGACCTTCTGCAGGCTCGTGGGACGGATGGCGCCACTCACCCGGAACTCGAGGGGTCGGGTGAGCGCGTCCGTCACCAGGCAGCCGCCGCGCAGGGCGCCGCCGTCCTCGAACGTCGCCAGGTCCAGGAAGGCCAGGATTCGGTCACCGGCATTCGGCTCAGGGGTTTCGGTCATCGTCCCACCCTTCCCTTCGGCATCGCGAGCTTCTCCCACCTACAACCTTAAACTCTAGACCAATCGCAGGCCGCCCGCAAGCACCCTCCGGTCCCCCTTCCCAGGAAGGCCCTAGAGACCCCCGACCTGGGAGCCAGAAGACAAAGCCGCCCCCAAGCCGGGAAACAGCGTCAACGCCAGGAGCAGCAGCGTCAGCAGGATGAGCACGACCACCATCGCCCCGGTGATCAGGTTGAGCACTCGGCCGTTGGCGAAGCGGCCCATGATCCGGCGATCGCTGATCAGGACCAGCATGACCACCAGAATGACCGGCAGCAGCACGCCGTTGAGCGTTTGGCTGGCGAGCATAGCCTGGATGAGCGACCGAATCGGGAGCAGGATGATCCCCGCCCCCAGCACGATCAACGTCGTGTAGATCCCGAAGAAGACCGGCGCTTCGCGCAGCCGGCGGTCGACGCCCAACTCCCAACCGAAGGCCTCGCAGACGACGTACGCCGTCGAGAGGGGCAGGATCGCGGCAGAGAAGACCGAGGCATTCAGCAGCCCGAGGCCGAACAGGGTCGAAGCATACGGGCCGGCCAGAGGTCGAAGGGCCAGCGCGGCGTCTTTGGCCGTCTCGATCGTCCGCCCGCCCGAGAAGATCGTTGCGGCGCAGGCGATGACGATGAAGCCGGCGACCAGGACGGCGAAGAGCGATCCCACCAGGACATCCAATCGCTCGTACGGCAGGTCCGCGGGCTTGAGCCCCTTGTCCACGATCGACGCCTGCTGGTAGAACTGCATCCACGGGGCGATGGTCGTCCCGATCACGGTGACGAACAGGGTAACGTAGCCGGCGTCGAAGTGGAAGCTCGGCGTGACGGCGGCCTGCAGGACCTCGTCCCAGACCGGTCGGGCGAGCACACCCGAGGCGACGTACGTCAGGTAGATCAGGCTGGCCACCAGGAAGACGCGCTCGACGCTCTTGTAGTTGCCCTTGACAATGATCAGCCAGACGAGGATGGCGACCAGCGGGACGGAGATGAACTTGGTGATGCCAAAGATCTCCATGCTGGCAGCCACCCCGGCAAACTCGCTGACCGTGTTGGCCAGGTTGGCGATGACCAGCAGCCCGAGCAGCACGGCCGTGGCTCTCAATCCCAGCCGCTCCCGGATCAGGTCGGCCAGGCCCTTGCCGGTCACGATCCCCAACCGGGCGCTCATCTCCTGAACGATGATCAGTGCCAGCACGACCAGCGGCAGCATCCACAGCAGGCCGTACCCATAGCGCGCGCCGGCGACCGAGTAGGTCGTGATCCCGCCGGCGTCGTTGTCGACGTTGGCTGTGATGATCCCAGGGCCGAGGATCATGAACAGCAGCGCCAGGCGCAGGCGCAGTGGGCGGAGTCGTTGGCTAAGGGTCATGGGCGTTGTCCGCTCAATCCGTCGTCGGGGCGCTTAGTGGTACAGGCGCGGCAGGCGCTTCTTCCACTTCGTCGGCAGGATCTTGTCCAGGGCGTCATCGGCCGTCACAATCCCCTGCAGTCGTGCTTGTTCGTCCACCACCGGAATGGCCGACAGGTTGTACTTCGAGATCAGCTGGGCGACCTTGTCCTGGCTGTCCAAGGGCAAGACGCTGATGAAGCGGTCGTGCATGAACTCCGAGACGCGCGTCGACGGGCGGACCATGACCAGATCCTGAAGGGAGAAGACACCCAGCAGATGGCGCTCGGGATCCGTCACATAGATGTAGTTGATCGTCTCGTCGGCGTTGGCCTGTTCCCGGAGGACGCTGAGCGCCTGCTGCGCCGTCAGCCCCGGGCGCATCGCGAAGTAGTCCGTCGTCATGATCCCGCCGGCGGACTCTTCGGGGTAGGTCAGCAGCTGCTTGACCTCGGCGGCTTCGTCCCCTTCCATCAGGCGCAGGATGTCCTGGCTGCGGCCCTCGGGCAGCTCGGCCAAGAGGTCGGCCGCTTCATCCGGCGCCATTTCCTCCAGGACGTCGGCCACCTTCTCATCCGGCATGGCCTCGATCAGGCTGGCCTGGAACTCGGGTTCAACTTCCTCCAGCGTATCAGCCAGCAGCTTCACGTCGAGCAACTCCAGGAGGCGGGCGCTCTCCGGGCGGCTGAGGTCGCTGATGATCTCGGCCAGATCGGCCGGGTGCAGGTCGGCGATGCGGTCGCCGCTGACCTTCAGCCGCATCGCCTGGTCGCCCGGCAGGAGTTCCATCGCATGCCACGAGATCATCCCGGAGGGTCGGTTGCGCCGCAACGCCAGACGAGGCACGAAGCGGGCCAGCCCGAGCCGCCGCAGGAGCCCCAGCGTGCCGGTGTCGACATTGGCGACGAAGTACTGCTGGTTCAGGCGCGCGAGCTCCAGGTCATTGACCCGCACCACGCGCACGCCGTTGACGTCAATGATCTGCTTGTCCAGCACATCGCGTGCCAGGTAGAGATCGGTTTCCGCCGGCGAGTACGTGGGCAGCTCATCGGTGCGCTGGTTGAGTACGATCACCGGGGCGGCCATCGCAGCCACATCGGCCATCGGGATCACGCGTCGCTGGCTGGCTTGCCTACCCACCAGTGCCACAACCAGCGGATGGGCCGAAGCTGAAGCGGTGCTGGCAATCACATCCTCCAGCCGCCCCACCGCTGCACCATCTACATCGGTGATTGGCCGTCCCAACAGATCGCTCAGGAATGGCATGGCGTGCTCTCCCGCGCCCCCCTGCCGGACGGCCACCAACGATCAAGGGCGGTTGGCTCATGGCTTGAATTGCGGCGGTTTCGCCCGGGTTTGCAGCACACGATCCTGCACATGCCGGCACGGCCTAGCGCGCACGACATTATACGGCCGCATCGAGGGGTACACCTGGTATGGCAGGGGTTGGAGTTGGCGTAGCCGAAGCGGCGGCCGCGGAGCAGCTCTAGCCTTGGGTGGGGAGCTTGGGCATTGCCGGACCGGGGAGGCCGAGCAGTTCGCTCACGGCGGCGTGCATCGCGGTGCGATCGTCCCACGGGACCTCGGTCTCACCGAAGCACATCGACTGCTCGTGCCCTTTGCCGCAGGCGATGACCAGATCGCCGGGGCGGGCCTGGGCGACGGCAAAGCGCAGCGCCTCTCCCCGGTCCGGGATGCGCCAGAACGTGGTGCCTTCCTGGCCTCCCTGCCCGCTAGCCCCGGCGGCCATCTCGGCCAGGATCGCCTCGAGGAACTCGGTGCGCGGGTCTTCGGCCGTCAGGATGGTCAGGTCGGCGAGCCGGGTGGAGACCTCGGCCATCTTGCGGCGCTTCTCCCGGTCGCGCAGGCCGGCGGCGCCGAAGACGGCGATCACCCGGCCGCCGGTCATCGCCCGCGCCGCCTCGAGGGCGCGGCGCAAAGCATTCGGGGTGTGGGCGAAGTCGACCAGCGCCGCGAACGGCTGGCCGAGGTCGATCGGCTCCATGCGGCCCGGGATTGCCTGCAGCGCGGCAATGCCCTCCGCCGCGGCCGCCGGCGAAATGCCCAGGCCATCGACCGCGGCGGCGAAGGCCGCCAGGATGTTCGAGACGTTGAACTCCCCGCGCAGCCGCGAGGCGACCGGCTGTCGGTATCCGCTGCCGGCCACCGTGAATGTCAGCCCCGCGGGAGACTCGGAGACCTCCTGCGCCTGGACCTCCGCCGTCGGCGAGGTTCCATAGGAGACCCTCCGGCCTCGCACAAGGCCGTTGAGGAAGGGATACGACTCATCGTCACGGTTGAGAATCGCCGTCCGTTCGACGGCGCTTAGCTTCGGTGCGCTCTCGGACAAGCCCGAGAACAAGCGACCCTTGGCCTGGCGGTAGGCTTCGAACGTGCCGTGGTAGTCGAGGTGCTCGTGGGTGATGTTCGTGATCACACCCAGGTCGAAGTCGCAGGCCGCCACGCGATGTTGTGCCAGGCCGTGGGAGGTCGCCTCCAGCACACAGTGCGTCAGCCCGGCCTCCACCATCTGTGCCAGGTACGACTGGATCTCGAGCGCCTCGGGCGTGGTCACATGGAAGCCGGTGTCGAGCACGCGCTCGCCAATGACGGCGTTGACCGTGCTGATGAGCCCGGCGCGCACGCCGGAGGCCTGCAGGATGCGGTGGATCAGGTTGCAGGTGGTGGTCTTGCCGTCGGTTCCGGTGACGCCGATCATCACCATGCGGCGCGCCGGATGCCCGTGCCAGGCGGCTGCCAGGTGTGCCAGCGTCCAGCGCGCGTCGGGAACCTGGCGGTACGGGACTCCGGTGGCCCGGTCTGGCCCTTCGCCCACGAGCAGGGCCGCTCCGCTGCCGGCGGCCTGCGCCAGGAAGGCGCTGCCATCGACCGTCAGGCCCGGCACGGCGACAAAGACCGAGCCGGCCGTCACCTGACGCGAATCGGCGGTCACGCCCGACACTTCAAGGTCAGGCAGACCGCCGCGGTCGAGTTCGGGGATTTCGGCGAGCAGGTCGTGAAGGCGCATGATGCTTTCAGCGGTCAGCGTTCAGCGCTCAGCCGGAGGAAGAGTGCCCGGCGGCCTGAGCTGATAGCTGATCGCTGATAGCTGATCGCTCCTTACTGCAGCGTCTGTCTCAGATTCTCCAGCTTGCCTGCGACCGAACCATCGACGACGCGGTCGCCGATGCGAATGACCATGCCGCCCAGGATACGCGTATCGACCCGGAAGTCCGTAGTCGCTCCGGAGCCCAGATGGGAGAGGACGTCCTTGCGCACCGTCTCCTGCTCTTCGGCCGTCAGGGGCAATGCGGTGGTGACCTCGGCACTGGTCGCTTCGCTGCCGGCCTCGCCCTCCAGCACGACGACCTTGCCGCCCTTCACGCCGCTGAAGAACTCGGCCAGCAGCGTGCGCTGGCGCTTCTCGTCCAGCGATTCGCCGATCAGCTTCTGCGTGGCCGCCATCGCCAGCGCCGCCACCTGACCGCGCAGTTCGCCCAGGTGCTGCAGGCGTGCCTGCTCGGCTTCGACCGCAGCGGCGGTCAGCACGGTTTTCGCCTCGGCTTCGGCACCGGCTTTGATCTCGCGCCCCACCGTCTCGGCGCGCTCGGATGCATCGCGCACGACCTGCGCCGCGTCCTTCTGCGCCCGGGCCAGGATCTCGGCGGCTTCCTTCTCGGCGTTGGCGCGGGCTTCGGCCGCCACCCGCGCGTCTTCCAGACCCTGCGCGATCGTCTGCTTGCGCTTCTCCAGCATGCTCAGGATCGGCTTCCAGGCCCACAGGCGCAGCACCAACAGCAGCAGGATGAAGTTGACGATCTGCGAGATCAGGAAGGTGAGGTTGATCCCCAGAGGGGTTAACGGTCCCACGATGACACCTCCCTGCAGCCTAGATGCCGACGAAGATCAGGATGAGCGACACGACCAGGGCGTAAATGGCGATGGCTTCGGTGAAGGCCACACCCAGAATCATGTTCACCAGGACGGTGCCCGAGGTGTCGGGGTTGCGGCCGATGGCCTGCAGAGCGCCCAGCACCAGTAAGCCGATGCCGATACCCGGCCCGATGGCGCCCAGCCCGATGGCCAGGCCCGCACCCAGCGCGCGTGCTGCCAGAAGATCCATGCTCGATGTCCTCCTACGATGTCCTTGCCGGGCGCGATCGGCGCCCGATCCCTATGCGACGGCGTCTACAGGTGCGCTCAGGCGGGCGCGGCCTCGGCCTGCGGCGCGTGCGACTCATCGCCATGGCCGTGCGTGGCCATGTTGATGAAGACGAGCGCCAGCAGGGCGAAGACCACCGCCTGGATCGCCCCGACGAACAGCTCCAGCCCGTAGAACCCGGCGGGCAGGATGAACGGGATCAGGTTCGACATCACGAAGATCAGCACCGTGCCGGCAAAGATATTGCCCAGAAGTCGGAAGGCAAACGAGATGATGCGGCTGAACTCGGAGATGATCTCCAGCAGCCCGGCGGCGAACTCGATCACGCCGATCGGGCCCTTGGCCAGCGCCGGCAGGTTGAAGAACTTGAGCAGGTAGCGCAGGCCCTGTGCCTTGAAGCCCCAGGCTTGCACCAGCGCCATCGTCACCAGCGCCAGCGACAGCGTGAAGTTGAGATCGGTGGCCACGCCGCGGATGAAGGGCGTGATGTTGCAGGCGGTGCACATGGCGGCCGGCTCGGCCGCATGCTCGCCGGCCGCGGCGGCCTCTTCGGTGTGCTCGACCTCGACCGGCTTGGTCCCATCGACGGTGTAGAACGAGATCGGGACCGAGCTCGATCAACCGCGGCGCGTAGGCCGGGATGTTCGCCAGATGCGGCGACTCGAGGACCCCGATGCTCTCCGCACCGGGCAGCAGCTTGAACCAGTTGCCGAGCAGGATGAAGAAGAAAAGCGTCGCCACGAGCGGAAAGATCGCCTTGCCGCGTTTGCCGGCGACATTCTCGGCGAAGTCGGCCAGCGCCTCGGACACCATCTCGACCATGTTGCCCAGGACGCCCTGGGGCGGGCGGACATCCCCGCGCCGTGCGTGGCGCAAGCCCAGTCCGACCAGGAGCAGGAGCAGCACGTCGATGATCAGCGTCGTCAGGAACGTGTTGGACATCTTGCCGCCGAACCACGGGATGGGGATCGGCTCGGCCGGCAGGCTGACGACCGGGAGCGCCCCGTAGGGCGACTTCCCCAGTCCGCCGGAGTACAGGAAACCGGTGAGCGGCCCGCAGAGCAGGACGACCGCGGCCAAGGCGAAGATGATCGTCAACGCTTTGCGCACGCTAGGACTCCTTCGTGCCGTCGAGCTTCGCCTGCTCCACCTGGCTGACCCGCCGGGCATTGCGCAGAACGAACCAGACCATGACCACCAGACTCACGGGGATGCTCCCCAGGACAAAGGCCAGGGTGAATGCCGGGCGCGTCCCCAGCATGCGGTCGACCCACATTCCCAGGAACAGCCCGCCGACGGTGAAGCCGGCCGTAATGAACCCGGCCGAAACACCGACGCCGCTCGCCCGCCCCACCAGCGCCAGGCCCTTGCCGATGCTGACGTTCGGCGGTTCGACGGGCCGTGCCGACGGAGCACCTGGACCGTCCGTTGTTCGAGGCTCCATCTGCATTCCATGCGTCCAGCGAGCGTGAAGTGTATCACGAGCACATTTGGATGGTCAACAAACTAGGCCCGATTCGGGTGCATTCGCCCGAGCCAGCTCGCCGTGCCGTCAACCTAGAACAGGCTGCTGGCGGCCTGCGTGGCCCACGCCAGCCACGGCGCGCTCAGGGTCCCGATCACGAGGATCGCCAGCACACACAGCCCGAGCGCCAGCGCGTAGGTTCGCGGCACGCCGATCGCCTTGTCCTCATACTCCGAGCGGTACAGATAGACGACTTTGAGGACCGTCAGGTAGTAGTACAGCCCGATGATCGAATTCAACACCCCGACAACGGCCAGCCAGATCAGGCCGCTCTCCACCGCTGCGGCGAAGACGTACAGCTTGCCGACGAACCCCGCCAGCGGCGGCATGCCCGCCAGCGAAAGGAAGGCCACCAGCAGCGCCAGCGCCAGGCCGGGAGAACGCCGGCTCAGCCCGGCGTACTCCTTGATCTCGTCCGATCCCGACGCCCGCGCAAACAGGATGACGACGGCGAAGGCGGCCAGGTTGCTGACCATGTAGGCCGCCAGGTAGAACACGACGCTCGTCACGCCGAAGACGCTCAGTGAGACCAGGCCGATCAACACGTACCCGGCATGGGCGACCGACGAGTACGCCAGCAGGCGCTTGATGTTCTTCTGCGCCAGCGCCAGCAGGTTGCCGACCGTCATCGTCAACACCGCCAGAATGCTCAGCATCGGCGCCCAGTACGCCTGCACGTCGGGGAACGCGGCGAGCAGCACGCGCACCAGGACGGCGAAGCCGGCCGCCTTGGAGGCGGTTGACACGAACGCCGTGATCGGCGTCGGCGCGCCCTCGTACACATCCGGCGACCAGAAGTGGAACGGCACCATCGAGATCTTGAACCCGAACCCGACCAGCACCAGGATCAGCACGCCGGCCAGCACCGAGGGCGAGACCGCCCCGGCGCGCAACAGCTCGGCCAGCAGGTACAGGTTCGTCCCGCCCGCCAGCCCGTACAACAGGCTGAAGCCGTAGAGCATCACCGTCGAGGTCAGCGCCCCGAACAGGAAATACTTCAGGCCGAACTCGGTCGACTTGTCGTCCTGCTTGAGGAAGCCGGCCAGGACGTAGAGCGGGATCGAAGTGGTCTCGATCGCCAGATAGAGCATGACCAGATCGGCGGCGGCGGCCATCAGGTTCATGCCGAGGGTGGCGACGACCAGCAGCGCGTAGAACTCGCCCTTCTGCCGCACGCCCTTCACGCCGGTCGTCAACAGCGCGGTGATGGCGGCCGAGAACAGGAAGAGGATCCGGAAGGTGAACGCCAGCCAGTCGTCGCGCAGCATACCGCCGAAGATCATCCCCTGGTCGGCATGCGGCCGGCTGAAGACCATGCCGGCCACCAGCGTCGCCACCAGCCCGATCGCCGTGAACCATCCCAGCCAGGTCCGCGACCGGCCGTGCCAGATTGCATCCACCAGCAGCACCAGCAGCGCCAGGACCAGCAGCAGGATCTCCGGCAGCAGCGCCTGCACCATCCAGGGTTCGAACATCGGAACCGTCACTTACGCACCTCCGAGCAGGCGCAGCACGGCGTCGGCGCCGGACTGGACCATCGGCGCCATGACCGCCGGGTAGATGCCGATCAGGATCAAGATGCCGGCCAGGATCACCAACGCCAGCTTGTCCTTGCGCGTGATCGGGCTGATGTGCCCCTCGAACTCTGCCGGCATGGCGCCGAAGAACACGCGCCCGATGACGCGCATGATGTACGCCGCCGTGACGACGATGGCGATCGCCGCGATCAGCGCGATCACCGGCTGCCGCTGCCAGAGCCCCATGAAGATCGGGAATTCGGCGATGAAGCCCGAAAAGCCGGGCATGCCCATCGAGACCAACCCGCCGACGATGAACGCCACGGCGACCAGCGGCATCACCTTGGCGAAGCCCCCCAACTTGGGGATCTCGCGCGTGTGCGCCCGGTCGTACACCATCCCGACGACAGCGAAGAAGAGAGCCGTCATCACGCCGTGGGAGAACATCTGCAGACCGGCGCCGGTCAGGCCTTCCCGATTCAGCGTGGCGAAGCCGAGCATCACCAGCCCCATGTGCGAGACGGACGAGAACCCGATGACGTACTTGAAGTCCGTCTGCACACTGGCGATGAAGGCGCCGTAGACGACGTTGACCGTCGCCAGCACCAGGATCAGCCCCGACCAGTAATGCGCCCCCTCGGGCAGCAGCATGATGCCGACCCGCAGCGCGGCGAACGCGCCCAGCTTCATCAGCACGCCGGCGTGGAACATCGACACCGCCGTCGGCGCCGCCACGTGGCCGTCCGGCGACCAGTTGTGCACCGGGAAGATGCCCCCCAGCACGGCGAAGCCGAAGAAGACCACCGGGAACCAGAACACCTGGAACGGCACGGCCGCGCCGAAGAGCGAGACCGTGCCGCTGAAGGCGCCGGCCTGCGCCGCCTGTGGCAGCTCGATCAGGTCGAAGGAGCGCAAGCCGGCGGTGTAGTACAGCGCCAGCCCGCCGACCAGGGCGACGACCGACCCGATGAACAGGTAGAGCGTCAGCTTCATCGCCGCGTACTCGCGCGTCACCTGCCAGCCCCAGATGGCGATCAGCAGGTACATCGGGAAGACGGCGATCTCATAGAAGAAGAACAGCTGGAACAGGTCCTGCGCCACGAACACCCCGAAAACGCCGGTGGCCAGGATGAACAGGAAGGCGAAGAACTCGCGCGGCCGGTCGTCGATGCCCCACGAGATCAGCACGCCGGTGAACATCACCACGCCCGTCAGCACCACGAGCGGCAGGTTCATGCCGTCGACCGCCACGTGGTAGGAGACGCCCAGCTGCGGGATCCAGGGGATCTTCTCGATCATCTGGTAGCCGCCGGCGGCCATGTCGTACGAGACGTAGGCCACCAGCGACAACCCCAGGTCGATCGCGGCCGCCGTCAGCGCCGCCACGCGAATCGCCGTCTTGCGCTCAGCCGGGAACAGCAGGATCAACATCCCGGCGGCGATCGGGGTAAAGACAATGATGCTCAGGATGGGAAAGGTCATGATTCAACTCTCTTGGAAGGCTATCAGCTATCAGCTTTCAGCGGTCAGCTCCACCTGCCGGCCGTCCTCGACGACTCGACTCTCAGGTCACACGGGCATTCGATCGGTCGTTCTGGCGCAAACGCTGCGCCAGTCCGGTCAACATCTCTCTTCACTTCGACCACTCGTGCCGCCAGCTCGTCGTACATCCCCGCGTTCAGGTAGCCAAGGTCCCTGGACAGCAGAAGGTGGTACTCCAGCTCGCTGGCTGAACCCATCGCGATTGCGAGATACCTGCCAGTTCGCGATCCGATTGCCGCCCACATCCCTCCGCCAGATTCGCCGGGAATGGAAGCACCTGCCCGCCGAACCTGTGCTGTGAGCCCGAACGCTTCGGCTCTTGCGGAAAGGCGCGCGCTCGCCTTGTACACTCGCAGTGCCGAGCGAATGTGCTTTCTCCCAGACATTTAGCCCCCTGAAGTCCTTCATCGGAGCCCCCTCCCCAATGCTGCTCCATGCCTTTGCCAGTGAGCCAGCCCTTTGCGCACTCCAATGTCGCCAGATCCAGCCCTGCGGTCAGCCATCAGCATTCAGCTCTCAGCTCTTGGCTGACCGCTGATCGCTGAACGCTGACAGCTATCCGAACAGTCGAACGACCGTCGCATTGATCACCGAAACGATCCACCCCGGCCATATGCCGATCGCCAGCATCAGCACCATCAGGGGGGCGATGGCGATGACCTCGCGCCGGTTGATCTCGAGCGAGTGACCTTTCCAGGCCTCGTTCAGCGGGCCGTGCAGGACCTGGCGAATGCTCTTCAGGATGTAGATGCCGGTGATCAGCAAGCCCGAGCATGGCGATCGCCGTGTAGAGCGGTGAAGATCGGCCAGGCGCCCCGCACGACCATGAACTCGGACACGAACCCGTTCAGCCCGGGCAGCCCGAGCGAAGCCATGCCGGTGAAGATCAGGATCCCGCCGTAGACCGGCGCCAGCGGGAACAATCCGCCGTAGGCATTCAGGTCGCGCGTATGCGTGCGGTCGTAGATCACGCCGACCAGCAGGAACATCCCTGCCGCGGACAACCCGTGATTGAACATTTGCAGGACGGCGCCGTTGAGCGCGATCACCGCATCGCCGGCCGCCATCGTCCCCCGGGCGAAGGCCGCCGCGGCGATGCCCAGCACGACGAACCCCATATGGTTGACCGAAGAGTACGCCACCAGGCGCTTGAAGTCTGTCTGGCCCCAGGAGGCAAACGCGCCAAACACGATGGCAGCCACCGCCAGGAGCGCCAGCACGCCGGCATACGCCTTCGCCTGCTCCGGATAAAGCGGCAGCACCAGCCGCAGGAACCCGTAGGCGCCAAGCTTGAGCAGCACCCCGGCCAGGATCATCGAGCCGGCCGTCGGCGCCTCGGTGTGCGCGTCCGGCAGCCAGGTGTGAAACGGCCAGATGGGGACCTTGATGGCGAAGGCGATGACGAACGCCCAGAAGGCGATCGCCTTCACCGTCTCGATCGGCAGCGTGATCGGAAGCCCGTAGACCGTCAGCGGCTGGCTGAGCGTCGGGAACATCGCCGTGATCGCCACCAGGTCGAAGGTGCCCGCGGCCGTGCCGATCATCTGGATCGCCAGCAGCAGGCCAAGCGAGCCGGCCATGGTGTAGATCAAGAACTTGAACGAGGCGTAGGTGCGGGCCGGCATCGTCCGGCCGCGCCCGTACTCGCGCACGCCCTTCTCGCTGCCCCACTGGTTGATCAGGAAGTACATCGGCACCAGGCCGATCTCCCAGAAGACAAAGAACAGGAACAGGTCGAGGGCCATGAAGACGCCCAGCATGCCGCTCTCGAGCAGCAGGAATAGCGCCATGTAGCCGCGAACGTTCTTGTCGATGCTGAAGGAGATCAGGATGCGCCGGCGGGGTGAGCAGCGTGGTCAGCAGCACCATCGGCACCGAGATGCCGTCCACCCCGAGGTGGAAGCCGGCGTTGATCGCCGCATACCAGGTCGCCTGCTCGGTGAACTGGTAACCGGCGATCGCCGGATCGTAGCGCACCCACAGGAGGATCGAGAGTGCCAGCGGCACCAGGCTGAGCACGAACGCCGCCCAGCGCACCAGGCGCGGCTTCTCACCAGGCAGCAGCATCATCACCAGCGCCGCGCCCGCCGGGGCGAAGAGGATCAGGGAGAGAAGATGACTGTTGAAGAAGTCCATCGGTCCGATCTCCGGCCGGCCCTAGGGCCGAACCAGCAGGACGTACGAAAGCAGCAACGCCACGAAGGCCACGCCCACCACCAGGTAGCCCTGCACCCGGCCGGTCTGGATCACCCGTCCGCCTCGGCCGGCGCGCTTGATGCTCTCGCCCACCAGGTCGCCGGCACCGTTGACCACCGGCAGGTCGATGTACCGGCGCAGGTAGGTGCCCACGCTGCCCGCGACCAGGGCCACGCTGTGCAGCACACCGTCGATCAGCTTGCCGTCCAGGAACTTGTAGGTGAACGTCTCCGCCAGCCAGTAGGCCGGGGCGACGATGAAACGCGCGTAGAACTCGTCGATGTAGTACTTGCGCTTGAGCAGCGTGTGCACCGGGCCCAGGGCGCGCACCAGCGGGTCGGGCGCGCCGGCCTTCACGTTGCGGTAGACCAGCCAGCCGCCAAGTAACCCCAGCAGCGAGACGCCGATCGAAGTCAGCAGTGGGATCGGGCTGAAGATGATCGGGTGCGGGTGCTCGAGCAATGTCCCGCCGACGAACTCGTGCATCCAGTTCGGCAGCAGGCCTCCCAGAAGCGGGAAGTCCTTCGGGATGCCGACCCAGCCGGCCGCCACCGCGAAGACGGCCAGGACGATCAGCGGCAGCGTCATCGTCCACTTGGATTCGTGGGCGTGCTCGGCCGCCGGCGTGCGCGGCTTCCCAAGGAAGGTCAGCGTGATCTGGCGCATGGTGTAGAACGCCGTCAGCAGCGCCGCCAGCGCCAGCGTGCCGAAGACCAGCATCCGCCCGTTGGCGAACGCGTCGGCGAAGATCTCGTCCTTCGACCAGAAACCGGCGGTGATCAGCGGGAAGCCGGCCAGGGCGAAGCCGCCGATCAGAAATGTCCAGAATGTCGCCGGCATCTTCGAGCGCAGGCCGCCCATGTTGTGCATGTCCTGCGGGTCGACCTCGGCGTGGGCCTTGTGGACTCCGTGCTCCATGCCGTGGATCACCGAGCCCGAGCCGAGGAACAGCAGCGCCTTGAAGAAGGCGTGCGTGATCAGGTGGAACGCCGCAGCGACGTAGGCGCCGATGCCGACGGCGGCGATCATGTAGCCCAGCTGCGAGATGGTCGAGTAGGCCAGCACGCGCTTGATGTCATTCTGCGCCACGGCGATCGTCGCCGCGAACAGCGCGGTGAAGGCGCCCACGGCCGAGACCACCAGCATCGGCGTCGTCAGCGCGCCGCCCTCCTCCCAGCCCGCCGAGAGCAGCGGGAAGATTCGCAGCGAAAGATAGACGCCGGCGGAGACCATCGTGGCGGCGTGGATCATCGCCGAGACCGGCGTCGGGCCTTCCATCGCATCCGGAAGCCAGACGTGCAGCGGGAACTGCGCCGACTTGCCGACGGTGCCCATGAAGAGCAGCAGCCCTGCCGCGCCGGCCATCGACAGCCCCAGGAAGGCGGGGGTCGTCGCCAGCTGATGCAGCACCTCTTCGTTGAACAGGATGGCGCGGTAGTTCAGCGTTCCGGTGGCGGAGTACAGCAGCGCCAGGCCGAGCAGCATGAAGACATCGCCGATGCGCGTCGTCATGAACGCCTTGACCATCGCCTTTTTGGCCGAGTCCTTGCCGTACCAGAACCCGATCAGCAGGTACGAGCACAGCCCCATGATCTCCCAGCCGACGAACAGCAGCAGCAGGTTGTCGGAGACCACCAGGGTGAGCATGCCGAAGGCGAAGAGCGAGATGAAGGCGAAGAAGCGCGCGTACATCGGCTCGAGCCCCCCGCCGTGCGGCGGAAGCCCGGCCTGGTCGTGTGCGTGGCGCGGCTGGCCGAAGTTGTGGTAGCCGACGCTGTAGACGAAGATCGCCAGGCAGGTCCAGGCGACGAAGAACAGCGTGGCGGCTCCGAGCGGGTCGATCAGCACCCCGAGCGACAGCGCCGTCGTCCCCGTCGGCAGCCAGGGAAAGGACAGCTCGATCGGATGCTCTCCCAGGTGTGGCGTGGTCACCGCGGTGACGAAGACCGCCATCGCCAGCCCCCACGAGAGCAGCATGGCGCCGATCGCCACGCTGTGGCTCAGCCGGTTGCTGCGATTCGTGAACAGCACGATCAGCGCGAAGGCCAGCAGCGGGGGTAACGGGACGAGCAGGGTCAGGATCTCAGGTCGCATGAGCGCCGCCTACCACTTCATCAGGTTGATCTCGTCCGCCACGACGGTGGAGCGCCGGCGGTAGATCGAGATGATCAGGGCCAGGCCGACGGCGGCTTCCGAGGCCGCCACGGCGAAGACGATCAGCGTGAACACCTGGCCGGCGATCATGCCGGGCGTCAGGTAGCGCCAGAAGGCCACCAGGTTGAGATTGACGGCGTTGAGCATCAGCTCGATGCCCATCAGGATGCCGACGGCGTTGCGCCGCGCCAGGACGCCGAAGACGCCGACGCAAAACAGCAGGGCGGACAGGATCAGGTACCACGACAGCGGGATCATGCGCCGCCCTCCTCATCCTCACTCGCCGGACGGGCGACGGCCATGGCGCCGATCAGCGCCGCGAGCAGCAGCACCGAGGCGACCTCGAACGGCAGCAGGTAGCGGTTGACGTCCACCAGCGAGGTGCCCAGGTCGGTCAGGCTGTCCGCGGCCGGGCAGCGCGGCTTCCGTGGCGCCGAAGGCCGGCAGCTGCGTGATCAGCGCCAGCAGCCCGCCGAAAAGCACCAGGGCGCTGATGAGCGCCAACCACCAGGTCGGGTTGTGCGTCGGTCCGGTGTCGGCCATCACTCGACGGGTAAGCATCACGGCGAAAATGACCAGGATGGCGATCGCCCCGATGTAGACGACGACCTGCACGACGGCCAGGAAGTTGGCGTTCAGCAGCACGAACAGAACCGCCACACCCGCCAGGCTGACGATCAGCCACAGTGCGGCGTGCACCAGCTTGGGCGAGGCGACCACCATCACGCCGGCCAGGAGCGTGACGAGGCCGGTCACCAGGAAGACGATTTGCAGCACGGTCATCGAAGACGTCTCCGTCGACGAACTCAGCGGGCGCTGCCGGCCGGGAGGGCGGCGGCGTTCCCGCGCAGTCTCTCTTCACGCTTACGCACCGAGCGGCCGTACGCACCCAGCACGACGAACATCACCAGCGCCAGCACGGCATTGGCAGCCAACAGCGCCAGCAGTTGGCTCCACCCCTGCTCCAGCCGCCAGCTTGTCGACCACGGCGGTCAGAGCGACGATCACCAGCGCCAGCGGGGTGAGGAACTTCCAGTTGAGCGCCAGGAGCTGGTCGATGCGCACGCGCGGGAACGAGCCGCGCACCCACACCGTCACGAACCAGACGGCGAGCGCCTTGGCGAAGAAGTAGAACAGGCCGAGCAGCGGGTACGTTTCTGCGCCCGGGCCGCGCCAGCCGCCCAGGAACAACGTCGAGAACAGCACCCCAACGGTGAAGGCGTGCAGGAACTCGCCGACGTAGAACATGCCGAAGGCCAGCCCGCCGTACTCGATGTTGAACCCGGCGACGATCTCCGACTCGCCTTCCATCAGGTCGAACGGCGCCCGGCCGTTCTCGGCCACGGACGAGATCAGGAACACGGCCGCCGCCAGCGGGGCGGCGGCGATGAACCACAGGTCCTTCTGCGCCTCGACGATCGCCGTGACGCCCATCGATCCGGCCAGCATCGTCGGGATGAGCAGCGTCAGCACCATCGGGATCTCATACGACACGAGCTGCGCCACGGCGCGGAATGCACCCAGCAGGGCGAACTTGTTGTTCGACGACCAGCCGGCCATGATGATGCCCAGCGTACCGATGGCGCCGATGGAGACGATGTACAGGACGCCGACGTTCAGATCGGTCCCGCGGAAGCCGGGGGCGAAGGGTACGACGGCCCAGATCCCGACCACCGACATCACGACCAGCAGCGGCGCCAGCCAGTAGACCGGCTTGTCGATGCCGTCGGGGACGACGATCTCCTTGCCGATCAGCTTGACGAAGTCGGCCACCGTCTGAAAGACCCCCCACGGCCCGACGCGGTTCGGCCCGTAGCGGTCCTGGAAGCGACCAAGGATCTTGCGCTCGGCGACAATGAGGAGGAAGCAAGCGAGCAGGAGGACCGTGGCCAGGATCGCCGCCCCCAGAAAGCGCAGCAGTGTCAGGGCCGCCACCGGCTCCATGCCCCAGCCGGTCACCAGATCGATCAACCAGCGCCCGATCAGTCCGAAGGGATCACCCATGCTCGTTCCGCTCCTCTAGGACACACAAAACAGTGGCTGATGTCCTCGGCCCATCAGCCACTCCTTCGTCCCAACGGCCGGCTACACCCACTCCAGGGCCCCCTTGCGCCAGGCGTACAACAGCCCGGCCGCCAGGATGAGCAGGAAGAGCACGCCCTCCAGGACCATGTACAGCTGCATGTGGTTGTAGGCCACGGCCCACGGGAATAGGAACACCGCCTCGACGTCGAAGACGACAAAGATCAGGGCGAAGATGTAGTAGGAGGCCCGGAATTGGACCCAGGTTTCCCCGACCGTCTCGATCCCGCACTCGTAGGTGGTGCCCTTGATGGCGTTTGGCTTGCGCGGCCCCAGGAGAATACCCATCAGGACGGCCACGGCGGGAAGAATCAGACCAATGGGGAGCAGGAAGGCGACAAAAACCCACGGATCGTGCATGCTCGCTCCTGAGCAGGGGGAGGCGCCGGCGCAGCCTGGACGGGGCGGACAATCGGCGGGTCACACGCGCCCGCCGCTTGAATTGCCCGCCCGGGTTGCCGGGCCCAGATTGAAGGTGAGTTTATCATGAGTGCCCCCGAGCGTCAAAGCAGCCGGAGCCGAGGGAGGAGATTCCCCAGGCCCGTGGGTCGATTGCCCCATCGGGTTTGCAGCCAACGCGCCGGTGTGCTGCGGCCGCTTCAGCCCGGATGCTATAATCCGCGCGTGCCCCCCTCTTCCTCCCTGGCTGACTGGGACGCATTCCTCGCCCGCTCGCCCGAGGCCCACCTGCTTCAGACCAGCGCATGGGGTCAGCTTAAGGACTCCTTCGGTTGGTCAGCACACCGGCTGCTCTCCGGCGGTGCCGGCGCGCTGATGCTGACGCGGCGGCTGGTGCCGGGGATGCGCATCGGCTACGTCCCGATGGGGCCGGTGGGCACCTGGCTTCCGGACCTGATCCCCGCCCTGGTCTCCTTCGCCCGAAGCATGCGCTGCTTTGCACTCAAGCTCGAGCCCGACGCGCCGCACGGTTCACCGCTGGCCGATCAACTGAGCGCCCTCGGCTTCACACCGAGCCTGCATGCCGTCCAACCGCGCCGCTCGCTGGTCGTCGATCTGCAGCCGGACGAGGATGCGATCCTGGCGCGCATGCACCAGAAGACGCGCTACAACATCCGCCTGGCCGAACGCAAGCAAGTCACCGTTCGGCCCTGGGACGATCTGCCGGCCTTCGGGGCGATGATGCAGACCACGGCGGCGCGCGACCAATTCGGGGTTCATACG
Organism: uncultured Chloroflexia bacterium; assembly: GCA_963777165.1. GTDB lineage: Bacteria > Chloroflexota > Anaerolineae > Anaerolineales > E44-bin32 > DYJB01. The sequence continues at coordinate 94,073 of CAVZPO010000012.1, forward strand.
CCGGCGTACTATGCCCGCGCCTACGACCTGTTCCACCCGCTCCAGGACTGCGAACTTCTGGTGGCCGAGTTCGAGGGCCGGCCCCTCGCGGCGCTGATGGTCTTCGCCCACGGGCCGCGCGCCTGGTACCTGTACGGCGCCTCGACCGACGACGAGCGCAACCGCATGCCCACCTACTTGCTGCAATGGGAGGCGATGCGCTGGGCGCGCCGCCGCGGCTGCGAGAGCTACGACCTGTGGGGCGTGCCCGACGCCGAGCGCGAGACGCTCGAGACGCAGTTCGAGACGCGCGGCGACGGGCTGTGGGGTGTCTACCGATTCAAGCGCGGCTTCGGCGGCGAATTGGTCCGCTCGATCGGCGCCTGGGACTTCCCGCTTCAGCCGCTGGTCTATCGCCTGTACCGCGCCGTGCTCGCCCGGCGTGCGGAGGCCTAGGTGGAGCTGCAGCGATCGACGGTTCTCGACCCGGCTGAATGGAGCCGTGCGCTGGCGGCACTGCCGGATGCGCATGTGCTGCAGACCTGGGAGTGGGGTGAGTTCAAGGCCGGGTATGGCTGGTCCGCCGAGCGCCTGCTCTGGCGCACCGTCGACGGCCGGCCGGCCGCGGCGGCGCAGGTGCTCGAGCGGCGGGTGCGCGTTCCCGTGCTCGGCCTGTCGAGCAGCGTGCTCTACACCCCGCGCGGCCCGCTGCTCGACTGGCGCGCAGTCGAGATCGCCGATCACGTGCTGCGCGACCTGCATGCCATGGCCGGACGTCCCGGCGTGCTGCAAATCAAGATCGACCCCGACCTGCCCATTGGGCACGGCTTGGCCGGCAGCGCCGAGTCCGGCGAGTATCCCACCGGGATCGCCCTGGGCGCCAGACTCCCGTCACTCGGCTACCGTCCGTCGCCCGAACAGATCCAGTTCCGCAATACCTTCGTCCTCGACCTGAGACCCGGTGAGGATCGCCTGCTCGCCGGCATGAAGCAAAAGACGCGCTATAACGTGCGGCTGGCCGAGCGGCACGGCGTGCGCGTGCGGGCGGCCGGGATCGACGAACTCCCTCTGCTGTACCGGATGTATGCCGAGACCTCGGTGCGCGATGGATTCACCATCCGCTCCCCGGACTACTATCGCCACGTGTGGGGCCGGTTCATGCAGGCCGGGCTGGCGCAGCCGCTCGTGGCGCAGGTCGACGGGGAAGTTGTGGCAGCCTTGATCCTCTACCGCCTCGGCCCTCGAGCCTGGTACCTGTACGGCATGTCGCGTGATCTGCACCGCGACAAGATGCCCAACTACCTGCTGCAGTGGGAAGCCATCCGCTGGAGCAAGGCCGCCGGCTGCACGCACTACGACCTGTGGGGCGCGCCCGACCGGCTGGAGCCCACCGACCCGATGTGGGGCGTCTTCCGATTCAAGGAGGGGCTGGGGGGGAGGTTGGTGCGCGGGCTGGGTGCATGGGACGCCACGGCCCGCCCGATGACCTACCGTTTCTATCACGGCCTCTTGCCCGCCCTGCTCGGACTCCTACGCCGCCGTGGCCGCGAGGCCACCCGGCAATCCCTCGAGTAGATCCCGACAGCCTGAGGCGGACCGTCCCTGCCGCACAGGCCCTGGCGACCAGGGCCCTGTGTCGGGAGGCCCCCTTCACCCCCGGATTCGGGGCATGGCCGACCAACAGGGGCTTGACTTGGGCGCCGCAGACAGCTATTCTAGAGCTAGGATAGCTGCGTGACAACTCCGCCGCCAATGACCCACGCCGAGCATGCCGTGCTGAGCCTGGTAGCCGAGGCGCCCCGCTACGGCTACGAGATCGAGCTCGTCATCCAGGCCCGCGAGATGCGCGCCTGGGCTGACCTCGGCTTCTCGTCCATCTACTACCACCTGGGCCGGCTCGAAAGGCGCGGGCTGGTGCGTTCGACGCGCAGCGCCTCCCCTGAGGGGCCGGCGCGCAAGGTGTATCACTGCACGCCGGCCGGCGCCGGAGCACTGCGAAGCGCCGTCTACCTTGCGCTGACCAACCCCGGGCCGACGGACAGCCCGATCCAGCTGGCCCTGGCCAATCTACCCGTGCTCCCGCCCGCCGGAATGCGGCGCGCCCTCAAACGCTACCGTAAGGTATTGGGCGACCGCCTGGGACATCTCTACCGAAGACGGGACGGCCAGCCCGAGCTGCCCCTCCACGTACACGCGATGTTCGCCCGCAGCATTCTGCTCGCACGGGCAGAAATTCGGTGGGCCGATGGCTTCCTCGCTCAGCTCGGAAGGTCCGGGCCGGGTACCCATCGCCGCCGCCCAAGGAGAATCCCATGAAGGTGCTCGACCTACGCAAAGAGCTGAAGCATCTCTACCACCCGTCCTCCAAGGACCCGGCGTTGATCGACGTGCCGCCGATGACCTTCGCCTGTGTGGATGGCCGCGGCGATCCGAATGGGCCGGACTTCGCGGCCGCCACCGGCGCGCTGTACGCCTTCTCGTACACGATCAAGTTCCTGGTCAAGAAGGAGCGCGCCGTCGACTACCCGGTCATGGCGCTTGAGGGCCTGTGGTCGATTGAGGGCAAGGCGGACTTCGCCATGGGCGACTATAAGGAGCGGGATGCCTGGCTGTGGACGGCGATGATCATGCAGCCGGAAGCTGCCGCGCCCGATCTGTGGCCAATGGCCCTCGAACAGGCGGCGCGCCGCGGGACGCCGTTCCTGGAGAGGTTGCATTTCGAGCGCTTCGACGAGGGCCGCTGCGCGCAGATCATGCACATCGGGCCGTATTCGACGGAGCCGGCAACGCTCACTCGCCTGCATGGATTCATTCATGCGCAGGGCCTTCGGCCGCGCGGCAGGCACCACGAGATCTACATGGGCGATCCACGCCGCTCTGCGCCGGAGAAGCTGAAGACCGTCCTGCGCCACGCCGTCGAGCCTCAGGGGTAGGCGCGGAATGAGCGGTGACAGAGCCGGAAGGCTGGCGGGATCCCAGGACGGCCCGAGGCGTCTGACCGCCAGCATCGAGGCGTTCTGCCGGATCGTCGAGCAGCTCCCGGCGCACGCATTCCTGGTGAAACCCTGGGGACCGCGGCAGGTGCTGGCGCACCTTGTGTTCTGGCACGAAATCTACGTCCGCCAGATCGAGGCCGGCCAGGCCGGCATCGGCTGGCTGTTCCCTGAAGGCACTTTGAAGACATTGAACGAAGAGGCGGTCGCCTCGCTGGCCGCCGTCGGCGTCCCGACCATGCTGGCGCGATTCCGCGCCGCAAACACCAGGCTGTGTCGCCTGGCCGCCGACCCCAAGACGGCCGGCGCCCGAGTGCAGCTCAAACGCGACACAAAGAGCTGGCCCCTGTCGGAGTTCATCCTCCAGGTCGAATTGCACGTCCGCCGCCACGGCGAAGAAATCCAGCGGACCTACCCCTCACGCCGGGCACCGTCGCGTGGGGGCGACACCCACCCGTAGAGCCGTCATCCTCTACTTGCCGAAATCAGATTGCCTCGTCGGGCTGCGCCCTCCCCCACTCCGCTGCGCTTCGGGGGCCATGGCTCGCAATGACACACGCCAGAGGAACCGGGTACCCGGGAAGTGGGACCTGACGCGCATTGGGTGGGACCACCGGCGAGTGTGTGCTACAGTAGCCGGACACGCCCGTCAGCAGGAAGCCCCATGATCACCGACCCCCTCCCTCGCGTTTCCCTCGCCCAACTTCCCACCCCGGTCGCCCAATTGCCGCGCATGAGCGCCCATATGGGTGGAGCCGCTCTGTGGATCAAGCGCGACGACCAGACCGGACTCTCGATGGGAGGGAACAAGACACGCAAACTCGAATTGCTGGTAGCAGAGGCGGAAGCGCGCGGCGCCCGCACCTTGATCACACGCGGGGCGGTGCAGTCGAACCACTGCCGGCAGACGGCGGCGGCCGCGGCAGCCCGCGGACTGCGCTCGATCATCGTCCTGCGGGGCGAGCCACCCGCCTCGACGAACGGCAATCTACTCCTCGATCACCTGCTGGGCGCGCACATCGTCTGGACCCACGGGCGTGATCCGGAAACCGTCCTGGAGGGGACTTTCAAGCAGGCCGAAACTGACTCGCTCCGTCCGTACCTGGTCCCGTATGGCGGCTCGAGCCCTCTCGGGGCCAGTGCGTACGCCGCGGCGATCGAGGAGTGCCTGGCGCAGGGGCTTGTGCCCGACTGGATCGTGGTCGCCTCGTCATCCGGGGGAACGCAGGCCGGGCTGGTAGCGGGCGCACGGCTGCTCGGCTACGAGGGCAAGATCCTCGGGATCAGTGTCGACCTGCCCGCGACGCAGCTTCGTTCTACGGTCGCCGCACTGGCGACGGAGGTCTGCACCCTGCTCGGCCGACCGTCGGAATTCGCACCATCGGTGATCCTGGTGGAGGATCGGTTCGCCGCCCCTGGATACGCGGTCTTGACCCAGGTGGAGCACGAGGCGATCGATGCCTTTGCCCGCCAGGAGGGTATCCTGCTCGACCCCGTCTACACGGGCCGGGCGGCAGGTGGCCTGTTGGCATTGGCGCGTGAGGGCCGATTCCGGGCCGGCGAGCAGGTGCTTTTTTGGCACACCGGAGGCACGCCAGCACTGTTCGACTTCGCCGCGGAGTTGTCAACCGGGCCCTGATACCCGCGATGACCGTCCCCGACCCAATTCGGGTTCAGACACACCCCACACCCGCGACGGGGGCCGCCGAGGAAGGCCCGCTCTCACGCTCGAAACCGAGCCCTATCCGGTCCTGAAGGCGCTCGCTCGTCCGGCCTTCCCCCGCGTTCGGACACCGAATCGTTAAATCGACCCGGCGAGCCCACAGGCGTAATTACGCGGTAAGGAGCGGACCCGCGGGAGACTTCTCGGTGGTCGTGTGGCTTTCGTGCGACAGGCCATTGCCCACGCTCGAGCACAGATCCCTAGTGCATCTCAGGTCTGCGGCTGGATCGCGGCCAACGAGCGGAGAATGGCCTCTTGGGAGACGTCGCGGACTGCTTGCGGGGACCTACTTGACGAGCGCTCCGCTCCCCTTCAACGCTTGACCACATGGATCAAGAGCGATCCAACTCTGAAGTGACGGATCCGCTCATCCCCATCCTTGAGAAGCCGATTGAGAGTGAACTCCAGGGGTTCGACCGCCGTCTCGGGGTTGATCACCATGTCGACCACGTTCAGTTGTCCTGCGACGCCCCTCGGCGGAGCCCCCAATGCCCGGAGTGCCGCACGCGCGGTGGACAGAGGGGTCTCAAAGAGGAAACGGATACGCACGCGTGCCGGGAGGACGGGGTAGATCAGGTCATAGATTACGGCCATCAGGACGTGGGGCAAGCCTCGGCTTGAGGGAAAAGCGATGTCAATGGCATGCAGCATGTGGCCTCCCGGCCGCAGCAGGCCGTCCATGTGCATCCAGACCCTGGAAAACTGTGACGGGGGCACGTGCTCCAGGGCTGAGGCGCTGTAGATGCAGTCGAAGTATGAAGCGGGGAGGTCCGGCAGTCGGTCTTCCCCTAGCCTCCCGATCACGTACTTCACCTCGGGATGGGCTTGGATGTGCTCGTCGGGCTTTCGGCTCCGTTCCCAGAATTGATTCGATTCCCACGTCCCAAAATCATCCACCGACCAGACCTCACAGCCCTTCTCTTTGGCCAGGTAGATGGGGAGCCACGAGTATCCTGCCCCCACGTCCAGGACCCGCAGCCCGGGCTTCCAGGGCATGGAGTCCAAAATCCATCCACAGTCGAACCCCTTCAGATTCAAATGGATGTCCGGAGCCCCCTCCAGCTTGTATCCCAGGAGTCGCCGAGTGTCCGCCAGGGAAGTCTCAACCACCTGATACCGATGTTTTTGTCGAGGATCCATCGCTGTTGCTCCCGCATCCAGAGCATCCTGGCGCAAGGCAGAGGTCCTGGAGTGAGTTGGCGGTGCGCCTGCCAGCCGCGCCTACGTTCGGCGGCGCGTTCGCGTCAGGGTCTCGTGTGAGAGCCTGGCGAGGGTGGCGTGGATGAGCAGAACCGTGTTGCGCCAGTCGTCGATTCGGATCAACCCAGCCGACGAGTGCGGGTAACGGACCGGAACAGAGACGGAGATCGCCGGGATTCCCTTGCGCACGCGATGGATCGAGCCGGCATCGGTGCCCCCGCCGCCCGGCTGACGATACTGGAACGGGAGGCGGGCGGCGCGGGCCGTCCCTTCGAAGTGTTCGAGCAATCGGCGATCCGATACCGTGGCTCGATCCGCCGTGTACAGGGCAGGACCCTGCCCGAGGCGGGAGTTGTAAGCGGTGTTCTCGGCGCCGTCCCACGTCGGCAGGTCTCGAGCCGGCGTACAGTCGACGGCGATGGCCAGCTCTGGATCGAGGCTGTGCGCGGCAACGCCGGCGCCGCGCCGTCCGATCTCCTCCTGAACGGTGAAAGCAGCCAGCAGGTCGATGTTGGGGGGCGCCGCCCCCAGCAGCTCGATCAGAATCGCCACTCCCAGGCGGTTGTCGAGGGCCTTGGCCGACACGCACTCGCCCAGACGCGTCAGCGCCGTGGCAAACGCCGCCCGGTCTCCGATGCGAACCCGTTTGAGCGCCTCGTCCCGCGAGCGCGCCCCGACGTCCAGGCGAAGCTGGTCGAGCGTCAGCCGCCGGGCGCTGGCCGTGCCGGAGAGGTGCGGCGGGCTCAGGCCGATTACGCCCGGCACGCGCCCCTTCCCCACCCAGAAGGCCTTCCCGGCGAGGTGCTGCGGTGCGACGCCTCCGACTTGCCCGAGAAGCAACGCGCCGTCCAGCTCCACGCCGGTGATCATCAGCCCGACCTCGTCCATGTGGGCCGAGAGCATCACGCGCAGCTTGCGACGCGCCGACCCGCGGCGGACGGCCAGCAGGTTGCCCAGCGCGTCGACGCGGACCTCGTCGGCCAGCGGCTCAACCTGTTCGCGCACCAATCGGCGAACCTCGCCTTCGTCCCCGGAGACGCCGACGGCCTCCGTCAGGGCGCGCAGCAGCGCCATGTGCGTGCGTTGGGGTGTGCGGGACAGCCGGCGGGCGCCATACCTTAGCCCTGCTCCAGGAATCGAGGCGCCGGCCTCGCCCAGGCCGCGCACGAATTCCGCCACCAGCGTCCCCGTCCGTCGGATGTCCTCCACATCGACCATCTCGACAGGGGAGTGCATGTAGCGCACGGGGATGAAGACGCAGCCGGTAGGTACGCCGGCCCCGGCGAGTTGGAGCACGTCGGCATCGCTCTCCGAGTACCACGGCATCGGCTCGAGCGTCAGCGGGAGCTCCAGCCGGTCCGCAGCCAGGCGGAGTTGTTCGTGGATCGCCGGATGGACCGCCGGCCCCCAGCCGTTCGACGGCCCCCCACCGAGCGGGAACGTGCGGTGCTCAGCCTCGGCATGCGAGCGGCCATAGGTCGTGTCGATGACCAGTGCCAGGGTCGGTGGATCGGTATGTGCGGAGGTACGCGCGCCCAGCGAGCCGATCTCCTCCTGGACCAGGCCGGCCGCGACGATGTCCCATGCATGACCGCTGCGTGCGAGCGATTGCAGCGCAAGCGTCAGCGCTGCCAGCCCGGCACGATTGTCGAGGGCGGGGCCTGCCAGTACACCGTCGCCCATGTGTATCGGCATGCGATCGAATGTGATCGGGTCGCCAATCCGAACCTGGCTCTGCAACTGTCGAGGGCTCAGGCCGGTGTCCACCAGGAAGGCCCCCAGCGGGACATGGCCTTCGTCCGTGTCGGGAGGCAGGCAGTGTTCTGGCGGCTGAACTGCGATCCCCGGAATCGGCCGTTTGCCGTGGATCAACACTCTTTGTCCGGGGAGGATCTCGGTGGAGAATGTACCGGCCGATCCGACCCGAAGGAAGCCGCCTTCGACCTCGGCCACGACCATGCCGATGGCGTCCATATGTGCAGTCAGCAGCACTGACGGGCGGGGCTTCTTCCCCTTCCCATGCCGGATGGCGTGCAGCGAACCGGCGGGTGTCCGCCGGACTTCGTCTACCAGCGGCGCCCAGGCTGCCTGCAATCGATCAGCCACCGCTGTCTCCCGGCCGGGAATCCCAGGCAGCCTCATCAAATCCAGGAGCAGGGCGAGAAGGTCGTCAGGCATCCCGGCTCAACCCGGCGGTACCGGGGCTTCGGTTGGAGTGTCGGTGAGCGTGGGCGTGTCGGTTGGCGGCGGCGTGTCGGTCGAGGTCGGGGTGGGCGTGTCGGTTGGGACCTGCGTGTAGGTTGACGTCGCCGTCGACGGTGTGAACGCCACCAATGTGGGCGTCATGGACGGGGTGAGCGATGGCCCCGCGGTGGGCGTCTCGCTGGCCGGCGCCGGAGTGCTCGAGGGCGATCCCGTGGTCGAGGCCGTGGGCGTGGGGGTCGCATCTCCCGGCGCGCGGCGGATGGCGATCAGACCGGCGCAGTAGCACGGCAGGGTCGCCAGGATGATGGCGGCCAGGACCAGGTAGAGCGTCCGGGGTTGTCGCGCATAGGGTTCCATTCGACCAGCTCAAGGCGGCCATCATATCACCTGATTCTTGGGGAGCAAGCGGGGCGAAGGTGCCCTATGCCGCGGCAGGGACGCGCCCCGACGCGGCGGCTACGGGCGCAGTCGGCGCAGGCCAATCTTGGATGGGAAGGTCTATCGCGGGCTGGTAGCCGCAGGCTTTAGCCTGCGTCCTCACACGCCAACTGCCATGCGGCCGCGGTGACGCGCGCGTACGGCACGTCGGAGTCGGGTGGGATCGCTCATCGCCCTCGGCCGGTAGGGGCACGGCATCTCGTGCCCCTACGCTAGCTGGCGGGGAGCGTGCCATCGTCTACAGACCGCGGCGTCGTGGCCCCCATTGTGGGTAGAATGGGGTCGCGCCAACGCGCGGAGGCTCGAGGCTTGAGATCATGAGGCGCGCCCTCACCACCCCCACGCCCCTCCAGGCACCCCTCGACTGGGCGACCTTCGGCGCCATCCTGCTCCTCGTGCTGGTGTCCGCCTACGGCCTGGCGGCTGCTGACTGGTCCGATCACCTGGGTATGGTCCCCACGGCGGCAGTGCTCGGCGTCGTCGCCGGTACAGCTCTGGCGCGCAGCCGCTTTCCCGGGTGGCTGGCGGCGGTGTTCGCCGTCGCCTACGGCCTGTTCCTGGTCACCTTCCTTTCCGCGAATACGATCGTCGACGTCTTCGGCATCCACGACCGTCTGGCCGCCCTCGCCGGGCGGCTGAGCGCGTTTGCCGTCGTACTGGCCACGGCGGAGCCGAACTACGATCCATTGATGTTCGTCTTGCTGATGCTGGCGCTGTACTGGAGTATGGGTGCCCTGGCCGGCTATGCCGCGTTCCGCCGTGACCGCATCTGGCCGGCGCTGATCCCACCCGGCGTCGCCCTGCTGGTCAATACCTTCTACTACCTGCGGCGACCTGGCCTCGACGGGTACGTGGCGGCCTTCGCCATGACCGCTGTGGGTCTGCTGTTTGTCGTCAGCCTGGATCGGCGGCGGCGCGATTGGCGCGGCGCCGGCTCACGTGTGCCGTCGAACGCCTCCGGTCAGATCACCCAGGTCGGGCTTCTGCTGGCGTTCCTTGTGGTGGCGCTGGCCTGGGGTGTGCCGTCGTTCGCCAAGTCCGAGCGGGCCGCGGATCTGTGGACCTCGGCCACACGGCCATGGGTGCGGCTGCGCTACCGGCTGACCCAGGCGTTCACCGGCCTGCGCAACCCGGTGGCGATCGTCAGCGATGTCTTCGGCGATCAACTGCGCCTGGCGGCTGCCGTCACCCCTGCCGAAACGCCCATCTTCAGCGCCACCGTGATCAACTCCTCAGCCGATGGGTTGCGCCTGTACTGGCGCGCCCGGACCTACGACACCTACGCGGCCGGCACGTGGACTTCCTCCGAGACCGACCTCGAGCCCTACTTTCCGGACGAAGGTTCCTTCCCCCTGCCCGACTACTCAGGGCGGCGGTCCGTCGAGATTACCGTGGAGCCGCAAGTGGACGCACTCCACTTGCTTTACGTCCCGCCACAGCCCACGGGCATCAATCGATCGAGCCTGCTGACCGTGGTTCGGACGCCGGGCGGGCTGGCCGATGTGTCCTCTGTCGCCGCACGCACGACCGTCGTGCGCGGCGAGGTCTACCGCGTCCGCGGTGAGGTAGCCACTCCGACCGCCGCCCAGCTCCGGTCGGCGGGGACGGACTACCCGGAGTGGGTGCAGTCGCGATTCCTGCAGCTTCCTGAGACCCTCACACCGCGCACCCGGCAACTGGCGGTGGAGATCGCCATCGGTCTGGACAACCCCTACGACCAGGCCGCGGCGATTACGCGCTGGTTGCGGGCCAACATCGAGTACACGCTCGAGTTGGGCGAGCCACCTGAGGGCGTCGAGCCGATCGACTGGTTCCTGTTCGACCACGGGGTGGGTTTCTGCAACTGGTATGCGAGCGCCGAGGTGCTGATGCTCCGCTCGCTGGGGATCCCGGCTCGGATCGCCGCCGGTTTCGCGCAGGGGACGCCGGACGACAGCGGGTCTGCATTTCAGGTGCGTCAGCGCGATGCGCACGCGTGGCCGGAGGTCTTCTTCCCGGACTACGGATGGGTCGAGTTCGAGCCGACCTCAGCGCAGCCGCCGCTCGAGCGCGTCGAGGTGGCCGTGCCCTCCGAGGGCGACATCGCCGGGACTGCAGGCGATGAGCCGTCTTTCGAGGAAGACGTCCGCGACCTGCGCCGCCTCCTCGGTGGCCGGGTCGGCGGCGAGGAGGAGGCGGGCCCGGATATCCCGGTGAGTCGCCCCTCCCCGACGCCATGGCTCGTGACGGGCGGCGCCCTGCTGCTCCTGGGGCTGGCCTGGCTGCGGCTCGATCCGGTCGCCCGCCATACGACCCTGGGCGCGATGACGCGGTCGCTCACGCGTCTCGGCGTGCGGCCGCCGCCACGTCTGGCACGCTACGACTCGACGCCCCTGACCCCCATCGCCAGAGTTTACTGGCGGTGGAGCCTGGGGCTCGAGGGACTGGGACTGGAGATCGACCCGACACAGACCCCTTACGAACGCGGCCGCAAGTTCGCGCATGCATATCCGCTGGAGGCTGAGCGGGGCTGGGCCATCGCACGCGCCTACGCCGCCGAGCGCTACGGCGGCCTGGCACCGGATCCATCGCCGGTGATGGACGCATGGAGCGTCCTGCGCCCCTGGATGGCGCTGCTGTGGCTGGAGAAGGTTCCGGCGCAAGCCGGCCGGCGGCTCTCCGCGATCCTTCGATCGGCCGGCGAGCCGAATCCCTGACGACCGATCCGAGCGTCACGCGGATCGGAGGAGTGCGTGCATGCCTGCTAGACCAAGCGACCCGTTCTACCTTGATGGACACGCTTCGGGTGTTGGCTGAGGCGGATGGACCGCCGGGCCGGGAAGGGACCTTGCGACGGCTCGCGACGCGCCAGCTCCCTCCTTCGATGCGACATGTCCGGATCTCCCCGCTGGGGAGCCTGTATGCCGAGCGAACGTCGGCGCGCGGCGTGCGATTGCTGTTCACCGCCGCCCTCGACGAGGCGGCGGTCATCGTCTCGCACGTCGAACTGAACGCGATCGCCTGGGTCCACCCGTCCGGCCGGATTGATCCAGACGCGTGTTCGGGCGCGACGATCCGGTTCCCCGACGGCCTGCAGGCGACGTTGGGCGTGATCTCACCCCAGGACGGCAAACGCACACCGGCGCGCCTGCTGGCCGACTTTGGGTCCGCGGCGCTCGCGCGCGACCCGCGAATCGGAGCCATGGGTGTCTTCGCCACGCCATGGCAGGCCGACGGGACGACGATTCGGGCGAAGGCACTCGAGGGCAGGTTGGGCGTTGCGGTGGCCCTGGACGTCGCGCGCCGGACCGCACGCGCCGCCAATTCGCTGGCCCTGGCGTTCACCGCGCTGGGCCAGGTCGGGCACCGTGCCGCACGCGCGGCGGCGACCGATCTGGCTCCGGCGGTTGCGATTGCGCTCGGCGGGTACCCGGTGGAGGAGAAGAAGGCCGTCGGCGGCACGAACGTACGCCCGGGAAGAGGGCCGGTGATCGTCGTGCGGTCCGGCCGGTTTGTCGCCGACACCCGGCTGGTGGAGGCGCTGCGGCACGCCGCAGCCCAAGCCCGCGTAGCGTGTCAGCTCGCGGTGTCGAGCGAAGATCTCGCCGGCGCGGACGCCGTTCAGTCCAGCCTGGATGGGATTGTCACCGCGGCGCTTCTCGTCCCGTGCGCCGGCGTCGGCACGCCATGTCAACAGGTGGACACGCGCGATCTGGAGGCGGCCGCGGCGATGTTGGTGAAGCTCATCGAGCGGCCGCTGGTCCTCGGGTGATACCAGGGATCCGAACCTAAGCGGGAGGACGCGCTTTCGCCCTCACCCCCTGCCCCCTCTCCGCGGACAGCCGACTGACGGCTCGAAGAATCGCGGCGGAGAGGGGGTACTCATTTCTGGGGAGTGGAGGGAGCAAGGCTCCCCCACTCCCAGAAAATTCATCCCCTCCCCCTGCGATCAGGCCTGCCAACGCAATGCCACGGCCGCAGGAGGAGGAATCAGGGGTGAGGGTTTGGGACGCGGGGTTCGGTCGACGTGGGCCGCTAGACGACCGAGGTGATCTCGGGCGGCGGGATCTGACCGAGTTGGCTGCCGGGAATGCGCGCCGACAGCAGGCTGACCAGCGCCTGCGAGTCGCCTCGCTCGACCAGGTGCTCGATTTCGGTCAGGGTCTCACCGAGCGAAGCGCCGGAGAGGGCCTGCGCTTCGGCCACGCGCACTACGTCCGGGTGGGAAGTGGTGGCGTACTGCATGCCTTCGTCCCACAGCGCTTCTTCGAGCTTCTCGCCAGGACGGATGCCGGTGAACTGGATCTCGATGTCCTTGCCCGGCTCGAGGCCGGACAGCCGGATCAAGTCCTCGGCCAGGTCGACGATCGGCACCTGCTCGCCCATGCGCAGCACATACACCTCGCCCCGATCGCTCCCCTCGCTCAGTCCGGCTGCCTGCAGGACCAGATGAACCGCCTCGGGAATGGTCATGAAGTAGCGCCGCATTTCCGGGTGGGTGATCGTGATCGGGCCGCCGCGTGAGATCTGGCGTTTGAACAGCGGGACGATACTGCCGCGGCTGCCGAGCACGTTGCCGAAACGCACTGACACGTAGGGCAGGCCGGTGCGCAGGGCGGCGTCGCGCACGATCATCTCCGCCAGCGCCTTGGTCGCGCCCATCACGCTGGATGGCTGAACCGCCTTGTCGGTCGAGATCAGCACCAGTCGTTCGGTTCCCGCCGCCAGGGCGGCGTCGACGACGGACCGAGTCCCGAGCACGTTGTTGGTGACCGCCTCGGTGACATTCAGTTCCATCAGCGGAACGTGCTTGTGCGCCGCGGCGTGAAAGACGACCTGCGGTCTGAGGTCGGCAAAGACGGCGGCGATCCGCCCCCGATCGCGAATATCGGCGATCACCGGCAGCAGCGGCAAGTCCGGGTAGTTCTCGCCCAGCTCCAGCAGCGCCTCAAAGATGCTGTTCTCGCCGTGGCCCAGCAGGACCAGCTGAGCCGGCATCCAGCGCGCCACCTGCCGGCAGAGCTCGAGGCCGATCGAACCGCCGGCGCCCGTAACCAGGACACGTTTACCGGTCAGCGTGAGGCCGACGACCTCGTCGTCGATGCGCGCCGGCTGACGGCGCAGCAGGTCGGAGATCTCGACCTCGCGCAGGCGATTGACGTTGACCTTGCCCCCGATCAGCTCGTAGATTCCGGGCATGGTGCGGAATGGGATCCCCTTGCGGCGGCAGATCTGCGTCACCAGACGCACGACGTCGCCGGGTGCCGAGGGGATGGCGATGACGACCTCGCGGGCGCGCGAGCGGTCGATGACCGACGACAGGTCGCGCAGCTGGCCCACCACACGCACGCCGTGGATGTCCTTGCGCAGCTTCTCCGGGTCGTCGTCGACGAAGGCCACCGGCTGCATGTGCAGCTGCGGGTTGCGCTGCATCTCGCGCACCACCAGCACGCCGGCGTCGCCCGCGCCGACGACCAATGCCCGGCGCATGCCCCCGCGGCCGTCGCTCTTCTGGCTGACCTGACCGCTCTCGGCGATCAGGCGCACCGTCAGGCGCAGACCACCGACGCTGATGAGCGAGATCAGCCAGTCGATGAATAAGACCAAGCGCGGGAACGTCGCCGGCAGCAGCGAGGTCACGATCGCCAGCATCAGCAGCAGGGCGACGACGACCTGTGCCCCGGCAGTGGCGACGGCGATCAGCCGCAGCTCGCGCACGCTGGCGTACACCCAGTAGCGGCGGTACAGGCCGAAGAAGTAGTAGACAGTCGGCTTGACCACCAGCGCCACGGCGACCATCAGCCACGCCTGAGGCATGAAGTAGACGAAGGCCGGGCCAAGGTCGAGTCGCAGGGCAAAGCTGGCCAGGACGGAGGTGACGATCAGCACCAGGTCGCCGGCGAGCAGAAACCGATTGCGGATGGGCGAGGCAGGTTTCATGCGCGCCCGTCAGGGCATGGCTCCTCGCATCCATTCTACCGTCGCCGCCAGGCCTTCCGCCAAGGTGGTGTTCGGCCGGTAGCCCAGGGCTGCCTCGGCGCGGTCGATTCTCCCGGCGGACAGGCGAATGTCCCCGGGCCGCGCCGGGCCGTAGGTCGGCTCGGGGATGCCGGCGAAAAGGCCGCGCAGCGTTCCGACCAGATCTTTGATGGTCACCGATCGGCCGCTCCCGATGTTGAACACCGAACCGGGCTCGAGCACCGCCTCGGCCGCCAGCAGGTTGGCGCGGGCGACATCGCCGACGAAGACGAAATCGCGCGTTTGAAGGCCGTCGCCGTAGATCGACGGCGCCTGCCCGTCGCGCATCGTCTGGATGAAGGTCGGGATGGCGGCGGCGTAGGGAGAGTCCGGCGCCTGGCGCGGGCCGTAGACGTTGAAGTAACGCAGGCAGACGGTCTCGAGCCCGAAGGCCAGCGCCATCATCCGGGCTGCCTGCTCCATCGCCAGTTTGGAGGCGGCGTAGGGCGAGATCGGCGCCGTCGCGGATGTCTCGTCGACGGGGCCGCCGGCGTCGCCGTAGACGGCGCACGACGACGACAGGACGACCCTGCCGACGCCGGCCTTGCGGGCGGACTCGAGGACGTGCAGCGAGCCCAGGACATTGGCTCTGTAACACTCGACGGGCTGAGCCATCGATTCGGGGACCGAGATCATCGCCGCCAGGTGGAAGACGGCCGTCGCACCCTGCGTCGCCCGGTCGACCACCTGCGGCTCGCGAATGTCGCCGACGATCAGTTCGGCACCGGTCCCCGCCAGGTTGTCGCGCGAGCCGGACGACAGGTTGTCCAAGACGCGCACCGTCCAGCCGCGTTCGATCAGCAGCCGCACCAGGTGCGATCCGATAAAGCCTGCACCGCCGGTTACCAGTGCGGTGGGCATGTCAGACCCCGCGCAGTCCGAAGATCGCGCCGGCCGTGCGGAGCAGAATCCACACGTCCATCAGCAGGCTGCGATGCTGGATGTAGTACAGGTCGTATTCGAGCTTCTCGGCCGAGCCCTCGACCGAAGCTCCCTTGCCGTAGTTCACCTGTGCCCAGCCGCCGATCCCGGGCTTGACCAGCAAGCGCGCCCGGTAGAACGGGATCTGCTTCTCCAGCTCGGCGACCAGCTCGGGCCGTTCCGGCCGCGGGCCCACCAGGCTCATCTCGCCGATGAGCACGTTCCAGAACTGCGGGAACTCATCCACGTGCGTACGGCGCAGCAGCCGGCCGACGCTCGTCGTGCGCGGATCTCCCTGCTGTGCCCAATGCGCCTGGCCATCGGCCTCGGCATCCTGACGCATGGTGCGGAACTTGATCACGTCAAACGGCCGGCCGCCCTGCCCCAGGCGTCGCTGCCGCAGAAAGATCGGCCGGCCGCTTTCGGTCAAAATCGCCAGCGCCACCCACGGCAGCGCCACCCCCAGCAGGCTCAGGCCCACGATCCCGCCGAGCATGTCCAGCAGGCGCTTGAGCAGGAGGTAGACCGTGCTGACCTGCAGCTCGTCGACAAACGATCGCAGGAGCCAGTCCGACTCGAGGTAGCGGATCGGGACGCGGCCGAGCAGGGCTTCGTAGGCCACGGGCATGCGGGCGATCTGCACGCCGCGCTGCTGCGCATCGAGCAGGGCCTGGAACATGGAGCCGTTGAGCGCGCCGGTGATGGCCACAATCACATCCGAGATTCCGTGCTCGTCGAGGATCGCCCGAAGTTGGGCGTTGTCCCCCAGCACTCGCACGCCGGAGATTTCGCGACCCTGCTTGGACGGATCATCATCGATCAGCCCCACCAGGTTGAATGGCGGTTGGCTCAGGCCGCGGATCGCCTGCACCAGGGCCGTGCCGCTCTCGCCGGCGCCGACGATCAGCACGCGCCGCAGGAACGCCGGCGCGGTGAAGATCAGCAGGTAGGCTCCACGCCACACGAGCGTGAACAGGATGGCGAAACCCAGGAAATACAGCACGCCGCGGCGTACGAGTGAGCCTTCGAGCGTGAAGTAGATGATGGCGTAGAAGATCAGCCCGCTGCCCGCCGCCAGCAGGACGCCCTTTAGCGTCTCGCGCCAGGAGGAAGCGCGATGGGCGTCGTACAGGTTAACCATCAGGAATGGCCACAGCAGGGGCAGCGCCACAAACCATCCGGCGCGGAAGCGGACGAACTCGCTCGTCGGCACCGGGCCGAGGTAGTCAATGCGCGCCCACAGCGCCAGCGCCACGGCCACGGCGCCCGCCGCCGCCAGCAGATCGCCGATGATCAACAGCAGGCGGCGCTCGCCCAGGCCGAGCTGCAGACCTCGGGCCTTAGGTGCCGCGTGACTCACTCGCGCCTCGCCGGAACGATGTCAGCCATCCCCACCAGAACGCGCCCCCCCAGGCAAGATGCATGACCGCCAGAGCCAGCGGCAAGCCGGCCGCCAGAGCTGCGTCGCGCCTCACGCGCGCCTGGGCCATGCCGGCCGTCAGGAGCGCCCCGGCATAGAGCGCCCATTGTAACCCGAGCAGGCAGACCGAAGCCCGGAGCCAGGGGGCGCTCACGAGCAGGCCAACGGTGGCCAGGACGAAGGCGGGCGGAAGGGCTTGCCGCCAACGAAGCGTGCCCGGGTAGCGGCGCAGCATGCGCGCCTTCCAGAAGCCGTAGCGCGCATACTGCCGGGCCAGGCCGCCGAGTGTGGACCGGGCAAAGTAGATCGAGCGGATGGCTGGATCGAACCAGATACGCCCGCCCGCCTGGCGCAGCCGGACGTTGTACTCGTAGTCCTCATTGGTGAGCAGCGACTCATCGTAGGCGCCGACGCGCGTCGAACCAGGCGCGCGGGTAAGCCCCGAAGGGGACCGTGTCGACCTCGCCCGCCAGCCCGCTGGTCCGATAGCGCGCATCCCCCGCCCCGAGGCGGTGGCCGGCGGCGACGGCGATGCTGCGCGCGATCCAGGTCGGCGCCGAGGGATGGATCTCCCACGCGCCTCCGGCGTTCGCCGCGCCGGTCTCGCTGCAGGACGCGTACGCACTGCTCGACATAGTCCGGCTGCGGGATCGAGTGCGCGTCCAACCGGAGGACGACCTCGCCGCGCGCCAGGGCGATGGCCCGATTGAGCGCCGAGGGGATGCTGCGCGACGGGTTGTCGATCAGGCGCAGTCTCAGACCAGGGTGCCGGCGGGCGAAGTCGGCGATGACCTGCCGCGTGCCGTCCGTCGATCCCCCATCGGCAAGGAGGACCTCGAGCGTCTCCGACGCGGCCGTCTGGTCGCGGATCGCCTGCAGGAGCAGGCCGATGGTGCGCTCCTCGTTGTAGCAGGGGACGATGATCGAGACGGTGGGCCCGAGGGCGGAGGGGGTCATCCGGGTTCGTGGGGGAGATCGGCGACTACGCGGACCGGCTGCCGGCATCTCAGGCGCGGGCCGGTCCAGCCGCCCATGCAGCGCGACCCGTCGAAATCAGAAACGCGCCGCGCCCTCTCAGCGCGGCGAGCGGTGTCATGAGCAGGATGCGCATGTCCAGCCACAGCGAGTAATTGTATACGTAGTAGAGATCATCTTCCGTGTTGAGGTGCATGGGTTTGTCGCTCCGGCCGTTGATCTGCCACCAGCCGGTGATCCCCTGCGGGACGGCGAAGCGCTTGCGCTGCCACGGCTCGTAGCGGTCGACGAGCCAGGGGAGCTCCGGCCGCGGGCCGACGAGGCTCATCTCGCCGCTGCAGCACATTGAATAGCTGCGGCAACTCGTCGAGGCTGAAGCGCCGCAACCAGCGCCCGACCCGGGTGACCCAGTGGATCGCGTGCGTTTGTGGATCACCTGGCCGTCATCGTTCGTCGTCAGAACCTGCTCCTGCAGGCCCTCGGCGCCGGCGATCATCGTGCGGAACTTGAACATGTCGAACGGGCGGCCGTTCTCGCCGACGCGCTTCTGGCGGAAGAGGGCCGGACCGGGCGAGTCCAACCGGATGAGCAGGGCGATCATCGCCATCGGCAAGGCGGCGACGATTGTGGAGCCTCCTCCGGCAATCAGGTCGAAGGCGCGTTGATCGCCCGATCGACGCCTTCGATCACCGGCTCGCGCAGGCCGATCAGCGGCAGGCCGCCGACGATTTCGGCCTTGGCCTGCACCAGCGCCATCGAGAAGTAGTCGGGGGCGATCTTGACCCGGACCGGGAGCTTCTCGGCCAGGGTGACGACCTGGTGCAGTCGCTCGTGCGCGCGGGCGGGGAGCGCAATCCACACCTCCTCGATCTTATGCGACTCGATGACCGCCGGCAGGTCGTCGAGCGTGCCGAGGACGGCGGCCTGACCGATCCGCTCCGTCCTGCTTCCCGAGGTCGTCATCGAGATAGCCCTACCAGATCGAGGCCCCAGCGGCTCTGGTTCAGGATCAGTTCCGCAAGCTTCTGACCGAGGGCGCCGGCACCGGCGATCAGGATTCGCGAACGCCACCCCGGCCGCGCTCTCCGCGCGCGAGCCGGTAGGACAGGCGCAGCATCCCACGGAACCCGAGCAGCAGGATGAGCGTGAGCGCCCACGAGTAGCCGAATTGCAGGCGCGACATGTCTCGGAAGGCGAAGTACAGCCCGCCGGCCATCAGGAACAGCGCCAGGCCGGAGGCCACGGTCACCTGCCAGGCCTCCTGGAACCAACGCAGGACGCGCTCGGGTCATCCAGACGCCGGCGAGGACCGAGCGCGCTGCTCCAGGCCAGCAGGGCGATCGGGTAGACGAACCAGGGCAGCTGGATGGTCTCCAGCGGAAGTGCGCCGCCTTGTCCGAAGGGCAGGCTCGCCCGGAGCCAGGTAGCGAGCACCAGGGCGACGGGGACGA